>CAXBCR010000001.1:0-371312 GCA_963974475.1 uncultured Flavobacteriales bacterium
GGGGTGGGGTGCTTTTGCTTTGAATAATCTCTTTGAAACATTAAGAAGTTAAGGTTCATTAAGAAAAAATTATCCGCTGGGGTTGGGTGCTTTTGATTTGAGTAATCTCTTTTGAAACATTAAGGAATTAAGGTGCATTTAGAAAAAAAAGAACCACGGGTTACACGAAAATTTTGGGCAAAAAAAAGCCTCTTCCTAGGAAGAGACTTTTAGATATTTTAATAATTGATTAGTTAATTTTAATCAACTCAACTTCAAAAATTAATGCTGCATATGGAGGAATATCCGCACCAGCACCTTTCTCGCCATAAGCAAGGTTGTAAGGAATGAAGAAACGGTATTTTGCTCCAACACTCATTAATTGTACACCTTCTGTCCAACCTGCTATTACTTGGTTTAAACCAAATGTAGCCGGTTGACCTCTTTGTACTGAACTGTCAAATACTTTTCCATCAATAGTGGTTCCAGTATAATGTACAGTTACTTGATCAGTTGCTAAAGGTTTTGCTCCTTCGGCTGGTGTTATTACTTCGTATTGTAATCCGCTAGCGGTTACGGTAACACCTTCTTTTTTAGCGTTAGCTGCTAAAAATGCGTCTCCTTCTTTTGATGCCATTTTTGATTTTTCTTCTTGTAATTTACCAAAATAAGCTTGCAACGTTTGGTTTGCTTCTGCATCGGTTATTAATGTAGAATCACCTGCTAAGGCAACTTTAATACCTTCTGCAAATGCAGCTTCATCAAGTGTGTCTAAACCTTGTTGTTTTAAATTGGCTATAATGTTCATTCCTAAAGCATAACTTACTTTAGTCATTTCATCGTTCATGTTTAATTCCATTTTTTGTACTTCTTCGGTTTTCTTTTTCTTGCATTTCTTTTTACATTTCTGTGCGTTGGCGGTGCCTACCACAAAAAGACCAAGAATCAGTAAACCCGATTTTAAAAATAATTTCATTGTATTTAATTTAATAAACCCGAATAGGTTTAGTTAGCTACAGAAATCAACTCTACTTCAAAAATTAATGAAGAGTAAGGAGGAATACTTTCTCCAGCGCCATTTTCACCATAACCTAAATATTGAGGAATGTAAAAAACGTATTTTGAACCCGGAGTCATTAATTGTAATCCTTCTGTCCATCCTGGAATAACTTGATTTAAACCAAATGTAGCTGGCTCACCTCTTTGTACTGAACTATCAAATACAGTTCCGTCCATTAATTTACCTGTATAATGTACAGTAACTTGATCAGTTGGACCTGGACGATCGCCAGCACCTTCTTCTACTACTTCATATAATAAACCTGTTCCAGTTGCAATTACACCTTCTTTAGCTTCCATTTCGGTTAAGAATTTTTCGCCATCTTCTTTGTTTGAACCAAATTTCTCAGCGTTTTTTGCTGCTTGTAATTCTTGAAAATAAGCCTGTGCAATTTGTCCACCTTCATCTTTGGTAATTAATGATGCTGAATCACCGTCAAATCCACCTTGAACTCCAGCAGCAACAATAGCTGCATCAAAAGATTCCATATTGAAAGCTTCTTTTAGTTGACTACCAGTCATCATGCCCATAAAATAAGCAACGGTATCTTGTTTTGTGTTTAATACTACTTCTTTAGTGGTATTACCAGCGTTTTCACATCCTGTAAGAACCAATGTGCCAACGGCCAAGGTCAATACTAATCCTTTTAAATTCATCTTTTGATTGTTTAATTTTATTGTTTTTAAAGTGGCGCGAATTTAACTTTTTTAACGCAATAGTTTAACGTTGTTTTTCATTATTTAACATCATTCGCCATCATAAATGCCTAATTAATGCATTCCACGTCTTTTTTTCACTTCTTCGTAGGCTTGCTGCACCTTTTGAAACTTCTCTTTTGCGGCATTTTGAAATTCAGGACCTAAAGCAGTCACCTTATCTGGATGGTATTTTTTTGCCATTTTTCGATAAGCCTTTTTTACTTCTTCATCTGTAACGGATGAATCAATTTCTAAAATCTTATATGATGCCGAAACGCCCAGAGTTGATGACCCCGGTCTCGCCCCACTTTGTGAACCTTGCCCACCAAACATCGCATTGATAGAAAAAAAGTCTTTTTGAGAAATTCCGAGATACCTCGCAATCGTATTGAGGGTTTGTAATTCAATCGTTTCTACTTTACCATCGGAATAGCCAATCCCAAACAAATAGTGCATTAATTGTAAACGCATGGGATGGCTCATATTGGCTCGTATTTGTAAACAAACTTGCCGCACGGGTACTTCCGTTTTCAGCACCTCTTTTAAGGCTGCGGTCAACTCTTTTGCTTGGGGTACTCCAAATTGCTGTACCAAATAATTTTTGACAAAGTCCAATTCAGATTTCATAATCCGATTATCAGCTTTCATTACTGCAGCCGATAAAATCACCATACTCATACCAAAATCGCCTGCTTGTGCGTTCGCCTTCGAATTGGTAAAGGTTTGTTGGTTTTCCTGTTGATTACCCAAACCATTATCAAATAATGCACCTAGTGCAAAACCGGCAACGGCACCTATTGGTCCACCCAATGACCAGCCTAGGCTACCTCCTACCCATTTTAAAAATCCCATTTCTAATTCTTATCTATATGTTTGAATGATTCCTGAGAAATAAATTTCCCCACAATCATTCCTAAAATTATCGTTGAATAAAAAGCCCCGGTTATGGCAATTAACACACTAAAGGCTTTGGCCGCTGACGTTAATGGGAGCATATCTCCATATCCTAAAGTGGTCAAGGTTACAAAGGCGTAATAAATAGAATTAAAAAACTGATTAGTCTGTTCTTCATTAAAATTAAAAGACCCCGAATAATTGTTAGTCCACATATTAATGAGTATTGCCCAACTCAATCCTAAAAGTAGATACCCAGAAATAGAATTTATGACCACGTCAATTGCTACAATTTTTGATTTTGCGATGTATTTAATCAAAATAACGGTTAGCACTAAAAAGTAAAAAACTTGGAGGTATTGCACAATTTGCGAAAACAAATCCCCAAAATCAATGATTAATAAAATGGCCGATAAAATAATGGTCACCAACCCAAAAAGGAGTTTGAAATCCATTTTATTGGTTTTATGCGAAAAAGTCACACTGAGTCCACTAATCAAAATAATAATGGTCATTAAATCAGCTAAAATCCGGCCACCGTTAAATATCTTTTCCCAAATAGGAGAACCTACTAATAATAGTAAACTCAATAATAAGAGGAGGTAATCAAACCTTCTCAAAAAATTTCTAAATCTATTTACAATCATCCAATTGTTGTCTTCTTCGTTTTACCAACTTCCTCCAGCGCCTCCGCCTCCAAAGCCTCCTCCACCAAAGCCACCAAAACCGCCTCCGCCAAAACCACCACCTCCTGAGGTGAAGTTATTGTACGAGCCACCATGTCGCCCGGTATTACTCATCAACATCATGGCGGTCCAAAATGGAAGATTATTTCTTCGTCCGTAGGTTCTTGCTGAACGAGCGCGCCCAGCAAAAATAAATACCACCACCATTAACATAAATAAGAATGGAATTATGGATTCGCTACCCCCTCCAGAATTGGAAGCATACTGGTCCGAATTATATTCACCCACAGAAAGTGATTTCAAAATCATCACCCCGTTTTCTACTCCATCAAACATTCTGCCTTGCTTAAAATAAGGAATCACCTCATTGTCTACAATCATTTTAGCGGTAGCATCTGGTATAGCGCCTTCTAAACCATAACCAACTTGAATAGCTATTTGACCTTTGGCATTACCTACTTTAGGTTTAATTAATACAACCACTCCGTTGTCTTCCTTATGTCCTACGCCCCATGTTTTACCAATATTTTGGGCCACTTCCCATTTATCGTATCCTTCAAAATCATTCATGGTAACCACCACAATTTGATTACTAGTAGAATCACTAAATGCCTCTAACTCTTGTTCTAAATATTGAATTTCTTGGGCAGAAAACACACCTGCATTGTCCACCACCATTTTTTGCGCGGCATTTTCGGGTACCGGTTGCGCCATTGCCGAATGGAAAGAAACGGTAAGAAATAAACCAATTACGAGCAAGGCTCTTATATATGTCTGTAAAGTTTTCATTTTTCTATTTTTTATCACCAAAAGAAATTTCATCAGAAAGTTCATTCACATCATCGGTTTGATATGGGAAATACGTTTTTAATTGTTGGCCAGCTTTAATAATACCTTCAGATAAACCTTTGGCATAATTACCGTTTTTGAAATTTTCGAGTACTAAATCTTTGGTGGTATCCCAAAAATGTTCATCCACCTTTTGATTAATACCTACATCTCCCAAAATAGCAAAGCCCTTAGGATTTAAAGATACATAAAACAAAACTCCATTTCTCAACTCAGTTTGGTGCATTTCCAATTTCTCGAAAATAAAAGCGGCATGATCCATTAGATCCTCCTTACACTTGTTTTCTATATGCAAACGAATTTCTCCAGAACTATTCATTTCGGCTTGGCCAATAGCTTTCACCACCTGCGCTTGCTCTTCTTTGGTTAAAAAATTTTCAGCTGTGCTCATAATAAAATTTGTGATTACAAAAGTAGCGAATAGCTTCGGATTAACTAATGCCTTAGGATAAGCGGTAATTCACTTTATCACCCATTTTAGCCATTTGGCGATCTTTTATTCTAGAAGAAATCAATGACCTATGGAAATTAATGTGATTTTATCTAATTTAGTCGGCATGAAAAGTCAAGAACAATGGTTTAGTGAGTATGCCGAAAGCCACTTAAATGCAACCAATCAGAAAATTCATTACGTGTGTGTGCCCGTTATTTATTTTAGCATTGTGGGTATGCTCATGAGTATTCCCTCAGAAATGATTTCGGCCAATTTGGGTTTTTCAAACCCCGTATTTGCTAATTGGGCTGCATTACTCATGTTGTTTTTACTCTTCTTTTACATTCGGTTGTCGGTTAAAACTTTTGTGCTCATGGCGGTATTTTCGCTCATTTCATTGTATGGCAATTATTTCTTATCGCAAACCTTTCCTTTATTTATAGCATCACTTGTTTTATTTGTATTGGCTTGGATAGGTCAGTTTTACGGTCATAAAATTGAAGGTAAGAAACCTTCCTTTTTAAAGGATATCCAATTTTTACTTATCGGTCCGGCTTGGGTATTTGAAAAAATGAGTCGATGATATTATTAATCAAACTATTTAAAATCATTCTTTGAATTCATTCCATCCTTCCCACCCATATATTCTAGAAAACAAAGTCGTACTCTTGCGGCCGTTAACTGCTAACGACTTAGCACATTTACTACCATTTGCAATGCGCGAACCCGAATTGTGGAAGTATTCTTTGCTTTCGGCCAGTGGAGAAGATAACATGAGAAACTACCTCAACAAAGCTTTAGGTGAGCGAGAACTAGGAACGAGCCTACCATTTATAGTTTGGGACAAGCGCACACAGAAATATGCGGGAAGCACCCGTTTTTACGACATTCAAGAAAACCATGAAACCACGCAATTGGGATATACTTGGTATGGCAAAGATTTTCAAGGAACGGGATTAAATAAAAACTGCAAGTATTTATTGCTTCAATTTGCCTTTGATGTAATGAAGGTTAAAAGAGTAGAATTTAGAGCCGATGCAAATAATGCGCGTAGCATTGCCGCCATGAAAAGCCTGGGTTGTGTGGAAGAAGGAATTTTACGAAGCAATTGCAATAGCCCCGATGGAAGAAGAGATTCTATTATACTAAGCATTTTACAATCTGAATGGCAAAAAGACGTTAAGCAGCAGCTAAAAAATAAAATATGAATTTAATTGAAAATCCAGATCCAGAAACCATTGATTGGACACGCGTTGTAGCCCTATACAACAGCGTAAATTGGGAAAACCGATTGGAAAAAGAAGTTAAACGTGCTTTTCAAAAAAGTACATTTACTTGCTTTGTTTATATAGGAGCAGAGATCGTAGGTTTTGGTAGAACGTTTGATGATGGGCAGTATTACGGCACTATTTGCGATTTAGTAATTCACCCTGATTTTCAAGGAAACGGCTATGGTAAAATGATTTTAAATAATTTGAAGGACCGCATGAAAGATTATTTTTTTGTAACGCTTACCGCAGCACCCGGCAAAGCACCTTTTTATGATAAAATGGGCTGGAAAAAACAAACCTCCGCATTTATCTGGCCTACTGGCAAAAAGCAAGAATCAGAGCATTGTGAGTAACCTATCCATTACTGAAAGAGATCGCCTTATTTCTGAATTTCTAGGAAAAAGAAGAAGCGGAATGGACAGTTCTCAAATAAGAAAAACATTGCTAGCGGGGGGTATTCCAAAGGCGGAAGTATCTCAAATGATTACAGCAATCAATGAACTAGTTATTCAACCGAAGAATAATTCGCTTGGTCACTTATTCAAAAAATACCACGCCCAAGGTCGAATAGTTTTGGGCATTCTTGTTTTTGTAATTGGATTAATCTTACTTGTATTACAACTCACTCAACATTTAGCGATAAATTATCTCAAAACAACCTTAATCCTTTTATTCACCGGCATCGGTTCGTATGCATCTGGAAAGTATGCGCTAAGAAAAATAACTCGACCTATTAAAAAGTTTAATAGTAGTTTAAAACCAATAGACCGCAATTTATTTGACTTATAGACCCCTACTTCCTCTTTTTAATATTAAACCGTTTTCCTACGTATAATAATACAGAATTGGTGGTCGGAGTAATTCTGTAACCGTTGGCTTCTACAAATCGATTTGAATTAAAGGTGCGTAATCCCATCAGAAAATGCTTCGCTTCATAACCCATAGAGAAATTAAAGGCTAACCGTCCTATAAATCCATCATTGAGTTTCACCTCATTAATTTCGGTA
Source organism: uncultured Flavobacteriales bacterium (assembly GCA_963974475.1). Taxonomy (GTDB): domain Bacteria; phylum Bacteroidota; class Bacteroidia; order Flavobacteriales_G; family Salibacteraceae; genus CAJXZP01. Next base: position 6,878 of record CAXBCR010000001.1, read on the forward strand.
TATAAATTCACGTTTTTCAATCCAATACCGGGAACCATGGTCGCATTCACAAAAAACTTCTCCTTTATTACTAAGGTGTAGGTATACCCCACAGAAATACCAACCGAACGAGAGCGATACCCTATTACATCAAAATCTACATTAATAGAATCCGGTAAATCTTGGGCAAAGGGAGTCTCTGCATTCGCTAAATCGAGGCTATAAAATAAACCAGCAACTAAACTCCCCGCACTTTTAAGCTGTACCGCGTTTCGCAAATAGGCCGCTTTGTAGGAGAACTTTTTATTGTTGAAGAAATACCAACTAGAAAATCCCAAGGAATAGGTTTCCAAAGAGGTTACTATGGGTGTTTGGACTGCTCCTTTTATTTTTTTACCTCCTTGTTCTACCGAATTTACGTGAAACCCACGATAACGTTGTAAATGACCTTGAAAAACAATCGCATCGGTATATAGGTTTAATCTGAAGTCATGTTTGGTAGTTTCTCCATATTTCGCTTTATCTGAAGATGAAGCTGGTAGGCCGAATGAAAAAGCGATACCGAACCATTGATAATTTACGCCAAAACCTATATTAGTGGAACCCGTTGGAGATAAATACAACTTCTTTCCTGTGCGTACATTCTCTACCGTTAGGCTATGTGATTTTAAAAGCACCCCGGTGGTTAATAATAATTTATCGGATACATCTTTAAATCGCTGTATAGCAACCTCAGCAATAGAATCTACCTTACCAGTATCTTGTATGGACAGGGAGTCTATAAAAAGATTGTTCAATTCAATTACATCATCCGCGTATTTTAATCCGCGATACTGCATCTGGCCCATGGATATTCCTACCCATCCAAAAGTAAAGAGTATAAAACAAACGAAAGCAAACCGAAAATGAAGGCTTCCAGGTGGTAATTGTGATAATTTCATGGGATGCAAAATTAAGGTTGTTAAGTGAATTACGTGTTTAGTAAATTCAAAATGGGCACATCCTTTTGATATAATCCCATAAATTTCTTTTATTCTATGCCTCTCACTTTCGTAATTCCAAGGTAAAATCACGTTTTCGGCCATTTTCAACCTTCCATACGCTAGTTTTTTTCTTTTCAAATTTCTCCAAGAAAGGTAATTCCCCCTATATATAATAAAGGTATACGACTCTATTTTTAACCAGAACGTCAAGTCATATCACTATAACTTAAATGTCTAATAAACAGTAATAACCATACAATTATTGGTGAATCTATATTTAAACAGATTAAAATTTTACAGAAACAATCAACTTAACTCTCTACTCTACATTTGCCATGTAAATATGAAGCAATCCCCAAGCTTCAAGTATTAATAAAAGTTAAAAACAAAATGATTAAAAAATTATCACTCTCTATTCTAGCAGCAATGCTAATGTCAGTTTCTTTCGCTACCGGTTACCAAATAACCGATTTAAAGATTGAAACAATCGCGGCAGATACCAATAATGAAGATGATGCTATAGATACAAAAGGTATTTCAGTTTCTCCAGCTCACTTTCATTTAAACTTAAAGCCGGGTCAGACAAAAACGTATAAGATTAAAATTAATAACGACACCGAATCCAAAAAAGAGTTTAAAGTCAATATGTATGACTTTAACATGAATGGAAAAGGTAAAAGTTCTTTTCTTCCTACCGGAACTGGCGAATACTCCTTATCTCAATGGATGAACGTCTCTCCTACATTTTTCGAAGTAAAACCAGGCGAAAAGAAAGAGATTTCTTTCACCGTATCTGTACCCAGTGATGAAACAGGAAACAGAGCAGCATGGTCAATCATAATGATTGAACAAGCTGAACCAAGAAAACAGTTACAACCTGCACAAAAAGGGTCTGGAACTGTGGCACTTGGAGTTGTTCCCACCTTCGCTTTCGGAGTATTTGTTTACCAAAATCCTCCTACAGTAAAAACGGAAAACGTTGAAATGATTGGCTTCAAAATGGAAACCAAAGACGATGTTAACACGGTTTACCTAGAAGCAGAAAATAAAGGAAACGGAATTGCATACTGTACATCATACATTGATTTAATCAATAACGCAACAGGAGCACAAGTAAGATTAACAGTTAAGAAATTTACTATAGTCCCAGGGCTTATCAGAGACTTTGTTTTTAAACTCCCTGAATTAGTACCGGGCGACTACACAGCTGTCGGAGTGTTAGACTACGAGGGATCAGAAGAGATTCAAGCAGCTAAAATGCAGATTACAATTAAATAAAACGAACAAAAATTTTTACTAACTAAATACCAATTATTATGAAAAGAGTAGGATTACTTACTGCAGCGATGATGATCGCAGGAATGACAACTGTAAACGCACAGTTAATTGATGAAAAAGATGTAACAGTAACATTGGACTTACAGCCAGTATTACAATTGGATATGTCTACACCAGACCAAATCGAATTCGTATTTGACGATATCGATGAGTACTATGCTGGAATTACCCACTATGGTGCAACAGTTTTAAAAGTTAGCTCAACAGTTTCTTGGGATTTATATGCAGTTGGAAGATCAACTGGAACCAACGGACCTGAATTTTGGGATCAACAAATAGATTACGGAAATTCAAATCCGAATGCACAACCTAATTTACCATTGAGTTTATTAGAATTACGTCAAGCGCAAGCAAACAACGGTGACGGAGCTGCTGCTGGAGCATTTACTGATTATTCAGCTGCTTTCTCTCCATCTTCTGTACCTTCTGCTCAAAACAGTTTGTATGTAAACGGTGGTACTAACACTGCTCCATCTACAAACGACAAGTATATTGCGGGTCACGCAGGTACTTCAGGAACAGCAGGACAAGATTTCATGGAAGGCGGTTCTTATATGAATCAAAACGGAATCAATTCTAACTATTACTATGTAATTGACTATAGAATTCTTCCAGGCTTACCTGCAATTTTCCCAATGGCTGCTGACGCTGATGGCGCAACAATGGAAGATTTGGTAACTGTAAACGGTGCTGGAGCTTATGCTGAGCCAGGTGTTTACACCATGTACGTACAGTACATATTACTAGAAGATCAATAGAATTCCACCATATTCTAGGAAGCGGCTTCAGAAGCCGCTTCCTTATTTTACTAAAAACTAAATGATGCACACCACTCCCCAAGTTAAATCATTATTCACTTTAGCAGTTACAATGCTAATGTTTGTAGTAGCTCAAGCGCAAGTTCACTGTGGGCTAGTACAAATGGAACCGAACAGCTCGGTTAATGCGATGATGACCTTTGACGATTTCACTAAGTATAATGGTGGTTACATCATTAACGGGGTCGCCAGAATTAAAGTACGTGTAGAAGATAAAGCCGTTATAGATCCATTATGTTCATGGAATTTAATAATGACTATCGACAACAACCCCGCAGCCGGAACACCCGGCAACGAGTGGGAAGAGTTAAACCAATACGGAAGTGGTTTAGGACAAAATCCAACCATTGATGCTTTGGAAATCCGTGTAAGAAACAGTTGTAGTACCTCTCCTATCGATGGGTTATTTATCAACTTCACCAACAACATGGATGTGATTGACATCATTGCACCAATGCTTCCAGTTACACCCGCAGGTAGTTGTTCAGTCAACACCAACGGACCAGGAAGTTATATGACAAACTATGACGAATTCAATTTTACGATTGACGTTCGTGTTAGACCAGGGTTCGACTTTAACCCCGGAATTTTTCAGCTAAACATTAAATTTAGATTAGAAGAGAATCTGTAAAAAATGTTCACACACCACCACACATATTGTCCCCCATTTTTAAAATCAATCATCTTTATGATATTGGTTTTAAGCACCGTAGTTTCATTGGGTCAAACCTATGGAACTGCCAAAGATTCACTTATTGCCACTAGAGGCATTAACGGTGATACCCTTACCGCTATAGATGGCGACACCCCAACTACCAAGGTAGATTCAGTAATTGTAGCAGCTCATGAAGTAGCTAAAAAAGAAAGAGAACTTATCCCAAATCAAGTTAACGTGTTTTTTAATAATGAAAAGATGGAGCTAAAAAAAGGCGAAATCATTTCAAACGTTCTTCAAGTAGTAAATAAAACTGCTGAAGAGCAAATTTTTATGGTAAACATCCTGTTTCCTGCGGGCTGGATGAATTTAAGCGACAATAAAGCTTACCGTTTACAGCCAGAAGAAAAGATATTTATTCCTGTGCTATTAATTCCACAGCGAATGATGAATAGTAACACGGAAATTTTAATCAATGCCTTTTTGGTAAACCAGCAAGATGAACAATTAGCGGCTACCTACTTCACTATGTTCACTAAAAAACATATTTCTTGGGAAGCTACTATTGAAGAAGGTGCGCGCATATACTTCAGAAATGGAGAAACTGAAAAAGACTTTACCTACAGCATCATGAACACCGGTAATTTTGACCAAGACATATTAATGAGTCATAAAACCAATGGTGGAGATGTAATTTTAAAAGATACCAACGATAGAGTATTATCGGATAGAGCAGCTACCATTACTTTAATGCCTGGGCATGATACTACTATTACATATAGAGCTTCTACACAGGACTATCAAAAACGTAATTTCAAAAAAATATCTATTCAGAACCATAACCCAAACGCAGATTTAAATTTCAAGAAACATACGGTTTTCATCAATTCATCTGAACCAAAAGGATTAGGTTCTGACATTTATAAAAAAGGAAATAAAGTAGATATCGTGAAACTTCCTAATGCGGTTAAAGTTTCTCCTTACGGATATCCAAACTTACCATTAACCATAGAAGCTAACGTACAAAACGTTTTATCTGATTTTACTTTCATGTCACTAGATTTAAGAGGGTTTAAACAAATCAATAAAAACACCAGCATTGCCTATAACGCACAATTAAACTACAGCCAAGCATATTGGAATGACAACCTTCTTAAATCTGTACCTTGGTATATTGGTTATTTCAATCAAAATACTACCGTTGAAGTGGGTCAAGTAAGTGGTAACTTAATTGGGGTATATAACTACGGACAAGGAATTAAAGCTTCTCATTCTTATTTAGGAAAACACAAGACTTCCGCATTTTATGTACGTGATCCCAGTATTTTTAAAGAAGCCAGAACAGAATCTTTCGGGTTCGGTCAGGAGTTTAAATTATCAGAAAACTTTAAAATAACTGCTAAAGCAGGTAGAGGGATTAACAACTTCACCAATACTACCATTGATGTAGCTACTTTAAATCCTTCTTTTAACATCCGTAAAAAAGTATTTTTAAATTTCTCAGGAGCTGTTTCCGACCGTAAGGTAGGCGCTGTTAGACCTATTTCTACAAAAGGATATTTAGTTGGAGCGAATGTTTCTACCAATTACTTCCACAAAAAAATTAAAACAAGCTTATCGGCACGTTACAATAACCCTACCTTTAGTTACGGAACTTTTGAACGCTTAACAGGAAATCACAGAACTTCGTTTCAAGTAAATCCAAATTTAAATATCTATATAGACAACAATTACCAACGAATGATTTCTTTTAACACCACTGGTAACAACGTGGCGTTTAAACAAGAGTTGATGTACAACAATGTTGTTTTTAGTACCTCTAATAAATATGGAACGTTTCAACCCGGTATTTTTTACAACATTACCGATTACCTAGCTAACCGTGTTCATTCTCGTGGGCTTACCATGCGTTTTTCAAACTTTGATTTTCAAAAAAACATTCTTTCTTCTGTTTTTGTAAAAGCGGGCTACAACGACCCTATGGATATTGCAGCCAAATCTGATTATTTCACATTTGAAATGAGCGGTTTAATTCGTTACCGAGTTTGGGATTTTAGCGTAAAATATAACTATGGAGCCCTTTCAACCAATGCTTTGGTGAATATGCAACGTGAAGGAATTACTCCCCAATCATTTAGATTATCGGTTCAAAACCAACATCAGTTTAAAAACCCGCATTACTTGTTGGAAAATGCGCTTACCTACAATTTCAACAACCGTTTTGACGGTCACAACCTTGGTTTATATCCAAAGTTTTATTACTTCACCAACTCCGGATGGAGATATGGCGTGCAAATGAATTATAATTACGCTTCAAGTAACTACGGTTCAATTTATGAATCATATAACCCTGGAGCACCGATTAACGGTTCACGTGGAGCAACTTCTAATCATAATGTAAATTTAAGCGTGAGCGTGAAGAAAGAGTTTGGTATTCCAGTTCCTTTTGCAAAAAAACAACATGCTTCTAATACCATTGTGGCATTTTATGATGTGAATGGTAACCACATGAAAGAAAAAGACGAACCAGTAATGGAAAACATTATTGTACGTATCAACGGTAGCGAAGTAATTACTAACGCAAAAGGTGAAGCAGAAATGGCTAATATGCCTGTGGGTCGTTACCCATTTTCAATCATCGCTTTAGACAAAATGGAAGGTTGGTTTGCTGATATTAGTGATTCAATTACCGTTCTAAATAGTGGGACTATCAACATTCCTTTTGTAAGAGGGGTAAAAGTATATGGAGATGTAATTCTAGACCGTCAACAAATTGCTGTAGCAGATAAAGATAAAGTGTTTGACATGTCTCGTATAAAAATTACTGCTACCGGTGGTAAGGTTTACAATACCCTTACAGATATTGATGGTCATTTTGAGTTTTATTTACCAAATGGAAATTATACTTTAACTATGGATGAGACCATTTTAGGAGAAACTTACAAGTTGTCTAAAAACAATATTCCACTTACCTTAAAAACATCGCAAGATGGTGTTTACATGTCTTTTTACATTGTAGAGAAAAGACGTAAAGTAAAATTCAAATCCTTCTAAGGTTCTGTTGTTTTACTTGCTTAGGTTATTATCCCTAATACCACTAAAAATTTCCATTTACTAATCCATTACCGGTAGATTCAAAAGGTAATTGGTACTTCTACCCCCTTCTCCAGTATCGGATAAAACGCCTTTTTCAATTAAGTTTTGAATATCTCTTCGCGCAGTATCCCTGTGTACTCTTGTCATTTTAGCCCATTTAGATGAATTAAGCTTTCCCACAAAATCACCTTGCAACTTATTAATCATTTCCACTTGTCGCTCATTGAATTGAGTGGTTTTATGCAATTCCCAAAATTTTGCTTTAATCAAGATTTTGGAAAGCGTTTCATTGGTCGCTTCCAGGGCTTCGGTTAGGCGTTCAAAATACCAAACTAACCATTGACTTACATCCATGCTGCCCTTTTGCGTAGATTCTAACACATTGTAATATCCCTTTTTAGATTGCAATATCTTACCAGACATGCTATAGAACCGTTGATTTGTGCTATCCGCTCTGGCTAACTGACTGTCAGCAATGGCTCTAGCAATCCTCCCATTTCCATCATCAAATGGGTGGATACTTACAAACCATAAATGAGAAATACCCGATTTTATTACCGGTTCCATACTAGCATCCGAATTAAACCAATTAATAAATCGACTCATTTCCAATGCTAAACGTGATGACTCAGGCGCGGTATAATGTACCTTTTCTTTACCCATAGGTCCAGATACTACTTGCATTGGTCCACGTGCATCCGTTCGCCAATTACCAACAGTAATTTTATACATCCCACTTCTTCCTGAAGGAAAAAGAGCCGCATGCCAACCAAAAAGCCTGTCCTCAGTTAATGGGTTCATGAATTTTTGGGTCGCATCAAGCATCATTTCAACGACTCCTTCCACATCACGGCTTGCTTCGGGCAATCCAAATATTTCCATACCCAGCCTTTTTGCTACCGATGACCTTACCTCATCGGGGTTTAAAAACTCCCCTTCAATTTCACTAGATCGCACAATATCTTCGGTCAAAGTTTTAAGAACTGCTTCCTCTCTAAGCTCGAATCCCATCCCTTCCATTCGACCAATTAGTCTACCCTGTAAGTTGCGTACCGTGCTAATATATGGAACTAGCATTTCATTATCCCATCTGAAATTTGGCCAGTCTTTGCTTTGATGTAAATACATAATATCTCTTAATGCCGTAAATAATACGGCAAATATACCCATTATTTGACGTATTCTAATCTAATTGCCGTAATATATACGTCAATTACTGCCGTTATTTGCCGTAAATGCAAAATAATTAGTCAGGGCAATTCGCGTTAATTATTGATTTACAGACATATAGCGCAAAACCTACACCTTCGGATTAGGCAAAGTAAATATAAACTCACTTCCTTTTTTCAATTCACTATCCACCCAAATTTTTCCAGCATGGGTTTCAACTAACTCCTTACATAGCAACAAGCCTATTCCAGTTCCTTTTTCGTTTTCCGTTCCTTTAGTACTAACGTGGTGGGCATCATCAAACAATTTTGAAATTACTTCGGCATCCATTCCCACTCCATTGTCTGTAACTGTAATTTGAACCTCTACCCCATTATCCTTGGCATAAACATTTATTGCTCCCCCATTATTTGTAAACTTAATGGCATTAGAAATCAAATTACGTAAAACAGTATGCAACATTTGCTTGTCGGCAAAGGCGGAAACCTTATTGAATTCGTGAGGAGTTAATGAAATATTCTTGTTTTTGGCTAAAAGATTTACATTTTCAAAAACCCTGTCCCAAACCGGAGATAAAGGTAGCATTTTCGGCTTAAAATCTATTTTACCAGAATGGGCCCGTTGCCAAGTTAATAGCTCTTCTAATAATCCATACGTGCTACTGGCAGAAGCAACTACCGACTTCAATCTACTTTCGATAATATCAATACTCCATTCGTTAATATTTTCAGTAATAAGCAACAAAAAATTAGCCAACGTACCAATGGGATTCTTTAAATCATGTGCCAAAATTGAAATGAAACGGTCTTTATTCGTATTCAACTGATTAAGTTCTACATTGGCTTTATTCAATTTTTCTATGGTATGTTCAAGAGTTATTTTTTCTCGAATTAAATCTCTTTGTAAATTATTAATTTTACTGTTTAATTGATGCATTAACGCGTTTTGCTCACTTAACTGGGCCGCATCTACCCCCCTACAATTAGTATTTCATCATTTTTTCTATAAACTTGCGTCCAAAGAGAGCTATTGACCGAAGCATAATCTCCCATGGTCATAAAACCTTCAAAAATTAGTTCTTCTTTATTACTCATTACCACTAATTCATCAAATGAAGGATTGATAAGAGACTCTGATGGCTCTTTAATAAACAATGATTCCATAGAATCATTGGCAAATAGTAATGTTCTTTCTATCGAAAATAAAGCAATACACATCATTATTGACCAGTAAGGTTTGCTTAATTTCATTTGTCCATTTTTCTAATGGATAAAGAACCGAATCATTTGACATACGCTGTTTTAAGAATTTGCTGCATCCGTTTTTTCGTCAGCCACGGTTTCAAAAGCAGGAATATTTACTTGCATCCATTCGTAGTACGGATAAACCTCTTTAAAAGTTTCAGTAGATAAATTTTCTTTCAAAATTATTATCCAAGAATTCAACTGAGCCGACCAGTAATGAGTTGCAAAACCATGGCTACGGTATGCTCTAAATACCCATAACACGGTATCCACCAAAACATTGGGATTATGGTTTTTCAAAATGGAAGCAATAAACCGAACATGGTTTGCATGATTATCTTTCATCATACTCATGTTGTCTGTTCCGATCAAACTCTCAATGTCTGCCCTTTCAGACATCGTAATATCCATTTTTGAGGCAACTAATTCAGATTTGCCTAGATACTCATTTGCAGCCTTTTCACTTACTTGTTTCAGCTTACCGGCTGATGCTAGTAGATAGTTTTTATCCATTTTTATTGATTTGTTTAATATATAAATCGGTGCTTTTAATATCGGGTTGATAGACCACATTTTTATACTTTACTAATACTTCTTCTCCCCCACGAAGAAAAGCTTGACCTCCAACTAAAATGGGTATATCCGGAAAATCAATCCTAATCTGCTGAATCATGCTTTCCAAAATTGGTAAATGAAAGTATATACTTAATGATATCGCAATCATTTCAGCGTTGATAGATTTAATGAAACTGGTTAATTCTTTGGTAGGAGTATTGGCCCCTAGAAAATAAGAATTCCATCCATTCAACTCAAAAACATCATTAATCATTTTCACCCCAATCTGATGGTATTCTGTTTCCACACAGGCAACGATTACGGTTCTATTAATTTTTTCGTTTGAAATTATGGCTGGGTAATACTCGTTTAAAATAGCTTCTACAATGGCCGAAGATAAATGTTCAGTGGCAACACTAATTTTATTGAACTCCCATAATTCCCCAACATCATATAATGATTTTTTTAGAATTTCTTCGTATAAATAGGTTAAGGAAGTTTCCTCAAAAACACGCTTGGCTAAACTCGAACATTTTGCATAATCTCCCTTTAGCAAGAAATTTAAAAACTCCTTTTGCTGAATTTTTTTTGCCCCTATTGACATAATCGTTACCACTCAATAACCCCTAATAATCTCATGCAAATTAGAATTTTTATATTGAAATTCAAAGGATTAATACCGGAAAAGGGTAAAGTGTAATTTCGCCACTAATGTATTTTTTCTCATGATTTTTATTGGCATTTTAACATGCTTACAAAATTCAAAAAGCCATAAATCAAACCCACACATCTAACAACGCAAATGAATTATTACAGTAAAAACCTGATTTCCATAATCTAAATTATTTTCTGCTTACCATTCCTCAAAACTGGTATATAGGGTTAAATTCTTACCAATTATAAACGCATCAAAAGCGAAACCATCAATTTTTTGCACCGAAAAATAAAACCCTGTAAAAAACTAGCCTATTATTACCATTAACTACCTCATTTCCAAATTAAGGTATAGCCAATATATAACAAAAACAAGCCTAAGGCTGAGTAAAAAATACGCGCTCCATTTCTCCCAAATAGTTTCAGAAATAGCTGGGCTTTTCTATTCTCAAAGAAAAAATCCCAATTAAATATACTGGCTATTATGGCAAATGCGCCACCAGAAATGGTAATAATTACCGTTATCCACTCCGTATTTTCTTCCATTTTTATGCGTATTTAATTGCTTATCAATATTTCCAATTACTTTTTCAAAGCCTCAATTTGTTCTCTTGCAAATGCAACAGAATCTGGGTCATCTAATTTCATCATTTTTTCATAATATTTTATGGAATTCTCCAAGTCGCCTTTAAGTTTATAACCGTACGCAATATTACTTAATACGATTCCATCTTTTGGGTCAATTTTTTCCGCTTTCAAAAGAGCTTCTATCCCTCTGTCATATTCTCCCGTCAACAAATACGTGATAGATATGTTAGTTAAGCTTTCAATATGATCAGGATACAATTTCAAAATTTCTTCGGCAATGGTCCGCATGTTTTCTAGTAGTTCATCATTCTCGGTTTCATACAGCTCTAGCTGGTAATCTTGGATAGAGCTAAGAAAAAAATCTTTTCCGTCCTCTTTTTTTTCATTGTACGCCCAAGTCCATTTATTATTGTTTTTCTCTGAATACCGAACCGTCTTTACAATCTCATGGGTAAAACCACCCCAATCTTCTGTTTGTCCCAGCGCATAAATTTTACCGAAACGCATATCCAATCTATTCGGATATAGTTTTATTCCTTCATCAATTTTATCCAATCCTTTCTGCAAAATTTCTGGGTTACAAATGATTACACTTCCTAAAAACCCCGCAACTTGACCGGTGCTATCTTCCAATTGAAGACTTTCGCCTTGGGGCTGATTATGGGACATGGAAACGAATTCCTGTTTAGATTTTTGAAAGTAATAATTAAAATAACTGGTAAATAATTCTGGATTTTTAGCGTCTTCGGATTCCCATTTTGTTAAAAGTTCGAATTGTTGAGCCGTATCACCATCAATTAATAATTGATTAAACTGTTCTTTGTAGTCCTGAGCTATTCCGATATGGGTTAAAATGGAAAAGGTAATAATGCTTACTAATTTTCTCACTGTTTGTATTTTTTAGGTATATGAATTATTGCGTTATTGCTTATTTCGTAATTACGAGCAATTTAATGGTTTTTATCTTGTTAAATTCACCGCAAGGTGTTTTTTTATTCCTTTTACTTATCAATTTGAAATACTTTAATGTACCACCCTGCTCCTACCTGTGACAAAATAGTTTTCTGATACTTCTTTCTTCTATATTTTTTGCTTAAGGGATAGTAGCCATTGTTTGAGCTCCTTTTTTTGGAGCTTTTCGCCCTAAAAAGAGCGAGTGCGGAAAGCCCGACCCGGAATTATTTTATGCAGCGCTAGCAGAATGAAATAATGAAGGGATATGCCCAAGCTCACACCATTACAAACAAAAAAAGGCTGCCTCACTTTCGTGAAACAGCCTTTAAATATAATGTAATTACTAAATATTAGTAATAATGTAATCTTCTTACTTTAGCGATATATTTAGCTAGACGAATTACTTGTTTTACGTATCCAAACTCATTATCATACCAAGCGTACAACACAATGTTTTTACCATCACTATGTACTAAGGTTGCATTTGAATCGTAAACAGAACAACAGGTGTTGCCAATAATATCGTTAGATACTAATTCTGGGTCCATGTTGTAATTGATTTGGTTCACCAAGTTACCAGAAAGAGCTGCGTCACGCAATAAAGCGTTTACACCTTCTACGGTAGTCTCTTTTTTCACTTTCAATTTCAAAATAGCCAAAGAACCGTTCGGAGTAGGAACACGTACCGCATTTGCTGTTAATAACCCATCTAACTCAGGAATTACTTTTGCTACTGCTTTACCAGCACCAGTAGAGGTAATTACCATGTTGATAGCAGCACTTCTACCTCTACGAGGTTTTTTGTGCATATTGTCTAACAAGTTTTGGTCATTGGTATAAGCGTGAATAGTTTCCACGTGTCCTTGCTCAACGCCTAAGTTGTCGTTTACCACTTTTAATACTGGTGAAATAGCGTTGGTTGTACAAGATGCTGCTGAATAAATATCAATGGCATCTAAATCTAAATCCCAATGGTTAATTCCATACACAATGTTAGGAATGCCCCCACCTGGAGCAGTTAAAAGCACCTTAGACACACCGTTTGCACGCATGTGAATACTTAATGCCTCTTTGTCAGTGTAAACACCAGTGTTATCAATCATTAAGGCGTTAGTAATGCCATAAGATTCATAATCCATCGCACCTGCATCTTTGGTACCTAGCATCAAAACGCGTTGACCATTAATAATCAATTGTTGGTTTTCTAAATCTTCTTCAATAGTACCGGCAAATTTTCCGTGAACAGAATCGTTACGTAAAAGAGCGGCTCTTTTGATGATGGTTGCATCATCGTTACTACGGGTAACAATAGCGCGTAAACGTAATTGTTGCCCTTTACCGAATTGTTTGATTAACTCACGAGCTACCAAACGACCGATACGTCCAAAACCAAATAAAACCACATCGCGAGGTTCTACAACGTTTCCTTTGTCTAAAACAAACCCACTTAAAACAGAATCCAAAAATTCTTGTTTTGTTTTAAATTCAGTTTGTTCCATCCAATTAGCAGCTAATTTACCAATATCGATTTTAGCTGGAGCTAAATTCATTCCTTCCATCAAAGAAGCCAATTCAGCTACATCATTAATGTGAATGGGTTTATTAACTACGTTTTTAGCGTAATTCATTAACTGAATTTTTTCAGATACAGAAGTATCTGCTAAATCGTTGCGAAAAAGGACCAATTCAACCGATTGGTTTAAAAGCAGGTGACCCACTGAGGTTGCCAAACTAACTGCTTGACGTTTTTGCTCAACAAAAGAGTCCATTTGTTTGTGATAAGACTCCTTATACGTTTCTTCAACCATGTTTTTTTATTTGAAGTTTTTATAAAATTTGAGACTGCGAAAATAGTTATTATATACTTTATTGAATCAAAAAAAGCCACTCAAAATGAGTGACTTTTAACAGGTTGGTTAGTGTACTATATACACTTTACATACCTACTCCGTAATACTTCCTATTCCCATTAGGATATAGTCCACCAAATAAAACACCACCAGTTTTAGATTTTAGAATTTCTTCCATTTCGGCAACATTTTTTACCGGTTGATTATCAATGTGAGTCACAATAAAACCGTTATGCATTCCCGACTTTCTAAACTTTCCATTTTGAATATTAGTTACCATCACGCCATATTTAATGTTTAGATTCTTTTTCAAATCGCTATCCACATTTTCGAAATTTGCGCCTAATTCTGCCAAGGTGTTATCAGCTACTTTTACTACATCAGTATTTCCACTACTATTTCTCAATTTCAAACTAAATTGTTTTTGATTTCCGTTTCGGTCCACTTGCACTGCTACCTCATCGCCCGGATTATATCTTCCAATTTGGGATTGCAACTCAGCTACTGAATGTACACCAACTTCATTTACGGAAATTACCACATCTCCTTTTTCAATACCCGCTTCTTTGGCCGCACCGGATTCAGAAATGTCTGCTATATAAACACCATTCATGGTTTTTAAATCTTCCGACTCGGCTAGTTCTGCATTGATATCTCTAATGGAAACTCCTATAAAAGCCCGTTGAACAACTCCGTATTCCATAATATCATTCACCACTTTTTTCATAATATTCACCGGTATTGCAAATGAATATCCAGAGTAAGAACCAGTAGGAGATTTTATGGCTGAATTAATTCCAATCAATTCGCCACTGGTATTCACGAGCGCTCCTCCACTATTTCCGGGGTTAACTGCGGCATCCGTTTGGATAAAAGCTTCTAAAGGAGGTGTGCCATTTGCTCCTTGCAAAATATTGATACTCCGCGCTTTTGCAGACACAATTCCTGCGGTTACGGTAGAGTTTAAATTGTATGGATTACCTACAGCAAGTACCCATTCTCCTAATTTCAATTCGTCAGAGTTTCCTATTTGGATAGCCTGCAACCCATCGGCATCAATTTTCAATAAAGCCAAATCTGTAGATGGGTCTACACCTACCACATGGGCCACATAACTTTCATTTGTATTAAATACCACCTCTATATTATCGGCTCCATCCACCACGTGATTGTTGGTCACAATGTAGCCATCTTGCCTAATTACCACTCCAGACCCAGAACCTTGCTTGTCAGGAGCTTTATAGCGTTTTCCTTGGGTATTTCCCCTCAAAAAGTAATCAAACGGGTCATATTGCACCATTTCCTGCCCTTCTTGAGTTACTTTAACATGCACTACTTCTTTTACCGTTTCCTCAGCTGCATGGCTTAAGTCTACATACGAATGTGAAGTTGGCTGATCCATAAGCAAAGCTGGTTTCACCATATTTTCATGCGCATTAGAATTGGCAAGAGTACTGCTATTTGTTTTTTCACCCTGGAAATAAGTGACTGCCGAAATTGACATTACTCCACCCAAAAAGGCAGCTCCAAATAATCCAATGTACTTTTTCATATCTCTATTTTTTTAAATTATTATTTGGTTAAATATTTACGATTTCAAAAATAGAAACACTCCTTTTAGTAGCCCTTTTCATTTATTTTAAAAAATGTTAAAGCCTATTCTCATTAGCGTTGTTTAACATTTTGATAAGGGTTGGAAGGTTTGATTTGGGCTAATAACTTGTGCTATTATTATTCACTATTTTGGGTTTTGCTGTATTTCTACACATTATAAATTAGCAAATAGTATACGCTTAAAAAAAATGGAGTACAATTCTAAAATCAATATCCAAAAACCTACTTTTGATTTCTAACAAAAATCACCAACGTGTCTATATTATTTCAAAAATACAACGGAGCTGGAAACGATTTTATCATGATAGATAATCGCGACCACCATTTTGATGCTTCCAACACACCACTGATTAAACAACTGTGTACTCGTCATTTTGGGGTTGGTGCAGATGGTTTAATACTCCTAGAAAATGCGGATGGCTACGATTTTAAAATGGTCTATTTCAATAGTGATGGAAAGGAAAGTACCATGTGTGGCAACGGAGGACGTTGCATTATTCGGTTTGCGCATGACTTGAAAATTATAGGAACCAAAACCCGATTTATCGCCATTGATGGTATCCATTTGGGAAAAGTATTGAAAGATGTTATTTCCTTACAAATGCAAAATGTTTCGGCTATTGATGAAAATGATATTCGTACAGAATTGAATACAGGGTCACCACATTATGTAGCATTTATGGATGAAATCCCTACCACCACTTTTGTTAACGAAGCTAGAGCTGTGCGCGAAAATGAACCCTACACTAAAGAAGGAATTAATGTAAACTTTGCCAAGGTTACTAACAATCAAATCGAAATGCGCACTTTTGAAAGAGGTGTAGAAGATGAGACTTTAGCCTGTGGAACCGGAGCAACAGCGGTGGCAATAGCAGCACATAAACGAAGTTTGATCACTACTAATTCCATCCCGATAATTGTTAAAGGTGGTAAGCTTAATGTGAGTTTTGAAGCAACTGAAAACGGGTATGAAAATATTTGGTTAACTGGCCCAGCGGAGTTTGTGTTTGAAGGAAATTTTACAGCCAAATGAGTAAAGAAATCACATTAAGAGCCTTAGAGCCCAGCGATATTAATCACCTTTACAGGTGGGAAAACGATGAACGCGTATGGTTTTCGAGTGCAACAACACGTCCTTTATCCATCCAAACATTGCAATTGTATATTGATTCGGTCAACGATATTTATACCGATAAACAAGTACGATTAATCATTGAATCGGATGGAAAAGCAGTAGGTTGTGTTGATTTATTTGATTTTGAACCTCTTCACCAAAGAGCCGGAGTTGGTATTATGATGGATGAAGATTTTGAAGGTCAAGGATTGGCTTTTCTGGCCTTGAAAGAATTACTAAAATACGCCTTCAGTCAATTAGGATTACATCAACTTTATTGTAGCATTGCCGCTGGTAACGCCAGAAGTATAACCCTTTTTGAAAAAGCTGGATTTTCCCAAACGGGTATCAAAAGGGAATGGCTTCGCATAGATAGACAATGGCAAGACGAACTATTTTTTCAATGTTTTAACGGATAACGAATGGCTAAGAAAAAGAAAAAATCTTCTTCGTTGAAATTAATAATTGTATCCATTTTGGGAATAGGCCTTATAGCTGGAGCAATGTTTGGCTACCATTTTTATAGCTACATTAAATTAGCTAACGTAAAAATGGATAAGGAACAAGCCGATTTTTATATCCACTCGGATTGGGGTTACCCAAGGGTTGCAGAAGAATTAAAAACGCAAGGAATCATTCATAACCAAGAATCGTTTGAATGGGTGGCCGAACAAAAAAACTATCCGAATAAGGTAAAACCGGGGAGATACATTATTCAAAACGGATTAAGTAATACCGAATTGGTAGACCAATTACGTTCAGGAAAACAAACTCCGGTTAAAGTCACTTTTCATAATATTTCAAGATTGACACAATTAGCCGCGCTTGTTTCTAAACAGATAGAAGCCGATTCGGCTGAGCTTATTCAAGCTTTCTTAAACCCGGATTTCATGAAAGAAAATGGGTTAAAAAAAGCCACCGTTCAAGCTATTTTCATACCCAATACCTATGAACTTTACTGGAATACTAGCGGTGCTCAGTTTGTAAAACGTATGCAACAAGAGTTTCAACATTTTTGGTCGGTAGACCAAAAGAACAAAGCAAAAGACTTGGGGCTAACACCAATTGAAGTGACTACCTTAGCTTCTATAGTAGAGGCCGAAACCAAAAAGAAAGATGAAATGCCTAAGGTGGCTGGGTTATACATAAATAGACTCACCATTGGCATGCGTTTACAATCGGACCCAACGGTGGTTTTTGCTTTAAATAAACCAGGTATTCATCGCGTGTATTTTGACGATTTAAAAATAGACTCACCGTATAATACATACATTCATACAGGTCTACCTCCGGGTCCTATTGGGTTTCCTAGCACAACCGCCTTGCGCGCAGTTCTCAATCAGTACAAAAGCAGCTATATCTATATGTGTGCTAAACCAGATTATTCTGGTTACCACAATTTTGCAAACAGTTACTCTGCGCATCAAAAAAATGCTCGGATTTATCGTGCATTTTTGAAAAAAGAAGGGATTCGCTAAGTTGGAATTCGGAAGAAAAATTAATGTTTTGGAAATACTATTATTTTACATAAAATGACACTTTTTTACATACAAGGAGCTTCCAACGAATTACAATTTTTACCTAAAGAAGAATCAAAACATGCGGTAAAAGTACTTCGCTTACAGCCGGGAGATTTACTTGCCATTACGAATGGTGAAGGCGATATTCATACCGCCAAGGTGGTTTTTGCTAATCAGAAAAAGTGTGAAGTGGCTGTTTTTGAATCAGAACATTTTGAACCAAAAAAACATCACATTCATATTGCCGTTGCTCCCACCAAACTTAATGACCGGTTCGAGTGGATGCTAGAAAAAATGACCGAAATGGGAGTGGATGAAATCACCCCTATCATTTGTCATCATTCAGAGCGTAAAGTGTTGAAGTTAGAGCGAATGGAACGTATCATTATTTCTGCAGTGAAACAATCTTGGAAAGCCTACAAACCGGTTATAAATGACCCCGTTAAGTATTCCGACTTTATTAAAACAGCACAATTTGACCAACAATTTATTGCCCATTGCAATGGAGGCTGTGGCAACGATTCGCATTTAAAAAATGGGGCCAATCCAAATTCTAATATCGGTGTTCTTATTGGGCCTGAGGGTGATTTTTCGGAAAGGGAAGTTGCATTAGCTACTGAAAACAATTGGGTAAAAACAGGTTTGGGTTCCTCTAGGCTACGTACCGAAACAGCCGCATTGGTGGCTTGTTTTACATTGAATTTGATTAATGAGTAATGGTGCGAATTTCGTTGCTTAAATAGCTATTAAAGTTTCACGCGAAGTTCGCTAAGAATAAAAACACGCAAAGAAATCGCAAAGCCTTTGCAATGCTATCACCCTTTGCGCTCTTTGCGCTTCTTTGTTTTCTTTGCGTGAAGGGCAATAAAATTTATTTACTTTTCTTTTAGGCCAGAGCGTACTGACTTTATTCCGTAAATCGCTATTAAAGTTTCATGCGAAGCTCGCTAAGAAAAAATACACGCAAAGAAATCGCTAAGCCTTTGCAATGCAGTCATCCTTTGCGCTCTTTACGTTTCTTTGGTTTCTTTGCGTGAATGGCAAATCCAACTAAATAATACCCACGCAAAGAAATCGCTAAGCTTTTGCAATGCAATCACCCTTTGCGCTCTTTGCGCTTCTTTGATTTCTTTGCGTGAAGGGCAATAAAACAAGCCATACACCAAAACCCCAGAATCCCTTTCCAAAATTTTGCAATTCCGTTTTCAATGTTGAACTTCGCACCTCAGAATGAGAAAACTAATAGTTATAATTACCGCGCTTTTAATTGGCGGAATGGTTTCAGCGCAAACCTATCAAATAGCACTTCTTAAATACAATGGTGGAGGTGATTGGTATGCCAATTTAGAAACTTCATTGCCCAACCTTATCCAATTTTCAAATCAGGCGATTGGCACACAAATCAATCCGCAACCAGCTACAGTTGAAGTAGGGTCCTCCGACATTTTTACATACCCCTTCATTCACATGACTGGGCATGGAAATGTGGTGTTCTCTACCCAAGAAATCGATAATTTACGAACTTATTTATTGGCAGGAGGTTTCCTTCATATTGATGATAATTACGGGTTAGACCAATTTATCCGAACAGAAATGCTAAAGGTTTTTCCTGAGCTAGAATGGGTAGAGTTACCTTTAGAACATCCCATTTATCATCAAAAATTTGAATTTAATAATGGATTACCCAAAATCCACAAACATGATGGTTTACCACCGCAAGGTTTTGGTTTAATCTATGAGGGTAGATTAGTTTGCTTCTATTCTTATGAAAGCGATTTGGGAGATGGATGGGAGTCTGCAGGAGTTCATAACGACCCGGAAGAAACGCATATATCAGCATTAAAAATGGGCGCAAATATTTTACAATATGTATTAATGGGCGAAGGTCAATTACCTTAATAAAATGAAAAAATTACTTGTTATTCTCGGTTTATCCATCCTTCTTTTTGCACAATGTAAAAAGTCTATTCCAGAGCCAACCGCACCCGTAAATAAAATGATTGGGTATTGGCACAATTACAACCATTTCACGTACAATAAAACGTTGGACACCACATTTAGTGACACCAACCAATTTGTGATGTTTGACATGGAAATTACCGACCTTGAAAATTTAACCAAATACTATCGAGATGGCTCAAGCCCCAGCCTACATACCTATGACACTACAGCTAACAGAATGTACATCTGGTCGGGTAGCTTTAAAGTGACCTATAAAATGGAACGTTTTGGGGATGACAGCATTACGCTTTCCTCTTTACCAAAACCCGCTGGTGGAATTCCTTTCCCAGGGAGTGATAAAGAAATTTGGGTATTTAAAAGAAGATAAAGTGACGTCCTACCGTTCCCGATAAAACAAAATAATCAAAACGGGTAAGAATACTAAATCAGCCAAAACAGCAAATAGCAATGTGATACTTACCAATAAACCAATGTAATAGGTACTCGAAAAATCTGAAAATACGAGCGCAAAAAAGCCGCTAACCAGAATTAAACTGGTTAAAACAATCGCTTTACCTGTAGAAAGACTTGCCCGTTTTAAAGCGTACAACATGGTCCTTCCTTTATCCAATTCCATTTTTAATTTGCTCACATAATGAATAGTATCATCTACCGCTATTCCGAAAGCTATGGTAAATATTATGGAGGTCGAAACTTTTAAATCAATTCCCGTAAACCCCATAAATCCACCTATCACTAGCAGCGGAATTACGTTAGGCACCAATGTGATAATTACCATTTTAACCGATTTAAATATCCCTCCCATTAGTAATGCCACCGAACCAAAGGCAATCAACAAGCCATACATTAGACTAGAAGCTAACGTTTCATTGTTTTTATCAATTAGGTATGCCATTCCCGTATAACGTAAATCTAGGTTTGAATTCGTTAATATTTCTGCAAAAGCTTCCCTGTTTTTGGCGTACTTCTCCTTAAATACTTTTCCTCCATAATCGTTCACTTGAGTACTAATACGAGTCGCGTTTCCAGCAGAATTCAAAACCATCTTAAGCTTACCCATTTTCTGAAACTTGCCAATTTGAGCACGAAGGGTTTCCCATTCCTTTTCTGATTGAGGAACCTTATATTCGTCTAGTTTCCCACCATGAATAGCTCTACGCATTGTTTTTATTACCGAATTGAGAGATACAAAACCTTTAATGCCAAACTCATTTTTCAAAATAGTTTCTATACGGTCGATAGCCACGATATCTGCATAATTCAACAAACTAGCCGAGTCCTTTTTTGAGACAACCACCTCAAATGGGCGCGCACCAGAATAATGCGTTTCAAAAAATTCAAAATTGGCGCGTAAAGGGTCGTTTTCAGATAAATCCTCCAATAAAAAGTTATTTACCTCCACTCGACTAATTCCAATTAGCGAAATCAAAATTACTCCTATTCCCAATCCAAATATCCATTTAGACTTGGAAACGACTAATTTAAAAACCTCTCGTAAAGCCTTATTCCAAAATAAATCTTCCGATTGAACGGTACTAATCCGCGGACGAGGCAACAAATAAAGTACCGATGGGAGAACTAAAAACGTAATAATAAACGCTAACATTACTCCGGTTGCAGTAAAGAAGCCGAAATCACGAACAGGAGTTATTCCAGAGGTATATAGCGATAAAAAACCAATGGCAGTGGTGATGGAAGTCAAAAAAGTAGCCTTTCCAATTTGGGTAAATGAAATCTTTAATGCCATTAACTTATCGGCTGTTTTTCGAAGCTCTTCCAAATATCGTGAAATAATGTGAACCACATCACTCATTCCAACCACAAACATGATGGTAGGTAATAGAGACGACATTAAATCAAACGATTTGTTCATTAGTGTCATTAAGGCCATTAACCAAACCACCGATACTCCAACCACTAATAATGGAATGACCACTCCCCAAACTGCTCGGAACGCTAAGGCCAAAATGATTACTACAATAAGCAACGAAATGGAAGTAAAGAACAATAATTCATATTGCATTTTATTCACGTAATACCGTTGACCATAGATTCTTCCTGCCGTTTGAACCTTATCAAATGAATATTCAGCAATTACAGCATCTATATTTGCAACAGCTTCGTCACTCTTTACTTTTGATAATCCGTATGTAGTATTCAAAACTACATTTAACGATTTTGCATCCGTAGCAATTAATGTGCTCAGTAATTCCCCACTCTCAAAAATTTTTGTGGAATCTTGCGCTAATCGTTGAGGTTGGTTAACGTGAATCCATTTAATCTCTGACATCCCAAAAGGACCTTTAACAGGATAACCTATTTGGGTTGGTGTAATAACCGTTTCTACGTATTCAACTTTTTTCAATGCTTGCGCAAAAGAATCCACCCGTGAAAGAAAACTGGAATCGAATATACCCGACTCATTTCCAAGGCTAATTAATACAAAATCATTGTCGGAGCCAAACACTTCTCGAAACTGATTGTAATACGCATATTCCGTATCTCCTTTCGGAAAATAATCCTCAAATTCATAATCAAACCGAAGCTTTCGAAGGGTGTAACTTGCTCCTAGAGTGAGAATAAATACCGCTAAAAGAACGGCAATTGCTATCGATTTATAGTTTTTCAATGTTTGCTTAAATAGACCGTCAAAGAAACAGTTTTTGTAGGGTTATAAGGCATATTTTAGGCAAAAGGTTGTCAACTGCTCATTTTCGATAATTAGTTATACAAAAAGTGCAACACTAAAACTAGCATAACACCTATTCGTCATCTATTCACACTTCAGCGGTAATAAAAAGCCCCGCCAAAACAAGTTTTGACGAGGCAAAAAAAAATCGTTTATTTAAGTAGTTTCCTACAAAAATGCGTTATTAATATTTCGGCTATCATGCCCACTTCGGAAACCAACTCGGTATTTTAAACCGACCTCAATTCCTCCTTGCCCATTGGTAACCCGAGTAATATTACCAATTTCGAAATCGTAAGAGATGTATAATGAAAAACCAGCTTTATGAAGTTTAACCACAGGCGAAAGCGTTTTACTTACCTTGTGATACATCCCTACAGCAAAAGATGTATATTTTTTTGTTCCGGTAGAACGTGAGCCATCATCTATACGGTATTCCACATCCGTTCCGTAAATAAATACACTAGATGGTCCTTGCCATGAATAAATAAAGTTTGGATACACCGAAAAGTTAGCCGAGTGACCAAATTGATAACGTAAGCCACCATTAATATTAAATTTTCGAGCAATAACTTCATTTTCATTTCCTAAAAACGAAATGGTAGGTTGCGTTAAATGATAACCCGCTGCACCAATATATAATTTAACCGTGTTGTCTGTTCGAGAATAAAAGTAGTTTACACCACCACCTAAATCAAAATAACTAGCTGCCCCATCTAGTGCTTGGTCGGGCGAGGTAATGGCTGAATTAAATCCGTATCTAGTCCATTGACTTCCCCAATTAATGTTTGCGGTAGACAAACTTCTTTGACCATATCCACCTTGAAATCCCACCGATACAAAATGACTTTTTCTACTATCTAACGCTTTGGTAAAACTCACGGATACATTGGCCGATAAATTTGACAATTGGGAAACGCCCGCTTTATCTTGGTTTATGTCAATTCCCATTCCGAAAAAATCTCCTCCAGTAACATCTCGTGCCACCTGAAAGTCGCCAGAAAAAGAAAGTGTTTGAAATGGTTCGCCAATAGATTCCCATTGCCTTTTAAAATTGCTTATTACCCGAGCACGACCAGCAAATAAACCTGCATTAGCAGGATTAATTTGTAATGGTGAATTATAAAACTGTGTCATAATTGGTTCTGTTGACTGTGCCAACATTCCCACCGAAATCATGCAAACAGATATGAATACTATTAGTTTCCTCATTTCCCCTATCTCACTAATGTTACATCTCCTTTTAATATCTCTTGGAATCCACTTTCGTAGGTAATTTTCACAAAATAGGCATAAACACCTGCTTCCATAACTTCTCCTTGAAATGTTCCATCCCAGCCAATTTCTTGACTTCTAGATTCAAATACAATCGTACCTTGACGGTCATACACGTAGAATTCCATTCCTGCTATTCCGTTTCCTAAAACAAATAGAATGTCATTTTCCTCGTCTCCATTGGGTGTAAAAGCATCTGGCACACCTCGGTAATAATTTTTTATCACAACCACATTAACCGAATCGGTTCGTTCACAGCCATTTTCATTAATGTTAGTAACGAAATATTGCGTATTTTCTAACGGAGAAACCGTTGTTCTAGAACAAAACTCACATGCGATACTTCCATCACTTGGTGTCCATCTAAATCCTCTGCCACTACCATAAGCTTGTAATTGTACTCCTTGCCCAATCAATACAGATGTATCGGCAGGCGCCTGTACAACAGGAAATGGTTTAACAGAAATAAACTCTTGTTTTAATTCAATTCCAGGACCACCATACGGGTTAAATGCCATTAGCTGTACATCAAATGTTCCGGTATCGGTATAACAAACAACTGGATTGGATTCAGTACTATTTGTTGGTCGAGTAGTTGCACCAAAAAACTTCCAACGAATTGAGTCAGCTCTTTGAGAACGGTTTAAATAACGCACACATGTACCTTGACAAATTTTATCCTTTTCTACTGAGAAATTTGCTACTGGAGGTAGACAGGAATCTACGGTAATATAGTTTAGTTTTACTTCTGTATCAGTATCAGTAGAATTGGTTGCTTTCAATATTACCGTGTAAACTCCCGGAATTTGGTAACAAATGTTTACCGGGTTTTGCTGAATTGAAACCGTAGAATCAGCTCCTGGAAATGACCAAGCCCAATTAGATTGACCCACCACCATGTTTTGACTTAAATCGGTGAAATTGATACAGCTACCTGGACAAATCCTAGTTTGATTGGCCGAAAAATCTGCAATTGGAGTGGGACAGTTAACTACTGTAATGTATGAAAATAATGTATCGTAGAATTTTGCTCCCGATGCATCCGTAAGTTCAAAGTATACATCATAAATTCCCGCTGTAGTATAAGTAATAATTGGATTTGCCACACTTGAAGCTGCAGGAGCACCTCCTGGAAATTTCCATAACCTACCCGAAATAGGTTGCGCTCCAGGTATGGATGCATCCACAAACTGGGTTTGGGTACCCGCACAAACCGTTGTAGGGGTTCCGCTAATATCAATGGTAGGGGTAGAACAAGAACTAACCGTCATTGGAAAGTTCAAGGTATCAAGTAACGTTCCGTTACCTACAATTAATCTCATAGAATACGTTCCTACTGCCCCGGCATAAAACCATACGTTTTGGCCGTAAATCGTATTTGGGCCAGAAGCCGCCCCATTAAAATTCCACTCGTAAGTGGTCAATGTTCCTGAATTATTATCAGCTACAAAATTGATACTGTCACCAATGCACAATATTGTGGGTAAAGGTGAAGGAGAATTAATGATAGCAGTTTGAGCCGAAAGGTGGGGCGCCCCCCCTATTAATACAACAAAAAGCACTGCTAAATAAATAGAAATCTTACGCATAGATTTTCTTTCAAATTTGAGCGCCAAATTAACTCGAATAGCTAAAATAAACAAATAAGATATATCATCTTTCTAAGAAAGACCCAATAAAAATTTTAAAACGTCTATATTATCCGAATAATCAGATAGTTTCGGCTGTTGTGCAACTCCTAGTTTGAAGCCTCCAACCCCTACTCTACATTGAATATTATCACTTTCTTGGATTAATAGTTTTTCCAAATCAGCTAAGTCATCATATTCTTCGTAATAAAGTGTACCTACAGGCGAAGAAAGACGCGAATCCTTCTTTAAAAGCACAAAATTATTATCCCATAGGTTTTCCCCATTCAGTAGGAACAGGCTTTTATGGTAATCGTAGTTGTTTTGGTACTTATGATTATTTATCACATCCGAATGAGAAATAATCCCTTCGTAAAACCAATCAATACTAAAACCCTTCGGAAAGTACACCTTTGTTACATTTCTACAACCTAAGCCAAAATACCTAAAAATATCATGCCCTAATTGGGCTAATTCTTCCTTCGTTTCCTTACCGGTTAGTACGGCCACTGAAGTTCTGTTTTTTCGAATAATATTGGGGATTTTTGAAAAATAATAATCAAAATACCTTGAACTATTATCGCTTCCTGTGGCTATAACGGCATCTACTTTATTAAACCTTTCGGTGGTAAAATCTACTAATACCTCAAAATCCGATTCAATTTTTACTAATTCAGCATTCAAAAAAGGCAATAACACCTCATCTTTTGATGATAGTTTGGCTTGTATTTTATGACCGCTAATTAGCACCGATAAATAATCATGAAACCCTACAAGAGGAATATTGCCAGCCATAATTACTCCCACAGTTTTTATTTCAGAATTTGAATTGAAATCATACCGAGCACACCAATTGGTTAATTCTTTTTTATTTAGCCAAAGGCTTATTTCTGTTAGCGCGTTTATTACCTCGGATTTTACAAACCATCCATTTTTATGAAATGCAAGCTCAATAACCGCATCCATTTCAGAAGGTTTATTTTCATTTATTTCCAGTAACCATTGGTTTATTTTATCTCCTAATGCACAAAATGCACTTATCCTTTTCTCTAAATTCATCTTATCTTATTCTAATAATCTTGATTTTGAAATTTTAAAAATTACAATTTCAACCTACCTTTGCAAAGCTACTATTACTTAGGTACAATCCTTGTTAAAATAAAGTAGGTAATTGCAATAAAATAGAATTTTTACGTTTTTCGGTATGGTCAAAAAATGGGGGATAATCCTTTTCTTAGGAGCAATTGTATGGGTACAAACGGCTTCCAAAGCGCAATCTGTAAATGATTCGCTAATTTTACGTTACCGATCCTTATCTATCCAATCGCAAGAAGATTCTATTAAATATGTTTATACGGACTCACTTCGAAATCAAATCAAACTATTTTTAGATAACGAAAATAGTTTTAGTACGCCTCTTTCTCAAGTACCCTATTTAGGTGATATTTATTCGCCCGATGAAAGTTTTCGAATGGTAACTTGGAACTTAACTTTGACTGATGGCACCTATGATTATTTCTGTTTTATTCAAATGAAACCAGACAAAGATGGCTATTCAGATTGGCATGAATTAATGGACCATCATAAAGAAATAACCCGAGCTGAAAGCCGGAAACTGAGCAAACAAAATTGGTATGGTGCTTTATACTACAGTATTATTCCTTTTAAATTGGATAAGGAAACTATGTATGTATTACTAGGATGGGAAGGAAATAATAAGTTTTCTAATAAGAAACTAATCGAGTCCATGTATTTTAGTCCAAAGGGTGAACCCGTTTTTGGCAAAACCGTCTTTGAGGGACCTCGATTAAATAAAAGAAGAGTCATATTTGAATACAGTAAAGAAGCCTACCTAATGCTTCGCTATAACGAAAAATTGAAACAGATAATCTTTAATGAATTAGAACCTACAAAGCCCGAATTGGAAGGGTTATATAGTTTTTATCAACCTACCATGACCTATAACGCATACCAATATAAGAAAGGAGAATGGCATCTTGTTTTGGACGTAAAACCGCAAAACAAAAAATCATCTACCGTATTTCATAACCCGGAAGATTTAAAAAAACCAAAAATAAAATAACCCACAACGCTCTTTTGTAAATTGATTCTACATTTGCAAAAAAAATTACAGATGACTGCAAAAAGAGCAAAAGAAATTGAGGATTTAAGAAACGGAATTCTATCTTCTGAAGATGTATTGGTTCAAAAAGCCTTGACTAAGGTAGAAACCAAAGGAGACGCTTCTTTGATTCCTGACTTAATTTCGCTTTGGTCCGGTTCGGATGAACAAAAAACCAAGCAAAGAGTTGAATCCATTTTGTTCGGACTTAAAAACAAACAAGCCCTCCAATTATTGGTAGATTATATTCAAACTGATGCAGCAGATGAAAAAAAATGGCTCGCTTTAAATGCAATTTGGCAATCAGGAATGGATGCTAGTGAACATTTAACCGCACTCATTGATTTTGCTATTGCAAATTCCTATACTAACGCCATCGATGTGATGACTATTATAGAAAATAGTGAGTTTGATATTACTGTTGAACCGCTTGTGGATGAAAATCTGGTTCGATTAAACGAATATTTACTGAAACATAAATCAGATAATATTGATATCTTGCTTCAAATCAAATCCATCCTTATTGATAAGAAAATTGAAGGATAGAATACCTATCCCTTCAATGATTTTAAATAGGCTTTCACGTTATTTTCCACTCGAATTATTACCTCGGACACGTCCGATTTAACAAATTTCTCCCCAATTATTTTCTCGTATAGTTCAATGTATCTTTCGGTGATGCTTTCCACAAATTCTGTGGGCATTTCTGGCATTTTTTGACCTTCTAAACCTTGAAATCCATTATCCATCAACCATTCACGAACAAACTCTTTGGATAATTGTTTTTGCTTCTCCCCTTTTTTCTGACGTTCAGCATATCCTTCTGCATAAAAATAACGAGAAGAATCTGGTGTATGAATTTCATCAATCAAAGTAATCACCCCATTTGCATCTTTACCAAATTCGTATTTGGTATCCACCAAAATAAGACCCTTTTCGGCTGCAAGCTCCGTGCCTCGGGCAAATAATGCTTGCGTGTATTTTTCTAATTGAATGTAATCTGATTCCGATACAATCCCTTTAGCAATAATTTCTTCTCTAGAAATATCTTCATCATGACCTTCATCCTCTTTGGTAGATGGAGTGATAATTGGGTGGGGGAATTTATCATTTTCCAACATTCCTTCAGGCATTTCAACCCCACATAGTAATCGTTTGCCAAGCTTGTATTCTCTCCAAGCATGGCCAGTACAGTACCCACGTATCACCATTTCCACTCTAAATGGGGTGCACGCTTTTCCTACCGTAACACTAGGGTCAGGAGTGGCCATTTTCCAATTGGGAATAATATCAGATGTGGCATCCAAAAATTTTTCTGCAATTTGATTAAGAACTTGTCCTTTATACGGAATTCCCGCAGGCAACACATGGTCAAAAGCCGAAATTCTATCGGATGCTATCATTACCAATACATCGTTATCCAAGATATAAACATCTCTTACTTTTCCGTGATACACTGATTTTTGTCCTTCAAAATGATAATCAGTCGCTACTAATGAATTTCCCATAACTAATCTTGGTTATATGCCTTAATAATTTTCTTAACTAACTTATGACGAATCACATCCGATTCATCAAATTCAATAAATGATATTCCTTTTACCCCTTGTAATATTTCCAAGCTATCTTTAAGCCCACTTTTTTGATTTTTAGGCAAATCAATTTGTGATACATCTCCTGTAATTAAAAACTTAGCAGTTGACCCCATTCGTGTAAGAAACATTTTCATCTGACTAACGGTTGAGTTTTGGGCTTCATCCAAAATAACAAATGCATTGTCTAATGTTCTACCGCGCATAAAGGCGAGTGGGGCTATTTGGATCGTTCCTTTTTCAATATAACTCTCCAATTTATCCGATGGTATCATATCGTAAAGTGCATCGTACAAAGGCATTAAATAAGGGTCTAATTTTTCTTTCAAATCGCCTGGCAAAAAACCTAATCGCTCTCCCGCTTCTACTGCTGGCCTAGTTAAAATTATTCGTCTTACTTCTTTCGCTTTTAAGGCTCTTACAGCCAACGCGACTGCAGTATATGATTTACCAGTACCTGCGGGACCCACGGCAAACACCATATCCGTGTTATCTACCGCTTTGACCAATTCTTGTTGATTTTTTGTTTTCGCTTTTATTAAAACCCCTCCAGTACCATACACCAAAACATCCTCTTTTCCTATTTTGGCCTTAATTACTGCCTCCACTTTTTCGGTAAGAATGGTTTCAATATTAGCTGGAGTTAACCGATTATGGTTATTAAAATACTCAATCAAAAAATTCATTCGAATAGTGAAATTCTCTAACTCAGTTTTTTCTCCCCTCGCTACTAAATCTGTTCCTTGAGCCGTTATTTTTAAGCGTGGGAAGTATTTGGTAATCGTACTGATATTTACATTGTTTATTCCAAACAATTCTACCGGATTGGTGGAATAAAAACTAATGACTGTTTCTTGCAATGCTAATTAAATTTAAAACGCTAATCGAACTTAATCTACTATGGCTACAAAATTAATCTAATTAAAAAATCACTACCATTTTGATTGGACATTTATCAACATTTTACACAAAATAATCCGAGAAATTAAGCTAAAAAAATTCAAAACAATTCCATTCCTATTAACGTAAGAAATAAACATTTCCTACTTTCGCAAAAATGCTAATCTTTTTAGATTAAATCATTAAACTAACAAATGTCAATTATTACTATCACCAGTGATTATGGAAATTCTGACCCGTATTTAGCGGTAATGAAGGGAAGACTAATGTCACAATTGGAGAATATTAATATTGTTGATATATCAAATGAGATTGATAAATTTAATATTGCTGAGGCGGCTTATATTCTTAAAAATAGTTTTTCGCACTTCCCTAAAAACACGGTTCATTTAGTAATGGTGGGCGTGAATAATTCCGATTCAGATTATTTGATTGTGAAACACGCAGAGCAATTTTTTGTTGGTTTAGACAATGGTTTATTTTCATTAGTATTTGAAAACCTACCCATTTTGGCATACCAACTTTCCTTAAGTGTTCCACCAGAATTAGCAAGTTTTCCCGAAAAATCTATTTTAGTTCAAGCTGCAGCGCACCTATGTAGAGGAGGGGTTCCCGAGGTTATTTCCGAACCCATTCAAGGTCTCGCACCAATGATGAGCTACGCTCCGGTTTTACAAGGAGATACTATTCGAGCTACTGTTCAGTATATTGATAGTTACGGCAATTTAATCACTAACCTGCCTAAAGACTTATTTTACAAACATGTAATGGGACGGAAAGTAGATATTAGATTTCGGATTCCGCATGCACGGGTAACGAAAATAAACAAACGATATAGCGATGTGGATCCAGGAGATATTGTTGCATTTTTTAATACTGGAGGGTTTCTTGAAATTGCAATAAACTCAGGTAAAGCATCCAGTCTGTTAGGGGTAAGAATAAACGAAACGATTTCATTAAATTTTGTATGATAGTACGACTAGTCACAATGACCTTTGATCCCGAAAGAATCCAAGAATTTTTGGGAGTCTTTGATCAGTATAAAACACAAATAAGAAATGCAGAAGGTTGCCTTGAGTTAAACCTAATTCAAGACAAAAAATCACCCAACATCATTTCCACTTTAAGCAAATGGGAAGATGAAAATAATTTGGAAACATACCGAAAGTCGGAACTGTTTAAAACGGTTTGGCCAGTCACTAAAGAATTATTCATCTCCAAGCCAGCTGCAATCACCTACCAAATGATTGATGAAGTTCAAAAATAGTTTCGTACCTGAAAATGTGTATAACTTCACATTTTCCGCTTATTTTCTTTTGTAAATTGGAAAACAACGTATATTTGCACACGAACACACAAATGAATTGCCATAATCATGACTAGAAATTTACTACAAAACATAGCGAAAGGCGCTCAGTTATTGGTGTTTATACTATTACCATCAATAATGTTCGCTCCTCCAATACCACCTAATCCAGGTGGTTCCACTCCAGTTACTCCTATTGATACTGGGGTATTATTCCTACTTGTTGTAGGGTTGTTTTACGGAATTTTCCGATTAATCAATGCAAAAAAAAATTTAGCTTAGACTAGCTAACTCAACATAATTAAAAAAAGACAAGATTTATTCTTGTCTTTTTTTTTTTGCTCAAAACTATACTTTCTTCTACTTTTCTTGTTTCTAAAAATTTATAACAACATTTATGATGGTTTGTAAAACCTTTAATTGTAGCGCCCACAATTTGGGTTAAATTTGTGGCTTATTTTTACATGAAATGATTGCACTTTTAAGGAAAGAAATTGCTGTATTTTTTAGTTCGCTTACCGGCTATCTAGCCATTGTGGTTTTCTTGGCATCCATAAGTTTGTTTATGTGGGTGTTCCCGGGAAACTTTAATGTACTCGAATCTGGATACGCCAACATTGACACTCTTTTTATAATTGCCCCGTGGGTATTTATGTTTCTTATTCCCGCTGTAACCATGCGTAGTTTTTCGGAAGAATGGCGAAACGGTACCATTGAACTCCTTTTAACCAAACCATTAACGGATTGGCAAATTATTTTCGCGAAATTTATTTCTGGATTATTCATCGTCATATTTTCATTACTTCCTACTTTAACGTATTACTGGTCGGTAAAAGCATTAAGTTTAAACCCTGGAATTGATGAAGGAGCCACATGGGGTTCTTATTTTGGGTTACTCTTTTTGGCAAGTGGATTTGTAGCCATTGGCGTTTTC
Organism: uncultured Flavobacteriales bacterium; assembly: GCA_963974475.1. Lineage (GTDB taxonomy): Bacteria > Bacteroidota > Bacteroidia > Flavobacteriales_G > Salibacteraceae > CAJXZP01. The sequence continues at coordinate 39,418 of CAXBCR010000001.1, forward strand.
GCATCATCCCTTTCCAAAAACCAGATTGTGGCATTTATCCTAGCGGTATTTTTATCCTTCTTTTGTTATGTGGGGTTTGAACAAATTAGCAGCTTCACTTCCATCTCAGGGTTTGATTCAATAATCATGCAATTAGGAATTAATGAGCATTATGTATCTATGAGTCGGGGAGTTATTGATACACGAGATTTACTCTATTTTTTGAGTTTAAGCGGGTTTTTCCTGTATTTAACTAAAATGAAATTGGATAGCTTTAAATGGTAAAAATGGCAATTTCTAAAAACAATAAAACAAAGTCTAAAGCGAGTGCCTTTATCTATTTAGGTATTTTCATTGTCATACTTATTATGACAAATATTGCGGGCCAGTTTCTTTTTAAACGATTTGATTTAACTACCGATCATCGGTATTCTTTAAACGAATTTAGTAAAAAACAGTTATCCAATTTGGACGATATTGTATTCTTACGGATTTATTTAGATGGTGATTTACCTGCTGGTTTTAAACAACTTCAAAATTCTACTAAAGAAATTTTAGATGAAATGCGGGTCTATGCAGGAGAAAATTTACAATATGAATTTATTGACCCGTCAGAAAACCCTAATCCTAAGATTCGACAAAACGTTTATCGCGAACTTTCCAAAAAAGGATTAAAATATTCTAATTTGACCACCCGAGATGGCGATAAAATGTCGGAGCAAATAGTTTTTCCGGGTGCCATTTTAGCGTATCGAGAAAAGGAATTCCCCATTCAATTATTAAAAAACACAATGGGCTCAAATGCTGATGTGATGTTGAATAACTCCATCCAACAGTTAGAATACGAGATTTCAAGTACCATCAAAAAAGCAACTCAAACCATTCCTAAGAAAATAGCTTTTATTCAAGGCCATGGTGAGGCTAAAAATTTGGAAATCGCATCAATTTCTAAATCTATAGGCGAATTTTATCAATACGGAAATGTAACCATCAATGGTAAATTAGATGCTCTCGAAGGATACGCAGCAGCCATGGTTATTGGACCTGATTCTGCTTTCTCCGAAAAAGACAAGTACGTCTTAGACCAATTCATTATGAATGGAGGGAAAATGATGTGGTTCATAGAGAATGCCCAAGTTAATGCAGATAGCCTACGAAAAAATGGAATTAGTTTAGGGCTTGCGCAAAACAATAATTTATCGGATCAGTTGTTTAAGTATGGCGCTAGAGTAAACTCCGATTTCATAATGGACATACAGGCATTACCCATTCCAATTGTAACAGGAATGAGTGGAGACCAGCCCAAACAAGAATTGTTTCCATGGTATTATTTTCCGGTGGTTTTCAATACCGTAAAACATCCTATTACCAATAACTTAGATGCCATAGCAACCCAGTATGTGGGAAGTATGGATACCGTGGGAGGAAAAAACATCAAAAAAACACCCTTGTTATTTAGCTCCAAATATTCAAAGGTTACCAATGCACCAACCCGAGTTTCTCTAAACATTCTGCGTGATCCACCGGATGAAAAAAGGTTTAACAAAGGTAAAAAGATGATTGCCGTTTTACTTGAGGGAGAATTCCAGTCCGTGTTTGAAAATAGAGTTTCAGAAAAAATTTCGGATAATCCCGAATTTCAATTCAAAACAAAAAGTGTCGATAATAAAATGATTGTCGTTTCGGATGCTAATATTATTACCAACGAGGTAACTCCAAATGGAGAAAAGTTTTTAGAATTAGGCTACTACCGTTTTAATAAACGCACCTACGGAAATAAAGATTTTATTCTGAATTCATTAAGCTATTTATTGGAAGAAGACAATCTCATTTTCTCCAGAGTCAAAGAGTTTAAACTACGATTATTAAACAAGCAACTTGTTGAAAAAGAACGTCAGAAATGGCAAATTTTCAATACCGCAATTCCAATAATATTCATTATCATTATTGGAGGAATATTGGGTTACTTAAGAAGGCGTAAATACAGTTCACATTAACATTTACTCACCTTTTCCATGATTTTTTCGTGGAGGTAAAAAATGTCCTCAATCAAATAAAACTTAAATGAAAAAGTATAAAAATTTACTATTAATCATTGTGTTAATCGCGCTAATAGGCATTGTGGCGAATCAGTATTTCAGTAACAGTAAATCTACTATTAAATCTACTGTGAGTGAATTTAGTTTTGCAGATACCGGAGCAATAACCAAAATATTTATCGCAGATATGCGCGGTAACCAAGTCCTTCTGGAAAAACAAGAGTCTAATAATTGGGCACTCAATAAACAATTCAAGGCGGTGCAACACAATGTCAACAATTTATTGGAAACGGTAAATTTAATGACCGTAAAAGCTCCGGTTGCTACTGCTCGTTATGATAAAACCATTCGGGATTTATCCACCATTGGTACAAAGGTGGAACTCTACACCACTAACTCAACTCCCGAAAAGGTAATTTATTTAGGTACAGAAAACCAAGATCACACCGGCACTTACATGATGATTGAAGGCGCTAAGCAACCTTATTTAGTCCACATTGAAGGATTCAATGGCTTTTTATCTCCGCGTTTTTCTCCGCATGAGAATGATTGGAAAACCAAAGAAGTTTTCCATTATAATCCTAAGGAGATAGCTGAAATTAGACTAAGTTTTCCTGGAGATCCTGAAAAAGGATTTGTTATTCAACAAACCATTGATGGCAAGGTTTCTTTATTAAACAATGCCTTGGTGCCAGTATCTGGCTGGGATACCAGTTATATTTTCGATTACTTGAACCGATTTAGAATGGTGAATTTTGAAATGTGGGAAGAAACTAAGACGCCTATTTTCATTGATTCTGTAAGCACTTCTACTCCATTAGAAATTTACACAGTAACCAATATGGCTGGAGAACAAACTACACTAAAATCATTCTTAAAGCCTCTCAAAAGTGGAATTGATATTGATGGAAACCCCATTGACCATGATCAAGACAGAATGTATGGATTGATGAATAATACCGAGTTTATGATTATTCAGTATTTTGTTTTTGATCCGTTAAATCACGATATTCAATATTTTTACAAGAATTAAACACTGGATAAAACAGGAAAATATTGTTAATAAAATTAGCGGAAAAATTATAAAAGACCACTTTAGAATAAGACTCAAAATTTATTTTTGCTAGTGACTTTTAATAAAGGGCTGAATTACTTTGATGCCACTGAATTAAAAGTGTTAAACAAATTAATCGACTATGAAATTTATTGTATCAAGTACCGTTTTACTAAAACAATTGCAAAGCATTAGTGGCGTTTTAAATACGAATAACACGCTTCCAATTTTAGATAATTTTTTATTTAAAATTGACGGAAACAACCTAGTGGTTTCTGCAAGTGATTTGGAAACTACCATGACCACAGAAATTGAACTTACCAATGCCGATAAAGATGGCGCGGTGGCAATTCCTGCTCGGTTTATTTTAGATACTTTGAAAACCTTTGCCGATGAACCTTTAACATTTTCGGTAGATGATAGTTCATTTGCTATTGAAATGTCTTCAAGCAACGGGAAATTTAAATTAACTGGATTCAATGGTGAAGAATTCCCAAAAATCCCAACAGTTGATAAGGCTTCAGAAATTTCTATTACTTCAGAAGCATTAGGAAATGCAATTGCCAAAACATTATTTGCTACTGGTAATGATGAGTTAAGACCTGTAATGTCAGGAGTTATGTTCGAACTAAACGAGGATAACTTAACCTTTGTTTCTACTGATGCACATAAATTGGTTCGTTACCGTAGATTGGATACAAAAGCAGAAAAAGCGGCTTCTTTTATTATGCCTAAGAAACCACTTACCTTATTGAAAGGAATTTTGGATGGTGGTAGTACTGATGTTAAAGTGGAATACAATACCATGAACGCTTATTTTGAGTTTAATAACATTAAACTTATTTGTCGTTTAATAGATGGTACCTATCCAAATTACGAGGCGGTTATACCAAAAGAAAACAATAACATTTTAACTATTGACCGTAAAAGCTTTTTAGCTTCGGTAAAACGAGTTTCTATTTTCTCAAATAAAACAACTCACCAAGTACGTCTTAAAATTTCTGGTTCTGAATTAAATATTTCTGCCGAAGATTTAGATTATTCAAATGAGGCTAAAGAACGTTTAACTTGTGCCTATGAGGGAGAAGATATCGAGATTGGTTTTAACTCTCGTTTTTTAGTTGAAATGCTAAATAACTTGAATAGCGAGCAAGTGCAATTGTTACTTTCTGAGCCAAATAGAGCGGGACTTTTAGTTCCTGAAGGTGGTGATGAAAATGAAGAAGTGCTAATGTTAGTTATGCCAGTGATGCTGAATCACTAATCGTTAGATTTAGGCTTATAATCATATTTTATTTGAACCTCTGTTCGTTGAGCAGAGGTTTTTTCTTGCGCTTTATTTCTGTGGTACGCCTGAATTTGCTCCGGAGTCATATTCCAAAATTCAAATTCGTAATCCTCCTCCTTTTTCTCCCATTCATACGATTTTCGCTGCGGACCTTCCTTACGGAACACATAGGCCAAGATAATTCCAGCAAAAGCGCCAAACAAATGAGATTCCCATGATATTCCAGGCACCAACGGCAATACGCCCCACACCATGGAGCCATACAAGAAAACGATGAGTAATGAAAACCCCATCATTCGTTTATTTTTATTCAAAACACCACTGGTAAATAGAAAAGTTCCCCATGCATAGATCAAACCCGAAGCTCCAATATGAAACGAAGGTCTAGCCATCGCCCATACCCATAACCCGGTCATCAACATGCTATAAATCATTACAAACTTGGCTGATTTTCGATAAAAATAAAATATGGCCGTCCCTAATATAAAAACGGGATATGAATTATTTAATATATGATTAAAATCGCCATGAATAAAGGGAGAAAGAATAATTCCTCGAAGCCCAATAAAGTCTCTAGGGTAAATTCCGTAACTATTAAAACTCACGTTATTGAAATATTCATAAGCAAACACCGCCCACATTAATCCCACAAATAAAGTTGGAAAAACCAAACTTGATTTAAAACTGCGATTCTCGTTTTCTACTAATGCCATAGGTTGTTTTCTATCTGGAATGATTTCCTTCACCCGATTTGGAGGGTCTAAAATTACGCCAACTCCATAAACCTGACTAATCGGCACTACTGATTGGTTACGGCATGCCTTTGTTTACAATTTCCTGTCAGAATACGAAATTATCTCTTTTCTAATTCAAGAAATCCTATTTCTTTGTGATACACTAAGGAATTTATGAAAAAACTAGTAATTGTTAGGCACGCCAAATCCTCATGGAAAAATGGCGAGGATGACTATGAAAGAAGCTTAAAAAAGAAAGGTAAGCTAAATGTACCTTTAATGGCTGGAAAACTTCTTACAAGAGGCATAGATGTCAAACAAATAATCAGTAGCTCTGCCAAAAGGACGATGAAAACGACCGAACTGATAAATGGTGTTTTAGATCTGGACGAATCTAAAGTGAGTTTTCAAAAGGAACTGTATTTAGCTTCGCCCAAAACGATGATTAATACTATTCAATCTGTAGCTGACGAGGTGGATGAATTGATGATTGTAGCCCATAACCCAGGAGTTACACTTGTGGTAAATTACTTAGCAAACGAGCACTTTGAGAATATTCCAACTTGTGGAATGGCCTGTATTCTTTTTGACATCAATTCTTGGAGTGAAATAAAAAATAATGGTACATTGGGGTTCTTTATTTATCCAAAAATGTTTAAACAAAATATTGAGTTATGAAAATTTTAAAATTCACATTGATTGCGGTATTATCCTTCAGTTCTTTAACCTCATCATTATGGGCACAAGACAAGAAGGAAGCGGAAGGATACCTTTTCACTCACAAAATATTTTTGGAAAATACGCCTATCAAAAACCAACAAATGACCGGAACTTGTTGGAGTTACTGCACCACTTCATTTATTGAGAGTGAATTACTCCGAATGGGTAAACCAGCCATAGATTTATCGGAAATGTATAATGTTCGGATGAATTATGTGGAGAAATCTATGAATTACGTTTTGCGTCAAGGTAGAGCCCAATTTGGCGAAGGTGGACTGAGCCATGACGTGATGAATTCTATTAAAAAATACGGACTTGTTCCAGAATCAGCCTATTCAGGAAATATCTATAATCCGGGTAATCACGACCACCAAGAAATGGCAGCAGTTCTTGAATCTACATTGAAAACAATTGTAAAAAACCAAAGAAACATTACTTCCGTTTGGCTGGGTAACATCAACGGAACATTGGACACCTATATGGGCGATGCTCCTACAGAGTTTACCTTTGAAGGAAAATCGTATACCCCAAAATCATTTGTTACCTATCTGGAATTTAATCCAGATGATTACGTCACATTTACCTCATTTTCCAATGCTCCTTTTTATGAGAAATACATTTTACAAGTACCCGATAACTGGGCAAATGGTTCATTTAACAACGTTCCGTTAGCCGACCTAATGGATGTAATTGACCACGCTTTAGAAAATGGCTTTACCATTGCTTGGGATGCCGATGTAAGTGAAAAAACATGGTCAAGAAAAAAGAGCATCGCCATTATGCCTGAAACGCCTTACCGTGAAATGAGTCATGACCAACGCGCAAAATTGTTTACGAAAGTAAGCGTAGAAATGACTCCAACTCAAGAAGAACGTCAACGCCTTTTCTTGAATTTTCAAACTACTGACGATCACTTGATGCACATAGTAGGTACAGCCATTGACCAAAAAGGGAATGAATTCTACATCGTTAAAAACTCCTGGGGAGACCAACGTGCTTACGATGGGTATGTCTATGTTTCGAAAGCTTATATGGCAATGAAAACCATGGGAATTATGGTTCACAAGGATGCTATTGCTAAATCCATGGCTAAAAAACTGAACTAATACGAATGGAAGCATCGGGTAACTTATCTAAAATGAGAACCTCATTGGATGAGGAAATAGAATACATCTTAACCTTAGGTGATGATGAAATTGAAATGAACGAATATATCGGTGCTGATATATCACTATCGTTTCATGGTCAAATCAATTGTGTTTCTTGTGGTAAACTCACTAAAAAAGCGTTTGGACAAGGATTTTGTTATTCTTGCTTCATCAACTCCCCTATGAATGCCGAATGCATTATTAGACCGGAATTATGCGAAGCACATTTGGGAAAAGGACGTGATCCCGAATGGGAAAAAAAACACCATTTACAAAAACATTATGTGTATTTAGCACTTACTTCTAAAGTAAAAGTTGGAGTAACTAGGCATGACCAAATTCCAACTCGATGGATTGACCAAGGCGCTTGGAAAGCATTAATAATTGCCGAAACCGATAACCGACAACAAGCAGGTTTGATAGAGGTTAGTTTAAAAAATTACATGGGCGACAAAACCCCTTGGAGAGACATGTTGAAGGATGTGCGGGATACAACCATGGATTTGAACGCTCTACGTACAAAAGCAATCTCACTTTTTCCGGAAGAATTAAAGCAATTTGCAGTTTCCGATTCAGAGATTGTTGAGCTCAATTTCCCGGTGGATGAATACCCAGAAAAAATTAAGAGTTTGAATTTTGACAAGACACCTGAAATTAGTGGCACGCTAATGGGAATTAGAGCACAATACCTAATTTTTGAAGGTGGAGAAGTATTAAATATCCGAAAGTTTTCTGGATATCATATCGACTTCGAATCGCTTGATTAGCCTTCCATATTTTACTGAAAATAACAAACATAAAAAAAGGCGTACAGCGGATAAATTATCCCCAATACGCCTTTTTTATTCCTTTAAAACCTATCGTGACCCGAATCCATCTTTCTCTTTCCTCAAGAAAATTGAACTAGAAATCAAGTAGAACAAGGTTTAGACTTACAAGTGTAGACTTGCCCCTACAACAAACCATCTTCCGGGCATTTGGGCACCCAAAATATCACTGTAATTTTCATCAAATAAGTTAATCACCTCACCCTTTAAAGTCAATTTATCATCCATTAAACGAACACCTGCATTTACGTTTGCTACAAAATATTCTGGTTTTAATGCTACGTTTAACGATTTTGAATACGCATTTTCTCTCATTTTATACAAGCTGGTTATTCCGAAATCAAAATTTGAAATCGAGAGGTTAAAACTTCCATTCACTAAATGCTTAGCATGAGCCGACACATATTTTGACACAACCCCATCAGGATTAACAGATTCTAAACCAGTATATCCCGCTCTTAATGTAAATGAATTACCCGATTCTAATACCTTTTTATACCACAATTCAAGCTCCAAACCAATGGTATTTACAGTACTCAAATTTTTCGAGTATAAATAAGACCCATTTGGTTGAAGAGTTACAGGTACGTTGGTAATTTCAGCACCTTGAGTAGGTACATAATCAATAAGATTTCCAGATGCTCTGTAAAACCCAGTGGTCAAAAACCGCAATCCATTCGCTATGTAGTAGTCTGCTCCAATTTCATAACTCCAAGATGATTCGGCTACCAAATCTGGGTTTCCCAAGTTTCTACCAGGTGATAAAGCTTTTAAATTGGTAGAAACATATCGCTCCGTATAATCAGCCGCTCTTATGCCTTTACCCGCTCCACCTCTAAATACAAACTTGTTATAAATGTAGGATACGTTTAGTTGCGGGCTTAACTCAAATGCATAATTATCATCATAATCGGCCCTTAAACTCAAGGTGGTAGTAAGATTTTTCACCATTTTACCAATCCATTGTCCGTATCCACCTATGTGTGAATTAAAGTGATTACCTCGGTCATTACTTTCAATAAACCGCGCGTCCGCTTGAATTCCGTACACAAAGGTATGTTTATCTGAATATGCAAAACTTTGATTTACCTGCAACAAACCAAATCGAGTAGTATGGTTATTTGCCGTAAATAAAGGATTAAAAATAAACTCATCGGTACTTTGACGAAACAACAAGTCGATATCCGTTTTAAATTTTCCTTTAGCTCCACTTAGATTAAGATTATTTAAAAATACGGTGGTGTTTTCTACCGATTCATCATAGGCGCTTGCGGTGTAAAAGTACTTGGCTGCAAAACCTCTTTCATCATAAGAACTTCTTAATCTAACATTCCAATTTGCTCCTAATTCTCTACCCACACTACCTGAAAAAGTATTGGTTTCAAACCACGTATTATATTGACTTGGTGCGGTTTCCACCAATCCAAAATTGGGGTTTTCAAATTGTTGTCCATTGGATCTATTTCCTTGAATACCTATAGAATACCTCCATTTTTTTGACGTCCCAAGCACGCTGACATCCGAAGCTAAATAGCTATTTGAACCTGCTTTTAAGGTTGCTGCCACGTCCAAATTAGAACGGCTGGGTTTTGCTTTGGTAATATAATTTATTACCCCGCCCACAGCATCTGCACCGTAAATAGAAGAGCTTGTTCCTTTGGTTACCTCCACTCTTTCAATTTCAGCTAACGCAACCGGCACATATCCGTTAAAATGTCCAGTAAGAGGGTCGTTAATTCTTACACCATCCACCATTACCAACACTTGGTTATAAGTGGAGCCACGTAAAGTCAAATCACTCTGCACACCAAAACCACCGCGAGATTGAATTTCAACCCCTGGTAAATAGCGTAATAGTTCATCCGAAGAATTGATTGCTAGTTTTTCAATATCCTTAGACGTAATTACCAAAACATTTTTTCCTGTTTGAGTAATATTTTGAATCGTTCGATTGGTACTTACCTCTATCGAATCCAATTGAATATTGTGGGAATTAAATTCCGTTTCTTGTGCGAATCCCGCAACTAATGAAAATGCAAATCCTGCACTTAAAAGATGTTTCTTTATCATAACTTAAATCTGAATATACTACGAATAGTAGGTAGCACTACTTCATAATTAAGAGCGCGAATAAAGGTTAAATCACCGCATTCAACAAACATATTTTTGTCATAATCCACATTTGCCATATAACAATTTGCTTAATAGAATATTACCAGAAGAAATGTGAGGTTTTTCTCAATTCAACTTTTCAAAATTTTAAGTTTTTCCATTAACCAGCCTTAATCAATAGACATACCCATTTTATCTTTAATTACTTACGTAATCATTTATGTATTGATGAAACATTTTTTTATTAATAACGTATTTTAGCAATGGCACAAATCAAAGCGCCAATCTAAATGTATGAAGCTTTTCAATTTTAAAAAACCAAAAAAAGGAACCATTGATGCGGATTTTGTGACTCAAAATGCTGAAGACATGACCGAGGATGACATTAAAAAGGTGGTAGACTCAGCATCAAAAATCCAATCGAAAATGCAAGCTAATGGTCGATTTAATAAATTTATTGAAGATGGAAAAGTGATGCTATCCTTGATTAAAGATTACTGGAAAAAGGATTACACTGAAATTCCGTGGTACGCCATGACCGCAATTGTTTTCTCCTTACTGTATGTGCTCAATCCATTAGATTTAGCCCCCGATTACATCCCTTTTTTAGGATACATGGATGATGTGACCGTTTTTTCATTTGCACTCACCTTGGTTAATAAAGATTTAAATGCATACAAAAACTGGAAGAAACCCAAAGAGGAATTAGACTAATTATTTTGCGTTTTTAGTCTTTTCAACTCTAGCATAAACTCACTAAGTTTATAGAGTGAAAATTTACGGAGTTTGGCCTTACCTTTAACCAAGGCTTCGTAATAGCTCTCTTTTTGTTTGGTGATAATACTTCGAGTTAACCCTGCAAATCCCGTAAATCTTAACTGCTCGTACGTTTTTATCAATCGCACATGTTTATCTAGTTTCCCATCGTAATATAACTGCGCAAGGTTACGAACCCCTTCGGCTGTTTTGGCTAAAAACTGAGCATTGGTCTCCTTTCCTAAATGACGAATCGGATTTTTTATATGCTTCACTTCAATATTATTAACGCGAAGTTGCACCCCAAATAAGGTATCCTCATGCCCATAACCTGTATGATTCTCATCAAATGGAAACTTGTTCACCAGCGCTTTTGAAATCGAAAAATTATTTGCCATAAAAGACCGATAGGGAGCTTTAACCCGCTCTTTGAGCGATCTAGCTTCTACATTTGTACCGTAATCCCAGCGTAATCGAAAATTGGAATCTGAAGGTTCTTCTTTGGCAAAAAGCTGACCTCCTACCAAAACGACATCCTCTTCAAATTTCAATTTGTAGGTATCAATAAAAGAAGATTGTATGGGTTGGCAATCCGCATCAATAAAGATAAGTTGGTCATACTTGGCTTCATTGGCCAAAAAATTTCTAATTCTTGATCTTCCAAGATTGTTTTTCAAACTAATATACCGAAACTCAATTCCCTTGTAATCTGTAAAGGCAGGTGGCTTGGGCACAGGAGAAGCATCATCACAAACAATAATTTCGACAGAATAATCTAATCCCTTAGCTTCAATAGCCAAGCTTGCTAATTGGGCATCAATGGCCTCTCCAAAAACGGGGATTAATACAGATACCATTATTCCATCGTTACTTTCCCATCATGGCAAGTAATCGTTTTTGATTTAAATTTTTCCATTAATGACTGATCATGAGTAGCCATTAAAATTGCTGTCCCGCTCATACTAATATCCGACAACAAATGAATTATTTTTTCAGATGTTTCTGCGTCCAGGTTACCTGTTGGTTCATCAGCCAAAATGATTTCTGGCCCATTAATCAAAGCGCGTGCAATAGCCACACGTTGCTGTTCTCCCCCAGATAGTTCATGGGGCATCTTATCCATTTTATCGATTAAGCCAACTTGTTCCAACAAAACGGCAGTTCTATCAGCCATTTCTTGTTTTTTGCTCCAACCCGTTGCTTCCATAACAAAAAGCATGTTTTGCCTAACGGTACGATCAGGTAACAATTGAAAATCTTGAAATACAATTCCCAGTTTTCTTCTCAAAAAAGGAACCTTGCCTGATTTTAATTTATTAAGTTTAAAACCCGCTACTTTTCCTGTTCCTTCTTTAAGCGGTAAATCAGCATACAGGGTTTTCAATAAGGAGCTCTTACCACTTCCCGTTTGCCCCACCAAATACAAGAATTGTCCTTTATGAATTTGCAAATTAACATCCGATAAAATCAAGGTTTTATCTTGATAAATATTCGCTTCTTTTAATTCAATAACGTAATCTGACATACTCCTTTTTGGTTTACAACAAATGTATGTTTTTCATCAAATTAGAGGATAGAAAAAAGTTACTTTGTACAGATTAATAGGCAATCAATGCTACTACCTAAACGAACATAACCCGGTTAATAACTCCACCTTGAGCCACTCTACTGAGCACACAATAGAAGTTACTTTTACTTGTTATAACAAGCAAAACGAAGAAGATTTGAGAAAGCTAATTTACACCATGTCATTGCTCCTATTGGGGACTGGATTTCATACGATAGAAGCCCAAGAAACCGTGAATTACACCACTAACATGAAGTGGTATAGGGAAGGTATAGAGCTATTTGAGAAAGAAAAATTCAGCGCAGCAGCAAGAGCTTTTGAGAACACACAACTGGCTATTATTGACAAAAATTCTGAGACTTATGTTAATGCTTCGTATTACAAAGCATTGTGTGCTTTGAATTTATTCAACAAAGATGCTGAATATCAATTGAAACAATTTGTGCAAGACTACCCGGAAAGCCCACAGGTAAAAAATGCGTACTTTCAATTGGGAAAATACAATTATCGCAAAAGAAAGTGGGATAAGGTAGTTTATTGGTTCGCAAAAACGGATGCCTTTGGTTTGTCAAACGCAGATTTATTCGAATATAATTTCAGATTGGGATACGCCTATTTTAGATTGGACCAATTAGAAAAGGCCGCACCCTATTTCCATGAGTTAATCGACATTGAATCTGTTTATTACATTCCAGCTAATTATTACTATGCCCACATTTCTTATGTAGAAGGCAATTTTCAATCAGCTATTAATGGATTTAAAAAAGTAGAAAACGATAAGAAGTTTGGTGTAATTATTCCTTATTACATTTCCCAAATTCACTATAAACAAGAGCAATACGATTCCTTGATTACGTATGCCACCCCAATGCTTGACAATGCAAAGACTAAAAGAAAACCGGAAATTTCTAAACTAGTGGGTGATGCCTATTTTGAGAAAAAACAATACGCAAAAGCAATACCGTATCTTCAATTTTTCATAAAAGAAGGAGCACAACCGAGTCGAGAAGAATATTTTCAACTTGCATTTGCCTTATTACAAAACAATCAATGTGAAGACGCTATAAAATACTTTTCTCTAATAAGTGCCAAGGAGGATGAATTATCGCAAAAGGCCGTTTATAATATGGCCGATTGCTATTTGAAAATAGGTAATAAACCCTATGCAAGAAATGCATTCTTTAAAGCCTCTCAAATGGAATTTAATGATGCCATTTCAGAAGAATCTTTATTAAACTACGCCAAGCTTTCGTATGAGATATCTTACGACCCTTATACCGATGCCATTGGTGCATTTATCACCTATTTAGATAAATATCCTGAAGCTTTAAAAAAAGAAGAGGCCTTCGACAATTTAGTAAACATCTATTTGTCTACCAATAACTACCGTTCTGCTTTGGCTTCCTTAGAAAACACCAAAAGCTTAGACCCAAGATTGCGAGCTGTTTACCAACAATTGGAATTTAACTTAGCGGTAGAACAATTTCAAAATGGGAATTACAGTGATTCTAGAGTTTCTTTCACCCAATCTCAAACTCAGCCAGAAAACAAAGACTTAGTAGCCCAAGCCACCTATTGGATTGCGGAATCTTACTACCGACAAGATTTGTACAGTTTTGCGATAAAAGAGTTTAATTTGTTTTTATTTGAACCTCGGGCTTTTATACTGCCAGAATTCAAAATTGCTAATTATGGTATTGGATATGCGTATTATCAAAATCGAGAATACCTAAGTGCCGCCAAATGGTTCAGGAAATATTTGACTTATTCAGACACAAGCCCAACTCGAAGACATGATGCATTATTACGTACGGGCGATTGTTACTTTATTTCAAAAAATTATCTCCTTTCGGAAGAATACTACCAAAAGGCATTTGCCGAAGGAGGCCGAAATGCAGATTATGCACTTTACCAATACGCATTAACAGAAGGCTTACTTAATAAGAAGGCGGAACAAAATGCTTCCTTAGAAAAATTATTAGCCGATTACCCAGAATCAACCTATTCAAAAGGAGCTTTATACGAATTGGGTAAAAACTATATGGTATCGGGCACTAATGACAAAGCATTTGCCAATTTTGCATTGGTAATAAATGGGGATATGAATAGCCCCTACCGAAAAAAAGCATTGGAGGGTACGGGTTTGTTATATTATAATGAAAACAACCCAACTAAAGCATTAGAAATTTATAAGCAAATAGTTCAAGAATACCCCACCTATGCAGAATCTAAAACCTCACTGAATCAGATTCAAACCATTTATAAAACTACTGGAGAAATTGATTCCTATGAAGCTTATATATCTTCCTTAGATTTTATGGATATTTCCAACGGTGAGTTGGATTCATTGACCTATTCATCTGCGGAAGACTTTTATTTGGACAACAATCAAGCCAAGGCCGTTCCACTTTTTATTAAGTATTTGGAAAAATTTAATCATCCCATTTTTGCAAATAGAGCCCATTTCTATTTAGCTGAAAGCCAATATAAATCAAACCAACTTGAGGAGGCACTTCCAAATTACGCTTTTAATGTGGTTACAAACGACCCTGTTTTTTATTACCCATCCCTTAAAAGAGCGGCTGAAATTAGCTACAAACTAAAACAATATGGTTTTGCACTTGCCTATTTTGAAAAGCTAAAAATTTCTACCATTAATACAGATGAATTAATAGAAATGCACTGGTGGTCATTTAAATCTGCATCAAAAATAGACTCAAATCAGGTAGTGATAAAGGAAGGTACGTATCTCCTATCCGATACTTCAATAGATGCGCAACGAGAAGCAGAGGTTAAATTCACAATGGCAAAATCATATCAGCAAATGGGCGACACCACCAATGCTTTTAGGCTATATACCAATGTTACTAAAATTTCTCAGGAAGAAAAATCGGCTGAGTCACTTTACCGAATGGCTGAAATGAGATATAATGCGCAACAACTAGATTCAAGTGAAGCGCTGATTTACGAATTGGCACAGCACACCCCTACTTATGCGGATTGGTTGGCGAAAGGCCTCATTTTATTATCTGATATTTATGTGGTTCAAGAAGATTATTTTCAAGCTCGCACCACGCTTGAAAGCATTATAGCTAATTATGGAAAGGACGGAGAAATTCTTACTTCGGCTAAAGCCAAACTAGCACATCTTCAAGAATTGGAAAATAGCAGTTTTGATGATCCTGTTGAAACCAAACCAGATGACGTGAATTTTGAGGATGGCGATAATGACTCTCTTTTGGATGAATTATATGAAGAGGAAGAATTAGACGAAGAAGAATTACCAACACCAAAAAACCAATAAGAAAATGAATAAGGCTAATCAAATAAAACAAGCCCTATTGGCTATAGGGGTTTTGGGAATGTTTCAACCGGTAATGGCTCAAACTAGTCCTTCAAAAAAGGATTCTTTGTCAAGCGAAACGGTAGTAATAGTTCGGGAATTTGAACCCGTAATTAAGGATGCGAAAAAAATCAATCACCAACCCGTATTAAACGAGATAAGCAAAAAAACGCCAACGTTTTCTTACGAAATGATTCCGCAAAACCAGCAATACAAATTCAATCCTGACACCATTGACGCTGTAAAAATAAAAGGCGAACCGCTAAATGATTTATACCGTGGATATGCAAAAATTGGAGCGGGTAACTACCTCAATAATTTGGGTGAATTACATTTAAATAGTGTTCGTTCTAGAGATTTTCAATGGGGTTTAGATGCGCGGCATTTAGGGTCTAAAGGAGGAATAAAAAACCTTCCGGATAATTCTTTTTCTAAACAAAATGTGAATTTATATGGCAGGAAACTGTTAAAGCATCATGCCATTAATGGCGGTTTTACTTTTGACCGGGAGCAAATAAACAAATATGGTCTAAATAGAGTTGTAAATGCCGACTATCCAATTAGCAGTAATTATACAGATAGTTTAAAACAGACCTATCTCTTATACCAAGCGAATGCTGGAATAAAAAGTTTTAATGCAGATGCTAATTTATTAAATTACAAAATAAACTTTACTTACCACAATTTAGCAGTCAACCCTGCAAATACAAAGGAAACCAACTTTTTGATGAACTCTGAGTTTTCCAAATATTTTGGAACAGAAAAAGGGTATTTCTATTTAGATGTGGACTATAATAAACTAAAATCAGACAGTTTGGTAAACGGTTCGGAATACAAAGCGAATCTCCTGATTAAACCTTCCATTAATGTAGAATTTAAAGGTAGCAAATGGCGCTTGATTGCAGGGTTTAAGATGGGCTTTGAAAATGAGAAAAAGAACCAAAGTGAGGCTAAATTTTATTTCTTCCCTAATGCAGAGTTTAAGTTTAACGTTGTTAAAAACCTCATCATTCCTTACCTAGGAATTACAGGAAACGTAAAACGAAACTCGTTTAATTCCTTACGATTAGAGAATCCGTTTCTTACGGCTCTACCAGAGTTAAAAACCTCGAAAACAACCTACGATGCTTATGTAGGTGTGCGAGGATTAATCAGTTCTAATTTGAGCTACAATATTTCTGCCGGTTACAAAAAAGTGAAAGACATGGTGCTTTACAACAGCTATCAAGGCCCTGACTTGACCATACCAGTTACCAATCCAACTTATTTTGAAAATGTGTACTCACCCATTTACGACACCGTAAATATAGCGCACGTTTCGGCACAGGTAAATTATCAGCGTGAAGATAAGTGGAATCTAATGTGGCGTTTAAATTACAACAATTACGAAACCCAAAGGGAAGCAAAAGCGTGGAATTTACCCGATTTCACATCTGACGTGACCTTACGTTATAGTTTACAAGACAAAATAATTGCAAAATCAAGCATAACCTTTATGAGTAGTAAATATGTAAGAACGGATGACGTTACGCAAGAAGAGGTGGCACATTTGGTATATGGTCGGAAAATTGACCCAATAATAGATTTAAATGTAGGTTTAGAATACCGATTTACAAAACGCATTTCAGCATTTGTTGATGTCAACAATATTCTCTCTCAGAACTACGAAATTTGGGGTAACTACCAAGTACAAGGCATCAATGTAATGGGAGGAGTTACTTTTGCGTTCTGGAAGAAATAGCTACAATTAAATTGATAAAAAAATGAATCAAGCAACGTGCAATTTATGCACGTTGCTTTTTTTGTTTACAGAAGTAGTAAAAGCTAGCCCAAATAAGCTTCAATTGTTAATAAAATGTGGAAAAAGGCACCATATTTACCCCTTCAAAAAAGGCGTATGAATTTCCTAATTTTATCTTTGTGTTTGGCTCTAAAAAGGGCTTAAATTTTAGACTAAATCATATCTCTTATGAGTGACGAAAATAAAGAAGACAGATCACATTATTCAGCAAATAACATCCAGGTTTTAGAAGGCCTGGAAGCCGTAAGAAAACGTCCTGCCATGTATATTGGCGATGTGGGAGTTAGAGGCTTGCACCATCTTGTTTACGAGGTAGTTGATAACTCTATTGATGAGGCATTGGCAGGGCACTGTAGCACTATTGATGTATTTATTGAGCAGGACAACTCCATTTCGGTAATTGATGATGGACGTGGAATTCCAACAGGTTATCACGACAAAGAAAAACGTTCTGCATTAGAAGTTGTAATGACGGTACTACACGCAGGTGGTAAATTTGATAAAGATACCTACAAGGTTTCTGGTGGATTACACGGTGTTGGGGTTTCTTGTGTGAATGCATTATCTATTGCTTTACGAGCCGAAGTTCACCGCGATGGTAAAATATATGAACAAGAGTATTCAAAAGGAGTTCCTAATTATGAAGTTCGAGAAATTGGCACTAGCGACCATTCGGGTACTAAAATAACTTTTAAACCAGATGGTGAAATTTTTGAGGATCGCACATATAATTTTGAGACGCTAGAAAATCGTTTACGTGAATTAGCGTATCTAAATAAAGGTATCAAAATTAGTATTACCGATTTACGTGAAAAAGATGAAGAAGGTAACTACCGAAGAAGTGATTTCTTATCGGAAGGTGGATTAAAAGAATTTGTTCTTTTCTTGGATCAAAACAGAGAACAACTAATTGACGATGTTATTTACATTGATGGAGAAAAAGGTGGCATTCCAGTGGAAGTTGCCCTAGTTTACAACACATCCTATTCTGAAAATCTTCATGCTTATGTAAACAACATTAATACTCATGAAGGGGGAACACACCTTCAAGGATTTAGACGTGGTTTAACAGGGACGTTAAAAAAGTACGCGGAAGACTCAGGTATGCTAACCAAATTGAAGTTTGATATTGCGGGTGATGATTTCCGTGAAGGATTAACTGCGGTTATCTCTGTTAAAGTACAAGAGCCACAGTTTGAAGGACAAACAAAAACAAAATTAGGTAACCGTGAGGTGACTGCTCCTGTATCACAGGCGGTTTCAGAAATGTTATCCAACTATTTGGAAGAAAATCCAAAGGATGCGAAAACCATTGTACAAAAAGTAATTCTTGCTGCTCAAGCGCGTAATGCCGCACGTAAAGCAAGAGAAATGGTTCAACGTAAAAACGTAATGTCTGGCTCCGGACTTCCGGGTAAATTAGCCGATTGCGCTTCTCGTGATCCTTTCCATAGTGAAATTTTCTTAGTTGAGGGGGATTCAGCGGGTGGTACGGCAAAACAAGGCCGTAACCGTGAAAACCAAGCTATTATGCCTCTTCGTGGAAAGATTTTGAATGTGGAAAAAGCTTTATCACATAAAATTTTTGAAAACGAAGAAATTCGCAATATTTATACTGCCCTTGGCGTAAGAGTAGGAACCGATGAAGATTCAAAAGCATTAGACACTTCTAAATTGCGTTACCACAAAATAGTTATTATGTGTGATGCGGATGTAGATGGTAGCCATATCGAAACATTGATTTTGACTTTCTTTTTCCGTTACATGAAAGAACTTATTGATCAAGGAAACATTTACATTGCTACTCCTCCATTGTACTTAGTAAAAAAAGGACAAGATCAACGCTATGCGTGGAGTGATGACCAACGTGATGCGTTTGTACAGGAAATGAAAGGAAAAGGCACTGAAACCAGTGTAGGCATTCAACGTTACAAAGGTTTGGGTGAGATGAACGCGGAACAGTTATGGGCTACAACAATGAACCCAGAACACCGTACATTACGCCAAGTAACCATTGATTCTGGCGCTGAAGCGGATCGTGTGTTTAGTATGTTGATGGGCGATGAAGTTCCACCACGTAGAGAGTTTATTGAAACGCATGCAAAATACGCGCGTATTGATACTTAGGATTTAAAATTGAATTAATATTAATGCCCAGATGAATTTTCTTCTGGGCATTTTTTTGCTTTTTGTTTTACATATCCTCAAATATTAGATATGCCGGTTGCGTATTATATTGAACCAGTAAATCGGAGGCTAAGGTGGTATTTGTGATTGTATCCAACTCTTTGCAAAAATTCTTTGGTGTAGTATCGTTAACCCTTCCCTTAGCTGTAAACTTTGTAATCACTTCATTTAACGTCTTTCCATATTGCTTTTGGTATTCTTTATCTAATTTCCAAAAAAAACTTACTCCACCCCAGTATAAATCCGGGTAATTCCATGCTTTTTTTAAACTGTCGGCTGCCAGTGGAAAAGGAAGTTGCGTTTGGTAACTAGATTTGCACTTCCCTACTCTTTCCGCATATTTTTCAGCCACTTGAGCCTCGGTATAAATACCTTGCGATTGCATGACTTGGTTTTGCATATAAGTGGCATAGCCTTCGGAAAACCAAGCGTTTTCGGAACCTACAAAAGGAATTGACAAATGGCTTATTTCATGCTGTGCGGTCCAATCGGCTAAAAACTCCTCTAAAGAATAATTCATGTTTATATGAAAATGAACCCCTTGTTTACTACCGCGAGTGGTATGCGCCCATGGCACTGGCTCCTCCCCACGTTGGCTGCGATGAATATAATAATGTAAATCAAAAGGGTATTGACCCAAAGTCTGAAATACTGCCTTATTCACGGTTGCCAACCACCGCTTGATTTGAGTTACTTCTGAAGGGTTGAAATCATCCATCCAATGCCACTTAACATTGGCCAAAGGTTTGGATATGGATCTATTATTATTTGATATTGAGCTCTTCGATTTTACGGAAAATACCGGATTATAAATACCAAAGCTTAATAACACCACCGAAACTATACATACGATTCCACCTTTTTTCATATAAAATGCAAAATAGGCTATTAGCCAAGTACCGGATGTTATGGATTTGATAAATTCAATACCAAGTAAGGATAATGTGTTTTAAAACTTCTTGGAAAAAAATTAGCCAATTGGAGACAATCCTCATTTTCGAATAATACTAAAAAGCTATCTCAAAATGGGCAAACTAGCCCCACTTTTCAAGATTTCCTTTTATAAATTCAATAACCTGTTGGTGTTCCTTTTTACCCGGCCCTTCAATTTTAAAAGGTTTTCCAAATTTGATATGTATCGATTTGCTTCGGTCCAATCTACTTATGTCTTTGAAAATAGTTCCATTGGTCCAAAAATCTGTTTTTATAGCCACCGGAATCACACTAACATTTGCCTTCTTAGCCAATTTAATGCCCAGTGTATTGAACATTTTTTCATCAAAATCAACCATTCGCTGACTTTGTGGGAAAATGACTACAGAGGTTCCGTTTTCCAAATTTTCGGTACCTTGAGCCATCACTGCTTTAAAATCAGAAATGGGATCCTTACGGTCCACTGCAATCGGTTTACGGGCGCGCATGGTAGCACCAAAAAGCTTGTGCGTGGTTAAACTTTTCTTCACTACAAAAGTTACCTCCCTTCTACTGGCAATAAGCCCCGGGAAAACCATACTTTCCAACATGCTCATGTGGTTACTAATAAACACAACAGGTTCTTTAGTCTCGGTGATATGATTTAGCCCTTCAATATGAAATTTACCGCCACAATCTTCTATCAACTGCAAGATGTCCATAGACCGTGAAGCCCAAGTAGTGGTATCAAACTTATTAGCCAAAGCTAATTTTCGATTTCCCACCAACATATTTAAAAACTTAGGTCCAAAATACATGGACGTTCCAAAGCTCAATACATCCAATATGGCTCTAGGATGATTGGCATCCGTAGTATAATTGTCCGATTCAATAAATTTACCCGTCATGTTTTATTCCTTGTCGGCATTAAATGATTTATATCGATAATAGGCTGTGGCCGAAATAATGGCCACGACCACAAGGGTATAGTACACAAAATTTGGAACCGGTACTGGATCACCAGCTGCATATGAATGGAGTCCACTCAAATAGTAATTTACTCCAAAATAAGTCATCACAATGGAGCTAAAAGCAACCAAAGTCGCGAAATTGTATGCATATCCCCCACGTAAACCTGGAATAAAACGCATATGGGCCACAAAGCTATACACCAACACAGAAGCTAGCGCCCAAGTTTCCTTGGCATCCCAACCCCAATATCTACCCCAAGATTCATTTGCCCAAACGCCACCTAAAAAGGTACCTACAGTTAGCATAAACAATCCAATGGTAATAGTCATTTCGTTAATCGTACTCAACTCTTTAAATGTTAAGAAAATCTTTTTGTTACCACGAGGAGCAGTAATCATCAAAATTAAATTGAAGAAACCTAATAAAGCACCTAAGGCCAAAAATCCGTAACTCGCTGTAATAATGGCAACATGAATCATTAACCAATACGAATTAAGTACGGGCACCAAATTGGTGATTTCTGGATCCAACCAATTTAAATGTGCTACCATCAAAATGAAAGAGGTCAATAAACCCGTAGCTGCTAAAGTGATTTTAGATTTTCTACCAAAAATAAATCCGGATAACATGGTTGCCCACCCAATGTACACCATTGATTCGTAGGCGTTACTCCAAGGAGCATGACCTGCGATGTACCACAACAAAATTAAACCTGCGGTGTGGGTAATAAACCCTGCGACAATTAACCAATAAAAACCATTCACAATGGTATTCAAAATTTTACCACCCGCGTGGAATAGCTGTACAAACAGCACTATCAAGAATAAAAAACCAATGGTAAAATAGTAGAAGAATAAGTTATTGAAAATATGTGCTTTATTGTAAAAAATCTCCGCTTTCAATTTTCTCTCTGGAACCATTATTTCGGAGCCATTTTTAACTTGATAATCGTGAATAGACCTGATAATTTTATTTGCAGGCTCCCATTTACCTGTATTTAAACCATCTTCAATGGCATCAAAATACATTTTGAAAATATGCGCTGTAAAAAGAGAATCATTTCCAGTAAACACCTTGGTAGCTTCCGAAGGAGAATACCATTTATTAGCCGGATCGTTAGGTAATGGGAATACGCGCATTATCGATCCCGTATAAATCATGTAACAAATATTTACACGTTCATCTACTGCCATTACATCCTTATCGTATTTACCTCTCTGACTTGGTTTTTTACGATTAGCCTTGGCTACATCATCGGCTAATAAGAAATCAAAATCTTTGGAAAAGAATTGAATAAAGGAGGCATATTTCTCATCCTTACCTAAACCGATTTTCTTTTTCAAATCCGGGTGGGTCACTTTAATCATGTATACGGATTGCCACTTGGCAGGATCGTATATCATTCCTAAAAACACCTGATCAGCTGATTGACCTTCCCATTTAGATTTACGCGATATCTTACGCAAAACTTCCGATGAAAGAGTATTCATCGGTTTCATTCTCCCTTGTTGATCCTGAATTTGAAGTGCACCAAATTGTTCGGCCTGTTCTACCGGCATTACACTAGGTGCATCTGTTGTATGATTATGATCTTGAGCAATTGTTGCCGAACTCATCATCATCAATACAACTAGCACGGTTAACGCTTCTTTTTTAGCTCTAATTTTATCCAATGTTTTTCCTAATTTGGTAAATCTACTTTCTTTCAAAAATAGCGTAAAGAACATGCCTGCACCCATCATAATATATCCAATATACGATAACCAAGTACCCCAGAAATCCCGGTTTACAGAAAGAACTGTTCCAGCTTCATCTTGATCATAAGAAGATTGAAATAATCTATACCCTCTGTAATCTAACACATTATTCATAAAAATTCGGTGTTCTTCATTCACACCTTCTTCCTCATCAATAAGCGTTATTTCACTGGCATAAGAAGCAGGACTCATAGATCCTGGATAGCGGTCTAATTGAAATTCTCTTAATTTCACATAATAGGGTAAATTATAATATTTAGACCCATACGACAGTCCGAAATGTAATCCATCTTGTTCAAGCAGTACGGGAGGGGTTACAAATCCTGCTCCTCCTTTTAAAAATACGTCTTGATGTTGGCCATTAATAGCTAAATCCATAACCAAAATATCTGAGCCTTTAGCGGCATTACCACCTTTACTAGTCGTCAAACTCTTTTTTACTTTTTCATGAAGTCCTTTAAACACCAAATTAACCCCATTTATTTGGTACAATTTGCGTGATTCAAATGGATGACTCACATTAGCGCTATCCATACCTTCCGAACGGTCACTCATTTTCAAGAAAGTCACATTATATTTTGAAATATAGGAAAGTCCGTTAGTGTCTTCAATAATTTTAAAAGCTACGTTTTCTTGATCCTGACCAAACCCAACGGTAAGCATCCCGAAATTAGTTGCCGTACCCTTTTCTAAATAGTTGGTTTTTCGTCCTTGCCCATCGGTAGAAACCATTTCTAAATAAGTAGACCCATTTTCATCAGGAATAACGGTATCAACCGCATTTTGCAAAAAGTCTTTATAACTAATAGCTATGTCCGTACCTTCAAAGTCAAAGCTTTTAGAAAAGCTTGGGTTGTACAACGGGTTTAAAAAAACCACATGTTCAAAAGTGTATTGCATCTTACGATTATCCACTTTAAACCTAAAATAAGTTTTATCGCTAACTACCGTATTACTAGTGTTTCCCTTACGAATATGAAGTATCCCTTCTTCACTAATGTAACGGGTTACTGCCCCACCGGCTATCATAAATATAAAAGCAAGGTGAAACATAAATATGGACCATTTAGCCATTCGGTACATTCTAAACCGAACAATATTAGCGACTAAATTCACAAACAAAAAGAAAAGTAATAACTCAAACCATTTGGAATTATATACCACCGCCTTAGATGCCGGGGTCCCAAAATCGTTTTCTATAAAAGTTCCGGTACCAATGGAGACCGCAAACAAGAGGATTAAAAAAGCCATAAATTCCATGGAAATAAAAAATCCCCATAGTTGTTTAAAAATACTTTTCATGATAAATTGATTTCAAACTCGTTTATATTGATATTCATTCAGTAGTATACTACATAAT
Source organism: uncultured Flavobacteriales bacterium (assembly GCA_963974475.1). Classification (GTDB taxonomy): domain Bacteria; phylum Bacteroidota; class Bacteroidia; order Flavobacteriales_G; family Salibacteraceae; genus CAJXZP01. Next base: position 63,974 of record CAXBCR010000001.1, read on the forward strand.
TAGCATAAAACTTTCGCAAATGTAGGTCATCAAGTCGTGAGAATCTATGACTTTGGTGTTAAATTGATGCGACAATTCTCATCTTTTCTCATGCGAAATAAATTTTCCAATTCACGTTTTCATATCCCATTGATTTCATGCTTAATCCAGCGTTAATGCGCACTTACAATTTAAACATACATCTGTTTATTACCTTATTCAATCCGTAAATCACTACCTCATCCCACCATTTTGTATTCTTAAATTATCCTTAACGAAAAGGAATCACCTCACTTTGTAATAGAATTACTTAAAAAGATATTCTTGCCACTTTCGAAATTGCAAAAATCAAATGGAAGAATCCGATTCCATTTTGACCCAAATCTTGCTATACTTCAATGCAATGGATGAATTTTTAAAACAATTTCATTTTTATTTTAATTTACTGTCCCAATTTCAAAAAACCATTCGTCATTAATATAACAACCAATAAAACAACATGTACGTTATGAAAAAAATAATAGTTCAATACAAAGTAAAAATAGGAAGAGCAGAGGAAAATAGCGATTTAATTCGAGCGGTTTTTAAGGAACTTAATTCTGCTAATCCAAGTGGATTTCAATATACCAGCTCCCTATTAGCAGATGGAGTAACATTTGTGCATCAAGCCACCTTACAGGATGAGAACCCACTCAACAATATGGCGTCATTTAAAAATTTTACTAAAGACCTTAAAGACAGATGTGAGGAACCGCCAGTAGCTTTAGAAGCCACTCAAATAGGATCCTTTGGAATTTAAAACAGAATCAATTTTTTAATTAATATTCATAAAACACAATCAAAATGAAAAAATTTATCGTAATTTATCATGCCACAGAAGATGCCATGAAACAAATGTCAAGTGCTACTCCAGAACAACAAAAAGCAGGTATGGAAGGTTGGATGCAATGGGCTCAAAGATGTGGCTCTCAATTAGTAGATATGGGATCTCCTCTTATGGGTGGTCAAGTATTAGGTACCGATGGAAAAAGTGCAAATAGCAACAAACAAGTTACCGGATATTCTGTTTTACAAGCAGAGGATATGAAAGGAGCCATGGCATTATTGCAAGGGCATCCACATTTGGGCTATGATAATGCATGTACCATTGAAGTGCATGAAACCATGCCAATACCGGGAATGTAATTTTAATAATCGAATTCAAATAAAACATAATTATGGCAGAATACTTATTATTATTTAGAGGCGGTGACGCTGAAACAGCACAACAATCGCCTGAAAAATGGCAAGCCCACATGCAAAAATGGTCTGAATGGATGGGCGGCTTAAAAGAACAAGGAAAACTAATTGGCGCACAACCCTTAGCGAAATCTGGAAAAATAATAACCGGATCGCAAAAGGTGGTAAGCGATGGGCCATACATGGAAGGTAAGGAAATTGTAGGTGGCTATTTAGCATGCACTGCAAATTCGTATGAAGAAGCATTGGAAATAGCTAAAAACTGTCCAATTCTTGAGCACGATGGCATCGTGGAGGTTAGAGAAATTAACGAACTAAAAATGTAGTTTGAATTCTGATTCAGTTAATATCAATACACTTACAGACCATCTTTTTCGCCACGAGGCGGGAAAGATGGTTTCTGTTTTAACTAAGATTTTTGGTACTGAAAACCTCGAAACGTCTGAGGATGTGGTGCAACAAACTTTTATTGATGCTATACAGGTATGGGCGCTCAAAGGAATTCCAGAAAACCCTTCGGGATGGCTTTTTAGGGTCGCAAAAAACAAGGCTATCGACATTATTAGAAGAAACAAACATTCGGTTCAGTTTGATTTTAACAACAGTCACAAAACTTTACTCACCTCAGAATACACGCTTACTACTACCATGAATAATTTATGGAATGAGGAAGCCATATCCGATGATATGCTGCGCATGATGTTTGCTTGCAGTCATCCCGATATATCTTCCGAAAATCAAATTACAATGATTCTCAAAACCCTATGTGGGTTTAGTACAGCCGAGATTGCACAAACATTTCTTACCTCTGAGGAGACGATTTCTAAACGGTTGCATCGCACTAAAACATTTTTCAGAAAAGATAAAACCAAGTTTGAAATACCCGAAAATCAAGATTTAACGGTTCGTATTGGCGGAGTTCTTAATTCGATTTATTTATTATTTACGCAAGGGTATAATTCCACCCATTCCGATACGCTTATTCGAAAAGACCTAATGGAGGAAGCCATGTTATTGTGTAAGCTCATTACCGAAAATAAATCTATTCAAGTTGCCCAAGCGTATGCGCTAATGGCATTAATGTGCTTTCATTCTTCCAGAAACGAAAGCCGACTCACCAGCACCGGTGAGATTATTCTATTGGAAAAACAAGACCGGACCAAATGGGATGGAAAATGGATAGCAAAAGGGAATGAATACATGAATAAAGCCGCGTTTGGTAGCGAGGTTAGTTCCTATCATATTGAAGCAGCCATTGCATTTGAACATTGTGTTTCCAAAGATTTTGAATCCACCAACTGGCAAAAAATTATGGAGTTATATAATTGGTTATGCCAACTCAACCCATCTGTAATAACAGAAGTGAATAGAGCCGTTATTCATCTCAAATTAAATGGTGCGGAGGCTGCATTGCTGGCATTAAAGGAAATTAAGGATACGCAAAAATTGAATCAATATTATCTATACCACAGTCTTTTAGGCGAGATTTACTTACAGAAAAATGACTCAATTATGGCTAAAACTCACTTCGAAAAAGCAGGTACACTGACTCATTCTCCGCTAGAGCGACAATTGTTGCGTGAAAAGTTGCGTCAGAATTAAGATGCCTTAAACAGGCACGCTTAAATCGCATTCATAAATAATTTAAACTGCTGCGATTATCTTGCAAAAGAAGTCGCTAGCAACACAATGGGCTCTAAAAATTAATTTACTTTGTTGCCAGCTCATTCATCTATAGTTTTTATTGGGAGCGCACGTTTACTCCATATCTATCTCATAAATGAGGTCTAAATAACACATTGAAAATGAACGAAAAAATAGCTATTTCATTCAATTCTGCCATTCTTTATGTAATCGCGTTTTTGCTCACCACCGTTTTTCACGAGTTGGCGCATGCCCTTACCGGTTTTTTATTAGGAAGCAGCCCAACGCTTCATCATAACTTCGTGTCTCATGCTACGATTATTGATTTAACCCTATTTCAAAAAACGGTTGTTGCTTTAGCTGGTCCGGTGATTAGCTTAATTCAAGGACTTTTAGCCGGGTATGGCTATTACAAATTACGCAAAAAAGCGCATACCCTATTACATCTGTTTTTATTATGGTTCTCGGTTTTAGGACTCTACAATTTTTTAGGTTACCTCATGACGGGGTTATTTTTCAAAAATGGAGATATCGGTAAAGTGTATCTTATGACCCAAACTCCCTATTGGCTGCAAATTGGGTTGGCACTAATAGCTACCCTTCTGTTTACATTCATTGCCTATAAAATGACACGCCCATTTTTGCAAATGAGCTATAAAATGGAATGGCTGGATTCGGGTGCAAATAGAAAAAATTTCTCCTTTCATGTACTCTTTTTACCATGGATGGTGGGTTCCGTAATTACCACCCTATTATATCTGCCAGTTATTGCTATTGTGAGTATTATTTACCCCATTAGTAGTGGAATGATTTTTATTTTTCCATGGCAAAACGCAGATACCATTACAGATGTTGTGCCCTCATCCAATTCACGCATTGGCAAAATTTCCACTATCAATGTGGCTTTTCTGGTAGCATTGATGCTACTTTTTAGAGGGATTTTAGCCCCCGGGATTCATTTAAACTAACCACAACCCGCAGTAATAAATAGCTATACCTCATTAAAAAAAATACTTTCCCAAATAATTTGCAATATTCAAAAATGGCGTACATTTGCATCGTGCACGATTTAAATGTGTGCGATTTAAAATATAAAAATGAACACTATTATAAAAACAACATTAACACAAAACATATTTAGGATACTACTAGCCATTTTTATGTTTTACGCAGGCTTCAGCCACCTCACCTTTAATCGGGTGGATTTTCAAGCGCAAGTACCAGATTGGCTTCCTATGAGTAAGGATTTGGTGGTGATATTATCAGGTATTGTAGAAATGGCTTTGGGATTGGGCTTAGCCTTATGGAAAAATAAACGCATTCATTTTGGATGGGCTTTAGCGGCATTTTTTGTCTTGGTATTCCCTGGGAATATCTCTCAATACTTAGAAAATAAAGATGCCTTTGGCGTTCTAAATTCGGACGGTGCACGATTGAGAAGATTGTTTTTTCAACCGATACTAATTGCATGGGCGCTTTGGTCGTCTGGCGCTTGGAAAGCATGGAGGAATTCTAAAAACATGAACTAATGGACCATACACAACTAGAACTAAAAAATCAAATTTGCTTTCCCATATACTCGGTATCTCGGTTAATTACCAAAGCCTATAAACCGTATTTAGCTCAAATGGGGGTTACATACCCACAATACCTCGTACTCATGGTGCTTTGGGAAACCGACAACGTAAGCATTAACCAAATTTCGGAACGCTTACTACTAAACACTAATACGCTTTCACCTCTTTTAAAAAGGATGGAGAAAATGGAAATTCTTACTAGAAATAGGTCTACCAAAGACGAAAGAACCGTCCGTATTGGGCTCACCGAAAAAGGTAAGGATTTAAAGAAATTAGCATTGCCTATACCGGACAAATTGGTCAAAACCTTGCTTACCGAAAACATTCAACTTACCGAGGTATTACAATTGAAAGAGATGCTGAATGAATGGATTAATATTTTATCTGAAACAAACGAAAAATAACAAACACTTTAACAAATAAGAATAATGGAATTATTAGATAAATTGAACTGGAGATACGCAGCAAAGGCCATGAACGGCACCAAAGTATCTGAAGAAAAAATAAACAATATTATAGAAGCCGCATCTCTTGCTCCTACTTCAAGTGGTTTGCAACCATTTGAAATTATTGTGGTAAAAAACCAAGAAGTAAAAGAGAAAATTAGACCGATTGCATGGAATCAATCTGTAATTACCGATTGTTCACACCTACTGGTTTTTGCGGCATGGGATACGTATACAGCAGACCGAATCAATAAAATGTTTGACCTGACCAATACTGTTCGCGGATTTGAGAATGAAGGATGGGAAAACTATCGTCAGATGCTATTGAGTAGCTACCCTCAAAAAGATGCGGAAGAAAACTTTAATCACGCGGCAAAACAAGCTTACATTGCTTTTTCTATGGCTATCGTAGCGGCTGCGTATGAAGGTGTGGACAGTACTCCGCTTGAAGGTTTTGACCCAAGTGCATTAGATGAAATTTTGGGACTAAGAGCTAAAGGTTTAAGAAGTTGCGTAATGCTTCCTATAGGCTACAGAGACGCTGAAAACGATTGGTTAGTAAACCTTACCAAAGTAAGAAAAAGTAGAGAAGATTTGGTAACTGTTATTGAATAACTAGCTATCGATTTACACTGAATGAAGGCGATTTGAGAAATTCAAATCGCCTTTTTTTGTTCAAATTAATCTCACATAATAAAAACCAAATTTAATTCCATCAAATTATATTTATTGTAATTTTGATATCCCTTGTTATCAGCGGACTGGTGGTCAATTTGATATTTAATAAAAGTTCCATCTTTTCGTATGAAAAAACAATTGTTAAAGAAATAAATTGATATGAATACACTGTTGGTGCTTCCTTCCTTAATTGCAATTTTTGTTCTAATTTTAGTCGTAAAAGCTGCAGCAGTTGCTCTTAGCTTGACAGGAATGGACACAAAAAAAGCTAGTTTTCAAGCCTTATCTGCTATTACAGGTACCGGATTCACAACCAAAGAATCGGAACAAATACTAAATCACCCCTTACGAAGAAGAATAATATCTATATTAATGATTATGGGTTACGCTGGTTTTATCACCATTATCGTCACCTTTTCCACCACCATTATTTCCACCGAAGGGCTATCTAAATACCTAGACATTATTCTATTTACAGCGGGTTTGGTAATTATTTATTTGCTTGCTACTTATAACGGATTTACGGATAAATGGGAAAAATTTGTTCGTAATAGATTAATGAATTCGTATCATTTTGAGGAAACACCTATCGAAAATTTACTCCGATTGTCGGAAGGTTTTGGACTTATTCGAGCCAATATTAGTATGACCTCAGAGTATATTGGAAGTCAACTTATAGATTTTGATTTTTCTAAAAAAGGGATTGTAATTTTAGGGATTGAACGCAATAATAACTGGATTCCCGTTCCAAAAGGTTCAGAAATAGTTCAATCGGGTGACCAAATTGTAGTTTACGGGCCATTATTAGAACTTAAAAATCAGTTTAAAGAGACATCCGTTTCCGACATACATAAAACCAATTAAATGACATTATTTGAATTTTCTTTACGATTGGCAGCGGCCGTGGGTGCAGGTGCATTAATAGGTTTTGAACGACAATGGAACCATAAATCTGCTGGACTTAGAACTAACACTTTGGTGGCAACGGGTTCGGCTATTTACGTGCTATTATCTATTCATCTTACCCAGGATCAAGGCGATGTAACTAGAATAATTGGGCAAGTGGTTACGGGAGTTGGATTTTTGGGAGCAGGTATTATCTTTAAAGAAGGCATAAACGTACATGGGTTAACCACCGCGGCTACAGTATGGTGCAGTTCGGCTATTGGGTGTTTGGCAGCAGCAGGGTTATTTCCGGAAACCTTAATCGGTGTGGTAACCATTGTGGCTATTAATTCGGCTCTTATTCCAATTGATAATTGGCTGACTAACAGAAAATAGACACATTCGTTTCGCATCTCTAAATTTATTACGAAAGGTTCTAAATGAAAATTCTAAAAACAGATTCATCCAACTCAGATTTCATTCAACTCATCGCTTTGCTAGATGCAGATTTGGCCATTAAAGATGGCGATGACCATGCCTTTTACGACCAATTTAATAAGGTAAACGACATTAAACATGTATTGGTAGCCTATGCCAATGACACCGCAATAGCTTGCGGAGCAATAAAAGAATACGATTCGGATTCGGTGGAAATTAAACGTATGTTTACCGATTCCGATTACCGTGGAAAAGGAGCTGCCTCCGAAATTTTACAACACTTAGAAAATTGGGCGAAAGCCTTAGGTTATAAAAAGTGTATTTTAGAAACAGGTATAAAACAATTGGAAGCAATTGGTCTGTACCCTAAAAACGGATACCATCGCATTTCAAATTACGGCCAGTATTCCGGATTAAAAACGAGTGTCTGTTTTGCAAAAGTGCTGTAAAAGCATTCATATAAAACGAACCAACTTAAAAGGAAAACAACCATGTGTAATCATATAAATAAGTGGCTAAAAAGGAATGCGCCATTTTTGGTTAGTTTGTTATTGTTTTTGGGCATTTCGGCATCTGTTTCGGCTCAAATGGAGGAGGATACTCTTTTTCGGGAATTAACATTTGACACCATCACCTCCGAGCAATTTGCCCAGTGGGAATCCTTGTCCTTTGATTTTGTCGTCTTTCTCCATACCGCCAAACCCATACCTATACGAACTCACACTAGTAATGGCATGATTAACTTTCACCCAAGTTGGGTCATCGGTATATGCGGTATTGGAACTACCCAGCACCGCATTATTAGTGGTGCTTGATTGGTCGGTGGCTATTTGCCCACTGCCATCGTTAAATTTATAATACGCCACTAAGTTTGCTTCATTGCCGGTTAACTCAATGTCCTTATTAGCGTTTATTTCGGTGGCTGATCGCATGTCTCAAATTTATACTAATCGTGCAATTAATTAATGGTTTTTGATGGGTAATAATGGGTAGGGGTTGTTTTTTTTGGGGTTAAACTTTGGTGTGCTGGAGTTGTTGGGTGTTTCGGTTAGTTTCCTATTTATCTTTATCACTTGATTGCCATTAAGTTTTTCTAAGTTGCTTCGCACCTTGAAAAGCTAAAATGATCAATCTGCATCTTGGGGTTTATTTAGATGGCGAGGTGCGGGGGAGTACATCACTAAAACTGGTGCTGTTTTAGCTATTGCTCTTACTCTTATTAAACTCTACCAACTCTTCTTTCCCATAAACTAAAAAGCCCTTACATCACTGCAAAGGCTTTCCTGTTATTTCTTACTTATTCTTCCCAGTGTTAACTAAAAAACAAAACATAAACAACATACAACATATGTAACACTAATAGTAAATTAACCTCTCTAATTAGACCTCGCCAAATCTTAATCCGAGGATACTTTGATAAAAGTATCCCAACATCTTTTCTTGATAACATAGATAAACCTATTGGCTGAAATTTAGATACCCTATAAGCATACCGCCCCATACTCTCTTTATCTATTAAAGTTCCAATCTTTATTATTAGCACAAATTTAAGGAGATACGGAATGACTATCATTAAAAAAAAATATTCCTCAATAAATTTTAAACCGTTAACATAATCAAAAAAATAAAACTGAAATAATAAAATAAATATTACAGAATATAATATAGGAAAAACAAATACTAAACGAAAATTACCCATTCCCAAAAAATTACAATCCTTTTTTATTAATCTCATTTAAAACCGACCCCATAACATACATAGTTTCATTTACCTCTGAAAGTTCTTTTTCAGAAGCATTTAACTCCTGAACAGTCTGGTTATATAATTGCATATACTCAACTTGCTGATAAGTTCCATCAAGGTTTTGCTTTTGTAAAGCTTCTGACAGAACGTCTTTACGCTCTTGTAAAATTCTTACATCTGATTCTAAATTATTACGCTTTGAAACTAATTCATCCATTTTTGAAGATAACACTTTACTAACTTGAGCCATAACCACCCTAGGCATTTTAGCTATATCAATACTACTTGCGTGTTTTAATTTTGTCGTTGTTGAATAACCATTAATAGACATAGTTGCAAGACTTGGACCTGCATCAAATGACACAGACCAACCTTTATAATTACCCGAAGTCACTCTACTAATTGACATTCCACCACCAAGAACAGTAAACGAAGCACCAAATGAAGTTCCAGCTCCTTCAGCTTCGCCTAGTAATGGCATATCCGGATAATACGAAATACTAATACTTGAAGGAGTTACTCCAATATCAGTATCGAAACCAACACCATGTCCTATGTATTCAGCCATACCATCTGGCCCAAACGCGAACCCTCCCTCAGCATCTGCAGAAAAGCCAAAAGAAGCCCCCGACCGCATACCTAGCAATACAACTTCCAAACCCTCAAACTCAATACCATCAATCACTCTATTCTCGCTAAAAGCATAAGGACTATTCCATGGGTACTTAGAAGATAACGGGTCAATACTTAAGAACCTACCAAGTCTCGGGTCATGAACTCTATATTTGTAATTTATACTATTTCCTTCGCCTTTCCACTCATCATCCTTTTCCTGTCCTTGGAAGCCATAACGGTAATCATTGGAGTTAAATGTTCTCCCGGGTAGAAGAGACCCAAAAGCATAATAATCCGTACAAAACCCGCCCCATCTCATTCTATGCTACCTCTTCGGCTCCATGGGTGAGGGCTTTTAGTTTTTTCACGAAAAGCAATATCAAAACTCCTAGGCAGAACGTAAAAATGGCAATTCCAGAAAATATAGCCATTTCGCCCGATTCTTGGGCGGCTTCGCCTAATATACCGGCAATTTTGTTACCAATTCCGGTAATGGCAAAATAAGAGCCCATCATTAAACTGGCGTATTTCATAGGGGCCAATTTGGTGATAAACGACAACGCTACGGGCGATATACTCAACTCGGCAATGACATGCAAAAAGTAGGCTAAAAACAACCAATATACAGGACCTTTTCCAAGCGCTGAAACAGACACGTCATAGGCGGCACCCATTAGGGCTACAAAACCTAAACTCATGATAATGGAGCCAACACCCATTTTGAATAGCGAGGATGATTCTTTTCCTTTTTGACGCCAGCGCACCCAAAAATAAGCCATAGGCGCTCCCAAAAATACTACATACAGCGCATGCAATGATTGAAAGAAACTGGCTGGAATTTCCATACCAAATACTACGCGGTCTATCTTATTTTTGGCGTACAGATTCATTAATCCACCGGCTTGCTCATAGGCTGCCCAGAAAAACATGACGATTAAAAATGATAAAAACATCACTAGCATTCGGTCCTTTTCAATTTTGGTCAACGGCTGCGAAGCTAAATGCGCATGTTCTTTCGATTTGGTAAGCAACTCTCCGATTCCGGTTAATTGTTTTTTGCCAAATACGTACACAATTTGACCTAAAATCATACCGAATCCGGCTAGCGAAAAGCCAAGGTGCCAGCTCACTTTTTCACCAAAATAACCGACTAACAAGGGCGCTAAGACGGCCCCAATATTGATTCCAATATAAAAAATGGTGAACCCAGAATCGCGTTTTTCGTCTCCAGATTTATACAAACTCCCCACCATGGTACTGATGTTTGGTTTTAACATTCCTACGCCACTCACAATCAAGAAAAGTCCGGCATAAAAGGTATTCATGTTATCGATAGCCAACGCAAATTGGCCCAGAATAATTAGCACCCCACCAATTAAAACCGATTTTTTTTGACCCAACCATTTATCGGCTATTGCGCCTCCAAAAATACCCATGAAATACACCATCATGGTGTACCAACCATATAGCGCTAGCGCTTCTTTATCGGTCCATCCCAAACCTGGGTTTGTTGCATCGGTAGTGGCTGCTGTAAGGTATAACACCAAAATGGCGCGCATTCCGTAAAACGAAAATCGTTCCCATAGTTCGGTAAAGAATAAAATAAAAAGACCCTTTGGATGTCCAAAAATTGTTTGATTTTGCATGGCTTTAATTTTCAAAAAGCTAAAGGTAATTTTCTTTTTGAAATAGGCTCAATCCAGTTTCAATTTCCACTTCAAATTGAATCGTCATTGCATCGGAACTATCCGTACCAATTAATCCAAAATATATCCTTTTGCCAATTCTTTAAATTGATTTATTTGATTCGTTTTCCAATCGTTTGAATAGCCTAATTCATTCGCCATCAATACGGCTACTTTTGGAGCCATTTTCACACTTACCCGTGCATCCAAAAACAGCGCACGTGTTCTACGCGCCAAAACATCTTCAATGGTTCGTGCCATTTCGTGACGAATTGCCCAAATTACTTCCGCCTGCGTATAGGGCAAATCGGGATGCAACTCTTTGCCCAGTTCGGGGTTTTCTGCAATCATTTTTTGAATTTCGGGTAAATCTGAGCCATATACATGCCAATGTTTGCTAAAATCTAAATCTCTTGCAGCGCCATGAATATGGGTGCTACAGGTCACGCATTCGCGCTCATCAATACCAGCCAACATCGGGATTTTACTAACTACATCCTCGCCCATTTGTCGGTAGGTAGTCCATTTACCTCCAATAATGGTGATTAATCCCGACAAGGAGACCATGATTTTATGACTTCTCGAAACCTCTTTGGAGGCCACTTCCTTCCCTTCTTCTTTAGGCACAGCGGCCAATGGGCGTAACCCTGCAAAAACGCTCAACACATCTTTTCTGGTGGGTGGTTTTACCAAATAACCGGAAGCGGTTTCTAAAATAAAATCAATTTCCTCTGCCAGGGCTTGGGGTTCAATTTCCGGTTTTTCACGCGGTGTATCTGTTGTGCCCAAAATCACTTTATCATGCCATGGAACGGCAAACAAAACGCGCCCATCTGAGGTTTTTGGAATCATGATGGCATAATCACTGGGTAAAAATGCTTTGGGTAAAACCAAATGCACTCCCTGGCTGGGCATCACTATTTCTTTATGGGTTTTGGTATCCATTTTCAAAATACTATCCACAAAAACGCCTGTGGCATTTACCACCGTTTTGGTACGAATAGTATAGGTTTCGTTGGCTTCTTTATCAAATGCGGTGAGACCAATTATGAGTTCATCGGCATCTTTAAGCAGTGATTTAACCTCGATGTAATTGGCTACCGTACCTCCGTTATCGTTGATGGATTGGGCTAAATTAATAGCTAATCGGGAATCATCAAATTGGCCATCATGGTAAATCACTCCGCCACGCAAATCCTCTTCAATCAAATTAGGAATGTAACGCATCACTTCCTCCTTAGAAATATGCTGGGATGGCCCCAATCCTAATTTACCCGACATTTTATCATACATTTTTAACCCAACGGTATAAAATGTTCCTCCCCACCATCGGTAATTCGGGATAATGAATTTTCTGTTTTCAAATAAATGAGGCGCGTTAAATTTTAATCTTCCGCGTTCACGCAGCGCTTCCAAAACCAATGAAATATCTCCTTGGGCTAAATAGCGTACTCCGCCATGCACCAATTTGGTGCTTTTTGACGAGGTGCCTTTGGCAAAATCATACGATTCTAGTAGTAAAGTTTTGTATCCGCGCGAAGAGGCATCTAAGGCGACTCCAAGTCCGCTTGCTCCTCCGCCAATAACAACGACATCCCAATTTATAGTGGTGTCTTTAATTTTGGTAATTGCTATTTCTCTGTTCATCCGTTTCCTTCTAATTGGGTAATACTTAATTCCAACCTAAGCTTCGTTTCACGGCTTCATTCCATCTGGATCGCAACAATTTCACTCTTTTTTCTTCCATTTCGGGTAGGAAAGTTTTCTCTAGCGACCACTTATTTTTCAGACTATCAATGGTTTGAATACCAGTCCCTATGCTTGCCAAAAAGGCCACTCCCAACGCGGTGGTTTCCAATTGGGTGGGTTTCAACACTTTTGTTTTCGATATATCTGCCTGAAATTGAAGCAGTAAATCATTTGCAGCCGCTCCACCATCTACTCTAAGTTCGGTAATTTCTGAATCTAAATCGCCCGACATGGCTTGCAGCACATCGTTTACTTGAAAACAAATACTTTCTAATGCCGCTCGGGTCAAATTGGCTTTCGAGGTACCTCGGGTAATTCCGAAAATAGCTCCACGCGCATTTGGGTCCCAATGTGGAGCACCCAAACCCGTGAGTGCCGGTACAAAATATACCCCACCATTATCATCGGCCGCTTCGGCTAAGGTTTCGCAATCTGCAGCTTCCACAAAAAACTCCATTTCATCGCGTAGCCATTGAATTACGGCTCCGCCAATAAATACACTTCCTTCCAAGGCATAGGTTACTTCCCCTCCCATTTTCCACCCAATGGTAGATAACATTTTATGGCTCGATTTTAAAATTTGATTTCCCGTATTTAGCATCAAAAAACACCCTGTTCCGTAAGTACTTTTAGCCATCCCCGAATCGGTACACAACTGGCCAAAAAGTGCTGCTTGCTGATCGCCTGCCATACCCGTAATAGGAATGGGCACCCCGAATAACTCGGAATCCGTTACCGCTAGTTCACCACAACTGTCTACCACCGTAGGCAGCATGGATTTGGGGATTTGAAACAAATCTAATAACGCGGTATCCCATTCTAATGTGGCAATATTAAACAGCATGGTACGACTCGCATTACTTGCATCGGTTATATGCGTTTTTCCATTGGTTAATTTCCAAACCAACCAGCTATCCACGGTTCCAAAAGCCAATTTTCCGGCCGTTGCTAAGGCACGCGCACCTTCCACGTTTTCTAAAACCCAATGAATTTTTGTAGCCGAGAAATACGCATCCAAAACCAATCCCGTTTTTTCTGAAATCATTTCTTCGTGCCCTGCCAAAATCAATTTCTTACAGTAATCGGCTGTTCTTCTATCTTGCCACACAATGGCGTTATACACTGGAATTCCTGTTTCCCGGTTCCACACTATCGTGGTTTCACGTTGGTTTGTTATTCCAATGGCGGAAATATTTTTACTGGAAATTTCACTTTCCTGCAAGGCCAATTGAGCGGTTGCTAATTGCGTTTTCCAAATCAATTCAGGGTCATGTTCCACCCAGCTCGGTTGCGGATAAAATTGTTTAAACTCCTGTTGCTGGGTTATTTCTCGTTTAAATGCCTCATTGTAAATGATAGCTCTGGAACTAGTCGTTCCCTGATCTAATGCAAGTATGAATTTTGACATGTTGTTCCTTGTTTTTATTGGTAGCTAAAGGTCTGTTTTCTCTAAATTAAAAACAGAAAATGAAATTTCTGCTCGGTTAAATTCACTCCGTCATCCTTTATCTTTTACCGATAAACCTAGCGTAAACTCAGCTACCACTTCCGGATTTTCTGGATAGTTAATAACCGCATCTACTCTAATTCCCTGTGTAACGCGTTCTTTGGTCTGGATGGTTTCATCTACCATAGCTTCAATTTGTTGTCCTGCTTCCGATATAAAAAACACATCACTTTCTGGTCGTCTCAAAAAATCTGCTTTAAAATCTTTAAACGCAAGTGATATTTTACTCTTCCGGTTATCGGCTATATGAAACGCTTGAAAAGCGCCTGCTAAATCGGCTCCTATAGATAATGCACCAAAATACATGGAGCCTAAATGATTTTTGGTTTTTCTACGCAATGGAACCCGAACCACCATTCGTTTATCGGTTAGTTCGACTAATTTGGGGTTAATAAACCCGATTAATGGAATTTTGAAAAATCCAAATAACCATAACATTCGTTTTGCTCTTCGTAAGTCACTCATAGGTCACAAATTTACTGAAATGTAAATAGTATATCACCATCCCTAAAAACCGTTTATCCAACTTACATTCCATACAAACAAAAGTCACGTACCAATCCTTTCTTTTTGCGTACAATTGCAACTATAACAAAAAAACAAAAACAGGTAAATTAAGCTTTGGGTTATTATGCTAAAACCCAGGGTGCGATTTGCAAAAATCAAAAACAGATGAAAAAAATATCCGTAATTGTCCTCGCATTCATGATGGCGATTCCGTTTGGAATCAAAGCTGACGAAGGGATGTGGTTACCTATGTTTATTGGCCGTTTGAATTATGCCGATATGCAAAAAGAAGGCTTGAAATTAACAGCCGATGAAATTTACAGTGTCAATCATTCTTCGTTAAAAGATGCGATTGTAATGCTAAGTGGCGGTAGTTGTACTGCAGAAATCATTTCAAAAGAAGGGTTAACTTTAACCAACCACCATTGTGCTTTTGGTGCAATTCAAGGAAATTCAACTCCTGAACACGATTATTTAACCGATGGTTTTTGGGCAATGAGCAAAGACCAAGAGTTGGAAGCCGAAGGAATGACTGCTTCGTTTTTAGAACGAATGGAAGACGTTTCGGATATCATCAATTCCCAACTAAACGATGATATGAGCGACCAAGACCGTCACAAAATCATTTCTCAATTAGCAGATTCTATTGAAAATGCAGCTACCGAAGGAACAGGATTTAATGCCGATGTAAAATCATTTTACGAAGGAAACGAATTTTACCTTTTTGTATATACTACTTATACTGACGTTCGTTTAGTTGGTGCGCCACCTTCATCTGTAGGTAAATATGGTGGTGACACAGACAACTGGATGTGGCCTCGTCATACCGGTGATTTTTCTATTTTAAGAATTTATACCGGACAAGATGGAAAACCTGCAAAATATGCAGACACCAATATTCCGCTGGTACCAAAACACAGTTTACCTATTTCATTAGAAGGAGTAAAAGAAAACGATTACGCAATGATTATGGGTTACCCAGGATCTACCGATCGTTATCTAACTTCTTGGGGGGTTAAACAAGCGGTAGATTTAGACCAACCTGCACGGGTAAAAATTAGAGGTAAAAAACTAGACATCTACAAAAAACACATGAACTTGAGTACCGCTACCCGTATCAAGTATGCATCTAAATATGCACGTGTTTCTAACTATTGGAAATACTTCATTGGTCAAACTGCTCAATTAAAAAAGAATCATGTATTTGAGAAAAAACAAGCCATTGAAAATAATTTCACCAAATGGGTAAATTCTACCGATGCCAACAAAGCTAAATATGGCGAAGCGCTAGGTTTAATTGAAAAAGGCTACAAAGCACAACATCCATATGTTTTAGCTTCTACCTATTTTGGTGAAGCGGTAGTAGGTTCAGAAATTCTTTTATACTCGTATCGTGCCAATGGTTTGCATAAAGCCCTATCGGTAGGCGAACCTGATCCAAAAAAGGTGGATGCTTTAATTCAAGGATTAAAAGGACGTACAACAGGTCATTTTAAAGATTATGATGTAGCTACAGATATGGAAGTAACAGCAGCTATGCTCGAAATGTATTACAATGATTTAGCGAAAGACCAACAACCACAATATTTCTTAGATTTAGTGGACAAAAATAAAGGTGATTTCACCAAGTTGACCGCCACCTTATTCGAGAAATCTATTTTCGCCTCACAAGAAAAGATGAATGAATTCTTTGTGAGCTCTAAACAATTAAAAATCTTGGAAAAAGACCCAGCAAGAAAATTAATGGGTGCTTTATTAGCTAAATACCGTTCTATTTTAGGTGGAGAATACGCTACTAGTTATGCCGACTTAGACAAAGGAAACAGATTGTTTGTAGATGGTGTTCGTAAAATGAATCCAGATACTAAATATGCTCCTAACGCAAATTCAACTATGCGTTTGACTTACGGACAAGTATTACCTTATGCTCCATATGATGCGGTTTCTTATACTTACGCTACCACTTTAAAAGGTGTAATGGAAAAAATGGATAATTCTAATCCTGAGTTTGTCGTTCCACAAAAACTAGTGGATCTATATACCGATAAAAACTATGGCCAATACGCAAATGCCGATGGCACAATGCCCGTTTGTTTCTTAACAAACAACGACATTACGGGTGGTAACTCTGGTTCTCCAACCATAAATGCAAAGGGTCATTTAATTGGTGCTGCATTTGACGGCAACTGGGAAGCAATGAGTGGTGATATTTATTTTGAGCCAAACATTCAAAGAACTATTGTGGTGGATATCCGTTACGTTCTTTTTATTATCGACAAGTATGCGGGTGCAACTAACTTAATTAATGAAATGGATTTGGTACACCCATCGAGAGCTTTACAAAATGAAGTAATCGTTCCAACTGAAGTTTCAACGGATGTGAAAACAGTTAACTAGTTTTCCATTTAATTTATTGGAAAGCCTGTTCACATTTTGTGAGCAGGCTTTTTTTTTGTGGCTAATTTTAGTGGCATGGTAAAGCCAAATACGAAATCTCTGCTCCTTGGATGGTTGGTGAATACATACGCGAGGAATTCGATTTAAAGAAGCTTAAAACTGGTCGTTCAATTAATATGCTTTATGAACAAATACGAACGCATTAAGACCTAAAATTTGGCTATCCTTTTTTACTACGAATATCCAACCGCTCTATGCTCACACTGCAAATTTTAAATTATAATCCTCACTTTTTTATAAATTTCTCATGAACGAATACTTAAACAAATATATTCATCCTTTTATATTTCATTAATTAGCAAAATAACCTTATCAATTAGTCAACATCCTACTTTTTAGCTAATTATACAAATCAAATTAACTCCAATTTAACATTTTAATCCATTGACATGCATTGCTATCACTCATATTTACAACCGACAATCAATATAAATTGACCAAATATTTAAAATTTATGACTCATTAACATAAAAAAACTATATTTGTAATTATAAGTGTTTTTCCTAACAGGAAATGGAGCGTCCTGTTAACTACTATATTTTCACACCGAAAAACATTTCACCACACATGCACGCAGCATCATGTATTACACCTGATGCATCTATTGTTTAGTTCGTCTCAATTTGGGAGGTGTCTAGCTATGTATTGTAATCAATTAAATCTAAATATATGAATGCAAACTACAATTTAAAAAAAATGCGACTGTCATTTTTTATTGGGGTTTTGTTCTCCTTCTTTTCGTTTCAGGCGTTTGCCCATGTTACGGAAATTAGAGTGAATCAAAATCCTGATGGATCACTGACGTGGTATTTACAAACCTACCACTCGGCCAACGAATGTGGCCACCAAAATGCTGGGTTAACAATTAATGGTGTTAATTACGGCATATCTTCCGAACACCCCGGAAGTATTGTTGGATTAAGCCCAACTATTTTTGCACAAAACTCCTGGATAAGTTCTAGGTCAAGTTATGCTATTGTGCAAACACCATACATTGCAGGAAACTTAAATGTGGCTCCTTATTCAAACAATGTTTGCTGGGCATTCCTTGTAGGCGGTAATGGTAGTTTCACACCGCCACCACCACCTGTGTGTACCTCATTTCCTGTAACAAGTGCAACAAATACACTTGGAGCAACGAATAACGCAGGTACTTCATGTGATGCTTCGGATGATAACGTTATCATCAATTTGGCTGTGGGTCATTTGGCTTGTGGAAATATTACCGGTGACGGACAATTTTCAGTTTATTTGGATCCAGCGGGTTCAAATACCTTTTTAGGAAATGTAAGTTACGCTACTGGAATTACTTCTAACTTTTCTTTTACCCTTAATTATGGCGTAAACGCAACGGTTAGATTTGTAGATAATGATTTTGCTGGAAGCTTCTTTGACTACAATGTCACTGGACTTGGCGGGTCTTCTTTTGCAGGAGTTGGAGATATGACTCCACCCACAGTTTTGGTTCAAAACCAAACGGTGGTATTAGATGCTGCTGGAAACGCAACCGTTACCGTAGCAGATATCAATAATGGATCTACCGATGCATGTGGTATCGCAACCATGACTATAAGCCCTTCTTCTTTTAGTTGTGCTGACGCGGGTGCTAACCCGGTTACTTTAACGGTAACAGATGTAAACGGAAATTCTGCATCCGCTGTAGCCACAGTTACCGTTCAAGATAATTCTGCTCCAAATATCACGTGTAATTTTGATATCACCGTTAATGCGGATGCAAATGGATGTGGAACTATTGTAAATTACAGTGCCCCTTCGGCTACGGATAATTGTGGAACAGGAACATTACCTACTTCATTGGCAGGGTTTACCTACAAAGGAACCTTAAATGGACACACGTATTTCTTATCCAACACCACTACTACTCCTGAAGCTGCGCATGCGCAAGCAATCTCATTAGGAGGACACTTGGTAACAATAAACGATGCTGCTGAAAACTTATTCGTTTCAAATTTCAACCCTGGTAAAATTTGGATTGGTCATACCGATCGTGCTGTAGAAGGTACTTTTGAATGGATTACTGGGGAACCAGTAAATTATACCAACTGGGCCCCCGGAGAGCCAAATAATGCTGGCGGAAATGAAGATTGGGCAGTAATCAACTGGTCAGGTAACAACCCAAACTGGAATGATTGGTTTTATACCCAACCTGCTTTATATGCTTTAGAATTTGACGGTGGAACCATTGGTACATCCTTAACTTCAGGTCTTGGAAATGGTGCGTTTTTTCCTGTAGGAACAACTACAGAAACGTGGACCGCAACAGATGCAAGTGGAAACACAAGCTCTTGTAGCTTTTCAGTTACCGTAAATGATGTAACTCCTCCAACCGCATTAGCCCAAAACGTTACTGTTTATTTAGATGCTACTGGAAACGGAAGCACTTCAGCAGAATTAGTGGACAATGGTTCTACCGATGCTTGTGGTATTTCTACCATGGCTATCAACAATGCTTCATTTACATGCGCAAACGTTGGTACCAACAATCCTGTTGTTTTAACAGTAACAGATATTCATGGAAATAGTTCTACTGCAACGGCTATGGTTACTGTAATAGATACAATTTCTCCAATTGCTTTAGCTCAAAATGTTACCGTACAATTAGATGCTACTGGCAACGGAAGTACTACTGCCGCTTTAGTGAACAATGGTTCATCTGATGCTTGTGGAATTGCTACTATGACTATTGATAACGCATCATTTACTTGTGCAAACGTGGGTTCAAATAATTCGGTTACTTTAACAGTGACTGATGCAAACGGAAACACTTCTACTGCATCAGCAATGGTGACCGTAGTGGACGGAATTGCTCCAGTAGCAATCGCTCAAAACGTAACGGTACAATTAGATGCTTCAGGAAATGGAAGTACCACTGCTGCTTTAGTGAACAATGGTTCATCTGATGCGTGTGGAATTGCTACCATGACCATTGATAACGCATCATTTACTTGTGCAAACATAGGCTCAACCAATCCGGTTACTTTAACAGTTACGGATGTAAATGGAAACAGCTCTACTGCCTCAGCAATGGTGACTGTTGTAGACAATATTGCACCAGGAAACACGGTTGCTTCGGGTACTGCTTCGGTAACTATCCCTGCGGGTCACACCAACGGATGGAGCCCATGGGTTACTGGATTTAATATTCCTATTCCAACTGGTGCCAGCGTTACAGGTGTTGATTTAACATTTACTGCCGTTGACCAAGGTTGGGGTGGTACTGGCGCTTACGCAACATTCCAAATTGCGGGTCAAACTATTGGAGCAGTTCAATTGCTTCACTATAATCAAAGTTTTGCCATTAATTATGCCGGTAGTATTCCAAATTATGTAGCAACTGGTGGAAACCAATTGACCATGTACTTCCAAGGATATCCTGGATGGCAAGCCAATTTTGGTGGCGGTACTTTAACCGTTCATTATGGTTTAGTAGGTAACGATGTAACCGTTCACTTAGATGCAAATGGAAATGCAACCGTGCTTGCTTCACAAGTAGATCCTGGTGTAATGGATAACTGTGGCGTAGTTTCGACTACATTAAGTCAAACTAACTTTACCTGTGCAAATGTTGGAGCAAATGCTGTAGCATTAACAATTACAGATGGAAGCAACAACTCAACAACTATTCCGGCTACCGTAACCGTAGTGGATAGCGTTGCTCCAGTAGCAATCGCTCAAAACGTAACCGTGCAATTAGATGCATTCGGAAACGGATATACTACCGCTGCTTTAGTAGACAATAATTCAACTGATGCGTGTGGAATCGCTACCATGACTATCGACAATGCTACATTTACTTGTGCCAACGTGGGTTCAAATAATCCGGTTACTTTAACAGTTAAGGATGTAAATGGAAACAGCTCTACCGCAGCTGCAATGGTGACGGTAATAGATGGTGTTGCACCAGTAGCATTGGCACAAAACGTGACCGTGCAATTGGATGCCTCTGGAAATGGAAGTACTAGCGCTGCATTAGTGAACAATGGTTCAACGGATGCGTGTGGAATTGCTTCAATGACTTTAGATAACACTTCATTTACATGTGCTAATGTAGGCGCTACCAATATCGTTACCTTAACAGTAATTGATGTAAACGGAAATGTATCTTCAGCAACCGCAATGGTAACTGTGTTAGATGGTGTGGCTCCAAACCTAGTAATTCAAAACGCTACAGTTCAGTTAGACGCATCTGGAAATGGAAGCATTACAACTGCCGATATCGACAATGGTTCGAATGACGCTTGTGGTATAGCTTCTTTAGCTTTAGACAACATGTCTTTTACATGTGCTAACATTGGAGCGAATACCGTAATTTTAACGGTAACAGATAACAACGGCAACTCCTCTTCTGCTCCCGCCACAGTAACGGTGCAAGATTTAGTTGCTCCTATTACACTTACGCAACCGGCAACGGTTCAGTTAGACGCTTTTGGAAACGGAAGTATCACTACAACGGATATCGACAATGGTTCGAATGACGCTTGTGGTATAGCTAGTCTTTCGTTAGATATTACTTCTTTTAGTTGTGCTAACGTAGGTCCAAACACGGTAACATTAACTGCTACGGATGTAAATGGTAATTCCTCATCAAACACCGCTATAGTAACTGTAGTGGATAATGTAGCGCCAATTACTATCGGTCAAAATGTAACGGTACAATTAGATGCTTCTGGAAGCGGAAGTATTACAACAGCAGATATCGACAATGGGTCGAACGATGCATGTGGTATTGCTAGTTTAGCATTGGATGTTATGAATTTCACATGTGAAAATGTAGGGGTAAATACCGTGGTATTAACGGCTACCGACAATAACGGAAACTCTTCTACCGATACTGTTTCTGTAACTGTTGAAGATAATATCCCACCAGTGACTATTGGTCAAGATTTAGTGGTTCAATTAGATTCTTCTGGTTTAGTGAGTATTACTCCTAACCAAGTAGATAATGGTTCAAATGACGCTTGTGGTATTGCTCTTCTTTCTTTGAGCAATGATTTATTTGATTGTAGTAATGTTGGTACGAACACAACTGTATTGACATCTACCGATAATTATGGTAACACTTCTTCTCAAACAGTAACTATTACTGTGCAGGATTTAATTGCTCCAGTAGCGCTTTGCAAACCAGTTAGCATTACGTTAATGAACGGTACGGCAAGCATTACTCCAGATTCTATAAACGATGGTTCGTATGATGCATGTGGTATTGCAAGTGTAACTATAAGCGATTCTGTTTGGTCTTGTACCGATATAGGAGACCATGAAGTAGTGTTAACCGTTACAGATGTAAACGGAAACGTATCTACTTGTAGCTCTATCGTAACAGTGATTGGCGCTGTTCCTACCTTAGACATTGCTTCTGCTCCAACATGTAACGTGTACACCGGAGGAGATTCAAGTATCATCTATTTAGGATATGGGCCGCAAACCACTGTTTTAGCAACAACTGTAACAGGTGGAAGTATCTTCACCTACGCTTGGACAGGTGCTAACTTAGATAGCAACACCTTAGCAAATCCAACATTCTCACCTACCGTTGAGGGGTACTTTACCTTTACTTGTGTAGTAACAAATGAGTTTGGTTGTGAGGTAACTTCAAGCATCACTATTTGTGTGAGAGACATTAGAGTTCCTTGTAAGGTTAAAAAATGTAAACACAAGTGTAAGAAAGGACACAAAAGTGGAGAATCGCACAGTCGTAAAAAAGGATGTAGCCATAGTTGCAAGCCTACTACGCCAGCGATAGCATCTACATGTATTCCTGCGCCAAAAGTTCCGTGTCCACATTCTTGTAACAAAGGACATCACAAAGGAGATGATCATAAATCTAAAAAAGGTTGTAAACACAAATGTGGACATGACGATGATGATGACGATGATCACGATGATGACGAATGTGACAAAAAAGTGTACATCTGTCATTCTTCAGCAGTACATGACGATGACGATCATGATGATGATGATGATGATGATGACGATGACGATGATCACGGGTCAAAAGGTAAAAAAGGCAAGAAAAGCAACAGCCATAAACCTAAAGCACCTAAATACAAAACACTTAAAATCAGCGTGAATGCAGTAGCTAAACATTTAGCGAATCATCCAGGTGATGTATTAGGTATTTGTAACACATCTTGTGCTGACTTTAACACAGCTAGTAAAAAAGGCGATGAAACCAATAGCATAGAGCAATTTGGAGAGTACACCGTAAATGTGTCTCTATATCCAAATCCATCTATCAGTAACTTCACCTTAGTGGTTGAAAGTGAAATGGATGAGCCTGTAACTGTAGAAGTATATGACTTAGCAGGTAACTTAATGCAACGAGTGGAAGGTCAAATGACTTACAGCGAAATTGTTTTAGGTCAAAAACTAGCAGCGGGTATATACTTAGTTGTAGTTCACCAAGGTGAATTTAAAACAGTAGTTAAAGCTGCTAAAGGAAGTCTTTAAGATTAACATTCTATTAAAAGGTAAGCCTGTTCACATTTTGTGAGCAGGCTTTTTTTATGGCTAGTTTTTAAAATAATGTAACGCTTTAATTAAACTGAATTCATCAAACTCAATATTTCCAAATGGTATATACCCAAGTAATAAATTAGCGCAAAGCAAAAAATGGGTAGTTACACACCCCTAATAAAATAGCAAAAATCCAAATAAAAACAAGCAACAAAAGTCAACTCCATCAACTTCCACTTCAATCGTCAATTTTTAATTTTCCGTCTTCAATCTTCGGACTCCAATCTTCAATCTCCGGACTCCCGTCTTCCGTCTTCAATCTTCCGTCTTCGGACTCCCGTCTTCCGTCTCCCAACTCCTACCCCAACAGCTCCTTGGCATATTCATCCACATTAATCCCACCATAATTACCTGAACTCATAAAAAGTAAATTCTTACCCTTCCATTCCATTTTTTCCAAGTAATTTTTTAATTCTTGAGTAGAATTAATAATAATTAAATCGTCTTTACCGAAAGCCTCTTTTACTTGAGCAATCGTTAAATCGGGTAAGTTTTTATGTTTGGCCGTTTCCGGTAAGTAAAACAATACGGCATGATCCGGACTGTCAAACGAACCTCGGTATTCTTTCAAAAACTCAGGATTAAAACTACTAAACGTATGCAACTCCATCACCGCTACTAATTCACGTTTTGGCCATTGCGTTTTCACCGCGCTTGAAGTCGCTTTCAATTTGGATGGCGAATGTGCAAAATCTTTGTAAATCACCGTGTTTTCATTTTGAGCTACCGTTTCCAATCTTTTGGCTGCGCCTCCAAAATCAGAAATAGCTTCATAAAACATTTCATCGGTAACATCCATTTGGTTTAACACCATTCGAGCACCATTCAGATTCTGTAAGTTATGTGTACCAAATACATTTAACGCTACCTCACTCCCATTTACTAATAATGCAGTTTTCCCATCATTCACCGTGTTTTCAGGAGTTCCATACGGAAATATTTTAACCGAGGCAGGCGCATCTTTCACCACTTTTTGAATGTTCTCATCAGCCTCAAAATAAACCAACGAACCATTGGGCTCAATTGTTTTTACAAAATCAGAAAATTGTTCTACGTAAAAATCAAAGGTGGGAAAAACATTAATGTGATCCCACGCAATACCCGAAATCAAAGAAACATGGGGCTTGTACCAAATAAACTTAGGTCGCATATCAATAGGAGAAGACAAGTACTCATCTCCTTCTAAAATAATGACATCCGCAGTCTTTGTCAATTTCACCATTCGGTCAAACCCGGCTAATTGCGCTCCCACCATGTAATCAAAATCACGGTTAAAATAATTTAGCACATGTAGTATCATAGAAGTAATGGTGGTTTTACCGTGACTTCCCGCAATTACCACTCGCTTTTTATCCTTACTTTGATTATAAATAAACTCGGGATAAGAATATACCTTCAATCCCAATTCTTGTGCTTTCAATAGCTCCGAATTATCTTTTCGCGCATGCATTCCTAAAATTACCGCATCTATATCCGTAGTAAGTTTTTCAGGAAACCAACCAAATTCCGCGGGTAGAATTCCCGCTTTTTTCAATCGTCCTTTAGACGGCTCAAAAACGGCATCATCACTACCGGTAACTTGATACCCTTTATCATGCATGGCCAACGCCAAATTATGCATTGCACTTCCCCCTATGGCTATAAAATGAATTCTCATAATCTTATTTAAATCAATTATTTACCTCAGCATAACGCTCCAGTAAACTCCAATTAATGGAAACCTAAACTTAATAAGGTCCGATTGCATAGAGGAAGGGAATTAATTTTTCTTATAAACACATACCTGTTTGCTAACGAAACAGTAACAAATAGCATCAATTTTCGACTTACTTTTGCAATCTAATTTAAGCAATGGAATTTATCACACAACGAATCTGTATGGGCAAGGACCTTGGGGTTCACGGCAATTTATTTGGAGGAAACATGTTGAGTTGGATTGACGAGGCGGCCGGAACAATGGCTGCAAGCGTTTGCCAATCGCCCAACATGGTGACACTCAAGGTAGATGAAGTAGTTTTTCGTAAGGCGGTAAAGGTGGGTTACCTCATCAAAATTTACGGTCAAGTTTGTAAAATGGGTACCACTTCGGTAACGCTACGAATGGAAGCTAGAAAGCATAACGTAATTACGCAAGAAGAAATTTTGGTGTGCGATACCGAGGTCACTTTCGTGCGGATTGATGAGTATGGCGACACGGTGCCAATTCCGGAAAGTGTACGTAATTTATACAAGGAAATAAGTAGTAATTTTAAAGCGCAATAATTTCACATTATATACCATAGGCATGCAAATAGTTATCGATTTTATTCAGAAGTTCTTTTTCGAATTAGTCTATCTATTTGCCGAAATGTCACCCTATTTAATATTAGGATTCGCCTTGGCGGGCGTCTTACACGTATATTTTCCGAAGCATAAAGTAGCCAAATATTTAGGCCGTAAAAACCTGAAATCGGTCGTAAATGCCGCTATTCTAGGAATTCCACTTCCACTTTGTTCGTGTGGTGTAATTCCCACCGGTATTTCGTTCAATAAAAATGGGGCTAGCAAAGGTGCCACCGTTTCGTTTCTAATTTCCACCCCTCAAACCGGGGTAGATTCTATGTTGGTGACCTACTCTTTACTTGGGTTACCGTTTGCACTTATTCGCCCAATTGCCGCATTTATCACCGGAATTTTTGGCGGTGCGCTAACCAACGCAATGGACGATAGCAAAGAAGAACTTTTTGAAGATGAACCAGAAATTGCACTCAAAGGCTCCAAACTTCAAACCGCATTGCATTATGCATTTGTGGAATTTTTGCAAGACATTGCTAAATGGCTCGTTGTCGGTTTAGCTATTGCAGCCTTTATCTCGGTTATCATTCCCGATGGTTTTATAGAACACAACTTGAGTAATCCCTACCTCAACATGCTCATCGTTTTGGTGGCATCTGTACCCATGTATGTATGTGCTACCGGGTCGGTTCCTATTGCCGCAGTTTTAATGATGAAAGGTTTATCACCTGGAGCCGCTTTTGTTTTTTTAATGGCTGGACCCGCCACCAATGCAGCAACCATGACGGTTATTAAACAATCGATGGGAACAAAAGCACTGATTTCATACCTAACCAGTATTATCGGAGGCGCTTTAATAATGGGCGTATTAGTCGATTTTTTACCTCCGCAATGGTTTATTCTACCCGGAATGGATGTAGGGGGGCACAACCACGAAGAAATGGGCTTGAGCTGGTTTGCCATCGCCTCGGCCATCACCCTATTCTTACTTATACTCAACGGATTTAGATTACAATACATACCAACAAAAATTAAAATAGAAGACATGGCAGATAATGAAAAAGTATACACCGTAGAAGGAATGACCTGCAACCATTGCAAAGCTTCCGTAGAAAAAAACCTTGCCAAACTGGATAAAATCGAATTCGTAGAAGTTGATTTAGCCAATAATGCCGTGAAGGTGAAAGGCGAAAATATTGACAACTCCATTATTGAAGCAGCCGTAAAGGATTTAGGCTACGATTATAAAGGCCAAAAATAAATCGAAAATCGCACTTCAAGCTCAAACCTTCAATGGTTTGAGCCTTTTACTTAACAAGTAATGCTTTAGCAAATTAGCGTTAGAGCAACCATAAAATCAATCAAGGGTTAGATAAACAGATGGGAATCAAAAAAAACGTATTCAAATTTATTAAAAACACAGGGTTTAGCTCCATTCCGAGTAATGAAGGAGCACGACTCATTAATAAAGATGGGTCGATAAACATTCAACGTAACGGACTTAAATTTTCGCAACGTTTTGATGTTTTTCATTGGTTGATAAACATGAGTTGGGGTACATTTTTTGCCGTCCTATTAGCCGGATATATTTTGGTAAATATCGCCTTCGGATTTCTATACGTATTTCTAGGTATGGATGGCTTGTCGGGTGTTCACTCCACCCAGTTTTTAAATCAGTTTTTAGAAGCGTTCTACTTTAGCTCACAAACCCTAACCACTCTTGGATACGGTGCTGTGAGTCCTCTAAGTACTTCCCACAACTTAGTGGCCAGTTTCGAATCATTTATCGGCCTACTGAGTTTTGCTACTTCCACTGGTTTGCTGTACGGGCGATTTTCTAAACCTAAATCTAAAATTTTGTTTAGCCATAAAGCGTTAATTTCTCCTTACCAAGTTAATAATACGGCATTAATGATGCGACTTGTCAACAGTAAAAATGACCAACTCATTAATGTAAACGCAAGTATGACACTCACCTATTTAGATACCAATGAAGGTGTTGCCACTCGTCAGTTTCAAAAATTGGATTTAGAGATTTCGCATATAGAACTGCTAGCTTCTAGTTGGACGATCGTTCATCCTATTACCGACAAAAGCGTTTTTTATAACCTCACGGAAGATGATTTGAAACCACTTGATATCGAAATGTTTCTACACATAGATGGATATGACGAAACCTACTCGCAGCAAATTCATACTCGAACTTCTTATAAATTTAATGAGCTTGTATGGGGCGCCAAATTTGTATCTATCTTGGGAAGAAATGAACAAAATCAAGCGACTTTGGGTTTAGATAAATTTAATGATTACGAATTAGTTTCCTTACCTAACACAACTAGTACTCGTGCTTAAAAAAGAATTTTTCTATCTCGTTCACATTCAGTATTTAGGTTTCCGTTTTCATGGATGGGCCAAACAGCCTAATCTTAAAACCGTACATGGCATGATTGATAAAACCTTGCGTTTTGCCTTAGGTCATTCCGATTTTAAAACTATGGGAACCAGCAGAACGGATGCTATGGTATCTGCAAATCATAGTGCTTTCGAACTCTTTCTTGCCAAACCACTTCCTGATTTAGATGCGTTTTTAGATTTCTTTAATCAAAATTTACCTACCGATATCCGCGCAATAAAAGTGGAACAGGTAGATGAAAATTTCAACATCATTAATACGCCCAAAACGAAAGTCTACGAATACTTGTTCGCCTACGGAAAAAAAGGAAATCCTTTAATGGCTTCATTAATGTGTTTTATTCAATCTGAATTAGATATCCCGTTGATGCAACAAGGCGCAAAGTTGTTTTTAGGCAAACATAATTTCAGTTCGTTTGTTACCAAACCAAAAGAGAATACGCAATTTGAAAGAGAAATCTTAACCTCCGAAATTATCGTGAACACGAAATACACGGCTAACTTTTTTCCAGAATACAGTTTTATTTATAAAGTGAGCTCTAAGGGTTTTATGCGCAATCAAGTCCGATTAATGATGGGACAACTCATTCAATTGGGCCGAAATGAAATTACACTTGACCAATTGCAAGAATTAATTGATAAACGCAGAGAAAAACCGCTCACCTTTATTGCTCCTGCTTCCGGATTAATTCTCGATGAAATTGAATTTGACCTTTCCCCTAAAAAATAGGGCCTAAAAAAATCGCTTCACAATGTGAAGCGATTTGGGGATTGCGGTATGCAGTATTATTTTCTCTTAGTGTTTGAAGATTGCTTTAATGGTTAAATCAGCCTGTAAAGTGGAATCATATGTAGTAGTCTCCAAAATCAATTCGCTAGATGTCAGTGTGTTAATTTTAAACTCGACTACATCGCCACCATCAGTCATTACAACCTTAGTGTCATTTGAAGTTAATTCCCAAGTACCACTCATACTTGTTTGAGGAGCATTTGGATCCCATTTAAGAGCACCCTCATCACTCTGAACAGTTTTATCCGATTTAAACAAAATTAAATCATCCTTTGCGCAAGCATCTTGCAATGCAAAAACATCTCTTTCCCCAACGGGGTCAGGGAACGTTACTAAATTTGAAGTCATAACCCAACTTGATTGAGTTAATAACCCCGACTTGGTTGCAGTAGGTTCATTGGTACCTGTAGTTTCTTTTTTACAAGATTCTAAAGTCGATAAAAATGCGATCGCGAAAATCGCTAGTACTGCTGTGATAAATTTTGTAGTTTTCATAATAGTTGGTTTGTGTTGTGGTTGCAAAGATAGGCTGACAGTTGAGTTTTAAAAACTATTTAGTCACAAACTATCACTATTTGGTCACAGAAATCACTATTTGACCCAAATAGCCCAATTCCTACCCCTTGCTTAATGTACCTATATCCTTTCTATTCCGCTTTATTTTACCCAAATTTGCCCCACTTCAAACAGTATTAGCAGATGTATCATATTTCCAGGAGTTTTGTCATTTTCGTTTCCCTCGGGTTATTTGTTGTTTACCTTATAGGTTTAATATATCCCGACATCATGGAGGTAGATGCCGCGCAGTATGCTGCAATGAGTATGGAAATGTCACAAACCAATAGTTTTCTTCAGGTCCATCATTTAGGAATTAATTATTTAGATAAGCCCCCGCTTATATTTTGGTTAGGTGCGTTATCTATCAAACTTTTTGGCATCAACCACTTTGCGTATCGGTTGCCCAATTTCCTAATCACACTCATTGGTATTTTCGCCACCTATGCGTTAGGGAAGAGACTATATAATAGGAATACTGGAATTTTAAGCGGTATCCTGATTGCAAGTTCGCAGATATATATTCTTCATAACCATGATGTACGTACCGACACCTTATTAACCAATTTTGTGGTGATTGCTATTTGGCAGGGTTATGAATACCTTCAAACGAAGAAACTTTCCAATTTCATTTTTGCCTTTGTTGCAGTTGGCTTTGCGATGTTAGCAAAAGGCCCCATTGGAGCCGTGGTTCCGGTAATGGCATTGGGTACTCATTTATTATATAAGCGTGATTGGGCCAACATTTTTAATTGGAGATGGATCATTGGTATCGGTATTGTTTTAGTCATTCTTGCTCCTATGCTTTGGGGTTTATATCAACAATTTGATTTGCATCCCGAAGCCAGTGTGAATGGTCGGACTGGAGTTTCAGGATTACGATTCTTCTTTTGGGAACAAAGTTTTGGTCGTATAACGGGTGAAAACGTGTGGAAAGATGACTCATCCTATTTCTTTTTTACCCACAACTATTTATGGGAATTCTTACCATGGTCACTTCTGGGCATCGTGGCCATGTTCACCAAATTCAAAAATCTATTCGGTAGTAAATTCTCTTTTACCAGCAGTAACGAAATGTTAACCATGGGCGGATTTATTTTCCCGTTCCTCGCATTATCTACTTCACATTATAAATTACCTCATTATATAATGGTAATTATGCCTATGGCTGCTATTTTTACTGCTGGCTATATTGATTCTATCATAAGCTCAGAAAACGCAAAAGCACGAAATGTGCTATCCATTATTCAATGGGTTTTCTCTATTCTTATTGGATTTTTGGTATTGTTCATTTTGTATTTCATCTTCCCTGCCCAGCACGCAGTATGGTGGATGGTTCCTTTAACACTTTTTGTATTAGGATTTATGCTGTTCAGAAAAACGGATAGAGTAATTCGTTTAATTGGCCCATCTTTAGTAGCCGTTGTGCTTACCAATATTGTGATGAATGGGTACTTTTATCCTCAATTAAATCAATACCAATCCGGTCGTAAATTAGCCGATTGGGCGGTTGAAAACCACATCGGTTCCGACCAACTCGTGTTAGTCAACAAACATTATTTCAACATCTATTTCTACTCAGGTCAAAATTACCATTGGTCCTACCCAGGAAAAATCAAAAAGACCATTCAGTCTCAGGATTTATATGTTTTTACCAACGATTTAGGATTAAAACAGTTTAAAGAAAATGACATCACTTATAAAATCGAAAAAAGACTTTATAACTTCCCAAATTCCGAATTAACATTTGAGTTTTTGAATCCGGATACTAGGAAAAATGCGTTAGAAAACTTTTACATCCTTAAAGTGGACCAAACCAAACCGTTATAATTAGGGCGTTATGGACAAAAACACCCCCTTTCACCTTTTTGTGCTCACCGTTTGTATTGGGTTAATTGCCCCTTTAGCGGTGCAAGACGGGATGTTTATGGATGGCCAAATTTATGCTGCCGTTTCTCATAATTTGGCCAATGGACATGGTTCGTTTTGGTTTCCTACTTTCTCCAAATTTTTCATGACTGATTATAGCGAGCAACTACCTCTGTTTTTTGGGGTGCAAGCGATATTCTTTAAAATACTTGGTGATAGCATTTACACCGAACGAATTTTCTCCCTAATCATGGCGTTAATTACCGGTTGGAACATTGTATTAATTTGGAGACTCATCTATCACAACGAGTCCGATTCAAAAAACCGTACTTGGTTACCCCTATTCTTTTGGATTATGATACCTGTCATTTCTTGGTCGTATATTCATAATGTGGAAGAGATGCTAATGAGCGTATTTGCCACGGCATCTGTGTATTTTATTCTGAAAGGGTTAATTACGGAAAAGAACCTCCTTCCCAATATCATTATCGGTGGCATATTCCTATTTCTAACCAGTTTCTGTAAAGGTTTTCAAGGACTTTTCCCATTGGTTACGATTGTCTTTTATGCTTTATTTTTCAAAACCATTTCATTCAAAAAGGCTTTGGGTTATAGCGTTGTTTTAGGCTTAGTTCCTTTTATTATATATGCCCTTCTACTGTGGAACGACACCTCTTACCTTTCTATCGAAAATTATTTTAACAACCGTATTGTTCGCACATTTACAAAATCCTATTCTGCTACCACTACCAATCATTTTAGTCTGCTAAATCAAATTTTCGAACAACTTATTCCTGTTTTCATCATTTTAGCTTTGTCATTTGCTATTTTAAAATGGAAGATAAAAAATAGCAGGTTATCCATCGATTGGAAACGGTTTGGATTCTTTTTGTCATTGGGATTAGCGGGTTCATTACCATTAATGATTACCTTGGAACAACGAGGTTTTTACCTCACCACCTCCTTTCCTTTTACTGCAATTGCCTTCGCATGTATGGGCGAAAATATGCTGCATCCGGTTTTAGACCGAATCAACCCAAATGGAAAGGGTTTCCGTATTTTCAATGCCGTATCCATTATTGGTCTTGTGGGAGTAATTATTCTAACAGGTTTAAGTATTGGTAAATCAAAACGAAACCAAGATGAGTTGCATGATGTGTATCTCATCGGTGCAAATGTTCCCGAAAACAGCAATTTTTCTATTCCGAATTCTTTGAAAGGTAATTATGGTTTACAAGCGTATTTTATTCGCCATTTTTATATCAGCCTTGACCCAGACACAGCTAATTTGCATACCTATTTCTTAACGTTAAAGGGGTCTAACACACAAATACCTGCGGGCTTCCTTCCAGTTGAGTTAGATTTTAAAACATATCAACTATACCAACGAAACGAACCATAAGCGCAAAAAAATGGCCCTTGAAAATTCAAGAGCCATTCTTAATTCGTTTTTATGATTACTTCACCAAATCCATTTCCTCAACTAAATGTCCCGCTCCGGCATATTTATCGATAATAAAAAGCACGTATCGTACGTCTACCATAATGTTTCGGCAAATCTCTGGATCATACATAATATCACTCATGGTACTTTCCCATGTGCGGTCAAAATTCAATCCAACCAATTCTCCCTTCGCATTTAACGCTGGACTACCCGAATTTCCTCCCGAAGTATGATTTGTAGCTGTGTAGCACACATGCATCCTTCCAGCAGAATCCGCATATTGCCCAAAATCCTTGGCTTCATATAAATCCATTAGCTTTTGAGGAACATTATACTCATACGAATTGGTGTCTCTTTTTTGTGCTATTCCTTCCATGGTCGTATAGTATTTATATACCATACCGTCCACAGGTTCACTTCCCGTCACTTTTCCGTATGATAAACGTAGCGTAAAATTCGCATCTGGATAATAGTTTTTATATTCTGGTAAAACCTCCATTAAACCTGCCATATACACCCGCTGAATACTATCTAGTTTTAATTGCCCAGCACGATACGGTTTTGAAACTCTTTCAAAATATGTGCTTTCAATATCTGTTGCAACAACAAAAGCAGGGTCCGTCAATATTTTCTTATAACTTTTATCATTATACGAATCCAAAAACTTAAACAAGGTAGCTTTGCTCGCAAATAGTGATTTTTCATAGATACTTTTACTGGTTTTCTCAGCTTTTTTCGCATCATTTACGCCAAACGAACTAAATACCATAGGAGGAACAAGACTAGTAGTCACTGACACCAAATATTCCGGAATCAATTTGTTCATTATTTCTTGATCCACGTTGGCATTAAAATCTTTATAAAAACCTTCTGCGGCCGACCTCAACTCTACGATAAGTTCATTCCTTTCTTCTTTAGTAATACCTTCACGGGTTAACCCTTCGAAACGCTTAGAAAAACGCAAAATCTCGGGTCCATAATAATACACTTCAATAAACATACTACGCGCCATAGAGTAGGACTTAAAACCCGAATAGTTTTTTTCGTAAGCGCTTAACACATTTGCATACTTACCAAAAGTCTCAGGGTCTTTTTGAACAGCTACATTGAACTCCGCTTCCAAAGCCAATTTCTTTTTCATGGCTTGGGTTTTATTTAAACCAATAATTTGACCTTTATACTTTTTCCAAGCATTTGAAATTCGTGATTGTTTAGCCGCATATTGAATATTAAGTTCTGGACTATACCGCATTGCCTTATTAATAATTCCTAAAGAAACATCTCTCATTCTAATTTTTGATGGGTTTTCTTCTTCGATGATAAATTTAACCGCAGTGGCAGGTAAATATTCATTGGTACGCGCAGGAAAACCAAAAACCATCGAGAAATCATTTTCTGCAATTCCCGCCAAACTTACCGGAAAGTGGTGCTTAGGAGTATATGGAATATTATCCTCCGCATAGTCGGCCGGTTGATTATCCTTATTCGCATAAATTCGAAACATTGAAAAATCTCCGGTGTGCCTTGGCCAAACCCAATTATCGGTATCAAAACCAAATTTACCTATAGATGATGGGGGCGCACCTACCAAACGAATATCTGTGTAGGTTTCCGTAATAAACAAAAAATATTGATTACCATGATAAAATGGTTTGATATCAGCTCCTAAGGCTTTGTTTTCCTTAACTACATTTTTAATAGAATCAATGCGAGTTTTAATTAACTCTTGTCGTTCATTTTCAGGGGTATCCACCGAAATGCCAGCTAAAACAATTTTAGAAACATCCTCAATCCCTTTGATAAATAAAACTGAAAGTCCTTCATTAGGCAATTCCTCTTTTTTACTCATCGCCCAAAAACCATTGGTTAAATAATCGTTTTCTACCGTAGAATGCTGCTGAATTTGCCCATACCCACAATGGTGATTCGTTAGCAATAAACCCTCTTTAGAAATAATTTCTGCAGTGCAACCACCTCCAAACAAAACCACCGCATCTTTCATGCTTGATTTATTGGCGTCATAAATATCGCTTACCGAAATTTTTAATCCTGCATTTTCCAAATCAGTGGCATTGTACTGCTGTAGTAACAATGGAATCCACATTCCTTCTTTTGCTATACTTACCGAAGTCATCGCTAAAACGATGAATGCGAGCGCTAATAATCTTTTTTTCATTTTTCAACTTTTTCTTTTTGCTCAATAATGGAATGCGAATGTAAACCAATATGAGGCACTTAAAAAATGATACTTTTCTATTTCAATTTGCTCTTAATCTTACCACGTTCACAAAGCAAATTCAATCAATTTAGCCTTATTTTTGCAGCATGCATAGTATCGAACCACATTGGAATTGGCGCAATTTTTATACCGCAGAAGATGATCCAAATTCTCCGTTTTTTCAACGTGAATACAGTGAATTTGAGTTTCAAGATGCTATTTACGATCATGTAATTCATCCACAATGGGATAATTTTGAGTCGGGAACGCTATTTCTTAAATTACTATTTGTAGATTATGATTCGCAATATGCCATCATAGAACTTATGGGTGAATGGAACGACACCCTATATAATGACATCCGTTTTCTAAAAAGAAATATTGTGGATCACCTAGTGGACTACGGAATTACCCAATTCATTCTGATTGGCGAAAATGTGCTCAATTTTCACAGCTCTGATGATTCGTATTATGAGGAATGGTTTGAGGATATTGAAGATGGCTGGATTGCATTACTAAATTTTCGCGATCATGTATTACATGATTTTAAAGAAGCCAATATTGACCATTATTTTTTACTTGACGGAGAGTTAAATGAACAGTCTTGGAGAACGAATACCCCTGAGCAACTTTATACCCAAATTGAAAGTTTGGTTCAGCGAAGAATAGGATAAAAATACCCAAATCTTTTATCAAAATGCTTCTCCTACTCCCACATAAAAACCTTGGGTTTCTACACCGCGTGCATAATCTACTCTTATAAAATAGCGATTTTCTGGAGTTGGGGTAAACCGAAGTCCACCTCCATAAGTATATCTGAAATGAGAAAAAGTAGCCTTAAAATCACCCCCGATTGAACCATAATTAAAGAATGCAGCAGCGGTTAAGTATTTTAAAAATAGTCGGCTTCGATATTCTATTTGACCAACCACCATTTGCCGATCGCGATATACTCCTTTTTGATAACCACGCATCATTTTGTCTCCACCTAGCATTGCCATTAAGTTAAAAGGTACCTCACCCGAATGCACTTCCGAGTACAACTGTAACGCCAAGATATCCTTTTTAGGGGTAAGTGAAATATATTTACGAATATCTAAACTACTATATTGGTCTTGATAAGTACTCCCCAGTGCATTGTTTGCCCAACACGTTGAAAAATCAATAAACCATCCTTTAGTGGCAGAAAAAAGGAAATCTCTCGCGTCATATCGAATACCAAATCCTAAAATAGACTGAATGCTACCTTCACTACCTGGAACATTTCCATCACGCAACAGACTATCTGAAATGGAAGTTATTTGCGTGTTCTGGTATTTATAACGTACCCCAACGGAAATCGTGTTTTCATACACATATCGATACAGATTGGTGGCCAAAACAGGGTAATTAGCATCATACCATTCTCTATATGAACCATCATGAGTATTTCCAATACCAGCGAAAAAATAAGGGTAGATAAAATAACCCAACTTTCCGTTCAACATCCATTTTCGGTTTAATTGTAAGTCAAAACCCACTTGAGCCAACATTTGCTTATTTAATGTATAGACAAACGAAGGTGTAATTGTAGAGAATTTTAATAACGAATCGCTGGAATTAAATGTAAAACTCACCATCGCAGACGCTCCAAAAGCGAGTCTTGTTTCAGGGGTATAGTATAACATTGGCAAAATTTGCAACTTCACTTTCTGCTCCGTTCGCTTCAACTCTTTTTGCAACCTTTTTTGTAACGCGATAGATTCTTCGGGGGTTAGGGTATCTGTATACACTTGCGCAACAGCAGGACTTACAACAAAGCTAAATCCTATAATAAATGCAAATCGAAGTATCTTTTTGTACCTTTTCATCAATGGATCAAATCTACATTTTTAGACAGTATTCTTGCAATTTTGAGGCTAATTATAGCAAAACAGTTTGCTAAACTATTTTTGAAACTAGTCCTTCCAGCCACGCAACATCTCTCTTTTTCCCGGAGGGCCAAGTATTCTTTCCATTCTAAAACCTACAGATTGCATGTCGCGCCTCACCTGCCCTTTGGCTGCATAGGTAACTAATGTGCCACCAATGGTTAGCATATCATATAGTTTTGCAAAAACATTTGGAGTCCATAATTCAGGTTGCTTATCAGGTCCAAAAGCATCAAAATAAATAACCTCAAATGAAGGTTCAATAGCAGTCTCCAAAAATGAGCAATGCATTTTTTTGAGCGATATAGTACTATCTAAAGCTACTAATTCCCCCCAATTAGATTGGTGCATCAGTCTAAAAATAGCGGCTTCCTCATCATTTTTCGCATAGGTCAATTTACTCCAAACGGATTCATTTAATGGATACAGTTCAGTACTGGTTACCGATACAATTATCTTATTCTCTTTCGCAAATGCCCATGTTAACAATACATTTAATCCGGTGCCAAAACCCATCTCGAATACACGTATGGTTTCTTTCTCTACAAAATTTTTCAGCCCTGATTGAATATAAACGTGTTCACTTTCTTGTCGGGCACCGTGAATGGAATGATAGGTTTCATCCAATTCTGAAAGATACAAAGTGGGAGAATTATCGGCCGTTTGTTGAATTTTCAATTTCATTTTTATTAATTCTTCATTAGGGTATCCAAAAATTCTTTACTA
Organism: uncultured Flavobacteriales bacterium; assembly: GCA_963974475.1. Lineage (GTDB taxonomy): Bacteria > Bacteroidota > Bacteroidia > Flavobacteriales_G > Salibacteraceae > CAJXZP01. The sequence goes on from CAXBCR010000001.1 coordinate 101,859, forward strand.
GCCAGTTGTAATTCTGGATAAAACTGCCGAAACATTTCATACAATTCATCCTCATGTTTTATCAGAACAGGAACTCCTTGCTCCATACCTGATTCAAAGCGAGCTCTCGAAGACAAGCCATTAAAAACATGCTTCATCCCATCCTTATTTCCGTATTCGAAGAAAATATCTCGCACAATCATAAACTCATAAAACCTTAAAGCTCTTATGGTCAACAAATCTTTTTTACGTTCAATTAAATCATACACCCCATGGGTATATTCCCGCAGGGAAACCGAAGAATAATCACTAAAATGAGAGGCTAAAAAATAATCAAAATAAACATCCGATACTACCGGTGCATACTTTGAAAAATAGGGATTCAAAAGGGCATTTACCTTTTTTACAATGGGATGGCTATCGGTAAACTCATCAATAAACTGATGCAGCTTTAATCCTTTTTGAACTAATTCTGGTCGAATTTCTGATTTACTTCCGCGTATAAAATCTCCAATAAAATTCCCAATTGCAATGTCTTCGTTTATTCCAGAAAGGTGAAAGTGTGCCAAAAAATTCATGGTGTTGCATTAAATCCAAAAATTCAAATGTAAACCATCACTTGCAGTCTAGCGCTTAACCATCATCTTATTTGTTAAATGCTCAATTACGTCTAACCCATAAGCTACCAACGTATCGTCTCGCATTAATGCAGGTCGCACAAAAATGTCAAACTTGAGCCTATCACCAGCTTCATCTGCATCCACAATTTCAATGTCCAATTCATTCTCTTTAATAAATCCTTGTACAATATGACAGTCATGACATCCCTCTCCAATGTATAATGTGTATTTCATATCTCCTAGTTTTCTTTTTCTTATCCTATTTCAATTGATCCATCTCATGGATGATAATGCTTCTTCTATCAAAATCCAAGATGCCTTTTTCTCTCAGTTCGTTCATCACTATGGTCACAGTTTGGCGCGAAGTGGCCGTTAAATTAGCCATATCTTGATGCGTTAGTTTGTGCTTTACCGCATATTCAAACCCAATTTTTTTGCCCTTAGTCAACACCATTTCTTTAATAAATTCAACTATTCGATCATGGGCATCCTTAAAAATAAGGGATTCAAACCTTCGCTCCATTCGCTGTAAACGAAGTCCAATTAAATGCGTTATTTTCAAGTTTAAACGGGGCATGGCTTCCAACATACGTAACATTTCTTCTTTATGAATGGCGCATATTTTAACGTTGTTATCCAACACCTGTGCAAAATCCTGTCGATTCTCCTGTCCGGCAATAGCCAACTCCCCAAAAACTTCTCCCGGCTCTAATATGGCTTTAATAATCTCCTTCCCATCTTCCGAATAGGTTCCAATTTTCACTCGCCCTCTTTTAAGAAGAAATACCACCTTCGAAGGCTCTTCCGGGAAGTAAATAAATTTCCCTTTTTCAGGCGTCTTCATAGCGGAAATCTTATCGATTCGCTCTAAATCCTCGGGACCCAAATCTCTAAAAATATTGATTTGCTCGAGGTACCACAATTTTGATTCGGCTGCTGCCATAGTTCGGATGTTTGTTAATTACTTGAAATGAAAAAAGCTCATTTAAAAAGCCCAAATTAGACTAAATTAAAGCTCACCTCATATTTTTAACAAGTAATTATGCATTGCAAAAAAATAAAATTTCAAATATCTAGATTGTCAGTATCACGACTATTCCATTAATTATACATTTGCAGCCCTACTAAAATTAACACCCAGGTGGCGGAATTGGTAGACGTGCACGCTTGAGGGGCGTGTGTCGAAAGACGTGTGGGTTCGACTCCCATCCTGGGTACTGTTTTAAAGCCCATCAATTTATTCGTAATTGATGGGCTTTTTCGTTTGCGTTTTTTTTATTTCTTTTTTAGGCTTACCTATAAGTGAATAATGCTATTCCTCTTTATTGCTTATTACCAATTGCGTCTTATTCTAATCTAGCTTAGGCGAAATTTGAAGCTAAGCCTCTTTACCATCAAGTACACATCCGCCCCTAAAACCCAAATGCAATGCAACCGACATAATTAACAACCTCATAACCCTAGGTTTGTTTTGAAATTGAGAATTACATTTAAGTTAAACCGAAAAAATACTATTATGAAAAAGCTTATCGATATCTATCAAAAATTTCTGTCTCTTGTTAAAATGATTGACGGACTTCCACTTCTAGTCATGCGATTTTTATTAGCCCTCGGATTCTATTATCCCGCTATGGAAAAATGGAGCAATATGGAAGCCACCATCGCGTGGTTTGGAAATGAAGAATGGGGACTTGGATTACCTTTCCCTGAAATTCAAGCCTATTTGGCTGCCACCACCGAATTTTTAGGCGTGTGGATGTTGATCTTTGGAATTGGTACTCGAATCATTTCTATCCCACTAATTTTCACCATGATTATGGCGATATTTACCGTTCACATCGACCATGGTTGGTACACCATTGGACAATCGGCTTTGAATCCAGAAATTGCAGATAGAATTGGAGCTGCAAAAGACATTCTTAAAGCAAACGGAGATTACGGTTGGTTAACCGAACAAGGCAGCTTTGTGATTCTTCAAAATGGAGTAGAAACCGTGGTTACCTACATTATTATGCTAGCCACGCTGGTCACTGTGGGTCCAGGACAATTAAGCGTAGACTATATTTTAGGTAAAAAAATGCTGAAAGAATAAATTACGGATTTATTAAATCATCACCCTCAAAGATGAGTGTCCAGATTCTGAATAAGAATCTGGACTTTTTTTATCCCTATTTTTAAATGATTTACTTTCTTTTCATTTCTTTTCGCAAAAATACCAAAAGTGCATCACGATCCTTCTCGGTAAGGTGCATTCCAATACCAATAGGTTTTTCAAAATAATCAAAAACAATTTGCTCATTTCCCATTACCCAAAATGATTTGTTAAAACCAGAGGTAATTGATTTTCGGTCGCTTTTTACTTTTCTCAAATCCTTAATATTTTCGCGTACATAACGAGAAACCTTCCCGAAAGAAAAAATTCCACGTTTAATATACCACCCATCATTTGCCATTCTTAGCAATTCATAACCGCTAACTCTAAACAACCAACTGTAAACCGCTTTGACTTCAAAATAGGCCCAAAATGCCAAGTAAGTCACAAAAAAATAAAATTGATTCTCCTCCGATTCACCAGAAAACAGGAAGTAAGCCACATACAGCCCTATCATGGTCCACATAAAAACCCACCCCAAAAGGGCGTGATTCATCCATTTTTCTATAGTTCCATCAATCCTAACAATGGTTTCATTATCCTGTTTACTTATCGTAATACGCTCTCCAATCGACTGTTTCATCTATTTTTTATTTGGAATACATTTTGTTTACTTGCAAAACTTATTTTTGTTGCAATTAAACATGCCAAAAGTGGCATATTAAAATGTTTTGACCATGAAAAATTATTCAGTTATTAAATACGCTTTCGTAGGCATTGTTCTTCTTTTTGTTTTCTCTTTGAATTCTATGGCACAAGTGGCCGGTTCAAAACAAGATAAATTAGTCGACCTTTTTGTAATGGGAAGATTTGAAGATTGCTATATTAAAGCCGCAAAAATGACCGAAAGCGATAAATACAAATCAGATAGTGAACCGTACTTGTGGGTTTCTATGTGTTTGATTGAATTATCGCAAGACCCTGAATTAGAAGAGTTTTATCCGGAAGAAAAAGCGACCAAAGATGCCCTGAAATATGGCACAAAATTCAAGAAAAAAGACGATAAGTTAAAAAGCAAGGAACAGGATTACATTTATGATGAAAACATCGATTTCATTTATGAATTGATTGAAATGGGGCTTATTAAAGGTAAAAGTTACCTTGCCATGGATAATTACTCAAAGGCTTCTTATTATTATAAATTAACTTCCAAATTAGACCCCGATAATCAAGAGTGTCAGTTAATTAATGGAGTGTTGTATTTATATAATAAGAATAGAGAGGGTCAAGACATTGTGGATAATTCAATGGATTATTTCAAACAACGTGCAGAAGCGGGTGGATATGAAGTAAATGAAAAATCAAGACGCGCCTTTGAAGATGGGTTTATGTATTATTCTAATTACCTAGAATCAAAAGGAAATTCAGATGAGGCATTTAATGTAATTGCATTGGCGATTAAACTAGAGCCTAAAAATCAAAAATTTGTTCAACGTTACAAACAATTAAGCGGAGAGTAATTTTTTCGATTCCATCCAGATGAATATTGATATTATCACGCTTTTTCCTGAAATGTTTGTTGGGCCCTTTTCTGAGTCCATTGTAAAGAGAGCTATTGAAAACAATTCCGTAAAAATAAATTTCCACAACCCAAGAGATTACAGTACTAGTAAACACAAAAAGGTAGACGACTACCAATTTGGTGGAGGAGCGGGTATGGTAATGCTGGTAGAGCCCTTGGCGCTATTGCTAGATGAATTAATGGCTAAGACCACGTATGATGCGGTTATTTACATGACCCCAGATGGTGAGCGATTAGAACAAAAAATGCTGAATCAGTATTCTTCTTTCAAAAATATGATAATTATTAATGGGCATTACAAAGGAATTGACCAACGTATCCGAGACCATTTTGTAACTCATGAAATGTCTATTGGCGATTATGTCCTTTCGGGAGGCGAATTAGCCACAGCCGTGTTCTGTGATGCCGTTATTCGACTAATTCCTGGAGCCATTGGGGATGGCGCTTCTGCCCTTTCGGACTCATTTCAAGATGATTTATTGGCTCCTCCCGTGTATACCAGACCTGCAGAATTTAGAGGGTGGAAAGTCCCTGAAATCCTTACTTCAGGTAACTTAAAAGCCATTGACGATTGGAGACATGATCAAGCGGTGGAGAAAACGGAAACCCGTAAACCATGGATGCTTGAGTAGATGAACGCTATGTTTAAAAAAAAAACGAATTTTTTGCAAAAATTTTGTATCAATAATTAATTATTAAATAAAAACTTCGTATTATTGCAGCCCCAAATTTATGGGTCGAAAACATTAAGAATAAAAAAATGAATCCGAAAGTACAGCAAGTTGCAACAAGCAACGTAGAGATAAAAGATCTTCCAAGTTTCAAAGCGGGTGATACCATTACTGTTAACTACAAGATTAAAGAGGGTGACAAGGAAAGGGTACAACCTTACCAAGGAGTTTGCCTTAAAAGAACGGGTAAAGGTCATACAGCTACTTTTACGGTTAGAAAAATTACCAACGGAATTGGAGTAGAAAGAATTTTCCCAATTTCTTCACCATTGATTGAAGAAATCAAGGTGAACAAAGTAGGTGTTGTAAGAAGATCTAAAATTTATTACTTAAGAGAAAGAACAGGTAAGGCTGCTAGAATTAAGGAAAAAAGAATGTAATTTCTTTTTAAGATATTAGTATAAAAAAAGCTCGAACAATTGTTCGAGCTTTTTTTATGACTATTTTTCTCTTTTGGTATAAGTTAAATTTCGACTACAGAATTGTCTACACTTCCTACTTCAACCTTCCGACTTGCGATCTAAAACCGAAGTTTCTTAATCTTAGGTATCGGTCCGGGACAAAACTCCTGATGGCAATTTACACAAGCGGACATTACTGCATTATAATTTTCCAAATTTGGATCTTTACGAAGGACCTCCATCTCGCTTAACCAGCCACGTGCAAACCCAAAATAGGTATCATTAATCTCTGCTGGATTAGTCGCTTCAGCAGTTAAAATACCATCGTATCCATACAGTAAAGAATCCGGGATAGTTTCATTTGAATTTAAGTACGCATGAGCCACCTCCAAATTCGCATACATCCTGCGCATTTCTTTCGCTAATGGACTTGCTTTATACACTACTCCACTTGTTTTCTTCAGCGGTGTTGCTACCGTACTAGTTCCTCTTTTTGAAGCCGGTCTATCAGCTGTTTCAGAACAACTTCCAAAAAAAATAGCTATCCCCAAAGCGAGAATAGCTACTTGCGTAAATTTAGTCCACATATACTCCCGTGGCTTCATATGAAAGTGTAATGATAGGTTCTGTAATTTTATCCAACGAATCCTGTGTTGCATTCGCATCCATTGCGTAATGTCTCAATTGCTCTACAGTAAGGGTGTCGTAATACAATGTTCCATTTAATGTGGTAGAATGACCTTCTGAATCTAGAGGTACAAAAAAATCGTAATCTTTAAAAGAAACTCGAATATCTTCATCACCTGGAGATACTTTCATCCAACATCCTTTTTTCTTGCAGTTTTCTGTAATTTCAGAAGTGAACATTACTTCTTTTGGTTGTCCATCAAAACTAGCTAATACTGCCACAAATTCATCATTCGAAATAGCTGCTGATTTGTCAAATTCTGCACCTGCGAAATAAGGGTAGACATTTGCTTCTTCCATTACCACTACTTCTTCAGTAATTTCATTCGTTTGTTCAGCCTCTTTGGGCGCTTCTGAGCAACTTACCAAGTATAAAAGACCTGGTAATAAATACAATAATTTTTTCATCTTTAAAATGTTATGTTTAGTGAATCAAATGTAATTCATAATCGCTATTCTGCATGATAAACCCGCCTTGATTTTCAAACCCACTTTGGTCACCTACTTTTATCAAGTCAAAGCCTATAGAAAGTCCTGTTTTAGGTTGCACAGATATGTACTCCTCCCAATTTCCGTTAGATGAAAACATTGCAGTCCCAAAATATAATCCAATATCAAATGCTAGAAATGTATTTAGGGTTGGATCAGTAATATATTTTGCACGGTAATTACCCACAAAATCATCCACCCTATGATCCGAATAATTTACATTCTGTTGTACAGGATAGGACACCTTTAAGGCTTGTAGATAGGATAAATCAATCGATTTCATGTACTGCCAACTATCCAAACCAAACACTCTTATTTCCGTTTCTTTATCCTCTAATCGATAAAATATTGAAAGTGCTGAAGAAACAAATGACTGATTATCGCTAATCAAAGCGACATAATTTACTTCTCCTTTTTTTATTGTACGTTCAAAATTTGCTTTACTCGCCTGCCAAATTCGATGAATTGGAATAGAATCATTTACCCTATTATTAAAATGTTTTTGAAAAATTAATGCCTTCCGCTTATCTGAATCATTTCCATCCTGAATAATCACCACGTTTGAATCTTTATACGCCACTCCCATAAAATTAGCCAAATGAACCACTTGCGAGGTAGCCGATGAATGTGCCTTAATTACATACTTATTGGCTAGTAATAATTTGGAAGAAATTTTTGTTGGACTTACAATAGGTATGTGCAATTCTTTCGCTTTAGTAGCGATATATTCAAAATTAGATTGAAAAATTGGTCCTACAAACAGCTTGAACCCTGTGAAATCTGTCTCATTTACCAACTCCTTACACGTTATTGAATCCTTCTTGGTATCAAAATACACCACCTCCACATGGTAGCCCAGCTGAACCAAAGAGTCCATTGCAATGTTAAAACCTCGCATAAATTCCAAAGATTTTTGAGTAAACACGTACAAATTTTCATTCTCATTTTCTTCCTGATTCGCTAAATTTATCTCGGTACAAAAGGGCAAAAACACTCCAATCTTTAAGGTGTCATTAGTATTCAAAGTAGTTGAAAAAACAGAATCATTTAATACGTTTTGCAACGTGTCACCAGATACAAAATCGGGGCTTACAATTGGAATTCGAATACTTGTTCCTACTTGCAAACCTTTTACCAATCCATCATTCACCATTTGAATAGAATCAGCGCTCACATTATATTTTTTTGACAAGGAATAGAGGGTTTCTTGGGGTAGCACTTCGTGCAAGGTCAATGAATCATGAGCAGGCTTTCGAAAGTCAATATCGGTAGTCGCAGAATCTTTTTCCGGAATGAATGGAACCTTTACTACCATCCCAATTCTTAAACCGGACACCAATTCTGGGTTATACTTTTCCAATTCCTTTATCGAAATTTGATACTTTTTAGATAACGCGTATAACGTCTCCTTTTTCAATACTTCATGATAAATGGTGTCGCCAGATAATATTACTTCCGACTTTTTCGCCTCTTTCTTATTGATATCCTTCACCGGAATACGAAGGGTTTGACCAATCCGAACCCCATAGTTTTCTACTTCAGGGTTTGCATTTAGCACCTCTTCTACTGTAACCGAATACATTTTTGAAATAGCATACAATGTTTGCCCTTTGACTACCGAATGGATAATAAACTCACCGGCATCTGTCTTCACCTTTCTAATTTCCGAGGTTTCCTGCGCTATGCATGACTCAGAAAAACCCCAAATTAAAAAACCGATAAACAGAAACCGAAAAATTACCTTCATACCCCTAAATTGAATCAACAACCAAACTTATAATTAAATTCCAAAACCTACACCCCTCTGACAAATTTCAAACCGAAAATTATTTACTACAAATTCATTTCACAGACTTATGAAATGAGTCCCGTTTCTTTAGTAGCCTAATTTTTAGGTGTGTTACCCCACTTATAAACTTAAATGAATTGGATAGTATTTACTTAAACAATCGCTCAATCTTGACCCAATAAATCTATTATCTATTAACCTTTTTTACTCCCATTCAATGGTAGCAGGAGGCTTAGAGCTAATATCATAAACCACTCGGTTTACACCAGATACTTTATTAATGATGTCGTTAGAAACTTTAGCTAAAAACTCGTACGGTAAATGAACCCAATCCGCGGTCATTCCATCCGTAGATTCCACCGCACGCAATGCAACTGCATTTTCATAGGTTCGTTCATCACCCATAACACCAACAGATTTTACAGGAAGCAACATTACACCGGCTTGCCAAACAGAATCGTATAATCCCGAACTTTTTAAACCATCAATAAAAATAGCATCCACATCCTGTAATAAACGAACTTTATCAGCGGTTACGTCACCTAAAATACGAATAGCTAACCCCGGTCCAGGAAACGGATGACGACCTAATAATTCAGGCGATAAGCCCATTGCTTTACCTACTCTTCTTACTTCATCTTTAAATAATGAACGAAGGGGTTCTACAATTTTTAATTTCATATAATCTGGTAAACCACCCACATTATGATGCGATTTTATGGTCGCAGATGGACCACCTGTAGCAGAAACAGACTCGATAACATCGGGATAAATCGTTCCCTGTGCCAACCAAGTTACGTTTTCAATCAAATGGGACTCTTCATCAAACACCTCAATGAAAGCATTCCCAATGGCTTTTCTTTTTTTCTCTGGATCACTTAATCCGGCTAATGCAGTGTAAAACTTTGCACTTGCATCTACACCTTTTACATTAAGACCCAACCCTTTATATTGCTCTAAAACACTATTAAACTCATTTTTACGCAACAAACCGTTATTTACAAAAATGCAGTACAGATTTTTGCCAATAGCACGATGTAACAACATTGCAGCCACCGAGGAATCCACCCCGCCTGAAAGCCCAAGAACCACACGATCATCGCCAAGTTTAGCTTTAAGCTCAGCCACGGTGGTATCCACAAAAGAATCAGGCGTCCAATCTTGAATACATCCACAAATATCCACCAAGAAATTTCCTAGCAACTTTGCCCCATCGGTAGAGTGGTAAACCTCCGGATGAAATTGGATTCCAAAAATATTAGAATTATCAAAATGAAATCCTGCCACCTCAACATCCGAGGTACTGCAAATTACTTTCGCTCCGTTAGGTGGTACATTAATAGTATCGCCATGCGACATCCAAACTTGAGAATTGCTACCCACTCCTTTCATGAGTCTGCTACCCGCATCAACAAACGATAAATTAGCCCGACCATATTCTCTCGTTTCTGAAGGATATACTTCACCACCATTAGATTGAGCTAAAAATTGAGCTCCGTAGCACACACCTAATAAAGGAATATCTTTTGAAATTTTTGACAAATCAGGAACTGGATTATTCTCGTCACGCACAGAAAATGGACTTCCCGATAAAATCACACCTTTTACTCCAGCATCAATATCCGGAATCTTATTAAATGGATGAATCTCACAATAAATATTTTGCTCTCTAACACGTCTTGCAATAAGCTGTGTATACTGTGAACCGAAGTCCAAAATGATGATTTTTTCTTGCATGTGCAAATGTAAAAATCTCCCACTTTAAAAACTAACCTCCATGACCAATTTAACCAGTGAATTTTTCACCATAATATTGGCATTACTTTTTTTTCAGATATACACATGAGTACTACTAACTAAGCAGTTGAAAATGAGTAAAATTAAAACCTCAATTTATCATCCCTTCACAAAAAAATAGCCCATTCCTGCACATTGGCACCGCTTCCACCTTCGAAACCTCAGGCAGCACTATTAATTAGCCTAATCAATTACAATTTTCCCTCACAAAATAAAACCACATTCCAAATCATCATCCCGAATACATCCGTCCTATAATAGGACCAGGATTAAAACAAGAGAAATAAATTCGATTTTAGAACAAAGCTGCTTGAGTTACGTTAAGTAGATTAGCAACGAATCGGATTAAAAATAGGAGCTCTTTTTACATGAATTTTCATTCTGATAGTTCCAAAAGTTGCTTCTTTAAGACATGCTTTTTATTCGCACCACCTACCTTTCAAAGGTGCTCACCGGAAAACGGTTCGGTTGTTTCTTTTTTACGCTAAAAAAGAAGTAATAGTTAAAATCTCAAAATTCTAAAACTCACTCCCATCAAAAAAACCACTACTTCACCGTCAGAATAAACATCCGATCATCAAAAGGTGATACATTTTCATGAATCACCCTCAAAAACCCATCCCCATACGCAGATGCCATTTCCAAATAATTAACCCTTCTTTCCTGAAAAACACCAGATGGATAAATGGATTCTCGTATACTATGCAATCGATCCAATTTCACTCCTTGCTTACGTTTAACCGACTTCATTATTTTTCGGTCCAATTTTTTCAGCTCTCTCAAAAAACCCTGCTTGGTACTCTTTAATGATTTAATTAATTCCGGGTCAAATTCCTCCAACTCAGATAATAAGCCTTTAATTTTTTGATGTACCTCCGAATTATGCTGGGTTAACTTTTCTTGAAAAGGATTATCATTTTTAAGAAGAATTTTTATTTGTTCATTTTCAGGCAAAAATAACTGCGGGATAGTTAGACAACAATCCAAAACCTTTTTAGCCGATTTCTTTTCAAGTACTAAAAATGCGTCTCTAATTTGTAGCAAAGGAAAGGAAACTCCGTAGAATTCAAACGTACTTTTTAATTCTAACCAGTACGCCACTTCAGCACCTCCACCAACATAAACCACATTAGGTAAAATCAATTCTTGGTACAATGGACGCATTAACGCGTTCGGACTGAAGCGTTCTGGGTAATTCTTTAATTCTTGTAGTATTTCAGGTTCGGTAAATTCTATTTCCGTATCGTTAACCTTATATTTACCATCCTCATAAATGATTCGTTCGCGTAATCCTGAAACGACATAAAATAAATTTATTTCGCGTGGTGTAACCTGTGCCGCATAAATAGGTGGAAACGAGTCAACTGTTTCATTTACCAACACCACCGTTTTTTGCTCCAATAGCTCTTGCTTAACTATAGGGCTAAAAAGTGATTTCAATTTAGCATCATTCCCGTCTAAAATAACCAACCCATCCTTTTCAAAAAGAGTATTTACAAAATAACGAGTAGCTGCGGCCAAATTAGAATGTTCCACATAGGCTTTTCGAACCAATTGAATTAGCTCCTGATTTTGCAAATCATTCCCTAAAACCTGTTCCAATTGGCTCACTACTTCTCCTAAACCTTCGGTAGAAAACTCACCCACCATTCCGGTTTGATCCGATTGCCATTCCAATCGTTCTCCATTCACGTATGTGTGGTTTATTTCCTCAAAGTCGTGATCCTCTGTGGCCATCCAATACACAGGCACAAAATGGTAACTAGGATACTTCTCACTCAAAACTTGAGCTCCTTTTATGACCGAAATAATTTTATAAATAAAGTACAACGGACCAGTAAATAGGTTTAGTTGGTGTCCTGTTGTAATGGTATACGTATTTTTGTTTTGTAAGGATTGTATGTTTTTTGTTACAATTTTCGAAGTTTCAAAGTCCGTATATTGACGTTCCAGAGCGTCCGTCAAAACAGGTCTATTCGGTTCGGAAAGTTTTTGTTTATTCTCAATTACATGGATAACATTTTCAATGGTTGATTCAAAATCATACAAATGACTTATGTTTTCATCCCCTCTCAAATAGGCTCGCGTCAACTTTGCCAGCATTCCAGCATCATCATACGAAATAGCTTCTCTCTTTACCTTCACCACGCAAATGTAGCATAAGCAAGATTCAATTGAATAATCTACTATTATAAATTTTGGTTAATTTACGGCCGGTTTATCCTACCAAGAAATCATACAAAACACACAGGTATTTTTGTAAGTTAAATGGAATTAACCCATTATATTCCAACTAGAAACCGATGAAATGGCAATCTATTTAAATTACTTCTCCAAATAAATCATACGCTTCTGCATCTGTAATCTTGACATTAACGAAGCTGCCAATTGCCAAATAATTCTCATCGTCCTGCAAAATTCTTACTTCATTATCTACTTCAGGCGAATCAAATTCCGTACGTCCTACATAATATCCAGACTCCAAACGGTCAACAAGTACTTTAAAGGTTTTACCAATTTTACCTTGATTAATTTCCAATGAAATTTCACTTTGAAGCTCCATAATTGCATTCACACGTTCTTGTTTCACGTCATCCGGAACATCATCTTCCAACAAATGGGCGGAGGTATTTTCCTCATGTGAATACGCAAATATTCCTAGTCTATCAAATCGAGTTTCCTCAACCCAATCATACATTTCTTGAAAATCTTCCTCTGTTTCCCCTGGATAACCTGCTATTAATGTAGTTCTAAAAGCAATTCCAGGAACTTTTTCACGAATTTCCTTTACTATAGAAATGGTTTTTTCCTTAGTAATCATCCTTTTCATACTCTTCAACATGTTATTACTAATATGTTGCAAAGGCATATCAATATAATTACAGATGTTAGCACGTTCTTTCATTACTTCCAAAACCTCTTTCGGAAATGCAGATGGGTAGGCATAATGTAATCTAATCCACTCTATTCCCTCCACATCACTTAGAGCACGGAGCAAATCAGCCAATTGACGTTTACCATTTAAATCAATACCGTAATACGTTAAATCCTGTGCAATAAGTAGTAATTCTTTTGTTCCAGATTCGGCTAATTTAGTGGCCTGTTGAACCAAATTTTCAATAGGAGTAGAAATATTCAAACCACGCATAATTGGAATAGCGCAAAAAGAACAGGTACGGTCACATCCTTCAGAAATCTTTAAATAGGCGTAATGGGTCGGGGTGGTTAATAACCGTTCTCCTACCAATTCTTTTTTATAGTCTGCCTTTAAAGTTTTTAATAAACGTGGTAATTCTCGTGTACCAAACCAAGAATCTACTCCTGGTATTTCTTTTTGCAATTCCTTGCTATATCTTTCAGATAAACAACCCATTACAATCACCTTATCCACATCACCCTTTTCTTTAGCATCTACCCAATCCAAAATCGTATCTATCGATTCTTGTTTGGCATCCCCTATAAATCCACAAGTATTAATAACCACTGTCTCAGCACCATATTCTTCACTTTCGTGCGAAACCGAAACTTTGGAAGCCTTTAACTGCCCCATCAAAACTTCTGAATCAAAAATATTTTTAGAACAACCCAAAGTCACCACATTAACCGATGACATTCTTTTCTTACCTGTTTTCATACCCATGATTTATATCCAATTAATATTTATTAAACAAATTATACTGGATTTTTAGGATTGCAAAAGTAGCCAACAAAAAGTAAGAGAATCAATAATTGAATTGTAATATTGAATTAATTGAAATCGAGGCATTCGCATCCAGTAAATGAAGCATTTACAACCCCAATACACAGATGAGAAACTAGTCTTATTCGCCTAATAAAGGAATTAATTCATTTCCGAATAAACCGCGTCCTTTAACCCTTTGATTATATAATTTAATTGATTTTTTGTCAAAGTAGGATGGATAGGCAAGGAAACCATCCTAGAATGAATGTCTTGAGTTTGGGCTAAATTTTCTACAGATAAATAACTAAGCGCAGCTTGTTGATGAATAAGCCCTGGGTAATACAAACGTGCAGGAATTTCCAATTCCAATAATTTTGCCATGATCCTATCCCGTTTTTCCTGTACTAAAATGGTAAATTGATGATAAACAGATTTGCTATTTTCATTTTCTTCACCACATTCAACGAAATCCATTTCATTAATAGACTCCTTATAGAAAGAGGCTATCTCTTGGCGTTTTTGATTCCAAGAATCTAAATACGGAAGTTTCACACTCAAAATCGCGGCCTGAATAGTATCTAGTCTACTATTTCTACCAATCAGTTCATGTTTATATTTTTTCGACTGACCATGTTGGGCTATCATTTTAGCTTTAGCAAGTAATTTCACATCAGCTGAAATTATGGCTCCTCCATCACCAAATGCACCTAGATTCTTGGATGGAAAAAACGAAACGCAACCAATATCACCAATGGTTCCCGTTTTTTTCCATTCGTGATTTACTTTACATTCGGCTCCAATGGCCTGTGCATTATCTTCGATTACCTTAATCTTATGCGATGAGGAAATTTTCATAATCTCATTCATATTCGCTGGCATTCCGAATAAATGAACAACAATTACGGCCTTGGTTTTTGAGGAAATTTTTTGTTTGAAATCGTGTACATCTAACGTAAAGCTATTATCAATATCCACAAAAATGGGTGTTGCGCCAACATTAATAATTGCCTCAGCAGACGCAAAATAACTAAAAGATGGAACTATGACTTCATCGCCAGCACCAATTCCCAAAGCCAAAAGTGAAATCTCCAAAGCATCGGTCCCATTACCCACACCAATAACCTTTGCTCCCAAATAATTCCCAAGTTGCGATTCAAATAATCCAACTTCCGGTCCATTTATGAAGTTTTGATGACTCAAAACAAGACTCATCGCTTGGTTCAACTCATTTTCAATAGGTTTGTGTAATTCCCTTAGGTTTATTATTTCTATTTTTTTCACCAGTGTAGTCCTAAATTAAATAAAAACTAGTCTCCAAAAAATGACCCAACAAACTCCCGTTTATTAAACACTTGCAAATCGTCAATACCCTCACCTACTCCAATATATTTTACCGGAATTTTAAATTGATCGGAAACCCCAATTACCACACCACCTTTAGCCGTACCGTCCAATTTGGTAACCGCTAATGAAGACACCTCTGTAGCCTTTGTGAAAGCCTGAGCTTGTTCAAATGCATTTTGACCTGTAGAACCATCAATTACCAGCATAACATCGTGAGGAGCATCTGAAATCACTTTCTTCATTACGTTTTTAATTTTAGAAAGTTCATTCATTAAGTTTATCTTATTATGCAACCTACCAGCGGTATCAATAATTACCACGTCCACATTATTCGCTACGGCAGAGGATAAAGTATCAAACGCCACTGAAGCTGGATCAGCCCCCATACCTTGCGAGATTACCGGAACACCCGTTCTTTTACCCCAAATTTCAATTTGATCTACCGCTGCGGCTCTAAAAGTATCCGCGGCACCGATCATTACTTTTAACCCATTGTTTTTAAATTGATTAGCCAACTTACCAATAGTTGTAGTTTTGCCCACTCCATTAACCCCAACCACCATAATCACATAAGGTGATTTTTGCTTTGGGATTTCAAAATCGGATAACTCAGAAACATCATGCTCCTCTAGTAATCCAGCAATTTCCTCTCTTAGAATACGGTTAAGTTCTGAAGTTCCCACGTATTTATCGCGAGCTACTCTCTCTTCAATTCGTTTTATTATTTTCAAGGTAGTATCCACTCCCACATCAGAGCGGACTAAAACCTCTTCCAATTCATCTAAAACCTCATCATCCACAGTATCCTTACCAGCCACTGCACGCGACATTTTAGAGATAAAACCTTCTTTAGATTTTTCTAATCCTTTATCTAATTTATCTTTCTTTTCTTTCGAAAACAATCCAAAAAATGCCATACTAAAAATAATTAATCCAATTCAAAACAAATTTGAAAATAGAAGCCACAAAGAAAACAAAGAAACGCAGAGTTTCCAACGGGTTAAATATTATTTCTTAATTCATCAATAACTTCATTTAACAAAGGAACTTATAAAGCTGTATTTCTCATTATGAATAGATAATTCAACCGCAACAATTACTTCTACCAATGAAGCTCTTAGCCAGCGCTAATAATTAATTTCAATCAATCCTCTACAATTCCACCAACCAACTCATTCATCCCTGAACTCAATTTTAGTCCAAAAAATCATCAAATTAAAAAAGACTTAAATAAAAAAAGCTCTCCTGAAAAAACAAGAGAGCTTTGCATTCCGATTTACGGAAAAAATTATTTTGAGATAAACTCTTTTACCTTATCGGTAGGAACTAATCTCTCTTCAAACATATAAGCACCAGTCTTAGCTGATCTTACCGTTTTAATAACTTTAGTAATGCTCTTAGCACCACCTTTACCTAACGTTGCAACAGTTTTCTTAGCCATTTCTTAAGTTTTAGGTTTATTTAATTTCTTTATGAACAGTCATTTTTTTCAAAATAGGGTTGAATTTCTTCAATTCCATTCTGTCTGGAGTGTTCTTTCTGTTTTTAGTCGTAATATAACGAGATGTTCCTGGTAAACCAGTAGTTTTATGCTCAGTACACTCAAGAATCACTTGAATTCTATTTCCTTTTTTCTTAGCCATGGTACGGTCTCCTTAAAATTATCCTTTATAATAACCTTTCTCCTTTGCTTCTTTCAAGCAAGCAGAAATGCCTTTCTTGTTAACAGTACGAATAGCAGAAGTAGACACTTTTAAAGTAATCCATTTATCCTCTTCGGGAATATAAAACTTCTTTAGCTGAAGATTTGGTTTAAACACTCTTCTTGTATGTGCACGTGAATGAGAAACATTGTTCCCAGACATTCTTTTCTTTCCTGTTAATTGACAAATATTAGCCATCTTTTCTTCGTATTATTTTTTCCCTACTAATAAGGGGCTGCAAACATACTATTATTTTATTGAAAAAATCAATAGGTTTTTTATTTATTTTTCAATCAATTTAGAATCTATTTCCAAGGCCTCACTAATTACCATTTGAATAGCCATTTTTGTGGCTGAATCAATTATTTCCTGTCTAGTTCCTTCAAAAAAATAACAGATAGCAAAAGTCCGCGTTTCAGAACTAACCCCAATCCAAACAGTACCTACTGGCTTTGATAAACTACCCCCATCTGGTCCTGCAATACCTGAGGTAGAAATCGCATAATCAGAATCCATCAATTTCCTTACCCCATTCGCCATTTGACATGCGACCAATTCACTCACCGCACCAAATGCACTCAAATCGTCATCTCTAACATTGAGAACATTTGTCTTAATCGAATTTGCATAAGAAACAACTCCTCCTTTAAAGTATGAACTGCATCCATCTACTAAAGTTATCTTATGCGCCACATTACCACCTGTACAACTTTCAGCCGTTGATAAGGTTAACTCTTTTCCTATAAATAATTCCTGTAATCGCTCGCTTTCCATCTTCACCCTTTCCTACAAAAATAAAATTTCGACTTGATAAATCTCCTGTAAATCTAGATTCCTACACAATGGAATAATCATATGCAAAGTTGTCATCACCGCTTCTACCTTCGAGGGCCTCAGGCATCGCTAATAATTTAGCTTAATCATTTAACATCCAATTAGTACAAATCATGAATCACACTCCAAATTTGCATCCCGAAGACAACCGTCCTATAGGGGAATAAGGATTAAAGCAAAGAATTAAAATTCATTTTTAGGACAAAACTGTTTGACGATCGTTAAAAGTTAAGGAACGAAACTTTTAAAAGGAGGAGTCTTTTGTACTTGAATTTTGATTCTGCTAGTTTTAACTGCTTCTCCTTTAAGACATGCTTTTTTGTTTCTTTTTTGCGTCAAAAAAGAAAAGAAGTAACATTAAAACCACAACTACCAATCATTCCACAACCGCTTCCACCTTCGAGAACCTCAGACATCGCTAATAATTTAGCTTAATCATTTAACATCCAATTAGTACAAATCATGAATCACATTCCAAATTTGCATCTCGAAGTCAACTCGTCCTATAATGGGATAAGAATTAAAACAAGAGAAATAAATTCGATTTTAGGACAAAAACTGCCCGCCCTGAGCGGAGTCGAATGTGTCCGCCAACTGGCGGAAGGGTCTGACGTACGTTAAGTCTATGAGGAACCAAACTATCTCTAATTAAATTTCCAAACCACTAAATAAATAAGTCGTGTCCACCCACTGGCGGAAGGAGTTCTTTGTCTTGAATTTACTGCTCGTAAGTTTTAACCGTTCCTATTCTAAGACATGTTTTACTCGCCCTGAGCTTTTGTCTAAGGGTTGTTTCTTGTTTACGCTAGAAAAGAAAAGAAGCATCATAAAAACACTCAAGTTTAAAGACTTCTGCAATAAACAAAAAGACTCAAACCCAGAAACCTAGCCAACCTTCCCAATCGGCAAGTCCTTACCACCAACGCTTTTACCTTCGAGGGCCTCAGGCAGCGCTACTAATTAACATTATCAATTACAATCCTCCCTAACAAAATAATATCATATTCCAAATTATCATCCCGAAGACAACCGTCCTATAATAGGATAAGAATTAAAACAAGATAATTAAATTCAATTTTAGGACAAAGCTGTCTGACGTACGTTAAGTCGATGAGGAACGAATCGAATTAAAAGAAGAAGTTCTTTGTCCTTGAATTTAGTGATCATTGGTTTTAACCGTTCCTATTCTAAGACATGTTTTTTGTTTCTTTTTTACGCTAAAAAAGAAAAGAAGTAACATAAATATACTCAAGTTTAAAGACTTCTGCAATAAACAAAAAGACTCAAACCCAGAAACCTAGCCAACCTTCCCAATCGGCAAGACCTTGCCAACGCCATCAACTCCCTCAAAAACTTCACGTACCACCTTTACAATTCGATGTAAATCAGCTTGACTCAAATTACTACCACTAGGTAAACAAAGCCCTTTTTGAAATAACTCTTCACTCACGCCAGTACCATAATACTCGGCATATTTAAACACAGGCTGTAAATGTAAAGGCTTCCATAATGGACGAGACTCAATATTCTCTGCATCCAAAGTCAAACGTATCCGCTCGCGTGTTACACCATTCGATAAACTAGGTTCCACAGTAATAGCCGTTAACCACCGATTTGAAAAATGACCCTCCGGTTCTTTAAGGAATTTAATCCCAGGTAAATCACTTAAATTCTCCAAATAAAACGCATGATTAGCCCGTCTTTGCTCCACACGCTTGTCCAATACTTTCATTTGACCAATACCAATAGCCGCGCAAATATTACTTAATCTATAATTGTAACCAATATGTGAATGCTGATAGTGAGGTGCATTATCCTTGGCTTGTGTAGCTAAGAATTTAGCTTGCGAAATGGAATGCCAATCATTGCTTAATAAAGCACCACCACCACTAGTGGTAATAATTTTATTTCCATTAAAACTAATAACACCTAACCATCCAAACGACCCACATTTTTTTCCCAAATAGGTTGAACCTGCGGCTTCAGCAGCATCTTCAATTATTGGAATATCAAACTCCATTGAAATATTTTCTAACTCCGTCATTTTAGCTGGCATCCCGTACAAATGAACCACTAAAATGGCCTTAGGTTTCTTTCCTGAAGCTATTTTTTTGATTATTACTTCGCGAACAATTTCTGGGTCAATGTTCCATGTATCCTTTTCTGAATCAACAAAAATAGGTTTAGCCCCAAGATACGTTATAGGGTTAGCAGAGGCTGCAAAGGTCATCGACTGACATATAACTTCATCCCCCCTCTTTACACCAACATTTATTAAGGCTAAATGCAAAGCGCCCGTACCTGATGAAAGAGCTGCCGCTCCGTTCACATTAAAATATCCAGCAAGAGCGGCTTCAAACTCGTGAATTGCCGGTCCAGCAGGAGCCACCCAATTTTCAGCAAATGCTTCTTTTACATTTTCTAACTCTTCACCACCCATGTGAGGAGAGGACAACCAAATTTTTGGATTCTTCATAAACCTATATTTATAGTATACAAATTAAATCTATTTTTATGTTAATACAATACTTCGTCACACTCAAAAATCACTTAATCCTCATCCTTATACGTTGTCTCCATTCACTTAACCGCTTTTAGAATAAAAACAAATCAATAAACCACACAATTTAAACCAACATTTGACCAAAAACCAAACGTTTCACAATAGCAACTAAACAGAGCACACTGAGCATCTCACACAAAAGACCACTCAATAACCACAAAATCTAACAACCGCCCCCCAGGTAATTTAGGAGACAAATTGTTCTCAATTTCAGCGACACACAACCCTCAAGCTCCTAGTATTGTTGTTTTAAAAAACACGACTAAATCCATAGCGCTTTTCGAATTGAGCGAGCCAAAGTAAACACAAAACACCAACTACTTACCTCTAAAAGCTTTGCATCTTGTAATGGTTACTTATAACTAATAACTAAATACTCATCACTAACCACTCATCACTAAAAAGATTAGCATTTTCAAACAATTTTCCCTACTTTCGCCACTTATAAGATTCTGAACTAATACAAACTATCATGATAAAAACACTTACGAAATCAATCGCTTTTTTAAGCGCATTATTTTTACCCCTGGTATTCATTGCACAAACAGTAGTGATTTCTGAAGTTGGATTCCGTTCAACTGCATCAGTCGATGATTACGTAGAACTGTATAACACAACAGGTTCAGCCATAAATCTTTCCGGTTATACTTTAGTTCCATCTACTGGTTCTACCGTAACCTTAACCGGAACAATTCCTGCAAATGGTTTTTATGTTATTGGAAAAAACACATCAGAAATAAGTTTTGAATCCTCATGGGGAGTTACCATTGGGGGTACTTCGGTTTATCAAAACTCTAGTAACGTTCTTTCTACTACAAGCGGAGTTACTTTTGAGCTAAAAAATACAGGAGGAACCGTTATTGATAATACTATAGGTTATGGAATAACTTTAGGAACTAGATTGTACCAGTGTCCTGTTGGGAGTTTTGAAGGGAATGATCAAAACGAAAATTCCATTTCATACTTCAACCCAGGAGGAATCAATGAAAAAAGCTTAGACGATTTAACTCATTGGACAGTAAGTATTTACAATTCAACTTGGGATGTAGGTAGAATAAATCATCTTACACATTCAGAAAATCTTATCATAAAAAATGCCTATTGGGCCCCAGCTTCATCTGATAAGGCTACAGATATATATGTTGCCAATTCATCTTATATCAGAATTTCAACAGGTTCAGTTAGTACTCTAGGTAACCTATATATTGATGACGATGCAAGTGTTGCTATAACAAGCACTGGTTCATTTACTACCTCTGGTACCATCTACATAAACGAAACTGGAGTAAATAATTTAAATAAATATAACCTTTGGTCAACACCTTTTACTTCCGGTGCTACAGATATATTAACGACCTTCTCAGGTGTAAATCCCTGTGATGTTTATACCTATCAGGCTACAACTCAAGAATGGAAAAGCGATTACTCTGTACCATTTTCAACCACATGTAACGGTTCAGCTGTAACATTCCAAGCCATAAATGTGATATCTTCTCCAGAAGGAACCGCAGATGGAAAAATGGATATCGGTAGAGGTTATTTTATCCCAGGTAACTCATCCACCCCTTTAAGAACTTTAACTGGTTCAGGCTTAAACAATGGAGATATAAATGTGGCTGTTTACGGTTCAAGCGCCTCGGTTGCAGGAGGAAATGATTGGAATTTGGTAGGGAATCCTTATCCCTGTGGAATATGGACCTATAAATTTTTACAAAATGCAAACAACAGTAGTTTAATTAATGCAATCTATGTTTATAATGGAGATGGTGGCTATTATGAAACATATAATGCAGTTTCTGGATTTGTACTTGCATCTTGCCAAGGCTTTTTTGTAAATGCTTCTTCTGTTGTGGATGGTCATTTGGGTGATTTAGCATTTACAAATAGTATGCGAGTAAACTATAATACAACCTTCAGATTGAATCAACAGACCATGTTTATATCATTAGAAGGCACAAATATGAATGACCAAATCCAAGTAATTCTGGACCCTGAAAGTGAAGACTTTTATGATAATAAACATGATGCTTATAAATTACCAAATCCAAACAATTTCAATATAGCAACCTATATTGACACTGAATTATTTGTATTTAACGGAATTAAGCCGGTAGCAAATCATCAAACAAAAACAATCAAATTATTTGTGGAAACCCCTGCAGCCGGAAATTATGATATTACTTTAGATTCCCTAAACCTGATTGATAAATATCTAAATATTAAATTGGAAGATAAACTAAATAACACATTTACAGATTTAAGAACTTCCTCTTTTACATTCTCAACAACGGAAGCAGATTCAATTACGGATAGATTCTTTATTCACCTAACTAATACAGTTACTTCAACCCAAGAAGTTAATACAAATTTTTTTGTATCAATATATTCTAATAACGGATATCTGAATGTTAACACCTTAGGAGAAACAACAATAGAAATAGTTACCATTTACGATGTGATAGGTCGTACAATTTATTCAAGTAATGTGAAATCAAACGAACATAATATCCAAACAAATAATTTCCTATCAGGAATATACATCGTTAAGGTCATAGGTTCAAACGGTAAAGAAACAATGAAAAGAGTATTCATTGATTAAATTCATTGCATAAACTAAATCTTCATGTAACTACAGCTGGCACTTACCCAGAGCACATGCACTGAATTGGCTGACTTGAACTTTTGCGGCAGGGTTGAAGGACTTGTCCAAATGTAGTAGGGTAAACGTTTTACCACACATTCCATAGCATTATTGTTCTAGGAATTAAAAAGCGCTTTCCGAAGGGTAACCGTACAACTGTATCCGAGCTTTTGTCGTAGGGGTTTACCCACTCCTTCCGTCCATTGACGGAAGGGTTAAGGCTAACTGGAAACGCGTATACCTGTAACAACCGTATCCCCGTTTAACTATATGACTCTCCCTGGATTACCTACAACAGTAACCCCATCTGGAACATCTTTAACTATAACGGCACCTGCTCCGATAATCGATTCTCTTCCAATCCTTTTTTGGTTGATTATTGTAGCCCCCGTCCCCACATAAACCAATTCATCAAAAAATGTTTCTCCTGAAATATTTACAGATGGCATAAAAGAACAATAATCAGAGATAACAGCGTCATGACCAACTGTACAATGTAAATTTAAAATTACATGATTACCAATAATTATATTTTCAGTAATGGTACAACCTGTTGTAATTATCGTTCCAATTCCAATTTCCACCTCATTCCCAATAGAAACCCCAGGATGAATTAGTGTCGAATAAAACACATTTTCATTACCAATACTTTCAATAATTATTGCTTTAGTTTTAGGGTCTCCTATAGCCAGAACAATATTTAAATTTTCTTTCACTTTGTTAATATCTGACACACATCCCAACACAGGAACACCGTTAATTATGTCACCAACATCTTTCTGGTCGTCATAATAACCAACAATTTCATACTCAAACTCACATTGATTAATTTGGTCAATAAGCATCGCAACTTCTCTTCCAAATCCTCCTGCACCAACAATAGCAATTTTTTTAATCTTCATAGCCTTATTTTTCACCTCTAAATTTATGCATAGTCGCGACACCGGGTGCTGTTATTCCATGGGATGCAAAGACTTTAGAAACCGTGAGATATAAAATCTTCACATCCAATTTGATACTCAGATTTTCTACGTAGTGTACATCCAACCTAAACTTATCCTCCCATGAAATGGTATTTCGACCATTCACTTGTGCCCATCCAGTAATACCCGGGCGAACATCATGTCGCTTTTTTTGCACATTATCATATAAACCTAGATATTCTACTAACAACGGCCGTGGCCCCACTAAACTCATGTCTCCTTTAATTACATTAATTAACTGAGGTATCTCATCTAACGAGGTTTTTCTAACAAACTGCCCTATTCGAGTTAGCCTTTCCCTATCCGGTAATAAATTTCCATTTTTATCCAATCGGTCATTCATAGTTTTAAACTTAATGACTTTGAAAATTTGTTCATTTTTGCCAGGTCGCTTTTGTAAAAAAAATGGCTTTCCCGAATTTGCAATGAACAATGCCACCGTTATAAACCCAAATAATGGAAGTAATACAATAAAACCCGCTATAGAAAGAACAAAATCAAATAACCGTTTAAGAAACAATATGTACATAATTTAATTTTCTATTTTATGACGCTTCTTACACTAACAGAGCCTCCATCTGTTTCAAATATTCACTAGCAATTACATTTCTATCAAAATGAGTCTTGGCAAATGTATACCCATTATCCCCCATAACTGTTAAATCCTCATGCGAAATTTCCAGAAAGGTTCTCACCTTTTGCGCAATATCCAAAATATTCTCAGGTTCTGCGTATATTCCACATTCGGCTTTCTCAACCAATTCTTTACTCACACCATCAATTAAAAGCAGTATAGGCTTTTTACATGCCATATAATCAAAGGTCTTATTCGAATAAATGGTTTTGAACGTATCTACCCTTTTTAGGATTGAACTACCTACATCTGAAGCCAAAATGTATTTGAATACCTCCCGTTTTGGTACTGGATCACGGAAAATAACATTTTTAAGATTCCTTTTTTTCGCTTCCTCATTAAGCATATTCTTTTGCATTCCAGAACCAATTAACTGAAAAACAACGTGAGTATCCTGCAATTTCTCAGCTGCGTCTATTACTTGAATTAAGTGGTTTGCCACCCCATGTGCTCCTACATAAGTAATTACAAACTTATTAGTTAACCCCAATTCTTCCTTAAAAACAACAGAATTAAAGGAGGTAAGTAACTCATCTGACAATTGAAAATCAGCAGCATTTGGGAGCATAATGACCTTGTTTTTTGGTATTCCTTTTTCCTCAATCAATTTCTTTTGGAATGCGGGAGTCAAGGTGTTAATCAAACTTGCCTTTTTATACATAAACCCTTCAAACCAAAATGCAAATTTAATAAGGATATTACTAGTCAGTACCCCTGTATCAATAGCCGATTCGGGCCATAAATCTCGAATTTCAAAAGTAAACGGGATTCTTTTAATAACCGATAAAATATAGGCGGTTATACCAACAAATAAAGGAGGGCTGGTAACCACGATGATATCGAACTTTCCTTCAGCTTTGAATAATCCAGCCCAAATACTACTAAAAACAAACGAAAAATAAGCCCACATTCGGCCAATAAAATTCACATTATATGCCTCAGAAACATGACACCTAATGATATTCACTTTTCCATGAGTATCCTTATAAAACCACTTCCCCTTATAACGTGGTGCTTTTTCACCAGTAGAATAATGCACCATACCACCAAGTACAGTTACTTCATGGCCTAAACTAGTCCATTCCCTGGCCATCTCGTTAAATCGAGAACCCCCGCCATCATCTTTCTCAAGAAAATACTGATGAATTAATAATATCTTCATTAATTGTTATTTCTGTTCTAATATAATTTCCTGAAGTGGAAAATTCAATTTGGTTAAATTCCTCTTTCCTTCCATAGTGGGTGGAATTCCATGCTTTTCTTTCCTGTTTATGCACAGGTTCACCTTCTTCATCAAATGCTTTTATATGCACAACTTTTTGATAAATGGGCAATACGTTCCAATGAACCTTCATAAGTTCGTGTTTTGTTCTAGTATCTATCGTGTCAAAAATAACCCAAGACAACTTATTTTCATGCTTTATTACCTTCCGTTCTATTCGCATTCCCCCAGTTTCTTTAACAAAGCCATTATACCATCCAGTATACTCATATAGTCCATCTCTTAAATTTGCACGATTCCCTGTTTCTTTTACCCAATTATACCAAATAAATCGAGCACCCTTTAACATCTGATTGGCTATTCCTAATTGCACCGTATTATGGCCTCCTGTTCCAAAGAAAAAATCAATAAATTCTTTATCGGTGTTATATTTATACGTGCCTGGATCAAAAAGGATATTCTGCCCATTAACATGAATATCCAAATGCAATTGGTCACTCTGCGCAGGCCGGTTAAAATACGATGGATTATTTATCACGGTTAAACTAGTCGAATCTTTCATCACATATTGACCATAGCTATCGAATGAAAATAAACCGCTTTCTTCGGAAGGTTCTTTTGCTACATTTCCCTTTATTCCATACCAAGCCTCATCCTCAAACCGTGCTTTTCCAGTATTTAAATTCAATACCGAAGCCAAAGCATTAAGTTGGGGTCGATAGTCTCTAAATTGCATCGCATTGAGAGGAAAAAATAAAGCGCCATCATTTTGTCCATAATTAGGTAACCATCCATTGCCCTTCTGTACCAATAACTGCAAAAACTGATAACTAACTTTAGCTCGTTGCTTAACAACCGGTTTATAGGTTTCGTTGTCCTTTTTGGCCTGCAAAAGAGCCCAAGTTAAAAGCTGAACAACTACCCGGTGATAATTATGACTGTACTGCAAAAAACCGCCATCCTCATACAATTGATAGGCAACCTCCTCCTCAAACCAAGCTTTCCCTTTTTTACCCCATTTACTAGAATTAGGTAAAAATGGATACCATTTAGAAATCAAATGCAAAGCTAAAGTTTCTGTGATGGCATGATTATTACGAACTGCAATTCTTGAAAAATTGATGTTATGATAAACATGATGGTAATGTCCGGATATGCTTTTTAATATCTTGTTATACAGGGTTTCAGTTAGGGCTGAATCATTTTTATAAAAGAACAGTACAAAAGTCCAGTTGAAAACCCGAAGACTCATTTCTTGACTACATTTATACTGTGGCCCAATATTCAATGGGTTTTCATTAATAAAACGCTCAATTTGCTCAAAAATAAATGTAGCTTGATTATTTCCTGTCTGCTTTTGATACCGAATAAGTGTATACACCCAAGAAAACCGAGCCTTCTCCCATGCATACTTTATATCTCCATTTTTCTCAGAAAAATCTTCAATTTCGGTAAAATGAACTTTTGGATAAACATAACCAGAAACAGGATGCGTAAACCAATCGGTTACCTTAAACCATTCATAAGAAAAAAATTGAATTTCACCTTCGTGAATTCTTTTAACGTTTTCTGCTAGTTCATGTAATGCTTCCTCCGAATATTTTTCAATTTTCACTTCTTCAAAATCAATGAAAAAATTCGAATTAGAATCCCTCCATTTCGCTAAGCTAGGAAATTCAAATTCTGGCAATTCTTCTGGGAATTGCCGCTTTAAAACACCCAACCGAGTCTTAACCATAAAATAAATGCGATACATGACATATCGCACCCCCATATTTCGTAACAACTGAATTGCTAAACTAACTTTCCCCAATCTAATTATCTATAAATGTTTGATTTCAATTAATAATCAAATTTAAATCCAAACACTAAAAACTCAAAACTAATCACTAAAAACTCAACACTAAAAACTCAACACTAAAAACACCCCCCAGTTCCTTCGAGACATTTCGTTCTCGCCACAGCGAAACGAAACCCTCAGGCTCCTAGTATCCACTATTCATAAAACTAAACACTGAACACTCAAAACTGAACACTGAACACTGAACACTAAAAACTAAGCACTAAAAACTAATCATTCAAAACTAACAACTGTTCCACAATCCTCTCAGCACACTTCCCGTCCCAAAGTTCTGGGATAGAACCTTGTTTCCAATTTCCAGAGAAAAGAGTTTCCATGGCCGGTGCAACCGCCTTTGGGTTAACTCCCAACAATTCATTTGTCCCTTCAGTTATCGTTTCTGGTCTTTCAGTATTATCTCTTAAAGTCATACAGGGTACTCCCATTACAGTAGTTTCTTCGGTAATACCTCCAGAATCTGTCACTACAGCTTTGGCTCGCTCCACTAAATAATTAAACTCTAAATACCCTAATGGCTCTACCATGTGTAAAGTAGGATGGCTAATACCTATTCGTTCTAGGATTTGCCGAGTTCTTGGATGGACTGGGAAAATTAACGGCATTCCATGACTATTATCTACTATGGCTTGCATCAGCTCACGTAGGGTAGTCTCTTCATCCACATTTGCAGGACGGTGTAGAGTCATAACAATATATTCCTTCTCCTTTAAGCCTAATTCAGACCAAATTGGAGGAGCTTGAAATCTGGGGCGTTGCTTAAGCAAGGTATCAATCATAGTATTTCCTACAAAAAACACCTGTTCATCAGCTACACCCATTTTCTTTAAATTAGAATTAGCCAATCGAGTAGTCGTAAAAAAGTAATCGGAAATACTATCGGTAACCATTCGGTTAATCTCTTCTGGCATAGTAATATCACCAGATCGAATTCCCGCCTCCACATGTGCCACTTTAATATTCAATTTCTTAGCAGCGATCGAACACGCCATGGTAGAAGTAACATCGCCAACAACCAAACATAAATCCGTTGGTTCTTTTAGTAATAAAGTCTCATAACCCACCATGATTTTGGCTGTTTGCTCCGCCTGTGTTCCACCTCCAGCAGCTAAATTTACATCTGGTGCTGGAATATTAAGTTGCTCAAAAAAAGAACCACTCATATTTTTATCATAATGCTGACCAGTATGAACCAAGCGAAAGCTAATATTATTCCCCTCCTTAGCCGACTTTTGAATGGCATGCACTATAGGTGCAATCTTCATAAAATTAGGCCGAGCCCCTGCAATTAAATCTATTTTCATCTTAATCTTCTTATTAATAATATAATTCCAAATTGAGCTCCACGAATCAAAAAACCACGTCATCCTGAGTGAAGCACAGCGAAACCGAAGGACCTCACTCTACAACAAAAAAACAATATTCAAACCACCAAAAACGCCCAATCAGGATTCATCTTTTCAATTAACTTTTCCTTTTTCAACCGTGTCCAACCTTTAAGCGGTTTCTCTCTTTCTATGGCATTTAGTATTTGAGGAAACTCCTCAAAATACACTAAGCAATGTACATTATACTTTTTGGTAAATACAGAACCGATACCATTTTGGTGTTCTCCTAATCTCCTTTTCAGATTATTTGTAACACCAATATATAAGGTAGTTTTATTTTTATTGGTAAGTATGTAAACATAACTAACACCCATCTCTAAACACATCTGAGCCCGCGAAGAAAACTAAACAAGTTGAGCTCGCGAAACCCAAGAACGTCTTTGAAACCCAAGAACGTCATTCTGAGCGAAGCGCAGCGAAGTCGAAGAACCTCATAAACCTAACACAACACATAATAGGAGCTAAACACTAACCCATCCACCAATCTTAAGCGACTCAACAGCCGCAAAACTTGCTTTAGTAACATTAATCAATTCATCGTAAGGTATCATTCCAACACCATCTCCAGCATTCGCTTTATCTACCAATCTAGAAAATTGTGCTTTATGCCCTTTGTCTAATCCAGTCTTTAATTTTGAGAAACCTTTAAATCCGTATCCCGTAGTTTTCAGGAAATTATCCATTGTAAGGGTTCTTTCTTGACTATAAACTTCTAATCGCTCTTTAGAATAGGCTTTGGAACCATTAGCAAAATAATTAACCACTCCAGTAGAGCCATTTTCCATTTTCACTAAAATGGAGGCATTATCTGTATTTTCATTAGGGTTTTCACCCATGGCATTCATACAAACCGCTTTTATTTTACTTCCTGTGAAATAAACCATCAAATCTAGGTAATGACAGGCCTCTCCAATAATTCTTCCTCCACCCACTTTCATGTCATGCACCCAAACATCTGCCGGAATAGCTCCTGCGTTCATTGTCGCAATAATATTCATGGGGGAATCACCTAAAAGGGATTTCATTTTCTCACTATGCGGTGAGAAACGTCTATTAAAACCAATCATTAACGAGCCCTTACTTTTTTGATATGCCTTGTCAATAAGGTTCAATTCCTTTGTGTTAAGTGCCAATGGTTTCTCTACAAAAACGTGTTTATCATTTTCCAAAGCTTCAATAACCATGGCAGCATGCAAATTATGTCTCGTTGTAATTAGCACAACATCCACATCACCCCCTTTTAAAACTTCACTGTAGTCAGTGCTACTATAGGTAATTCCATGCTTTTGGGCTAAAGCAGTACCATTTACCCCTCCGGCTGAAATAATATGCGAAATAGACCCATTAGTACCTTTCAAAGCTGGAAGCATCGTCATTTTGGTGAAATTTCCTGCTCCAACAACAGCAATTTTTCCTTTACTTGTGCTAATGGATTTAGGGGTGACTTCTACCGAGAAATCAGGCATTACATCCTCATTATATTTCAAAATCGAAGCAATAGATTTGGAAGACCCAATATCTCCATAAATTTGCTCAAAATCATTAATGGCTACTACCTCTGTAATGTAATCCTTGACCTTCAAACGTCCGGTTGAAATAGCGTTTAATACAGATTCAAAATTTCGTTTCTCTGTCCAGCGAACAAAAGCTAATGGGTAATCCACGCCTTTATTTTCATAATCGTCATCATATCGCCCAGGACCATATGAACAGGAAACCTGGAAACTTAATTCTTTCTCATAAAAATCTGCACGAGAAATATTTAACCCAATTACACCAACCAGCACAATGCGACCTCGTTTACGGCTCATTTTTGCAGCATCGGAAATAATATCATTTGTTTTTGCGGAAGCCGTAATCATAACTGCATCCGCACCTACACCATTGGTGAAATTTTCAACAAATTTCACAGGATTGTCTCCTTTGGCAGGATTAAAGGCTGTAACCCCTTTGCTATTTGCCAAAGCCACCTTATTATCATCCAGGTCATAACCAATAACCGTACAGCCATTTGCCAAAAGCATTTCTGCCGTTAACAGGCCAATTAAACCTAGGCCAATAACTACCACGGTTTCCCCAAAAGAAGGATTGACCAAACGAATTCCTTGTAATCCTATAGAACCTATTACGGTAAAAGCCGCTTCATCATCCGAAACATTATCCGGGATATGAGCCACCAAATTTTGAGGAATAGAAACAAATTCAGCATGTTGACCATTTGATGCCACACGGTCACCCACCTTAAAATCATTTACGCCTTCACCTATACCAATTACTTTGCCCACATTGCAATAACCCAGGGGTAAAGGTTGTTCCAATTTATTGAATACAGTTTCCAACGTAGGCATCAACCCTTCCGCTTTGATTTTATCCAATACCATTTTAACCTTATCTGGTTGTTGGCGAGCCTTCTCAATTAAAGATGCTTTCCCAAACTCGACCAACATTCGTTCGGTGCCTAAAGACACCAAAGAACGAGTTGTTTTTATTTGCACTTGTCCTCTCTTCACCGCAGGTGACGGGAGTTCGGTTAATTCCGTTTTTCCTGTTTTAAAGGATTGAAGTATTTGTTTCATTTTACTTTTTACTTTTTACTATTTTCTATGGTCCATGGAAATTGTTCTAACCAACTTTGAATTGCAAGCAAACTCAAAATAGTATAGCCAAAATCTTCTTTACCACTGTAATGTAATTGGATTAAATTATTAATTTTTTCACTATTAAAAATACCTTGATCCATTATTCGTTTTTCGTTTAGATATAGATTTATTAAAGGCCTAAACTCGTTTTCAATCATATCACGTACTGGAGATCCAAAGCCCGTCTTAGACCTATAAATTACTTCTTTAGGTAAATACCTTTCTGCAACTTTTTTTAAGATATACTTAGCTTCTCCATTTTTTAATCGTAAATCATCCGGAATTCCACTTGCCAGGTTAACCAACTCTAAATCCAAAAATGGTACTCTGGCCTCCACTCCCTCTTTCATCGATAATTTATCTGTGTAATTTAAATTATGATCAATTAAAAATGTACTCTTTTCAATTTCTAGCATTTGATTTAATGCCGATGAATTACTATATTCTTTTAAAACAGTTTTAGCATAATTATATACATCATAATCCTTTTTAAGCCCATTAACCAATTCAAATACAAAGTCATTATCTGGCAACCAATTAAAATATCCTAAAAGTCGCTCATCCCATTTTTTATCCCAATCACGACTAAATTTTTTCATCCTTCTAAAGGTTGGGACTTTACTTGGTAATAAATTGAATAGCTTTTGAAAAGTTGACAAAATAAAGGTAGGAATAGCGTTAAGTTTATTTTCAAGACCAATAGCTAAATGTCTACGATAACCCGAAAATAAGTCATCTCCCGCTGCTCCGCCAATAAGGACCTTAACCCCCATTTTTTTTGCTAAATTTGCTATCAATCGAACATTTTCAGGAGCTAAATCCGCTTGAGGCTCATCTAAAGCGTAAACCATCTCATTAAACCTGTCTATACTTCCATTAACAGGTCTTACTTCATGTAAATTCACATCCAAATATTCCGCAACTTTCCGTGCATAAGGTAGATCATCAGTGAACCCTTCCTTTCCGTCAGAAACACTTGTGTCAACGGTAAAACAATCCAGTCCCAAATTAGGGTTCTGCCTTTTTGCTATTGCAACTAATAAACTAGAATCCAATCCGCCTGATAAAAAGAAACCTAATGGCACATCAGAAAGCATTTGACGTTCTACGGCCCTATTTAAAGCAATATCCAGTTTATCAATCCATTCAGATTCGGTTAAAACAACTTTTTCACTTTTGAGGGGATTAGAGTATTTACGAACCAAAACACCTCCTTTTTCCAAATCAATTTGTAGCAAATGACCAGGAAGAAGCTTCTTAACCTTTTTGTACATCGTTTGACTACCTGGGCTCCATAAAAAGCTCAAGTAATTTCCAATCCCCTCCAAACTAAGAAGAGAATCAAAATTTTCCAATAAGGTAAATGACTTCATTTCTGACGAAAAAGCAAATTCATTTCCTTTTTGATAAATATATAAAGGCTTAACCCCAAAAGGGTCTCTAACTACATGCAAATTATTAGAAACACAATCAATAATCGCAAACGAAAATATCCCATTCAACCTTTTTAAAATTAACTCCCCCTCTAACATCCATCCCTTTAGTAAGGTCTCCGTGTCAGAATTTGATTTAAACGATATCCCATATTCCTTGGTTAATTCTTCTCTTACATCATGATGATTATAAATCTCACCATTAAATACAAGAATAAAATTCTTATCATCAGATAACATCGGTTGATTTCCTGCCTCAGAAGTATCAAGAATACTCAACCTAGAATGACCTAAAAAAACGTTTCCCTTTTCATATTTACCATTGCTATCAGGTCCACGCTGGGCAATACTAACAAGTGGATCAGACAGCCACTTTAGGTTTAAACCACCAACTATTCCACACATACTTCCTGAATTTTATAAAGATATTTAAATGTCTCTTTGCCACAAAGTGTCCATTTTTTTGTGGCTGCAAAGTTTTTAGATTTTTCACTATAATAAATGCATTTTTCCACATCATGGTAAAACTCCAAAATTTTATCTTCCGTATTTTCTGCATTCATCGGATCAAAGTATTCAACAGAATCTAAAAAATTTGATGGCATGGAACTATATTTTGAACATAATACTGGAATCCCAGCACCCATTGCCTCAGTTACCACCATTCCATAGGTCTCACAAGTGGAAGCAAATAAAAATAAATCAGTATCCTCATATATTTTTGAAAGATTAGAATAATCGATTTTCCCTAAATATTTAATTTTTTCGTCACTATATTTTAGCGATTTTTCAAGTTTCACAAGACTAGGAGGATAAGCTGGTCCGACCAAAGTTAAAGATATATTGGTTCCATTTTCCCTTAGCTTATTTATTACCTCCACTATATTCCATTGATGTTTATATTCATCAACGATAGAAACATACAATATTTTTAATTCGCCTTCTTTTCTATCATACAACCTTTTAGAAATAAAAGCATCAGATAAACCATGGGAGATTACTTGCAATTTAGAATTTTCCAATCCATAATCATAGTGTAATACATCCTTACAAAATTGATTTAAACAAATTATTCCTTTAGCATTTTTAAAAGAAAAAAGTTGTACCATTTTCAAAACCTTTAATCGAATCCATGCTTTAGATAAAAAATAACGATCAGTTTCATTTTTTTGAAAGGGAAGGAGGTTTCTAAACATTGTAACATACGGATACCAATTCCAACCAGTACCAGGAATATACAATAAAGCATTATTTTTTTTTGCAAATGCTCCTAATACAAACATCTGCCAAAAAAATATCCCCAAGTATCCAAGGTTATCAAATGATACCGGCTTATACTCGATTTTGTTTGATTTAGGAAGCATTACTAAAGTTTGAGATGGAGCAAATACAAAAACCTTAGTGAATAATACTTCTTGGATAACGGATTCATTTAATATTTCTCTGAGGTGAGTCAATCCACCTCCAGACCTAATATTACTAGCGTCAATCACAAGATTTTTGGGATGAATATCCATTTTCAATCGTTTAATTTTGATTTGTTTACAAGCAACTTTGATAAAGTGTTATTATTTTAATTTTAAATATATCGGATATACCACCTTTAGCATTTTTAACACACTTGAAGGAAGAAGCTTTGACATATTCTTTAATGCATCGTTATTTCTAGAATAATTATGCCTAGAGGTAAAGATTTCCCAAGCTAAACCCCAATCTGAAGTGCCATTCTTAATATTCTCGTATAACCTAATTTGCTGACTAACGTACTGTATATCTTTAGTCGTCCAATGGTCCTTGTAATGCTTTTGAACATATTTAAAAGCACTAATCATAGCTTCGCATGATTCCTTATTTTGATTAGCACTCCTCGACTTTGTTACACCAACTTCAACCCTATAAATACCTCCAGTATAATTAGCGAAAATTATTCTATCGGAGTCATTTATGTGATGAAACCCTTTATAGACATCCAAGGCATATCTTGACTCCACAAGTGGTAGAATCTCCTTTTCTGACTTTGTTTTACAATAAAGAGCGTTGGAAAATCCAACGCCTCTAAAACTTAAACCCTGCCTTAATCTTGCCCAAAACGCTCCCTTATCTTTATCTGCATAATTATCCCATAAACTTGTAAATCCAGAGGGGTATAAATGCTTAGAGTTTGTAATTATTAAAAAATTATCTTCCAAATTTAATTGATATTCCAGGATGGTACGATTCAAATTTTCCAAGATATTCGGTGCTAACAGGTCATCTCCACTACACCAAGAAATAATATCTCCCGTTGGTAATTTTTTAACGAAATCAAAATTTTCAATTAAACCAATATTTTTGGGATGCTTAATATACTTAATAAACGGATGCTTATTTTCAAATTCCTGTGCTATTTTACCTGTATTGTCCGTTGAACAATCATCTACAATAAAAACCTCAAAGGGAACCACAGATTGATTCACGATAGAGTTTAATGCATGCCCTATAAACATTTCTTGGTTATAAGTTGGCACCAATATTGAATGTTTAATTTCCATAATTTCAGCTTATAATTGTACCAATTTTGTAGACGATATTTACCCATGACCATTTATAAGGCAAGCCAATTTGAATTCTTTCTTGTGCAGCTAATGGTCCATTCTTATCCCCAAGGGATTCCCCGTATTTTAAAAATAAAATTGAATCTACCGAAATTTTTTTGAATACAACATTATTCTGTATTGACATTCTATGAAAAAGGTCAAAATCCCCCACTATTCTAAACTTCTTATAATTTAAACCTCCAATCGATACATATAAGCTCTTTTTGTACAATGTAGCTGGTTGAATAAATGGCATTATTCCTCTTTTCAAAAAAAATTTCGCCCAAATAGTCCCTTTAATTATGGAAAGAATGTTATTTTCCTTATCAACAAAAAAACCATTTGAATAAACAAAGTCATAATTAAACTTCTTCAATTCAGTATACATTGTTTCAAACCCTTCCTTAATTATCTTATCATCGGAATTTACCCATGTAATTACGTCACCCTTACAAGATTTAAAACCTAAGTCAATTGCATGATACATCCCTTTCTTTTCAATTTGAGACAACAGAATAACATCTTTAAACTTCCGAATTATTTCAATTGTGTTGTCAGTGGAACCTCCATCAACAATAATGTGTTGATATGGAATATTTAAAGTTTGGATAGACCTAATATTCTGTTCAATAAATTCAGCAGAATTTAAACTTGGGGTGATTATACTTAGCATAAATTGTTAATTATTCAATTTTGATTCTTTTTACTAGATGAAATCCTAAAGCTATTGCACAAAGTATATACATCAAAGTAGAAAAAAACACCATATTCAAAACCATAGCTATAAAAAACAATAAAACCGCATTTTCATCATTCCTTAAAAACCTGAAAATATTAAATAAAAACACAGACCAAACTAACAAATACAAGATTCCTCCGGTAGCAATAGTATTATTAATAAAGTTATTTGGTACCGAATCAATACGATGTTCTTCAGCATAAATTACGTTTTGAGGAATGTATTTGCTCGCTGGTATACTAATAAGATTAGGACCAACTCCAAAAGCTAAATATTGTGGGTTTTCAAACAAGTAAATTAGTGCCAGCCTATCAAAAATATCAAATCGTTTGGAAATAAAGGTTTCATTAGATACCCAATCCTCGTCTCCACTGGAAACATCACCCCCAACAACCTGTTTAATCTTGTCAGTCGTTCCGTATTTATTCGGGATTAAATCTAATACACTGGGAATAAACACTAAGGACCCCATTATTAAACTTAAGACCATTATAATGACAACGTTATTTTTTCGCCTGTAAGTAATAATAACAAATAAGAATGCAAAATATAAAATGATAGAGGATGCACTTAAACTAATAAACGTTCCTAAAGTAGTAAGAAGTACCAAAGGCACAAAGTATTTAATCTCGCTTTTATATATGAGAACAACTGCAAATGCCAAGGCATTTGCTCGACCAAATACTTTGGGTTCCCCATTTAACCCAACAAATCTACCTGCTAAATTATCACGAAAATAGAATAAGGTATCTACAATTTTGTACCCAATAAACCTATCAACTACAGCCACAACAAAAGAAAGTAAAGTCATAAAAAAGAACAATTGCAGAAAAAACCGTAACGTAACCTTTCGTGACTTAATGATAATAATGATATAATAAAACAGAATAAACTCATTTAGTATCCTAACCAATGTAATAAAACCTCTACCAAAAGACTGCTGCCCCCAACTTCGATATCCACTTAAATCTTCCCAAGGAAAAAAAACACTAAATATCACAAATAAAATGAATACATTAATCTGAATAAAAAATGTTCCTCGCAATACACCATTCATTTCAGGTATAGTTTTCCAATTTTTTATTACAAAGGGAAGAACAATAAAACCAACAACATTAGAAAGTAACATAGATCCAACCAGGTTAAATCGAATTACCTCAGCAACCATGGATATTATTATTAATGAAAAAAGAACCTTATGGTTATTTTTTATCAAAGAAAATATTGCAATTAACAAAAAAACGTATTCCATTTAATCCTATTCTATTGGAATTAGTTTTGGTTAATGTCCCTTATGAATACCGCAGGATTACCAGCCCATATTTGATTTTTTGGAATATTTCCTGAAACCACAGATCCTGCTCCAATAACACAATTTTCACCAATAACCGTACCTTTCAAAATGATGACATTACAACCAATAAAACTGTTATTACCAATTACCACAGCTGCCCTACCAATAGTTTCTGGGACTTCCTTTAATCGTTCTTCCACAATTAAAGAGTGAAAATCGGAATCATAAATTTGACACCCTCCACCAATCATGGCACCTTTTTTAATTTTAATATTTTTTTGCGAAAAGATTACGCAGTTACTAATAGAAACATTATCTCCTATTGTTATACTTCCTTCAGGTGAACAATATAAAGAAGTTTCTTGCGCTCCACCCACAGGGTTTGAATTGGAACAAGAAGTTATTTTCACTGACTTTCCAATGGATATCTTTCCCCTATTCTTAATATTAAGAATACCCGCAACTCTAGGAAATTCAGAAAAACCAACCCCCTGTACCAGAAAGAAAAACCAATTAGTTGGTAAAGTATAACCTCTTTTAAAAAGATTAAACATGAAGTCTACAATTTTTGCTAACATTTCTAAAATTTAAAAAATTGTAATAATACAAAGCCTTTAGTTTTCATTTTAACATTATAAGAAACCAAAATTTTAAAAAATATTTGAACCTTATTCATGAATCGTAAGTTGTATTTAAACACATTTAATTTCAGCAACATTAAATATTCCGAAACTCGGGGATTAGAGTTAACATAATTATTGAAAATTACGTCATCATCTATCTCCAAGTTAGCAACTTTAAAATCCAAATTTGCCGTACCTTTTAATATTTCATCAAGCCCTTTAATAAAATCCATCCTATTCATACTAGTTTGCTTCAACTTTTCAGCCAACATAACCCGAGACTCTTTATTAACAATTAATTCTGAACCTTCCAAATAAAATTCATCAAAATTTTTCGGCTGAGTATATCCATTAATACCTATTAAATCCTCTAATGTACCTGAGGCAGTTTCTTTAAGACCAATTCCAAGAACTGGAACATTTTGTTCTATCGCAAATAAAGGTGTTAACCCCCCTTTGAATGGGTAGGACTCAAACATGATATCACACTCGCCAACAAGAGAATAAAAATCGGACCGTTGACCAAGATAAAAAAACTGTTCAGTTAAACCATTATCAATAAACAACTGCTCAATTTTAATTGATTTTCCTGAACCACAAAGGCAAAATATAAAATTATCATTGTTCT
Organism: uncultured Flavobacteriales bacterium; assembly: GCA_963974475.1. Taxonomy (GTDB): domain Bacteria; phylum Bacteroidota; class Bacteroidia; order Flavobacteriales_G; family Salibacteraceae; genus CAJXZP01. The sequence goes on from CAXBCR010000001.1 coordinate 140,810, forward strand.
TTAACATTTTAATAATTTCAAGAAAATACTTTAATTCCGGATCCATTAAGTACTTGTATAAGTTCCCTCCTGATATACCAACAATCTTACCCTCTCTGTTAAAAGGGAACCCCTTAAATTCCTCTTTTTCATTAATTGGGAAGAAAGGTAACAACCTAATCTTATCCATCGAAATACCACGTCTTTGAATATCAATGGAAATACCAAATTTTCTAAATTCAATAAAAAAATTCGAGCACTTTTTTCCTAACCAAAAAGTATGGTCATTATGCACAATATTATACTTTATTAATCCATTTGTATGCGAAAAAGAACAAAATCCCACCACATCACTTGGTAAAAAATGCAAAAAACCAATACTAGCATTAAATTCAAGCATTTTTTGCCTGATGGAACTAATTTTACCGAAAAAATCGATATTTGAAGGAACAAATAACTCAATCCGTTCTTCTGACGAAATTCGAGATAATATTCTAGACCCCAATTTCAAATTATTTAAATCCGGAACTATAAACAACACATTATATTTTCTAAATATCAAATAATCTAAATACTGTTCGGTTAACGCACCACTATCAACTATTTGACCATTATAAAAAACTACTCTTTTATTAGGCCCATTAAATTGTAAGGCGGGAAAAGAGGCTTTTACAAATTCCTCTAACTTGAATTCTAATTCCGAATCAATATATTCAGGAAGTATTGGATAGCTTTGGGCAATTCTTGCAGCATAGGAAATATGTAAAAATCCTTTTTCATGATTCCCGTTCTCAATAAATTTGATACCGGAGTCTTTTGCAGAGTTGTACTCTCTTTCAATTTCAATCTTTGCCTCCATTATCCCCAAACTCATTTAACCGAATTACTTTAAGTATCTCTATCCACAACCTAAACACAATCATGTTTTTGAATAAGGTTCGTAAAAAAAAACTATTATATTTTATACCTATTGAATAAACCGTACTAAGGTTTCTTTTGTAACAAACCCAATAATTTGACTAGGTTTTATCTCTTGTATCCGATTTATTTTATTAGTTTCTCAGAGTAATACCCTAAAGTTTATATGCGTGTGTATATATATTGCCTACTTTTTATTCTTTAGCAATGATTTGATATCAATCCTATCATTAAGTTTAACAAACGAGTAGTATGCACCTAAACAAATGAGACAAACCCCAAATAAATAACTTACTTTCTCATTCGATATCATCATTACCAAGAAACAACCTACACCAAATAACAAATTAGCAAGAAATATTTTAATACTATCAACGGTTAATCCCATAGAGTATTTAATCCGCGTAATAATAAATACTTGTAGGAAATAAACAATGTAGCTTATTAAAAAAGATATTCCCAAACCTGTTAACCCCCAAAATTTATATCCAATCATGTTAAAAACAAGCATATAAATCCCAAAGACTAACTCATTCCAAAAAAAAACCTTACTATTCCCTCTAGCTAAAAACAAAAAGGCAATCGCCCATCCAACCGCTCTAAAATACATCCCTAAAGCAGACCATCGAATCATATCCGATATCAACTCAAATTTGGCTGAATACAACAAAACTACAAGAATATTTATAAATACTATTAAAAAAAGTAATATTGGACCTAATATTAGAATCGAAATTTCTGCTTGTTGATTTACAATTGCCTTACTTTTTTCATTACTTGTAGCGATTTCTGATAACCGAGGGTAATAATCCGTACCCATGGCATTAAAAACCAACCCCACATACGTAGTAATTATTGCAAAACCAGCAGAGTATAAACCCACTTCTTCAATATCACCAATAAAAATCCTCAAAGCATACGAACTAATTATAGGAAACAATCCACTTACACTTAAAACAAAACCCATTTTAAGCATACTTTTCCCTTTAGTTATGATTTCTCGCAACTGCATATTTACAATAGGAAAACTTACTTTACGAGAATACCACCATGTACTACTCAGTGTGAAAATACTTGAAATTATTATTGCGGGTACAATTCCGTCTAGCCCTAGATAATAATATAATGGAATAGAAAAGCACAACCCAAGCAAACTACCAACAGCACTAGCTTTTGCTAAAAGTTTTATTTGCCTCATTCCCTGAATCACCACACGTTGCCCAATACTTAATTGGGTAATTAATAACGTCACTGATAAAAAAACAAATGAATAAGTATACTGGTCATTTCCAAAAGTAATTTGACTAATCCAAGGAGCTAAAACACCAGTGATAACCGTACCAAGCATACCCGTGTACCATACAAGTCTTTTTAAAACGCTAATAGTCTCTGCTACTTTCGTATCATTTCCTGAAGCATTAGCTTCCGATACATCTTTTACTGCACTAATACCGAGTCCAAAATTTGTGCCGTTTGAAATTAAAGTGGTGGTAGTGGTTAACAAACTCATTAACCCAAACCCAGCTGGCCCCAAGAGCAAAGCAACAACTTTAGACTTAATTATTTGCAAAATAATTTGAAATACTTGAACTCCACCAAAAATTGACGTAGCTTTTAGAATTTGTCTATATGCCGTTTTTTCAGTCACAATTAAAAATTATTGACAGCCTCCACAACCTTTATTAAGCTTTCCATTTCCATTACCCCACTGATTGGCAAACTCAAAACCTCTTCATGAATACTATTAGTTAAGGGAAAATTTAATTCATTAAAATTGGCATAAGCCTTCTGTTTATTCGCAGGAATTGGATAATGAATCAAAGTTTCAATACCATATTTTTTAAGATGTCTTAGCAACTTTTCTCTTTCAAGTGTTCGAATTACAAACAGGTGCCATACGTGAGCTTTTTCACCGAGAACCTTTGGAAGAATAACTTTAACATTCCTAATGTTTTCCAAGTAATAATTAGCGACTAACCTTCTTGCATCAATATCTTCTTGAATTTTATTCAACTTCACACTCAAAAATGCTGCTTGAATTTCATCTAATCTCGAATTTAAACCTTGATACTTATTTTCATACTTTACATGTGAACCATAATTACGCAAGGCTTCAATGGTTTCAGCCAGCTCATCATCATTTGTGGTTACAGCGCCTCCATCACCTAAAGCACCTAAATTTTTACCAGGGTAAAAACTATGTCCTGCGGCATCACCGATGCCTCCTGAAACTTTTTCATTCCAAATAGCTCCATGTGATTGAGCCCCATCTTCAATTAACTTTAGATTATGCTTTTTAGCAATATCCAACATATTTTGATTTATGGAAATTTGACCGTATAAATGTACGGTGAGAATGGCTTTTGTTTTAGGTGTAATAGCCGCTTCTAATAAATCACCATCCAAATTAAAAGTATCCGGATTGGGCTCTACAAAAACAGGTTTCAATCCATTATCACTTATAGCGAGTACTGACGCTATATAGGTGTTAGCAGGAACAATAACCTCATCTCCTGAAGACATTATCCCGATCTCTATGTAAGCCTTAAAAATTAATCTTAATGCATCTAAACCATTTGCAACTCCTAAGGCATATTTAACTTTACAAAAATTAGCATAATTGGTCTCGAACTCATTTAGTTCGTTACCCATAACATACCATCCAGAATCGATCACCCTATTTGCAGCCTCCTTAAGCTCAATTTGATATTGAGCATTAATTTTTTGTAAGTCTAAAAATTTAATCATTATTTAAGATTTTTCTTAATTCAACATTAGTCACTAAACCACCTTCCAAATAATCAAACACAGTATGGCCAGTAGAATCGCGTTCTAACAAATTCGGCTTATAGCTTAATACTTTTTTCAACATTTTTACATTACCAGTATTTTGAGCATTTGATTTCGCATACATCAGTACTGTCGTGCCTTTGTAGTTAGTACTATGAATATTTCCTCCGTTTTTTATTAAAACATCTAATATTTCCAATTTACCATGATAAACTGCAACTATCACAGCATTCCACCCCAATTTATTTCTTAAATTAATATCTGGTATATAATCAATGATTTTATATAAATCATTTAAATTATCATTTTCTATAGTTGAGAAAAGCAGTTCATAATAGTCTTTAAAAAGCCTAATATTATAATCAATTGTTGCAATTTCTAAATAATACTCATTCGAACTTATTAAGGTCCCTGGCTTTTCCTCACTTACAAAAGTCGTAACTTTCGTACCGTAAATTGTCCAACCATGTGCATTAATTAACTGATAATCTCTGAAAGTAAATGATCTTATAAAATTGTGAATTTGAAAAGCACATTGATTAAAATCAACACTTAGTTGACTGAAGTTTAGAATTTTTTTTGAATAATAACTAGCGCCCCAATATTTCTGCGGATAACTAGTTTCCTTCTCCATTATCAAGTCATCGATATTTTGTTCGAATAACTGCAACCCATTATCCAAATAAAGCTGATATAATCCCCTACCAGTTAGATCTTCGGTAATACTAAACTCAATTTGATTTATTATCTCACCTGTATCAATTCCAGAATCAATTCTGTGGAGAGTGACTCCAGATTTATCCTCCCCATTTAAAATAGGTAGAATTGACGTAAACATACCTTTATACTTAGGTAATAAGGAAAAGTGTATATTAAATAGTCGTTTACTCTTAAACAACTCTGGTTTAATTATTTGATCAAACTCCAGAGATAAAAAAAGCAAATCACTTATTCCATAAACCTCCTTAAGAGTTACAATTTTGACACCTCTATTTTCAGCCTCAAAACGAAGCGATGGCTGCCAATTATTTACACCATCATCATTTTTATTAACCATCACCACCAGATCCTTCTCTGGATAGATTTTGACCATAAATTTTAATGCATTAACCGCAATCTCATTTTTTCCTGCTATACAAATCATTTTATTGTAATGAATTTTTTATAATCACGTATATAATCTGTTTCCAAATATTCTTGTGAAGCAAGAACCATACAAATTGAACCTGCAGAAAAACCATCAAGCTCACGCCATAAACCAGGCACAATATGTAAAGCCATATTCGGTCTATTTAAATAAAAGCTTCGCTTATTTACCCCATCATCAACAATTACAACAAAACTACCACTTGCAGCAATTATATACTGTTCCAATTCATAGTGGGCATGTCCTCCTCGCGACTCACCACCTGGTACATCATATAAGAAATAAATCCTTTTTACCTTAAAAGGTCCAATTCCATTATTTTCAACCACCGTAATATTACCCGCTCTATTTTCAACTTTTCCTAAATCAATAATGGAGCAATCAAATACCGTACTTTTACTTAGCTTCATGGCATAATTTTCTAAATTCTTTAAAATCATGAATGTAATCACCTTTATCATAACGAATGTTTGAAACAATCAAGGCTAAAGAATTGGTAGAGAAGTTGCGTAGCGTACGCCAAAACATTTTGGGGATAAATAGACCATAATATGATCTGTTTAAAGAATAAACCCTCTCATTTTCACCATCATTTAGAACAACATCGAAACTACCAGACAAGGCAATAACAAATTCTTGAGATTCCTTAAAAGCATGACTTCCTCGTTCTTCCCCTCCGGGCACATCATAAATCCAATAGGTTCTTTTTATATCAAATGGTAATAAATTCCCATTTTCAAAAAAAGATAAATTCCCTCTAGGATCCTGTATTTTAGGTAAATCAATTATTCCTGGTTGCATCATTGCACTATATTTTTAATGTACGTGTAATAATCACTCTTTTTATTTCCTATTTCTGCCAATAATTGAGTCTTATTAATCCAATTGTTTTCAAAAGCAATTTCTTCTAAACAAGCTACTTTCATCCCTTGACGCTTTTCAATGGCATGAATAAATTGGGTAGCTTCCGTTAATGATTCATGCGTTCCCGTATCTAACCAAGCAAAGCCCCTCCCTAATTTTTCAATGACTAACTTTCCTTCATGTAAAAAAGCTTCATTCAAGGTTGTTATTTCCAACTCATCTCTGGCTGAAGGTTTTACATGATGTGCTTTTATTACTACTTCGTTAGGATAAAAATACAACCCAACTACGGCATAATTAGATTTAGGAATTTCTGGTTTTTCCTCTATACTTAGAACGTTCCCTTCCGCATCAAATTCCGCCACACCATAACGTTCTGGATCAGATACACGGTACCCAAAAACAACGGCTTTATTTTCTTTTTCTACGGTTAAACGCGCCTTTTGGAGTATTGGGGTAAACCCCTGTCCGTAAAAAAGATTATCACCCAATACCAAACATACATCATCGTCACCAATAAATTCTTCTCCAATTAGAAAAGCCTGCGCCAATCCATCGGGCGAAGCCTGTACCGCATAGGTAAAAGAAACCCCAAACCGCGAACCATCCCCTAATAACTTTTCAAATAGCGGTAAATCCCCCGGAGTAGAAATAATCAGTATTTCATTTATCCCAGCTAACATTAATGTAGATATGGGATAATAAATCATGGGTTTATCATGTACAGGTAATAATTGTTTAGATATTACTTCTGTCAACGGGTGTAAGCGTGAACCCGAACCTCCTGCTAAGACTATTCCTTTCATATTTATCTATTATTATACATTTCACTATAATATTTTTGATAATTACCAGAGGTGATGTTGTTCATCCAATCTTCATTATCAATATACCAATTAATGGTCTTTTCTATGCCTTCTTCAAACTGAAGAGAAGGTTCCCAACCTAACTCTGTCATCAGTTTATTAGAGTCAATGGCATAACGTAAATCATGTCCCGCTCTATCAGTTACATAAGTAATTAACTTTTCTGAGGTTCCTATATCCTGACCTAATTTCTTATCCATTGCTCTGCAAATTACTTTGATTAAGTCTATATTAGTCCATTCGTTCTCTCCTCCAATATTATAGGTCTCCCCATTTTCACCTTTGTGGAAAATCATATCAATTGCTCTCGCATGATCCACCACAAATAACCAATCTCGAATATTTTCACCTTTACCATAAATTGGTAAGAGTTTGTTAGTCCGAATGTTATTAATAAATAATGGAATCAATTTTTCAGGAAACTGATTTGGGCCATAATTATTGGAGCAATTTGAAATTACTATAGGCATTCCGTACGTATCTGAATATGCTCTAACAAAATGGTCAGAACTTGCTTTGGAGGCAGAGTATGGACTATGAGGGTCATAAGCAGTCGTTTCTAAAAACATCCCTTCTGCTCCTAGCGATCCATAAACCTCATCCGTACTCACATGGTAGAATATTTTATTACAAAAATCACCCTTCCATATATGTCTTGCAGCATTTAACAAATTAACAGTCCCTACTACATTTGTCATTACAAATTCTAACGGATTAGAAATAGAACGATCAACATGACTTTCAGCCGCTAAATGAATTACAGAATCAAATTGATACTTTGTGAAAATTGATTCAATATAACATTTATCAACAATATCCCCTTTTAAAAAAGTGTAATTATTTGACATTTCAATTTCCTTAATATTTTCAAGGTTACCAGCATAAGTTAGCTTATCTAAATTATAAATATGATAGTCCGGATATTTATTTACAAATAAACGTACCACGTGACTTCCTATAAACCCTGCCCCTCCAGTTATCAATATATTTTTCATATTATATCTTCAAATACCATTTATAAATTTTATCAATTCCTTCTTCTAGATCAACAGTGTACTTCCATCCCAATCTTAACAGTTTTGAGCTATCAGTCAATTTTCGCATAGTACCATCTGGTTTTAAACTATTAAAAACTAATTTACCAGAAAACCCAACAGTATCTTTTATCGTTTTGGCTAATTCGCGGATAGTAACTTCCTTTCCAGTTCCTATGTTAATATGCGTATTAATGACTGCATTTGAAATTGAGTTTTTTTGCTTTTGCACAATCTGATTAAACTCCACGTTTTGCATTAAATACACACAGGCATCAGCCATGTCCTCGCTCCACAAAAACTCTCTCAATGGTTTACCTGAACCCCAAATTTCAACTGTTACATTTTTCTTGCGAACAGTAACGCCAAATTTATTCAATTTAGCTATGATTTCATTTTTAGAACTTTCACCAGAGACCCCATCAATAGGCAATTTATTTAAGTCCGAAATAATGGTTTCCCAATCATTTAATTCCAACGCCCTACCCAAATGAATTTTCCGAATTAAAGCAGGTAGAACATGGGATTTCTCTAAATCAAAATTATCATTAGGCCCATATAAGTTGGTAGGCTGAACAGCAATAAAGTTGGTTCCATACTGGATATTATAACTTTCGCACATCTTGATACCCGCAATTTTTGCAATGGCATAAGGTTCATTGGTATATTCTAATTCAGAAGTCAATAAATATTCCTCTTTCATGGGTTGAGGCGAATTTTTGGGATAAATACAAGTACTACCCAAGAATAATAATTTCTTCACCCCATTAACATAACTTTGGTGAATGATATTATTTTGAATCATTAAGTTTTCATAAATAAAATCCGCTCGATAGGTGTTATTAGCAATAATTCCACCCACTTTGGCTGCTGCCAAAATTACATATTCAGGTTTCTCCTTCTCAAAAAAGGATTTAACCTCCAATTGATTAGTTAGATCTAACTCCTTATGCGTACGTGTCACAAAATTGGAATATCCTTTTGATTTTAGATTTTCAATTATCGCTGACCCTACAAGTCCTCGATGTCCTGCGATGTATATTTTACTGTCTTTTAACATTTTTTTCTATAGTGGTGTGGTGTATTGGTGATGTAGTGATTTGGTGATGTGGTGATTTGGTGACTTGGTGATGTAGTGACTTGGTGAAATGGTGACTTGGTGAACTAGTGACTTGGTTGTTTGGGAATACTATACTTATAGTTTTCTTTTTAGTGATTGTTTGAGCTTAAAAAGCATTTTTTGAAGTATGGTTATTTCGTCATCCAACAAATTCTCTTTTTTCAATAAACCCAAGTCTATTAACAATAATAAGTTGTGTTTCTAATTCGCTAAGTGAACCCGTAGCAATATCCAAAAACCGAATAAATTCTTTAGTTGAGCTTCTCCCAGCTCCTTCTGATATGTTTGAGGGTATAGAAACCGCAGCCCTTCTCATTTGTGACGTCAAACCAAATTTCTCATCATCAGGAAACATTTTGGTCAAATCATAAATCAAAACAACCAAATCAATACTACGTTTCCAAACCTCTAAATCCTTATGTGTCATAACATTTCAAAAAGTAACCCAGTCACTAGTTCACCAAGTCACCCTTTCACTATATCACCAAGTAACCATTTCACCCTCTAACCAAGTCACTACTTCACCCGTTACTCAAAATAATTCAACGTATCAAATCCACCTTCATGAAGGTATTGATCCTTTTTCATCAATTTAAGGTCGCCTTGCATCATATCGCAAACAAGCATTTTCAAATCATACTCAGGTACCCATCCTAGTTTGGTCTTCGCTTTTGAAGGATCCCCTACTAATAAATCAACTTCTGTGGGTCTAAAGTATTTTTCATCCACAGCAAGTACAACCTTTCCAATTTCAATTTGGTAATTTTTATTGCTGCATTTAACCACTTTAGCAATTTCATTTATTCCGTTGCCAATAAACTCCAATTCCACACCAACTTCCTTAAAGGCCATACGAACAAAATCACGCACCGCGGTTGTAGTTCCAGTGGCTATTACCCAGTCTTCGGGTTGATCATGTTGAAGTAACATCCACATCATTCGTACGTAATCTTTGGCATGACCCCAATCGCGTTTTGCATCAAGGTTGCCTAAATACAGCTTATCCTGTAAACCCAAAGCAATTTTCGCAACAGCTCGCGTTATCTTTCTAGTCACAAAAGTTTCACCTCTAATAGGCGATTCATGATTAAATAATATTCCATTACATGCATAAATGCCATAAGCTTCACGGTAATTTACCGTAATCCAATAGGCATACATTTTTGCAACTGCGTAAGGGCTTCTAGGATAAAAAGGAGTTTTCTCCGATTGAGGGATTTCTTGAACCTTACCATACAATTCGGATGTAGAAGCCTGATAAATACGTACCTTTTTCTCCATTTTCAAAATGCGTATAGCCTCCAGTAATCTCAATGTTCCAAGAGCATCCGCATTTGCGGTATATTCCGGTGTATCAAAGGAAACTGCTACATGACTCATTGCTGCAAGATTGTAAATCTCATCTGGTTGAACTTCCTGAATTATTCGAATCAAATTGGTACTATCAGTCATATCACCAAAGTGAAGCGTGAAGTTTTGATTCTCAATATGTGGATCCTGATACAAATGGTCAATTCTATCCGTATTAAAAAGCGAAGACCTTCTTTTTATGCCATGAACATGATACCCTTTTTTTAAAAGGAACTCACTTAAATATGCTCCATCTTGTCCAGTAACCCCGGTAATTAATGCTATTTTCATTTATTAATTATTTATAGTCTACCACTTACTAAATCACGACTAATAAATGCTTTAGTATCAAAAATAACAGTTCCCGATTCTTTCCATTTTTTGAAATCCAATTCCAAGAATTCATTGTGAGATACAGCAATAATTACAGCATTATAATCACCTTCCACTATATTACTCATAATATCGACTCCATATTCCGTCTTAACCACTGAAACATCAGCCCATGGGTCAAAAATATCAACCTCCATTCCAAATTGCTTCAATTCATGGTAAATATCAACAACTCTAGTATTTCTAATATCTGGGCAATTCTCCTTAAATGTAATACCTAAGATAAGCGTTTTAGCGCCTTTCACAGGCATCCCCTTTCCAATGAGTAATTTAACCACTTTATTAGCTACATGCATCCCCATCGAGTCATTTACTCTACGTCCTGAAAGAATAACTTGTGGATGGTAACCTAAAGCCTCAGCCTTGTGAGCTAAGTAATAAGGATCAACTCCAATACAATGGCCTCCTACAAGTCCTGGTTTATATTTCAGGAAATTCCATTTGGTTCCTGCTGCCTCCAAAACATCATTAGTGTCAATACCTACCCGGTCAAATATTAATGCTAATTCATTTACAAAACTGATATTCAAATCGCGTTGTGCATTTTCAATTGCCTTACTAGCCTCGGCAACTTTCATATTGGGTGCTTTGTGCGTGCCAGCTTTAATAATAGTTTTATACAATTGGTCAACTTCTTCCGCAACCTTACCGGTAGAACCAGAGGTCACCTTCATGATTTTTGTTAAGGTATTTACCTTATCTCCCGGATTAATTCGTTCGGGAGAATACCCACAATAAAAATCTTGGTTAAATTTTAACCCAGAAGATTCTTCCAATTTAGGTACACACTCTTCTTCCGTGCAACCGGGGTAAACAGTAGATTCATAAATCACAATATCATTTGAATTCAAATGCTTTCCAATCATGATCGATGCTTTCCGTAAAGGACCCAAATCAGGAGCTTTGAATTGATCTATTGGGGTTGGTACCGTTACAATAATAATGTCGTAATTATCCAAGTCACTTTCATTGTATGAAAATGTAAGCCCTTCAACTCCATTTTTACCAGATTCAATGACCTGATTCAAATCATCCAAATCAGCTTCAAGGGTAAAATCTTTACCTTGACTCAATTCTTCAATTCTAGATTTATTTATATCAAATCCTAAAACTTGAAAATGCTTAGCAAATTCAATAGAAAGTGGCAAACCAACATAGCCTTGCCCAATAACTGCTATTTTTTTCTTTTGCATTGTTTTGTTTTTATTCCTTACTTCTCGCTTCACTCGGCAATAATTCCGGTGAATTGAATTTTACTCTTTTTTAACTTTGAAAATAATTATATACATCATTAATGATTCTGAGGGTTCAGAATCGCTTAGCAGCGAATCGGAATGTCTGGTATGCCCATTATCAAAAACTAACCTTTTCAATCTCAGCAAGCAACCCAAATCCTAAACCTTCCAGTCTAAGCATTACCGTACTATTCCGTACCTCAGTAATTATTCCTTTTTTATCCTTCAACTGACCTCTTTTCACCTCTACTTCCTGACCAATGGATAAATCAATGGCTTTTGAAATGGCAGAAGGATAATTTAAAACAAAAGCTTTAATTGATTCTATTTCCACAGGTCTTATCACAACGGGCTTACCCAACCAAAAGACAAAATTAACCACTCCTGGTACTTCTAATATTTTTACTCGTTCCACTTCATTAACACTCACAAATACGTAAGACGAAAATAATGGAACTTCCACCTTTTTTTTACGATCACTCCAAATTCGAACTTCCGTTCGCATTGGGCAATACACATCAAACCCTCGATCCATCAACCGCTCAGCAACCTTTACCTCGGATCGACTTTTAGTATAAATTACTAGCCATTGTTTATTGGATATGTGTTTTATAGTCTGCATGTATAGGTAACCCAAAATAATAATCCTACCACTAATTTATTCAAAAAATAAGATTGGTGTTTAATTGTACAGAATAATTACTGTTTTTTTAAATCGAAAAATTCCGTTAATATCAAAATTAATGACCATCCATTTTATTAATCTCCTTACACCATAACAACAAACCAACATCTGAATTTTCACTTAATGTACTTACAACAGAATACGTAATCTTGCGTGATATCATCCCTTCGGCTTTAATTACTAATTTCTTTAAATAGACTTCATCCACATCCCCAACAAAAACTAAATCAATAATTTTTGCATCTAAACCCCGAGCAAATTTCCCCATAAGATATACGAATTGAACATCTCCCAATTTTAAGACGACCGTTTCAATAATCTGATCCAATCCAATATAGTTTTGGACAATTTTTTGTAATTGTAAAAACAAAGGATGCGCAGAATTGGCTTGAAACACTTTTTTATTTCCATCCAATTCCGAAACCAACATTCCTGCAGATTCGAATCGGTTTAATTCCAATCGAATCCCGTTGGTACTTTCACCAAATTCTGATTCCAAACTACGCAGATAGCCTTTGCTATCTGGGTTCAAAAAGAACTTTAGTAAAAGCTTCAATCGCGTTTTAGATGTAATAAGTGTATCTAACATGTATAAAAATGGTTCCTTTATTCAATTGATTTAACATCACTAAAACTTGAAGAACACATTACATAGTTTTATTATCATTTCAGGGTATTAACCCAAATATAAGCAGGTTACTTGGCTGAGTCAAATCACAGCTTCGCCCCTTGAGTCACACAGCGTGTCAATAACGAGTAACAATATTACTCAATAATAATTAATAGCCATATACTTTACTCCCTAAAAAACTCATGATTTTTAAAACTTTCAAAATCCCACCTAACCAAACCCAATTCGCTTATACAAAATACCTCCTCTTTCCAAGTAACCGCTTCTACCTTCGAGGGCCTCAGGCAGCGCTAATATTTAGCCATATTTTTCACCATCCATTTCGCACAATGAAATAATCACATTCCAAATTATCATCCCGAAGACAACCGTCCTATAATAGGATAAGAATTAAAACAAGAGAAATAAATTCGATTTTAGGACAAAAACTGCCCGTCCTGAGCGGAGTCAAAGGATCTGACGAACGTTAATTCGTTGAGAAACCAAACTATCATTAATTAAAATTCTTTGCCTCTAAATAAATAAGGCGTGTCCGCCTACTGGCGGAAGTTCTTTGTCCATAAGTCTTTCTTACGATAGTTTTAACCGTTCCTATTCTAGAACATGTTTTTTTGTTTCTTTTTTACGCTAAAAAAGAAAAGAAGTAACAAATTAAATCTCAAGTTCCCAAATCCCTTTCACAACTCCTTAAATAAATTCCAAAACAGCAATTCTTCATCACTTTCCAAGTCACCATCCCGAAGACCCCGTCCTATAATTGAATAAGTATTAAAACAAGTGTTTAAAATCCAATTTTAAGACAAAAGTGTTTGACGAACGTTAATTCGTTGAGAAACCAAACTATCACTAATTAAAATCCTTCACCTCCAAATCATTAAGGCGTGTCCGCCCACTGGCGGAAGTTTTTTGTCTTTGGATTTTGAACGCGATAGTTTTTATCGCTTCGATTATCAGACATGTTTTTTTGTTTCTTTTTTGCGTCAACCGAATCTACCCCGATTTTTTAGGGGTAGTGAGCTCACGACCGAAGGAAGTAAAAAAGAAAAGAAATACCCAATAAAATCTCAAGTTTCCATCCCTTCACAAAAAACCAAATATCTCCTGACTCCCGTCTTTCGACTTCGGTCTCCCAACTATTAAACCACTTTCTTCCACCAAGGAACCTTCACTTCCTCATCATCATAATACCCATACCCATATCCATAGCCATAATTATACCCATAGTTATAACCATAATTATAACCATAGCCATAACGACTTTGAACCACATCATTAAACACAATACTAATATTTTTAGTGTTTTGAGTTTTATACTGCTCATTAATAATGGTCAACAATTCTTTATGCGTATAGTTCTGACGTGCAATATATAAGGTCGCATCCGCATAACGCATTAATTCCAAAGCATCCGAAACCAACGCAATCGGAGGGGTATCTAAAATAATATAATCATAAGTTTCTCGCAATTTAACAAACAATTCAGACATTAACGGACTCAACAACAATTCGCTAGGATTAGGAGGTACAGGCCCAGCAGTAATAAAATCGAGATTAGCTACCTCCGTAGATTTAACAACATCTTGCAACGGTACTTGCCCCGATAAATAATCACTAAGGCCAACATCATTACTCAATTTAAAATCATTGAAAATCTTTGGCTTCCGCATATCCAACCCTATAATAACCGTTTTAGCGCCACTGATAGAAACAATTGCCGCTAAATTCATCGCACAGAAGGTTTTCCCTTCACCCCCAATAGAGGATGTTACCAATACAATTTTGGAGGTGGTTTCTGCACTAGATTGTTTAAAAATAAACTTCAAATTAGTTCGTATAATTCGAAAACTTTCGGCTACAGAAGATTTCAACCCATTCTCAATTACGATATTACTGGAACCCGAAGAATGGCCGATAGCCCCAATTATAGGAATAGACGTAATTTTTTCCAATTCTTTACGAGAGGATATTTTGGTATTAAAAAAGTCTTTTATAAAAACAAAAGCAGTTGGAATCAATAATCCAATAAGTAACCCAATGACATAATTTAAAGACTTTTTTGGTTTTAAGGGCGCATCGTTATAATCTAAAGCCCTATCAATGACTTGCAGGTCAGGTAAATTTCCTGCCATGGATAGTTCAGCTTCCGCACGTTTTTCTATCAAAAAATCATATTGACGACTGCTCAATTCATATTTACGTTTAATATTAATCAAACTCTGCTCCGTACTGGGAAGGGTTGACAGTTTAGACCGCATAGTTCCTAATCGTGCATTAATATCCTTGTTTTTTATTTCTGTGGCAAGAACTAAATTATTTACATTTTCCTTAAGGCTATTTTTAGTCAAGGTTATTTCACTACGTTTCTGCTCTAAAGCAGGATTATCACTTTGCATGGAATACAACAACCGATTACGTTCCATACTTAATCGGACTAAACTATTAACCAATGAAATCAGCACCGGATCCTCTACTCCTACAATGGATGGGGTCATTAATGAACTGAAATCATCTCCATTTCGCAAATAATCCGCCAAATAATCATAATACTTTTCCGTTAATTGTAACTCCGCTCTTTCGCTTTCCAATTCCAAATACCGATTATACAGTTCTGAAGATTCCGTACCTAAATCCAATACTTGATACTTCACCCGAAATACTTCAAGCTCTCGCTCTACGGCTTGCAAGGTATCTAAGACCCCTTGCATCGTCATATCCACAAACTTAATGGTATTCTGGGCCAACTTATTCTTTTCGGCAAGCTCATATTCAGCCAATACCTCAATCGAGGTATTTAAATACACTACAATTTTATTTTTATTATCTCCGGTCATAGAAATATTAAGCAAGGATCCACCTTCCGATTCTTCACTCACCATTATACTAGAAGTGTATCCATCTACAATTGCCTTTGGATCACTAAACTGAAAAAACCAACTTTCACTTTCTCCAAGATTAAATTGACTGGTGTCCACCACAATTTTAAACTTACAAATCTCAGCCTCAATCCATTCATTAGTTTCATAGTTTCCTTGTATACCCTCATCAATAACTGTAGATTGAATACCTTGGTGATAATTAATAACACCGTAACTATTACCATTGTCATATTTCAAATCAAATGCACTTCCATTTTCATTAAATGAAATGGAAATTGGAAGATTTAAAATTTGATTATGCCCCTTATCAAAAACAACTTTGAAAGGAGACTGCCCATACCGTGTAAACATCTTAATTCGACCCGTGGAATAATATTCAACCTCCAAGTTTAGGCGTTCAATTACTTTAATATTATGACTACGAGATTTTAATATGGCAATGTGCGATTGAATCAATTCACTTGCACCACCCCATTTAAACATCAAATTCACACTGGAACCGGCAAGTGGGTTTTCGCTTTCTTTAATATTAATTAAAGTGGATAGCTTATAAACTTGAGTGGAGTAACGGTTAACTAACCAAGCTACGAATAGCGTTACAAAAACCGATACAACAAATAGCCTCCAATGACCGAGCAGTTTAAAGAATATGTCCTTTAAATCAATTTCTTCAAGATTCGAAGTATTTTCATTTAATGAATTAGACATAATTATTTTAAATTATTAAATGACACAATTATCAAAAGGGTTGATGAGACTAGAGATAGTATAAGTGCAGTTGATTGGGCTGCATTCGTTCCAACCCCCCACGATTTTGCTGGTAACGGCTCAACATATAATACATCGTTAGGTTGAATAAAATAAAACGGGGTGTGAATAATATTCTTATCCAATAAATTTATCGTATGGATTTTCGTTCCTTCTGGGTACTGTCTAATTATTTTTACATCCGCCCGAGAAGCCACAATATCTAAATCTCCCGCCAAAGCAATTGCTTCAAAAATTGTCGCTTGATTTTGAAGAATTGTATACTTTCCTGGGCGTTTAAACTCTCCTAAGGCTGAAAAACGAATCCCGCCTAATTTTACCACTAAAAAATACTTACTAAAGTACTTAAAAACATGGGTGTCTATTTCTTGTTGCGCTTCGGCTAAGGTTTTATTTAAAACATTCACTTTTCCAATAATGGGTAAAGACACAAAACCACTATCATCAATGTTATAACCGGTTATGTAATATAAATCTCCTAGGTTAGCGGTTTGAGCGACATTATTTGAAGCAGTTGCACTGGAATTAAACAACTTATTCACATCTTCATCCAAAGAAACAATCTTTACATCAATGATGTCATTCACCTGCAATTTATAGGCAACACGCTCATACAAAAAAACCGAATCTTGATTATTTTCTTCGGATTGGAGGAATACAATTTTCTTTTTAGGCACGCAAGATGACAGAGCCAGAGCTAGAACAGCCATGGTTAAAAATAAAGCACGAAATTTCTTTAACATAGTATTTGTAATAATCTTCAAGAATACGATTTTTTTCCATTCCTGTAAATCCATTTAACGAATAAAAATCACCCATTTATCACACTTTCCTCCAAAATAAAGGTATCCATAACTATCAAACATAAAAGATTACTCATTCGGTCCATATACCAAGCCCCAACTCATTAAACAACCACACTGAATACAAGTTAATTACACAACTAAAGCCCAATTCCTGCCCACAAAACATCCTCTAACTCCTTGTCATCATTCTAACATCTACTTTCAAGAGCCTCAGTCAATGTAAATAATTAACTGTATCATTTTATTCTTTTTTTAAGACAAAAACTACCCGCCCTGAGCGGAGTAGACTGTGTCCGCCAACTGGTGGAAGTGTCGCAGGATTGTTTCTTTTTTACATCAACCGAATCTACCCCTTTTTTTTTGGGGTAGTGAGCTCACGACCGAAGGAAGTAAAAAAGAAAAGAAATACCGTTAAAGCCACAAGTTCCAGTCATTCAATCACCGCTTCTACCTTCGGGGGCCTCAGACAGCGCTAATAATTAGCTTTATCATTTAATTCTTTTTTCACTTCACTAACTATCATCACATTCCCACTTACCATCCCGAAGCCCTCCGTCCTATAGAAGAATAAGAATTAAAACAAAGAATTAAAATTCATTTTTAGGACAAAACTGTCTGACGTACGTTTAAAGGTAAGGAACACAACTTTTACTAATTAAAATTCTTTGCCACTAAATAAATAAGGCATGTCCGCCTACTGTCGCAAGAAGTCTTTTGTCCATGAGTTTTGATTCTGTTAGTTTTAACCGTTTCTTCTATCAGACATGCTATACTCGCCCTGAGCTTCCTGCACTGAGCGCTTGCCCTGAGCGGAGTCGAAGTGAAGTCGACTGTGTCCGCCAACCGGTGGAAGGGTTGTTTCTTTTTTGCGTCAACCGAATCTACCCCAGTTTTTTCGGGGTAGTGAGCTCACGACCGCAGGAAGTAAAAAAGAAAAGAAATAACATTAAAATCTAAAATTCCCATCCCTTCACAAGAAACCAAAAACCTTACCTAACCAAACCCAATTCCCTCAAGCAAAATACCTCCTCATTCCAAGTCACCATCCCGAAGCCCAACGTCCTATAGGAGAATAAGGATTAAAACAAAGAATTAAAATTCATTTTTAGGACAAAGCTGTCTGACGTACGTTAAGGCGATGAGGTACGAATCGAATTAAAAGTAGGAGTTCTTTGTACTTGAATTTTGATTCTATTGGTTTTAACCGATTCTCCTTTCAGACATGTTTTTTTGTTTCTTTTTTGCGCCAAAAAAGAAAAGAAATAACCAATAAAATCTCAAGTTTCCATCCCTTCACAAGAAACCAAAAACCTTTCCTAACCAAACCCAATTCCCTCAAGCAAAATACCTCCTCATTCCAAGTCACCATCCCGAAGCCCAACGTCCTATAGGAGAATAAGGATTAAAACAAAGAATTAAAATTCATTTTTAGGACAAAGCTGTCTGACGTACGTTAAGGCGATGAGGTACGAATCGAATTAAAAGTAGGAGTTCTTTGTACTTCAATTTTGATTCTGTTGGTTTTAACCGATTCTCCTTTCAGACATGTTTTTTGTTTCTTTTTTGCGTCAACCGAATCTACCCCATTTTTTTCGGGGTAGTGAGCTCACGACCGAAGGAAGTAAAAAAGAAAAGAAATACCCAATAAAACCCCAAGTTTCCAAATCCCACAAACAAAACAAACAACTCAACTTATATAATCATTCCAGCAGCAACAGTCTCATTACTCCCTTCATCAATCAAAATCAAACTTCCAGTAACCCTATTTCTTACATAAGAATCATAAAACAATGGAGCGGTGGTTCTCATTTTTACCCGTGCAATTTCATTCATTTGCAACACGTCACCACTTTCATCTCGATGCAATGTATTAATATCCACTTTGTATTGGATTTCCTTAATCATTCCACGAACCTCATTTGAAGTATGCTTTACATAATATTTGGCTCTTGGTTTTGGTGAGTTTTTAGATAACCAACACATCATAAAATCAATGTCTTGACCAGAAACTGGTTGATTATTAGGTCTAACAATCATATTTCCTCTTGAAATATCTATATCATCTTCTAAAGTCAAAGTAACCGACATTGGAGCAAAAGCCTCCTTCAATTCTCCAGAAAACGTATCAATACTTTTAACTTTCGACTTAAACCCCGAAGGTAAGACCAATATTTCATCTCCTTTTTTAAA
Organism: uncultured Flavobacteriales bacterium; assembly: GCA_963974475.1. Taxonomy (GTDB): domain Bacteria; phylum Bacteroidota; class Bacteroidia; order Flavobacteriales_G; family Salibacteraceae; genus CAJXZP01. The sequence goes on from CAXBCR010000001.1 coordinate 160,462, forward strand.
TACGCCTCCAGCAATTCTTCCGGCATACCCACGGTAATCATGATAGGTATCATTATGAGGTCGAATGACAGTTTGCACCGGAAAACGACAATCAATGTGATTATAATCTGAACTAATATGAACGGTTTCTAACGTATTCAACAATGTACCTCCTTGATACCAATCCATTCTATCGGACCTATCCACCACATTGTCACCATACAAAGCACTTATAGGTAAATACCGAATATCTTTTACATTTAATTTGGACGCAAAAGCAGTAAACTCGTCTACCACTTTATTATATGCCTCTTCACTATAATCAACCAAGTCCATTTTATTAATACAAACTACCAAATGAGGAATTTGTAATAAGGAAGCAATAAAAGAATGACGAGCAGTTTGCTCAATCACCCCATTCCGTACATCTACTAAAATTATTGCCAAATGTGCAGAAGAAGCTCCGGTAACCATATTCCGCGTATACTGAATATGTCCTGGCGTGTCTGCAATAATAAATTTACGCTTTGGTGTCGCGAAATAACGGTAGGCTACATCTATTGTAATTCCTTGTTCGCGCTCATCTTTTAGCCCATCAGTTAGGTAAGCCAATTCCATTTTCTCTAAACCTTTACGTTTAGATTGTTCTTCTACCGATTTTAATTGATCCTCAAATATTGATTTTGAATCATATAATAACCGTCCAATCAACGTACTTTTTCCATCATCAACACTTCCCGCTGTGGTAAAGCGTAATAAATCCATATCAAAATATCCTTTATCCATATCTATTTCTTAAAAGTACCCTTCTTTCTTTCTATCTTCCATGGCGGTGTCCGAACGTTTATCATCGGACCTATTACCACGCTCAGTCGTTCTTGCTGCCGCAACTTCGACCACCACTTTTTCTAATGTATCTGCTTCCGATTCTTCACCTCCTGTTATGGTGATATCCCCAAGGGTACGGAATCGAATTTTTTTAGTTACCACCGTTTCGGAATCACGTAAAGTAAGGTGTTCCGACATAGGTAACCACGTATTATCTCTTCGAATTACTTCTCGATCATGGGCTATGTATAAGGACGGAATGGCTATTTTTTCTGATAATATATATTGCCACACATCCATTTCTGTCCAATTACTGATTGGAAACACTCTAAAGTGCTCACCATGTTGTTTCCTACCGTTAAAAATATTCCACAACTCTGGGCGTTGATTCTTTGGATCCCATTGCCCAAATTCATCGCGATGCGAAAAGAAGCGCTCTTTCGCACGTGCTTTTTCTTCATCTCTTCGGGCTCCACCAATGGCACAATCAATATTATTATTTTCTATCGCATCCAATAAAGTGGTAGTTTGCAGTTTATTTCGACTTGCATTCAATCCCCTTTCCTCCTGAACCCTGCCTTCATCAATAGATTCCTGAACGGAACCTACAATTAATCGAGCACCAAGTTCTTGAACCAAATCATCCCGAAACTGAATAGTTTCTGGGAAATTATGGCCAGTGTCAATATGAAATAATGGAAACGGCAATTTAGCAGGATGAAAAGCCTTTCGGGCTAAATGAGTTACCACAATGGAGTCTTTTCCACCACTAAACAAAATAGCGGGTTTCTCAAATTGCGCAAATACCTCGCGTAGCACATAAATGGACTCTGCCTCTAATTCTTGTAAATGTTTGAGCGTATAATTATTCATTTTTTCTATTATGTTAGAGCGCACAAACTAAATTCAATTACTTCATCCGTAACAGAACATTTGTTTTGTTTTGGCAAAAAACCAGTATTGAACCCTCAAAAACTTCCAATAAAAACATATAGGAAACCCAAGAAAATCAATAGGAAATACCAAGGGATTATACAGTGAAATGGTTATTCAGGTGAGACCAGTTCCGGACAAAAAAAAGAGCTAAAATAATCCGTTATCAAGAAAGTCAATATAAACTACGAAGAAACGGTTAATGGGCGGAGTCGAAGTAAAAGTTTATCTACAGAGTCCTCCACCTTTTCCGTATCACTCGAAATCACTACATCGGGATTAACAGGTCGCTCAAAAGGCGAGTCAATCCCCGTGAAATTCTTTATCAAACCTTTTCGAGCTTTGGCGTACAAGCCTTTTACATCCCGTTGTTCGCATACTTGTAAAGGACAATCAACAAATACTTCAATAAAATTATCTTTTCCAACAATTTCCGCAACTTGCTGTCTATCCGCTTCAAAAGGGGAAATAAAAGCGGACAGCACCACTAATCCTGCATCCACCATCAAATTTGCTACCTCACCAATTCTACGAATATTTTCTACGCGCCCAGCATCTGTAAAATCCAAATCCCGATTTAGACCCGTTCTAACGTTATCACCATCTAGTATATAAGTACGAATTCCATTTTTGAGCAATTCAGCTTCCAATAAAGAAGCCAATGTAGATTTTCCTGAACCCGACAATCCCGTAAACCAAACCACAAAAGATTTATGATTATTTAATTCGTTTCTATCGGCTCTACTCACATGATGTACATGTGGAATAACATTTTCATTCTTTCTCATTCCTATTTTTTATTACCTAAATCCTTCCACTATTTATAATTAACCAGATAGTTCAATTCCAACGTATAGCAAAAACTATGATTCACCACCTAAGTTGTCAATCTACCGTCATTTGACTAAAAACCAAGGATTCAATAAATTCTCCTTATTATATTTTACAGAATCATTTGTACCATATTGCAACACTTCGAACCCTGCTTGTTCACAAATTGCCTGTCCTGCGGCAGTATCCCACTCCATAGTTGGCGCGTACCTAGGATAAAACTTAGCTCTACCTTCAGCAACCATGCATAACTTCAATGAACTTCCTTTAGACAGTGTATTTACCTTGGGGTAGACCAATTTTTGTTCATTTATAAAATCTTCCGTTTCTTTAGATAAATGAGACCTACTAGCTACAATTAACAACTCATCAGATGTATTTTTCATAGGGAGAGAATTGGCTTTAGATATAAATTGGTCTACACTTGTAAATTCAATAACGTTATCCATTTTAAACGACCCGATACCTTTGGCTGCAAAATATAGTTCTTTGGAAACCGGAACATATATAACCCCAAGAACAGAAACTCCATTTTCAATTAAAGCTACATTAACCGTAAACTCACCATTTCTTTTTACAAATTCTTTGGTGCCATCCAATGGGTCCACCATCCAAAACTGTTTCCAATTTTTTCGTTCCGAATAAGGGATACTGCTACCCTCTTCACTCAAAATTGGTATCCCTGTTTCGCTTAATGTTTTCTCAATAGCAATATGTGCGTTGGTGTCCGCTAAGGTTAATGGAGACTCATCCGATTTAAAATTCACAGAAAAATCCTGCGCATAAACCTTCAAAATTTCCTTACCGCCATTTAAACTCGCGATAATAGCTTGTGCCAATAATTCTTTCATGCTAAACCTTTATTTAACACGCAAAACTACCATTGTTACAGGATTTAAACCCAACAATTATCACGAAAAAATTCCAAATGGTTCTTGACTCAAATAATCCAAAAAACCCGCTACATTTGCAACCAAACAAAACCTCATGCAAAAAATAATCGTAGCCGGTGGAGCCGGATATATCGGAAGTCACACTATTATCGAACTTATATCTGCCGGATTTGACGTTGTTTCTTTCGACAATTACTGTAATTCTTCGGTAGATACTTATGACCGAATTGAGGCCATCTCTGGAAAAAAAATCGAATTTGAGGAGGTTGATTTAACCGATCGAGTAGCAACATCTAAAGCTTTCGAAAAACACAAAAATGCAGTAGGCGTTATCCATTTTGCGGCATTAAAATCTGTACCTGATTCGGTAGCAAGACCTTTAGAATATTACCGAAATAATAACGACAGTCTGCTCAATACCATGGAGAATGCGCAAAAACACGAAATTAAGGCAACTATTTTCTCTTCCTCATGTTCGGTTTACGGAAATTTAAGAAAAGAACAATTGCCAGTAGTAGAAACCACTTCATGGAACGAGGCAGAATGCCCGTATGCCAATACCAAACAAATGGGAGAGGATTTCTTACGAAACTTCGCCAAAATTTGCCCTCAAAATTTTATAGCGCTGCGTTATTTTAATCCCGTAGGGGCACATACTACTGGATTAAATGGCGAGATGCCTTCAAAAGTGGTTAATAATTTGGCTCCACTTATTACTCAGGCTGCGGCTGGTTTACGTAACCAACTCACCGTTTTTGGAGACAATTACAATACGCGCGATGGTTCATGCATTCGTGATTACATTCACGTTTCAGATATTGCACAGGCCCATGTAAAAGCGATTGAATTAGGGATATCAGGCAAAATGGAAGCTAATTTTGATGTGGTTAATTTAGGTTCAGGAAATGGTGTAACCGTTTTTGAAGCTATTCATGCCTTTGAGAAAAATACTGGCGTCAAAGTGCCCTACTCTGTTGGTGCAAGACGTGAAGGAGATGTAGAAGCTATTTTTAGCGATTGCACCAAAGCTGAAAAAGTGCTAGGATGGACTTGTCAATACGATATCAATGACATGATGACTTCCGCTTGGAAATGGCAACAACATCTCATCCAAAACAACATGACTATTTAACAAAAATCCTTCAACACAAAAAGATTCATACCTCATAGAACCATGGCAACCCAAGGGTTCTATGAGGATTGGAAATAATTTCATAATTCAAATCCATTTCCAACACGTATCTCCCATCTTCGGCCTTCCGACTCTCACTTCACCCATCCTCAATCTTCAATCCTCAATCTTCCGTCTCCCGTCTCCCGTCTTCAATCTCCCAAAAATAATCGACCCCCAACCGCCATATTACCCGAATTCTAACTAATTTTGCCGCCACATAAAAATCATGAAATATGGCTAAAGTTCATAATTACAGTGCAGGCCCTTGTATTCTTCCGCAAGAGGTTTTAAATCAAGCTGCTAAGGCAGTAACTAACTTTGATAATTTAAATCTTTCAATTCTCGAAATTTCGCATCGAAGTCCTTCCTATGTAAAGGTTATGGATAATGCAATTGCGATGGTAAAAGAAATGTTGAATGTTCCGGTAGGATATTCGGTAATGTTTTTACAAGGAGGTGCTAGTACAGGGTTTTTAATGACTATTTATAATCTTTTATCAGAAAATGGCAAAGCTGCTTATGCCGATACGGGTACATGGGCTTCCAAAGCAATCAAAGAAGCGCAGCGTTTTGGTACCATTGATATTGTAGCTTCATCGAAGGATAAAAACTATAATTACATCCCTAAAGGATTTCACATTCCTACCGATGCAGATTATTTTCATTACACTTCCAACAACACTATTTTCGGTACGCAGTACAAAGAATTCCCGAAATTCGAAGGTATTACTGTTTGCGATATGAGTAGTGATATTTTCAGTCGCCAATTTAATATTGCTGATTTTGATGTTGTTTATGCTGGAGCTCAAAAGAATTTAGGCCCTGCTGGTGCAACAGTTTATATTGTTAAAGATGCAGTTTTTGGTCATTCAGGACGTAATATCCCGGCTATGATGGACTTTAAAATACACGCTTCTAAAGACTCTATGTTTAATACTCCTCCTGTATATTCTGTATATGTGGCGATGTTAAACTTACAGCACATGCTTAAAAATGGGGGACTTCCTTATTATGAAAAATTAGCGCAAGACCGTGCTGATTTATTATATGGGGAAATTGATGCAAATCCATTATTTAAAGGAGCAGCTGCTATCGAAGACCGTTCAAATATGAATGCAACTTTCGTTTTAACGGATGAATCGTTAAAAGAACGATTTGATACACTTTGGAACGAGGCGAATATTTCTGGAATCAAAGGACATCGCTCAGTAGGCGGATATCGTGCTTCCATGTACAATGCGCTTCCTCTTGAAAGTGTAGAAGTATTAGTGAACGTAATGAAAAAATTAAACGCTTAATCCCAATAAATATGAAAATTTTAGCAAATGATGGAATTTCTCCCATAGGAGAAAAAATGTTAATCGAAGCGGGGTATCAAGTGGAAACGACTTTTGTTCCCCAAGATCAACTGACGGATTACATAAATAAAAACGACATTTCTGTTCTTTTAGTAAGAAGTGCAACAAAGGTTCGCCAACCGATGATTGATGCTTGTAAAGGACTTAAAGCCGTGGGTCGCGGAGGTGTAGGTTTAGACAACATTGATGTAGATTACGCAAAAGATAATGGAATTGATGTTTTCAACACTCCTGGAGCATCTTCTCAAGCAGTGGCGGAATTAGTGATGGGACACATGCTAAGTTTGGCAAGAGGTTTACATGATTCTAACCGTCAAATGCCGATTTACGGAAATACCGAATTTAAATCATTAAAGAAAAAATACGGCAAAGGAATTGAACTTCGTGGTAAAACCATGGGTGTAATCGGCCTAGGTCGTATTGGCCAACAAACCGCCAAATATGCCTTAGGATTAGGCATGAAAGTAATCGGTACCGATGCGTTTACTACTGAAGCAACGATTGATTTAGGTATTAATGGTGTCAAAGCTTCGGCCACTATAAAAAGTATTGATTTCGATACGCTTTTAGCTGAATCCGACTTTATCTCATTACACGTGCCAGCGCAAGCAGATGGGAAACCTGTAATTGGAACCGAAGAAATTCAAAAAATGAAGGATGGGGTTATTTTAATTAATCTATCTCGCGGTGGAATTATAAATGAAGCCGATTTATTAGAAGGACTCAACAACGGTAAAATTCGTGGCGCTGCCATTGATGTGTATGATAATGAGCCTACTCCAAACGGTGACATCTTAAAGCATCCAAACATGAGTTTAACTCCGCATACGGGAGCAGCAACATTAGAAGCGCAAGACAGAATTGGGGAAGAATTGGCCAACTACATCACAACCAATTTTCCATTAAACTAAATAATGGGCCATTTAAAAAAGATAAGAAATGAGAAGGGCGAAAGCCTTTCTCCTGCCTTACCGGAAAATATAAAAAACTACCTTATAGATATTGATGGCACCATTACAGATGATGTCCCAAATGAGGAACCGGAAAGAATGGCAACCTGTCAACCTTATCCAGACGCTTTAGAAATTCTTAATAAATGGTATGCTGAAGGTCATATCATCACCTTCTTCACCTCTCGCACGGAAGAACACCGAGCCGTTACTGAGAAATGGCTGGATAAGCATGGGTTCAATTATCACGCTATATTGTTTGGTAAACCACGTGGAGGTAATTACCATTGGATCGATAACCATATTGTGCGAGCCACTAAGTTTAATGGCAAATTTACAGACTTGGTAACTAAAACTAAATCGGTAGAGGTTTTTGAGCGATAGGAAAGTTTTTTGAGGCCTTCCTTCTGTATTTTGACTTATATCCACGGAGGTGGCTAGAATTAAATTTAACACAAATCAAAACTAGATGGAGAATCCACTCCATTTCTTTTCATTTGCCTACGTTACTTTAAAATCCAAATTTGTAATTCCATCGGATTTGAAGGTATTTTTGCCTAAGTCAAAATTGAGGGCAAGCGTTTAATAATATTTAGCATAGTGCAATTAATGACCAACTCAGATTTTCAATTAAAAATTGTACAAGCTGCAAAAATTATTGCAAATCGAAAAGCGGAGTCGCGCATTTTCAAACTATCCGTAAAAAAAAGATTTGATGGTTTCACGCTCATTGATTTGTATTCCCAGTCTTTTCCGCATGTACCTTATTCCTTTTGGGAAACTAAAATATTAAATGGCAATTTACTGTTGGATGGTAAAAAATCCTCTCCACTTCAAAAAGTAAAAGCAGGTCAGATAACCCAACATAGTGTTCCTCCAAAAGAAGAGCCATCGGTTAATTTCAACATAGACTTAATTCATGCAACAGACACATATTGGGTTATTAACAAGCCCTCCCCACTACCTGTACATGCAGGTGGTAGATATCAATTAAACACACTTACTAATCTACTTCGAACCGCCTTCCCTAACCAAGGTATTCATTTAATAAACAGATTAGACGCCAATACTACGGGAATTGTTTTGGTGGCATTAAATAAAGAAAAGGCGCAATTATTAGGAAAACAATTTGAAAACAGAGAAGTAACCAAAACATATTTGGCTTTAGTGGAAGGAGAAGCAAAGCATTCCCATTTTCTAAATGAAAAGTCGGTTGGTAAATTAAAAACTGCGGCAGGTGGTAGAGCATTAGCCGAAGGTAAAGCCTCTCAAACAGAATTTGAAATCCTAAAAAAACTACCTAAAAATACATTACTTAAAGTAACACCTCATAGTGGTCGTACCAACCAAATCAGACTTCATTTGGCCGATTTAGGACTTCCCATTGTAGGCGATTTAGGTTATGCACAACCTGCGTATTTTGAGACAAACCCGCTCACTTATCCCACCGATACTTTATTTCTGCATGCGTGGAAATTAACCATTATCGACCAAGAGAAAAAGGTGGAGTTTGTAGCGAAACCGAACGAAAAGTGGGATTATCTTCTATTATAAGCCTATTAAGAACATCCTAGAATTGTGATTGTCAAAATATAATTTGACTACAAGTGCTAAAAAACTATAACCTACTTAGGTGGTTTGTTCCCAACCCACCAATAAAATAATTAACGAGAAGTCCTATACGATATATTTCAAATCACATTCTAGTGAAATTCTGTCCCTCGAGTATCCGATTTTTTTTAAATCTTCTGGGTTATCATTTTTTTATCACCGCCATAGTTAAGCGTACGGTGCACAATAATTTCTGGTCATCATTAAAAATTTCAATATCCCAAATTTGCGAACGCGTACCCAAATGTACAGGTTTAGCTGTCCCAGTGGCATACCCTTTTATACCCGGACGTACATGGTTTGCGTTTACAATTTGCCCTACCACATAGTATTCATCGGGATTAACTACCATGGCAGAAGCCATACTTCCTAAAGATTCGGCCAAAACTACGGAGGCTCCACCGTGTAAAATTCCCATCGGTTGAAATGTACGCTCGTCAATGGGCATTCTGCCAGTGATGGAATCCTCACCCACTTTCAAAACTTCAATCCCTAAGGAATCATGAATTGTACCTTTAGAGCGTTGCTCCCAATCACTAATATTATATTCTTTAAACCAAATCATAAACTTTGAAATTGTAATGAATGTTACATTCTAAAATTAAAAGGCAAACTACCTTTGCAAGACAAATTTAGAACATAAGTATTATGGCAACAATAAAATTAACAACAGAGGGATTTAAAGAAAAGTTCTTTGATTTTACTCAAAAACAAGAATGGGAATATACTGGTAAAGTACCCGCAATCATTGATTTTTACGCTGACTGGTGTGGTCCATGTAAAATGGTAGCTCCAATTTTGGAGGAATTATCGGATGAATATGCCGGAAAACTAGATATTTATAAATGTGATACCGAAGCAGAACAAGAATTATCTGCCGTTTTTGGTATCCGTTCTATTCCAAGTATGCTATTCGTTCCTGTAAGTGGACAACCGATGATGCAAGCAGGCGCTTTACCAAAAGAAGCATTAATTGACATCATCAATAAAGAACTTGTAGTCGTTGCTGAGTAAGAAACGAGCTAATAATTAAGATATTACGAAACATGAGTTTGTCTTATGACAAATTCATGTTTTTTTTCTTAAAAAAAATTCAAAAAAGTTATTGTAGTTCTTAAAAAGCATCCTATCTTTGCCGCATACTTACACGCCCAAAACATATTTCTACAACTACCGTAGATGAACACATTTAAGAGTAGGGTTAAGTAGATGGTTGAAGAAGACCTTGTCGCGAGACAGGGTCTTATTCCTTTATAGACGTTTTTTTTCTTGAATTTGTTTATTTAAGACCAGCCATCCTCCTTACCAATTTCTTAATCAATATAACTTTTGGTTATTTCAATATTTAGTTTTTAAAAGATAAATCCACCTCAACAAGAATTACATGTTGTATCATTGTTAAACACAAACCCAAAAAATATTTCTGAAAAGAAACAATTCATTTAAGATTAAGGTTAAGTAGATTGTTGAATGAGACCTTGTCGCGAGACAGGGTCTTACTCCTTAAGGACTTTTGCATTTCCAAATATTCCGGAATATTTCCTATCCTTTTATCATCCAAAAACCAAGTACAGTTACTCCAGTTGACACCTAATCTAAATAAATAATCAAAATATGCTTTAAGACTCGTTCCAAACAGGCTTTAGGAATTAAATAGAACCTAGAACTACCATTCAATGGACTCGTTCTATTCAATTTTGGTTTTCGCAAAATATTTGTAGCTGTTTGAATAGTTTTTCGGTGGGTAATCCTACTACATTAAAATAAGAACCATGGATCTCTGTAATACCAATCATTCCGATCCATTCTTGAATCCCATACGCTCCAGCCTTATCAAAGGGCTTATAAGTATTTACGTAAAAATTAATTTCTTCATCGGTAAGCACCTTAAATACTACCTCGGTAAGCACACTAAATGATTTTTGTTTTCTTTTGGATTTAATACACATCCCTGTAATGACCTCATGCGTATTTCCAGAAAGCTTTCTTAAAATTTCTTTGGCTTCTGCCTTATCCTTTGGTTTCCCTAATACTTCTTCCCCTAAAACAACTACGGTATCGGCTGTTAAATACAATTCGTTATGCTCAAAATTCGTAAACCAATCTGCCTTTTGAAGGGCTAAAAATTCGGCTACATCTGTAGATTTTAACGATGCCGGATAATGCTCATCGCCCTTAGAAGGTTCAACGGTAAAGTTCACCCCCAATTCGCGTAATAAGGTTTGACGCCTTGGCGAATTAGAAGCCAATACTACACGGTAATTTTGAAGGTGACTATACATTAAAAAACAATTCGTTATTTATAATGTAACCCAAGGCAATTAAATAAACCATTCCAATTAGCGACATTATTTTATTCCAAGTACTCAAGCTAAAAATGATTGATTTATTTAGCCATATTAAAGCAACGTTCAAAATAATTAGAACGGTTAACAGCAGGATAAAACTCGCAGAAATAGGGTCCGTAATAAAATTAGATTTCACGAAAAACAACGCATATATAATCCCTAAATAAAGAAATGTAACCAACACGTTTGCCGTTTTTACACCCCATTGTATAGGTAAAGTTCTAGCCCCTACCCTACGGTCACCTTCCATGTCCTCAATATCTTTCAAAATTTCACGAACCCAGGTAAATACAAAAACAAATGCTGCATAACCTACAAACCAAAAGGCTACGAAATTAAAATTGAAATCCTTGAATTCGGTTATTTTACTTAAATATTCATTTTGAATAAGGGTGACTTCATAAATTCCAACCGTAAGCGGAACTAAAGCCATCACAAAGGCCACAATTAGATTACCGATTAGCAATTCTCTTTTAAAGTAATAGGAATAAAACCACAAAGAAATAGCTGCAGCGAATTGGATTACACCCAGATTATAATTCCCCAGTTGATACGCTACACCAAAACTTAACAATACACCTAAACCAGTGGTTATCTGATACCACAAATAAGCAGATTCACGACTAATAATAATATCCACGGGATTGGGAGTGTTATTATATTTATCCATTTTAACATCACGAATATCATTGATAATATACCCTCCGGCAGCAATTAAAAGGACACTCAATACTAATAACCCAAATTCAAGTTCAGATAACTGTGAGGTGATCTCTATTTTAGCAATTCCGCTCACAAAATTAAGCATAGGCTTGAGAAGTCCGAAACGGAGCAAATACATCATCGCCCCAATCATGACCAAATTTAACGGTCTAAACAAATGAGTGATTCGCGGTTTTTTATTTTCTACTACCATGATAAATCTTTAGAATTACTCATCCATTTTCCTTGAGAACGCAATACCTTTTCAATAATATCACGTACGCATCCCTTCCCTCCGTTCTGATCGGAAATATAAGCAGAAATATCACGAATTTCTCGGGCAGCATTGTTGGGACACGCTGCTATTCCTACTTGTTGCATTACCTCATAATCCGGCAAATCATCGCCCATATACATGATTTCTTCATCCGTCAAATCATACATCACCTTCACATCATCATAGGTATCGATTTTATTGGAAATCCTTAAATAAACATCTTCCACACCCATCCTTTTCATGGCCAATTTCACGTTTTCTGAATTACCACCAGTAATTATACAAACCCTAAACCCCTTTCGTACCGCCAGTTGGATGGCAAAACCATCTTTAGAGCTTAAACTTCTAATTTGGTCTCCATTGGGTAAAAGAGTCACAATTCCATCAGTTAACACTCCATCCACATCAAAAATGAGGGTGGTAATTTTCGGTAATAATTTCAAATAGTGATTACTCATTTTCCCAATTAATTATTGATTCTGTAATTTCTTTATAAATTCTTTGAAGCTGAGGCTTTGAAGCTAAACGCTCTAAATGACTTTCTATTACTGCGCTATCTCCTCTAGCCGCTGGACCGGTTTGAACCGATGCTGGTTTGGAAGCTAATGCCTTTCGGATAGTTTCATTAATTAACGGATTTAGCAAACTTATATCCTGACCCGAATGAGCTAACAAACTATCCGCGATAGTCAACATGTGATTACTGAAATTGCACGCGAAAACAGCTGCTAAATGAATGCTTTTTCGTGTATTCGAATCTATGTTTCTTACATCTGTGGATAATATAGAGGCGAAATCGATTAATTTATTTCGTGTGTTTTTATTACTTGCTTCAATACAAAACGGAATATTGGATAAATCCATTTCCTTCGATTTTGAAAACGTTTGAAGTGGATAAAAAACACCATGGTTTTTATGCTTTGCTAACACTTCAATGGCTACTGTTCCAGATGTATGCACAATTATAGTAGTGCCACTAACAACGGCATCTGAAACGGATTTCAATACATCATCCTTTACCGAAACAACCACCAATTGAACCGAATCTATTTCTAAATCATTCAAATCGGAAATACCCTCGGCTTCTACTTTTTTAGCCAAAATATCGGCATTTTCTTGTAGGCGACTAAATACTTGATGTACCGTAATTCCTTTGGCATAAAACCCTTTGGCAAGATGTGATGCCACATTTCCAGAACCAATGAACGAAACCTTAATCATAGACGCCAAAGAAAGAAGTTTAAAAGTAATTTCACAATTAATTAGCAGCCTTAAATTACCATTTCATACGCTTCATTAAAAGGGATAAAACTCCCATTCCAGTAAAGCCAATAGCGCCCCAAATTAGTGCGCCCGAGGTTTCTCCAAAAATCCATTTTCCCATAGCAAATAATAAAGAATAGGTCATCACCATGGCACTCACCCAGAGTCCAAAAAGCATTTTCATATTAGATTTCGGGACAGCTGCACCCATTTGTTTGTAAACGGGTTGCCACCATCCATCCGGTTGGATTTGAGTAACAAATTGAGCCAATTTATCAGAAGCCACTGGTTTAGTAAACTTGGTAACAACCACCCAAGCAAAGGTGGTGAATAGTACCGTAAAGTAGAAAGTACCTTTATTATTTACAAAACCTTCTCCTAAGGCCGGATCCAATACTAAATGCCCAAAACCATACGCGAAAAATGGGGCTATCATTCCGGTGATTTCACTCCATGCGTTTATTCGCCACCAATACCAACGCAAGATTAACACTGCCCCTAAACCTGCTCCAGCCTCCATAATAAATTCCCAAACCCCAGAAATACTATTGATTTGGGTGGTAACCATCAAGCCGGTTACCATAAGCACCACTGTGGCTATACGCGATACTTTTATGACATCCACATCCTTTCCCTTAGCCATAAAAGGAAGGTATAAATCGTTGACCATAAAACTAGCTCCCATATTTAATTGGGTAGAAATGGTGGATAAATAGGCGGCCAAAAACGCGACCAACAATAACCCTTTTAATCCGTTCGGTAAAAAATCTTGCATGGCATACACGTAGCCTAATCGCTGGTTATAGGCATACTGAATTGCCTTATTTACAACTATCTCATTGGAAGTTGGAATTGCAATCATCACCTCATCCATGGTGCTTCCAGCTGCTTTCATTTCGTAAATTAAGTCGGCTGTGGCTGTATCTTGAATTGCATATTCTGGAGCATATAGCGTAATGGCCGCAAGCGCCACAATTATCCATGGCCAAGGACGTAAGACATAATGTGCCACTTGAAAAAACAAAGTGGCTTTCAAGGAATCTTTCTCGGTACGAACGGCCATCATTCGTTGGGCAATATACCCACCACCTCCCGGCTCTGAACCAGGATACCAACTTGCCCACCATTGCACCCCCACAAAGGCTAAAAACGCACCCATACTTAAGGAAAACACGTGAATATTGGAAGTAGCTCCTTCATCTAATGATGGGAAAAAGTCAAAATAATGCGCAGGCAATTTTTCAGTTAAAGTTGCCATACCGCCCACTTCTGGAGCGTCTAAAACCAAATAGGCCAAAACAACGGTGCCCGTCATGGCGATAATGAATTGCACGGTATCGGTAATGGCAACTCCCAGTAAACCTGATAAAGAAGCGTAGGTTACAGCCACCGCCATAGCTCCAAAAGTGTAATAATATACCTGCGATTCTGGAATATCAAAAAAGGTAATAAGTAACGTATTTAAAGCCAAATTAACCCATGCAATGACCATACTGTTCATGAAAATTCCTAAGTAAACGGATTTAAACCCACGTAGAAACCGAGCTTCTTTCCCACTATATCTGATGTCAATTAATTCAAGTTCCGTCAAAATATTTGCCCTTCTCCAATACCGTGCAAAGAAAAAAGTAGTCAACATGCCACCAGCCAAAAAACTCCACCATAACCAGTTTTTGGAAACCCCTCCTTGGGCTACTAATTCAGATACAGCCAATGGCGTATCGGCAGCAAACGTGGTAGCTACCATGCTAATGCCAGCAATATACCACGGTAGATTACGTCCGCCTAAGAAAAAATTAGCCAAACTTCCTTCTGCCTTTCCCTTTAGGCTAATGCCAATGATTAACGACATGAGTAAAAACCCAACAATTATTGACCAATCTAATAGTGATAATTCCATGAAAATGTATTTAATACAAGTATAAGTTTTTAGTGGCTCGATGGAAAAATACTCTAAATTTTATTTGAGTTACTAATTGTTAATTCATGAAAGTCAATAAATCTAAATAGGGTTGTACCTTTGCCCCGCAAATCGGCTTATCGCGGTACATCTTATGTAACGAGGAAAGTCCGGACATCATAGGGTAGTCTGCTTCCTAACAGGAAGGCATTTCGTTTAGACGGAATGACAGCGAGTGCAGCAGAGAGTATATTTCCTTGAATTTATTCAAGGTAAAGGTGAAACGGTGAGGTAAGAGCTCACCAGTGCGTTTGGTAACAAATGTAGCTAGGTAAACCTCAGGCGATGAAAGATCAAATAAACTTCGGTTTGAGGGCGACCCGCCCGAACGGAGAGGGTAGATTGCTTGATCCTGTGAGTGATTACAGGGCTAGATAAATGATAAGCTATTACAGAATCCGGCTTATAGATTTGCACACATAAAGGGACTGCTGAGAGGTGGTCCCTTTTCCATTGCCCTCGGTAGTTTCAGGGAATGAAGGCCTAGGGTACCGAAGTGGAAACAAATTTGTTCTGTATCAACCCAAATTTCCACTTCTGAAAAATATTCAATAAACAATTTTCAATACGCAATACCTATGGGTATACGTAAATTCCTGATGAAAATTTGACACCTAAAAAACTCGGCACTTACAATTATCTCAAAAAAATAGCCGTTTTCCTTTCGAAAAACGGCTATCCTATAAATTATTGAAATACCTATTGTGCTACGAAATCATCTCCGGCATAAGAGCCATCTGCTAATTTCTCTTTAATTATTTTAAAGGTATCAATGGTATATTTAACATCTTCCATCGTGTGCATTGCTGTTGGAATAAGACGTAACATTAAAGTTCCTTTTGGTACTACCGGATAAACAACGATAGAACAAAAGATGCCATAATTCTCTCTTAAATCAACAACCAATTTAGTAGCCATTGGAACACCTCCGTTCATGAAAACGGGAGTTACCGGTGAGTTAGTTACTCCCAAATCAAACCCTTCTGCACGTAACCCATCTTGTAAAGCAGTTGCGATTTCCCACAATTTCGCTTTATGTTCTGGTTGCGTTTTCATCATTTCCAAACGTTTCATTGCTCCTGCAACTACTGGATATGGTAATGATTTTGCATAAATTTGAGAACGCATAGTATAGTTCAAGTAACGAACTACATCTTCCTCTGCACCAATAAAGGCACCAATTAATGCGAAAGATTTAGCAAACGTTCCAAAATACACATCAATTCCATCTTGTACTCCTTGTTCGAATCCAGTACCGCGTCCTTCTGGGCCCATTGTACCAATACCATGTGCATCATCCACAAATAAACGGAAATTGTGATTCTCTTTTAAGGCAACTATTTCTTTTAATTTACCTTGATCACCAGCCATACCAAATACACCTTCGGTAATAACTAATATGCCACCACCCGTTTTCGCGGTAATTTTTTCCGCACGAGTCAGCATAGTTTCTAATTGATCAACATTATTATGCGCAAACACAAATCGTTTTCCCATGTGCATACGCATCCCATCCATTATACATGCATGCGACTCAGAATCATAAACAATTACATCATTACGATCCACCAACGCATCAATCGCTGATGACATTCCTTGATATCCGTAATTTAACAATATAGCAGATTCTTTACCCACATAATCAGCTAACTGATCTTCAAGCTCTTCATGCATGGCCGTGTTACCAGACATCATTCTAGAACCCATTGGATTACCTAACCCATATTTAACACCCGCATCGGCATCTACTTTTCTTACTTCGGGATGATTAGCTAGACCTAAATAATTATTTAAACTCCAAACTAAAACTTCCTTTCCTCTAAAAGTCATCTTATTAGAAATTTCACCTTCCAATTTTGGAAAGAAAAAATATCCATGACCAAACTTCGAGTACTGACCCAATGGCCCGTTATTCCCCCTAACTTTATCAAATATATCGACCATATTCAAGTATAAATTTCATTTAAATGGTTACAATTTAACCACGGCAAAACTATAATTTATTGACTAACTACCAACCACCCCTAAAGATGATATATATTAGTTATATGAAACTGTATAGCGACACACGCCATGTAGAAAACTCTGGAATGGTTAAAATATCCTAAATGCTTTCGACCAATCTCCATACAAAACAGACAATGACTTCTGTTTATCAATTAGTTATAAACAAAATTACTTTAATTTTCATGCTTCAATAAAATTGGTAAACCCATAAAAAACAACTAGATTAAGTCGGTAAAAAAATTACATTTGCATCATCATGAAAAAAGTGCTTTTCACATTCGTAATAGTATTGTCCGCGCTAGGGTTTAACGCATGTTCTGAATATAATAAGGTTTTAAAATCAACCGATTTAGAATATAAGTATTCCAAAGCGAACGAATATTATGAGCAAGGAGATTATTACAAAGCTTATCCATTAATTCAAGAATTAACAGCAATTTACCGTGGCCAAAAACGATCTGAGAAGTTATTTTACATGTTTGCGTTCAGCGATTATTACTTAGAGGATTATTTATTAGGGTCACATCGGTTTTCAGAATTTACCAAAACTTTTCCTACAAGCCAATACACCGAGGAATGTGCATTTATGAGTGCATATTGTTTATATAAATTGTCTCCTCCACCCAAATTAGATCAGTCCAACACTTACTCTGCAATTTCTTCTTTGCAATTATTTGTAGATAGATACCCTCGTTCCACGAGGGTTGACACTTGTAATAAGCTGATTGTAGGTTTGGAAAACAAACTAGAGGATAAGATTTATAAAGGAGCAAAACAGTACCAAAAAATGGAGTACTTCACCTCTGCTGTACTGACTTATGAAAATATTTTGAAAGATTTTCCGGATACGAAATACCGAGAAGATATCTTTTTCAGCATATACGACTCCTATTACACGCTAGCATTAAAGAGTGTGACACAAAAAAAGTCGGAAAGAATTGGTAAGGCTTTAAAAGCTTATGTTAATTTTGCAGACCGTTTTCCAAATAGTGAATACATGGGCGAAGCACAGGAAATGTACGCCCACTTGGAAAAACTGCAAGAAAAATTAGAAAAATGACGAAAATGACATATAAAAAATCTGACGCACCAGACACTACAATTACACGTAATTCTAGTGATTTAGGAGATAAAGTAGGCAATCTTTATGAAAGTTTAGCCATTATTTCTAAACGTGCTGATCAAATTGGTAGAGATATCAAGGAAGAACTGAACGCTAAGTTGAGTGAATTTGCTTCAAGTTCAGACAATTTAGAAGAGATTTTCGAAAACAGAGAACAAATTGAAATCTCTAAGTATTACGAAAAACTTCCAAAACCTTTAGCCTTGGCAATGGTGGAATTTGAAAACGACCAAATTTATTTCAGAAACCCCGCTAAGGAAGAAGCGGATACTGAATAATTATCTTTAAATTTACGCCTTGATGAGATTAAAAGGCAAAAAAATACTACTCGGTGTAACCGGGAGCATAGCGGCCTACAAGGCCGCTTTTGTTATACGGAACTTTGTAAAATCAGGTGCAGAAGTACGGGTTATAATGACCCCATCTGCTACTGAATTTATTAGCCCTTTAACGTTATCTACCCTTTCAAAAAACGAAGTTTACAGTACCTATATAGGGAATAAAGAACATGGTACATGGAATAATCATGTAGATTTAGGGTTATGGGCTGACGTCATGCTAATTGCACCAGCAACGGCCAATACATTGGCTAAGATGAATCACGGAATTGCCGACAACTTGCTATTGGCCGTATATTTATCAGCCCGATGCCCGGTAATTATCGCCCCCGCCATGGATTTAGATATGTTTGAGCATCCTGCCACTCAGGAAAACATGAATTCCTTGGTAAAACGAGGTCATCTATTTATTGATGCAGAATTTGGTGAACTAGCCAGTGGACTAATTGGGAAAGGAAGAATGGCGGAGCCCGAAAACATTCAAGAATTTATAGAAAACTTTTTTTCAAAAGACCTTCCTTTATCGGGAAAACATTGGCTGATTACCGCAGGACCTACTCATGAACCTATCGACCCCGTTCGGTTTATTGGAAACCATTCTTCTGGCAAAATGGGAGTGGCTCTAGCACGCGCAGCCGCACAAAAGGGAGCCATGGTTACGCTAATATCTGGACCTGGTACTCCATCAATTACGCATGCTAACATTCATCAAGTATATGTGACAAGTGCACAAGAAATGTTTGACGAAACGATCCCTGCATTTTCAAAAGCAAATGTGGCAATTCTTGCTGCTGCAGTAGCTGATTATACTCCCAATGAGGTAGCTAATCAAAAAATAAAGAAAAAAGCAGGAGATTTTACTATTGAACTAAAACCCACAAAAGACATTTTGAAACACCTGGGAAGCCTCAAAAAGAATGGCCAATTGTTGATTGGTTTTGCCCTAGAAACACAAAATGAAATTGAAAATGCCAAAAAGAAAATTGAAGCCAAAAATCTAGATTTAGTGGTGTTAAATTCGCTACAAGACAAGGGTGCCGGATTTGGTCATGACACCAATAAGGTGACATTGATTAATTCTAAAAATAATATTACGGAATTTGAGTTAAAGGATAAATCTAAAGTGGCCGAAGACATTATCAACGCAATTGAAAAATTATAATGCAAAAAATTCTTTTCATACTATTATTCGCAGTTAGCCTACAGATTTCGGCACAAGAGGTTAGATGTAACCTTACCGTAAACACAGACCAAGTAACGGGTGGTTCGGTTCAATTAGCTGTAATCGAATCATTTGAACGGCAGGTGCGCGAGTTTATTAACGACCGAAGATGGACTAATGATGCCGTGAAAGAAAATGAAAAGATTGAGTTTTCCATGCTAATTAATATCCAAGAGTCTAACGGATCAGGACAGTTTAAAGCACAAACGCAAATTCAAACAGTACGTCCAGTTTATAATTCTGGATACAATACTGCGGTTTTTAGTTATAAGGATGACAAATTTGAGTTTGGATTCTCGCAAATGGATGTATTAAATTTCAATATTCAAAACGCAGGAGATAACAATCTAACTGCAATGTTGGCTTATTATGTATACTTGGTAATTGGATACGATTATGAAACGTTTAGCCCTTTTGGTGGAAAAAAGTATTTGGATATGGCGATGAACATTGCCAATCAAAATCAAAACTCTCCTTATGGAGGTTGGAAACCATTGGATAGTGATAATAACCGGTATTGGATTGTACAAAACATGATTCAACCGCGCTATGAAAACCTGAATAAATGCCTGTATATGTATCATAGAAAAGGGTTAGATAAAATGTCGGAAGATCCTGCAGGTGCTCGCAAAAAAATTACTGAATCGCTAGAATTGTTGGGTAAAGTATATGATGACGTTCCTAACTTGATAAATATTCAAATTTTCTTTAACGCAAAATCCAGTGAGATTATAGGGATTTACAAGGAGGCATCTGGAGATGAAAAAAAGAAAATGATAAGTTTACTGGATAGAATCTACCCTTCGAACACACAAAAATGGTCGAAGATTAACTCCAACTAACAAAAATTATTACACTGCAACTAACTTAGAAATTTTTGTTTTGGTCTGAAAATTACCAAAGAGTATAGTCACATTTTTGCCATCTATTTTTACTACTTCACCAAGCTCTGTACCTGTTGCAAGATGAACTTTTGAACCAACCACTATTGGTTTCACTTCTTTGGGAACTACCACCACTTTACGCGCCACTTTTGGCTTCACAATTTTCTTCACTTCTTTTTTCAATTGGGCTTTCTTGACTGAATCGGACAACTTTGTCTTTTCAATTATTAAAAACTTTCGGACCTCATCCATAAATGGTTTGGTCGCTTTATTCCCCTTCATTTTGGTGAAAAACTGTTCTACTTTTTTACCCCAAGTGATGTACTTATTATTTTGCTCTAATAGTCCTTGCTGCTTTTGAATTTGCAGTGCTACATGATCCTGTAAATCCTCGTAATACATTTTAGATTCTTCGGCTACCTTTTTGGCTTTTATGTTTGACTCATTCAACTTAGTTATGGACGATTTTTCCTTTTGTAATTCAGCAATTAATCGGTCCAACTCTACCCGTTTTACGTCCAATAGTTTTTTTGCATCCTCTATTAAATCAATAGAAATACCATTGGTTTGAGCCACTTCAAAAGTAAAAGAAGAACCAGGTTGTCCCACCGATAATTCAAACATTGGCGCCAGCGATTCTCTATCAAAAAGCATACTTGCATTTACCGCATTACGCAGTTTAGAAGCTTTTAGTTTAATATTGGCATAATGGGTTGTTATCACACCGAAACACCGTTTATTATACAAGTTTTCAAAAAACACTTCCGCCAAAGCCCCTCCTAATTCTGGGTCAGAACCCGTGCCAAATTCATCCAAGAGTAACAGGGTTTTTCTATTTGCTACATCCATGAAATATTTCATGCGTTGTAATCGGTAGCTATAGGTACTTAGTTCATTCTCGATAGATTGGTTATCCCCTATATCGGTTAAAATGGTATGAAACCAACCCATTCTTGATCGGTGATCTACAGGAACCAATAATCCACTTTGAAACATAAGTTGCAACAAACCCACTGTTTTTAAAGTAATGGATTTACCTCCGGCATTTGGGCCTGAAATCACCATCATCCGGCTAAACTTATCCATGGTTATGGATTGCGGATGAGTAACTTTTCCCAATTCCTTATTGGCCATTAACAGCAAAGGATGCTGCGCTTCAATAATATCAATAACGGTTTCAGTAGCTTCTACATGGGGCTTTATCCCATTCATTCGATTGGCTAGGCGCCCCTTGGCTTGAACAAAATCTAACTCGGGTAAGAGAAACTGATAGGTTTCAATTAACTCCACATGTTGACTCAATTCTTTCGTTAGTTCCTTAAAAATTCGAATAATTTCAAGATGCTCCTCCTCCTGTAATTGCTCTAACTCTGAGTGAAGCGGTTGATTGGATTTAGGTTCAATATAGGCAACATGCCCATTATTTGAAGACCCAATAATGCCACCGGGAATACTTCGTTTATGACTTGAGGTAACTGCCAATACTCGTTTACCTTTTACAAAGGATTCACTGGTATCTGCTAAAACTCCAGTAGCTTGCAGTCTCTTCAGAATTCGGTCGAAATTGACATTTATCTTTTTTCGAATGGAAATGATATCCATTCTTATTTCAAAAAGTCTTGGAGAAGCATCATCTTTTACTTGATACTTTCTATCCAACACCTTTTCAATAGGTTGAATTATTTCTTTGGAATAATAAGTGGTCTGAATAAGCCCAAATAAATGAGGATATTCTTCTTCAAAGTTCTTAATATATTTAACCAGTTGATTGGCCGTTCTACTTGCATTTAAAATAGCAACAAAACCTTCCAAGGTAAGTTGGCTCCCTTTTTTCTTTAAGAAAATAATCTCTTTGGTAAGCTCCGTAAATTCTAACCGTGGAAAAACAGCATCTTCCTTTTGAATATTAACATACTCTTGCACCAATGAAAGCGCCAAATCTACCTCTGCTACAGATGGTAATGAGGTCAACCCTACCATCCGAGTTCTAGCGGTAGGTCCAAAACAAAATTTAACCAACATGTTTTTAATGGCGGCAAATTCTAAATCTTCAATCGTCTGTTTATCTGCAAATTTCACAGTGACAAATGTAATCGCAAACGGAACAAAATTTTAAAGAAAACTAGATAAAGTAATTGGGTTAATTTGGATTATTCCTTCACAATTCTTTTTGAAAGCATGGTTGTTTTTGATTTTACTTTAACGAAATAGATTCCGCTAGGTAATTCAGACAAATCCAATTGCAAGGCAGTTTTCTTAGCCGAAAACTTTTGGGTTAAAATCAAACTTCCAGTAATATCATATAGATTGACTTCCGAACTACTATTAAAATTATTTTCAATCTGTAAAGTACAGATTACCGGGTTTGGCCAAAGAGTTAAATCTTTAAAATCTAGTTCTTCAACTCCCACATAAGCCCCATAATGAGAACAAGAATCCACAATACCTGTCGCAAAACTACCAAACGCATTATCCGAATAGCATCTAAGTCTCGAAGGATCCAATCCATCACAAATCAAATCGGATGGATTGCCAGGGAAATTGAAAAGGAAATTATCATCCCCAATTATTTCTGAGAAATGAGAATTCGTTACTTTAGGCTGATTTATAGCGTTATATGAATCAATGGTATAACTCACCGCTAAATTTCGTAATAATTGACCATTAATAGTTTCGGTATAAATTGAATCAACCTCAATTTGCACGGTATCCACAGTAGAACTGTTCGTTTTTCCTAATACAAAAGACCATGAATCACCTACTTGAGCATTAAATGCATACAATAGTTGAAAAGAATCAATAAAGGCATGGTATAGAAAAACACTATCCATAGAGGTATGGAGGTAAACTTCATAATCACCTGTTT
The DNA here is from genome assembly GCA_963974475.1 of uncultured Flavobacteriales bacterium. Taxonomy (GTDB): domain Bacteria; phylum Bacteroidota; class Bacteroidia; order Flavobacteriales_G; family Salibacteraceae; genus CAJXZP01. Next base: position 184,009 of record CAXBCR010000001.1, read on the forward strand.
GTGAAATACGATTTTCACCATGAAACTTACAGGTTTCCCATAGTTTTAGCGCTTGGCAATTTTGACCCAAAATAATCGTATCGTGGGTACTCTCAATTTTAACAAACCCTGTATCTCCTTGTTCAGTATAATTGTAATGCCAAGTAGCCCCAACAGGCGCAAAGGTTTGTGCAGATGCACGAAAGGCAAGTATTATAATCGCTAGTAGTAAAAAGTTATTTTTCATAGTAGTTCAGTTTATTTTCAAGTTGGTTTAAGTTTTATTTGACTTGCTTTAATATTAAGCCTAGTCATTTTATACAAAAACAATTTTGGACTAAATATTCTACCGTACCTAAACCGTGTTCGACATGATATCCAATTGACTATTAGCGATTGGCAGCAATTAGATTCTTCTTTATTAAGCGACTAAAGATACGCTTTTATATGATTTATTTATCATAAGAATTATGCGCGATATCTGCGTACACCTCTTTAAACGTGACTTCTCATCTTCAATCTACCCAATGCTATTGCGTAAAGGCTAATTCTGATATGGCTTAGAACAGCAAGGTCTAAATATATTTTTCTTAATCGGTTTTACTCCTTATTTTCGAAAATTCCAATCATTCATAAATTATGAAGCATTCTTTCACTCCATTTTTTTTGCTAATCGTTTCGTTATGTTTCTTAACATTGGCGTCTTGTAAACATGAAACCATTACCAATGATCTTAATTGGGACTTGTATGAATTTGCGAAAAAGACAGATGGTTATCGTTGGTTTAATAACTCGAATGCTCCTTTACCACGAAGTAGCGGCAGTGGACATTCGGCTCCGTTGGTTAGAACCCGTTTCAATGAAATTGCGACAACTCAACTGGATAGTAACGGCCGTGTAGTTTCAGGAATTACGTTTCCGGAAGGTTCCGTTATTGTTAAAGAATTATTGAATGCAGATGAATCGCTTGAACGGTACGCCATATTATACAAACAAACCAACAACGAATTTTCGGATGCCAACGGTTGGGTTTGGGGTTACCTATTTCCTGATGGCTCAGTATCTGAGACTGCTCTTAATAAAGGAAATTCATGCGTGGGGTGTCATGCCCAATCGGGTAATATTGACGGGATTTTAATGAATAAATACTACCCCTAAAATTTATAATTTCTAATATTCCAATTGTACGCATCGGCTCTAATTTTCTTACCATTGAGGTAATAAAAATGTTCTCCCCAAGGATAGTCAAACCTAATTAAATATCTTCCTAAGCCCTCTTCCACAATAATACTTTTGGTTACCACCAACTCATTCTCTGTTTCAATTTCTTCAGTAATCCCATCGGAATAATTTTTAGCTAATTCTTCTGGTGTATATTTATTTAGTTCTTCTAAATACGCTTCTCTAGCAATTTTTGCTTCTTCCTGTCTTTTCTTTAGGGCAATGGATGCTAACCTGGATTCCTCTTTTTTCTTCGCAATTTCAACCGCGTTTTCCGATAGATATTTTTGTTGAGTGGATTTCAACTTAGCATTCAATTCCGCATCATCGGGTTTTAATAGTACCGCCTTTTTGTACCATGACAAAGCTTCTTTTAAACTGTTTTTCGCTAAAGCAGCATCTCCCTGATTTACAGCTAAATCAATGTCTTTAGCCATTTTGGCTTCCTTATCTGCCCTCATCTTAGCCAGTTGACTTGCCTTTTCTGCTTTTCGAATACGTTCTTTTTCGGCCAACATTTCCTTTTCAGCGTTTGCATCAGAAATTGCTTTATCCTTTAACACCGCATTCATTTGCGAAATAGCCGTTTCATCGTCTGGTTTCAATACCAAGGCTTTTCGATAACTTTGAACCGATTTTACATACGCTTCATTTTTGTATTCTTCATTTCCAGCCTTCATAAATGCGGAAAATTTAGCCTCTAAATCTGCTTTTCTTTCCTTCTCCGCAGCTATTTTTTCATCCGCTACTTGTGCTTGCCATAAAGACTCCACTTCTGCCAGTTTATCCTTTGGTAATTGTTCATTCGGCTTAAGTTTAGATGCACCAAAGAAAAATCGTTTTGCCTCCGCATACTTTTTATTATCTATCGCAACCTGCCCCATACGAATACGTTCTTGGTAATCTTTCTCAACCGCTAATTTCTCGTTTTCTAATTTTTTAGCTAATTCAATTTTTACATCTACCGCTTTCCGCTTTTTCACCGCGCGATCATCGGTTGGTTTCACTTTTTCGGCTTTCAAATAATACCCTTTCGCATCATCCCATTGCTCATTATTAAAATTTTCATCCCCTTTTTCTAGGAGCTTTTTATACTCGGCATCTATTTTTCTTTGTTTTTCTAAAGCAGTAGCATCAGCCTCCATTTCTTTTTGGTGAGTAATTCGTAACTGATTTTTAGGATACTCCTCATCCGGACGCATACTCGATGCTTTTTTATAAGCTTCCGCTGCGTTCTTCCAATCGTCTTTAGCTAAGGCTCCATCTCCCTCTTTCAACATTTTTGCATATTGCTCCTCTTCCAGTTTAATCTTTTTGACTTTTTGTTGAGCAACTATTTTAGCTTGTTTTTCGGCATCTTGTAATGCAATGAGTTCTGATTGCATGGCTATCACTTTTTCATTCTCCGGAAAAAAAGCCGTAGCAGCAGTTAATGCTCTTAACGCCAATTCCCATTCACTATTTTTAATAGCCTCTTTATATTCTGTCACGGCTTGATTAAATTCCTTTTTCTTCCGAGCTAATTCCAATTGTTCTTCTTCCGCTTCCTTTTTCTTGGCCAATTGCGCCTCCTTTAAACGAGCCGCATCTGCCTCCGCTTTGGCCTTAGTAGCTAGTTTTTGCTCCTCTTCCATTTTATTCTTTTCAGCTAAGGCTTTTTCTTTCGCAAGTCGTTTCTTTTCTCTCTCAATTGCTTCTTGTTCTGCTTTAAGTTTTTCTGCAGCAATTGCAGCAACCCTTGCCTCCTCTTTCTTTTTGGCCTGTTCTTCAGCGTCTTTTGCAAGCCTTTCTTCTTCAGCAGCTTTGGCAGCTTCAGCAGCTAATCGTTTGGCTTCTTTAATTCGTGCTTCTTCTTCCACTTTGGCTTTTAAAGCTATTCTTTCGGCTTCTTCTTTTGCCGCTTTTTCAGCAATCGCTTTTTCTTTCGCCACCCTGGCTTCCTCTGCCAATCGCAATTGCTCCGCCTCTTTTTCGGCCGCTAATTTAGCTTTTGCATCCGCTTCCTCTTTCTTTTCTGTTTCCACCAGAATGGCCAACTCTTCCAATTTTTCTGCGGGCATAGTTTCATCTGGTTTTAAACCTTTCGCCTTTAAAAAAGCCTCCCTTGCAACTTCCCAATTCTTTGCGAGTAAGGCTTGTTTACCCTTGGCCATTTCACTGTCAAATTGTTTTTGTTTTTTTATCAGAGCTTCTGCCTCTGCTTTTTCTCGAAGAGCCGATTCTTCTGACGCTTTTTTACCAGATTTCGCTTCATTTAATAATCCCAAAACATCGGTATTAGATGGCTTCAAGGCACTAGCAGTTTTAAAGGATTCAATCGCCAATATCCAATTCTTTTGGCTCAAGGCATCTTCTCCTAGCTTTTTAAATTTAGTAAAATCCGTTTCAATCCGGGCTAATTCGGCCTTTTTTTCCGCATCAATTTTTATTCGTTCATTCGCTTTCTTAACCTGTTCCTTTGGATAGGTTTCATTTGGTATCAATCCAGATGCTACTTGATATTCTTTAATAGCCAAATCCCATTTATGGGTGCTGAAAAGCTGGTCCGCTTTCGCTAATTGTAACTTATAGTCCTTCTCTAATTTTGCTTTCTTAGCCTGTGCAATCGCAGCAGCCTTAAGTAATTTCACCTGAGCAGCCTTCTCTTTTGGATAGGATTCATTTGGTTTAATGGCTGCAGCTGCTTCAAACTTTTGCTTTGCCACATCCCAATTCTTAGCTGCTAAAGCGGTTTCTGCGGTAGCCAATACGACATCATATTTCTTTTGAAGTACTGCTTCTGCGGCCGCCTTTTCAGAGGCCGCCTTAAGCGATGATATTTTAGCCAGTTGGGATTTACAATAGGCATCGTCACCTTTTAGGGTAAGTGCCGAGGTATACTTTAGCTTTGCTTCCTCCCATTTTTCATTGGTTAGTAGCCCGTCTGCTTGCGTAATCAAGGCCTTATATTTCTGCTCTTTTTCAGCTTCCTTTTTTGCGGCTATTTTTTCATCAATCAAGGCTAATTGACTAATAACATAATCAGATTCAGGTTTTAACCCCAACATTTGATTATAATACTCCTTGGCCTTATCGTATTTTTTTGATTTGAAATAAGAACTTGCTTTCGTCTTAAGGGCTGCATACTCCTTTTCCACTTTGGCTGCAGCCTTCTTTTTAGAAGTTTCATCCTCCAATTCATTCCCAATGCTATTTAATATATCTTCTTCAGACTGAGCCATAGATATCTTTGGCATTACAGCTAAAAAAGCAAATACCAATAATGCAAAGCCAGTAACACTGGATGATTTGAAATAAAATGAAAATCTCACGACCTATTAATTTTTAGCAAAAGGGTGGCACAATTACCCATTCCACTAATATGATTCGAAAACTTTGCTAAAATAGTTAATGAAATTGACTTCATTAAAATTATATTTTGGTAATACTAATTACTTATTAAACTTTTAAATAAGAAAATAAATAAATACAAGCGTCAGCATACTTGATATCCTGAAATTTGAGATTAACTTTACCTCTCGTTAAAATTACGTATAATCAAATAAAAAAAAATAAATTATGTCTTTTACATTACCAGAATTACCTTATTCTTTTAACGGTTTAGAGCCACATATCGATGCTAAAACCATGGAAATTCATCATGACTTACACCATGCTGGATATACCAACAATTTAAACAATGCGATTAAAGGTACTGCTATCGAAAATGATTCTATTGAATCAATTTTAGCTAATATTTCTAGTCAATCTACAGCTGTAAGAAATAACGGGGGTGGTTTTTTCAATCATTCCATGTTTTGGAAAGTAATGTCTCCAAATGGAGGTCAAGAGCCTACTGGCGCTTTGGCTGATGCCATCAATGCTAAATTCGGTTCTTTTGAAGGTTTTAAAGATGAGTTCTCAAGAGCTGCAGCGACTCGTTTTGGTTCAGGATGGGCATGGCTTATTGTGGATGCAAAAGGTGAATTAGCGGTTACTTCTACTGCAAATCAAGATAATCCGTTGATGGATGTTGCAGAGGTTAATGGTACTCCAATTTTATGTGTAGATGTATGGGAACATGCTTACTACTTAAAATATCAAAACAGACGTCCTGAATACCTTACCAACTTTTTTAATGTAATTAATTGGGAAGAAGTTTCTAACCGTTATGCAGCAGCTAAGTAAGGTTTAAAACAATTTGCAAAAGTCTCTAATTAAAACAATTAGAGACTTTTTTTATGTTCAATATTTTTAAGGGGTTCTATGTAGCACCCTATTTAACTGACTACAAACCATCCCGGAATTTATATCAAAAAAAAAGCCGGTAATCAAAAATGATTACCGGCTTTTTAAATTGTTTTCGAATTGTCTTACTCACCAACAACTTCAAAAGTAATGGTTTGTTCCACTTCTTTATGAAATTTGATTTTAGCTTCGTACTCACCAACGTTTTTGATTGGTTCATTAACAATTGAAATGTTTTTTCTGTCAACTTCAACACCTAACGCGTTGATTGCTTCAGCCAATTGAATGGTGTTAACCGATCCAAAAATCTTTCCGCTTTCGCCAACTTTAGCGCCAATTTTAATAGCCATAGCTTCTAATTTAGTAGCAAAGCCTTTTGCTTCTTCTACTAATTTAGCTTCTTTATGAGCTCTTTGACGTAAATTTTCTTCTCTTACTTTTTTAGCCGACTCAGTCGCTAAAATTGCTTTTCCGGTTGGGATCAAGAAGTTTCTTCCAAAACCATCTTTCACAGTAACTAAGTCACTTGAGTATCCTAAACCTTCAACGTTTTCTTTTAATATGATATCCATCTCTGTCTTTCTTATTATTTTAACATATCAGCTACATATGGCATTAAAGCCAAGTGACGTGCTCTTTTCACAGCAGTCGCAACCTTACGTTGATATTTAACAGATGTTCCAGTAATTCTTCTTGGAAGCAATTTACCTTGCTCATTCACGAATTTTAAAAGGAATTTTGGGTCTTTATAATCAATGTATTTAATACCTGATTTTTTGAATCTACAGTATTTATCTTTCTTAACTTCAATAGCTATTGGAGATAAATATCTAATTTCTGACGAATTTGATGCCATTTTTAGTTTCTTTAAAAGTTATTGAATTAAGCTTTTGCTTCTTTCTTTAGATTTCTACGGCTTTCAGCGAAAGCAATGTGATGTTTTTCCATTTTTACAGTCAAAAATCTCAAAACACGTTCGTCACGCTTAAATTCTACCTCATACCTATTAATTAAATCACCTGGAGCTTCAAACTCAAATAAGTGATAAAATCCAGTAGATTTTTTTTGAATTGGATACGCTAATTTACGTAAACCCCAGTTCTCTTGGTGAACCATAGTCGCACCATTTGTTTTCAAGAAACCCTCAAACTTGCTTACTGCTTCCTTTACCTGATCTTCAGATAAAACGGGAGTCAAAATGAAAACAGTTTCATACCTTGTTTGCATTGTTAATCGTTTATGTTGTTAAATCCCAAAATTGGGTCGGCAAAAGTAATTATTTTTTTCGGGAAAACATATCCCTTTTTCACGATAATTGTAAAACTTTGAATCTTATTGCTCAAGTACTTATCTTCATTTAGGTCGCAATTCCATAATTAGCGGTATTATCGGACTTTTAGAGCTAGGGTTTCAAAGGTATTTATAAGCTCGTATTCTAATATATAGTTGCATTGAAATAATCTCGCTTTCTATAACTAATGGTTCTAAAAAAAACGCTTCTTTTACCCAAGGTATGTTTTATACAAAGACAGACTTTAATATTACTTATCAAAGCCCCCTCTTTATTTGATTGTAGTTCATCAGTAATTCCATCACCCATAATTCAAATACAAGCAATTTTTCGTGTCCTATAATATTTCAATAACTTGTTAAAAACCTACACTCATATAACCGTAAACAAACCTTCTCAAATCCTATTTTTGGCATCCATCATAAATCAGGTCCAAAAACAATAAATTAATGAAACTTTGTCTTGCCGAAAAACCTAGTGTTGCCAAAGATTTGGCTAAAGTGCTCGGAGCAACCGCCCGGAAAGAAGGGTACTATGAAGGTAATGGCTACTGTGTTTCTTGGACTTTCGGTCATCTTTGTACCTTAAAAGAACCTGGAGATTATACGGATACTTGGCAAAAATGGAATTTAGATGCACTGCCCATGTTGCCTTCCTCTTTCGGTATTAAATTAAAAGATGATGGTGGTATACGAAAACAATACGCTATCATAAAACGACTTACTGAAGAATGTGATGAAGTCATTAACTGTGGTGATGCGGGGCAAGAAGGAGAATTAATTCAAAGATGGGTATTAGCAAAAACCAAATTTAACAAACCACTAAAAAGGCTTTGGATATCTTCGCTTACGGAGGAGGCTATTAAAGAAGGCTTCAAAAAGCTGGAAGAAGGTACCAAATACGATAATTTATATGCTGCTGGATTGGCCCGAGCTATTGGTGATTGGGTATTAGGTATGAATGCCACAAGAATATTTACACTGAAATTTGGCGAGTTTAAACAAGTCCTTTCGGTAGGACGCGTACAAACTCCCACCTTAGCATTGATTGTAGAACGCCAACATGAAATCAATAATTTCAACTCTGAAACATATTACGAATTAAAAACTACCTATCGAGAAGTATTATTTTCAGCTACTCAAGGTAAAATTCAAGACAAACAAAAAGGAACTGACGTTTTAAATAAGCTCATAGAAAGTGAATTTGAAGTCGTTTCTTACACTCAAAAAGAAGGCAAAGAATTACCACCTTCTTTATTTGACTTGACCTCCATTCAGGTAGAATGCAATAAGAAACACGGTTTTACTGCGGAACAAACACTCAATATTGTACAGAAGCTATACGAACAAAAATTTGTAACTTACCCTAGGGTAGATACCACTTATTTGACAGATGATATTTACCCAAAAGTAGAAGGCACCTTACGAAATTTGACCGCCTATGCCGAAATAACCACCCCATTATTAGGAAAGCCTATTCGTAAATCAAAAAAGGTTTTCAATAATAAAAAAGTAACTGATCACCACGCCATCATTCCTACCGGGGTTAAACCAGCAGGCCTCACAGACGAGTTCATGCGAGTGTATGACATGATTACGAGACGATTTATTGCCGTTTTTCATCCGGATTGTAAAGTGAGTAATACCACAGTTATTGGTCAAGTTACTGATACCGAATTTAAAGCCACCGGAAAACAGATTTTAAATCCAGGATGGCGAATCGTATATGGTAAGGCAGATGTAGATACCAAAGCGAAAAAAGATAACGAAGAACAAGTAATGCCCGTTTTTGAAAAAGGGGAAAAAGGACCCCATGTACCTGAATTACAAGAGAAAAAAACCAAGGCTCCTAGCTATTACACCGAGGGTAGTTTATTGCGAGCAATGGAAACTGCAGGCAAACAGGTGGACGATGATGAACTCCGTGAAATTATGAAAGAGAACGGAATTGGCAGACCTTCTACACGGGCAAATATTATTGAAACACTTTTTAGAAGGAATTATCTTACCCGAAAAAAGAAACGAATTTTAGCCACCTCAACGGGCATACATTTGATTTCCTTAATTGAAGATGACATACTTAAATCGGCCGAATTAACTGGAAAGTGGGAAAAGAAATTGCGTGACATTGAAAAAGGAGAATTTACCGTAAATGAATTCAAAACCGACCTATTTGAAATGGTGAATAATCTAATTCATCAAGTAAAACATCAAACACCCAAACAAAAAAACATCCCATGCCCAAAATGTAACATTGGGCATTTAATCAAAGGGAAATCTGCTTGGGGGTGCTCTGACTGGAAACAAGGCTGTAAGTTTAAAATCCCCTTTCAATTTAAAGGCATTACATTAAGTCAAAAGGATATTGAAAGTCTGGTCCACACCAAAGAAACTCGCTATAGTTACCTCGTAAAAGGTCAAACTGAAAAAGCAAAATTCAAGCTGAATGAAAAACTTTCGCTGACTGTATAGGCCAATTTCACAATAAAAGATGTTCCTTTACACCAAACTAAATCAAATGGTATGCATCGAATCAATATAAAAATGCTAACCACTTTACTATTCCTATTCTCGGCTTCACTATCCGTAGTAGGGCAATTTACATTCAAGGCAAAAAGGGCTAATCTCACCATAAAATTTAGTCAAACAGAGGGTTGGACGCTATCTAACCAAGCAGATAATAAAACGTACCTCCAATTTAAAGAGGAGAATGCCTACATTCAAATAATCAATAACCAACTACGAGTTTACACCATGTCTACCGGTCTCTGGAATACGCATCCGGATGCAAAATTTATGGATGCTATTCATATAAAAAGTGAAAAGAGAGATATTTTAGCAAATTCAAATTTCTTTGATTCATTCAGCTCTTTTTGGATTTCTTCCGCTGGAGGGCATTTGAGAATATTCAAGTATCCCGAAACAATTTATTTGTCTAATGATAAAGGGATTAATTCTCCTGTCCACAATAAATTTGTAGGCAATCACCTTTTTTTAAATCAACAAAAGAATTCCCAAATTTCGAGTACTACCTCCATTTTCATGATTTCACCTTCAGGTAATGTATTTGAATTGGATAAAGGGAAATCCATTTGGCGATTTATTCTAAAAAACAGGACTCTTACCTCTTGGTCATCTGACCCTCCGACCGACAAAATGGCGTTTAACATTTTTAGTCGAGACGATTTTAAACAAGTTATTTCCGTTGGCGAAAAAGATAATCAATATCTTTTTCAAGTAATTAACCACGAGAACAAAATGGGACTTGCCTCGCTTTCAAAAGATTATTTTCAAGTTACAATAGATGTTCCTCCATTGTTTGATTTTATTACACCCTCCATACATATTAATTATCATATTATTTATTCTGACCATAAATTAGGAGTTTTATATTTCCTTCCTCAAGAAAATAAAGAGGAGATACCAGAATTCAAAACCTTTTATACGCCATCAAAGCACCTCCTATTTTGCGACAATAGAAACCACGGTAGCGGAGACCTATTAAGCGATCACAATTCATTTACCATAACAAAAAAGGGAAGCATTTATTCAAGCGAATTGTTTAATTCGTCTATTAATTTTGGTGTTGAAATAATAAATCAGGATTTATTATTATACAATGAATTCTCCGAAACAAAGCCTATTTCTAATAGTGGTTTATACCGAATTAGTCAGAATATTTGGTATATCACACCAGAACAAAATCTACTAAAACATTACCCAGAAGCCATAATTCAGGTACAAAATACGGCCAATGAAAACCCAATTTCATATTCGATTTACAATTCTACAGGAAACCTGGAATACGAAGACATCACTTCATACACTTCTCCTGAATTTAAGCATTTGGCTTCTCGAGTTACTCAGTTACCCATAGATTCCATCACTCCCATTCCCAGTTTTACCGATAGTTCTTTTCTATTTAAAACAGAAGATAAATGGGGCGTTTTAACCATAAAAAACGAAAATATTTCCATTCAATTACCAGCCAATTACCAATCCATCACTCCTTTTGGAAAAGATCAATCCCTATTACTTTTTAATGATGGTAAGTTCGGATGGTACGGGTATCCCAAAAACTTCAAAGTTGGATCCCCTCAATTAATTGCTCCCTACACTACCCATTTTAATTTGTATGACGGAAATAATCTAAAACAAGATGAAACAAGTTCAAACACCCATTATTCAGCAGAAATAATTGGTTCGAAGCACGTTTTCAACATCTCTGAAAAGTTAAATAACCGAATAAAACAAACCGCTTGGGTAACGGATGAAATGGAATTATTTCACGAATTGGACGCCAAGATAATTACTCCCGTACACCGTTTTATTAATGTAGAAAACAAAGAATCAATTAAAATGCAATTGTATTCTTCCAACCTAAAGCTAGTTAAAACTGCACCCTATGACAGTATTATATATTCTGAAAACTGGGTTCTCCTTGTTTCAAAAAAAGCGATTAATCACATCAATCAAAACATCACTTCCTACCCCGTGATAGTAGATGGTTTCTATGGGACTAAAAGGTTGAGCTTTCTAAAAAAATACGAAGTTGTTTATTTTTATAACGACCATTTTTTAGCCTTCAAAAAAAATATATGGCAGGTTTTCAATCCAGATGGCCAACTTTCCAGCAAACAAGTTTTCCCTAATTATATTGCTGCGAAAAGTTATATTGAAAAATTGCAATAAAACGACACTTCCCCAATTACATCATGCTTATCAACCATTTAACTAAATGACAAAAATCAGCATTTCCCTATTTTAATTGTCATCTTTCACCCGATAGAATTAGCTTTTCTTTGAACCTGAAGTTCAATTTACCATAAATGGGATGGATGGAAATCAAAACTTCCATCCGTAAAAAAATAATTATGAAAAAATTAGTCATATTAGCAATCGTAATTCTAGCAGTACAATTAGGGTACTCTCAAAACTTAAAACCTTACATTTTGGGAATTCAAACCACTGAATCGGTAGCTGCTATAAAAGCTAAGGTAAAAACCAATCTAGCTAAAAATGCCATTAAAGTGGTAGGTGAATACCAGCCAGCCAATGATCAAAATAGGTGGATCATCGTTTTCACCTCATCTGAGCTAGAATCTGCAGTAAAATCTATTGGAGGTCTAACTGGTTTTGCTGCCACACTGAGGGTGGCAATTACGCAAGAAAATGGCCAAACCCTAGTTTCCTACACTAATCCAAATTATTGGGGAAATGCATATTTTCAAGATAATTTCTCAAAGGTATCCTCTCAATATAGCGCCTTAAATTCACATTTAGAAAACGCCATGAAACAATCAGGAACCTTTAAGGGCTCCTCATTTGGTTCGGATAAAGGATTATCAGCCAAAGAACTTCAGGGCTACCACTATATGATGGGAATGCCATATTTTGATGACCCCGTTGAATTGGAGGATTTTGATAGCTATTCCAAAGCCATTGCAAAAATAGATGCCTCCGTAAAAGTAGGCACACCTAATTTAAAAATGGTATATAAAGTTTCCATACCAGGAAAAGAACTAACCTTATACGGTTTCGCATTGGCAGGGGAAAATGGAGAGAGTCAATTCATGCCAATTATTGATGGAGACTCACCCAAACACACCGCATTTTTACCTTATGAAGTTTTGGTAAAAGGAGATCAAGTGATGATACTTCATGGAAGGTATAGAATTGCGCTCGCTTTTCCAGATTTAACCATGGGTACATTTAGTAAAATCATGTCCACCCCTGGTGCTATTGAAGATTTATTAAAACAATTGGTAGAATAAATCCCAAAATCTAAAAAATTCTGAATAGCTTCAATCGATATTAATGGATTGAAGCTATTTTTTATTTAACAAACTCATAAAACAAGATTATAATCACCTAAATCTTCTCTTTAAAATCATACTTTTGCCGCTCAAATTTTAGTTTCTAATACGAGTAAAATCGAGGCTCTTTTCTAAAAGCAGGTAAGGTTTTATCTCCTAAAACATTATAGATAATGCAAAAAGCAAAAATTATTTATACCAAAACAGATGAAGCTCCCGCTTTGGCCACCCAATCATTTCTACCTATTGTTAAAGCATTTACCCACAAATCCGGTATCGCTTTTGAAACAAAAGACATTTCTTTAGCAGCTCGTATACTAAGTTTGTTTCCTGAATATTTAACGGAAGAACAACGTGTACCAGACGCATTGGCTGAATTAGGAGATTTAGTACTCCAACCAGAGGCAAACATTATAAAACTACCCAACGTTTCTGCCTCGGTACCTCAATTGGTAAGGGCTGTAACAGAATTGCAAAACAAGGGATATAAAATTCCAGACTATCCTGCTTCTCCAACTACTGATGAGGAAAAAGAACTTCAAATCCGTTACGGAAAAGTTAAAGGTAGCGCGGTAAACCCCGTTCTTCGTGAAGGCAACTCTGACAGGAGAGCACCGAAAGCTGTAAAAGATTATGTTCGTCAACACCCGCACTCCATGGGCATTTGGACCTCAGAATCAAAATCACACGTAGCACACATGGTAGATGGTGATTTTTACGGGAGCGAAAAATCGGTTGAATTAAAAACAGAGGGAAACGTAAGAATTGAATTTACAGATACAGACGGTAAAACCACCGTACTAAAAGAAAGTACCCCCGTTTTAGAAGGTGAAATCATTGATGCATCTGTAATGAGCGATGCCAAACTAAAAGCATTTTTAGCGCAAGAAATTGTGGATGCAAAAAATGAAGGTGTTTTGTTCTCTGTGCATTTAAAAGCAACCATGATGAAGGTTTCTGACCCTGTCATTTTTGGAACAACGGTTGCTGTATTTTACAAAGACCTATTAAACAAATATGCAACTGAACTCAACCAAATCGACTTTAATCCAAATAATGGATTTGCTGATTTATATGCCAAGCTTGAACAACTAGATGAATCTAAGCAGGCCGAAATCAAGGCGGAGATTCAAGCAATTTATGCCAAAAACCCAGAAATTGCCATGGTTAATTCCGACAAAGGTATTACTAATTTACACGTGCCTAGTGATGTAATTATTGACGCATCAATGCCGGCTGCAATTCGAAACGCTGGTCAAATGTGGGGGCCTGATGGAAAAGCAAAAGACACCAAATTTGTGATTCCAGACAGATGTTATGCTACCATTTATCAAGAAACAATTAACTTTTGTAAAGTAAATGGTGCATTTAATCCTGCAACAATGGGTAGTGTATCCAATGTAGGTTTAATGGCTCAAAAAGCGGAAGAATATGGATCTCATGATAAAACTTTCCATATTTCAGCTGCCGGAACTGTAAACGTAATTGACCAAAACGGTGACATCTTAATTCAACACGTTGTGGAAAAGGGTGATATTTGGAGAATGTGTCAGGCGAAAGATGCTCCTATTCAGGATTGGGTGAAGTTAGCCGTAAAAAGAGCTAGAGCAACTGGCGTTCCTGCTATTTTCTGGTTGGATCCGGAAAGAGGCCATGACGCACAAGTAATCAAAAAGGTAGAAAAATATTTGAAAAATTACGATTTATCTGGAATCGTTGTTAGAATAATGTCCCCAAATGAAGCAATTAATTTTTCAATGGAGCGCATTGTTCAAGGCTTAGACACCATCTCGGTTACAGGTAATGTTTTGCGTGATTATTTAACTGATCTATTTCCCATTTTAGAAGTTGGAACAAGCGCCAAAATGTTATCCATCGTTCCTTTAATGAGTGGAGGAGGATTATTTGAAACGGGTGCTGGAGGTTCTGCCCCAAAACACGTACAACAATTTATTGATGAAGGCCATTTACGTTGGGATTCTTTAGGAGAATTCTTGGCTCTTTCTGTTTCATTAGAACACTTTGCAGAAACGCACAACAATCCAAAAGCAGCCATCCTAGGTGAAACACTTGATACAGCCACTGGAATTTTATTAGGAAACGATAAATCTCCTTCTAGAAAAGTAAATGAAATTGACAACCGTGGTTCTCATTTTTACGTTGCCTTATATTGGGCGCAAGAATTAGCCAAACAAGACAAGGACTTAGAGCTGAAAGAACAATTTACTTCCATCGCCAAACAACTCGTTGAAAACGAAAATAAAATTGTTGAGGAGTTATTAAATGCACAGGGAAGCCATGTTGAAATAAATGGTTATTATTTCGGAGATGATAATTTAATCGCTTCTGCAATGAGACCAAGTAACGCTTTAAACGGAATAATAAATTCAATTTAAGCTGTACAAATACCAGTTTTAAAAAGGTCATCTATAGTCAATAGATGGCCTTTTTCTTTGCCCCACTTTTTAACATCACCTCAGTTCCAACCACAAGAACTACACGATAATTGGCTCAATCAAGAACAATGGAATGTCATATTTTCTATATATTTGGTTGAATAAATATTGGACTTTATAAAAAAACAAACACCATGAAAAAAATCAAACTTTTAGCACTTGTTGCAATTACCATTTTACCTTCCTTTAAAACCTTTGCTGGCGATGATGACAATAGCAAAAAAGGAATTCGAGCAGGTTGGCAAATTTCAAATTTTTATACGGATGGCAATCAGGTTGAAGAAAACCTAAGCTCTTTTTACTTAGGCGTATATGGAGAAAAAAAACTACTTCCGCTATTAAGGTTAGGTTCAGGAATTGAATATAACTCGACCGGAACCACCTCCAACACCCTCGATGCGAAATTTGTTAGACATGCCATTTCTGTACCGGTTTACTTGAAGGTGAAATTAGGACCTGTTTTTGCACTTGGTGGAGCGGCTGCAAATTTTGGCATTGCCAATAAATTTTCAATTGCAGGAGAAAATGTTGAAATACCTGATGAATCCAAAACCAAAGTTTTCAACCTACCTGTTTATTTAGGTCTGGGTGTCAAATTTTTAATGATTTCCATTGAGGCTCGGTACCATGTGGGCACTTTAGATTTAGACAAATCTAACAATAGCCAAATGAACAATAGATACTTTCAACTTGGAGCAGCAGTTTCATTCTAAATAGATACAAATAATGGATTAATAAAACGCAAGCTTAGCATAAGCTTGCGTTTTATTTTGCGGGTAAGTTTTCAACAATCCCAAAATAACCTCCCTCTAAACTTCCCTCCTTTTCAAATGATTCTATTTTTGTGATGATTAAAAATACTATGGAAAAGTTTGTTGTTTCGGCACGTAAGTATAGACCAACCACATGGGAAAGTGTTGTTGGCCAAAAAGGTATTACCGATACTTTAAAAACCGCTATAGAAAGCAATCACCTTGCCCAAGCATTTTTATTCACTGGTCCCAGAGGAGTTGGAAAAACTACCACTGCTAGAATTCTTGCAAAGACGATTAATCGAAATGATTTAAACCATGAGATAAGTGAGGATGAGGATTTTGCATTTAATATTTTTGAATTGGATGCTGCCTCTAATAACTCGGTGGATGACATTCGACAATTAATTGATCAGGTTCGTATTCCACCACAGTTAGGCAGTCATAAAGTGTACATCATTGATGAGGTCCATATGCTGTCGGCTGCAGCTTTTAATGCATTTCTAAAAACATTAGAGGAGCCACCGGAACACGCTATTTTCATTCTTGCAACTACTGAAAAGCATAAAATTATTCCCACTATTATTTCTAGATGTCAAGTTTTTGATTTTCAAAGAATAAGTGTGGCTGATATGGTCTCTTATTTACAATTCATAGCCAAAGAAGAAGGGATTGTTGCAGATGAAAATGCGCTTCATACTATTGCACAAAAAGCTGATGGAGGAATGCGTGATGCATTATCCTTGTTTGACCAAATTGTAAGTTTCTCCGGTGATAAGGTCACGTACGAAAACGTAATTGACAGTTTAAACATTCTCGATTTTGAATTTTATTTTAAAGCTACTGATTACATCATAAATCACGATGCTTCTGCTACCCTAATTCTATTTAATAGTGTGTTAGAAAAAGGTTTTGATGGTCATAATTTTATCGTTGGTATTGCCTCACATCTAAGAGATTTGTTGGTTTGTTCAAATGAAAAAACGGCTTCGTTACTAGAAACAAGTGAAAATTTAAAAGCGAGATACATTGATCAAGGAAAAAAATGTACTCCAGCTTTTTTAATGGACGCATTACAATTACTTTCTGATGTTGATTATAGATATAAGTCGAGTAAAAATCAACGATTGCTTGTCGAAATTTGTTTAATGCAATTATCGTCTATATCTATGGGCGCTGAAAAAAAAAACTAAAAACCTTTCTTGACTACCCACTTTACGTTAAAGGATTAACAAAAGGTGCGGATAAAACTATTGGGGCAACCCCAGAACCAAAACCAGTTCAAAAGGCGGTGACTCAAGTAGCCACAAAACCGGTTTCTAAACCCATGCCGAGTACCTCAACTAAAAAGGTATTAACTTCCACATCCCAAATTCAGAAAACACGTAGAAAGTCCATTATTCGGATTAAACCATCGGAAAAATCGGAGAAAATTGCAGAAGTAATTGACCATGGTAACCAAGGATTTTCAGAAAATCAACTGCAATCGTACTGGGAACAATATGCGAAAAAAGTAAAAGCAAGTTCAGGCGGTTTCTCTGCTAGTATACTTGCAAATTCTCAACCAATATTAAGAGATGACAAAAAGACAATTCATGTTATATTTCGCAACCAAACCAACGAATTAGAATTTGGTAAGTTGTCGCTTGGTTTATTGGAGTTTTTGAAATTAAATTTAAAGAATAGCCATATTACTTTTACAACGGAAGTTAACGAAACAAAGGCAAAAAAGGTGCTCTATACCAATAGAGATAAATTTAACCACTTTTCAAAAACATATCCAAAATTGAATGATTGGGCTCAGAAATTAGGAATCGAATTGAAGTAATAGAAATTATCTTACTACAAATGGTTTTGTAGCCATTTGGTTTTGATCACTAACAATTCTTAAGTAATACGTGCCTGAAGCAAAATCAGATACATTTACACTATACGCATGGTTCTTACCTAAATAATATTCCGTTTTTTCAAATACTAATTTACCTACAACATCAAATACTGCATAGTTGATTTCATTTATATTAGCTCCATCTAATTTGAAGTTCACCAGAGAAGTTGCTAATGTTGGGTAAACCTCTAAATTTTCATTTACATAGATATTTGGAGATCCTTGCGGGAAAATCCCCACAGACTTAGTAAAGTAGGTAGTATCACATTTATTACTAGCTTCCAATGTAACGGTATAAATACCCGGATTACGATAACTATGATTTGGATTCACATCTGTTGAAAAATCCCCATCCCCAAAACTCCAGTTTAACTTTGTGGATACATTCGATAAATTAGTGAAGTTAACATCTGGACTAATTACATTCTCTGTAAAATTTGCAACTGGATAAGGTAATTCCGTAACCACTAAATCGTCCGTAGCATAGCAGCCATTCAACGATACCGTAACGGAATATGTACCCGAAGCACCTACCCAATTACTTATTCCTGTGTCTCCATTGTTCCACAAATAACTATCATATAATCCTAAAATATAAAAGTAATCCCCATCTCCTTTACAGTTAACGCGATCAGAACCCAAATCAACCATAACATTTTGATTAATTATGGTTATTGAATCATTTGTACTACATCCATTTGAATTTGTAACGGTAACCATATAAGTCCCAGGAGAATAAGCAACCGTTTGGGGAGCAACAGTACCATCAGACCATTCATATTGAGAATACCAACCGGCACTTATCACTAGAGGTTCCATGTTACACATTAAACTATCCGTAAAAACAATTGGGACAATAGAATCTTGAACTACTTCAACGGTATCAAATCCCAAACAACCATTTACACCTGTTACAGTAACTTCATAAAAACCAACAGTCGATGTTACTATACTTTGAGTCGTTTCTCCAGTACTCCATAAGTACGAGGTATAATTAGCCGCTGCATTCAGGGTAGCAGAATCTCCATTGCAAATGTTAACTTGTGGAGTTGGCAACGGATTTGGAACCGCCAAATATTGAACCGTCATGCTGTCTACATAGGTACATCCGGTGGTATCTGTTACCATAACCGAATAAATTCCTTCTTGATAAATTGTCAATACACTGTCATTACCTGCTCCCCAATTAACAGAGACAAAACCCGAATCAATCAGCGGTACAAAAATATCACCAGCACACAATATGGTATCTCCAGGTAATAATGCTGATGGAAAATCATGGCTTCCAACTTGAATAGAATCAGCCGCAGAACATCCATTTTGATCTGTTACTGTTACCGCGTAATCTCCACTAGAATTTATCGTTACAGAAGAAGAGTTACTTCCATTATTCCAACTATAATGTCCTAATCCTGATGGAACTGAAGCCTGAAAACTTTCATTTATACAAATAGTTGTATCTGTTAACACATTCAAATTAAACGGAGGCAACACATGAACATTAATAATTAGGCTATCGTTACTTTGATTGCCATCGGCTGCACCAAGGTCTACCCAAAGTGAAATGGGATAAGTACCAGTATCTGCAAATGTTAAATTCGTTAGGGTAATTAATTCTCCTGTACTTGGATAAATAACTCCTGACCAAGAAATACTACCTAGTTGAGCATCGGTAAAGTACCAGCCCAAATCCATTGCAACAATGGTGTCCGTACCAGAATTGAAAATAGTAACCTCTAAATCGCCATTGTTCTTATCCGAATAACAGATAGATAAATCTGAAGAATTTAAAATATTGGCATCAGATAATATTGAACCATGTCCAGCGAAGGCAGAAAAATTAGACCATAGCAATAGAATAGCAATTAAACCTAAACCTGATTTTTGCTTCCATTTTGTTTGGTATTTTCCTTCTGATTTGATGCCATAAAGATAATCAATAATCTCACTTTACAAATACTCTCTAAATATTTGATATTAAATAACTAAAAGTTTATTAGACCCTAATCAGAATAAGTACTATGCGATTACCATTTACAGAATTACAGGCTACTTCCGGTCAAAAATATGATGATTGAAATTTTCAGGGTATTTGGCAACAATATTTTTATAAAAGTTTTCCATGTAAGTGAAATCCTTTTCAAAATCACCGGATGGGTAAAAGAGTTCTCCTAAATGCACTTCCTTGGTAGTGTATTTTGGATAGGCCAAAAGAATGGGTACATCCATGGCAATAGCTACTCGGTAAAACCCGGTTTTCCATTTTGCAACCCTCTTTCTAGTCCCTTCAGGAGTAAAAAGCATAGCTAAGGCCTCGTGACCCGCAACAATTTCTTTCAATTGAACGACAAATTCTTTGGATTGGTTTTTTCTATCCACACCAATTCCGCCTAAAAGCTTAATAATAAATCCATAAGGAGAATCTACATGTTCCTTTTTAATCAAAAATTTACCTGGCACACCCAAACGCCACATTGTTGGCATGGCTAAAAAAAAATCCATATTAGTGGTATGCGGTGCCGCTATGAGAACGAATTTTTTCACATCAGAAGGTACCCCTCCAACTAATTTCCATCCCGATAATTTAAATAATAATTCTCCCAACCATTTTTTCATACTCACAAATGTAATACTCCTACTTTGCTCCGGAAGAAATTACAAAAACATTTCATTAAAGTTGACCAAGTATACTTTTTTGTGAGAACGAGTTACAGCAGTATAAAACCATCGTAATAGATTCTCATCCACCATTTCATCCGTAAGGTACCCGTGATCAATAAATACCGCTGCCCATTGCCCACCTTGCGCTTTATGGCAGGTTACAGCATAAGAAAACTTGCATTGCAAAGCATTGTAAAAAGGATCTCCCAAGGTAAGTTGTTTTGCGTTTTTACTTTCTCCTTGACTTACGTAATCCTCCATTATGCTATAGTATAATGATGACACATCCGAATGAGGCATAGCCGACCCCTCTGTAGTTAAGCAATCCAACCAAATCTTTAAATCTACATCTGGTATTCGGTCATCAATAAATCGAATATTCAAGTCGGCAAACTCAAATCCATACATGGTTTGCCGAGACAACACTTTCAAAACCTCCAATGACTCACCATTTGCGATAAAATCATCCTTATTCTCTTCTTTACTTAACCAGTGATAGTTATTTTTCACTCCCATTAAAATATCACCTGCTTCGATTTCGTCCTCCCGATACAACAATCTGTTTCGAATCTCTGCATTAAATTGATTGGCTCGCTTGTTAGAACGAGTCACAATCAAAACTTCATCCGCTCCGAATTCGTGAATACTTTCCTCCAAATAGTCTTGTAATTCTAATCCATTAATAGATTTAAAATCATCAAAACTCACATCAAATTTAACTTCTTGAGATTTTAACTGTAGTGCCTTTCGTAATTTAGTAGCATTATACAGAACGCCTGATTCCTGCGCTTGACGAACCACTTGGTTAAGCTCAAATTCAGTAACCGGTATATGAAATCGATCCATCATAAATTCTTTATCCAAAGCAGGGGAATAGGACATTTCTACGGGAGGTAATTGCGCAGTATCTCCAGAAAAAATAAGTTTACATCCCTTTCCTCTATACACGAATCGCATCAAATCTTCTAATACATCACGCTCCCCATTATACCCAGAAGCAATCATAGAAGCTTCATCTATAATAAATAAGGTATCCGTAAAATTGTTTTTTTGAAGCACAAAATTCATTTCTCCTGCGTCTCCATCCGCCATGCGGTAAATTTTTTTATGAATAGTAAAAGCAGGAAGTCCACAATAGGAAGATAATACACGAGCTGCTCTTCCGGTAGGAGCTAACAAAACGATTTTTTTATCCTTGTTCAAGGTTTTGGCAAGGTGCGCCAAGATTGTAGTCTTACCTGTGCCGGCATATCCTCGTAGAATAAACACTTGAAGGTGCGACTTACTCTCTAAAAATGAAGTGAGTAAATGCAATGCCGACTGTTGATCATCAGTTGGAGAAAACGGAAACGTATTAAATAAAGATGTCTTCAAATTTTTTGTATTATTACTGGTACAAATTAAATTGAATTTAAGTACCATTACAAGGTAGGTATTCAAATAAAAAAAAGTGTAGTTTTGTGCGCATTGATAATTAAAAAACACGGTTACGACTATTAAATTATGAAAGATTCTATTTCAAAATTCGCTCCAGGGGCATTAATTTTTATTTTAGGAATTGGGTTATTAGCATTTGGTGCTTCAAGCGACCAAAATGGCATTTTTCAAATTGCCGGGGTTTCCATTGCTATTGCTGGAATTATAACGGTATTAAATTCAGCTGGAATTATCACCAATAAAATCTCAATAGGAGTAGCTGGTGTGTTACTTGTACTATCCAGCTATCTTGCTTTTGCAAATTACAAATCTATTGATGAGCCTATTCAATTTATGAAAGAAAAACAGGTTCGATATGCGTCAGTAATTCAAAGTTTAAAAGATTTACGTCAAGTAGAATTAACCTATAAAAAGGAGTATAAAAAATTCTGTGGAAGCATGGATACTTTAATTAACTTTTTAGAAAACGATTCTGTTTATATGGTTAAAATGTATGGTGATGTACCTGATTCACTTACGGAAGAACAAGCTTTAGAAATGGGAATCATTAGACGTGACACAACCCAACATCCTGCTTTTGCTATTGCCTTTAATGAAGAATACATGGCAACTAGAGATAATAAATATCATTTAGACAGAAGTACTTTAAAATATATTCCGTTTACTGACAATGTTGAATTTGTTGTTTCCGCAGGCGAAATTACTCGATCAAGTGGAGCAAAAGTACAAGTGTTTGAAATCAAAGATGCAGCTCCTTTTGATGAAAATGATGTGATGACCGTTGGGTCAATGACCGACCCTACTACAGCTGGGAATTGGAAAGAAGAAAAATAGAATTATAGAGACAACGTTTTCATATACAAAATACGGAAGCAGCTTTGATCCCAAAGCTGCTTCGTTGTATTCAGTCGCCATCCATCAAGACGGGGAAGAATATTATTTTGGACTTTCGGCAACAAAATCTGATGATGTATTAGGAGTCTTTCAAGAGTTGGCAAAAGGAGCTAATGCAAAACAGCAATTAAAATCGGTCATAGATTCTCCTAGAATAAACGACATCCTTAAAAATTCAACAAAAAATTCATTTTACTCTTGCACATCCAATTTCACCATAATTCCAGCTTCTTTTTTTGAACCTTTGAATATGGACACCATTGCCAGAGCAGCCTTTCCTATAAAAAAGACTGATCGACTGCTATCGAAGTTCATTCCAGAAATTGATGGCCACATAGTATATTCCATTTCGGAGGAAGAAATTTCGATTCTTAAATCAAACGTTAATCACTTAGACTTTTCTCATCATTTTGCTTCATTGATATCCATGTATTGTTTGTATTATGCAAAGGAACAGGTGAAAACAGTTTTCATTCAATACCATCATAAAAAATTTACATTGGCTCTTTTTGATGGGAAACAATTAATGCAATTTAATGTCTTTGACATTCGGTCTTTTGAGGATATTATTTATTACACCTATTACACCATGGAGCAATTTGAGTTTAGTCCTCAAGACTCCGTTATACATGTAGGAGGAAAATACAAGAAAAGCGCAGCGGTTTTAACCATATTACAACGCTACACAAATTCAATATTTCACTTAAAACCAACTTGTTGTTCTAATTTACCAGAAAAACAAATGGATGCCATTATTAATACTACTTTTGATTTAAAATGCGGATAATTCACGGAAAATATAAGTCAAAACATATCGTAGCACCAAAAAACCTTCCGGTAAGACCTACAACAGATATGGCAAAAGAAGGCATTTTTAATGTTATTGATAATGAGTTTTATTTTGAAAACATGGTAGTGCTCGATTTGTTTTCTGGTACTGGAAACATTTCCTACGAATTTGCATCTAGAGGAGCAAAATCAGTAACTAGCGTTGACAATAATTACAATTGCATCCGGTTTATCAAAGCTACTGCAAGCGAATTAGGATTTGACCAAATGTCGGTTTTCAAATCGGATGTAACTAAATACTTAGAAAGCTCCAAATCTTCGTTTCGATTAATCTATGCCGATCCGCCTTATCACATGGAGGGACAGCAAGAAATGGTAGAATTTATAATGAATGGAACACTATTAGAACCTAATGGATGGTTTATAATAGAGCATGATTCTCACCATAGTTTTGAAAGTATTGAAGGTTTTAAACAACAAAGACGCTATGGCTCCGTTAATTTTAGCATTTTCGTTAAACCAGAATAATTATGGAAAGAATAGGTGTTTTCCCAGGGTCATTTGACCCAATTACAGTGGGTCATGAAGATATAATTTTACGATCTCTATCGTTATTTGACACCTTAATCATTGCTATTGGCTCCAATTCAAATAAAAAATATTTGTTTTCGCCAGAAGAAAGAAAATCACAAATAGAAGCCGTATTTGCAAATCAACCAAAGGTCAGAGTTATGATATACGATGGGCTTACCGTGAATTTTTGTAAATCGCGAGGTGCCCAATATATTTTACGTGGTATTCGCACATCTCAAGACTTTGAATTTGAGCGAAATATTGGATTAATGAACCTCGATATGGTTCCAGAAATTGAGTCTTTGTTTTTAATCAGTCGTCCAGAATTTTCTGCCTTATCATCAAGTGTGGTTCGAGACATAAAAAAACACGGAGGTGATATCTCCAGATATATTCCCAAAGCTTTGATATAATGAGAAAGCTTGTTAGTTTTCTTTTAATATTAGCGCCATATTTAGCTTTTTCAGGCACTATAAGCGTTCAGGGAAATGCCTCCTTCTTTAAAAATGAGATGCTCCAGGTTTTTAAATATGACAACCTGTTAGCTAATCAAAATCAATTAATAGCTTCAACTAAAATTCCAGAAAATGGAGCTTATAGTATCACATTTGAAATTGATCACCCACAATTTATCCTGATAAAAATTGAAATGCGAGAATTAGCCATACCTGTACATCCCGGAGCTAAGCTAAACTTAAATTTTCTTCCTTTTAAAAACGCGTCCAATCAACGAATTCCACTTAAATATACGGTTACCTACTCAGAAATTCCTTCAAATATTGCTCCCGATTCTGTTTACCGCGACCTAAAAATCTCTTTTGCCTTCATTCAAAATGAAGTGAGCATGGACACCAAATTAACAGACTTCTACCAATCTTTTTTTAATCACACAGACTCATTGTATTCCACCTACCTCATATCCGATAAATTATTTTCGGATTATTATCGGTATTTTAAAGCAAATGCCATGTTGCAAACGGAATACCCAAAAACAAAATTGATTCAAAATGAGTTACTTAATCAGCCAATTGGTTACGAAAACAAAGAATACTTAAATTTTTTTAAGGCATGCATGAACCCAAGAATTCATCATTTAATTTCAAAATACACCAAGGAGTTCGAACGAAGTGTTGAGGAATATCAAGTATATCATTCGCTTTTAAACTTCTTGCAATTAGACACTAATCTTGGCTCAACAGAAATGAGAAGTTTAGCTTTATTCATCTATACTAAGGGTACATCCTCGCAAAAATATTTAAGTTCTAATTTAAAAGCTGCGATAATTAATCAAATGGGTAATTTTTGTTCTTTCAAAACCCAGAAATTGGCAGCGCTTCATTACCAATCTTTAAGTAATCGTCTCCAAAAAAATATGGAAGCACCGATTTTTGAACTACAAAACGCCAACAACGAAACTGTTTCGCTTCAGGATTTTAGAGGTAAACCTGTTTATCTTGGGTTTATTCATTCCAAAAGTACCACGTGCGAAAAAGACTTATTAATTATTGACAAATTGAGAAAGAAATACCGGAAGGTTAAATTTGTAATGGTTGTATCTGACCGTGATTCTGTGGTGTTTAGTCAATTACCAAACGAGGCTTCCAACTTAAAATTCTTGTACCTAAATAAAAACTATTCAGTCCTTGAAAAATATCAGATATGGAGTTACCCTATTTATTACCTTATAGATAAACATGGTTATTTTATTCAAACACCCGCCAAAATGCCCAATGATATATTTGAAACTTTTGCCGCTATGTTTGCTCCAAAATCAACTAGAAAAAGATACGAAATAATTAAACCCTAATCACTTCACCCCTTTTTTTAATAGCTGAGAAATAATAGGATAGGATTTTTTCATCATCACCTTAACATCATTTCTCGTTTTCCATTTCACTTTGTCAATTCCTTCTTCCACCTGCGGAATTAATTCTCCTGAAAAACTAGATTTCATGTTGTACCAAAATGTTTTTTTCAAAACCATCCCATTTCTTTCATACATATGAAACGTATTAGCTAAATGACTGGTGATTTCAAGCCCATCAATTCCACATTCTTCTTCTACTTCACGCATTCCTCCAACTTCTGGAGTTTCTCTTTTTTTCAAATGACCTTTAGGTAAATCCCATTTATTATTACGATGAATCATCAAGAATTCTCCATCCTCATTGAATACCAAGCCACCTGCTGCTTGAACATATCGAAACTGTTTAACAAAAGTGAACCACAACTCATCTATATCAAAATGAGTTATAACCACTTTAATTTTAGGTTTTTCATTTTCCAGAAATTCCACTAATTCTTTTAATTGTCGTTTATTTTTATACGTAACAAATTCAGTTCCTTTTTTTCCAGAAACAGGTGATTTATCTGTTAATACAATAAGCGATTTGTTTACAAAAACTTTATACATTTGCCTTTATGTTGAAAGATCATTCATCACTCAAAGTAGCAGAATTTTTATTACAAATCAAAGCGGTTGTGATACAACCTAAGAATCCTTTTACATGGGCTTCTGGTTGGCAGTCTCCTATGTATTGTGATAATCGAAAAATTCTTTCTTATCCACTTATTCGAACGTTCATTCGACACGAATTTGTCAAAAAAATTGAATCTCAATTTAGCAAACCCGATATTATTGCGGGCGTTGCAACAGGCGGAATTCCAATTGGAGCATTGGTGGCTCAAGAAATGAATCTTCCATTTATTTACGTTAGACCCGAGCCTAAAGGGCATGGACTTGTAAACCAGATTGAAGGTGTATTTGAAGAAGGGCAAAATGTAGTCGTTATTGAAGATTTAATTTCCACCGGAGGCAGTAGTTTAAAAGCGGTAAAAGCATTACGTGCTGGAGGATTAAAAGTAAAAGGATTAGTTGCAGTTTTTAGTTATGGTTTTGAAATTGCCGCGCAAAACTTTAAAGAAGCAGATTGTAATTATTTTGTGCTAACCGATTACGATACTTTAATAAACCAAGCCTCTACAGCTAATTTAATTGATTCCACTCACATTAATTCATTAATTGACTGGAGGAAGAACCCATCTGAGTGGAGTGCTAAATAACAATTTATGCTAAACATTGAGAGTACTACGGTTTTGGTAAACAAAACCCAACAAGAAGTATATGATTTTCTAATCGACTTAAATAATTTAGAAAAGTTAATGCCAGAAGACCGAATTGAATACTGGAAATCAACGGATTCCACTTGTAGATTTGGCATTAAGAATTTGGCCTCTATTGGCATGCGCCATAAAGAGTTAATTACACCCAATAAAATTATTCTTGAATCGGATGGAAAAAACCCATTTGACTTTACGCTTACTATCTTTATTGATACCGATACAGATGGCGTGAAATCTTACTTTGAGTTTTCTGGAGATGTAAATATGTTCATGAAAGCTATGGTTCAAAAGCCATTAAAGCAATTCTTTGATACATTAGCAGGAAATTTACCTGCCGCCATAAATTAAAGAACCTCTAAATTATCATTCGAACTTGGTGCATTGCAAATGCTATTTGCTGTTTCATGTCATTTTGCAAAACGATTTGACCCAAGTCATCCACCCCAATTAAGGTCATTTCCTTTTCCGAATCATTAATCAAATATTTTGTTTTAATATTTCTCCGGTATAAGGCATTTTGATACTCTCCATCCATGGATTTGGGGTCCTTTTTCAGCATTCTATACCTCCGCTCTAAATGATAAGACAATTCATTTCGAAACATATTTACATCACAGCCCTTTCCGGTTTCTAATATAACCGAAGTCCCATTTTCCACGTTCCCGAAATTCTTTTGATTCACATTCAAACCAATACCAATAATGGAACTCCCCATATAGTCTCCCTTCATTGAGGATTCTATAAGAATTCCAGCTATTTTCAAATCATTAACATAAATATCATTAGGCCACTTAATTTTCACCTTATCCATTAAGTACTTATCTAGCAAATCTTTAACCGTCAAAGAAACAGCCTTAATTAACGCAAATTGTTCCGAAGCTTTTAGAAAAACAGGAAAGAAAACGTAACTCACCAAAATATTTTGACCCGGGTGACTTTCCCATACGCGTCCTCTTTGCCCCTTACCTTTTGTTTGGTTATTGGCGCTAAACATGGCCCCCTCAATAACTTTAGCTGATTTTAGAGCCAATGCAGCTAATTCATTTGTAGAGGTAGTCTCTTCTACATGCGTATGGATTTTCCCAGTAAAAAGTGTTTTCAATGATGCTAGATATTACTCAATTATGATGTTACAAAATAATTCGATTTGTTGAACATACAAGGAATAAAAGGGATAAAAAAGGGTAGGCAAAAATTCAAAAAATATTTTATCATTCTTTAACTTTAAAAAAATTGTACCTCCTTTAAAAACGTCTGTTCACGTAGTAAGAATTAGTTACCTTTGCATCCTATTTTTAAAAAAATAAATGGTTAAAAAATCAGTAGTAAAAACACCCGTTTCATTAGTAGATCTAGTGGTAAAGGGAATGCAGGAAAAGAAAGCAACCCAAATTTGTGTAATTGACCTTACCAAGGTAACAAATGCCTATGCTGATTTCTTTATTATTTGTTCCGGATCATCAAACACTAATGTGCAAGCAATAGCTAATGGTGTAGAAGAATTGACACAAACCACCATGAATGAAAAGCCTACACATATTGAAGGTTATCAGGAAGCCAATTGGATTTTGCTAGATTATTTTGATACCATGGTCCACGTATTTAAAGAAGAAGAAAGAGCGCATTACAATTTAGAAGGCCTTTGGGCGGATGCGAAAATCACACACATTGCTGACAACGAATAAAATTTAAATGAGTAATACAGAACCAAAACAAAAGAAAACAAACCCATTTATGGGGACTAATAAAAAATCTCCTAATGGTGGTTTTAATTTTTATTGGTTATACGCCATTTTCGCAATTGGCTTAATTGGATTAAACTTTTTTAATTGGACTCCACAGCCAGAAAACATCAATTATGGTGAATTCAAAGAAATGGTGAAAAGTGGAGACGTAAAACGATTAGAAGTAATTAATTCTGAAATTGGTAAGGTATATCTAAACGAAGATGCTTTTTCAAAAGAAAAGTACGCGAAGGTTGCCCCTAAAAAGGAAAGTGAGAACAGCTTTATACCCAAAGGTCCACAATATACTTTTAATGTGCCTCAGGCTGATTTTTTCGGGGATAACCTTAATCAATGGCAAGATCAATATGGTTTAGAATATGATTTTGTAAAACAAGAAAACTGGTTTGGTGATTTATTTTCACTATTACTACCTATTGCGTTATTAATCGGATTTTGGTTCTTGATTATGCGTAGAATGGGCGGTGGCGCAGGTGGCGGTGGTCAAATATTCAACATCGGTAAATCAAAAGCAACTTTATTTGATAAAAATGAATCTACCAAAGTTTCATTTAAAGATGTTGCAGGTTTAGAAGAAGCAAAAGAGGAAGTAAACGAAATTGTAGATTTCTTAAAAAACCCTGATAAATACACAGCCTTAGGAGCAAAAATACCTCAAGGAGCGCTATTAGTAGGCCCTCCAGGAACAGGTAAAACATTACTTGCCAAAGCAGTAGCTGGTGAAGCTCATGTTCCATTTTTCTCACTATCCGGTTCCGACTTTGTAGAAATGTTTGTAGGAGTTGGAGCATCAAGGGTGCGTGATTTGTTCAAACAAGCCAAAGAAAAATCGCCATCTATTATTTTTATTGATGAGATTGACGCCATTGGTAGGGCTCGTGGTAAAAGTGCGATGCAAGGATCAAATGACGAACGTGAAAACACCTTAAATCAACTCCTTACTGAAATGGATGGGTTTGGTTCAAACTCTGGTGTTATTATCTTGGCGGCAACCAACCGTGCGGACGTTTTGGACTCAGCACTATTACGTCCGGGAAGATTTGACCGACAAATTCATGTAGACCTTCCTGAGGTTACGGAAAGGAAAGCAATTTTTGAAGTCCACCTTAAGCCACTTAAATTGGTGAAAGATATCGATATCGAATTTTTGGCTAGTCAAACACCTGGTTTCTCGGGAGCTGACATTGCAAATCTTTGTAATGAAGCTGCGCTAATTGCAGCAAGAAGAAAGAAAAAACAAGTTGAAAAACAAGATTTCTTAGATGCGGTTGACCGTATTATCGGTGGGTTGGAGAAACGTAGTAAAATTATAGCTCCGCAAGAAAAGAAAACCATCGCATTCCATGAGGCAGGACATGCTACCACAAGTTGGTTATTAGAACATGCCTTCCCATTGGTTAAAGTAACTATCGTTCCTAGAGGTCGTTCGCTTGGAGCCGCATGGTACTTACCAGAAGAACGACAAATTACTACTACCGAACAATTATTGGATGAAATGTGTTCGGCATTAGGTGGTCGAGCTGCAGAGCAAATTATTTTCGGAAAAATTAGTACGGGAGCATTAAGTGATTTAGAAAAAGTCACCAAACAAGCATATGCTATGGTTTCTTACTATGGATTAGATGAAACCATAGGAAATATAAGTTACTATGATTCTTCTGGCCAATCTGAATATAATTTCCAAAGACCGTACAGTGAGAAAACGGCAGAACAAATTGATAAATCGGTAAGTGATTTGATTGAACGGATGTATCAAAAAACACTTACCTTACTTGAAAATAATAAGGATAAATTAACTGCTTTAGCCGAAACACTTTTAGAAAAAGAAGTAATTTTCAAAGCGGACTTAGAAGGTATTTTTGGTAAAAGAACCTTCGCGGCTGATTTGTTGAAAGAACAGATGGTAAAGGATGAAGAAGAATCCAAAGACCTCCCTAAACCTGAGGTTGAAGACAATGACCAAAAAGAAATGAAGTCTTCTGAAAACGTGGATAAATCAGCTATGGAAGCAACAGACCCTAGAGTTGAAACAAAAGAATAATTAAGTAATGTAACAGTTAATCTGCTATCAATAGATTAACTTTACTTGAACTTAAAAAAAAACAAATGGAAGAGTTACTAAAAAAAGGTTGGGTATTGATTTTCAAATCCGTAGATGGAACAGACGCTAAAATCAAGAAATCTAAGTTAAGTGCTGCCGGAATAGAAGTTATCGCTTTTGATCATCAAGATTCTATGATGACCTCTTTAAACGATACAAATTTTATGGTTTCGCTATTTGTTCATCAAAAAGATGAAGCTTCTGCCAAAGAAATTCTTGGATAATTCAAATTTCGATTATTCTTTGGTAACAAGAGCTATTTCGGGGGTAATTTTCATTACCATTATGGTTGGTGCGCTCATTGGTGGTTACTACACATCATTAGTGTTGTTTTCATTAATTAGTTATTTAGGCACGCTTGAATTTTACAAATTGGCTAAAGCTAAAGCAGCTCCTTATTTTTACTTAGGTTCGGTTTTCAGCACCTCCCTGGTATTATTTGCAGGCTATTTTATTGCTAACTCTCAATCCTATTGGGTGTTTTCTGTATGGATGTTATTAGGGGTTGCATTTGTGATAAAATTACTAAGCAAACATTCTAATACTTCTATATTGGATATTTCGTCCACTATTTCGGGAGCTTTCTATTTAGCTATTCCTTTGGTGAGTTTACTGGTTTTAGGTATCTATCCTACCTTCGAGCCTGCTAATTTTAATTGGCAAATTCCTCTTTCAATTTTTATCCTTACTTGGGTAAATGATACAGGTGCGTATCTATCCGGAAAGAATTTTGGTAAAACCAAATTATTTGAGCGTATCTCACCAAATAAAACTTGGGAAGGATCTATAGGCGGAGGTATATTTAGCATTGTTGGCGCAATTTCGCTGTATTACATTTGGGGACTATTTAGTATCCCCGTATGGATAGGAGCAGCTATATTAGTGAGCATATTCGCAAATTTGGGAGATTTAATGGAGTCGGCATTTAAGCGTAATGCAAATGTCAAGGATTCTGGAAACATAATGCCAGGTCATGGAGGTATCCTTGACCGGTTTGATGCCATTTTACTTACTGCTCCTGTTGTTTTAGCTTACTTGTTATCCTTAACAGATTTTTAAGCACATTTAATTACATTTGCCGAAATTGTATTTATGAGTTTACACAAAGAAGGAACAGTGAGTATTATTCTTGCAATAATTGTAGGGTCAATTCTAGTGTACCTAGGTTCTCTTTTTTCAAATTATTTCATTGTTCAACTCATATTAGATTTAGGAGCAATTTATATTGTTTGGATGGTATTGTATTTTTTCCGAGTTCCAAACCGAAGATTTAATGCCGTTGAAGGAAATGTTTATTCTCCTGTTGATGGCAAAGTGGTAGCTATTGAAAAGGTTTTTGTGGATGAATTTCTTAAGGAAGAACGCATTCAAATATCCGTTTTTATGTCCCCATTTAATGTGCACATTAACTGGTCTCCTATATCAGGAGTGGTAAAATATTTTAAATATCACCCCGGTAAATTTTTGGTTGCCTGGCACCCAAAATCTTCAACTCTTAATGAGAGAACCACTTACGTAGTAGAAAATGAAAATGGAAAATCCGTTTTGTTTCGTCAAATTGCCGGTGCAATGGCAAGGCGTATTGTTCACTATAGCGAGGTAGGAGATTCTATTGGCGCATGTGAAGAGTTTGGATTTATTAAATTTGGTTCGCGCGTAGATGTCTTTATTCCTGTAGATTCAACAGTGAAAGTTACGATAGACCAAAAAGTTAGTGGTCGCACCTCTGTGTTGGCAGAGATGTAATTCAATTTTTTATAAAAACCCCAACAAATGCTTTAGCCCATCTATTTCATAGGTAGGGCTAATGATGGTTTGTTCTTTTTCAGGGTTAAAAAACACCCCATCCATACCCACTTTTGCAGCCCCTTCAATATCCACTAATTGGTTATCCCCTATCATTAAACTTTCCTCCGCTTTGGCATTCGCCATTTTAAGAGAATACTGAAAAATAGAAGGGTGTGGTTTTTTTGTTCCTGCTTGCTCAGAAGTGATAATTTTATCAAAGAATGGATTTAAGCCACTACGTTCCATTTTAATAGCCTGAATTTCGGCAAACCCGTTAGTGATAATGTGCATTTGGTATTTTAATTTCAACTCGGAAAGCACCTCTAGGGTATCCGCAAATAATGCCGTTTTTAATGGACTATTATCCACGTAATAATCTGCTACCGTTACGCTCAACGCTTTATCTTTAATACCAATGTGTGATAAGGATTGACGAAAACGTTCATTTCGCAAGGTTTCCTTACTCATTTTACCATTTCGATAATCCGCCCACATTTTATGATTGTATTTTTCATAAATCGTAATGAATTCCGATTGGCCAACTTCACTTAGTTCAGCCAAATTAAACAACGAATATATTTCACCCAAGGTCAATCTAGAGTTCGTTTTAAAATCCCAAAGGGTGTGATCTAAATCAAAAAATAAGTGCCTGTATTTATTCATGTTATACAATTCCAAAAATGTTCTTAAATAGGCCTATTAGCGGTTGAATTACCGGCTTACTTAATAAAGTAAGTCCTATAGATATTGGTATTAAAATCACCGAATAAACGGCTATTACTTTATGTTTTCCAGCGAAGAATTTCGCGATTATTAAAGCGGAAGCAGGAATAGAAATAATGGGAGCTAACATTGCAATTCCTATAATTCCATACTGAATTTTAATCTTTACTACTGCACGAGCTTTTTTGCTGAATATAAATTTATCCTTATTCTTATTTCCAACTAATGCATCCCACCATTTAAAAATAGCCACCCCAAAATAATAAAATATAGTTGCACCTATTAGAGCTCCAATATAGGTTACTATCATGGTTTTAATCATTCCAAGCCCAGCGGCTAGCATGATTCCAGGAGCCAATAATATTTTAGTTCCTGCTAATAATAAAAAGAAAAAAATGCTTATCGCATCGGTCATACCTACTCCTTTTTCCCGAAGGCTAAATCACCCGCGTCACCTAATCCAGGAACGATATAGGCATGTGCAGTCATTTCAGCGTCAATAGCACCTGTCCATAAAGTCACATTGGACTTTACATGGTTTTTGACATATTTCATACCTTCTGAACTCCCAATTAAGGATACAATATGGACATGTTTTGGATTACCGTATGCTTCTAGTAATGCTTCATAACTCAACACCATTGATTGTCCTGACGCCACCATTGGATCACATAATATAAGTGTTCTATTGGTTAAGTCCGGACTGGATACATACTCCACTTTCACTTCAAAATCATTCGGTGGAAGATGCATTCGGTAAGCAGAAATAAATGCATTATCTGCTTTATCAAAATAATTTAAAAAACCCTGATGCAATGGTAAACCAGCCCGCAATACAGTGGCAATCACTGGTTGTTTATCCATTAAATCAATGTTGCATTGACCCAAAGGAGTCGTAATTAATGTGCTTTCGTAATTCAGTGTTTTGCTAATTTCATAAGCGAATATTTCGCCCATTCGTTCAATATTTCGTCTAAATCGCATAGAGTCCTTTTGAATATCCACGTTACGAATTTCCATTATGTATTGATTAAAAATGGAATTTTGTTTTCCTAGATTTCTTACCTCTATCATGATTAGACGATTTTAAATTAAACCTTATTTAGCAATATTTACTGCTCTAGTTTCTCTAATTACTGTAACCCTTACTTGTCCTGGGTATGTCATTTCAGATTGAATTTTTTGAGAAATTCCAAAAGAAATTTCTGAAGCCATTTTATCATCCACTTTCTCTGATTCTACTAGCACACGTAATTCTCTACCTGCTTGAATGGCGTAAGCTTTGGTAACACCATCATGGCCTAAAGCTAACTCTTCTAAATCTTTTAAACGCTGAATGTAACTTTCTACTACCTCACGTCTAGCTCCTGGTCTTGCTCCTGAAATAGCATCACACACCTGAACAATTGGAGATAACAAACTAGTCATTTCAATTTCATCATGGTGAGCTCCAATTGCGTTAATTACCTCTGGGTGCTCATTAAATTTCTGAGCTAATTTCATACCTAAAATTGCATGAGGTACTTCTGGCTCATCTTCCGGTACTTTACCAATATCGTGCAATAATCCAGCACGTTTAGCTAGTTTAGGATTTAAACCTAATTCGGATGCCATGGTGGCACAAAGATTGGCTACTTCACGAGAGTGTTGCAATAAATTTTGACCATAAGAAGAACGATACTTCATTCTACCTACCATTTTAATTAATTGCGGATGCAGGTTATGTATTCCTAAATCAATAGCAGTACGTTTTCCCACTTCTACAATTTCTTCCTCAATGTGCTTGGTTGTTTTGCGAACAACGTCCTCAATACGTGCAGGGTGAATTCTACCATCAGTAACTAATTGATGCAATGATAAACGAGCAATTTCTCTTCTTACCGGATCAAAGCACGATAAAATGATT
Organism: uncultured Flavobacteriales bacterium; assembly: GCA_963974475.1. Taxonomy (GTDB): domain Bacteria; phylum Bacteroidota; class Bacteroidia; order Flavobacteriales_G; family Salibacteraceae; genus CAJXZP01. Next base: position 219,378 of record CAXBCR010000001.1, read on the forward strand.
GCCTCTGGAGTGTCGTCCACAACTATTTCCACACCAGTTGCAGCCTCTATGGCACGAATATTTCGTCCTTCACGACCAATAATTCTACCTTTTACGTCATCGCTATCAATGTTAAACACCGATACAGAATTTTCGATGGCTTGTTCTGTTGCAACCCGTTGGATAGATTGAATAACTATTCGTTGAGCCTCCTTATTAGCGCTAATTTTAGCATCTTCAATAATGTCTTGCATCAAGCGCGCTGCGTTGTTTTTGGTTTCACCTTCTAGGGCATCCATCAACTCTTTTTTAGCATCATCTGCCGAAAAACCCGCAATATTTTCTAATTGAGAAACTGCCTTAGCTAAAGTGGTATCCAATTCTGTTTTTTTGGATTGATTTAAAGCCAATTGCTTATCCAATTTAGAACGTAAATCCAAGTTGGTTTTTTCTGCTTTATTTAACTCTTGAAGTTTTTGATTCAGTTTAGTTTCTTTATGCTTTACCCGTTGTTCGGCTTGTTGCATCTTTTGATTTTTGCCATTAATCACTTTTTCGTGATCAGATTTCATTTGCAAAAACTTTTCTTTAGCCTCAATAATTTTACGCTCTCGTAAAACCTTTCCTTCGGCTTTAGCTTCTTCAATTAGGGCCTTATTACCTTTTTCTAGGGATTTCTTTATGATTAGAAAAACAATCCCACTACCGATGATTAAGCCTATGGCTACACCGGATACAATACTAATTACATCCATTTCAATTCTTTCTTTTACTGGTGGCATTGCCACCCATTTAAATTAAAAAAACCCGCATTAACCTAGTCGTTTGTAGAACCTTAAAAAGTTCAAGATGGAAAAGCTACCTAACATCGCAATCTTCCTCCGTCTTTTGTCGAAACAAAAAATCTCCTGAATACACAGAATAACCTAGGCCCGATTTTGAATAGATATCACATTTTCCTAACGATAAAAATGTTGATCCTACTAAACCTGCTAAATCAATGCGGGTAATCGATTTTATTACCGTTTCCGGTAACTAATATGTAAAGAACGTTCGGAACTCAATATATTGAGTTATTATTTAGCATTGCTCAAGTATTGATCCAGGTCCAACTCGATAGAATCAAGTTTTCCTTTCACATTACCCGAAATATTATCAATCTTATCGTCTACTTCAAGTGCTTTATTTGAAAAAAACAAGGCGGTCATAGCCAGCAAATCCTGTTTATCGCTTACATCGTAAGCATTTCCAAATTTTTTCATATTCTCGTTTACGCTCTCGGCAGCCCTTCGTATCAATTCTTCTTCGTTTCTATCAATAGTCAACGGGTATTTCCTATTTCCAATATTTACATTTATAGAAAGTTTACCCATTCTTTATTGATTTAATAGCGCAATGCATTTATCTACTTCCCGCACTAATTCATTAATTTTCAACTTCATGTGCTTTTTATCGACATCCGTACGTGTACTATTATCTGTAATACCCGCCACTAAATGTTGTTTATTAGCTGAAGCTGACTTTTGCTCGCACTCCAATAATTTATTTTGAAGGTTCGCATTTTGAGCTCTTAACGATTCAATTTCAATTAAAGCATTTTGGTGCAACTCTTGCAAAATCTTGATACCAAGATGAATTTTTTCTAATTGTTGTTCCAAAAAATATAATTTAATTTCTCGCTTTGAGCACTTACAAATTTATACGCACTCTCCAAATAAAACAAGTTTTAACGGCTCGTTGTGCAAACCATTTTAAAAATAAATATTTCACTCTTGATTAAACAATATTTTTGCAGCTATGTCACTACAATTCAAACATTCCGTCCTGTTCATATTTGTACTTTTGAGTCCCATAATTCGAGCTCAAATGGATACCAATGCCATATTTACAGCTCCTTTACCTATCCCGATGTATTTAGCAGGGAATTTCGGAGAGCTAAGAGGTGGCCATTTTCACGCTGGAATTGACATCAAGACCCAACAAGTGGAAGGGATTCCTGTTTTGGCGGCAGCAGATGGTTATGTTTCAAGAGTTAAAATTTCTTTAGGTGGTTACGGAAATGCGATATACATCACTCATCCAAATGGGTATACTACGGCCTACGGGCATTTACAAAAGTTTAATGCGACCATAAACGAATTTGTGTTAGAGGAACAATATACCCGAAAAAAATTCACGGTTGAATTATTTTTCTCCTCCGAACAAATACCGGTAAATCAAGGAGATACTATTGCCTTATCCGGAAATTCGGGCGGATCAGGTGGACCTCATTTGCATTTTGAAATAAGAAAAACTGTTGGGGCCATTCCACAGAATCCTTTGAAGTTTGGTTTTGATATAAAAGATGACATTGCACCGATTATGAAAAACTTGGCGGTGTATCCTCTAAACGATACTAGTTTAGTTAATGGTAAATCAGTCCCCGTTTTTATCGCATTAAACAAAACTGGACGAACATATAGTTTACCAAACAACACAAAAATTACCGCTCGAGGAGTGGTAGGATTTGGTTTAGAGGCCATCGATAAATTAAATGGGTCTAATAATAGATGTGGGGTCTACAACATGACCCTTACCGCAGACACTTCCATTATTTATTCTCACCAAATGGATGAAATAAGTTTCGCTAATACGCGATATATTCAAACTCATGTTGATTTTTATGAAACCCAAAAGAATAAAAGAAGAATTCAAAAAAGTTACTTAACAACTCATAATCAACTGAGAATCTACAAAAACGTTCAAAACAAAGGACTGGTTTACTTTTCAAAATATGGACATCGATTAAAATATGACATAACGGATGTGTATGGAAACGAAACATCTTTAGCTTTCTCCGTGGAATTGGATACCTCCACTCCATCTCCTCAAATAATTGCAGACTCCTCGCTTATTCTACCTTATAATGGCGCCTCCTATTTTGAAGATGAGCACATAAAAATTCAATTTCCAAAATATAGTTTGTATGAAGATTTAAAATTCACATATTCTATGCGGGATACTATTTCTAATGCGGTTTCTCCAATTCATGAAATCCAAAATCTTTACACTCCGTTGCAAAAAAGGATGACTGTTTCTATCGAAACCCCAAAGGTTGCTAAAGATGTTGGTGACAAATTTTTTGCAGTTTCATTAAATGAAAAAAACGAGGTAATTTCTCCCGAAGGAGGAGAATACGAAAACGGGTGGGTTACTTTTAAAACCCGTAGTTTTGGTCCCTATACCATTATGAAAGATACTATCGCTCCTAGTATTACTCCAATAAATTTCGATTCCAACTCGGCACATTTTTCCGAATTAACTCAAGTAGTTTTAAAGGTTGAAGATGATTTGAGTGGAGTAAACACCTATAATGTATACGTAGATGGGGTATGGCACTTATTAGAATACGACCCCAAAACAGGATTGATTTGGATAAACTTGTATCCCAATATGTTTAGTAAAGGAATGCATAAAATGGAAATAAAAGTGAGCGATTCTGTTAACAATTTTAAAGCTTTTACTTTCAATTTTATTTGGTAATTTCACCGCCTACATCATCGACTTGAAAACAGGTCTCTTGTAACGTCTATCACTATGAAGAAATCATTTCTGTTAATTTTAACAATACTATTAATTTCCACTTTTGGATTTAGCCAAAAGCAACAACCTGAAAGAAAAGTAATTCAATTTTCGGGAGTTATACTTGACGGGGATAGCTTACAGCCTGTACCTTTTACCACCATAATGATTACTCAAAGACATACTGGGACGAGTGCAGATGTCAATGGGATTTTTTCTTTCGCTGCTCAAGAAGGAGATTCTATCCATTTTTCAAGTATTGGATTTAGGGATGCCTATTTTGTAATTCCAGATACGATGCATACGAGTAAATATTCGCTCATTCAATTAATGAGCATGGATACTTTATTATTACGAACACACATGGTTTACCCATGGCCGAGTAAAGAACAATTCAAAGAGGAATTTTTAAATACTCGTATCCCTACGGACGACTTGGACCGAGCTAATGCCAATTTGGCTCAAGCTGAGATGCGCGAACGAATGCAAAATATGCCGGCTTCGGGTAGCGAAAGTTTCAAATACGAAAACACTATTCGTAATCAACAAACCTATTATTACGGACAATATCCTACTTGGAGTATCTTAAACCCTATTGCATGGGCGCAGTTTATTAAAGCTTGGGATAACGGAGATTTTAAGAAGAAAAAATAAAGCACAAGTGCTGCAATAATTCTATTTTTATCAAGTTTTACGGGTACCAACATAACGTTACTTTCTTGAAGTTAATACTCCATTTATTTTTTATCATCGCGTTCTTTTTCGGAGGAAACACCATTTTTGCGCAAGATTCCATTAGAACCGTAATAAGTGGAAAGGTAATCACCGACCAAGGGCAATCGCTACCGGGTGCATATATCTTTGTGAACGATTTTACCCACGGAACGGTTTCAGATAGTCTCGGTTTTTACACCAAAGAGATTGAACCTGATAAGGAGTTTAAACTCATCATTGTTTACATAGGTTACGACACGGCTTACGCTACGCAAACACTGCATGCGGGTGAAACGGTTACGCTTAATTTTCAATTGAATTTTAATACCCGTAAAATGAAGGCCCTCATAGTTAATGGTAGCAGAATAAAAGAAACGGGGCTCTCCTCCATTTCTACCAAAGGGGTTTCGCAAATAGCGGGACCAAGTTCGAGTATTGAAAAGACACTAATTTTTCAAGGCCAAGGGGTTTCAAGTAGAAATGAACTAAGTTCTCAATACAGTGTGCGAGGGGGGAATTTTGATGAAAATTTAATTTACGTGAATGGGGTACAAATTTACCGTCCATTTTTGGTTCGTTCCGGTCGGCAAGAAGGATTGAGTTTTGTAAATCCCGCGCTGGTTAACGATGTGAAATTTTCGTCTGGTGGATTTGAATCACGGTACGGAGACAAAATGTCGAGTGTTTTGGATGTAACGTATAAAGAACCCGAAAAATTCGCAGGTTTTGTAGAAGGAAGTTTTTTAGGCGCCCAAGTAGCCATTGAGCAATCCTCAGATGACCATCGTTTTACTCAAATTCATGGACTTCGCTACCGAACTAATCAATACCTTTTAAAAGGATTGGACACACAAGGACAATATCAACCTGATTTTATTGACTATCAGGGCTATTTTACTTTTGATATTTCAGACCGGGTAGAGATTGGTTTTTTGGGTTCGTACTCCAGAAACAAATACAAATTTGTGCCGGAGACACGGAAAACCGAATTCGGTACTTTTCAAGAAGCCTTGCAACTCACTGTTTTTTATGACGGACAAGAAATTGACCAGTATCAAACCACCTTGGGTGCTTTAACCCTTACGGCTATGCCCAATGACAGTTTGCTATTGAAATTTGCCGCATCGGTTAATTATAGTGACCAAAGCGAAACTTTTGACATTGAAGGTGCGTATCGATTGGACGAATTAGATAAAGATTTGGGTTCGGCCAACTTTGGGCAAGTGGCATTTAATAGAGGAATTGGCGGGTTCATAAATCATGCAAGAAATTATTACAAAGCCACCTTCGCTTCGCTAACGCATGACGGAAAAAAATATACTAAAAATGCAGAAATTTCATGGGGTGCACGTGGAAATTTAGAATGGGTTGATGACACCTATTCGGAATGGGAATATTTAGATTCTTCCGGTTACTCCACACCCCAAGTTCCCTCTGACCAAATAACATTGAATCAAGCTCACGGAAGTACGCACTCGCTTAATTGGTATCGACTTAACGGATATGCCCAATGGGAACGCACTTTTAACATAGACTCTAATTTGCTTCATTTAAATATTGGAGCACGTGCAAATTATTGGAGTTTCAATAATCAATTGGTAGGTGGGCCACGTGTCTTGGTTTCATACAAACCCAATTGGAAAAAGAATTTTAGATTTAAGGCCGCTTGGGGATTTTATCACCAACCCCCATCTTTTAGAGAAATGCGAAATATTCAAGGTGCAATTAACCCAAATATTCGCGCTCAAACTTCCATTCATTACGTAATTGGAGCGGAAGAGGAATTTGAAATGTGGGGCCGTCCTTTTAAGCTTTCTGCCGAAATGTACTACAAAGACCTACGAAATTTAGTACCGTACGAGTTGGATAATGTTCGAATTAGATATTACGCTAAAAACAATGCGAATGGTTATGCAGCTGGGATTGATTTTAAAATTAATGGAGAGTTTGTAAAAGGAGTAGAATCGTGGGCTAGCTTAAGCATTATGAAAACCCAAGAAGATTTAACCGATGACTACTATTACAAATATTACAATGCAAATGGAGATGAAGTCAACCCAGGTGATCCTTTTAACCCGGTGGTGAAAACAGAGCGAATTGAACCCGGTTCAATTCCTAGACCAACCGATCAACGGGTTAATTTCGCCATTTTCTTTCAGGATTACTTACCGGGCAATCCTACCTTTAAAACAAACATCACCATATATTTAGCCACCGGACTTCCATTTGGACCGCCTTCATTTGACCGCTACAACGACATTTATAGAATGCCATCTTACAAGCGTGTGGATATTGGCTTTTCGAAAGAATTGCTTCAAAATAAATTTGAAAAACGAAATAAACTAGGAAATAGCAACGGTTTTAAATCTTTAAAAAGCATGTGGTTAGCCTTAGAGGTTTTCAATGTACTTGGGGTTCAAAACACCATTTCTTACTCTTGGGTACACGATATCAGCAATCGTTATTACGCGGTTCCTAACTACCTAACTCCAAGACAAGTAAATTTAAAATTACAGGTGCGGTTTTAGTATTCATTCTTACCTTACTCTTAATTAAAATTAATACCAATGACGCACAACCTCCAAAACACGCTCAGCATTTTGTTACTTGCATTAACCACATCGAGTTGTGGGCTAATGTACCGCGTAATTTTAGGTGTAGATTCTAATCCAGGTTGGAAAAGTCACGATCAAATCGTGAAAGATTTCAAAAGGTTTAAAATTCCCGAATCAAATAGTTTTGTATTGGATACTGCTTCTTATACCAATGCCGTCCTTTCGGTGTATAATATACGAAAGGAAAAAATAAAAAAGGACTCTTTATTAACAGATAGTTTGGATTGGTATTTTGCTGAGTCAAATGCCAATAACGACCTTCAGCCCGTTCAAATTAGATATTTCGACCAAAATGGGAAGCCCCTTTTTAAGATGATAAACTGCTATATTGATGGTTACCTAAAAATGTCATGGAATGTAGATAGTTGCTTTGATACTTTTCCTCCAAAGTCAATTGAATACCTTTCGTATGATACTAACGAAAACTTGGACTTTTTTATTCCATATATAAAAACATTGAATGGGGAATCATTACAGCTAAATAAAATCCCCAAATCGAGTTTTTATGCCATTGTGTTTTGGAATAGTTATATGCGAAAACCTTCTAAAACCTTGATAAATCAGATTAGAAAAACCGAACTAAATAACCCCACAAAAAACACTTATATTTTTTATGTGAATAACCATAATGCTAGCTTATGGGATCTGTTAGATACTGAAAACAAAAAACTACTTCAACAAGAATTGGAAAAACACTAAAGTTTTCATTCGGATTAAGGCGCCTCCATTCAAAATAATTACTTTACGCGCAATTCTTTATGGTTAGCAGGTTTCAGGTACATCCTTAACCTTAAATTGGCTTAAGAATAAAACCCAACTCCCCTAAAAAACAACTTTCAAGGCTAGTCCATTCATATTGGGTTGCAAATTCCAACTTGCTTTAGAATCGTCTTTCTTTAAATGAAATACGGGTACAAAATAGCCAATAGCAGCACCCACTGCGTATCCAGCTAATACATCGGTTGGAAAATGCATTCCAGCTTCTACTCTTGTCCAACCCACCAGCGCTGGAACTACTGCAGCTGCGGTCCATACCATCGGTTTCCATTTGCCATTGGGATGGGTGTCGCTATAAACGCGAGCGGCAAAAAAGGTCATGGATGCTGCTCCGGCAGTATGCCCCGAAAAAAATGAATACCGCGCATCTAGCGTTTGTTTTTCTTCCATAGCAATCTCCGGATTATATACATATGGACGAGTTCGTAACGCAATTGTTTTAGTGGTGGAAATCAATCCATAACTCACCATTAACACCTCCATACCCATAATACCAACCGTCAGGTAATGCTGTCTAACTTCCTTGATTCCTAGCAGTGAAATGGGCGATAAAATAGCTCCAGCCACAAATACATTGCTTGCGGTTTTAGCCGCCTCATTGTGATTATAGATAGTTGGTCGGTCCAAGGCATTAACTTGGTTTGGGTAAAAACTATTGATTTCAGCTTGCGTTAAAATTTGATCGTTGGAGGTTAAAACCATTCCAGTGGTAAGCGAAATCGCCCCAGCCCCTATTATCGAATAATCTAGCTTCGGTTTAATGACATAGGGAAATTGTGCAAAAACGGGTTGAAATGAAAACAAAAAAAGCAACAACCATCCGAATTTAAAATTCTTCCAGTTGTTGCTTTTCTTTTTCATTTTATTGATTTCTCAGAATTAAGCTACTTTCAGCTTACTCATTCCCGATTTTTCAAAGTGTTCTGTAGCGTATGCTAAATCAATAGTCAACTCACTGATTCTATTTTCTTTTGCAGCCGATGGAGTGTCATACATGGCATCCAACATAATTGCCTCACAAATAGAACGTAATCCACGAGCTCCTAATTTAAATTCATCTGCTTTATCCACAATGAAATTTAACACCTCTTTGGTTACTGTCAACTTTATTCCTTCCATTTCAAAAAGCTTGGTATATTGTTTCATCAAACTATTTTTTGGTTCGGTAAGAATACTAACCAATGCATCTTTATCTAATGGATTTAAATGCGTCAAAACAGGGAAACGGCCAATTAATTCCGGAATTAATCCGAATGAACGTAAATCTGAAGGAGCAATGTATTGCAACAGGTTATCCTCATCAATGATATTTGACGATTTGGTAGTATACCCAATAGGTTGCTTGTTAATTCTTCGACTTATCTGTGTTTCAATACCATCAAATGCACCGCCACAAATAAATAGGATATTTTTAGTGTTTACTTCAACAAGCTTTTGTTCTGGATGCTTTCTTCCGCCATACGGAGGGACACCAATTACGGTTCCTTCTAATAATTTCAATAACCCTTGTTGCACACCTTCTCCAGAAACATCTCTGGTTATGGACGCGTTATCTCCTTTACGAGCAATTTTATCAATTTCATCAATAAAAATAATTCCACGTTCCGCTAATTTCGGATTATAGTCGGCCGCTTGAAGCAATCTAGCCAAAATAGATTCAACATCCTCTCCTACATACCCAGCCTCTGTAAGTACAGTTGCATCCGCGATAGCAAAAGGTACGTTCAATACCTTAGCAATGGTTTTTGCCAATAGTGTTTTACCCGTTCCGGTTCGCCCAACCATGATTACATTAGATTTTTCAATCTCCACATCATCCTCTGCAATTACCTGAGTTAAACGTTTAAAGTGATTATAAACCGCCACCGACAATACTTTTTTCGCATCATTTTGGCCAATTACATAGTCATTTAGTTTTTCAAACAACTCTTTCGGTTTGTATAACGACAAGGCAGACTGAAGGGTGTCCTTCAATTTATGTTGAGAATCATCATCCACAATTTTCATGGCTTGTTCCACGCAACTGTCACAAATATGGCCCGTTGTTCCGCCAATTAGCATCCCAACTTCATTTTTCTTTTTGCCACAAAAAGAGCACTGAACCGTTTTCTCTTCCTTCATAATCTTGGTATTATTCGTTTTGTCCGAAGACAAAAAAAGAGATTAAAACAGAGCTAAATGCTCCTTTTAATCTCTTCAAATCTTGTTATTATTTAGGCTTTTAATAAAACCTCATCAATCATTCCGTATTCTTTAGCTTCGGTTGAAGTCATCCAGTAATCACGGTCAGAATCAGCCCATACCTTATCATATTCTTGACCTGAATGGTCGGAAATAATGGTATATAATTCCTTTTTCAATTTGGCTATTTCTCGAGCTGTAATTTCAATATCCGATGCTTGACCTTGAGCGCCTCCCATGGGTTGGTGAATCATTACACGAGAGTGTTTCAAAGCCGAACGTTTTCCTTTTGCACCTGCAGTAAGTAGTACCGCAGCCATAGAAGCCGCCATACCCGTACAGATAGTAGATACTTCAGGTTGAATGTATTGCATGGTATCATAAATACCTAACCCTGCATAAACGGACCCACCTGGACTATTAATATAAATGTAAATATCGCGATTAGCATCTGCACTTTGCAAGAACAATAATTGTGCTTGAATAATATTAGCTACATAATCATCTACCCCCGTACCCATAAAAATAATACGGTCCATCATCAAACGTGAAAACACATCCAATGCTTGCACATTCATGGTACGCTCTTCCAAGATATAAGGAGTCATTGAAGACTCAATGTAATGTTCCATCGCAATAGAACTAATTCCTTTATCTAAGGTTGCAAATTTTTTAAAATCTTTATAATCTGTCATAATTTTATCCGAATAAGTTAGTTAGGCTGCCCATAATTCCTTTTTTAGGAGCTTCTCCGGTGGCTAATTTAACAAAATCGTCATAAGAAACCGCCTTATCTTTCAGCTTTAATGTTTTTTTGTAGAATCCCATCATTTTATGAAAGTAAAGATCTTCATAAATTTTACGATATTCTTCTTCATTTTTCATTACGTTCATCGCTGTATCCGACAATAATTTATCGTCTGGGTCAGCCATTCCGTATTGTGCAAATTGCCCTTTTAAGCTCTCTTTTGTAAATTCCATCAATTCTTCTTGACTAATAGCCAATTCGTATTTCTTGGTAATTTCACTTTCAATTAAGTTCCATTTTAAGCTTTCAGCATATCCTTCATAAGCGGTTTCCACATCTGCAGCATTTCCGTACTCTTCCGTTTGAGCTAAAAACTCTTTTAAGAAAGCATCTGGTAAATTATGGTCAAATTTCTTGATGAAACCAGCTTTAATGTCTTTGTATAACGCTATATCTTCGTAACGAACAAAAATCTTTTCTAGCTCTTCACTAATTTTAGCGTGAAATTCTTCTACTGTTTTAACCGTGTCTTTTCCGTATAATTTATCGAATAACTCTTGGTCTAAATCGGCTGGCTCTACGTGAAAAACGTCTTCTACTACGAAAGAAAAAGAATCTGAAAGCTCCATTACTTGAGCCATTCCAATATTTAACATTTTAGCTACGTCTTCATCTCCTTTACTTACATCCTTAGGATTTAAAGTAAGAGTATCTCCTTTTTTCAACCCTTGTAAGGTTTTCTTCAATTTGGTATCTTCTACAAACTCTATAGAAATAGTTGATTTATGACTAATTCCACCTTCTTTGAGTTCGCCTGATTCGTTTAATTCTGTAAAAACACCATTCAACATATCGGTGTCGCCCGCTTTGTCTACCGATGAAAATTTACCATATTGACGTCTCACGTCATCCGAATATTTTTCAATCAGTTTCTCATCCACTTTAATTTTATTCAAAGTGAATTTGTCTTTTTCAGTTACTTCCACTTTAATCTCTGGAGCTACGCCAATTTTATAGCTAAATTCCAAATCTTTCATGTCGTTAACACTCAAAGTCATGGTTTCATCCATTACTGGAAGAGGTTGACCCAAAACAGGTAATTTATTTTCTTTAATGTATTTATCGATTTCTGTACCTAGAATTCTATTAATTTCTTCACCTAGTATTTGGTTTCCATACATCTTTTTCACCATTCCCATAGGCACATGCCCTTTTCTGAAACCAGGCATATCTGCTTTCTTACGATGGTTTTTCAATGTGCTAGTTACTTTGTCTGCGTAATCAGCTGCTTCAATATTCACTTTTAAAATTCCGCTTAAATCCTCACCTACGTTGTGCGATACTTTCATCTGTTTTATTTTTTTTTATCTATTAGATTAGCAAGCAATTTGGAAATTCTTGAAGAGAAGCTCCCAACACTTGATTTCTCTTTAATTTTAAATAATTTTCATCAATCCTTGTATTTAATACAATTCCTATCGTTAGAATAACCGTCAAACTCCCGTTAGCCAAGGTATCATTTGAAAACTAGGCTTTTCGAATTGAAAATTTGAGGGCGCAAAAGTACGTTTTTCTGTCAGAATTCATTGCTTTTACCACCTATATTTATTAGGAAAATCTACTTTTCGTTACCCCAATTTTAGGACGAATACCTACTTTTGTTTGGTAATATATATCACAAAAAAAGCACTCACACCAATGGAAGATCTCAGAAAAATTCTTGACTTAAATTTCCCTCAATTATTCGACTCTGCTCTAAAAGATGAAATTAGTAAGGTAGGTCACCTTAAAAACATTAAAGAAGGCGCTCACCTAATGGATGTAGGTCAATACATCAAAACCATTCCATTAATTGTAAGTGGGAAATTAAAGATTTTTAGAGAAGACGAAGAGGGTAACGAACTCTTTTTGTACTACCTTCACAAGGGAGAAGCATGTGCGATTTCAATGGTTTGTATGATTAATGATAAAATAAGTCAGATAAGAGCGGTAGCCATGGAAGATTCTCAAATTATTTCCATCCCCATAGAAAACATGGATAAATTCATGATGAATTATCGTTCTTGGTATCAATTTGTGGTGCAGTCTTATGCCATGCGACTAAATGAAATGCTCCTCACCATAGACAGTATTGCTTTTCTAAAAATGGATGAACGACTTTTGGCTTACTTAGATAAAACCGCTGAAGTTAGAGGCAGTAAAGTAATTAATGACACCCACCAAAATATTGCTACTGAATTAAATACTTCCCGAGAAGTTATTTCAAGACTACTCAAACAAATGGAACGGAAAGGGCTAGTGAAATTATCACGGAATCATATTGAGATCATTAGTTAAATCACTATTAATCGAACTCCGTTTAATAGTTTGTTCCATTTAGCCGCCTTGATTTTATTTTAGGCGGTATTTGTTTTGCGTATTTATTGCCTTAACTTTTATTTGATTTGTTAAATTATGGAGGTAAAGTATTACCCCCTCTAATTAAAAGGTGTATATTTGTGTAGTTGTAATAGGTAATTTTACACTTTTGTCATGAAAAAATTTAAAGATACTTCCAGTACACCGCTAACGACCTTAAATGAACCCACAATAAGTTACGGCTCTAATTCTTTTTACGAGTTATCTTCTCGCTCCATTTCTAAAGAATATATCAAAGGCATTATACAATTAGCTAAACTTACGGTTACAGAATTAATTTCATTTATTCCCATTTCTATTGATTCGTATAAAAGAAGAGTAGATTTTAACCCAGCTGTTACAGAAAAGGTTCTTGAAATTGAGGAAGTTTACCGTAGAGGCCTGGATGCTTTTGGAGAACCATTTTACGATTGGATGGACGCTAAAAACGTTTCCCTTGGCGGCAAAAAACCCAAAGAGCTATTAGTCAATAGTTTTGGAGTCCGAATACTATTAGATGAAATTGGCAAATTAGAACATGGGGTTTTAGCTTAATGTTGGTATATAGCATTAGCAAGAAAGCTTACTGCAAGGATTTATCTGGAATGGGAGCAGGAATGCATGGGGGAAGATGGAATCCAAAGGGCATAAATTTGCTATACACTTCTGGTAGTATTGCGCTAGCTAGCTTAGAATTTATGGTTCACAATTACCATCTTTTATCGTCTGGGAATATCAGTATGGCCAAAATTGAAATTGATGAGAATGCACCAATTTTAGAATACCCAATTTCTAAATTACCAAAAGGCTGGAATTTGCAATTACATTCGCAAATAGCCACTCAAAAAATAGGAAGCCTATTTTTTAATACAGGCGAACATTACATCTTAAAAGTTCCATCCGCTGTGGTTCCAGGAGAATATAATTTACTTTTAAATCCGCTACACAAAAGTCATTCAAAGACAAAAGTTATTGAATTAATTGATCCGTTTACTTTTGACTCCAGGCTTTTTGATTTTGTAAAATAACAGGCTATTGCAATGCTAGAATAGCGCGTTCAATTACTTCATCCTTGGTTAAACCATTCCAATCAAATAATACCTTAATATCCGGTGGAACGCCACTTTCATATTGATTGTTTTGATGTAAATCTAGCGCTATTGTGATAGAAAATCTGTACGTCCATCCATTCCTTTAATTCGTTTTTTTCAGGCCTGAATTCTAATTGGGAAACGGAATCATGAAAAATTGCGGCATCTTGACCAAATATCCAAACGGAGTTACAGAAAATCAAAAAAAGAATAATTGCCTCAATTAGTGAATTATAGTACCAATTTTATCCAATTGATTTCGGCTCACTAACTATTCTACAGACGGGTAACGAATTGATTCTTATTTATAATTGGAATATGTATCAAATCACAAATTATTAAGGTTTTATGGGAGACCATATCCAGAATTACCACATCTTCCCTTTATAGGCACAGAAACCCAGGTAAAAGAGATGATCCTTATTTTCTCCCTTATTCAATTATCTGTCCGATACATCTGGAATAATGATAACATTCTGCATAACCTAAAAAGTCAGGGCTTCACTTGAAGTGAAACCCTGACTATATTTCTGTTTAGCATTTATAATGTTACTTCATGGATTATTCCGGTCCCTGTAGTGTATCTTTTTGAAATACGCTGAATCTTTTTTTCACACCCACAAATGGGATAAACGCATACAAAACTTCATTCCAACTAGATCCAAGATACTTTAACCTAACCGCCATTAGCATTGAAACATAAGCCATCATCACAAGAAGAAAAACAACTCTATATTCTTGGCTCCAAGAAAATTCAAAAACCCATGATCCAATTCCTAGAATTGTAAATGGGAGAATTAATAATAGTATAAAAATATTTCTTTTCATTAGTTTTTATTTTAAAAAAAGGCAATAATAACAGCACAACCAATAGCAATCCCACCAGCACACTCTGGCCCAATAGCCATACATCCTAAACCGAGGACAGGATTATTCGCAAGAGTATTAATTTTATCCTCAACACAATCAACCCATGGAGAATACCAGCTTGCTGTAAAATCCGGGTTTTCACCATAATTATTAACAGATACGACAACTCCATCTACAGCACTAAAGCCAACAATTTCTTCTAAAAATAAATTGAGAATTTTTACATTTGATGAACCCGAATTAATAGTAGTTTCAACAATATAACCTCCTTTCCACACATCATTACCATTAGAATATGAAACAAAGGAATAGTTACCAGATAATTCAATAGTTATACACTTAATATTTTCACCTGGAAAGGTTGTAATTAAGGCATTGTCAAAGTTCATATTTTCAACAATACTTATAGCTTGTCCACCCTCACCAAAATTATCTTCAATCCTACTTTGAAGTTTTTGAATAATCACTTCATTAGTTAAATATTCAGTTTCACCAGCCCTCAAAAATAAAGCTCCATTAACATCATCTACATGAACGTCAACACCTTCATTATCTACCTCTTCCTTACTACAAGAAACAAAACTAATTGCGCCAATCATTAGCGCTAAAATTGAAATACTAAAATATTTCATAATACTTAAAAATTTATTTGTTATTAAAAAAATAAGCATCTACCCATTTTGAGTAAATACTAAACTTTCATTTAACCATTAAGTACCCGGCCGAGTATAAATGGTATTAAAATGAGTTCGGCACAAACAAACAAACAAACAAACAAACAAACAAACAAACAATAGGGGTTATCCCCTAATTTTCACTTTTCTTCAATTATTTACTTATTGAAATTACCATCATAAAGAACACTCTATCACAGCATATTATCGTTGGCGAGAGTGATTACATATACTACATTCTCAAAACCTTAACAAGTCAGGGCTTCGCTCCAAGCGAAACCCTGACTACAAATTACATTTACAACTTAGGTAATTCCATATTCAAATACGGAGCTCCTTTCATATTCAATATTCCTTCAATAGCGGTTAGTTTTTGATTGATTACTGCCATGCTTTTTAGCACTTTTTTCAATCCGTCTTTTGCTATGGTATAATCTTTATTTTGAATATTTGTGCTTTGATTTTGGTTGGAATAACTACTCCATGAAGCTAAACCGATGCGATCTAAAATGCTTGGCTCAATTTCAAATTGATGCTTTCCTAAGGTTTTATCCCCATGTAATTTTATATCCATCTCCTGTAACTCAGCCTCTAACTCACCAAGCATTTTCAATGCGCTCATATCTGCGTTGGTAGAAACTCTTGAAGCAGCCTTGGCCTTTTTCACTCTATTGGATAAAGATTTGAAATAGGAATTTGTTCCTGTAGCTACACGGTCTAAATTATTTAAATCCTTTTGGAATGCAACCACCTCATTGGCGTCCGCTTTAAGCGTATTTAAATTCAATACGTTTAATTCGAATGAATGTTGGTCCACTAACATTTTAATTTCATTCGGTGTAGCCAAAAACAAACTAACGGTGTAATTACCAGGGATTGCATAATAGGCGGAACCTGTTTTGCTCAATGGAGATTTTGAACTATTTACATCAAAAGAACTCCATTTACCATCCCAATTTACGGTTTGAAGTCCCGCTTTTGCATTTTTAGTAAAGCGTTTCACTTCATTGCCTTTGGAATCTTTTATAACGAAAATGAAATAAGGAGCCTCTTCAATCGCTTCTTTTCTCAGTTGATCCTTGCTTGGATAAAGAACATCCTCCCCTTTTGCACGTGCCTCCTTCTCGGATTCTTGACGACTTGCTTTAGTGGTTTTCGGAACATCCTTTACAAAAAATGTGAACTGTGCACCCAATTCAGGGTTTTTACCGGTCCAAAACGAAGCGCCCTGAAACCCATTTCCAGAATACCCATATTTCGCATCATAAACAAAAGTTAGCCCCGGACGATTATTAAAAAACACCGCGTCTTCATTTTTTGCTTCCGCATTAATTTGACGTAAAGCAGAATAATCATCCAACACCCAAAAACCGCGGCCAAAAGTGGCTAAAACCAAATCATTTTGTTCTCGTTGAATATCCATGTCGCGAATCGCCACGGTAGGTAAGCCTCCTTTTAAAGCCAACCAGTTTTCACCAGCATCCACACTCACAAACACACCAAATTCAGTACCTGCAAAAAGTAATTTGGGATCCACGTGATCCTCAGCAATGGTATATACTGACCCTCTTTCAGGTAATCCGTTTGAAATTTTTACCCAAGTTTTCCCTTTATTCGTAGACTTGAAAAGATATGGTTTAAAATCCCCTCTTTTGTGATTGTTAAAAGCACCATAGACTACATTTTCATCATGCATAGACGCCACAAGTTGGTTTACATAGGTATGGGCAGGAACTTCCTTAATTCCATCTACTTTTCTCCAATTTGCGCCATCATCCTCCGTAATTTGAACGAGGCCATCATCGGTACCGACATATAATAACCCTTCCTTTTTGGGTGATTCTGAAAGCGCAACAATATTCCCATAAATGGTAGTGGACATATTTTTCATAACCGCGTCTACACTCGGAACGCTACCCATTATTTTCATGGCATTACGATCCAATTGTCGGGTTAAATCAGGACTTATGGTTTGCCAAGTATTTCCTCTATCATCACTTTTGAACACTTTGTTTGCTGCAAAATAAAGCCTGGTCGCTTTGTGTGGGCTCACAATAAGAGGAGCATCCCAATTCCATCGGTAAGCAAGCTCATCTTTACCCGGTTGAGGCTGAATTGGCACTGTTTGCCCTGATGCCTTATCATAACGAACCAGCCAACCATATTGCGCTTGTGCATAGACAATGTTTGGGTTCTCAGGATCCGAAGCAGATTCAAATCCATCACCACCATTGGTTACATACCAATCGTAATTATCGATACCTGAGTTTTTTCGAGTTCTAGAAGGACCACCTAAACTAAAGTTATCTTGCGTTCCACCATAAATCCCATAAAAGGGTGCTTGGTTATCGGTCACCACTTTATAGAATTGCGTCACGGGCAAATTAGGTGAAAAACGCCACGTTTTTGCATTGTCATACGACTCATACAAACCACCATCACATCCCATAAAATAATGATCGGTATTGGTAGGGTCAATCCACATACAATGATTATCTACATGCTTATTTTTTTCTCCTAATTTTTTTACCGTTTTTCCTCCATCGTAAGTCACATGCGCCCATGTATCCATCATAAACACCTTATTCACATTGATCGGATCACAATACAATTCCTGGTAATAGTTACCGCTAGATTTATAGGTATTCATTTTACTCCAGCTCTCTCCTCTATCGGTAGAACGGAAAAAACCACCAGCTTCGTTTTCAGCTTCGATCACTGCGTACACGTAATCTGGATTTACAGGAGAAACAGCCATTCCAATTCTACCCATACTGGAAGGTAAACCGGATTTTAATTTTCGAAAGGATTTACCACCATCAGTACTTTTGTACATCGCAGAACCTGCCCCTCCTCCAACATAGGTAAAAACATGCCGCATACGTTGGTGAGCAGTCGCATAAATTACATTTGAATTACGAGGATCCAAATGAATTTCATTAACACCCGTATACTGATCAATTTCCAAAATTTTATTCCATGTAGCACCGCCATCAATAGTTTTATACAAACCTCTATCTCCGCCTGCACTCCATAATGGGCCATAGGCAGCTACATAAATTACATTAGAATTTTGAGGATCCACCTTAATCATTCCGATATGTTCGGAATTTTCTAAACCCATTTTATCCCAAGATTTTCCACCATCTCGCGAGCGATACACGCCATCACCATAGGCCACAGAGCGTTGGTTATTATTCTCCCCTGTTCCTACCCAAACCACATTTGAATTATTGGGGTCGAGTGCGAGACACCCAATGGAATAGGAACCTTGATTGTCAAAAATTGGTGAGAAAGTAACTCCCGCATTTATAGTTTTCCAAACGCCACCAGAAGCTGATGCGACATACATTTCTGCGGAATTTACTGGGTTAACTGCCAAATCCACTATTCTTCCGGAAGTAACAGCCGGACCCACTTCTCTGAATGAAAAAATACTCAAATCTGATTCTTCTAGTTGCGCAAATAGAAGCTGTGGTGCCAAAAAAATAAGGATGGCTATTCTTACGATGTATCTAGTTTTCATAATTTAATTTTTGATTGACTCAAAGGTAATTTTGGTTTGTATTCTACCAAGGAATTTATTCTTAGGGTTTTTCACTTTTTTCACACCTTAATTCCAAGCGCTAAAATGACGAAATCAAAGTCCCCCGATTATAAAATAATTTGAAATTTATTCTCTTTCGAAACTTCCGTTTTTTGACACAAAATGTTTCACATCTATAGCTAGTCTTTCTGTATTATAATTGGAATACTCGCCAGAAAAAGCTACACGTTTCTCGATAGTCTCTTCAAATTTCCCCATGGCATCCAATGCTAATTCACAAGCTTCTCTTACCCCATGATTACCTCCATCACAATGAGTTACGAAGTCATAATATTCATGTTCGCGACAATATTCGATAAATAACGGATTAGCCCTACGATTAATCATCACCCTAAAACCGACTTCTTTTGCAAGGGATAAATCTAATATATCATCGTATACAAACATTATTTCATCCGGGTCAATAGCATGATGCTTTTTCAGAAATGCCAGTATTTCCACCTTGTTTTTTGCACTAGAAAATGTTGCATCCAAATGTTCTCTAGTGGCCCAATACTTGGCTGTAAGATTATTCTCACCTGAAATTATAGCTACAATTGGCATTTGCATATTCTGTAACCAAAACCCAAACCGAAGCATGTTTACTCCCATAGAATCGGCTTCACTAAAAGTGCTTGACCGATTTTCATTTTTATGACCTGCGTGAAAAACCCCGTCCCAATCAAACAGAACCGCTTTAATTTTTGCTAATTTATTATTCATGGTTTTATTTTTAATTTGTGATGTAAGCCTGACTAAATTAACCAAAATCTTATCCAAACACAGGTGAAATACTAATTCCTTTTGAGCTCCTATCGATCCATAAAAACTCTTCCGTCCTCTTCCGTTTTTTGCAATTCAGTCAATCGGTCATCTATTCGTAATTGTAAATTATCGTAAGCAACGGCTTTTTCCTCATCCCCGTTTTTGCGATGCTTTTTGGCCATTGTTTTATAATAGTCTTTTAGATTCACCATTCCACTTACGGCATAGTATCTAACAAACCATGCCAACTCATTTTGAGCTTCCTTTTCCAAAATGGCTAAGCCACTTTTTTGTATTTGAATATTATCAACCCGCATTAAATAATCTTGGTAATAATTAATAAACCCCATCACATTATACCCTTCCGTTTTGGGATATAAACGATTAAAAAATGGGTTATTATCATCATTACCAAAAGCGGAATACACCTCCGCACATGCGAGTAACACCTCTACATTATCTTCATTTTCATATCGTTTGGCATATTTCAAACCTAATGTAGAATCCACCACTGCCAAAGATTCAATCAAGCCACTAATGACTAAATACGAACTATCTTTATTAATTTGATTTTCAAACTCACCGCTTAATCCCTCGGCCCAAGAATAATAATCTGATAGGGCAAAAACAGCTTCATATCGCACTTCCGAGTTTTCATCATGTTGCATGGTTGAAATCAAAACATTCTTTAATTTCAAATCCTCAATCTCATCAAACTTATCGTATTTAGAAACCGCTAACGACCGAATATCGGCCGAATTATCCAACATGGCATCTAGCAAGACTTCTTTAGCTACATTTACCTCTTCGGTTTCTTTATAAGCAAATTCCACGGCTTCGCGCTTATCCATATAAAGAGGGGCATTGGCATACATAAATTTCATTTCTTGCATGGTGTGATTCTCTGTTTTAGTACAAACAAGAATTTTTCGCGCATCAAAATTCACTAAATCTGGTTTGGCATCTACTTTAAAACTAAAAGTTTGCTTTATGCTATCTACCATTACACTATAGGTTTGCCTAGCACCACCTTGGTACACATCAATATCCACCGGAAGTTTAAACATTGCGTACTCTTCCAAATCCTGTAATTGTTCTACGGTAATATGCTGTATCATTTTAGTGGAATCATACGCATAGGTAATTTCTAAATCAGGATGGCCTTTACCAAGAAACCATTGGTTAAAAAACCAATTTAAATCCTCTCCGGTTACTTCTTCAAAAGCCAACCGAAGCTGATGAATTTCTACCGATGTAAACTCATTTTCATGCAGGTATTGTTTAAGCGCGGCAAAAAAAGCTTCGTCTCCTACATAATTTCTCAACATGTGTAAAATACGTCCTCCTT
This sequence comes from uncultured Flavobacteriales bacterium, assembly GCA_963974475.1. GTDB lineage: Bacteria > Bacteroidota > Bacteroidia > Flavobacteriales_G > Salibacteraceae > CAJXZP01. The sequence goes on from CAXBCR010000001.1 coordinate 240,684, forward strand.
TAGCATATGAATGACTATCGAACATGTCATCCGGCTTATTGTAATGAAAGCGGATCATATCTTTTGCAGCACCATTCCTAACTTCATTCAAATAATTTCCTAGTTCATAGTACAAACTTTCATCGGCTATCAACTTTCCGTATTTATGCTCTGCCCATAAATACTCACCGTAATTTGCAAAAGACTCATTTAAAGGAAGATTAGACCAGGATTCGCAAGTAACAACATCGCCAAACCAATGATGAAACAACTCGTGCGCCACGGTAGATTCGTTATCGCCATCAATCATTTCTCTACTGGTTTGTTGAACGAAATCTCCAAAAATAACGGCACCCACATTTTCCATGGCTCCTGACACATAATCGTGTACAATTACCTGAGAATATTTACTCCAAGGATACGGGTAGCCAAGCAAATCGGAATAAAACGAAATCATTTCTGGAGTGTTTTTAAAAATCTCACGGGCATAAGGCTCGTAATCTTTATCCACATAATAATCTACCTTCATTCCGGCTAATTCATCTTCTACCACAGCAAATTCACTCACCGCCATCATAAAAAGATAAGGCGCAATAGGTTTGTTTTGCACCCAAGTATCGGTTCTAGTTCCATCCGAGTTAGTTACCGAGCTCACCATATCTCCATTAGATAAAGTGACAAATTTTGAATCCACGGTCATCTCAATTTGATGTGTACATCGTTCATTTGGAGAATCTATGGTAGGAAACCAAACCGAATTTGCTTCTGTTTCCCCTTGCGTCCACAATTGCTGTGGCTTGTTGGGGTGGTCATTTAATGGGTTAATAAAATACAAGCCTTTATCATCCGTAACCGCACTTCCTGCATTGGTTAGGCGTTCTTCTGGTTTGGCTACATAATTAATTTTAATAGTCAGGATTTCCGTATTTCCAAAATTTCTTGGTAATTGAATTGCTAATACATCATGCGTATAGGAATAGTCAAGAATAGTCGTCAGCGAGCCATCTAATAAAGCAACAGATTTTATTTCCATCCCTTTGGCATCTAATACTACCCTATCCGTTTTATAAAAATACGGTTTCAATGTTAATTTTGCCTCTCCATTCAAATACTGCTTATCCCAGTCAAAGCGCACTTTTAAATCGGTATGAATAATATCAATTGTTCGGGTGCGTGAAGCTCGATACGGAGATTCTGAAAAGACCTCAACTGCAGCCAACTCTACCGCATTATCCAGATACACCGCACTATTTTCTGTAGGTTTACAAGCGGTTAAAACACTTATAAGAATAGATATTGCAATTAAATAATTTCTCATAATTAAAATTTATTCCCAAAAGAATGGATTCCAATTTGGTTCTGCGCGCAAGATAAGAAAGTACATAGTACTAGACATTAAATAGCTTCACCCAAATTAGGATTCACGACAAAAAAAAGAAATGATGACTACGGCTAAAACTTAGATTCGTTTACCAATTGCGCCAAAAGAGTATTACTTTTGAAATCTAAATTTTAGACCATGTACAATATCACAATAAACAATAAGACATACGATGTAATTCCTCAAAATGGAGAAACCCCAACGGGAACCATAAATGGTGCACATTATGATTTGGACATGGCCCAAAAAGACGCTACCAATTGGATAATTAACAAAGACGGAAAGGAGTATAGAGTTGAAGTTGCCCAATTAGACACGGATAACAAAACAGCAATTTTGCGTATTAATGGTCGTAAATATGAACTTACCCTTAAAGACCAATTTGACCAACTATTAAAAGATTTAGGTCTTGAAAATATGGCGGTTAAAAAAATCAGCGAGATCAAATCTCCTATGCCAGGATTGGTATTGGATATTTTGGTAAAGGCGGGTGACACCATCAAAAAAGGTGACCAGGTATTAGTTTTAGAAGCGATGAAAATGGAAAACATCATTAAATCTCAAACCGATGCCGTAGTTAAAAGTGTAGCGATTGAAACAGGTGTTGCAGTTGAAAAAGGACAGGTTTTAATCAAGTTTGAGTAACCAATTACTCTTCTATTTGAATAATTTCTACTCCATTCAGGGAAGAAAATAACGGAAAATTGGCTTCATCGCCATTAATCACCACCGTGTAACCCTTGGCTAATATTTCATTCATCTTTTCTAGGCTGGGTACTTGGGTATAGGCCGTATACGAAGTGTAAAACATGAATTCAATGGGTCTATTAACGCCAAAAACCACCAACTTTTCCCCTTCCGTATTTTCATCAAAATTTTTATAGGCATTTACCCACGCTGGGTTTCGTTCTCTTTTTTCAAACGGTTTAAGTCTTTCTACACTAAATCGAATGGGTAAAATTAACAACAAGCCCACTATCACTTTTTCCAACCATAATCGCGGTAATTTTATTTCCTTACGGAGTATAGAATCAATAAAAGTGGCAATCATAATGAATATGGCTGGTGCTGCAAATAGCGTATATCCTTGCATTTTGGTAGCTACCGCAGAAAAGAATAGATAGGGAAGTAAAAACCAAATTGAAATAGCCCAATACCGAAAGTCTAGTTTTTGCTTCATCGTTCGGTACAAAAACCAAAGCACGGGTAGGTAAACTAATTCCCCATAATTAATTCTAAGTTTTTCGAAATGATAAAACCAGCTTCCTCCTTGATCGGCTAATACCTCGGTAATGTGTAGCATATTATACGCTGATTCCCATTGATACTCATTAGCAAATCTGGTTATTGCATACCACTGCCACGGCAATGCCACGATTACCACAACCAATATGGCCTTGCCTAATTCAATTATCAGTTCTTTTTTAGCATAGGAATTATAATATTGAGAAAGTGCCAACCAAACCGGTATCACAACTAAAGCGGGCAACCATTTAGATAAAATGGCACAACCCAAAAAAAATGCAAAAAGCAAGTTATATCCTTTGTACTTTGTCTTAAAAAAAAGAACAGCCGCATACACCGAGAACAACACAAAGACCATGAAAAATAAATCAATATGATCGGTCGCCACACGTCCTGACGCTATTTCTAAAATCACCCCATTAATAGAATACAGAAAAGCAGCCAACAAGCCCACTCGTTTATTGAAAAGCTCTTTTGATAGCAAATAAATCACGAAAATACCGGTGGAAAATAATAGTACTGAAGGCAGTCTTAAGGCTAATTCATTTACCCCAAACACCGCCATACTCGCGGCCATACTCCATAAGGGTAATGGTTGTTTATGCATCCAAATATGGTTGGAGGCCCACTCTCTGAAATCAAAATCTAAAACGGGATTGGCATAGAGCATCGGTTTAAAAGGATTTGAAATTAGATTTTTGGCAACCAATGCATGGTATCGTTCATCCCAATCATGGAGGTAAAAATCGGTAGACATGTAGACCACAAGGACTAATCCACTTAAAGCGATGGCTACAATTTGATAGGAACTATTTTCGATGAGAAGTTTTTTATACGCCCAGAAATAAATAAGGCACACCACCAAAATCGTTACCACTCCGTAAATTAGATTATTCATTCACCCGCGATTTTTTCATACACTTCTGTTCGTAAATCATCTACATACAGCTTTTTGTTCCCTCTATACCAAACCAGCACTCTCAACTTATCTTCTGCGGTTCGCACTTCGGGAGTTAAGTAATCCATTTGTATTTTGTTCCATTTGCCCGGAACGAGATTTAGTGTTTTGGCCTCAATGGTTCTATACTTGTACGGATACCCGTTATAGGAAAAATGGGCTACCAAACTGAACGGATTTTCGATGTCGGTACTATCCACAAAAACATTTGCGGTAACTCGCACCCAAGCATGATCCGACAACGTTAAATCTGAATAGGTTTTTTCGATGTATGGCGAGAATTCCTTTTCTGAATTCAACTCAAATGAACAACAACCAGTAAAAGAAATTTGCGAAGCATAAGCGGCACTATCATCAAAGGAAAGCGCGTAATCAGCGGTTTTTACATACTCCTGTTCATTTACGAATCCTTGCTTTCCATCTAAGCCACGGTCTATTAGCAATAGTTTTCTATCCTCATCAGTTACGGACAATTTACCAAAAACAGCCCAATAGTAAGCCTCCGTCATTCGGTCACCATGCAAGACCCCTCGATGAAATTGAAGTACCTGAAATAGATTAAAGCTGACTAATAAAACCAGAAAACCACTTATTAAATAGTGTTTTATTCCTTTTTGTTTAAATGCCCAATCCATAAAATAACCTAAACCAATTGCCATTATTGGGTAGGAAGAAACCATTGCCCGCTGGCTAAAAGATTGCGCATACCACCAAGTGGTCCAACTAGATACTAAGTATAAATTAAACACGAAATAGGTAAATAAGGCGTAAAAAATGGGTCGGTTATTTCTATAAATCAAATAAAAACCTGCAATAGCAATACTCATGATGGGTGTGAAAACCAACCATCCTTTTCGGTAACTAAATAAAAATTTCCAGGTATGCGGACGCAGTAAATCGAGTCCTTCACCCGCATTAGCACCATAACTATTGAACAAAAATTTACCTGAGTAAATTTTCCAGTAGCCTAACTGCATCATTCCAATTCCTGCAATAATCAATGCAAACCACATTATTTGAAACTTATAACGCCATAAGAGATCTCTTTTTTTAACCAGTGATTCTAAGCTAGTCACGTTCCATAGCAATGGAATAATTAGCACCACAATTTCGGTAGGACGACTGAGAATCATGAGTCCTGCAACCAAGCTCAAAGCAATAATAAATTGAGGTTTAAACCCCTCATGCCAACGAATGGTTAACCATAAAACTAGCGCATATCCGGTAAATAAATAATTCTGAGACATGGCGTTTTGACCATACATCGTAATATGTACCAAGTAGTTAGTCGCAAACACGATGAGCAGCAAGGTGAACATAACCACCTTTTCTTTAAAGAACTTATTCAACACCTTGGCGGTAAACCAAAGTCCAATTAACGAATACAAAATACCACCCGAGAAAATGGCATATTGAAATGGAGCAGAAAGCCCATCTACCGGAAATGAAGAAAAATGAGCAACTAACCAGCCAATAAAAAAGAATGGAGAATACAAAATTGCCATTCCCATCGAATATTTCATTACGCTAATGCCATCGGGCATGGTTACAATTTGGTAAAAAGTTGCGGTGCTATGATAGGTCTCAATTAATTTTAGGATGACCGCATCATTTTGGAGGCCTAAATCATGATAAATAAAAGTAAGAGGAAGGTATAAATAGTATCCAAAAACATCCCAAGAAAGGATATTGCTAGGGATAAATTTGACATTCATAAACACAATGAAAATAGCTAAAAAACCTACAAATATTTTCAATTTTTTACTCATTTTATCGTTCTTATTAAGAGTAGCAAAATAAAATTTAATCCCAAATAAAAAAGCCATTTTCTCATCAAAATGAAAAAATGGCTTTAACTGTATTTTACAATAAGCTCTTCAATTAAGAAGCTTATTATTTAATCATATCTTGTACATCCAAAAGACCTACCACTTTACCTTGAGAAACTACCACTAAAGAATCTACTTTAGTATCAGCAAACATAGCTTGTGCTTTGTATAATAACTCTTCTGCATCAATTGTTTTCGGTGCAGTTAAACCTAAGTCTCCCATTTTGGTATTAACCGCATCGGTTCCTTTTGATTCCATTAATCTACGTAAATCGCCATCGGTAAAAATACCTGCAGCAGCACCGTTAGCATCAACTACAGATACAGCTCCGTAACCACCAGCAGTCATTTTAACTAAAGCATCGGTAACCGTAGCATCCATACCTACGTGTGGATTTTTAGCACCAACTACATCCTTAACTTTAGCAGTCATGATGTGAGTATCTTGGGTAAATTGATCCGTTCCAATTGTTGTGAAATGGTTTAAAGTAGCTGCTTTTACAATTTTCCAAGGAGCGGTAAATGTATGTACACCTACATTGATTGCATTACGCATGTGCTCTACTGTACGTACAGATGAGAACATGATTTTAGAATCATATCCGTAATATTCAACAGCATTCACACATTGCTCAACTAAAGCCAATGCATCATTACCTTGATCTTGTAAACGACCTACAAGCGGGCATACATAAGTAGCACCTGCTTCCATAGCCAAATACGCTTGTTGTAAAGTGTACACCAAATGGATGTTCACCATAAAACCTTCATCAGTCAGTTTTTTACATGCTTTCACACCTTCTAAACTCATTGGGATTTTGTAAACCGTTTTGTTACGATCTAAACCTAATGCTTCTTGACGGTATGCTTCCGCAATTACTTCATCAGCAGTATCACCTAAAGCTTCAATTTGAAGAATGTCTACAATTTTTGAAAGCTCCACAATAGTACCATCAATATCGGTAATTCCGTGACGGTGCATAAAAGTTGGAGTAGTTGTAAGACCTGTAAAAAAGCCCAATTCCATTGCTTCTTTAATCTCTCCTAAATCAGCTGAATCTAAATATAATTCCATTTTGTTACGTTTTCTTAATTTGTAATTTTCACTAACTATTTACGGTATTTCACCTCTAGTTCGTGCATTTCAATAAGGGGTTTCAAATATTCTTTTAATTGTGTCATGTCCATTTGCGATGCAGCATCACATAAAGCCTCATTAGGGCAAGGGTGCGCTTCTACAAAAATTCCATCTACTCCTGCAGCCATTCCTGCTCTTCCCAATACATCAAGGTATTGACGTGCACCACCGTTTGGATCAGCACTTGGAATTCCGTATTTACGGATAGAGTGAGTTACATCAAAAATAGTAGGATATCCCGTTTCTCTCATGTGATAAAATGCGCGTGGATCAACTACTAAATCGTTATAACCAAATGCATATCCACGTTCAGTCAACAAAATGTTTTCATTTCCTACTGATTCCACTTTAGCCACAGGCTTACTCATGTTTTCAGGAGCTAAAAACTGCGCGTGTTTTAAGTTAATCGCTTTACCCGTTTTAGCTGCCGTTACTGCAAGTGTTGTTTGCATTACTAAATAGGCTGGAATTTGAAGTACATCCACCACTTCTGCAGCTGCTGCTACTTGATCCGGATAATGAATATCTGTCAATAACGGAAATCCGAATTCTTCTTTTACGCGTTGTAATATTTTCAAACCTTCATCCATTCCTGGACCCATGTAATAATCTACCGAGCTACGGTTATCTTTTTGGAAAGAAGACTTATAAATTAAAGGGATGTCCAAATCTTCGCTTACTCTTTTCAAAGTTTCAGCTGTGTCCATCATGATTTTTTCTGATTCAATCACACAAGGTCCTGAAATCAAGAAAAGTTTGTCGGCTCCGCATTCTACATCGCCAACCATTACCTTTTTAATACTCATTCAAAAAATTTTGGCAAAAGTATGATTTTAACGGTTATAATTCGCAATTGTTGATTAATGTGTTCACTCTTGTTGATATGTTGGTTTTTGTCTAGACTTTTTGGGCGCTTACTACTTGAATAATTGGTTTTGCTATTCACACAAAGTTCGCAAAGTCTTTGCATTACTTTTAATTACCAAAGAACTTTAAAGGGTTCCCTTCTACCCTAAATCATAATATCCACTTTTTAAATGCTACTTAAATTCGGGCAATCCACCGCCAATTATAAATTAGTCCACCATTTTTATGTCCATTAACCAAACTTTGCATAACCAAACCTTCAAATCAAGTTCAGAACTTATTCAAAACCTACAGTAGATTTCCTAACTACATAGCCTACCAATCCACAAAAAGCACTATTTTGCACATCCAAAAAAATATTTTATGGACTCCATGAGTTTCTCTTTTTTATCCATCCTACAAGGTTTAGGAGGTTTAGTTTTTCTAGTTGGATTACTTTGGCTGTTTAGCTCCAATCGCAAAGCCATTAGCTGGCCATTAGTAGTAAAAGGCTTAATTCTTCAAATCATTTTTGCGGTTGCCATTTTGAAAATTGGTTTTATAGCTACCGGCTTTGAATGGATTAGCAAGGCTTTTGTTAAAATCATTTCGTTTACCAATTTTGGAAGCGAATTCTTATTTGGCCAATTTGGTTCTGGAGCCATTCATCCCGCATTGGGCAACTTTGCGTTTGTGGTACTTCCTACTATTATATTCTTTTCGGCACTCACCAGCTTATTATATTACTTAGGAATATTACAAAAGGTGGTATATGGAGTAGCTTGGGTGATGAAACGGGCGCTAAAATTATCGGGCGCAGAAAGTTTAGCCACCGCAGGAAACATCTTTTTAGGCCAAACGGAGGCTCCCTTATTAATTAAACCATATTTAGGTCAAATGACCAAATCAGAAATTATGGCCTTAATGACCGGAGGGATGGCTACCATTGCCGGAGGTGTATTAGCAGCATACATCGGTTTTTTGGGCGGAGATAGCGTTGCTGAACAAACTCTTTTTGCTAAGCATTTACTTGCCGCCTCCATTATGTCGGCACCTGCGGCACTCATTGCAGCAAAGATTTTGGTTCCGGAAACGGAAGAATTTGATAATACGATGCACCTCAACAAAGAAAAAATGGGAGCTAATGTATTGGAGGCCATTTCAAATGGAACCACCGATGGATTAAAACTAGCTATCAATGTTGCAGCTATGCTTTTGGTTTTTACCGCACTCATTTATATGTTCAATTATTTCTTATTCAAAATTGGCGACTATACCATGATTAATGATTGGGTAGCAGCAAATACAAGTGCTTATGACAAATTAAGTTTTCAATTTATTTTAGGATATGTATTTGCGCCAATCTCCTGGCTTATTGGGGTTCCCTATGCTGATATAGTTACGGTGGGTCAACTTCTTGGAGAAAAAACCATCCTAAACGAATTTTACGCATACGCTACCATGGGCGATATGAAGGCAGCAGGCGTTTTCAGCTCTCAAAAATCGTTAATTATGGCCACCTATATATTATGTGGCTTTTCAAATGTGGCTTCCATCGGTATTCAAATTGGAGGAATTGGCGCATTAGTACCTGAGAAACGAGGACTTCTATCCAAACTTGGTGTTAAAGCCTTAATTGGCGGTACCGTGGCTTCTTTATTTACTGCTGCCGTGGTAGGAATGTTTTTCGCATAATTACTATAAGAGATGAGAATTCGGATTGGCTTACTTTCATTTATTATCGTTTTTTTAATAGGATGTTCAAATACACCCGAAAGCATTTCCAACGACACGGTTATTCTAACGGCTACGGAGGCAGAATTCTCCACCATAGATTCTGCTATGCATTATGAAATTGAATTGACCTACCCGGTAATTGATGCAAATATTACACCCGAACGCTTGAATCGAATCAACAATACTATTGCAGAAAAATTCTATACATTTTCTGACCAAAAGAATTTTATTGAGTCCCATCAAAACCTTCCTGAGCATTTCTACGAAGCCGAATCTGAATGGTTTGGCGAGCTTAAAAACACGTACAGCATCACCCAATGTGATTCTATCCTAAATATTTCATTTACGTTTTACCACTATTATTTAGGAGCAGCACATGGCTATACCAGTAATGAAAGTTTAAAATTCAATACCTCCAATGGGGATTTGATGCCGATTACCGATTTTTTTAAATCTGATTCCACCTCGCTTTTAAAAATTAGGAATACCATCAACGCGCATTTACCTGACTCCATTTGTTGGGGAATTGAAAATGATTCCGCTACCCTATCCAGCCTCGCAAATTTCATTTTCACTAATGATAAAATCATTTTTAAATTTGATGATTACGCTATTTGTCCCTACGCTATCGGAATAACCAATATCGCCTTCGATAAATCAGACTTTAAGGAGGTTATGAAATTATCAACTTCCCAAAATTGCGTTGAAATTGCCGCAGTTCAAGATGAAGGTGAAATTGCTACCCACTAAGCATTTGTTTTTCATTCTTTATCAACAACCCTTGATTTTTTGCCGTGTTAACCGCACTTTTGACGCAAACAATTTTTCATGAGACAGTATTTAGATTTGTTGCAACACGTGCTAGATAACGGTTCCCAAAAAGGCGACCGGACCGGGACTGGGACCATTAGTACATTTGGTTACCAAAACAGGTATGATTTGAGCGAAGGTTTCCCAATGGTGACTACCAAAAAATTGCATTTAAAATCAATTGTACATGAACTTTTATGGTTCCTTCAGGGCGACACCAATATCAAATATTTGAAAGATAACGGGGTAAGAATATGGGATGAATGGGCAGATGAAAACGGAGAATTGGGTCCTGTTTACGGATACCAATGGCGCTCTTGGCCCACTCCAAATGGAGGTAGCATTGACCAAATTGCTAATGTGGTAAATTCCATAAAAAACAACCCTAACTCTAGGCGACACATGGTTTCTGCGTGGAACCCTGCATTGGTAGACGATATGGCACTACCTCCTTGCCACACCATGTTTCAATTTTATGTGGCTGACGGAAAACTAAGTTGCCAATTATACCAACGAAGTGCCGACTCTTTTCTGGGAGTCCCTTTCAATATTGGCTCGTACGCCTTATTAACCATGATGATGGCGCAAGTATGCGGATTAGAACCGGGTGATTTCGTACACACATTTGGCGATTTACATATTTACAACAATCATTTAGACCAGGTAAAATTGCAACTGTCGCGTACGCCAAAAAAACTACCGACCATGAAAATCAACCCTGAGGTAAAGGATTTATTTGCCTTTAAATTTGAAGATTTTGAATTGGTTAATTATGAGTTTCACCCGCATATTAAAGGAAAAGTAGCCGTATAACTGTTAAATATGAAAAATCACACCGTATCTCTAATTGTTGCGATTGCCGAAAACCACGTTATTGGGAAAGACAATGACCTCATTTGGTTCTTACCAAAAGATTTGAAGTATTTTAAAGACACTACTGCCGGACATCATGTTATAATGGGGCGAAAAAATTATTTTTCAATACCCCCAAAGTTCAGACCACTTCCTGGCAGAACAAATGTGGTGGTTACGCGTCAAAAAGATATTATTACCGATGAAAATGTAGTGGTTGTTTCATCGATTGAAGAAGGAATTAAAATTGCTTTAGAAGCGGGTGATACCGAACCATTTATTATTGGTGGCGGTCAGATTTATAATTATGCATTAGCCAATCAATTGGTAGACCGAATGTATATCACTCAAATTCACAATGAATTTGAAGGGGACACATTTTTCCCTCATTTCAAACCAGAAAATTGGAAAAAGGTTTCATCTGAACGGGTAGAAAAAGACCACCGACACGAATGGAGCTTTTCGTATGATGTGTACGATAAACTGTAGTCATCTCATTTTCATACTCCAGTTTTAGTAACAAACATCAAATTGTTTGTCCCTTAACGCATTAATAATTTTATGTAAAACTCATTTTCCCTACATTTGTCATTAAATATTTAGTCAATTAGTATCACTATTGACTCATTTAAAGAAAGAACCATGAACAAACTGCTCATAATCACATTTTTAGGATTTATCGTTTTATTTCCGTCTTGCCGTAATTCGGAACGGGATAATGACGTGTCCACCGGTAGCTCGGAATCCTATTGGGTAGCTGCAAATCAAATTAATTCCATAATTCGTGAAATTCATAATGTATCTGTTGGAGACTCCATCCTAAATGGCATCAATCCTGCAAATTCATTACCGTTAGAAGCCTGCGTAGATTCCATTTCTCTTTATCCCAAAAATGGTCCGTTTCCAATTAATTTAACGATCACATACGACACATCCAAAATTTGCGCTTTCGACCGCGTTAGATCTGGTCAAATAACCGCGAATTTTGATGGTAAATATGGCGATTTAGGAACCAAAATCATCGTTTCTACACTTAATTATAAGGTCAATGATTATGTTATTTCGGCCGACATATCGATGGAAGTCGTGTATAGTGTAATAGATACATTAACATTTGACGTGATAGTAAAAAATGCGACCATTACCGATTCTAAAGCCACAGGAAATAAAATCAACTTACAAGAATCACATATTCAGTTTTCACAAAACCGGGGTCGAAAAACAGTCTCTACAGGCGATGATCAATTTATCATTACCGGAAGCGGTGATGGAATTGCTCAAAATGGGGTGGTATACAGTTTTCAAACAGAATTTGAAAACGTCTTAACTTATGATTGTGGATACGAAACTTTTGGTTCGGTTCGGTTGAAAGCAGCAAATCAATTAGATAGAATTTTGAATTTCGGTGAAGGCGGATCTTGTGACAAAGTAATGCTTGTTTCTATTCCTCCAGCTAATGGAGACCAAGTAGTAGAAATTAAATAATCTATCTCAAGCATAAAAAAGGCGGTAAAACTAAGTTTTACCGCCTTTTTTATGGGATAAACCCACTCAGGTTTTTATTACCTAAGTTCAACCCATACGAATTGAAATCAAGTTAGAATCCTTTACTATTCAAACCCTATCTTTTTAAGTAAAGGGGCTATTTCTGGTTTTCTTCCTCTAAACGCTACATACAAATCCATTCCAGGTTTGGAACCACCTAGACTTAGCATTTTGCGGTATTTTGCTGCGGTAGCTTTATCAAAAATACTGGTTTCTTTAAACGCTTGAAATGCATCCGCATCCAATACTTCACTCCATAAATAAGCGTAGTAACCGGCAGAATAACCACCACTAAAAATATGCGCGAAATACGTACTACGGTAACGAGGAATAATTTCTGCCATTAAACCTAACCTTTTCATTTCTGCAATTTCAAAAGCTCGTGCATCTTGCTGCTCGGTAGTTTTAAGCGTATGCCAAGCCATGTCTAAATATGCTGCAGCCATATACTCTACCGTTCCGAATCCAGAATTAAACGCATTTGCGTCATTCATTCTTTTTATTAAATCGTCAGGAATAATTTCACCGGTTTGGTAATGTTTTGCATACAGTTTTAAAACTTCCGGTTCACTCATCCAGTTTTCCATCACTTGAGAAGGAAATTCAACAAAGTCACGTGGCACATTTGTACCCGATTGCGACTCATACTTCACGTTTGAAAACAAACCATGAAGACCATGACCAAATTCATGAAAAAGTGTTTGCGCCTCGCTAAAAGAAAGCAAAGATGGACCAGCAGATGTTGATGGAGGAAAATTGAAGTTGTTGGTCACAATAGGCGTCACCATTCCGTTTATATTAGACTGTGCTCTAAGTTCATTCATCCATGCACCACCACGTTTACTTTCACGTGCGAAGAAATCCATATAAATAATTCCTAAATGAGTTCCATCTTCTTCTAACACTTCAAAAACTTGTTGTTCTGGATGCCATTTTGGGGCATCTTTCATTTCTTTAAAGGTCAACCCAAAAAGTTTATTGGCCAACATGAACGCACCTTGTTTAACCGCGTTAAACTCAAAATATGGTCGCGTTTCTTCTTCATTAAAATTATAACGTTCTGCACGTACCCGCTCCACATAATAGCGCCAATCACTTCCTTGAAACTGACCTTCTACGCCATCATCTTTCATGGCTTGGGCTAACACCTCTTTTTCTTCGGCTGCCATTTTTTTAGCCGAAGGCCAAAGTTTATCCATAAATTCATACACCGCTTCCGGAGTCTCGGCCATATTATCAGCCAAAACATAAGCCGCATGCGACTCATAACCTAATAAATTCGCTTTTTCCACACGTAACGAGGCCATTTCAGATAAGATTGCTTTATTGTCCTTTTCGTTGTCATTATCACCCCGCATCGCATATCCATCAAATAAGATTTTTCTACTCGCTCTATTGGTAGAAGATTGTAAAAATGGATTGATACTTGGGCGTTGTAAAGTAAACACCCATCCATTCTCATGACCACGTGCTTCCGCTTCTTCTTTGGCTGCAGCCACTAAATTTTTAGGTAATTCGGCTACCTCTTTTTCATCGGTAAGATATAACTCAAAACTATTGGTTTCGTCCAGTAAATTATTCCCAAAATCTTGCGATAAAGAAGCCAAACGGCCATTAATTTCTCGCATTCGTTCCTTTTCGGCCCCTTTCAATTCCGCCCCCGAACGAACAAAACTTTTATACGTTTCTTCCAACAATCGTAAATCATCTCCGGCTAAATCACCTTTCGCGTCAAAAACCGATTTAATCCGTAAGAATAGTTTTTCATTCAATTTGGTATTATCACTATGATTCGATAATAAAGGCGCCATTACGTTTCCGGTTTCCTTCAAAACAGAATCCGTATTTGCGGCTTCAATACCATAAAATAAGTTGCTCACCTTAGTCAATGCAGAACCACTCGTTTCTAAGGCTACAATCGTATTTTCAAATGTAGGTTCCTCTTCGTTTTCGGTAATTAAAGCCAACTCCGCATCATGAATTTTTATCGCTTCTTTAAAAGCAGGTAAATAATCACTACTATTAATTTTATCAAATGGTGGCATTCCAAATGGGGTATCCCAATCCATTAAAATTGGGTTTTCAATTTCATTCATTTTCGCTGTATTTGCCTGTTTCACTTCTCCCTCATCACTACAAGAAGCCATCAATCCGATGGCTAAAAGCCCTATTAAACTCCTTTTCATCCTATTCTTAATTACTAATTAAACCTTTTTTAAATTTATTTAACATTACTACCAACCTTTATGAATTCTTGTCCGTAATATTAAGTGTAAACCCGTTTTTCTCACCTAAGATAATTAGGTTATAACGACAAAAGAGCCGAAGGGTAATGACTTCGGCTCTTTATGTTATATACTATTATGCTTTTGGAATATTTTGCAAAGCGCGTAACAAATAGTCCCAGAATTTTGCGACAGATTTAATCCCTACTCTTTCATCTGGAGAATGCGCTCCTTTGATAGTAGGACCAAAAGAAATCATTTGAACATCGGGATAATTGGTTCCCAAAATACCACATTCTAAACCAGCGTGACAAGCATTTACTTTAGCGGTCTCATTAAACATTTCTTTATACAAATCGCCCATAATGCTAACAATCGGAGCCGAAGGTTTTGGAGTCCAACCAGGGTATGAGCCACTATGCTCTACGTCAGCGCCCATGTTTTCCATGGCACAACGAACTGCATTTGCGATATCCCATTTTTGACTTTCTACCGAACTTCTTTGTAGGGTTTCCAAACTAATATGACCCTCTTTCACTAAAATACGTGCAAGATTAGAAGACGTTTCGGTAAGGTTTTCCATATCCGGACTCATTCTCCACACGTTATTAGGAATGGTGTAAATGGTGCGTACCATTTTCCATTGCAATTCTTTTGGCATCACACCACTTGGAGTTTCCACGCTAGTAAATTCAACCACAAAATTAGGGTCTGTCGTTCCTAACTCACCTTTAATTTCTGCAGCTAGACCTTCTACATGTGCTTTGAATCCAGCCAAATCAGTTACTGCAACAGTTGCATTGGCTTCTCTAGGAATAGCATTTCTTAATCCACCACCATCTACAGCTGCAATTTGAACACCATAAGCATCCGCATTCCATAGTAAACGATTAATTATCAAATTTGCATTACCTCGACCAGTATGGATATCCATTCCTGAGTGACCACCTGATAGTCCGCTCACTTTAATAAATACACCTGTACTTCCTGCCACTGGAGTTTCTTCTGTATAACTTAATGTACCCACAGTATCAACACCACCTGCACAACCAATCGTCAACTCATCGTCATCTTCGGTATCAAGATTCAGTAAAATCTTTCCATCTAATTCGCCTCCTAGAAGACCTTTAGCACCGGTCATTCCAGTTTCCTCATCGATGGTAAACAAACCCTCTAATGCTGGATGAGCAATATCTGTAGATGCAAGCAATGCCATGGCAGCAGCCACACCCATTCCGTTGTCGGCACCAAGTGTGGTTCCATTTGCGGTTACCCAATCTCCATTAATATAGGTTTCAATTCCTTGGGTATCAAAATCAAAATCGGTATCGGCATTTTTTTGCCACACCATATCAATATGGCCTTGCAAAATAACTCCTACTCTATCTTCCATTCCTGGAGATGCAGGTTTTTTGATAATTACATTTCCAATTCCGTCAACCTTTGTTTTTAGGCCTAAGTTCTCACCAAATTGGCGTACAAATTCACGAATTTTATCTTCTTTTTTTGACCCTCTTGGAATTGCGTTTAAATCCTCAAAATAACCCCAAACTACCTTTGGGTCTAAGTTTCTTACTTCTTTGCTCATTTTATCTAAATTTTCACCAAATTTACAACCTTAAAAAGGATTTATATAAAAAATAGAAATCAGATTTTATTCCTCGTTTCATGCAACCAAAACAGCCATTGTAAAGCCTAAAATAGTAGTGAAACACGAAAGTTTAGGGCAAAAAAAAGGCGCCTCTGGGAGTCGCCTACTCTTTGGGGATGAGTTAACCTAGCTGAAAGCTGGGCTATTTTTGAGAACCTTAGATGGCATTGCCACTGAAATAGTTTCAGTAGTTAATGCTTTATTTGTAATTTTACTTAAGTCTTTGTTCATTTTCACCACTACATCGGATGAAACAAAAAAGATTGGGAATTTTTTAGAATATGGTCGACCTGTAGAAGTAGAGTACCCGATGGTGAAAGAACCACCATACCATGTTCTCTCTACAGCGTAATCATCAATTTTAGCTTTTACAAAACCTAATTGAGAAGAGTGAATTGTGTTTTTGCTTGAAAATAAACCTGCACGTTCTATTTCTAACACAGCATCCTCAGAATTATATTTGATAAAGAAATTTCTAGACATTAAAAGCCCTGCTGAGATAAACAGTGATACTGCAATCGACAAGTGTACTAAATCAGAAAACGGTTGGATTTGGGTAAGAAGCACGCCCACATTTACAATCCCTAGTAAAAGCACAATAAAAAATAATGCTTTTAAAATCGGCTTTGCGCTTAAATTATTTACTTTCATATCGAATTGAAATTTTTCAATTATTATTCCAAACCAAAACTACTTTTTATCACCTTTGCGCCATTGCCTGTTGTTTACTAACATTAAACAGCAAAATGTTAATAAGGATAGCATTATCATTGTTAATAACATCACAAACTTCTGATTCTCATGAACAACAACACACCATTAGCAGAAAAATTAAGGCCATTAAGTTTTAACGACATTATTGGGCAAGATCATTTGGTAGGAGAAAACGGAGTTATCAAAAAAACGGTAAACGCTGGAAGAGTGCCTTCGCTCATTTTATGGGGCCCTCCAGGAGTGGGTAAAACCACCATGGCTCAAATCATAGCCGCAGAAACCAAGCGTCCATTTTTCACCCTTTCTGCCATTAATTCTGGGGTAAAAGACATTAGAGAAGTTATTCAAAAAGCTTCTAGAACAGATATGTTTAGTGGAGGAAGTCCTATTTTATTTATTGACGAAATCCATCGATTTAGTAAGTCACAACAAGATTCTCTTTTAGGAGCGGTAGAAAAAGGAACCATCACCCTTATAGGAGCCACCACCGAAAATCCTTCCTTTGAAGTTATTCCAGCACTTATTTCAAGATGTCAGGTATATACCTTGAATGCTTTGTCGAAAGATGATTTGGTTAACCTTATTAATCATGCCATTACCACAGAGCCTGAGTATATCAAGCGTCAGCCGGTTATTAAAGAATACGATGCCCTCATACGTTTATCGGGTGGAGATGCTCGAAAGCTTTTAAATACCTTACAATTAGTATTAGACTTTTTGCCTACAGAACATCCTGAGGTGACCAATGCGTCCATTGAAGAAATCGTTAAAGAAAACGTGCTTCGCTATGATAAAGGGGGGGAGATGCATTATGATATTATTTCGGCATTTATTAAATCTATTCGAGGTAGTGACCCTAATGCAGCATTGTATTGGTTGGCTAGAATGATTGAATCTGGAGAAGATGCAAAGTTCATTGCTCGAAGGTTAATCATTTCAGCTTCTGAAGATATAGGAATGGCGAACCCAAACGCCCTACTTTTGGCCACTAATTGCTTTAAAGCGGTGGAAGTTATTGGTTATCCGGAGTGTGATATCATTTTATCTCAATGCACTGTTTACCTAGCCACTTCAGCCAAAAGCAATGCCAGTTATACGGCAATAAAAACAGCTAAACAATTGGCTACTGGACAAGGTAACCTTTCTGTTCCCTTACATTTACGAAATGCACCCACCAAATTAATGGCGGAATTAGGTTACGGAGATAATTACAAATACAGTCATGCGTTTCCGGGTAACTTTGTGGAGCAAGAGTTTCTTCCAGAAGAAATAAGCGGCACTCGGCTGTATGAGCCAGGAAACAATCCGCAAGAAAATAAAATTCACCATACCCTAAAAGAGCAGTGGGCCGACCGGTATAAATACTAATTTCAAGTTAGCGTCATCCCAAAAATCGCGTCTTTTCTTTTGGGTAAATATTGTTGTAGGATTAGCTAAAAAAACTCAAATTTGAAGCTAATGAAAAAATCAATCATTTTTCTGTTCATATTAGCTATTGCAACGGGGTGCAAACGGGAGCCAACTTCTTGGAATATAGATGCGCTATACCCTATCATGCATACGCAAATGACGATTCAACAAGCCATTCCTGACACCATGATTTCAGTTGGAGAACGGAAAGAACTTCGATTTATTTATAAAGGAAATTTGATACAGTTTTCGTTAGATTCTTTATTAAGTATGCCCGACACCACGATTACAGACCGATTTTATTTACCTATTGGGTCCATTACCCTTCAACCGGGACAAGTATTTTTAGCCGACACCAACTATAATCGGTATGATTTGGGAGGAGCAAAACTTACCCAAATTATAATTCAAAGTGGTAGCATGAGTTTATCGCTTTCCTCCACTCTTCAGGAAACTAGTTTTATGGAATACTCTCTTCCAACCGCATCCAAAAATGGTATTCCCTTTTTTGTAAAAGAAAAAATTCCAGCGGGAAGTTCTACCAGCCCTTCGGTAATTAACCGCACTTACGACCTTTCAGGGTATACCATTTCTATGACCGGAATTAATAATAATGATTACAATATTGTGTCTACCGCCTACCGCGCCTACATTGACAGTAATGGTGCCCCAACCGTAATAACTCCCGCCAATCAATTTGTGGCTACCAATACTTTAGCCTCCATAACCCCCATTTACGCGCGGGGTTCATTTGGTTCGGAAATCAGTCATTTAATAGAATCAAATGTGGCTATTGATGCTTTTAAAAACATTGCAGGTGGTTCTATAAATTTAGACTCAGCCGTGATGACTTTTCAAATAGAAAATGAGTTTGGTGCCGAAATTTCTATCACGGTAAACCATATAACTGGAAATAATACCTATAACAATACGAACGTATCGCTTCAGAGCCCGCTTTCATCTGGCAGCATAAATTTAAACCGGGCTACTGAAACAAATGGGGCTAACTCATCTCCAGTGGCAACCACATTCACCACCCTATTAGATAATTCCAATTCAAATGTTGCCGATTTTATTTCAAATCTACCAAATGAAATGAGCTACGATTTTGATTTACATATCAATCCCCTTGGAAATGTAAGCAACTCGAACGATTTTGTATATCATAACACCGGAATTGCCATAAATCTGGATGCAGAAATGCCATTGAAATTTAATGCTTCTAATCTAATTATTCAAGATACCTCATCGTTTAAAATAGATAGTACTTCCCAAGCTGATGCCGCAAGAATAGTGGGCGGATATATTAATGTGCACGCCACCAATTGGTACCCTTTTAGCGTGTCCACACAATTCTATTTGATAGATAAAAACAATGCCATTATCGACTCCATATTTGATACTCCAGAAATAATAAATGGTGCCTTACCTATTTTTGGCGTGGTAGACAATCCCGTATATTCATTGCTAAAAGCACCGATTTCGGGTACAAAAATTGAACATCTATATGAAGCTAAAAACATACTTACATCCGTGAAAATTAATTCTACAGATTCCGCGACTATTCAAATTTTGGAGCCTTACTTTCTTGATTTAAAAATGATAGGCGATTTCACCTATAAAATGGAAATTAAATAGGCGATGAACATACGGAAGCTTTTATATTTAATAATTCTCATCCCCTCTATTAGTGGGGCTCAGAGCATATTCAACACCTCCGATTATCAGTTGGATTCCAATAAAATTGTTTTCGGAATTAGAAGTGAGGTTTACAGCAATTCCAACTCGTTAACCGCTGCTTTTCTTAATAAATCTTTGTACGGAGGGTTTATTACAGCGGATGATAAAAACCAAATTTTCAAAAGGTCGCGAGAAGCTAATAATGCGATTAATTTGCTAAATAATTCCGTTTTTTACGCGCAACGAATAGACACCCTATTCGGAAAAAAGAAAACCAATTTAGGATTTTTCGTAAACGCTGCCGACCGACAGGAAAACCTGGCGCTTTTTAGCAAAAATGCCATGCAAGTTATCCTTAACGGTAACAAACAATTTGCGGGAGAGTCAACTCAATTGGTCCCGATGGAGTTTAAGCAATTTCATTATTCTCAATTCCAGTTAGGGTTTACAAAAAGCTATGCAACGGACAATTATTTTAGCCTAGGAGTTTCATTTCTTTACGGACAAGCCAATAGGATGGGACGCGCCAATCGGTTTGATTTAATTACCTCCGAAACCGGAGAACGGATAAGCGTTGATGCCGAAATTCTGTATCAAGAAACGGACCCCAACCATTCTAATTTCATGCAATATAACGGAGCCGGAGCCAGCATTGATTTTGTTGGAAAGTTTAAGGTTAATTTGCTTCGTGATAGTACCAATCAAGCCAATTTCCATTTTTCAGTAAAAGATATTGGCTTCATTAATTGGCACGCTACTTCACGCCAAACCGTGGTAGACACGTTTTATTCCTACACCGGAGTTCAAATTGAAAATGTATTTGACCCTAACTCAAAAATTACAGGAGATAATCCTGGGGCAATTCTGGATAGCGTTGCAGTGAAGTCAACCACCGCTTACCAAACCGCAATTCCAATCACCATTCATTTCTACCTAACTCAAAACTGGCGAAAATGGGTGTTTACCATCGGTGGGGCTCATCGATTAAATGCATTTTATTATCCTTACTTTTACGGAAAAGGTGGATATAAATTCACGAACCATTGGACCGCTTTTGGTCAAATAAATTATGGTGGCTACGGTAAATTGGGTACCGGTGTAGAATTTACTTACGAAGCCAAACAGTATAATTTCAAGCTAGGCAGTTCGAATGTGGAAGGTTTTATTTCACCAAACACCGCCTCTGGCCAAAGTATTTATGTTCTTTTGAGTTATAAATTATGATCGTTAAATTGAAACATATCTTCTTGGTAATAATTGTGCTATTTGCTGCTAACGCTATGGCTCAATGGGATACCACGTGGATAAAAACCTATGGTGGAAATAGAGACGACAAGGCTTTTGATATTATTCAAACCCAAGATAATGGCTTTTTGGTCATTGGCTCCACGAGTAGTTTTGGGTTCGATAATTCGCAAATGTACTTTTTAAAACTCGACTCTACCGGAGCCATTATGTGGTCTAAAAGTCACGGTGGGTCAGGCCAAGAATCTGGACAATCGGTAATAGAAACCTCCGATGGAGGCTTTTTTGGCGTAGGTTACACCAATTCATGGGGTTCGGGTGGATTTGATTTTTTCATGGTGAAACTCGATGTAAATGGCAATCTGGAATATGAAGATTATTATGGCGGCTCCGATTGGGATTTTGCATGGGATGTAATAGAAGTAGCGCCCGAAGAGTTTGTTATAGCCGGTGAAACGCAAAGTTACGGAGCGGGTAATGCCGATGGTTGGATTGTGAAATTCAATGGTAAAACACGTCAATTTGTTTGGGACAAAACCGTAGGGACATCAAATTACGAAAATTACAAGGCCGTTGCCCCAGGAGAAAATGGCTCTTTTGTAGCCGCAGGAAAAGGCACTCAATTAGGTCGAACGGATGAAGATGTTTTAGTTACCCGATTTGATAGCCTAGGAGATACCATTTGGACCAAGTATTATGGCGACACACTTCAAGATTATGCCAATGATGTTATTTGGATGAGTGACTCTACTTATGCTTTGACGGGATTGAAAACAATTGCAAATATCAAGAACATTTTGGTACTGAAAATTTCAAAAAGCAGCAACACTATTTTCGACAACTATTGGGGCACAAGCACAAATAGGGTTGGTTCTGGAATTACAGAAATAGATAGTTTGAAAATTTCAATTACAGGAACATTGGAAGTTTACGACCAAAACACAGATTTCTTTTTAGCCTATTCATATCCCAACTCCAAATACTTCAAAGGAGGTTCTACTCAGGGTGGTCTTAAAAATGACATTTCTATTGGTTTGATAAACTTGCAAGATACTGGTTATATTATAGCCGGATATTCTGATGGCTTTAACAGTTCATATACAGATATACTATTATTCAAAACATTTAAAACTGGTAGATATGACGGAGCTAAATTTACGTATCATCAAGACGTATCAAATATTCTTTCCGAAGAAAAAATCTCTCAGCCATCAAATAAAATAACCTATAATACCAATAGGAACATCTTATCATTTTATGGAATGACTACCAAAAATAGAATAGAAATTTACGATATAAAAGGGGTTCAAAAAGCCACCTTAACCACTACCGCTCAAGAAATAAATTTGAGCTCGTTAAACCTTAATTCGGGAATATATATCCTACGTGTAAATAATGAAAGCAAGGTTTATACTACCACTTATTTCCAGCCCTAATAACTAAAACGGTTCTTCAATTTATTAATTGGCTTTTCTAAAACATACCAAGAAAATGAAGCAATAATTACCGTTACCAAAGAAAACCCAATAAACCCTATGTACTTATTTTGAAAGAAAATTGGGTGAGGCATTAAGTATTCAAATAATGGAGGAATAAATTGATGGATAATGTAAATTCCATAAGAAATCCTCCCTAAATACACCACTACTTTATTCGATAAAATGGAACCAATCGGACCATTAAACCCAACAGTTGCTCTGGCAATAAAACTTCCAAAAAACAAAATCCAAAAAAATGGCATTAAGATTATTTTAATCACCATGTTATCCACAAAATATATCCGTAACACGAATAAAATTATTGCTGTTATTCCAGTAAAAACAAGAACCATATTCCCACCAATAATTTCAAATATTCTATTAGAATAAATTGAAAAATATGCGAGCAAAGCTCCTAAACCTAAACTATTAAAGTTGCTAAAAAGACTAACATCATTCTCGACCCAATTACCCGTATAAAGCAACAAATAAAACTTATAACCAATAGATGCCATTATCAAGATTAAGGTAATGGGAACAAACCTCTTTAACGGAATTAAGAAAACTATCAATGGCCAAAACAAATAAAACTGCTCTTCTAACGCCAATGACCAAAAATGGTTGAAATGTCCCACATCAACTGTATTATTAATGGCTTCAAAAATATTGATTGTATAGGTAAATAACCAGGCCCAAATGGACCTTATATCCTCAAAATCCAATAGAAACAACACCACCAAGACAACGTAATAGACAGGAAATATTCGAAAGAAACGTCTCGTATAAAATACCTTCAAATTTCTCCAGATTGGAAGGTTCTTTTGTTGCAATAAAATCCGTGTTATTAGGAAACCACTAAGTACAAAAAACAAGGTAACCCCGTAAACAAATGGAAAGTTTAAGGCTATGAAATTACCATACTGATACTGTACATAGTGAGCAAATAAAACTGCAAATACTGCAATAAACCGGACACCATCCAGTTGTTTAAAATATTCTTTCATACAAAATCACTTCCTAATTAACATCCCCAAATATACATCCTAAAGCTCCATGATTTATTTGTTTCATCTATTAAATTGACCCATTATGGTGTAAGAATAAATCCTATATTTGATATTAAATGATATCAGCAAAACTAATAACACACCATTTAAACTTCAAAGTCCCCGCTGGGACTTCTAGAGGGATTCTGACGCAAAAACCTACTTGGTTTTTGGTGGTTAAGCATAAACTTACCGGCAGTGTTGGAGTTGGCGAGTGCAGTATTATTCCGGGATTGAGTATAGATGATGATTCACAAATAGCGCAAAAGCTTCAAGAATTGGTAGCGGAAATAAACGCAAAAAGGATTCCTGAATTAAGTCAATACAACGATTATCCAGCTATTAAATTCGCATTAGAAACCGCTTTAAATGACTTGGCTTATGTAGATTCTTTTTCTCCCTATCCCGGGAAATTTAGTCAAGGCAAAAAAAGTATTCCTATCAATGGGTTAGTGTGGATGGGGACAGAAGAGTTCATGAAAACTCAGATTCAAGAAAAAATAGCGGATGGGTTTAATTGCATTAAATTGAAAATTGGCGCTATTGATTTTGAGACGGAATTAAGTCTTTTAAAATCAATTCGAAAGCATTTTAACCCCGAACAAATTGAATTGCGTGTTGATGCAAATGGAGCATTTAGTCCAGATGAAGCGATGCGCAAAATTGAAGCGCTATCCAAATTTAACATTCATTCTATTGAGCAACCCATAAAGCAGGATCAATGGATGGATATGGCCGTTTTATGTGCGAACTCCCCTATACCTATTGCTCTTGATGAGGAACTTATAGGGATTTCGGACCTTGAATTTAAAATTCAAATGCTAGCTTTTATTCGACCCCAATATATTATTCTAAAACCTAGTTTGATAGGAGGCATGGAAGCTTCAGATGAATGGATTAACGTAGCCGAAAAAGCTGGGATTGGTTGGTGGGCCACTTCGGCTCTGGAGTCAAATATTGGACTAAACGCCATTGCTCAATGGGTTTCCAACAAACCCACTCAAATGCCGCAAGGACTCGGGACGGGAAAACTGTTTACAAATAATATTGATTCACCACTAACCATAGAACAAGGAAATTTGGTGCATGACACGAATAAAAAATGGAATCACACTCCTTTTAATTAAATGGAAACGGCTTCAATTCTACTCAACGGAAAGCGGATTGACTTGACGCAAGCTCAATTAATACTACAAAATGATCTACCCGAATGGGAACGCGACATTTTCGAGTTTTTAGCCGAATGGTTTTCTGATTCTACGCATATTTCAGTTCATACTTCTGGATCCACAGGTAAACCTAAAATCATTTCGAAATCTAAATCTACGCTTCGCAATAGCGCACAAATGACGGGAGAATTTTTTCAATTTCAAAGGCATCAAACCGCCCTTTTATGCCTTCCCGCAAAATATATCGCGGGCAAAATGATGTTGGTAAGAGCCATCGTATGGCAATTGGATTTAATCTATATCACACCGCAAATTGAATTAAAAATTCCAGAAACAGCTATTTATTTCGGAGCCATGACTCCGCAACAGGTGTCCAAAAACCTTGCTAATCTTAGGGGAATTAGTCAACTCATTATTGGTGGCGCACCCATAAGTCCTTCTTTAGAAAAAGAAATTCTAAACATTCCTCCCACCTGTTTTGCAACCTATGGAATGACCGAAACGGTGAGTCATATTGCGCTTCGTAAAATTAAGACTACCCCAACCGATTATCAAACACTTCCGCACATACGGATTAACACAGATAGCAGAAATTGTTTGGTTATTGAAGCCCCTAAGCTTCTTTCCGAAAAGATTGTTACCAATGATTTAGTCACCATAAGTTCTCCCAAGTCTTTTCAATGGGTAGGAAGAATAGATCATGTTATAAATACAGGTGGAGTAAAAATATCACCCGAAAAAGTGGAATCCAAAATTGCCCAATACATTACTGCACCATTCTTTATTGGCGGAGTGGATGATGAAAAGTGGGGCCAGAATGTAGTCCTACTTCTGGAATCTAATCCGTTTGAACTTTCGCTTTTGAAAACGCAATTAAAGGAAGTATTATCAAAATTTGAAAACCCACATTCTATTCACTTTATAGAAAAGTTTAAACGTACTGAAAACGGAAAACTTCAACGAAATGAAACCCTTAAACTTCTTTTGAAAAAATAAGAATATAATCCGATTATTCTAATGAACGTTGTTCAATGTAATTTTCCCATTTAGCAATCACATCGGTCATATCTTTGGGTAATTCCGATTCAAAAAACATTTTTTCACCGGTGGTAGGATGAACAAATCCAAGACTTTTAGCATGCAGCGCTTGACGCGGTAAAATCTCAAAACAATTTTTTACAAATTGGCGATATTTGGTGAAAACTGTTCCTTTCCAAATGCGCGTTCCTTCGTATTCTAAATCCCCAAACAAAGGATGCCCTAAATTTCTGAAATGCACACGAATTTGATGTGTTCTACCTGTTTCCAGTTTACATTCTACCAAAGATACGTACCCTAAATCTGAAATCTTTTTAAAGTTAGTTGCAGCTTCCTTCCCAAACTCTCCGTCTGGAAAAACCGACATTACTTTTCTATTTTTCAAACTTCTACCTATATGACCGGTAATTCGTCCTTCTTCTCCTGGATCACCCCAAACTAGGGCTATATATTTACGATCTATTTCTCTATTATAAAATTGCAATGACAAATGAGAAAGTGCTTGTTCGGTCTTTCCAACAATCATCAAACCGGTAGTAAGCTTATCAATTCTATGCACAATACCCGGGCGATTTTCACCACTTGGGCTATCGGCTAGATTTTGCACGTGATACAATAATGCATTCACCAAAGTACCATGTGTATTTCCTTGCCCTGGATGAACCACCATCCCCGCTGGCTTGTTTAACACAATAATGGACTCATCTTCATACACAATATCCAACGGAATATTTTCTGCAACAAGATCAGAAGTTTCGGCTTCTTTTGGGAAAATAACTTTTATTTTATCGCCTGGATGCACGCGGTAGTTGGCTTTCACTTGTTCCCCATTTACGGTGATATTTCCTATTTTCAAACCACTTTGAACCTTGGTACGAGAAATACCCGCAATGCAATCACCCAAATATTTATCTATTCGAATTAACGATTGTCCCGTAGCGACCTCTATTGAATACTCTTCAAAATACTCCGATTCGTGACTACTTTCTTGTATTGAATTTTCCAATTAGTGTTGTATAAGTAATTTTTTGATTGCGGATTGTCCGTTATCAGTATTCGTAACCTCTACCAAATAAAGGCCATTTGTTAATCCTGAAACCTCAAATTCAGCGGTTTCAGATGCGTTAAAACGCATCACTTCTATTCCTAGCATAGACCGAACTACTACCACATTGTTTGCCGAAGTAGTGGCCATATTAACTGAGTAAGAACTTGGATTTGGATACAGTTTAAAATCATACTCTTCCGTTACCACTTCTGGCACCGAAACAGGCCACTGATCCGTTACCCCAAATTCGGGACGAATAAATAAAGAGCCTTTATAACTTGATGGACTCCATGCCCCTCCGATTTTATAAAAATTTCGAAGATTCGGATTGGTATTTACATCAAACCCGATATAAATGGTTTTATCTATTTGCTTAATTCCTACATAAATCGACCCTTCCACTTCGATAGGCTCCTCTAGCAAGATGCCACGAACTAAATCTCGACCACCAGAATAGGCTGGATATTCCAAAAACCCTTCGTATAAAATCACTTCAGGTTCGAGGCTCTTCCACACCATCACTCGGTAAGCGCGGTCATTAATGTTCTCAAAAGACCTTGGAAAGTAAATATTTAATGCTCTCAAAGAATCCTTTACAGCAATATCATATTCCACGGCAATTTGCGCTCCAACCGATGCTACATAATACGCACTTTCGGCCGAACCATCATCATAACTGTATTGGGTTCCAAATTGTTGATGAAAAAAAGCAGTATCGTTATCCCCGTTTAAATCAGGGTCCACCTCGGCCAAAAACTGCACATTAAACGACTTCGTAGTATCCGTGCTGGTTTTTGGATACACACCCGAAAAAGTACTCACTTCCGAACCAATAGCCAATGGCCCAAACTGAGGATTAATACCAATACTTCCATTAAATAAAGGCACTCCAGTATCAAATACTTTAAGGGTAGATAGAGCTGTATAACTGGTGGTCCCCACATTTCTATAGCGAATATCTTGCTCGGTTTTCATGTGGCTTTTAGTACTATTTTTATAATGTAACCACGGCATTTGATAGTAATCTTTAATCAGTGAATACCCTGGGTCTAATAATCCTACATCCGTAAAAGTGGTATCAGCGGCCGACCTATTTTCATCCAATCGCACGTAATCAATGTTCCAATGGTCAAAATTACCTGAAACAGAAGCGTAATTAGAAAATCTAAATTTAAATCCATCCTGAAAATAAAGTGGATTCTTTATCCTAATATTCACATTTTGAAAGGGTTGATTTGGTTTTCCTTCCATGCTCCAAATATATCGCCATTTGTCATCTACTGGAGAATAAAACTCTAATACTAAGGAGTCACTTGGCTCAGGAACTTCACCCAATCCTTGCGGTTGATAATAAAAACTGAAATAAACACTGTCTTGCAAGTAGTCATAATCAGCACCTCCATTGGGACGTGTTTTTAAATAAATAGGTTTAGATTCTAACACATCTGCAATTTGGTACGAATTAGAATTCATGGTTGGATCATACGGCACTCCCGTGGAGTCAAGCCCATCAAAGGTGGCCACACCAAGCGTTATTGGATCATCTCCGTAGGTATAATTATGAAGCACGTTATTATTTCGCCATAAACTATATCCATCATCAGGCACTATAACAAGGGTATCGCTAAAATTGGTGTAATTCACATCGGGTTGATGAGTAGTTACCACGGTATTTCCAACCACCAAAGTATCCCAAGTCCATACGGTATCGATACTTTCTATTGTTTGGTAATTCGTTTGCGAAAGATTAGAAACATACACCACCGGATTCGCAACCGAATCATAACTATCTGTCAAAGAGTTATATGTAAAATGATATGAAGTATCATTCATTGCTCGAAAGCTTTCCACATATACCCCGTCTTTTAAAAATTTTTGCCACACTTGAAAAGTATTACCCGAAGCTCCAGGATCTTTCACATACTGTTTGAAATAATTTTTTGAAAAATCATCCATAAAGGGCAGGTGCACTTTTTCGAGTAAATACTTGTATTTGTATGTATCTCCTACCTTATAAGAAACCTGTTGAGATTTTGATTCCCATTGCAATTTTTCGTTGCCCATAAGGGGGGCTAAACCTTCTTGTGCATAGGAATTAAACCCTAGCGTCAACCCTAATAATAATAAAAGTTTATTCATGAATAGTATCGCTAACCGTGGTGTCAGCCACATTTAACTGAATTCCTTCTAATTTATTACTATCTAAAGTTAAATAGATATCAAACGCTGTTCCTTGTCTTACAGAATTAGCGGTATCAAACGTAGGCGTTTGTCTAAATACAAATGCATTATTTGAATCATCCGCAGAAATAATGGTAGAATCGTAGGTAGGGAAACCCAAATTTAATCCCATGGAATTTAATTCTCCCCTCACTTCGGCCAAGGTCAATTTATATAAATACGGAATAGCTACCTTCAGGGTACCAATACCTTCCCCAATAATTAGCGTTATGGATTTACCTTTTTCAATTTCGTCACCGGGCAAAATTTCTTTCCCATTATACATTACACCAATGACACAATTATCACATTCGGCAGGTTTATAAATCAATGAGTCCACTTTCAAACCGTAAGTTTTAATTTTACTTACTACCTGTCTCACTGTAATATCCCTCAATTCAGGAAGGGTAACACTCGGAGGTGTTACCGAATTTATGGTTAGATAAATCTTACGGTCAGACTTCACCTTTTCGCCACTAATTGGAATTTGCTCCAATACAATTCCGCCCTCTTTAGAAGGGTCAAAAATGGAGTCGGAAATTTCAAACCGTAGATTTTTATCGGTAATAAAGTCCTCTATCTCAGAATAGTGAAATCCAGTAAAATCTGGCACTTCCACAAAATCATCATGCTTGGTATAAGACTCTAAAAACATTGAAACACCGAAAATTCCACCCAAAATAACCAAAACCATAATAGCCATGTTTATCCAGAATGCTTTTGATATTAATAATTTAAAAAACTTTTTCAACGTATATAATTAAATTCGACTTCTTAATTGGAGTGGGCAAATATACTCAAGGCATTTAGGTTACGGAAGGTAGAGCAAGGTAAATTTATCTTTTAGTATGACGATTTTCTTCTTCAAAGTACCTTCCTTGATTCCAAACCTATTGTGATTACCATCAAAAAAAACTAAGTTCAATTTCAGATAGTTAAATGATTAGAGATTGAATTGGCTTATCATTTTTTTTATTTCTCCATGAAATAATAATAGGATTTATCCCGTCAAATGAAATTATCTCACGTTGATTTTAACCTACCTTTTCCAACAATTCCCTACTCGTAAATTTTTATATTTATTGATTTCAAATTAGGAAATAATACTATTTTTCACCCACAATTTAGCAAAATGAAAAACCGTAAAAACATCGCAATTTTAGCAGGAGGTGACTCCTCCGAATTTGGCATATCTGTTAAGAGCGCATCGGTAGTGGAGCAAAATATTCGAGCCATTTATAACACTTATATTATTGAGGTAAGAGGTGCGAATTGGACATATACTACTGATAAAGAAAAAATTGATATAAACAAAAATGATTTTACGCTACAATTGAATGGGGAGACCATAATTTTTGATTTAGCTTTTATTGCCATTCATGGCTCTCCGGGAGAGGACGGTAAATTGCAAGGCTATTTTGATATGCTAAATATTAAATATTCATCTTCCAATTTGCTTGCTTCCTCAATAAGTTTTAACAAAGGTGTTTGCAACGACTATTTGAAAAACCATGGGATTAACGTTGCCAAGTCGGCACAATTATTTGATGGAATAGCCTATGATGCCCCTGATATTATTAAATCCTTAGGTCTACCTTGCTTTGTTAAACCAAACCAAGCTGGATCTAGTTATGGAGTAAGTAAAGTGTATCAAGTTGAAGAGCTTCCATCAGCCATTACAGAAGCATTTAAGCATGACAGCCAAGTACTTATCGAGTCTTTTCTTCAAGGTAGAGAAGTAACTTGCGGGGTTCATAATTTTAATGGACAGCCAGAGGCCATGCCTATTACAGAAATTATTACCGAAAATGATTTTTTTGATTTTGAAGCAAAATATAAAGGAGAATCGAAAGAAATAACCCCCGCCCAGATTCCGGATGAAACACGAGTAAAGGTTCAAAAAGCGGCTATTCAAGTATTTCAACTGCTTAATTTAGATGGCGTAGCTCGCGTAGATTTTATTATCCAAAAAGGGGTTCCTTTTATGATTGAGGCTAATACCGTTCCTGGATTATCAGGCGAGAGTCTAATTCCTCAACAAGCCATTGCGATGGGTTTTACGCTCCCTCAATTTTTTGAGAGTTGGGTAGAACACGCCTTAAAATAAGAACGTTATTTATTCAAATAAGAAATCAGTTTTTGTACCGCTAACCCGCGATGACTAATTTGATTTTTTTGGGCCATATCCATTTGTGCAAATGACATATCAAATCCGTTGGGTTTAAAAATAGGATCGTAGCCAAATCCTTGCGCACCTTTATAATCTATTAAAATCGTGCCCGGACAAACACCTTCAAAATAAGTTTCTTGTCCTTTGATAATTAAACAAATTACGGTCCTGAATTGTGCGCTCCGATTGGTCGAATCAGCTAATTCCTTTAGCAGTTTTGCATTATTATCTTCAAAACTACATTGTTCGCCAGCGTACCTTGCGGAATAAACTCCAGGTGAACCATTTAACCATTCCACTTCCAACCCCGTATCATCGGCAAAGCAATCTAATCCAAATTTTTCATAAATATAGCTGGCTTTCTGACGGGCATTTTCTTTTAGTGTATCTCCTGTTTCAGGAATATCCTCCTCAATTCCAGACTCTTTTAATCCGACTACATCAAACTTGGATACGGCATTTTTTAATTCCGCTAATTTATGAGCATTATTGGTGGCAAAAATCAATTTCATTCTGCAATAGTAATAATAAAAAAAAGAGTCGTTCCAAACAACGGAACGACTCTAATGTGTTGAGATGACCTCAATAATAGTAATAAATCAGGGCCAATGAGAACCACTATGCTACTAATTAACTCCCATTGGATTTGCTCCCGATAACCAACCTAACGCAACTAATACAGAAAGGTTGGAAAAATTTCATTTTTTTTCAAACTAATTTGTAGTCTCATAGAATTGCGAAATCATTTCCACAACTTTTAATCCTTCAGCACCACTGGTCATCACTTTTTCTCTTCCGTTTAATGCCTCTATCACATTATCAATAACCTTATCATGATTGGACATTGACCCTTCGTAAAACCCATAATTATTGGCTGGTGAAGATACCGGAATATCCTCAATATCAAAACCATCGGTAACTTGATAATCAATTGTATTTAAGTATTTACCGCCTATTTTTATGGTCGCATTTTCTGCAAAAATAGTAATCGAACCTTCCATGTTTTGTTTATACGATGCGGTGGTAAAAGAAAAGTTTCCTAATCCTCCCTTTTTGAAATTAAAATTCAAAACTCCTGAATCTTCAAACTCTATTAATCCTTGATGCGCCATATTGGCCATAGAACCATTTACATTCTCAATCTCTCCGAACAGGTAAAATAGGATATCTACAAAGTGACTAAATTGGGTATACAACACTCCTCCATCCAAATCTTTAGTCCCTCTCCAAGGCGATTGGTTATAGTAAGCGTCATTTCTATTCCAGTAACAATTCACAGAAACCAAAAGCGGGGCCCCTAATTTTCCAGATTCGATTAATTTCTTTACTGCTTTAACTGGTGGATTATAACGGTTTTGTTTAACCACAAATAAGGTCTGATTAGTAACCTGAGCGACTTCTTGCATTTTCTGAGCAGAGGAAGTTGAAATAGCCATCGGTTTTTCAACCACCGTGTTTTTACCAGAAGTCATTACCGCTATCGCTAAATCGGCATGCGTTCCATTTGGGGTACAGATATTTACTACATCAATACACTCGTCAGCCAAAAGCTCCTCAAACGTAGCATAAGCAGGTACGCTGTACAATTCCGAAAAAGCATTCTTTTTTTCCACATCCGTATCATAAACACCAACAACTTCGCCTAGTGCATGATTATCAATGTGTTTAAAATGGCGATGCGCAATATGTCCACAGCCTAAAATCGCAAATTTTTTATTCATTCGTGTGTTTTCAATATACAGCTAACGTGGAATAATAATAAAATTATCACCCAATCAACAATCAACCAAAAGTAATTTTTTACAAGTGTCAAAAGTTATTCTACCTTCAAAAAAAAATGAACATCTTTGTTCCTTATTTTTACAAAAAATCGCCTCATGACAAGAATTCCAGATTCCGAATTGATAATCAATCCAGATGGTAGCGTTTATCATTTACAGTTAAAACCAGAACACATTGCAGACAATGTGATTGTAGTGGGAGACCCAGGACGCGTGGAATTAATATCGTCCTTTTTTGATACTATTGAAGTTCGTAGGTCTAATCGAGAATTTGTTACCCATACAGGCACTTATAAAGGTACCCGTTTTACGGTTTTATCCACCGGAATAGGAACGGACAACATTGACATTGTTATCAATGAATTAGACGCTGCAGTAAACATTGATTTAGAAACAAAAACGATTAAAGAACATAAACGCTCCTTAAACATTATCCGAATTGGCACCTCTGGTGCTCTCCAGGCAGACATTCCTGTGGATTCCTTTCTATTAAGTAGTAAAGCAATGGGATTTGATGGTTTACTTCATTTTTATTCGAATGACCTGCAGGTAAAAGATGAAAAAATTGCCAATGAGTTTATGGCTCACGCAAATTGGAATGATAATTTGGCAAAACCCTACGTAGTGAGTGCAAGCGAAGAATTATCAAAAAGATTAAGTCCAGGCACAATCCAAGGAATTACTGCTACTGCTTCAGGGTTTTATGCTCCTCAAGGAAGAGTTTTACGACTTCAACCTGCCATGCCTGATTTTCCAGAGTTACTTTCCTCATTTCAATCTAATGGACTGAAAGTCACCAATTTTGAAATGGAAACTTCTGCCCTTTATGGCTTATCAAAAGCATTGGGACACCATGCTTGCACGGTATGCGCCATCATAGCAAATAGAAAAACCAAGGACTTTAGTAAAAATCATGACCACACTATAAATAGGCTTATTACCCATGTATTGAGTAATTTAACAATCTAATTGTTAAAACTATTAAAAACACCCCAATTTTGCACGAGAGAATCAAGCTAGATTTGGCGTACAGTACATTCTGTAAATCACGTGCGGACACCGAAAGAAATAAATGCATTAATTAGATTATTAGATGATCCAGATGAGGACATCTTTGGGCACATTAAAAATGAGCTCAAATCTTTTGGCGCAGATGTAATTCCTGAATTGGAATCTCATTGGGAAAAAAATAGACTTGGAATTCTTTTCCAAAGTAGAGTGGAAAATTTGATTCATGAAATTCAATACGGATCCTTGGAAGAAAATTTACTATTCTGGTGGGAGTCTGATAAACCTGATTTATTAGAAGGCGTTACATTGGTTTCCAATTACAAATATCCTGAGCTAACAACAGACGAAATAAACCAACGGATTTCGATATACACTCAAGAGATTTGGCTTGAAATAAACGACTATTTAACGGCTTTAGAAAAAATCAAACTCATCAACCATTTCATTTTTGATGTCCATGGGTTCACCGGGAATGTGGCTGGCTTTCATGACCACCAAAATTCCTTTTTAAAGGATGTGCTTGAGAGCAAGAAAGGAAATCCATTATCACTTTCCATTTTATATATTTTAATTGGCAGGCAATTAGACTTACCAATTTACGGTGTGAATCTACCTCGTCATTTTGTGGTTGCTTACTTGGACCCGTATCAACTAACCACACCAATAGAAGATTCTCCCGTTTTATTTTACATCAATCCTTTTTCCAATGGAGATGTTTTTGGTCCGGAGGAACTAAGTCAGTTTTTAGAAAAAATTGATGTCCCTGAAAAAGAAGAGTATTTTAAACCTTGTGATAGCAAAGTAATGTTAACTCGTTTGCTAAACAATTTGATTTATTCATATAATAAAAAAGGGGAACTGCAAAAATCACAGGAAATCAAACGATTACTGCTACTTTTAAACAAAAGATAAAAGCGTTTTACTTCACTATCTTTCCTATTGTTTTAAAAATAATTTTCAGATCTAGGGCAAAACTTTGCTCGCGAATATACTGCAGATTTAAATTTAATTTGTCTGGCATTATTTCTTCCACATACGTTTTTTCAGGGTTTTCTGCCTGGGCTAACAATTCTGCTTCTTTCACGTATTCTAAAGTAGCCAAATCCGAAAGACCTGGTTTTACTGTAAGGACTTTCAATTGCTCAGGGGTATATAAATCCACATACTGCTTCACTTCAGGACGTGGACCTACCACACTCATTTCTCCTATTAAAATGTTTAACAACTGTGGTAATTCATCCAATTTGTACTTGCGCAGATAATACCCAATGGCCGTTACACGAGGGTCTCGATCTCCTACCGTTATTTTTACACCATCCGAATCGGGACGCATGGTTCTAAATTTATACAGTCCAAATTCCTTCTCACCTTTACCCACTCTATTCTGGCGGTAAAACACCCCTCCTTTAGAATCAAATAAGATAAAAATAGCCACTACTATAAATACAGGTGCTAATAAAATCAGCACCAATAATGACGAAAAAATATCGAAAAGTCGTTTTATCACTATTTTAGTTTCAAAACCTTTTTCACCGAAACCTCCACCGCTGACACAACCTCTTCAATTTGCGCATCGGTTAAATCATAAAAAATAGGAAGGCTAATTTCTTGCGTATAATTTTTAAACGATACCGGGTAATGTGCCATTTCATACCCTTTATACTTGTAATACGAAAGCATAGGCAAGGGCTGATAATGCACATTTACAGAAACATCTAAATTAGAAATTTCAAATATGATAAGATTTCGTTGTTGCTCCGTAATATCACGTAACCGCAATAAATACAGGTGACAATTAGATTCTTTTTCTTCATTTTTATTTACCGGAAGCCAAGCCCAATCAAACTTGGACAACAACTCATTATAACGGTCGAAAATGTGTTTCCTTTTTACTAAGGTATCATCCTTATAGCGTTCTAACTCCACCAATCCAATAGATGCAAGGATGTCGGTCATATTATATTTATACCCCGCTTCCACTACATCATAGCGCCAGCCACCTTTTTTCACTTTTGCAAAGGCATCTTTAGTTTGACCATGTAGCGATTTTATGTTTAAATCGTTGTAAATAATTCTTGGATCAAATCTTGTTGGAAGCATAAGCGATATAGCCCCTCCTTCAGCAGTGGTCAAATTTTTAACCGCATGAAAGGAAAACGCAGTAGCATCTGCCAAAGTTCCAGACTTACGTCCTTTGTACATTGCACCAATGGAATGCGCTCCATCTGCCAAAATCATTATTCTTCCTAAACGCTCTTGATTTTCCGTATTTGGAGTGAATTTTGAATGAATTTCACGTTTTCTAATCAACTCATTTAGTTCATCATAATCACAAGGCCATCCACCTATGTCCACCGGAATAATCACTTTCGTTTTATCGGTAATTAATGCAGCAATTTTATTCACGTCAATATTAAAGTCGTCCTCTTTCACATCGCACATCACAGGTGTTGCACCACTGTGCACCACTGCATTGGCCGTAGCAGTATAGGTATATGCTGGAATAATCACCTCATCGCCAGGCCCTACTCCAAACCAACTGAGGATTAACTCCATGCCAGCTGTGCCGCTATTTAAACAAACAGTGGCTGTTGCGCCAGTAAACTCAGTTATTCTTTTTTCAAACAACTTGGTTTTGGGTCCCGTAGTTATCCAGCCAGACCGTAGTGCATCGACTACCTCTGCAATTATTTTGTCATCAATTCTTGGTGGCGAAAATGGGATCATAAACTTTAAAAATAAGTGTGCAAAAATACATTAAATAAAAACGTGTAAAAAGTGAATTATTCTTCGTATGTAAAAAATAAAATACCGTTCAAAACCGCATAGTAAATCACCCCTGCCTGCGTATTTAGCACCGATTCGGTTAAGAAATTGATGACTAGAATAACAGCAAATAACGGAAAGAATAATTTACCTTTTTTCACGGAAACATAAAACGGATAAACGATGGCTAAAATTAAAATCAACGTACCAAAAATGCCCAAAGAAACTTGCGTTTGAAGAAACTGATTATGCACATTCAATCCATCTCTGACCGCCCTCACAATTTTATTTTTAGCAAATTCGGTTTGCAATTCTCTATTTACATCTCCTGTACCCACACCCCACCAAAAATTATCTAAAACCACCGGCATAGTTACTTTCCACATAGCAAGCCTTACGCCTGAGCTAGATTTTTCAGTATTTACTTCCACCGTACGTATAGACTTGGTATATTTTGCAATGGGATATAAAACCCCGGCCGAAACCAATATGGTTACGAAAAAGGCGAGTAACATTTTTTTCCATTTAAGCTTAGGAAATATTATATGAATAAAGGCGTAAGTAATCAAAACCGCGAGCGTTAACAATCCATTTCTAGAGGAAAGTTGATACACCCCTATTACCAAAAATCCTAACAGAAAAAAATGACGAAATTGAATTCTTTCTCGGTAATGAAAAATAAACACCATCAGACTTGCAATAGCAAAATTAGTGTACATTGAAAAATAGGCAGGATGATGGAAATAGGATAAAAGATTGTAATAATACACATCCCAATTACCCGTAGTTTGGTAATTAATCGTAGCCAAAATAAACTGAATTACCATAGCTAAGGAAACCCCAAATAAAAAGGTTTTTATCAACCCGAAAACCGTATAACGATGAATTACATTACTGGTTAAAAGAAAAATTGGAACTAAAAGAATAGATAGTTTCACTTCCAAATCAAATAAACCTTCGCTCACATTAAGAGTATACATCATACCAATAATGGACATGACATAATAAGCAATAAAAGCTAGAATATATTTTTTGCGCTTTTGAAAATAGTACATTCTATCTTCCCAACTGAAGGCAAACAGATTAATAAACAAAAACAAAACTAGGGTCATTGGGATAATTCGTTCCTGAAAGGAAAGTAAAAATACCAACACATGTAAAAGGTAGAAATTCACCCTTTTTAAGGTTATATTTTCAATTATCTTTAACATTACGCTTTACCTCGAAGTAGAAAAATTTTGTTTACCCGGTTTAGTATTTAACACATTGACCAACAAGAATCCTTTAATATACCCCCAGCCATAGCTGAGATGAATTAATGGAAAAAGCCAAGGTAGTATAAACAACAATGCGAATCTCTTTTTTGCAAGCATGATTTTAACACTAACAATCAATGCAATTACAAGATAGATTCCAAAACCAAAGTCCCATACTAACGGTAACCAAGCCGAAAAAAATGGAAGAATCAAACCCGCAATTATAAACAATACAAAAGCCGGAGGAACAAATTGCCGAATAGTAGCGGCCGAACCCAATTTTTTGTTTACCAACGGTTTGAACAAACCATACTGGTAAAACATTTTCATCATGGTTTTAATGGTAGCCCTGGCGTAGTACTCAATTTCCACATCTGGAATTAAAAATATCTTACCACCATTTTTCAAAATCCTACCATTAAACTCGTCATCTTGGTTCCGAATTAAATCGGTGTCAAATAATCCAATTCGGTCAAAAACCTCCTTGGTAAAACAGCCAAATGGAACGGTATCTACTTCTTTAATTTCAGGGTTTTCCAAACGATAACTTGCATCGCCAATTCCCAACGGATGTGATGTAGCCAAAGCGATTGCTGTTGCCACTACACCATTATTAGCGGGAGTGGTATTCCACACTCCACCCACATTATCTGCCTTTAACCTTCCTAATTCATATACCAATCTGGACACATAATTTTGAGGGTATTTGGAATGCGCATCCAACCGCACAAATACTTGGCCTGAAGCAATTTTAATCGCATAGTTTAACGCATACGGAACAACTCGTTCTGGATTATTAATCAGCTTGACATTGGAATGAGTACTAATAAAATCTTTAATCAATTCACAAGTTCGGTCGTCACTTTCCCCATCGGCAATAATAACTTCCACAAATTCTTGCGGGTAATCTTGCGCCATTATGGAAGTTAACGTATTAATAATAAACGCTTCTTCGTTTCTTGCCGGAATAATGATGGATACTTTTTTTGTCATCTGCTTATCGTAAAAGCAAAGATTATCAAAGCTACCAATTAACCTACTTCTTAACCTCTTTTTTATTAACGAACGGTTAATTTCCTTTAATTTGCACCCCATAAAACAAATCAATATGAATCCAACGGATACTATTGGACTAACAGAATTTCTTGTATTAGTCTATAATTTCATTAAGCGCAATTTTATCATTCTTAGTATTTCAACCATCATTGGTTTTGTTTTTGGAATTGGGTACACTTATCAAAAGGCAAACTACTATGCCTCTGAAATGATTGGGTTTTCTAACATCATTGAAAAAACAACACTCCTAGAAATTTTAGCTCCGCTAACAACACTCACCGAAGAAAAAAATTATGATGCACTTTCTACCAAACTTGGGATATCTAAAGAAGAAGCAGCGCAAATAAGAAACCTAGAGTTTTCTAATTCTAAACACACAAAAACTTCTCATGCACCTTCAGCAACAGATTTGAAATTGGGGAAGCTTATAATGATTCAAGCCAACGTATATGACCAAAAAGTCTTACCTAATTTGGCGAATGGGATTAAATTATATTTATCCCAAAATGAATTTATTTTTAACACTAATAAATTTGAATATCAAAAAACACTTCATTTAATTGAAGAAATGACCACTAATATTGCTATGATTGATTCCATCTCGAGATCGGTTCTAACATCCAAATCTTCCGTATCAATTATAAATGAGATTAACCCTAATCATTATAAGGAGGCTATTTCTTCTTTAGAAAATCTAAAAGTACAAGCCCAAACGTTAGAACCCTTTACCATTGTATCTCGTTTTTATACGGTAAATAAGCCTTCCAATAAAAACTTAGTCATTATTATCGCTGCCACTGTTACTTTTTTCGTACTGGGCTTATTTATGGTGTTTATTAAAGAGTTGGCTCTGCTTTCAAAAAAATAGATTCCGTTTTTATTTGTGTACACCCGGTAAACAAAATGACGTAAAACAAAATATCCATCAGCGAAATCCCCCAGAAAAATCCATATTGGGTTAATCCATATACTAAAACAGGAACGACATACACCCAATTATTGGATCTTATATTTCTATAAATAAGAATGAAATATAGGATGGCAATAAAAATTCCGTTCGTAGCAATCACCTCAATATAAGCGTTATGCGCATGATATCCATCTAACCAAAGTTTAATAGAATTGTTACCAAAGATAAGATGGTCTTGAATAAACAGAATAAAATCCGACCACAAATACTCTCGACCTGTAAGCTCTACCGTTCCAGTATTACGAGTAAATTGGTTTAATATAGATTCCCATTTAAAGATGGCTACAAAAGCAATAGCCAAACTGCTAAAAATGGCTGCATATAAACCCACCACTGCATTTTCTAATTTGAATCTTAAATTCAAAAATCCAACCCCGTAATAAATAATAATATAAACCCCAAGCGAGAGTATAACCGAGCGGTTAAAGGTAAAAACGATTGCAAATAACAGAAGTAATTTAACCAACCACCACAATTTGTTCTTAAACTTAAAGAAGTCAATCATCATCCAACTCAACAATAATTTGGAAGCAACATGACTTGAACTATCACTCCAACCAAGAGGGCGTTGAAAATAGGCTGAAGCTCCTTGCTCAAATTCGGTAAAACCAGCCAAAGAAGAATCGAATGTAGACACATTAAAGTACCATTGTAATATAACCGCAATGGATTCAATGGCAACCAATAAAACTAAGACTTTGGCATCTACAGCTTTAAACCCTTTCGCAATTACAAATGTTGGAATAAGCAAAACAAAATACGGAAATATGTCGGCAAAACTATTTAGGGAATCCCAATGGATTAGCCTATTAATGCTGCTAAAAAAAACTATTAATAGAATAATCAAAAAATTCCAATTTATGGGACGTTTTGGGTCTGTTCTGAATTCGTTGAACGAATTTAATACCGAATTCCTATCACGTACTAACACATAAAAAAAGGCCACCAAAAAAAAGAATTGCGGGAAATAGGCCGTAGTAGGCAGATATATTAGGAGGCCTGTCATTACAAAATGTGCATTTCTTGCAAGGCACTTTGCAAATTAGCTTCAAATCCAGAAACCATTACTCTATTATTAGATTTTTTAATTTCCAAGGCATTTGGGAAATCACCTTTTTCCAATTCATTAATAAAATCGGTCGCAGAATTTGCAAATCTAGTTACTCGGTTGTCCGTTAAGATATGGTCAAAATACTCTTTTGACTTATTGTTTATATTTACTAATACATTTCCTTTTCCCAAGGTAGGAGCTTCCAATGCACAGGTTGAAAAAACGGTGGTATGATAATCACATATTGCAATAACCTCGTAAACATTAAGTTCTGGTGCAAACAGGATATTGGGAGGCAAATTCATTTTTTCATACACTTTTTGAGGCGTTTTACGCGGAACGAACACAAATTTCCAATCCGATTTTTTTTGAGCCACTTCCGTTAAAACCGCTACTATTTTTGACCCCACCGAATCGTCTTGCAATGAAACCGCTATGGTTTTTTGTGCACCCGAAAGCTGTTTTGCAAGTTTGTTTTTTTCTCCAACATTGTCATCTATCAAATGCAAGTAGTAGTGTCCTATAGGAAAAACAGTTTCGGAAGAATAGGTAATATTCCCATCGACAAACACATCTTTAGTCCCTTCGCCATATGCCAACAAATAGTTAGGAAACAAACTAGCATCAAATTGCTTGTAATTAGTATAACCAAAATGTGAATTATTGATGGAGCCATGTTGCATTTCAATTACAGGAATGCCATTTTCTTTTATCGCCAACACATACCCCATTTTCATGTATGGTACTGCCATAAAAACGGCTTTGGGCTGAATAAAACGTAATATAAATTTCATCACGCTATATTGAGCCAAAAATCTTTTTGCTACTTCCGTTCCTGAAATGTTCAATTCAAATTTTTCATTCAGTTGGTTAAGAATTTCCATTCCTTCAATGCTCACTTTCCGAAGAATCAATTTCATGTAAACCACTTCTAAAAAGCGTAAAGGCAAATGCGAAACAACCCGCTTAAATTTTAACTTGGAATGCGAAAAATGCTTAAAAACGGGTAGTTCTATATGCAAAGTGTGTGGTAATTTTAGGTTTAAATAATCCGCAGATTTATCTATCCATTTTCCATTTACTTCTTTGCGTTGGTCGGAATTAGAAAACACTAAATACTCGGTTTTACCAAACCAATTAAAAATTCCGTAGAAAGAAGATAGTAAAAACTGAAGCTTTTGGGTTAAACTAAACGAGGTTTGAGTTCCCCCTTTTACATATTGGGCGTCAAAAAAGAACACCCTAAAAAATGGCCAAAATTGTTTTCCGTTTACTTTAATGTTTTCAACGGGGTAGTTTACATCTACCGATTTGATTTTTTGACCTAAATCCATTATTGATTAAACTGGCTGGTTGATTCATGATACAAACGCAATGCTTTAACAAGCAAATCATTTTCAGTCAGAATTTTCTCAACGAACGTTCTAAAAGCACCCTCTCCACCTTTCACAGATAGACAATGTTGAGCCATATTCTGTACATATAAAGGCGCATTGGAAGGAGTAGCAGAATAACCCACTTTACTAAGCAAAGCCATGTCATTGATATCATCTCCAATGTAGGCCACTTCTTGCAAAGTGATACCCAACTCTTCACAGATTCCTTCCACGATTGCCACTTTGTTTTTCGCACCCAAAATGGCATAATCCAATTTAAGTTTATCTGCTCTTCGTTGCACCATGGGCACGTTTTCGCCCGTTATGATGCCTACTTTAATTCCCAATAATTTACAAAACAAAACACCCGCACTATCAGAAGTATTAAATTTCTTTAATTCTTCACCGGTTGACGAATAATACATTCCGCCATCCGTCCAAACTCCATCAATGTCCGATAATATTAGTTTTATATCCATTACGAAATCATATTTGCATATATCACCTCATCCTGAGGAATATCAAAATTTACGGTTTTTCCAATTACTTCATTTTTATCCGCCCATTTAAACCCATCACCTGGACTTAACATGTGCAAATCATTTTCGGTAATAACATGCCCTTTGGTTAAAGCCGACTTAGTGGCAATGGATCGCTCCAATTTCACTCGTGCGCTTTTAACCGATTCATCTACAAACATGTCTTCGGTACCAAAAGCTTGTTCTAAATTACGAATATCTCGCATCATCCGATATACGCCATCTGGAGCTAAAGAACCTGCTTGGTCAGTTCCACGCATATCACGATCTAGCGTAATGTGTTTTTCAATAATTTCAGCACCCAAAGTAACCGCTGCCACAGGAATCACAATACCAATTGAGTGGTCAGAATATCCTACGGTAAAATTAGGGTACCTCTTTTTCAAGTATGGAATGGTCAATAAATTAATGTTTTTATAATCGCTTGGATATTGCGATAAGCAATGCAAAATAGACACCTCATTATGATGTTTAGTAATTACTTCCAATGCATCATCTAGCTCT
Organism: uncultured Flavobacteriales bacterium; assembly: GCA_963974475.1. GTDB lineage: Bacteria > Bacteroidota > Bacteroidia > Flavobacteriales_G > Salibacteraceae > CAJXZP01. Next base: position 284,408 of record CAXBCR010000001.1, read on the forward strand.
TTTGGCCCACCCATTCCGGTAGAAAGAATAATTGGAATTTTGGTCTCTGCCAACACATTTAATAAAGGCAAATTGGTTAAATCACGCGATGCCACTTTCAATCTGTCGGGCTCAAAATACCGAAACATGGATGTACAACCTACACCACAAAGAGTCTCAACAAAATCAAGTCCTTTCGCTTTGGCGTACTTATAAATCTCAAAATGTTCTTCATCATTTAATTCCAACGCTTCACGATGCTCCCCATAGGTCGCTCCAAAAGAATGATTAGAAGTATAAGGCTTCATCATGGCCGATGCCGACAACTCTTCTTTTAGGTCTCGCTTAGTCAATTTTACCGCATTCATTGGTTTTAATTCTCTATTAAAAAGAGGATCAATTACCGGACGTGCTGCTCTATCAATAATTTCTTTGGCAATAATTACTGAACCGTTATGATTCTGTCCAATTTCGCCTATTACGTATGTTTCTTTCATGTTATTTTCCTTCCTATTTCTCCCATCGTTGTACTTGAATCGCCATTTCATTCTCTATTTCTGGATGAGCCTTTACATAGGAAATCAATGATGCAGGAGAAAATTTAATGGTATGCAAGATACAATCTTGATACATTTTTTCTAATAATTTAAAGTCTTCTTCGGTATCTAAAGTGAATCGAATATTCTTTTCTAAAGCCCAATTATGAGGTAAAACGTGCAAATCAACCGCAAATTTATCCGAATTTCCGTAAATGAAATTAGTTACGTGTTCCTGATATAGTTTTTCAGTCGTTAATTTCTCTGCGCGTAAAAGTGCATCGGCACTCACATATTCTGCCCATAAACCAAAATGAGATTTAATGGTGGGCACCGTATCCGAAATAGAAAATGCAGAATAGTCCGCTTTGTTTTCCACTCCCCATTTAATCAAATCATGAAACGAATCAACGTCTAAAAATGGATTATCTGCACAAACTCGAACAACTCCATCCAAGTTGAATTGACGAATTACTCCTGTAAATCGACTTAATACATTATCCTCGCTTCCTCTAAAAACATGAATTCCAAAATCGTTTCCAACTTTTTCTATCGGGTCATCGGAACCACTAACCGTTGTTGCCAAAATAACTTGATCAGCATCAAACTGTTTTAAAATTCGTTCAATAATTATTTCTAGGATACTTTGTCTACCCACGAATGGTTCAATTACCTTACCTGGTAGTCTTGTAGACCCAGTTCTTGCTTGAATAATAATACCAATCTTCATTAAATAATCCAATTTTGAATTGAGCGCAAAGATAAGGTGTAAATATTACTAGAGAAGCGATCGGATTAATTGGAATCATTTTTTAATTTCTATATTCCTACCCCGTTGTTTAATTAAATTTGCCTGCATAAGATTATTCCAAACTGAATTATCTTTACGTGTCCATGTCAGGTAAAAAACTTTCAAAAAACATCATTATTTACGGATTAAGCAACGGATTAAAATCCTTAGTTCCGTTTATTATGTTGCCTATTTTGACTTCCTATATTTCGTCAGAGGGTTTCGGAGTTTTGAGCCTTATTGAAACTTCCATTCTTTTTTTAACGCCTTTTATTCTTCTAAACTTAGAAGCGGGTGTAAATGTAGAATACTTTAAATCGTCTAAACCTAATTTGGCCAAGTATCTGTCTAACGGACTTCTATTGTCTTTTGGTTCATTTGTAATCATCTCTATACTGTTCTACTTTACCAACGATTTTATTTCGTCCGCATTAGACATTCCTGCTAACATCATTTTATTGTTGCCCATTTTTGTTCTTTTACGAGTTTTCCCTACGCTAGCCTTGGTTTTATATCAAGCCCAACAAAAATCAGTGAGCTATTTGTTCTATAGTTTATTTCAAACCGTTTTTGATTTTGCGTTATCCGCTGCTTTTATCATGTATTGGAAGCATGGGTATTTCGGACGTTTAGAAGGAACCTATATGGCATTTTTTGTTGCTTCCCTCATGGGTGTTTTTATTATTTACCGAATGGGATATTTCGACTTTTCGGTGGGTAAGGAAAAAATAAATCAGGTTTTGAAATTTGGGTTACCACTTATACCACACGCTATTGGAGGGACTATCATCGCCATGAGCGACCGGTATTTTATTTCGGTTTTCGAAGGGAATTCTGAAGTGGGTTTATACACCGCGGCCTACCAGGTAGGTGCGCTGATGCTTCTTTTTAGTCGCTCCGTCAATCAGGCTTGGAACCCCATGTTGTTTAGTTTACTCCAAAAGAAAGATTATAAATCGGTCGAAAAATTTACGACTATTTTATTCGCAGGTTTTATTATGGTAAGCATCGGGATTTATTTTTCTACCGACCTTGTTTTCGAATACCTGATAGACAGCTCATACACCGAGGCAAAAACGTATGTTACCCTGCTTTTACTTGGTTTCCTATTTCAATCCCTCTATTTCTTATTCACCAATTTTATTTTTTACAGTAAGCGAACCGATATATTAGCAATTATTACATTCTCGGGAGCTTTGTTAAATTTGCTCCTCAACTACGTACTAATTAAAAAAATGGGCGTTATCGGTGTGGCGTATGCTACCGCTATAACATGGTTCGTTTTTATGGTCGCTACTTTTATGGTGGCAAAATTTAAAATCTACAAAATTGAGAAGGCTTCTTAAATTAATAATGCGCACTTTGTTTACGTTTTTCGTAAAGAATACGGTTCATTCGTATGGAGAAAACCTACGTGCAAATTTCTATACTAGACTTACCTCTCAAACTAGCTTGGGAAATAACGTGAATTTTAATGGCATGACCATTCGAGGAAATGGTCAGGTAACCATTGGAGATAATTTTCACTCAGGTAAGGAAATACTTTTTGTCAATTCCTATCACAAATACGATGACGGAAACGCCATTCCCTACGATACTAAAATCACCATTAGCAAAAACATTACCATTGAAAACAATGTATGGCTTGGAGACCGGGTGACCATTTTAGGGGGCGTTACCATTGGCGAAGGCGCCATTATTCAAGCAGGAGCGGTAGTTGTTTCAAATATTGAAAAATACGGAATTGCCGGAGGTAACCCTGCTAAGGTTTTTAAAACTAGAGATATTTCGCATTACGAGAAATTAAAATTAGAAGGGAGATTTTGTTAAGCGCTAAAGAAACATATCGTCAATTTTGTGATACATCTTCGCGTCCGTTGATTTTTCAAACACCGTTATGGTTGGATGCTGTGGCAGGAGATGAAAATTGGAATGTCATTCTGAGTTTTAAAGGAACCCTGTTAGTAGGGGCCATGCCTTATGTCACGAATTCAAAACTGGGATTAAAACAAATTACGTTGCCGTTTTTGACTCCGTATCTTGGACCGATTATTATTTACCCTACTGATCTTAAAAAAGACAATTACCATTCTCATGATAGAAAGGTAACGTCCGATTTAGTGGCTCAAATTCCAAAAACTGACCGCTTTATTACTCAAACTGATTTTGAGTACATGTATTGGTCACCCTTTGCATGGGCCGGATATAGTCAGACTACGCGGTATTCGTACTTATTAGATACATCGAAAACGGAAGAAGAGCTTTTAAAAGGGTTTAAACCCAATATCAAAAAACACATTCGTAACTCGGGTGCAACGTATGCTGTGATAGCAGCTAATGAAATCGACCCTGTTTTCAATCTTCATCAAAACGACCTAAAGAATAAAGGAATAGAATTACTATTCACCCAAAATCAATTTGCTAGGCTAGACCAAACGGTAAGCACTTCTGGAAAACGAATTATTCTTCATGCGATAGATGATTCAGGAAATATCGTTTGCGCATTCTATTTAGTTTTTGACCATCAGTATATGCATTACCTTGTAGGAGCGGTTACCGATGACGCTAGAAATTCCGGGGTAATGAGCTTGTTGATGTGGGAAGCCATAAAAGAAAGTAAGAAAAGAGGATTAACCTTCAATTTTGAAGGAAGTATGAATAAAAACATAGACCGTTTTTTCTCCTCATTTGGGGGAACGCTTTCACCTTACATGCAAATATCGAAAACCGGTAATAAGTGGTTAAAACAATTTACACGTTTTAATCATTAGACTGGATTACGTAATCTATCATACCCAAATACACTTGCTTCCACCCTTTCCATTGGCCCCATTCCGATAGCGAGTCATTATGCCAAAGGCTTACAAAAGTTCCGTTATACCTTTTTACTTTATCAATATACTCCCTAAAATAAGGCATGGCCTTTTCTGGCCCCTCCTTAAAATAATACTTTACAGTAGCTTCCATTAAATAAAATGGATACACTCGTAATGTGGTGGGAGAATCAAAATCTAAATCGTAAAAATAATACGAAGAACAAACCCCTGCTCTAAATCCCATTTTTGCAGCATAGCCCATGGAGTAATCTTCGGTGGCATCGTTTTCAATTAATTGCCGATAAGATTGAGGCAAATTCAATTTAATAAAATGAAACCTGCTTTTTGTCACCGGCTGATGCACCAATTTTGAAATTCGATTAAACTCTACACGTAATTTATCCGGCACATTACAAGACGCGTAACTAGGATGTAGTCCAATATCCGCATAATCATTCACACCCTTCACTAAGGATTGCAATTTATTGCTCGTTACCGGTATGCTCTTGTCATGCGTATCGTAATCACCAACATGAAAAAAGAAAATCGATGATAAAGAATGCTTCTTATGTTGTTCCAATACCAAATCGAATGTATCAAAAGGATCTTTAGACCAACCCAAATAGCAACTAATTTTATTTCGGCATTCGGTCAATTTACCTTGAAAGAAATCGCGAACCAAGGCGCCAATTTCCCTTATCGCCCCTTTTTCGATATATGCGTAGGCATAATCTACATCAATGGTATTAATAAATTTGAAAGAGGGCAATTTAAATTTCAACGAGGGGTACTTTTCCTGTAAACTCTCTTTCAGAAATTCTGCCCAAATATTTACAACAGGTTCATCTAAAAAGCCATTTTTATATGCCACACTATGTAACGGGTCATACCGATCATGCTTATCTCTTTTGTGTGGCAAATACTCTTCATATCGACTCAACAAAAAGAAGGATGCACTAAAAACATCAAAAGAGAACGATTCTCCTCCATTATGAAAAAGAGTTACAAAATCGTCTTGTTGTCCCACCTTTAAATTTTGCTCTGAAATTCGTTTTTCAAACAATAATTTTTCGGGAGTTATTTTCAGTCCAGCTACATCTTGATTACTGTAATTTACTACAAACTCTTTTGTATAAACCTCATCACGGTTAGTAATCACTTCGCTTTCTATACCCAACAATTCTCCAAACAAGAATTTGGTAATGTATTTTAAACGTGGTGAACTTTGCGAACTATAAATGAATATTTTCAATGCAACTAGCTTAATAGGTTTTCATCCGCAAAGCTAAAAAAATCTTCCTCACCAATGATGATATGATCTAGCACTTTTAAATCTAGCATCCGAGCGGCTTGCACTATTTTTTTGGTAAGTGATTTATCTTGTTCACTAGGCTTTATCGAGCCCGAAGGATGATTATGAGCCATAACAATACCCGAAGCTAATTGGTCTATGGCGAGCTTTAAAATAACTCGAACGTCTACCACCGTTCCGCTCACTCCACCTTTACTCACCAAACGCTTTGATAAAACGCGGTTATTCTGATTAAGTAACAACACCCAAAATTCTTCTATAAATTTATCGGCCAGCATCGGATAAAAAATATCGTATGAATCCATGCTATTTCTAATTTGAAGAATCTCTGAAGGTTGTTCTACTTTTCTTCGTCTTCCTATTTCCAAAGCTGCAATTATAGATATTGCTTTTGCTTCTCCAATGCCGTGAAATTTCATTAAATCGGTTACGGAACCTTTAGCCACGTCATTCAAGTTATTTCCAAAGGAATTTAGGATTACTTTCGCTAGCTCCACAGCCGATTGATCTCTGTTTCCAGAACCAATCAAAATTGCAATTAATTCAGCATCTGTCAGGGAAGTCCGACCTTTCAAAACCAATTTCTCTCGCGGTCGGTCATCTTCGGCCCAGGATTTTATACTTAGTTTGGGTTGATACTCTTTCATTGGGGCTAAAATAAAGTATTTTAACCATACAAAAGGGCACAAAAAAAGGTTTCACTTATCAAAGTGAAACCTTTCAATAATGTAGTCTTAAAAATATTAAGCTAATCCGTTAACCAAGATAGTTAAAGAAGATTTTAAGTTAGCCGATTTATTTTTATGAATAATGTTTCTTTTAACTAATTTATCCAACATAGCTACTACTTTAGGAAGAGCTTCAGCAGCTGCTTTCTTATCGGTAGTTTCTCTCAATGCTTTAATTGCATTACGAGTAGTTTTGTGATAATATTTGTTACGAGCAGTTTTTACTACTGTTTGTCTGATTCTCTTTAAAGATGACTTGTGATTTGCCATTATCTATATTATAAAAGTTCTTTTCAAAAATTGTGGTTGCAAATGTAGGCTTTTAATTCCCGTATTACAACACTTTTAAAATTAGAAAACCTCACTGCTGAGGCTTTCTAATTTCTTGTAGTCCGTAGGGGAATCGAACCCCTGTTACCAGGATGAAAACCTGGCGTCCTAACCCCTAGACGAACGGACCAAAATACTTCCCTTTCAAAGGGGCGACAAAGGTAATATTAATTTCTACTCTCCAAACAATTCTATAAAAAAAAACAAAGTTTTTTTTATCACTTCGTTAACCGGTCACGATCAGCACTCATTTTAAACCCTAATCGTTTGGAAGTGACCACTTTTTGGTCGTGTGATAATTTTTTCATTTGCCCTACACTTACCAATTGACTTTTATCAAAATCGGGAGTGTATAAATCAAATTCTAACGCATATTGGATAGAACTTTCAATAATTTCAATTAGTAATTCCTTACTAACCAATTGACTAGATAAATCAGCGTATCGATATCCCAGTTCTTTTTTGCCCTCCACAAAAAGGTGACTTTCTTCGTTTACAAAAATTCTTGACACCAAAAAACCTAAGTCATTTTGGCGGTTATACTTAAATGAATCCGCCAAGAAATTATACACATTTATCACTCCACAAAAAGTACGTGACTCTTTTTCGGTAATATATGAGTGCTTATGGATAGGATTAGACTCCTCAAATGAAAATACATTACTATGCATCTGAAATACCAACAAATCACCGCCAAATCCTAAAACAGCGCCATATTCACCTTCATCCTTATAGCTAATTAGCACCCGGTTATCTAATGATTCTAAATACTCCTTGTAATCTTTTGCTATTTCTTGCAACACTTCTTTTACCAATCCAAAAGCTTCCTTCGTTTTTGCATGTACTTCCTGCTTTACGCAAGACTTTGATTTAAACGTACTGAAAATTTCCTCTCTTTTTGTCATGGTTTATCTCGTTTAATATGCTTTCGCAAACAACACCCGTTTATTTGAAGGCTTTCCTGTCAAAATACATTTTCCTTCCTCTTCCACTGCATCCAAAGGAATACAACGAATTGTTGCTTTTGTAAGCTCTTTAATTTTGTCTTCTGTCTCAATAGTGCCATCCCAGTGCGCTTCAACAAAACCACCCGCTTCACTATTAATAATACGTTCAAACTCTTCCCACGTATCTGCTTTATATGTGTTTTCAGTACGTAGCTTATCCGCTCTTAGAAATAAATTCTCCTGAATTTTATCCATCAATCCAGCCACGTAATCCACAACTGCATCTTGCTCAACAACTTCCTTTGTTAAGGTGTCACGTCTAGCTACTTCCAATGTTCCGTTTTCTAAATCCCGGGCTCCAATAGCTAATCTAACAGGGACTCCTTTAAACTCATATTCCGCAAATTTCCAGCCTGGTTTTTGCGTATCTCTATTATCAAATTTAACGGACAACCCTTTTGCTTCTAACTCTTTTTTTAATTGGTTCGCAACCACGCTAATCGCATCCAATTGTTCCTCATTTCTAAAAATAGGTACAATTGCTACGTGAATTGGTGCCAATTTAGGAGGCAAAACCAAACCATGATCATCTGAATGTGTCATTACTAAAGCTCCCATTAAGCGAGTTGATACGCCCCAAGAAGTAGCCCAAACATACTCTTGAGGTCCTTGTTTTGGTGTAAATTTAACATCAAATGCTTTCGCGAAATTTTGTCCTAAAAAGTGAGAAGTTCCTGCTTGCAATGCCTTTCCGTCTTGCATCATGGCTTCAATACAATAGGTTTCTAATGCTCCTGCAAATCGTTCACTTTCCGACTTCACCCCTTTTATAACCGGCATTGCCATATAATTCTCCGCAAAATCTCCGTATACATGCAGCATTTGCTCTGCTTCTGCAATTGCCTCTTTTTTAGTTGCATGAGCCGTATGTCCTTCTTGCCATAAAAACTCAGCGGTACGTAAAAACAAACGAGTTCGCATTTCCCAACGCACCACATTGGCCCATTGGTTAATTAGAATAGGTAAATCTCGGTAACTTTGAATCCATTTTTTGTAGGAATTCCATATAATAGTTTCTGAAGTAGGACGAACAATTAGCTCCTCTTCCAATTTTGCGTCTGGATCCACTACCACGCTTTTTCCATCTTCGCCTACTTTTAAACGATAATGGGTCACCACCGCACACTCTTTAGCAAACCCTTCCACATGTGCCGCTTCTTTACTCAAATAGGATTTTGGAATAAACAATGGGAAATACGCATTTTCATGCCCCGTTTGTTTGAACATTTTATCCAATTCCGCTTGCATTTTCTCCCAGATTGCATATCCGTAAGGTTTAATTACCATACAACCACGCACATCCGAATTCTCTGCCAAATCCGCTTTTACCACTAATTCGTTATACCACTTGGAGTAATCTTCCGACCGTTTTGTGAAATTTTTTGCCATTATTTTCTCGTTATATTAAGGACGCCAAAAGTAACATCTATTTTATACGAAACTTATTCGGATTCTAATTTTTTGGGCATTCCCCCATTTTGTTTGTCACGTAGTTTTCCCTCAACTGAAGTCGAACAAAATGGGGGCGCGCTTTCCGCTATATCTTTTAGTCGTTCCTCCTAAAAGGATGCCGCTGCTATCGCTAATGCAAACCAATGTATAACTGAACCTACTCGTTTTAAAACAGTTTTAAATTTAGCCAAAAAAAATGCCCCTCAGAAATTAATCTAAGAGGCATTTTAAATATAGTTAAAATGAGACTAGCTCAATTTTTGAAATTTCTCTTGCTCTTCAGCAGCTAATTCTTGATCCACTAAAATGCGACCAGAATGCTCATCTACAATAATTTTCTTACGTGCTCCAACATCCAAGATACGTTGTGGTGGAATTTGAATATACGAACCACCAGCACTTGCACGGTCAATAGCCACTACAGCTAAACCATTACGTACTTTACCTCTAATTCTTAAATAGGCTTTTAATAATCTAGGCTCAATATTTAATTCAGCTTCTTTAGATAATTTTCCAAATTTGCTTTCTTCTTTTTCGGTTTCACCTACAATACCACCAAGCTCGTCTTTTTTGTGTTGCAATTCTTTTTGGTTTTCCGCTAAATCAGTTTTAGCTGCTTCCAATACTTCTTCTTTACTTGCAATACGTGCTCTAGCTTCTTTAATTCGTTTTTCAGCCAATTGAATTTCCAATCCTTGGAACTCTATCTCTTTATTTAAAGAATCAAACTCACGGTTATTTCTAACATCGTTTTGTTGCTCCTTATATTTTAAAATAGCCGCTTCAGCATCTTTAATATGAATTCCTTTATCGGTAATGCCTTGCTCAAGCTCTGATTTTTCTTCTTGCATTTTAGCAATCCGAGTTTCCAAACCAATGATATCATCTTCTAAATCTTGAATCTGAATTGGTAATTCGCCTCTAATAGTTCTAATCTTATCGATTTCTGAATCGATTAACTGCAATCTGTAAAGTGATCTCAATTTGTCCTCAACCGACATCATCTTGGGATCTTTCGCTGCTTTTGCCATATTTTATAAATAATTAACCGGATTGGTATTTATTGCCGAAATTCGGATTGCAAATGTAGAAAATTTTTGTGTAAGAAAATCACCTAAAAGCGCACTTGTGTACTGTTCGCTCTCATAATGCCCTATATCCGCAATAACTATCTGATTTTCAGAATCAAAAAACTCATGATATTTGAAATCAGATGTTAAAAATAAATCTGCACCCGCTTTTTTAGCCTCCGAAAGCATAAAACTTCCTGATCCTCCACATATTGCAATGCGTTTTATGGTTGGTTTCAATATTTTTGTGTAACGTACCGAACCTGCTTTCATCGTATCCTTAATTCGTTGCAAAAATATTTCGGTAGAAACCTCTTTTGGTAATTCACCAATTGCTCCTCCACCAACAAATGGGTTCGTATTTTTTAAAGCTTGTAAATCATAAGCCACTTCTTCATACGGGTGTGATTTCAGCAATGCGGAAACCACATTTCCTTGCAAATGATTTGGAACAATCACTTCTATTTTAGACTCGCGCTCTTTATGCACTTCCCCAATTTTGCCCACATACGGATGCGCATCTTCGCCCGCTTTAAAAGTCCCACGTCCTTCCGAACTAAAACTGCAATGCGAATAATCGCCAATGTTTCCTGCTCCTGCTTCAAAAAGCGCATCCATCACTTTTTGAGATTTATCAATGGGGCAAAACGTTACTAATTTGGTAAGCCCTTCTTTTTGCGGATTCAATACCCGGATATTTTCAACACCTAACTTTTTAGCAATAATGGAATTTACGCCATTCGGCACATTATCTAAATTAGTATGAATCGCATAAATAGCTATATCATTCTTTATCGCTTTTATTACGGTTCGTTGTACATAATCTGCACCATTAAAACGTTTTAGCCCTCTAAACACAATGGGATGATGCGCCACAATTAAATTAGCGCCTTGCTCAATCGCCTCATCAATGGTAGCTTCCACGCTATCCAAACAAACCAAAATTCCAGTAACTTTATGATTAGGATTTCCTACTATAAGTCCCGCATTATCATAACTTTCTTGAAGCGCGAGTGGCGCCAAACCTTCTAAATATTGCGTAACGTCTTTTATTCTAACCATTCTAAAAACAGATTTTTGATTAGTTCAAAACTAAAAATATAATTGATAACCACCTGATTAATATCTCCGCTAATTTAAGTCCAATTCCTGAAGGATAATTCGTCAATTCTTTCCATTCACCTACTACATAATTCCTTACAGGATATTATTGCTTAGCGTATTTTATATGACTATTTATACGTAATTTCGTCTTTTGATGTCAAGAATTAGATTTGCACTTTATCCATTCGGAATTTTGTACGATGGAATTACTCGCACCAAGAATAGCTTGTACAATCGAGGCATCCTAAAATCAAATTCATTTCCAATACCTCTTATTGTAATAGGCAACCTGTCGGTTGGTGGAACGGGGAAAACCCCACATACCGAATATTTCGCACGATTAGTTAAAGACCGTTACAAAACGGCTGTTTTAAGTAGAGGCTACGGTCGAAAAACTTCGGGATATATTTTGGCGGATGAAAATGCAACCGCAGAAACTATTGGTGACGAACCGCTACAAATTTTTAATAGTATTCCAAATATTGATGTGGCCGTATGCGAAGATCGAACCAAAGGAGTGGCACATTTAATTTCCGACAAAAAATCAGAGGTCATTATTTTAGATGATGCTTTTCAACATCGAAAAATAAAAGGTTCATTCTATATCCTATTAACCACTTTTGAAAAGCCTTTTTATACTGATTTCGTATTGCCAACGGGCAATTTGAGAGAAGCACGATCAAATAAAAACAGGGCAAATATTATTATTGTTTCCAAATGCCCTACCGATCTTTCGAAAACCGAAAAGGATAATATCATTCGTAGAATTTCCCCCCTTCCAAATCAACAGGTTTATTTTACAACTATTAGCTATCAAACACCGGTTGCTTATGAAAGCAAAAATGTGTGGAAAAATGAGCAAAAGGTACTTTTAGTGACCGGAATTGTAAATCCCAAACCATTAATAAGACATCTGACCGAAGCTGGAAATCAAGTTAAAAGCCTCAGTTTTAAAGATCATCACGATTTCACAAAATCGGACGTTGAAAAGATTAACACAAAATTAAATGGCCTAGGTAACAACGCTGTTGTTGTAACCACGTCAAAAGATGCGGTAAAACTAAAGCCGCTATTAAATAAACTAAGCTCCAACATAACGGCATTTGAAATTCCAATTCAAATTAAAGTTCTGTTCGAGCAAGATAATGAACTTCAAAAAAGCATAAATCACCATGTTAGCAAAATATAAGGAAGCCTCTGACTTTATTAAAAGTCAAACCAAACTATCGCCCAAATTAGCCATTATTTTAGGCACTGGACTAGGAACAATTGCAGATTCACTTCAGGTAGAATGCGATATTGATTACCAAAAAATTCCCAACTTCCCTGTTTCCACAGTTAGAGGTCATAAGGGACGTTTACTCATTGGGCATATAAATGGCGTAGAAGTAATGGTGATGCAAGGCAGGTTTCATTTTTACGAAGGCTACGACATGACGCGAGTTGCATTCCCTATTCGAGTAATGAAGTTTTTTGGGATTGAATCTCTCATTGTGTCTAATGCGTCAGGAGGGCTAAATCCAGAGCAAGCCATTGGCGATTTGATGATTATCAATGACCACATTAATCTGTTTCCTACCAATCCATTAATTGGTCCAAATATCGAAGAATTGGGTCCTCGCTTCCCTGATATGAGTGAGACCTATAATAAATCGTACATTGATAAAGCGGTTACAATTGCAGCTGAGCATAAAATAAAAATTCACCAAGGTGTGTATGCCGGTTTAACTGGTCCTACTTTTGAAACTCCTGCAGAATACAAATACATTCGCATCATTGGTGCCGATGCGGTAGGAATGTCAACTGTTCCGGAAGTAATTGCTGCGCACCACATGGGCATTAAATGTTTTGGAATCTCAGTAATTACCGATTTGGGAGTGGAGGGAAAAATTCAAGAAGTTTCGCATCAAGACGTAATAGATAACGCCAAAAAGAACGAGAAAAATCTAGTGCTATTAGTAGCGGAATTAGTGAAGGTGATGCATTAAATTTGCAGCCATAATTTGAAACAATTTTTATCGATGGATAAAGCCATAAGAGACAAGTACACCGCAGTTATTGGATTAGAAATCCATGCGCAACTAAATACGAAAAGTAAAGCGTTTTCATCCGACCTAAATCATTATGGTTCGGCACCAAACACCAATGTGAGTCCCATTTCATTGGGTCACCCAGGTACTTTGCCTCGCTTGAATGAAAAAAGTATTGAACATGGAATCTTGTTAGGACTAGCTTGCAACAGCGAAATTACTCGTTACAATGAGTTTTCTCGTAAAAACTATTTTTACGCTGATTTACCGAAAGGTTACCAAATCACTCAATTTGATACTCCTATCTGTACTAAAGGGGCGGTAACAATCAGATTAGCCGATGGTAAAACAAAAGATATTGGACTTACACGAATCCACATTGAAGAAGATTCAGGTAAAAGTATTCACGACATCGACCCATTTAACTCTTTGGTAGATTTAAATAGAGCCGGTGTACCATTGTTAGAAATTGTTACAGAGCCAGAAATTGCATCCGCGGATGAGGCGTACGAGTATCTTACTGAAGTGAGAAAACTAGTTCGTTACCTTGAAATTTGCGATGGAAACATGGAAGAGGGTTCAATGCGTTGCGATGCTAATATTAGCGTTATGCTAAATGGAGCAAAGGAATTTGGTGAAAAAGTAGAGGTCAAAAACATGAACTCTATCCGTAATGTAAAACGTGCAATTGATTTTGAAATAGGTCGTCAAATTGAACTTGTGGAGCAAGGTATTGAAATTGCCTCGGAAACTCGTGGTTTTGACGCGACCGATGGTTCAACCCTACAAATGCGGGGTAAAGAAGGCACAAATGATTACCGTTTTTTCCCAGAGCCAGATTTATTACCATACACTGTTTCCGATGAGCAAATCAAGACGATTGGTGATTCCATGCCTACCCTACCGAATGCATTGTTAAAAAAATACACGCAAGAATATGGCCTGAGCGAATATGATGCTTTAAATATTATTGACTCCAAAGAAATTAGTCAATATTTCAATCAAGTGGTTACACTTACTACCCATTATAAATCGGCTGCCAACTGGATGATGGGTGAAATAAAATCACACCTCAACAAATTTGGAATTACCATTAGTGATTTTCAAATTGCGCCTTCACAAATTGCGGAGATTATTGAATTAATAGCATCCAATAAAATTAGCCATTCTTCGGCTTCACAAAAATTATTTCCAGCGTTAGAAGATAATCCCGAACAATCTCCCATTGCTTTGGCCGAGTCGTTAGACCTCGTGCAAAACAGTAATGTGGATGAGTTGGAATCGGTAATTGATACCGTTTTCACTAACTTTCCAGACGAAACAGCTCGGATAAAAAGTGGAGAAATGAAACTCATTGGATTCTTTATGGGCCAAATCATGAAAGCCTCAGGTGGAAAAGCAGATCCAAAAAAGACCAACCAACTATTAATGAAAAAAATCAAATCATAAATTACAAACATGGCTCGATTAGCTACAATTATTTTTACCGGTTTTATTGCGTTTACACTTTTTGGATGTTCCGAACCAAAACAGGATCCCGCATTGCAATTTGAATCTTCTATTTCTGGCTATTTTGATAATATACCAGGAGCTAGTATCACTCTGGCAAAGCAAACTCCTGAAGGAATAATTCCTATCGACACGGTAACGGTAGCTGAGAATGGATACTTTTTATTTTCTACCGAAATGGGCGACATATCCGTGTATCGAATAATGACCGGCTCTAATGACTATTTAACAGTAGCAGTTGAAAAAGGGGATCACGTGGTTCTGGAAGCAGATGGAAATAACTTGTATGATAATTATTACGTTGGTGAATCATTCGAGTCAGAATTGATAAAAATTGTAGTAGATGAAACCATGCAATTGGCTAAAGTATCGGATAGTGTTCAGACTGAGATAAAACATCAACAAGCGGCTAAAAACAGTAAAGCTTTGTATGATAGCTTTGAATTCCAAAAGGCGATGTACGCCAATTACCATGATTTTTCCGTCAATTTTATTAACCAGTATCCTGGTAGTATCGCTGCTTATTTTGTAGCCATTGGATTACAAATGGACGAAGATCCCGAATCATATAAATTGGTTTTAGAGCATCTATCTAAGGAGCACCCAAAATTTAATTTTCTCCCAACATTACAAGACAAAGTGGGTATCATGCTACTGGCAACCGTGGGAAGCATAGCTCCAGAACTAAATTTTGAGTCACCTAAAGGAGAAATGATATCCTTATCTTCATTACGTGGACAGTATGTATTAGTAGATTTCTGGGCCTCTTGGTGTAAACCATGTAGAATGGAAAACCCTCACGTTTTAGACCTGTATAATAAGTATAAATCCAAAGGGTTTGAAATATACGGATACTCCCTAGATGAAAAACACGAGAATTGGGTAAATGCAATTGAAGAAGACGGCATAAATTGGATTCATACCAGTGATTTGTTAGGTTGGCAAGCCGAGGGGTCACTAACATACGGAGTTCAATCCATTCCAGCCACATTTTTAATAAATCCGGAAGGAGAAATTATTGCCCGTAATTTAAGTCGCATGGAATTAGAAACTAAGTTGATAGAAATTTACGGAGAATAAGATTTAAATCCGGAATTCCTTCGAGTTCTTTATTAGCATTCTATATACTAACTCAAGTTAGTATATAGAAATTCTTTTCCTTTATTAATGTAGTGTACTTAAATTAAGACTGCCCTGGCTATTTAGTATAGCGTGTTGAGTCCAACCGCCACATCCAAACAGAATTACATAGATTTTCGTAAGTATTAGAATACACAAGGATTATTGCTTCATCAGTGATTAGAATACCCTTATATACATTCATATTGAGAAAATCTATGACCACTATTAGTACCTAAAAATCTACCCAATCCAGTAGTCCACCTCACCTAAATAAGACTACAAGCGAATTAATACTGCATAAAAAAAGGGAAACACTTGCGTGCTTCCCTTTTTTATAAAATTGAATGCTATATTATTTCACCACAATAAACTTGGCATGTCCTTGAACATCACCCGCAGTAACTGTTACAAAATATGTACCTGCTGGCATTGAGGAAGCATTGAAATCATACACTGCAGTACCTTCAGAGAAATTACGTATTTGATTTTGGATTAATTTACCCGAAATATCAAATATTGAAATTTGAGCCGCACCATTATTAGGCATATCAAAAGATAATTTTGAAGCTCCTTGTACTGGATTAGGATACATTTTAATATTACTAATATCTTTTGGTGTATTAAACTCAGCCCAAGGCTCTTCCACACTCACTAAGTCTCCACTAGTCCAGATTCCACGACCGAAAGTACCTAAATAGAAACGACCAAAGTTAGATGCTTCATAATACGGTAATCTTTGTTGACGTACATCTACTACACGAACATTTCCAATTCCAGCACTTTGTTGCGTCCAAGTTGGCACTGAGCCAGACACATCATCCGATACCCATAATCCCAATTCTGTACCGATTAGTACTTGATCCGTATTGTTAATATTATACTCAGGATCATACACTGGAAAATCAGGTAAATCACCTTGTAAGTTTCTTTTTGGAGAAATTCCATTAGATGATTCCGCTTGAGTAAGTTCGTACACGTGGTCTAACGCTCCGTACCCACCAGTAGTTACCAATAATTTCTCTGGATCTGTAGGATGAATGTTAATTCCTGAAACAGAAGTACTGCCATTGAAAATAGTTTTATACGTTAAAACTGAATCTGGTTCAACGCCAGTATATAATTCGTTCAATCCACTAATTCTGTATACACTTCCATTATATCCACCTAAGTAAAGAACATTTCCATCGTTAGAAAATTCCATACTGGTTGGAGTAATACCTCGTACACTAATCCATTTTGGTGTTTCTCTTGGAAAATATAAACCTTCACGTGTAATATCCACTCCATTATTCATAGACACCGCCAATAAGGATTGAACTGGATCTTGAACTTTTATGGAATCATTTACATTTAAACTATTAGGTAATATATAAGAAAATGGTACTTGCTCATTTTGACTTACCAGTAGTATTGAATCTCCAGCGTCATACTTTACGTTGAAGTTACTATTCACAAGTGATCCCACTGGTGGAGCAAACGCCCAACGAATACTGTAAGCGCCAGTATTGTAGTCAATGGTACCTACACTATCGCCAAAACTTTTAAGAACTCCATTTACATCACTGTCATCAGCTATTTGAGTTCCAGCTACATCTTCAAATCTCACTTGACCCGGAACGATTTTAGCGCTTGGTTGGTCACGTCTTAAAGTTCCTGAATATACTTTTCGTATTCCATCTCCAGACCCAATAGAATAGGCATTTGAATCATTTCTAAAAACTACCGAATCCTTACTTGTTAAATCACTTGTAGATTCCCATAATCTTAGTACTGAAATAAAAGGAGACTCAATTGGGCCACTTCCGTCAGCAGCACCGCCACTATGAATAAGATTTCCTCCAGAAGCTCCAGGCAAATAAGAATCTCTTCCTACATTCCCAAATTGACTAGTTACAAAAGCCACAGAACCAATATTTGAAGCTTGACAATCAAATCCATCTCCTAATGTAAATAAATCGACAGCATCTTTACCAGCATTACCAGGTACGCTTGGATTAATCAATTGGTTACCGTTATCTTGAGAACCACCCATGATATATCCTTGAGGAGTAAATGCTACGCCATAATATTGTGTGGTACCAAAATGTCGGTTGTTTTCACTCCAAAATACCGTTGATGCAGCTGCGTTGGTAGTTTTCGCTACCCCTCCATCAGAACCTACATACATGGTATTGGCATCATGCGGGGAATAAGCAAACCAATGTTTATCCGCATGTACTGAAAAACGACTTCCTCCTCCAAGAACAGCAACACTTGACCATGAACCTGCTACTCTAAACATAGATACCGCACCTACGTAAATACGATCACAATTAGTAGGATCTACAACAATTGCTTGATTATACGTTGCAGGATTAGATCCCATTAAATCAAATGTAGAATCAATAATTGCAGTAGGAGGAGCCGGTTGTAAAGGGCCCCAATTTTCACCTGCATCTTGCGATGACAAAATTTGAAAAGTAGTTGAAGCTCCGTTAAAGGCTTGAAATGCATACATCATGTTTTCATCCAAGTCACATACTGCTAAACTCATTCTTGCACTATTACCAATACCATTAGCAACACCAACTTTTTTATAAGAACAACTCGTTTCACCCGCATCCGATATATATAATTCACCATTATATGATATATATACACGATTACTTTTAGTTGTAATCACATCCTGAACATTTCCGTTTAATGCAGCACATGATGGACTAGGAGTTGTAAATGGAGAAGTCCAAGTTAATCCATTATCCACGGATACTTTTAATCCGCTACCGGTTCCTGCATAAACAGTATAATTTCCTTGTGCATTCTTGTTTTTAGAAACAGCAATTCTATTTACAAAAGCCCATTCATCACCTCTAGAAATTGCTCCTGGTGTGGTAGAACTTAAATGTGTAAAGGTTTCCCCTCTATCGTCACTCACCCAGATTCCTCCGCCAGGTAAATTACTCCAATCATCACCCGTTCCGACATACACCCGACCGTTTCCGTCTTGTACTATAGCGGAAACTAAAATGTTTGCCCAGTTATCACTTTTATAAGTCCATGTTCCAGCAGCATCGGTAGAAACATACATTCCTCCACCAATAGCGCCAGCATACACTTTATTAGCATCATCTTTATCGATCACAATTCCTCTTACACGTCCACCCACATTGTCTGGACCAGAAAATTCCCAATTTAAACTAGTAGCTCTTGATTTACTACGACTATTTACTTCGGCAGCTGCCTTAATATAATCGGAAGCTTCCACTTTACCCGTGTTAACATTTTTCCTCATTGCAGTAAAGAACTCGTTATTAGCCATTGATTGGGCTCCCGAATTCACCACCTCTCTAGGAGAATACTGTGAAACATTTTGCGTAGAAAAAATAGCAAAAAGTGCTGCTATTGATCCTAAACCTGCTAGTACAGATACTAAAAGAGTATTATTTTTCATATAAAATAAATTTAACGTAATTTCAATTCTACTTACCTACTTAATTATTAGTAGTTTAATTATTCATTCTGATTTTCTACGGTGATTACTCACCATAACCACAAAGAGCGGCAATTTAACTTTTTTTTACACTTTAACAAAAAAAAATAAGATGCTAAAACGCATACAAAATGGAATTCGAATTAGTTGTTAAAACAAATGTTTTTCAGCATGGTATGAAGACCTTACTAAAGGACCACTTTCCACAAATCTAAAACCTAATTCTAATCCAATTTTTTGATAATTTTTGAATTCATTAGGAGTAACGAACTTTTCTACCGGAAGGTGGGCTCTACTCGGTTGTAAATATTGACCAATGGTCAAAATATCCACTTTCACCGACCGTAAATCCTTCATGGTTTGAATTACTTCTTCCTCAGTTTCACCAAGGCCTAACATGATTCCTGACTTCGTTTTCATGCCCCCTTCTTTTAGTCGTTTTAAAACTTCTAAACTTCGGTCATATTTTGCTTGAACACGCACCAGCTTACTCAATCGAGCAACTGTTTCAAGATTATGCGAAACAATTTCAGGAGCTACATCAATTATACGCTGCAAGTTATCCCATTTACCCGCAAAATCCGGAATTAAGGTTTCCATGGTTGTAGACGGACTCATCTCTCTTACTTTAGAAACTGTTTCTGCCCAAATAATAGAACCACCGTCTTTCAAGTCGTCTCTATCTACAGAAGTGATTACACAATGCTTCACTTTCATTAACATCACCGAACTTGCAATTCGCATGGGTTCTTTGATATCCGCAGGTAAAGGTTTACCCGTAGCAACGTTACAAAACCCACATGATCTAGTACAAATATTCCCTAAAATCATAAAAGTTGCGGTTCCTTCGCCCCAACATTCTCCCATATTTGGGCAATTTCCACTTTCACAAATTGTATGAAGCTTATGCTCACCTACAATTTCGCGTACTTTTTTATATTCTTTACCAATAGGTAATTTAACTCGCAACCAATCTGGTTTGCGTTGAGAAATTCTTCCTTCTGGATTATGAATTTTTCCACTTTTTGGTTTTACCGTTCCTGGTTCCATACTCTCTATTCCAATTTTTTACCTAACTCAAACATTACGTAAAATGTGACCCAATACTGATTATTATAGGTATTGTACATTAATGGCACCTCCTTATAAAACCAATCCATGGCAACACCTACCTCCATAGATTTGATTCGTTCGTCATAAGGTGAATACTCGAAATTTAGTCCGAATTTACCATATAAACCCGGCACAAACTCCATTTCACTAAATCCTTTAAAATAACTTCCTCTTCCGTAAATAACACCAATGGTATGCACCGCTGGATCATATCTTTCTTGAACGCGTTGCCCTGCGTTATCTAAATCATATACCTCTAGGTAAATAGGTTTTAGAAACCCTAAATTAAATCCGGCACTATATATCCAAGATACCTGAACTCCTTTTTTCAATTCTTTTAAAGCAAACGAGCGTTGACTTCCCACTCCAAATCGGGCATGGGTAAACGAGTTTATTTTACCAAAAAAGAAACCTTTCGCATTATCATCAAACGCATTGGTTACCTTTTCTTGTTTCGGATGCTTTAAGTTTTGATACTCGAAGGTGTAAAACCGCTTAATTTTATAAGACAAATGTTGGTAATACTTAAAACTACCGCCCCATCCTTCGGTATGAAAAGCCAATCCATAAGTTAAACTCGATCGATAGTACAGCTTAATATCCTCTGCAGATTTACCCGACTGCGCATTGGCAATGAGAACAAAGTTTAAAATAACTAATATGGAAAATATTTTTTTCAAATCGATTTTCAGAACGCACAAAAGTAAAGCTTTTCAACGTTTGAATCAATTTTCATTGTCAAGCAGAAGTAATTTTATTATAACTAAAAAATTACCGCCTTTTTGGCCGAAATATGGTAATGAGAATCGGCATACACCACTTCTCCTTTGGATATAGTAATGACTTGAGGTGATTGGTGGATTACGCCAGTTACTTTAGCAATATGATTAGATAGACTTTTATACTTAATAAGGTCTACAAAATAGGGGGTTATTTCATCCGAGTATTCTGCCTCAAATGAACGTAGGGCCATGGTACTCACCATACACCTAGTGGAATGTTTAAACAAAACAAATGCAGACCCTTCTTGAAGACTCTGCATTAAAATTTCATCAAACTCAGTTTCCGAATCAAGCTTGCGCCAATTCATTAAAACTATCGTTTATTATATCCTGAAGATTGGTACGTATTTCCGTACGCTGCACACTTATGACTTTGAGAACAAGAGGACATTGCCACTATACCCATGGCAAAAATTGCGATAAAAATGTATGCTCGTTTTTTCATTTTAAATTGTATTAAATGCGAAAGTACCTGATATTTATCAGAATTCAAAAATATGACCGTTATAAGAACGAAATTATATCGTTATATTGCAGTTATCAACAAATCACTTGAATTTTTAGACATCATGAAGTCTGATACATTTATTGCACCGCTTCCAGAAAAATGGAAATCCATTTTAAAACCAGTCATTTATTCTGAAAAATTTAATTCGTTATTAAAATGGCTCGAAACAGAAAAAGAAAAAGAGATTATTTACCCTCCAATTGCCAACATTTTCAAAACGTACCAAACCTTAGCCATTGAGGATATAAAAGTGGTTATTTTAGGGCAAGACCCGTACCACGGAGAGGGTCAAGCTCAGGGACTAAGTTTTTCTGTTCCGAATGGCGTCCTCCATCCTCCTTCTTTACGAAACATCTTTAAAGAATTAGACACGGATGTGGATTGTAATGCCCCCAATAAATTTATTGGCGATTTATCCGCATGGAATAATCAAGGCGTATTTCTATTAAACGCGGTACTTACCGTGACTAAAGCTAAACCTAATTCGCATAAAGACAAAGGCTGGGAAGAGTTTACGGATGCTACCATACAAGCTATTTCTGACTACAATACCCATGTCGTATTTGTGCTCTGGGGAAATTATGCCAAAAAGAAAGCACCATTGATTGATGCCAATAAACATTTGATTCTAACGAGCTTTCATCCATCTCCTTTTTCCGCGCGACACGGCTTTTTTGGTAGCAAACCGTTTTCTGCTATCAACAAATATTTAACCCAAACCAACCAATCCCCTATTGATTGGCAAATAACAGAGTAATTGAAGGTTTTATTCACCATATTATTAATTTTAATCGGATTGAACCTATTGGGTCAATCCAAAATTACCGTATCCATACAACCGACCGATGTTTCCTCTCTGCCTGCGGATGTATCCAGTTCTTTTTTAGTGAAAACCAAATTTGAAGTACACGTTAAACTCCGAAAATTCCTTAAAAGTCTTCAGCAAGATGGATATCTATCCGCCTCTATCGATAGCGTTTTTGAGGATTCACTTCAACAAACGGCTTATTTGTATTTGGGCGATAAATATGACTGGGTAAGTTTAAATACGGATTCGGTAGACGAGGAAATTTTGAGTCGAACCGGTTTTAGAGATAAACAGTTTTTAGACAACCCATTTAATCCAAGACAAATTAATTCCTTCTTTAATAAAGCGTTAACCTATTTAGAAAATAATGGATATCCGTTTGCCCAAATTAAATTGGGCCATATTTTAATGGATAACAACCACATTTCTGCTTCCGTAATTCTAACCAAAAACAAATTCTATGCGGTAGATAGCATTCAAATTATAGGCGAACCCATTCGATTAAATAAACATTACGTTGAAAATAGCATTCGTCTTCAATCTAAAATGCCGTATAATGAAAAACTTATTCAAAATATAGGCAGGCGAATAAGTGAAGACCCATTTATGAAAGAGTTGAAGCCATTTGAAGTCATATTTACCGAAAACACGTGTAAAATTGTATTGATATTAGGACCTCAAAAAGCTAATTTATTTGATGGAATCATTGGTTTCCAACCCCAAGAAAACAACTCTAAAATGATATTGACTGGTGATGTGAAAATTAGCTTGGGTAATATTGTAGGACAAGGAGAACGACTAAACCTGCAGTGGCAACGGTTGAAAAATGAAACGCAGCAAATTAATATGTCGCTATCAGTACCCTACCTATTTAAGACACCCATTGGCTTTTCTTATCATTTAGATATTTACAGAAGAGATTCTACGTTTAATAATGTGAACCATTCCTTTACTATTCCCTTTAAATTAAACAACGGAACCGAGTTTTTGGGGTATTTAAAAAACTTTTCTACTTCCTTAATTTCTACCGATGCTTACCAGAACAGCACCGAGATACCTCCTTATAACGATGCAAAATCCTTGTCCTACGGAGTGGGTTTTTCTTCCTTTAAGGTAGAAAATAAATTTAATCCGTATAAAGGGTGGACAATAGAATTAAGCGGAGGAGCAGGCACCAATACCATCATTAAAAACACCGCTTTAGAAAATGTAAATTACGACTCCATCCCGTTAGAATCCTCTTCATTGGAAGGAACCTTACGAGCCCAATATTTCCAACCGGTGACCGCACAAACCACGCTTTTATTTCGAATAAATTCTGCATTTAAAAATTCAGCGAATTTGGTAGATAATCAGTTGTATCGAATTGGGGGATTGAGTACAATGAGAGGATTGGACGAACAATCCGTGTTCGCCTCTTCTTATGGTGTAGCAACGATAGAATACCGATTACTTTTTGATGAAAACTCTAGAATCAGTCTTTTTTACGACCAAGGATGGTACGAGCAATCGACTCTCACAAAATTTAGCACCGATACCCCATACGCTTTTGGGGCGGGACTAACTTTTGGTACAAAGGTGGGGCTATTTTCTTTAAATTATGCCCTAGGAAGCCAATTTGGAAACCCCATAAATTTTAAAACAGGTAAAATCCATTTTGGGTTTGTCAATTTCTTTTAAGCCCTAAATTTGTAGGGATAAATTTATCGCATGGATATCATTGGAATCATAGCAGGACTAGTCATTGGCGTAATAATTACGTTTATTTTAATACGAATTCTTTCACCTAAAAATGAAGGAACGGAAACCTCCATTTTGGAGAATGCTTTAATTGAAAAAGAAAAGGTAATTCGTCAATTGGAAATTGAGAAAGCTACGATTGAAAGTGAAAGGAACTCCTTTAAAGATAATTCGCAAAAACTAACCGCATCCAATTCCGAATTAGATGCTAAATATGTACGGATAAATTCTGAATTTGCAGCCATAAAAACTACAGCAGAAAATCTAACGAAAATCAATCTTAAATACGAATCTGAAAACCTTTCACTTACCAAAGAAAAAAACGAATTAATTTCCATCAACAGCGAACTCAAAAGCCAAGTTTCTTCGCTTAAAAGCATCAATGAAAACATGGTTTCACAACAAGCAGAAATAGCCGATGTGGAAAAAAGATTTAATAAAGAGTTTGAAAACATTGCAGGTAGACTTATCGAAAAAAACGCAGTCACCATTAACCAATCGAGTAGTCAATCATTAAAAAACGTATTAAACCCGCTTAAGGAAGATTTAGAACGATTCAAGAAAAACATTGACGACAAATACCTAAAAGAAGCTGAGGCTAAAGCCTCCTTAAAAACAGAAATTGAAAGCCTCGTAAAACTCAATGAACAATTGAGCGATGATGCACATAACCTCACAAAGGCTTTAACAGGAAGCAACAAACATCAAGGAAATTGGGGTGAAATTGTATTGGAACGGGTTTTAGAACGATCTGGGCTAAATAAAGGGTCGGAATATAAGCTCCAAGAACACATGACCACTGAGGGTGGTACCAAAAGAATTCCTGATGCGGTGGTTTTTCTACCAGACGACAAACACATTATTATTGATTCAAAAGTTTCTTTAACCGCCTACCAACGAATGGTTAACGCGGATACCGATGCAGAGCAGCAAGTTGAGCTAAAGAAACATGTAATCTCCTTAAAAAGTCACATTAAAGAATTGAGCGATAAAACGTACTACGACACCAAGGCGTTTAACTCTCCAGATTTCACGCTAATGTTTTTACCCATTGAAGCGTCATTCAGCGTTGCGCTAAGAGAGGATACTGAATTGTTTAATTACGCTTGGGAACGAAACATTGTTATTGTTAGTCCTACCACATTATTAGCTACATTGCGCACCATTGAATCTACATGGAAACATGAACGACAAACAAGGAATGTATTGGAAATTGCACGTGTGGGCGGTTCGCTTTACGATAAATTTGAAGGGTTTGTAACCGATTTAAAAAAGATTGAACGCGGCATTCAGATGAGTCAAACCGCCTACACTGATGCCTTCAATAAATTAAAAGATGGTAGAGGTAGTTTGACTAAACAAACCCAAAAATTAAAAGATCTTGGGGCAAAAGCAAAAAAGTCATTACCTTCCGAACTTTTGGAAGATGTCGAGATTAAAATTGAATCAAGTACGGATGAATAATAGTATAAACACACCACTTTTTATTGGAGTTCTACTTCTTATAATGAGTTTTACGCAAAGTTGCCAGAGAGGCGTATCCTTATCGGAAACCGATTTTAAGGACATGTACTCCAGTAGTTCGGAAACTCCACAACCGCAGTTCAAGGTTTACCATGCCAGCAAAGAGGAAACCGAGATTCACTACATGTTTGAAAACAGAGCCCTCACCTATTCTACCAAGTCAAAAAGTGAATCTCTCATGGCTCAAGTTCGCATAAAATGGGAGCTATTTAATAATTACAGTTCCAAGGAGATTATCGACAGTTCTTCATTTGTGAAAATTGACACCGTTGCACACGATGGACTCGTGCAGTTACAAGGAGTCTTTACTATTCACGTTAATCAGGGAGCTGACTACATTCTTAAAGTTACCACTACAAATTTAAACAACAGTAAATCCACAATTTCATTTATTAACATCAATAAAACGGACCCGAAAAATCGTCAATTTTTTAAGGTATTATTAAAAGAAAATAATTCCATCTTATTTCGAAACTATTTTTACAAAAATGAAGAGGTATCTATTATATATAAGGCCAAAAAATTAGCCCAATTATATGGGCGAAATTACAAGGTTACTTTCCCCGTTTCTAGTCCCCCATTTTCACTTGCTACCCCTAAACCGTTCAATTTTGATGATTACTATAAAATTGAACTTGATGTAATTAATGATACAGCGGCTTTTGTTGCGGATGAAGCAGGGATATACTTTTTCAGTATTGATGAAAAAACCACCCGATCGGGATTAACTCTTTTTCAATATTCAGATGACTTTCCAGAAGTGAACTCCACTAAACAAATGCTGGACCCATTACGATTTATCACCTCGAGAAAGGAATATTCGAAAATGAAAAAATACCAAGACCAGAAAAAAGCGGTGGATGAATTTTGGTTAACAACAAGTACAGACCCTGAGAAGGCTAGGAAATTGATTAAAGGATATTACAACAGAGTGGAAGGAGCTAACTATTATTACACCTCTTATAAAGAAGGTTGGAAAACCGACCGAGGAATAATTTACACCGTTTTTGGTCCCCCTAGTATCGTGTATAAATCATTAACCGGTGAAAGTTGGACGTATGGCGAACAAAGCAATTATAAATCATTGACATTTAACTTTACTAAAATCAATAATCCTTTTACGAATAACGATTACGTTTTACAGCGTTCTACGGTATATAAAAACCCTTGGTATCGAGCCATTGATTCTTGGAGACAAGGTAAAGTGGCATCATTAGCATATTAAAAATAGACTATGGCAAAGAAATTAGATAACATCATTTTTGGGTTACATCCTGTGGAGGAAGCCCTTTTGGAACACCGTGATATTGATAAAATAATGGTTTCTCGTGATGAACGAAAACCAGATTATGTGGCCGTTAGGAAACTAGCGAAGCAAAATGAAATATTTGTTCAAGAAGTACCTAAGGAAAAATTAAACCGTATCACGATGAAAAATCATCAAGGTATAATTGCGTTTACTTCTCCAATTGAATTTCAATCTATCGAAAACTTATTGCCACATATTTATGAGCAAGGTAAAGACCCACTGTTTTTAGCTTTAGATGGAGTTACCGATGTTCGAAATTTTGGAGCTTTGGCTCGTACCGCAGAATGCGCTGGGATTGATGCCGTTATTATTCCGCAAAAAGGAGGCGCCCCAATAAATGGGGACGCAATGAAAACCTCCGCTGGAGCACTATTAAAAATTCCAGTAAGCAAATCAAAAAGTTTAATTAACACCATGAAGTTTTTCAAGGATTCGGGTGTTCAAATTGTTTCGTGTTCTGAAAAAGGTACAGATACGATTTACGATGCTGATTTAACCATTCCAACCGTTATTGTTATGGGAGGGGAAGATGAAGGAATCTCTGGCGACATCATAAAATTATCGGATAGAGTAGTACAAATACCGATGAAAGGAACGATAAACTCACTCAATGTTTCGGTTGCTGGCGCGATTATTATGTTTGAAGCGGCTAGACAGCGGCATTAAAAAACGACTAATTGTTCACGATAAATTTTGACAACTCACCTGGAAAAAAACTTACTACAAAATTGATGGTTTGCCTGATGAGGATGTTTTAAATGGTACGTTAATAGCATAATCCAAAGCACTCATTTATTATTTCAAAGAAATATTACACCCGAGCTATTCTACGGATTGGTTCGGGTGTAATGCTTTTATGACTTTCTTAAACTGACCTTATCTCCATTTTATTTCTTTCCAAAATAAATGAAAACCTGTATTCGTTTTTAAACTTTTCTTACTATCCCCGAAATCAGGGATACCCAATTTTGGCTAGTCTTAGGGATTTTTCAACGCCTTTAGGATTCTACTTTTGAATTGTTCAATTAATTAAAAACTAGAAGTTATGAGAAGAGTCTTTTTAGCATTTACATTTTTGATTATCCTACTAAATACATCTTGCGGTCAAGATCAACAAGATTCCATTTTATATTCCTCGTTTCAAATTTATTCTTATTTAGAAGATCAGGTAAACATAATTGAATGGAATGGATTGGAAGAAATCAATTCGAGTTATTACGTGATTGAAAAGAAAACAGAGAATCACGATTTCGAACCTATCGGTACGGTGGACGTTACTGAATCCTCCAATTCATACAAAGAATATTATTTTGAAGATTATTCAACTTCTCCTACCATCAAACCACAATATAGATTAACTCTCGTACACATGGATGGCACCCGTATTTCCTGGATCGTAAATGCCAACATTAAACGCTCCAAATAGTAACAGGTCACAATTTTATTTATTTTTACCAAAATCAATTCTTAAAAATAAATACAACATGCATTTAATTTCCGAAACTATTACGGACAGATTTCCAAAAACCGTACTAAGCACCGTAAAAATAGGAATCTGCAAAATTAAATGTATACTGACCAGCCTAAGGGTTAAAACAATTACCATGAAAAACATCACTCTTTTAGCCTTTAGCCTAGTGGCTAGTATTTCCGCTTTTACACAAACTGGGATTTATCCAAATGCAGAAAATCTCCGCAGCGACACCATAGATGTCTTAGATTATGAAATACACTTGGATCTAACTGATTTTACCGGACAAACACTTTCGGGGTTTACCGTAGTTAAGTGTGAACCCAAAATGAACAACGTTCGTTCATTAAGCCTCGATTTGCTCCAATTTACTATAGATTCTGTTACGCTCAACCATACCCCGTTAACCTATACTTACAACAATAAATTAATTAAAATAGACCTTGGCATGAATTACAGTCCAGGTAGTATTTTGGACGTAACGGTTTATTACCATGGGCAAACACGTAAAGACCCTTCTGGTTGGGGTGGAATATACTGGGGAAATAATTATGTTTTCAATATGGGTGTTGGCTTTGATGACAACCCACATAACATTGGTCGGTATTGGTTCCCATGTTTTGATAATTTTAAAGAACGATCGACCTACAACCTACACCTAATTACTAAGGATAATCAGTTTGCCACGAGTATTGGTGATTTGATTTCAACTACCTCTTTAGCTAATAATAAAAAAGAATGGCATTGGAAACTAAACGAAACTATCCCTACCTATTTGGCCATGTTTGCGGTGAACTATTATACTGTGGTGAACGAAAATTTTACTGGAATGACTCGAACCATTCCGATAAAACTCTATGCAAAATCATCGGATACGACTAATTTAAAAGGCTCCTTTGCCAATCTTAAAAATGCGATGACCGCTTTTGAAGGATTGTATGGGCCGTATCAATTCAGCAAAATTGGATATACAGTTGTAAATTTTAGTTCAGGAGCCATGGAACACGCTAGTAACATTACCTATCCAAACAACACAGTGGACGGTACTTTGGCAAGCGAAACTTTAATGGCGCATGAATTAGCTCACCAATGGTGGGGAAATTATGCGACCACCCTTACCCCGCAAGACATGTGGTTGAATGAGGGCATGGCAAGTTTTAGTGCTAATTATTTTGTGGAATCAGTTTATGGATGGAAAACCGCAAAAGTAGAGGTTAAATCTACCTTGTTTAATATACTTAAACGAGCCCATATAGATGAGGGCGGCTATCTGGCTATTTCTGGCGTACCGCATGATCTAACCTATGGCGACCATGTTTACCGAAAAGGTTCTTTGGTGGCTCAAAATTTAAGAATGTTGCTTGGTGAAAACAATTTCGGCCCCGCAATCACCGGTTTCCTTCAATCGAGGGCATTTAATAATATGAGTAGCTTACAGTTTAGAGATTACTTACAAACCCAAACGAATAAAAATATTAATGGATTTTTTGATGGATGGGTCTTTAATGGCGGATTCCCTGATTACCACATTTACGATGTAACGATTACTCCCACTCCTGCCTTAACAAAAATAACAGTTGCTATAAATCAGAAACTAAATCATGCTCCAAATGCCTTTACCGAAATACCGTTAGAAATTGGATTTTACGATTCCTCTTTTAATTTAACGGTAGAAACAGTTATGGTTGGGCAAAACATGACCCAAATTGAGGTTGACTTACCTATTGTTCCGGCAATGGTGACCCTTAATCCAAATAATAAATTGTGCTATGCTACCACCGATGATATCCATACCATAAAATCAGCGGGGACTTATGCTTACCCAAATGGAATGATGAATGTTAAAGCGACTACCGTAACAGATTCTGCCCTATTGAAAATCTCGCATCATTGGTCGGCTCCATCTCCTTCCGGTAAATGGATTGATAAACCTTACCGACTTTCAAACTATAGGTATTGGACAGTAGAAGGAATCTTACCCACCGATTTTGAGGCTACGGCAGATCTTACGTATGACGGTAAAGAAAGTGGCGGATATTTAGATTCTCTTTTAGTAAATATCACGGAGGATAGCTTGGTGCTATTATATCGTGCAAACCTAAATGAAGAATGGACAGAGTATCCTTTCTACACCAAAAACACGTTAGGTATTTCTACCAATAAATTTGGAATTATGCAACTATCCAAATTATTATTAGGCGAATATACTTTAGCCAATATTGACCATTCCGTTTTAAGTACAGGTGAATTAATTAAACCAAAGAATGAATTAAAAATCTATCCAAATCCGAGTAACGAAAAAGTGACCATTGAATGGCAAAAGGGAGAAACACCTCTAGCTATCGATATTTATGCGCTAGATGGGAAACGGGTATTGACCTTAAAAAATCTTAGCCACCATCAGAAAACCTTTAATGGTAAAACATTGAAAAACGGGCAATATGTGGCGCAAGTTACTTTTGAAAACGGTGTGAGTTCGAAGAAGTTTACTGTGATTAAGTAATCAATTCAACGCATAAAAAAGCCCCAATCAAAATATAATTGAGGCTAAAATATAATTAGGTAATTAATCGCTATAATTTCTGAATCTTACTGATTGATTGTCCACCCGATGAGTAGCTCACTTTCAATGTATAAAACCCAAGCTTCATATCACTAAAATTAATCTGATTGGTTGGATTTTTAATTATTAAAACTGATTGTCCTAAAATATTTACGACTTCAATTTGTTTAATCGGTTCATCGGTTTTAATATTTAAAACATCACTTACCGGATTAGGAAACACCAATAAATTAACCATTATTAGTTCATCTTCAATTCCAGTAATTAGGTTGTTTTTAAAATATTGCATGTTTCCATAATACTCCCCTACCAACAAGTCCATATCACCATCATCATCAATATCTGCAAATGCTGGCATAGCAAATTCATACGTGGAACTTAATCCAAATGGGGTCTGAATTTTTGTTGCAAATTGAGGGTTGTTAGCACTTCCAGTGTTTTCAAAATATTGCAATGAACCGTTATATTCTCCTACCAGCAAATCTAAATCTCCATCATTATCCAAGTCAGCAATTGTTGGAGATGCAAATTGATCCACAGCCGTTAACCCAAATGGGTTTAATACAGGCGTGGTAAATAAGGGGTTTGTTGTGGTCCCTACGTTTTCAAAATATTGTATCCCAGTATATAATTCACCAACTAACAAATCCATATCTCCGTCTCCATCCAAATCAGCAAACTCGGGTAACGCAATTTCTACCGTAGCGGCTAGTCCAAATGGATTAGTTACAGGCACGGCAAATTGAGGGCTAGTTGCAGAACCCGTATTTTCAAAATACTGCATGTTCCCATAATATTCACCCACTAACAAATCAATATCTCCATCCCCATCCAAATCAGCAAAGGTTGGAGCAGCGAAACTATATGTAGAATCCAAACCAAATGGGTTGGATACCCCTCCAGTAAATTGTGGATTTGTAGCGGTCCCTATATTCTGGAAGTACTTCATCACTCCATAGTATTCCCCTACCAATAAATCTAAATCTCCATCTCCGTCAAGATCAGCAAAAACAGGCATTGCCTGATCAAGGGTGGCTGTCAAGCCAAATGGATTGGCCACTGGAGGCTCAAAACTTTGTGCAGAAATATCATTAGCGTAGAAAATGCCTAAACTAATAGCTACGGCACCCAATACATTTTTAAAATCCATCCTTGAAAACACTCCAGATAGATCCTTTACTAATAACCGAATTTTCAATACAATTTTATCAATCTCAGAAGAGGAGCTATTGTTTGCCTCTATAAGTAAATTATTCAACTTTTTAGCCAAGAATTTAAGTTGCCTTTTTTTTCTAGCGTAATGATTTCGTTTCATTTTACTTAATTTGAATTAGTATTCAATTATTGACTTGATTTCGCCCAGAAGGTTGCTTCAGGAGTTAGTATACCCTCCTTATATTCTGGTGTACGTGTGTTTAATATATTAGGACGGGTAATACCCGGAAGAATATGTACATCGTAAATTTCATCTACAGTCGACAAGTACGTAATTTTACCAACGATACTGCCAGTTGGTAAATATACAACAAGAACGCCAGAATGATTTGCCGTTTTTGCAAATTCCAATTTTCCAAAAGTGGAGGAATTTTGACGAAGTTTTGATAATCCGATAAATAAATAGTCTTGATGCATTGACATTCCCCGCACAAAGCCGTCAACTTTCACCACCACATCGTATTTACCTGTTTGTGGATTTACTTTCACCAATTCACCCGTTGCAGATAATAGCACATATAATTCTCCATTAAAAATACGGGGTGAATGCGGCATTGCAAGACCTTCTATAATTACTTCATTCGAACTAACATCCATTACAATTCCACTTTTCGTGATATTCTCACGCCAACTTTGGGTTGTATTTCCTTTATTAAAGGCAGTGATATATTTTGGTAATCCATTTTCAAGAGCCATCCCATTTAAATGGCATCTATCCTCAGAAACCAAGGCATCAATAAATGGTGGGGTCCAATAAGGGGTAAAATTATAATTATCGTCAATTTTAACGATGTTTGAAAACAGGGTGTTGACCGCAAACAAACTTCCGTTTTCACCAAAACTCAAATCATGAATATCTAGTGGTCCAGTATGGTAGGTTACCCTAGGCATATATAGGGCATCATACTTTTTAGGTGATTTTGGATAGTGTTTTGCTAATTCAGAAGAATTTGAAAAAACGATAACTTCATCTTTACAGGCTAATGCCAGTTTTCCAGTTTCT
Organism: uncultured Flavobacteriales bacterium; assembly: GCA_963974475.1. Classification (GTDB taxonomy): domain Bacteria; phylum Bacteroidota; class Bacteroidia; order Flavobacteriales_G; family Salibacteraceae; genus CAJXZP01. The sequence continues at coordinate 317,698 of CAXBCR010000001.1, forward strand.
TCCTCTTGTGCAATTCCCATCAACTTATCAAAATGTCGCGGAAGTTGAACAATGGCATTTTCATCCTTAGCTGAAAGAAAAATAAGCTTACCCGCTTGATAGGTTGATAACGATATGGTACAATTTAACCGTTGTAACAATTCGGGAATCTGCGATGAATACTGACAAGCAAAAGGAGGAAATGCTTTTTGTGGAGCCACATTTTTTAGATGGTCTAAATTAGACATAGATAAATGTATTAATTAGTTCTGTGGGATTTCAACCCAAGTTTCCATATAGTAGAACGGCAACTATAATAGTTAACGACTCAAACTTAACCCAAAAGAATTAAAACACCTAGATGAAGTAGGAAGTACCAAAAATAAAAAAGCCCCAATCAAAAATGATTGAGGCTTTCGATATAAATTATTTTCGAACCTAACGGTCACCCATTTCTAGGTAATCACGTTCCTTTTCACCTACATAAATTTGTCTAGGACGTCCAATTGGCTCATTGTTAGTTCTATTTTCTAACCATTGTGCAATCCATCCTGGTAAACGACCAAGTGCAAACATTACGGTAAACATTTCTGTTGGAATACCTAATGCCCGGTAAATAATACCAGAATAGAAATCTACATTTGGATATAATTTACGATCCACAAAATATTCATCTTCCAACGCGTGTTTCTCCAATTTTTTGGCAATTTCTAAAATAGGATCATTAACCCCCATTGCTTTTAAAACTTCATCTGCAGATTCTTTTAAGATTCTAGCTCGTGGATCAAAGTTTTTATACACACGGTGGCCAAATCCCATTAAACGGAATGGATCATCCTTATCTTTTGCTTTTAGGATATACTTTTCTGTATCTCCACCATCTGCTAAAATGGCTTCCAACATTTCAATAACTGCTTGGTTAGCTCCACCATGAAGTGGTCCCCAAAGTGCATTGATACCTGCTGAAATTGATACGTATAAGCTCGCATGTGAAGAACCAACTAATCGTACGGTAGAAGCAGAACAGTTTTGCTCGTGATCGGCATGAAGAATCAATAATTTATTCAATGCTTTGGATACCACTGGGTCCACCTTATAATCATCTGTAGGTAAGGCAAACATCATGTGCAAGAAGTTGTCTACGTAGCTCAACTTGTTATCAGGATACATCAATGGGTGTCCCTTTTCATTTTTATATGACCAAGCGGCCATCGTTGGCAATTTTGCGATTAAACGAATTATGCTCATTTTAACTTCATCCATTGATCTATTTGGATCTAAAGATTCTGGATAAAATGCAGTCAAACTTGTAACCATGGATGACAATACACCCATCGGATGAGCACTAGCAGGAAAACCTTCAAATATTTTACGGAAATCCTCATGAATTAAGGTATGATATTTAATTAAATCAGCCCATTCATGAAATTCTTTTTCCTTTGGTAAATACCCGTAAATCAATAAAAATGCAATTTCCAAGAAACTTGCTTTTTCCGCCAACTCTTCAATTCTATACCCTCGATATCTTAAAACTCCATTTTCTCCATCTAAGTACGTAATTGCACTTTTTGTAGAACCGGTATTTTTATATCCATAATCCAAAGTTACCAGACCCGTTTTGGCCCTTAACTTAGCAATATCAATTGCTGTTTCGTTTTCTGTTCCTGTAGTTAACGGCAATTCAAAATTCTCGCCTTTATATTTTATCTCAATAGTATCTGACATAATTTATTCGTTTATAAGTGTATCAATCAATTAGCTTTCCAAAAATAAGTCCTCTTCTCTTCCAAGAAAAGCACATTTATCATAGAAATTTTAGTTCTTTTCCCATATAAAAAGCTTGGTTTCCAAGCTCTTCTTCAATTCTCAGCAGTTGATTATATTTTGCAATTCTGTCTGTACGAGATGCCGAGCCAGTTTTAATTTGTCCTGTATTCAAAGCAACTGATAAATCAGCAATGGTAGTATCTTCTGTTTCACCAGATCTATGACTAATCACAGAGGTGTATGCATTTCTATGGGCCATATCCACCGCAGCAATAGTTTCTGATAAGGTACCTATTTGGTTTACCTTAATCAAAACACTATTTGCAATATCCTCTTCAATTCCCCTTTTTAATCTTTCGGTATTAGTCACAAATAAATCATCGCCAACTAACTGAACACGATCACCCATTTTTTCTGTCATCAACTTCCATCCTGACCAATCATCCTCGTCTAACCCATCTTCGATGGATACAATTGGGTATTTTTTAGCCCAGTTGTCAAAATAATCCACCATATCAGATGAACTTAATTTTTCACCCGAAGATTTATGTAAATGGTACACACCTTCATCTTTCAAATAAAACTCCGAAGATGCAGCATCTAAAGCCAAATAAATGTCTTCACCAGGACGATACCCCGCCTTTTCAATCGCTTGAATAATAACTTCCAAAGCTTCCTCATTCGAAGATAAATTAGGTGCAAAACCACCTTCATCACCAACATTAGTAGACATCCCTTTGGCTTTCAATACCGATTTTAAATTATGAAACACCTCTGCTCCCCAACGCAAACCCTCGCTAAATGAGGATGCGCCTGCTGGCATAATCATAAACTCCTGAATATCAATTTTGTTATCCGCATGAGAGCCTCCATTCAATATATTCATCATTGGTACTGGAAGCGTATGAGCACCCACACCACCAATATATTTATATAAAGGCAAATTCACAGAGTCAGCCGCAGCACGAGCCACTGCCATAGACACCCCTAAAATGGCATTTGCACCCAGGTTACCCTTATTTTTAGTACCATCAATTTCCTGCATCAATTGATCAATAGCAATTTGATCGTAAATGTAGGCACCTTTCAACTGTTCATTCAAAACGGTGTTTACATTGTTAACCGCTTTCAAAACACCCTTACCCATGTAAACGCCTTTATCGCCATCGCGTAACTCAACCGCCTCATGAATTCCTGTAGAAGCTCCAGAAGGAACAATAGCGCGACCTACAATTCCTTGGTTAGTCATTACTTCTACTTCTACGGTTGGATTGCCACGTGAATCTAAGACTTGACGGGCATGAATGTTATTAATGATACTCATACTATTGGATTTAGAATTTACTATTTATTACTATTCATTCGCTCTACAAACTCATCAAATAAATAACGAGAGTCATGAGGTCCTGCGGAAGCTTCAGGGTGAAATTGTACAGAAAAAGCATTCTTATCTGTTCGTTTAATACCCGCTAATGTGCCATCATTTAAATGACGATGCGTTACTTCAATGTTTTCTGTTTGAAGCGCTTGTTCCATGTTCACAACAAAACCGTGATTTTGAGAGGTAATTTCACCTTTTCCGGTAATTAGATTTTTAACCGGATGGTTAATTCCTCTATGCCCATTATGCATTTTCTCAGTTGTTAAACCACTTGCTAGAGACATCATTTGATGCCCCAAACAAATCCCGAAAGTTGGATTGTTTTCTTCAATTATTTGAGAAACCACTTTCTTCACTTCAGGAAGAGCCGATGGATCACCAGGCCCATTAGACAACATAAATCCATTTGGATTCCAAGACTTCATTTCCTCATAACTTGTGTTATAAGGATATACTTTTAAATAACATCCTCTTTCGGAAAGGGATCGAAGAATATTGGTTTTAACTCCAAAATCTAATACCGCAACCTTTAAATCAGAGGATTCGTTTCCATAATAGTACGGTTCAGTACAAGAAACTTTAGAAGCCAATTCCAATCCATCCATGGAAGGAACGGTTTTCAATTGCGCTTTTAATTCTTCCAAATTCGACCCATTATTGGCAATAATACAGTTCATGGCACCGGCTTGACGCACATGTCTAACCAATGCCCTTGTATCGACATCTGAAATGCCAACCAATTTATTTTTTTCAAAATATTCTTGAAGGGAACCCGAAGCTGCTTCTCTAGAATAAACATCTGAGAATTTATTACATATTAGCCCTGCGATATTCACATTTTTAGATTCAACTTCTACTTCATTAATACCATAGTTACCAATATGCGGTGTAGTCATAACCAACATTTGACCATAATATGACGGGTCAGTAAAAATCTCTTGGTACCCTGTCATACCAGTATTAAAGGCAATTTCACCAGTACATACTCCCGTATGTCCTATCGATTTACCATGAAACACGGTACCGTCTTCAAGCAATAAGATTGCATTTTCCTTCTCACTAAATTTCATCCTAAAGATTTTAATTCACAAAGATAATACGAACACTTAAAAATCAGTTGAGTTTTAAGGTGTACATCTCATTTTTAAACAAAAAAAAAGGTAGTGAAAATTCACTACCTTTTTTTACATTCGATTATGACATTAAATTTCTTATTTGTCAGTATCTTCTTTTTTGTCTTCTTTAGCCTCAGCCTTAGGAGCTTCTTCTACTTGTGCTTCATCAGCAGCAACTTTAGTTGTTGCGGTTGTAGCTTTAGCTCCACGTTTTCTACGTGTTTTCTTAGCTGGAGCAGCAGTAGTATAGATATCATTGAAGTCTACCAATTCAATCATACACATTTCAGCAGCATCACCTAAACGGAAACCTGTTTTGATAATACGTGTATAACCTCCTGGGCGATCACCAACTTTAGGAGCAACTACAGTAAACAATTCTGTTACCGCATATTTGTTTCCTAAATATCTAAAAGCCATTCTACGTGAGTGCATTGAATCAGTTTTACCTCTAGTAATAATAGGTTCAACGTAAATTTTTAATGCTTTTGCTTTTGCCACTGTAGTAGTAATACGTTTGTGCTCTATTAGAGAACAAGCCATATTAGTTAGCATAGCCTTACGGTGCCCAACTTTACGTCCTAAGTGATTAAACGATTTATTATGTCTCATCTTAATTTCTTTAATGAAGGATCGTCAAATCCTCAATTACAAATTTATTCTTTGTCTAATTTGTACTTTAGAACATTCATTCCAAAGCTTAGGTTTTTCACCTCTACCAATTCGTCCAATTCCGTTAGTGATTTTTTACCGAAGTTACGGAACTTCAATAAATCATTTCTTTGGTACTGAACTAAATCTCCTAAACTGTAAACCTCCGCAGCTTTTAAGCAATTTAATGCTCTTACTGAAAGGTCCATATCAACCAATTTAGTTTTTAACAATTGACGCATGTGTAATGATGTTTCATCAAATTCGTCATCCGCTGATTTATCTTCTGTCTCTAAAGAAATTTTCTCGTCACTAAACAACATGAAGTGATGAATCAAAATTTTAGCAGCTTCACTTAAAGCATCTTTAGGAGTTATTGAACCATCGGTTTCAATATCCATAATTAACTTTTCGTAATCTGTTTTTTGTTCAACTCTGAAATTTTCAATTTCATATTTCACTTTTTTGATAGGAGTGAAAATAGAATCAATTGCAATTTCATTCAATTGTAAGTTCATTGTATTCTGTTCCTCTGCAGGTAAATAACCTCTACCGTTCCCGATAGTAAGTTCAATTTGCATATTCACAGATTCGTCCATGTTACAAATAACCAAATCAGGATTAAGAACTTGAAAAGAAGAAGTAAAGTTTCCTATGTCACCAGCAGTAAGTTGCTTTTGACCAGTTACTCTTACGATTAACTTTTCAGAATCTTGATCCTCAATTTGTCTCTTAAAACGTACTTGTTTAAGATTCAAAATGATTTCAGTAACATCTTCAATTACACCACGTATTGGCGTAAATTCATGGTCCACACCATCAATCTTTACCGAAGTAATCGCAAAACCTTCCAATGAAGATAAAAGAATTCTTCTTAACGCATTTCCTATAGTGATACCATAACCTGGTTCTAACGGTCTAAATTCGAATGTACCCTTACGGTCATCAGAATTTATCATTATAACTTTGTCTGGTTTTTGAAAATCTAAAATTGCCATATTATTAATTGGTATTATCAGGTACCTAAACCTAATTATTATTTAGAATATAACTCAACGATAAGTTGTTCCTTGATGTTTTCAGGAATATCCGCTCTTTCAGGGATGCTCATGAATTTACCTTCCAAGGCTGCCTTATCAAACTCAATCCAAGGGTAAGTTTTACCGTTAGAATTAACAGAATCTATAATTACAGTTAATGATTTAGATTTCTCACGTACTGCAATAATATCACCTACTTTCACTTGGTAAGAAGGAATATTTACAATATTTCCGTTTACAGTGATATGTCTGTGTGAAACAAATTGACGTGCACCATCACGAGTGGTTGAAATACCCATTCTGAAAACAGTGTTGTCCAATCTTGACTCACAAAGTTGTAATAAAATCTCCCCAGTAATACCAGTTTTAGCAGAAGCTTTCTTAAACAAGTTTGAGAATTGCTTTTCTAAAATACCATAAGTATACTTTGCTTTTTGCTTTTCAGTCAATTGCATTGAATACTCAGATAATTTTGGTCTCCTTTTGTTAGGTCCATGTTGACCTGGAGGAAAATTTCTTCTTTCTAGTACTTTGTCAGGGCCGAAAATTGGTTCTTTGAACTTTCTTGCAATTTTCGATTTTGGTCCTCTATATCTAGCCATCTTATTCTTATCTCTAAATTAATTAAACCCTTCTTTTCTTAGGTGGGCGACATCCATTATGAGGCATTGGAGTTACATCAATAATTTCAGTAACCTCAATTCCATTATTATGGATGGTACGAATTGCAGATTCTCTACCTGCGCCTGGACCTCTTACGTATGCTTTCGCTTTACGCATTCCTGCCTCAAACGCAACTTTACAACAATCCTCTGCAGCTACTTGAGCAGCATAAGGAGTGTTCTTTTTAGAACCTCTAAATCCTAATTTTCCTGCAGACGACCAAGAAATAACTTGCCCGTTAGCGTTTGTAATAGAGATGATAATGTTGTTAAATGACGAATGAACGTGCACTTGACCCATAGCATCAACTCTAACCTTTCTCTTTTTTGAAGACGATTTAGCCATAGTTATTTCTATTTAACTGCTTTCTTTTTATTAGCAACGGTTTTACGTTTACCTTTTCTTGTTCGAGAGTTATTTTTAGTTCGTTGTCCACGTAACGGTAATCCCGCTCTGTGACGAATTCCTCTCTGTGAGCCGATATCCATTAATCGCTTAATGTTCATCTGAACTTCAGAACGCAACGTACCTTCAACTTTAATGTTGTCAGTGATATACGCTCTAATCTTTGTTAGCTCATCGTCATTCCAATCCTTGATTTTCTTATCAGGATCTATTTCTAATTCAGTCAATAAACGTTTTGCCGTTGAGTGACCTACACCAAAAATGTAAGTTAATCCAATTCTACCCTTTTTGTTTACGGGTAAATCATTTCCTGCTATCCTAGCCATACTAGTTAATTTTTATCCCTGTCTTTGTTTAAACTTAGGGTTCTTTTTGTTGATAACATAGAGACGCCCTTTTCTTCTTACAATTTTGCAATCAGAACTTCTCTTTTTAAGTGATGCTCGAACCTTCATGCTCTTTATTTATATCTATAAGTAATTCTTCCTTTTGATAAATCGTACGGAGACATCTCCACCTTTACTTTATCTCCTGGTAAAATTTTAATGTAATGCATTCTCATTTTACCTGAGATATGAGCCGTAATAACATGACCATTCTCCAGCTCTACTCTAAACATTGCGTTTGATAAAGCCTCTTTAATAGTTCCATCTTGCTCTATGGAAGGTGTTTTTGCCATTTGTATAATTTATATTGTTCCTCCGAAAGCACCTGTTGAACGTCCTTTCAACTTTCCTGACTCAGTCAGTCCATCGTAGTGACGCATTAACAAATAACTTTCAATTTGTTGTAATGTATCCAATATTACCCCTACCATAATCAATAAGGATGTACCTCCAAAGAAATATGCAAAACTTTGAGCTACACCTGCCTTAATAGCAAAGGCTGGTAATATTGCAATTAATGCCAAGAATATAGATCCTGGTAATGTAATTTTAGATAAAATAGTATCTAAAAAGTTTGCGGTATCCTTGCCCGGTTTAACACCAGGAACGAATCCACCATTTTTCTTTAAATCATCCGCCATTTGCTGTGGATTCACAGTAATAGCAGTATAAAAGTAAGTGAACACAATAATCAATAATGCAAAGGTTACATTGTAATACACCCCGCTTATATCACTAAACATGGCTGCAAAACTAGTAAAAATATCACCTGTATCACCTTCCGCACTAGCTGCAAATCCAGCTAATGTAATGGGTAACATCATCAATGCTTGTGCGAATATAATAGGCATAACTCCAGCAGCATTTACCTTTAATGGTATAAACTGTCTAGCACCGCCCATTTGCTGCACACCCATGATTTTCTTAGCAAATTGAATGGGCACTCTTCTCACCCCTTGTACTAATAAGATAGTAATCAAGATAACGAATAGTAGAATTGCTAACTCTAATAATACAACTACAAGTCCACCTCCTAGGTCTCCCATTTGAGATTCCCATTCGGTTAAAAATGCTGTTGGTAAATTGGCAATAATTCCAATCATAATGATTAGTGAAATTCCATTTCCAATACCTTTATCTGTAATTTTCTCACCCAACCACATTACGAATAATGTACCTGCAGATAAAATTACGATTGCTGGTAAAGTAAATGAAAAGAAACCTGGATTAACAATTGCATTTTGCGGTACCTGAGTAGCCAAATAACCAGGAGCTTGTCCTAGCGTTATTGCAACAGTTAACCATCTGGTCCACTGATTAATTTTGTTTCGACCGCTTTCACCGTCTTTTTGTAACTTCTGTACCGAAGGAACTGCTATTCCAAGCAACTGCATAACAATAGAAGCCGAAATATAAGGCATGATTCCTAATGCAAAAACCGAAGCACGAGAGAAAGCTCCACCTGCAAATAAATTCAACAAAGCCGCTAGACCTGTTGCTTCATTACTGCCAAGAACTTCTGTATCTACCCCAGGTAATACAACAAACGAACCTAATCTATAAATAGCAATAAAACCAATTGTTAAAAGGATTCTATTTCTAAGTTCTTCAATTTTGAAGATGTTTGCGATTGTCTGAAAAAACTTATTCATTTACTAAACTGTTTTGGCTTCTCCACCAAGTTTTTCAATAGCTTCGATTGCACTTGCAGAGAATTTATTCGCCTCAATTACAACTTTCGCTTTTAATTCTCCTCTTCCTAGAACTTTAACTAAATCGTTAGTTCCAACAAGACCTCTCACTATTAAATCATCAATAGCAATAGTTTCAACATTATGCTCTTCTACGTATGCTTGAATAACATCCAAATTAATTGGAGAATACTCCACACGATTTACATTTTTGAAACCAAATTTTGGAACTCTACGTTGTAAAGGCATTTGACCACCTTCAAAACCAACTTTTCTAGAATATCCAGAACGAGATTTAGCACCTTTATGACCACGAGCTGAAGTTCCGCCTTTACCAGAACCTTGACCACGACCTAATCGTTTCGTATTATTTCTTACCGAACCTTCTGCCGGTGTAAGATTATTTAAATCCATGATAAATTCCTTTTTACTTTACCTCTACAACTGCAACAAGATGTTTAATCTTATTGACCATTCCTAAGATTTGTGGAGTAGCTTCGTGTTCAACACTTTTGCTAATTCCTTTCAAACCCAATGCAACCATAGTTTTCTTTTGGTCACCTGGTCGTCTAATTACCGACCTTACTTGTGTAACTTTAATTTTAGCCATTTCTTCTAAGATTATCCGTTGTACACTTTGTCTAATGAGACACCTCTTCGTTTTGCAACTGAATTGGCATCATTTAAATTAGCTAAAGCATCAATGGTTGCTTTTACAACATTAACTGGATTTGAAGATCCTTTTGATTTTGCTAGTACATCAGTAATTCCAACACTTTCCAAAACCGCACGCATCGCGCCACCTGCAATCACACCAGTACCATGAGAGGCTGGTTTGATTAATACAACTGCACCACCGTGTTTTCCTAATTGCGTATGAGGAATTGTTCCTTTAAGTACTGGTACTTTTATTAGGTTCTTTTTAGCATTATCCATACCCTTTGCAATGGCTCCGATAACTTCTTTAGATTTTCCTAATCCGTATCCTACTACTCCTTTTTCATCTCCAACAACAACAACTGCAGAAAATCCAAATGTACGACCACCTTTTGTTACTTTAGTAACCCTTCTAATTTTTACAACTGTGTCTTTTAATTCAGACTCCGTTGATTTAACATGTTTCATACTTCTTTAACTATGATCGTAATTAAAATTTTAATCCTGCTTCTCTTGCTCCTTCAGCAAATGCTTTGATTCTTCCATGATATAAGAAACCATTACGGTCAAATACCACAGATTCAACTTTAGCATTCATTGCATTTTTCGCCAATTCTGCACCTACTGCTTTCGCAATGTCCATATTAGAAAGACCATCTTTCTTCAATTTAAGACTACTTGCTGCTGCCAAGGTTTTTCCATTTACATCCTCAATTACTTGAGCGTAAAATTCTTTGTTACTTCTGTAAATGCTCAATCTTGGCATCTCTAGAGTTCCGAAAATATTTTTTCTAACTCTTTTCTTAATTTTAGCTCTACGCTGTACTTTAGTTATAGCCATGATCTAATATTATTTAGCTGCTGTTTTACCAGCTTTTCTACGAATTTGTTCACCTTGAAAACGGATACCTTTTCCTTTGTATGGTTCAGGTTTACGTAATGATCTAAGTTTTGCAGCAATAGTTCCAATCAACTGTTTGTCGTGAGACTCAAAAGTTACGATTGGCGCTTTACCTCTTTCAGATACGGCAGTACACTGAACCTCTTTTGGCAAGACAAACATGATACCATGTGAATAACCTAAAGACAATTCTAAGTTTTGACCTTGAACTGCGGCTCTAAAACCCACACCTACAAGCTCCATAACTTTTTTATATCCAACGCTTACACCTTCAATCATATTATTGATTAATGAACGATATAAACCATGTTTTGCTTTATGATCTTTTATTTCAGAAGCACGAGAAAGAACCACTTTAGATTCTTCAACTACTACAGAAATTGCAGGGTCAAACGTTTGAGTAAGTTCTCCCTTAGTTCCCTTTACGGTTACAACATTACCAGAAACTGATACGGTAACTCCGGCAGGAATATCTATTGGTAAATTTCCTATTCTAGACATATCTTTTTCTTTTAATAAATGGAGCAAATATATTCACCACCAACGTTAAGTTTTCTAGCTTCTTTATCGGTTATAACACCTTTAGAAGTAGATAAGATAGCGATACCTAAACCATTTAAAACACGAGGTAATTCAGTAGCATTCACATACTTTCTTAAACCTGGCTTACTGATTCTAGTAAGGTTTTTAATTGCAGCTTCTTTAGTCTCTCTATCGTACTTTAAAGCTACTTTGATGATCCCTCCGGGAACATCTGATTCTAATTTGAAATTAAGGATATAACCTTTATCAAATAAAATCTTTGTCATTTCTCTTTTTATACCAGAAGATGGAATTTCCACAACACGGTGACCCGCTTTTTGTGCATTCCTAATTCTAGTTAAATAATCTGCGATTGGATCAGTCATTTCTGTCTAATTAATATCGTTTATACTATTATTTTACCAACTTGCTTTCTTAACACCCGGTATTAAACCTTGTGTTGCTAATTCTCTAAATGTAACCCTAGACACCCCAAAGTGACGCATATATCCTCTTGGACGACCGGTGATTTTACAACGGTTATGCGCTCTTACAGATGAAGAGTTTTTAGGAAGTTTTTGTAAACCTTCCCAGTCACCTTCTGCTTTTAAAAGAGCTCTTTTCTCAGCGAATTTTTCAATCATTGCTGCGCGTTTACGCTCTCTTGCTTTCATGGATTCTTTTGCCATCTCAACTTATTTTTTAAAAGGAAAACCAAAGTTTTTTAATAATTCAAAACCTTCTTCATCCGTTTTTGCGGAGGTCACGAAAGTAATATCCATTCCTGTAATATTAGGGATTTTATCGATATCTATTTCAGGGAACATAATCTGCTCTTTTACACCTACATTATAGTTACCACGACCGTCTAATTTGTTTTTTATGCCTCTAAAATCTCTCGTTCTTGGAAGAGAAACACGTAAGAAACGTTCTAAAAACTCATACATTCTATCATTACGCAAAGTAACTTTTGCACCTACTGGCATTCCTTTACGCAATTTGAAGTTAGATACATCTTTTTTAGATAATGTAGCATATGCTTTTTGACCAGAAATCATGGTCATTTCATTTACTGCATTTTCAACCAATTTCTTGTCCATTGTTGCTTTACCAACACCTTGACTCAAAATGATTTTTTCTAACTTTGGTACCTGCATGATACTTTTATAAGAGAATTTCTCTTTCAATACAGGAACGATTTCATCGTTATATTTTTTTCGAAGATTTGGTGAATATCCCATTACTTAATCTCTGTATTTGATTTAACAGAAAATCGAGTTGATTTACCGTCAGAATCCGATTTACGAATAGTACGTGTAGGAACTCCAGCAGAATCAATAACCATAAGGTTTGAAATGTGAATTCCTCCTTCGTTTTCTTCTATACCTCCTTGTGGACTAGTTGCAGATGGTTTAACATGTTTTTTAACAATGTTTAAACCTTCCACCATCGCACGATCACGCTTAGCGTTAAAACCCAAAACTTTTCCTGAGTTTCCTTTTTCATTACCTGCAACAACCATTACGTTGTCACCAGTTTTTATGTGAAGTTTGTTTCTCATTTTCTTAACTATTAAAGCACTTCTGGTGCAAGAGATACAATTTTCATGAATTGCTTGTCACGTAATTCACGAGCAACAGGGCCGAAAATACGGGTACCTCTCATCTCGCCACCGTCATTCAATAACACTACTGCATTATCGTCAAAACGGATGTACGTTCCATCAGCTCTTCTAATTTCTTTCTTTGTTCTAACAACAACCGCTTTTGAAACCGTACCTTTCTTTACGTTTCCATGGGGCATTGCCTGCTTAATAGTAACAACAACTTTATCACCAATAGAAGCATATCTGCGTTTTGTTCCGCCAAGTACTCTGATCACTAAAACCTCTTTGGCTCCACTGTTATCAGCTACTCTTAATCTTGATTCTGTTTGTACCATGACTATCTAACTCTATTAGTATTATTACTTAGCTTTTTCAAGAATTTCAACAAGTCTCCAGTTCTTATTCTTAGAGAGCTTTCTTGTTTCCATTATCTTAACTGTATCGCCAATATTACATTCGTTCTTTTCGTCATGAGCCACAAATTTAGATGACTGTTTAACGAATTTTCCATACATTGGGTGCTTAACTTTACGCTCAATCATAACAACAATAGATTTCTCCATTTTGTTAGAGGATACAACCCCAATTCTCTCTTTTCTCAGGTTCCTTTCCATGGTCTAACCTTTATTTTCGTTAATTGCTCTTCTAGCTTGTTCAGACTTTAAACGAGCAACATTTCTACGTGCGTCACGAATCTGTAATGGGTTCTCCAAAGGAGATACAGTGTGAATCATCTTTAATTTTTGTAGCGAAGCGGTCTCCACTTCAATTCTTTCTACAATTTCGTTTGCAGTAAGTTCTTTTACTTCTGATTGCTTCATCTTCTAACTATTAAGCGATGTAGTCTTTACGAACCACAAATTTACATTTCATTGGAAGTTTCTGTGCACCAAGACGTAAAGCCTCTTTTGCAATTTCCATATCTACTCCATCAAGCTCATAAAGAATTCTTCCTGGCTTAATTTTACAAACCCAGTGATCCAAAGCTCCTTTACCTTTACCCATCCGTACTTCGGCTGGTTTGTTAGTAATTGGAGTGTCTGGAAAAATTCTAATCCAAACTTGACCTTGTCTTTTCATGTATCTGGTCATTGCAATACGTGCAGCTTCAATTTGTCTTGAAGTTAATCTACCCATTGATAACGCTTTGATACCGAAAGAACCAAAAGAAACAGTGCTTCCTCTTTGAGCTAGGCCCTTAATTCTTCCTTTCTGGACTCTTCTACGTCTTACCTTTTTTGGTTGTAACATTTCTATTAATCTTTACAGTCCGTAATTATTTTCTTCTACCTTTAAATTTCCCGCCTTTAGGTCCTCTTGGTCCTTTTTGCTTCGCTCCAATGTTTGGAGATAAGTCACGTTTTCCGTAAACTTCACCATTACAGATCCACACTTTTACACCGATACGGCCATAAGTTGTGTGAGCTTCTACTAATGCGTAATCAATATTTGCACGGAAAGTATGTAAAGGAGTACGCCCTTCTTTATAGTTTTCAGAACGAGCCATTTCAGCTCCATTCAAACGACCAGAAATTTGAACTTTAATTCCTTCAGCTCCCATTCTCATGGTTGCTTGAATAGCCATTTTTATAGCTCTTCTATAAGAAATTCTTCCTTCAATTTGACGTGCAACACTTTCAGCTACTAAACGAGCTTCTAACTCAGGTCTTTTAATTTCAAAAATGTTAATTTGAACTTCACTATTCGTGATTTTCTTTAACTCTTCTTTCAATTTATCCACCTCAGAACCACCTTTACCGATAATAATACCAGGACGTGCGGTATTAATAGTAACTGTGATTAATTTTAATGTTCTTTCAATGATAATTCTAGAAATACTTGCTTTACGTAATCTTGCGTATAAGTATCTTCTAATTTTATGGTCGTCCGCTAATTTATCTCCGTAATCATTTCCTCCGTACCATGCTGAGTCCCAGCCACGAATAAAACCTAAACGGTTAGCTATTGGATTTGTTTTTTGTCCCATCTTATTTATTCTCCGTTTTAGCGTCTACTACTAGAGTAACATGATTTGATCTTTTACGAACTCTATGAGCACGTCCTTGTGGTGCAGGTTGAATACGTTTCAACATTCTACCACCATCAACTTTCACTTCTGAAATGTATAAATTTGCGTCTTCCCAGCTATTACCCGTTTTCACTTCGTAATTTGCAATGGCAGATCTTAACAATTTCTCCATTCTAATAGATGCCTCTTTTTTCGAGAATTGCAATACAGCCGAAGCCTTTTGCACATCCATACCCCTTACTAGGTCAGCCACTAATCTCATCTTGCGAGGACTAGTTGGGCAGTTATTCAATTTGGCCACGTAGTACGTTTTACGCGCCTCTTTAGCTGCCTCAGCTTTCGTTCTTTTTCTTAAACCCATGTTGTATAAATTACCTTCTGGTCAATTATCTTTTCTTGTTGTTACCATGACCTCTAAAGGTTCTGGTTGGAGAAAATTCTCCTAGTTTGTGTCCTACCATATTTTCGTTGACGAAAACTGGTATGAATTTTTTCCCATTATGAACAGCTACTGTTAATCCAACAA
The DNA here is from genome assembly GCA_963974475.1 of uncultured Flavobacteriales bacterium. Lineage (GTDB taxonomy): Bacteria > Bacteroidota > Bacteroidia > Flavobacteriales_G > Salibacteraceae > CAJXZP01. The sequence continues at coordinate 333,017 of CAXBCR010000001.1, forward strand.
AATCAGGTGTAATCATAGATGCTCTTGACCACGTTTTGATAGTTGATTTTTTAGTGGTATCATGAGCTTCTGCAACTCTTTTAGCCAACTTATAGTGTACAAATGGGGGTTTCTTTAACGACCTACTCATTTCTTACTTATTTACGTCTTTCGATAATGTACTTACTTGATCCTTTTTTGGGAGCTCTAGTTTTGTATCCTTTAGCTGGAATACCATTTCTAGATCTTGGATGTCCACCGGAAGATTTACCTTCACCACCACCCATTGGGTGATCAACTGGATTCATCGCAACCCCTCTAACTCTAGGTCTTCTTCCTGCCCATCTGTTAGCACCTGCTTTCCCTTGACGAGTTAACTGGTGATCTGAGTTAGATACAGAACCGATAACAGCCATACAAGTTAATAAGATCAATCTCATTTCGCCCGAAGGCAATTTAATTACAGCGAATTTACCATCTTTCGCAGCTAACTGCGCATAAGATCCAGCACTACGTGCCATTTTCGCTCCTTGACCTGGGTTTAACTCAATATTATGGATGATTGTTCCTAATGGAATCTCACTTAAATAAAGTGCATTTCCAACTTCTGGTTGTGCGCCTTTACCTGATTTTAAAGTCATCCCTACTTCAAGCCCTGTTGGAGCAATGATGTATCTTTTTTCACCGTCAGGATAAACAATTAAAGCAATACGTGCTGATCTGTTTGGATCATACTCTATCGTTTTAACTTTTCCCTCAGCACCAAATTTATCACGTTTGAAGTCAATGATTCTATAACGTTGTTTGTGTCCACCACCGATATTACGGATAGTCATACGTCCTGTAGCATTTCTACCACCTGAACGTTTTTTTGGAGCTAGCAAACTTTTCTCTGGAGTATCCGTTGTAATAGTTTCAAACATGGAAACTATTCTAAAACGCTGCCCAGGAGTTGTTGGTTTTAATTTCTTTACTGCCATTTCCTACTAATTAGATGTTGCTGTAAAAATCGATTTCATCACCGTCTTTTAAAGTAACAATAGCCTTTTTAAAATGACCTGTGTTTCCTTTAACTACACCAGCTTTGGTGAAACGAGATTTTGATTTACCAGCCTGAATAAGTGTATTAATCTTCTCTACCGTAACATCATAAGCAGATTCAATAGCTGCTTTTATTTCAATCTTATTTGCTCTACGGTCTACTACAAATGCGTAACGGTTAAGAGTTTCCCCCATCTCCGTCATCTTTTCTGTAATAATTGGTTTCTTAATAATTTCCATGACTTAACTTAAATTTTGCTCGATTACGTTAAGTGAACCTTCGCACAACAAAACTTTATTCGCATTCGAAATATCATAAGTGTTTAATTCTGAAGCCACTACAACTTTAGCACCTTTCAAATTTCGAGCCGACAAATATATGTTTTTATTCTCTTCAGCCACAACTAATAGAGATTTTTTTCCAAGAAGTTCAAAATTGGTCAAGAACTCGGTGTAGTTTTTAGTTTTGATAGAATCAAAACTTAAGTTCTCCATCACGATTAATTCTCCTTTTGCTAGCTTAGCAGTAAGTGCAGAACGTCTTGCAACTTTTCTTGTTTTCTTGTTCAATTTGAAACTGTAGTTTCTAGGTCTTGGACCGAACATACGACCACCACCTCTAAACACACCAGACTTAATACTACCCGCACGAGCAGTACCTGTTCCTTTTTGTTTCTTAATTTTACGAGTACTACCCGCAATTTCAGCTCTCTCTTTTGATTTATGCGTACCTTGACGTTGGTTAGCCAAGTATAATTTAATATCAAGATAGAATGCATGTTCGTTAGGCTCTACAGCAAAAATGCTGTCGCTTAACTCAACCTTCTTTTTGGTTTCTTTTCCTTTAGTATCGAATAAAGCTACTTTCATTATTTCTCAACTATTACGTATGAACCATTTGATCCTGGGATCGCACCTTTCACAATTAGTACATTGTTTTCTTTATCAACCTTCAATACTTGAAGATTTAAAACTTTTACTTTCTCATTACCCATTTGGCCTGCCATACGCATACCTTTGAAAACACGAGCAGGATAAGATGCTGCTCCAATTGAACCTGGCGCACGCAATCTGTTATGTTGACCGTGGGTTGCTTGTCCAACACCACCAAAACCGTGACGTTTTACAACTCCTTGAAAACCTTTACCTTTTGAGGTTCCAGTTACATCAACAAATTCTCCTTCTTCAAATACATCTACCGCTACTTCATCGCCTAGTCCTAATTCGTTTTCGAATCCTTTGAACTCTGCTAATTTACGTTTTGGTGATGTGCCAGCCTTTTTAAAATGCCCTTTTAGAGCATTCGTGGTGCTTTTATCTCTAGCTTCTCCGAAACCCAATTGAACCGCTTTATAGCCGTCAACTTCTTCCGTTCTCACCTGAGTCACAACACATGGACCAGCCTCAATTACCGTACAAGGTATGTTCTTTCCATCTTCGTTGAAGATGCTAGTCATACCTAGTTTTTTACCTATAATTCCTGACATGGTAATAATTAAACTTTAATTTCTACTTCTACACCACTTGGTAATTCTAATTTCATCAGCGCGTCAACTGTTTTAGACGATGATGAATATATATCAAGCAATCTCTTGTGGTCATTTAGTTGAAATTGCTCTCTTGATTTCTTATTCACGTGAGGTGACTTAAGAACCGTAAAAATTTTACGATGTGTTGGTAATGGAATCGGACCATTCACAACAGCGCCTGTTGACTTAACTGTCTTAACAATTTTTTCGGCTGACTTATCCACCAAATTATGGTCGTAAGACTTTAGTTTTATTCTAATCTTTTGAGCCATGATATTAGTTTTTTCCTTTAACGTTTTCAATAATTGTTTCTGCTACATTTCTTGGAACATCATCATAATGTGAAAATTCCATGGTAGAAGATGCTCTACCCGAGGAAATGGTACGCAATGCGGTAACATAACCGAACATTTCAGATAATGGCACTTTTGCATTGATTACTTGAGATCCATTTCTTGAATCCATTCCATCAACTTGACCACGTCTTCTGTTCAAATCACCAACAATATCACCCATGTTTTCCTCTGGAGTAACAACCTCAAGCTTCATGATTGGCTCAAGAATTTTTGCTCCTGCTTTCGGAAATGCATTTTTATATCCTAATTTACCGGCTAATTCAAAAGATAAAGCATCCGAATCCACTGGGTGAAATGACCCATCTAATACGGTTACTTTCAAGCTTTCAACTTCATACCCAGCAAGGATACCGTTTTTCATTGCAGCTGTAAATCCTTTTTCGATTGAAGGAATAAATTCTTTCGGAATATGACCACCTTTTACAGAGTTCACAAATTCCAATCCATTTAAACCATCCTCACGAGGACCCATGGTAAATACAATATCAGCAAACTTACCACGACCACCAGATTGTTTTTTATACGTTTCTCTATGTTCAGCTGAGCCAACAATAGCTTCCTTATAAGCAACCTGAGGAGCACCTTCGTTTACCTCAACTTTAAATTCTCTTTTCAAACGATCCACTAGAATCTCCAAGTGCAACTCTCCCATTCCTGAGATTACTGTTTGACCTGAATCTTCATCTGTTTTCACAACAAATGTTGGATCTTCTTCTGCTAATTTACCAAGACCTACTCCCAATCTATCTAAATCGGCTTGAGTTTTTGGCTCAATGGCAATACCAATAACTGGTTCTGGAAAAGACATTGATTCTAGAATAATTGGGTGTTTCTCATCACACAATGTATCTCCTGTACGAATATCTTTAAATCCTACCGCTGCACCAATATCTCCTGCTTCCAATTCTGGAATAGCATTTTGTTTATTAGAGTGCATTTGGAATAAACGTGAAATACGTTCTTTTTTACCGGTACGCATGTTTTTTACATACGATCCCGCTTGAATTGATCCAGAATAGTTTCTAATAAAACATAAACGACCTACAAACGGATCCGTAGCAATTTTAAATGCTAAGGCAGCCATTGGCTCGTTTAATGAAGGTTGACGAACTTCTGTTTCTTCCGTATCCGGATTGAAACCTTCTGCTTGACCATTATCTAACGGAGAAGGCAAGAAAGCCATAACCGCATCCAATAATGTTTGAACCCCTTTATTTTTAAATGCAGAACCACACATAATTGGAGTAATGTCCATCGAAATGGTCGCTACTCTAATGGCTGAATAAATTTCTTCTTTTGTGATTGACTCTGGATCTTCAAAGAATTTCTCCATCAACGTATCGTCTGTTTCTGCAACAGATTCGATTAAGTGATTTCTCCATTCTTGAGCTTCATCCAATAACTCTGCAGGAATTTCTTCCTCCTTGTAAGTCATCCCCATATCTGCATCATTCCAAATAATGGATTTCATAGTTGTTAAATCAACAACACCTACGAATTCAGTTTCTGAACCAATTGGAATTTGCAATGGAACTGGACGAGCTCCTAATCTTTCTTTAATCTCTTTAACAACGCCAAAGAAATCAGCTCCCATACGGTCCATTTTATTAATGAATCCAATACGTGGAACTTTATATTTATCTGATTGTCTCCAAACAGTCTCTGACTGAGGTTCCACACCAGATGACGCACAAAACAAAGCAATAGCCCCATCCAATACACGTAATGAACGTTCTACCTCAACGGTAAAATCAACGTGACCAGGAGTATCAATAATATTTACTTTATACGCTTCAGTACTATCAATTGGTTTAGCTTGAACCGTTGGATAATGCCATGTTGTAGTAGTTGCAGCAGAGGTAATTGTAATCCCTCTCTCTTGCTCCTGCTCCATCCAGTCCATTGTTGCAGCACCATCATGTACTTCACCAATTTTATGACTCAAACCAGTATAATAAAGGATACGCTCTGTTGTGGTGGTTTTACCCGCATCCACGTGAGCCATAATCCCAATATTTCTAGTGTATTTTAAATCTCTTGCAGCCATCTCTTAAAATCTAAAATGCGAGAAAGCTTTATTAGCCTCAGCCATACGATGTGTGTCTTCTTTCTTTTTGAAAGCTCCACCTTCTTCGTTTGCTGCCGCTAAAATCTCATCAGCTAGTTTACGGCCCATAGATTTTCCATTACGCTTACGCGCAAAAGAAATCATCCATTTCATTGCCATTGAATCTTTACGTTCTTTACGAACGGGTTGAGGTATTTGGAATGTAGCTCCACCCACTCTACGACTTTTTACCTCCACTCCGGGGGTAACGTTCGCTAGTGCTTTGTGGAAAGTTGCTAATGCTCCTTCTTCCTCAGCCTTTTCGGCCACCATATCCATCGCTTCATAAAAAACGCGATATGCAGTACTCTTTTTCCCGCTGAACATGAGGTTATTTACAAACTTCGAAACCACCTTGTCGTTAAACTTCGGGTCCGGAGCGAGTATCCTCTCTTTTGCTCTACCTTTTCTCATAGTTGTTTAATATTCGAAGAATTACTTCTTCTTTGGTCTTTTTGTTCCATACTTAGAACGTCTCTGCGTACGTCCCTCTACTCCAGCAGTATCAAGTGCTCCACGAACGATGTGGTAGCGAACACCAGGTAAATCTTTAACTCTCCCACCTTTCACTAGCACAATTGAGTGCTCTTGCAAATTGTGACCTTCACCTCCGATATAAGCATTAACCTCGTTTCCGTTGGTTAATCTTACCCTAGCAACTTTTCTCATTGCTGAATTAGGTTTCTTTGGAGTGGTTGTATACACACGTACACAAACCCCTCTACGCTGAGGACAACTGTTAAGTGCAGCAGATTTACTTTGCTTTACTTTTTTAGTTCTTCCTTTTCTAACTAATTGCTGAATAGTTGGCATATATTACTTAAAATGTTGTTTTACTATAATTCAGTCCCTTTTAAGGGGCTGCAAATGTACATGAAAAATCCTGAAAAACAACACCCTGTTTTAAAATTTATTTAATTAATTGACAATAACTTATAAAAACCCACATGATGTTGTCAATTTCTTTTTAAAATTCACCCAAAATCATTCGTTAAGAGTTGATATAAGGGCATTACATTTGCCCTATGGAATTTTTGAACGAACTAAATGATGCCCAACGAGAGGCTGTAATTAACACCGAAGGGCCTTCAATGATTATTGCTGGCGCAGGTTCTGGGAAAACCAGGGTGCTTACTTACCGAATTGCTGCACTTTTACACAAAGGTATTCCTCCTTATAATATTCTTTCCTTAACGTTTACAAATAAGGCCGCTCGCGAAATGAAAGAGCGTATCGGTACCTTGGTGGGAGAGTCAAAAGCGAAAAGTTTATGGATGGGTACTTTTCACTCTGTCTTTGCACGTATATTAAGGAGTGAATCAGAAAAATTGGGTTACCCCAGTAATTTTACCATTTACGATACCGATGATTCCAAAAAACTTATCAAAGCCATTGTAAAAGAAATGGGCCTAGATGATAAAGTGTATAAAACAGGAATGGTGTTGAATAGAATTTCTGGTGCAAAAAATAATTTATTGACTCCAGCCGCTTACCTCGGTAATTTAAATATCACCAAAGAAGACATGCAGTCTAAGAAACCAGAGATAGGTAACATTTATAAAACCTACAATGATCGCTTGTTTAGATCTGGCGCTATGGATTTTGACGACCTCCTATTTAATATGAATATTTTGCTTCGTGATTTTCCAGAGGTGTTGCATAAATACCAAGACCGATTTAGGTACATATTAGTAGATGAGTACCAGGATACCAACTTTTCGCAATACGTTATTGTAAAAGCTTTGGCCGACCGTTTTCAAAACATAAGTGTGGTAGGCGATGATGCCCAAAGTATTTACGCATTTCGTGGAGCGAGTATTCAAAACATTCTCAACTTTAAAAAAGATTATGCGGATGCGAAGACCTATAAATTGGAACAGAATTATCGTTCTACCCAACATATTGTTAAAGCCGCCAATAGCTTGATTGAAAAGAATCAGGATCAGATTAAGAAAAACGTTTGGACCAGCAACGATGAGGGTAATAAAATTACCGTTATGGCGGCTATGAGCGATTCGGAGGAGGCTATGGGGATTGCGCATAGTATTTTTCATAAGAAAAACACCCATCAACTGCCTTGTTCTGCATTTGCCATTCTATATCGTACCAACGCTCAATCCCGCTCATTGGAGGATGCCTTACGGAAATTGAATATTCCTTACCGAATTTATGGTGGACTTTCGTTTTACCAACGGAAAGAAATTAAAGACTTTTTGGCCTATTGCCGATTGGTGTTTAACCCTAAAGATGCAGAAGCTTTAAAACGAATTATCAATTATCCTGCACGTGGAATTGGAAAAACCACCATGGATAAAATCACATTGTTTGCCGCACAGAACAATTTGAATTTATGGGATTTAATTCAAAACTTACATAATGCTCCCATTCAGATTCATGCGGGTGCGAAAAACAAAATTGCAAGTTTTGTGGAAATGATTAAAGGCTTTAAAAAAGTAGCCGATAACCAAGATGCCTATGAAGCGGGTAAAATTATTGCCGCAAGCTCGGGTATTTTGAAAGACTTGCATATTGACAAAACCCCTGAGGGAATTAGCAAGCACGATAACGTTCAGGAAATGCTGAACTCGTTAAAAGATTTTGTGGATAACCCCGAAGACCTTGCGCCTACGTTGGCCAACTTTATTCAAGATATTCCTTTGCTTACCGATAAGGATATGGATACAAAGGATGAGGATAAAAATAAGGTGACTTTAATGACCATTCACGCTTCTAAAGGGCTAGAATACAAACATGTGTATGCCGCAGGATTGGAAGAAAACCTGTTTCCTTCTCAATTATCAGTGGGCTCACGTACCGAACTGGAAGAGGAACGAAGATTATTTTATGTAGCGATAACACGGGCCGAAGAATCACTCACCATTTCGTATGCCAATATGCGCTACAAATGGGGCGATTTAATTACCACCTCTCCAAGTCGGTTTTTAAGTGAAATAGACCCGGTTTATTTGGATATGCAAGAAACGGGAACATTAAAGAAAAGAGAATCCACACGACCTACTAAAAAAGAATTTGAAAGTACCGGAAGAGCTTCATTTACCTCAACGGGGACGTATCAACCAAAAACACCTCCTACCAACCTGACCCGGGTGAGTCAAACCGAAAAATCATCTTCAGCTCAAGGGAGTCTAGCTATTGGAGGACAATTAAATGAAGGCGTAAAAGTGCAACACGAACGCTTTGGTATTGGGACTGTTTTGCAAATAGAAGGCTCTGCACCGAATCAAAAGGTAACGGTAGAATTTATTAATTCAGGAAAAAGACAACTGCTTTTGAAATTTGCGAAGCTCACCGTTTTAGATTGAGATTAAAATATGGGGAATAACAAAATATACCATCCTTATTGTGCAGAACAATGCATCACTCTTGAAGATTTATTAAAATATAATAGGAGCTTTCCAGAACTTCCAGAATATCGATTTAACATATTCATATATGTCACGAAAGAACTAATATAACGACTCTTAGGGTAACCAATATTTGGATCTGAAAAACTTGTTATAGTTAATTGGTGGTACTCATTAAACTCATAAGTGCCACCTCCAGAAATATCAGCATAATCAAAGAACACTTTTCCATTTTCATCAAAATGAATATACATAACGGTACCTTCCATACTAGTCCCATCGTCATCATTTTGAAGAGGAAACCCTCCAATTGTTGTAGTACTATCCAACTTCCAGAACCCTACTAATCCATCATCAGAATAGACTGCATCAGCGGGCACATCATTCTTTTTACACGCCTGAAATTGCAGCATAACAACAATAAAGAAAAAACTATATACTCTTAACATAAACTATTCTTTAATAAACCTAATTTTTTCATTAGGAAACCCATCAATAATGACTTCTAAAAAATAAACTCCAGACGAATAATTAGCAACGGATATAACTTGAGAGTTTAACCCACTTTTACTAGACACCTTTTTACTCACGATTAATTGCCCAGAAAAATTATAAACATTAACTACTATACCAGAAGCATTACCCGTAGAATAATTCAATGTAAATGAATTTACAACTGGATTTGGAAAAATACTTACACCATAATCTTTACGGTGTAATTCTTTACTTTTAACATTAATAATATCATCCCCTTTCTTATTATTTACAACATGATTTTCACATGCCTTTATCAAAGCCTCAAATTCACCCTGAACCTCAAATCCAGTTAACAACTCAATAGAGTTTTGTGCTTCAAATAAAACATTAGCACCTGCGTGAATAATACCAGTACCTTGAATAAAATCAGAAGAAATAAATGAAGAAACATTCCAAATTGGATAATTTACATAAATCTCAGGAACACATGTCTTATAATACCCTCCATTAATTTCCTCAACATTAGAACATTTTTTCAACCAATTTTTCAATTGCCTTTGTGGCGTTTGATCATAGTCCCAAGAAACTCCAAAGTTACCATACAGGCCCAAATCATTTGCAGGATCGCTACAGTTTAAAGGTGAGCCTCCGTATAGTTGACCTATGATTTTCCCATCATTCATAAAAAGAGGTGAACCCGAAGACCCACCCTCCGTAACCGAAAACCCATTGGTAGTTTGACTCCAGAATACCTTCCAAAATAATCCATATTGAAGGGTTTGGTTATGGGTAGCTATTTTTTTAACGTCACCTGCTGGGTGATGTATTCCAACACCATTTGGCATGGGAGAGTTGGTAGTTGACCAACCATTAAAATATACATCGTAACCTTCTGGAAGGTTTTCCAATTCCAATAAAGCAAAATCTGAATAATCCTTATTTGCAATCACCTTAGCTGAACTTGTAGAAAAGTATTTTGGATTTCCGCTGTTCTCACATTCTACACTTTCATAGTCCCAGTGTAATACAATTGGAATACTCGGATTTGAAATCGCGTCATAATTCAACCCATAACTAGGATAATTAACACAATGATTAGCAGTTAAAAAATAAGGCTTACCATCATTACAGGAATTATTAATCAATGACCCGGAACACAAAAAACCATCCAACAGCATTTTCGCTACTCCCCTTTTTTCATCCTGCCAGTCATCCCCTTCAGGTGTACAATTAATATTTACTTGACAATTACCTGAATTGCCATAACCTGTACCCGCTTCATTGATGAACTTATATCCGTGAATTACACCATTAATAATAAAACTAGACACGAACACTCCGTATGGTTCATATAATTCTAAAACAACATTATCATCTATTATTAAATCTGTTGCAAAAACACTCGAATTATTCCTAGCAGAAAACCCTCCCAATAATTCAGTTTTACTCTTATTATAAACATACAGATATGAACCTGGAGCCAAATTAAAATTAGAGTATTGCAAATAAACAGATTTAGCCTCTGGGCATTCAATACCTAACACCCATAATTTATCCCCATTTTCAAGTGTACTCCATTCTCCATCAGTTTTCGGATTTATGGAGGTTATGTGCTTAACACCAAATCTTTTTGGTCCATTTTCTTCTGATTTATCTTTCTCAAATAAATTTACATCAATTGAAGGCATTGTTATTACCGGAATCTTCAAGTCAATTTTATGTCCCCAACTATAAGGCCTTCCTCCTACGCTCAACTGAGCGTTCGTATTTAACGCTAATAAAAGCGACATTACTATTATAATAATTCTCATTTGGCTATTGTTTTACTAAATGAATAATACTTTTACTGTTGTTATAAAATAGCTTTAAATTCCTACCTTCAATAGAGTAGTGATCCAGCGCTTTCATTGATTCATAATGTAAATCTCTATATTTACTATCAAACCCTATTTCGTTAAGCAAAGCATAGCTTGACCCAACTTTTATTGAGTTTCCATTTCCAATTGTATAGGAACCCTTTCCTGGTGATCCCATAAAAGTAAAAGATATATCTCCTACACCATTAAATTCAATAAATATTTTAGCATTTTCAAATACTGTTCCTACATCTGGATTAGGTATTAAATCACCATTAGCCATAGTCATTTTATCTAACTCCCATACCGCATCGGATAAATTACCATCTTTTAGAACTACCTTCTCTTCTACCTTAGGTTTATCGCAACTTGTAAATTGAAGAACTGTCAATCCTAATAATATGTATATAAAATATTTCATAATTCCTACTATTTTTTCTCAAGAGCTACCACTTTCGCTTGCAACTCTAATATTAATTGTTGTTGTTCTTTGATGGCTTCCAATAAAACAGGAATCAGCATCGTATAATCTACCGCAAGATACCCATTTTCACTGGCTAGTTTTACCACCTCTGGAAACTCAACTTGAATTTCTTGGGCAATAAATCCAATTTTATTCTTGGATTCAGCTAAAATCACCTCTTCCTTTCCTATTGGAATTTCACCTAATTTTGCAGGTATCATATCATAGCGATATGCATTTAAGCGCATAAGTTTATCCAGCGCACTTTCGTTCCATTGTACAATATTGGTTTTTAATCTTCTGTCTGAAAACGTGAAAATCCCATTACTATGGTAAAGCCTTCTGGTATAAACTCTATAAAGTTGAGACCCAGAATTACCCATCCACATAGACATACCAAATTGCGGTCTTAAAATAGGTTCGTTAAAGTAGGAAGTAGCATTTCCATAATCGTTATTATAGAAATTTTCAAAATAAAACCCACCACTTGTGGTGCCGGTAGGATGAAGATAAAAATCTCCGTTTATATTCAACTGTTCATTTGGTGCAGTACTCGCATACCCGGTAGTAACATGGTTATTGTTCCAAACTTTTATTTGGGCAGTAAGGTTAGTAGTAAAAAATAACAATACTAGGGTTGAAAATAATAACGCCCTGTTTGGTGTTTGGTGTTTGGTGTTTGGTGTTTGGTGTTTGGTGTTAAAAAAGTGATTCATTTTAGAAAAATTTAAAGTGTTAAAAATATATTAATTATTATCACCGTCAAAACAAAACCATCTTTTCGAGAAAAAGAGTATCACATCTGATACTTTTTCGAAAAGTTTTAAAAAAAGGGAAATACTTACACTTAAAAAGTAACCGAAGAGTGCATTAACTCTGGTAAATAGCACCTGCTTTTGAAATTTGCGAAGTTGACCGTTTTAGATTGAGATTAAAATATTGGGAATAACAAAGGCTTCGCTTGGAGCGAAGCCTTTGCTGTTTAAACAAATTTATGTTTAGCTCTACAAATTAATAATCCCATTAGGGTTTGATTTGATTACATTTTAAATTCTTTCAATAATTTCATTTTTTAACCATACAAATGCTTCTTCTTGGCTATAGGTTATTTCTGGTCTTAACAAAGCTTCCATATCTCCTGTAAAATCAGGATCCATTACCTTTTCTTCCATATTTAATAGAAACTCCCTTTTACTTGGAGGTTTATTTCCTGTTGCAAAAGTAGTGTACTCTTTAAAGCAATGAATTATCTCGTCAATATCCAACTCCATATTTAATCTAGAATAATCTAAATCAAATAAATCTCTGCCTTTACTTCTTTGGTATAAAGCTCGCAATTTTGTTCCCAAAAGTTCATTAATATGATAGGTTCGTATTTTACATCTTCCAGAAAACCATTCACTTTTAACTTCAAATGGAAAATCGACCCAATGCATTACATTAAAATGCTCTTTGCAGTTAATCTCTAATTTTAGCCGTAATCTAATTCCTTCATATTCTGAAGCAAACCTATACAATGCTTTTGCTCCATGCCCCTTTACTTGCGTTTGTCTTGGTTCCTCAAAAAAATTTATCACCTCCTTGAGTCGTTCCATTATCGGTTTAATTGGCCCCGCATTAATTTGGACCAAATCAATATCCTCTGAATACCTTGGAGCAGGATTTAAATATAATTTATGCAAAGCTGTCCCACCTCTAAAAGCTAAATTTTCTTTTAGAAATTCATCTGAAAATATTTCTACTAAAGCCCGACTTATTACTAAATCTTGTTCAACTTGCTGAAATTGTTTCCAAGGAGCATGTTCTTGCCATTTTGCGATGTAAGGTTTCGGAATCATAAATCATTTTCCAATTTAATGTTTATAGCTACTTTCCAAAAATTAAGTACTGCACCAGGCTTTTGCCCCGTTTTGGGACTGAGTAATACAGGAAAGAACTTTGATTTTTTCAAGTGTATTTTTATTTGTTCTATTAAACTTTCGTCCGCATTTACTTCTTCGAGTAAAAACCCAAATCGCTGCAAGGTGCTTTTGTTCGGGTACCATGTTAATAATTCCGTAAGGTCCTCTGAATTTATTTCCTCGGCTAGTTCTTCTAAAATGGCGAGCATCCTGTTTAAACCGCCTAATTTGCTTTGGTGATGAATTAAATCTACTGCGGTTAGCGCTGGACTTGAAATTTTATAAATTCCAGCATCCGATTTTTTGTATAGAATATTTTTAGTAGGCCATTTTGAATTGGTCAAAAATCGAATGTCTAAAGTGTTTTTGTTTATGTCGATTAACTTTGGCTTTTCAGTCATTATATAGTCTCGATGCGTTTGTTGATGATTTGCACCGTGAAATTTAGCGGCCGAGTAAAAACCTAAATAGTAGTTGCGTTGGAGGTAGTTAAAGAGTTTTTCAATGTAAAGAGGAATTGGTAGTTGCCCTTGTTTACTGTACCTTGGTGGAATTATTAAGTAAAATCCTTTTCTTAGATTAACAATCTCTTTTTTATCAATCAGTCGCGCAAGTTCAAATTTCAATGATGTTCCTTTACCATCCGTGTGTTGACTAATCTCTTCAAGAGAAAAAGAAAAATTCTCAATCGACAATAAATATTTAATATATTCTTTCGCTCTCACTTTAGTAAAATTTTAACAAAAGTAGTAAATAACACTACTTATCTCGAAATACTACTAACATTTATTCTCCTTTTAGCTAAATTTCATACTGCTGTTTTTTAGATTGATTTTGCAACTTAACAATAGCACCTGCTTTTGAAAATTGCGAAGCTCACCGTTTTAGATTGAGATTAAAATATTGGGAATAACAAAGGCTTCGATTGGAGCGAAGCCTTTGCTTTTTACAACATACCTAACTTTATTTAAGGCGCTTCTTCAATATGTGAGATTTTAACTTGTTCAACTGGATATGGGGAAGGATCTTGCGTCCAAGATATTCTCCCGTCATCCAATGCACATTCATACCCTGTGCCAATAAATTCAAAATCTATAATAAATTCCTTCTCATGGAAATTATGCCATTCTTTTATGGAATCTGACAACCCTTCTACAACCTGAATATTAAACCCATTAAAAGACTCCGAGCCATTCGAATGGTCATATACCTCCGATAGAAACCAACCTTCACATGATTGATCAATACTCGAACCTACAAAATTAATACTGAACCTTAAACCAGTAGATGACTCTCCCTTCATGGTACTAGTATATGGTATATCTGGATCTGGGCATTCTTCTTTTTTACATGCTCCTAAATGCAAAATAGCACTTAGTATTAATAAACTAAAAAGTTGTTTCATTGTTCCTATTTTTTAATTAATTGAATTGTTTTTAAACTCTCACCATCCTTACTCACTTGTAATAGAAATGTGCCTGGAGCAATTCCATCAAGATTAAATTGGTTATTACCTTGGTTTAAATTTACATCCCAAATTTTAACTCGATTACCATGGACTGAGAATAACTCCACGGTTACTCCATTTATTTGTACATCTGCAAAATTAATATTAAACCAATTGGTAGTGGGATTTGGATAGACTCTGATATTTACACCTTCTTCTAATACATTACTAATTAGGTCAACTGAGCCAGTTTTCTTGCTACCCTTCTTGTAATCAGTATCTTCGAAATCCTCCTTACCACAAGCCTCAATAAACGCTTCAAACTGCGCTTCTGTCTGGACTTCAAACCCAGCTTTTAATTCAATGGTCTTTTCCGCCCTAAACACATAGTTTCGACCCCATTGAATTACCACATTACCACTAGTAAGCATATCGCCACCTGCATAAATGGTTTTTGCCCATAATGTGGAGACATCACTATTATAAACAGTCAAGATTTGATTAATGGTACTCAAATACATCATTCTATCGAAATTACCTATAATGACACGAGCATTATCAGAGGATGAACTATTACCAAGATTATACCCTTGAAAGTAAGTGTTTGGCCCCGACCAAAACAAAACACGATTACAAGCTGAACAAGATTTGCCCATCAGGGTTTGCATGGTTTTGTCTCCTGTCACAAATCCATGTCCATATTGATACGGAATGTTATATTGGCTATCATCATGTCTAGCACCAAATAAATGCCCAATTTCGTGGGAAAAAGTGAAGGTTGGAGAAACAATATTACGAAAATTAACAATGCAGAAAGCATTTGGATATGAAGACCTTATACTATAGGCCACTCCAGAATATGTGGCAGATGGATGCGGATGCTCATAAACCAATACACAAATATCAGCAGAATACAAATCTCTTAATACATGAACATTATCCATATAACCATCGGAAGTATTTCGAAAATTATGCAAGTCAAGGACACCTGCATAAACCGGGTTATTAGGGTTTTGATCTCCCTGCTCTTTATAATCTGTTTCCACCATTAAGACTAACTCAGCCTCTCCAACTATATTACTATTTAAAAATGACAGATTTAATTCATCAACACCAGCTTGTATTGAATTTTCAATATTCGGGTCTTTTTGTTTTGTAATTGCAGTATACATTACCAATATTCTTAACTTACATTGGCTCACTTCAGTTTCTACTGGTTCACCTGAGCGTCCTGATTGTTCGGAATCGCTTATATCATTACTCAACATTTTTAAATTAAAATCATCTTCATCGATAGTTGGTATTAAACAAGTTTGTTCCGAAATCAATGTTAAATCAAACCGCTCCAAAATATAATGATCTACAATTGTTTCAATTTTATAGTTCTCAAACTCCGTAAGTATCGAAACATTGACAATTGTACCAGAAACAGTACATACCACCGTAATTGATTTATCTTCACTAAAACCAAACCAACTAAAACTTTCAGAATCCCTTCGTACCAGTCGGTCTCGATAAATAATTGCATTTACATCAAAAAAATCAATATGAATACTTGTTTCATTTTGTAAACTATTTAAATCTATGTTTACAAATAGATACTCCATAACGGACTTTCTCTCACTCATTCTATCTTGAATTTCTTCTAAATTAGAAACTACAGGATTATCAATTATTGAGATAGCCGTTGTTTGTGCTACTAATCCTGTACTAAGAATTAGTGTGATAAAACTAATAAACCACTTCATATTATTTGGCTTCAAGAGCTACCACTTTCGCCTGCAACTCTAATATTAATTGTTGTTGTTCTTTGATGGCTTCCAATAAAACAGGAATCAGCATCGTATAATCTACCGCAAGATACCCATTTTCACTGGCTAGTTTTACCACCTCTGGAAACTCAACTTGAATTTCTTGGGCAATAAATCCAATTTTATTCTTGGATTCAGCTAAAATCACCTCTTCCTTTCCTATTGGAATTTCACCTAATTTTGCAGGTATCATATCATAGCGATATGCATTTAAGCGCATAAGTTTATCCAGCGCACTTTCGTTCCATTGTACAATATTGGTTTTTAATCTTCTGTCTGAAAACGTGAAAATCCCATTACTATGGTAAAGCCTTCTGGTATAAACTCTATAAAGTTGAGACCCAGAATTACCCATCCACATAGACATACCAAATTGCGGTCTTAAAATAGGTTCGTTAAAGTAGGAAGTAGCATTTCCATAATCGTTATTATAGAAATTTTCAAAATAAAACCCACCACTTGTGGTGCCGGTAGGATGAAGATAAAAATCTCCGTTTATATTCAACTGTTCATTTGGTGCAGTACTCGCATACCCGGTAGTAACATGGTTATTGTTCCAAACTTTTATTTGGGCAGTAAGGTTAGTAGTAAAAAATAACAATACTAGGG
Organism: uncultured Flavobacteriales bacterium; assembly: GCA_963974475.1. Classification (GTDB taxonomy): domain Bacteria; phylum Bacteroidota; class Bacteroidia; order Flavobacteriales_G; family Salibacteraceae; genus CAJXZP01. The sequence goes on from CAXBCR010000001.1 coordinate 349,958, forward strand.
TTGAAAATAATAACGCCCTGTTTGGTGTTTGGTGTTTGGTGTTTGGTGTTTGGTGTTTGGTGTTAAAAAAGTGATTCATTTTAGAAAAATTTAAAGTGTTAAAAATATATTAATTATTATCACCGTCAAAACAAAACCATCTTTTCGAGAAAAAGAGTATCACATCTGATACTTTTTCGAAAAGTTTTAAAAAAAGGGAAATATATTTGTAGCATACCTCATGTTTTATCTCATAAACGACTGATTTACTACAATCCATCCGTTTGAAATACATACAATAACAATCTCTGTATTTGAACGTACTCCGATAATTTCACGCAATTTTTGGCATATTTTTCTAATATTTGCTTCACTGGTATGCACTATTTGAGCTATTTCAACGCCCGTTTTACCATGACACAATAGGGTTAATATTTCTATTTCGCGCTCATTTAAATGGGGCATTAATCGGGGGTAGCTATGTTTGGGTTTGTTTTTCCATTGGCTTTCTGAAATAAACTGATTTGGTACATATCCCTTTTGGGCAATTTGATTTACGATGAATTCGCAATCCTTTTGGGTTATATTTTGTTTCGAAACAAAACCTTTTATATTACTTTTTTGTAAAAAAGCAATTTGATCTATGGGCAGGGATAATCCTAACGCAACAAGGTAAACCTGGGGTGATTTCATTAATTCTAGGGCACTTATGGTATCAAATATCCTGAACGATACCTCTACCAATACAATATGACGGCTATTGGGATGTGTGTCTATAAAGTTTTCTAACAAAATATCCGATTCACCTATATAGCCCCAATCTAATGTAGCGTTAGCAGCAAAATGCGCAAACTGGCTTTTGAATAAATTGCTATATACCAAAACGGATAGGTAATTGGATGTCATTTAATACTGGTGCTAAAAAAAGTTTGAGCGAAAATAAGTATTTATTTCAAATCGAATTAACCTATAATTGTGCCAAACATTTGGCTGTTGGCACAGTAATTAAACTGTCTAAAACCAGGAGTGAAATCTACCAATTGCACCCTAAAACAGACGTGCAAGGACACCCTCTTATTTACAAAAAAGAAAAGTGGTACATTAAAGTGGCTATTCAAAGAACTGATAATACCAATGGACGATAAGTCATTGGATTGGTCACCATGTTTAATTTACTAAAGAACAAATCTGTATTTTACTAACCTATACACTAAGAAAATAACTACCAATGGATAAATTACGCAACTAACAACACATCGTTAATTTGAAACCATTTGCATCGCTAAACAAAAGAGATAATACCTTAGTTTTGCCAGCATGGGTAGAATGGTATAAACACAGCCTACATCTCAAAACCGAAAAATCACAAATGGAATATAATACAGATAGAAACGATTTAATATTACCAGAATATGGTAGAAACGTGCATCAAATGGTGGACTATTTAATCGCAGTAGAAGACAAAGACGAACGCAATATTGGTGCGAAAGCATTGATTAGATTAATGGGGCAACTCAATCCACAGTTGAGAGATTTAGAAGATTACAATCATAAATTATGGGACCATCTTTTTATTATGTCTAACTTTATGTTGGATGTAGATTCACCCTATCCCATTCCAAGTAAAGAAGAGTTTGACAGTAAGCCAAAACAGGTAGAATACCCATCTGGCGTAAGAAAATACCGTCATTATGGAAAAGTAATCACCACCATTATTACCGAATCGGCTAAGGAGGAAGACCCCGACCAGAAAGACCTATTGGCCATTATGGTGGCTAACCTCATGAAAAAAACCTATTTGCAATGGAACAAAAATACGGTGGACGACATGGTGATTTGGAATCACTTAAAAGAACTGTCGGATGGGAAAATGACCCGTCCTGAAGGTGCCGAATTGGATGACATGAGCAATCTCATAACGCAATTAAACAAAGAGTCCAATTCGCAAAACAGGAAGAAAAATTCGAATAATAGAAATAAAGGAAAAAGAAGATACTAATGGGAACTTTTAGAGTACGCGGAGGAAAAGAGTTGAAGGGTGAAATAACCCCTCAAGGAGCAAAAAATGAAACGCTTCAAATTTTGTGTGGTGTTTTATTAACGCCTGAAAAGGTAACCATTTCAAACATTCCAGATATTATTGACGTAAACAAACTTATTGCCCTACTAGGTGATTTGGGAGTGAAGGTTAAAAAACTTAAAAGCGACACCTACGAATTTCAGGCAGATGAAGTTAATCTAGAATTTTTAAAATCGGAAGAATTTAGAAAAAAAGGGGCTGGTTTACGTGGATCCATCATGATTGTAGGTCCCCTATTAGCACGTTTTGGTTTTGGGGCCATTCCGAAACCGGGAGGCGACAAAATTGGAAGAAGAAGACTAGACACCCATTTTATAGGGTTCGAAAAATTGGGCGCTCAATTTGATTTTGATTCCCACGCCAATTTTTACGAAGTTTCGGCTAAAAAGCTAAAAGGATGCTATATGCTACTGGATGAAGCATCGGTAACAGGAACAGCCAATATAGTGATGGCTGCAGTAATGGCCGAAGGAACGACTCAAATTTATAATGCTGCTTGCGAACCTTATTTGCAACAGTTGTGTAAAATGATGAATGCCATGGGAGGTAAAGTGGAAGGAATAGGATCCAACCTACTCACCATTCACGGAGTGAAAAAAATGGGTGGTTGCAAACATCGCATCCTTCCTGACATGATTGAGATTGGTAGTTTTATCGGTTTGGCCGCTATGACCAATTCTGAAATCACCATTAAAAATGTGTCCTACGAAAACCTAGGCGTCATTCCATCGGTATTCCGTAAAATGGGAATAAGCATTGTAAAAAATGGCGATGACATTATTGTACCTAGACAAAACACGTATGAGGTAGATACTTTTATTGATGGGTCTATTCTTACGGTAAGCGATGCGCCTTGGCCAGGGTTTACACCCGATTTGCTAAGTATCATATTGGTTATTGCTACCCAAGCGAAAGGAAGTGTATTGGTGCATCAAAAAATGTTTGAGAGCAGACTGTTTTTTGTAGATAAGTTAATAGATATGGGAGCTCAGATAATATTATGTGACCCACATAGAGCTACCGTTATAGGTTTAGGAAAACAAACACCCCTAAAAGGCATCCAGATGACATCTCCAGACATTCGGGCAGGTGTATCTTTGCTCATCGCTGCATTATCGGCCGAGGGAGAAAGTTTGATTCACAATATCGAACAGATTGACCGAGGTTACCAAAACATTGATAAACGATTAATTGCTTTGGGTGCAGATATAACAAGAGTATAAACCACGCATTTGCGTAAAAAAAATCAAATCAAATGAAGTATATCATCACCAGTGTTATCGTAGGAGTTTTCCTAATTTTTAGTTGTTCATCTACTAATTCGGTGCTTACAAATTCGAACGCATCAACGGAATCAACTGCAACGGCAACTGCATCAACTCCAGAAAGTGCCAAAGAGGGACTAAACATAGGCGACCGTGCCCCAGACATTGTAATGAATGGGCTGGACGGAAAACCATTAACCCTTTCAAATTTACATGGCCAAATGGTATTAATTGACTTTTGGGCATCCTGGTGTGGTCCATGTAGAAGAGAAAATCCAAATGTGGTTAAAGCTTACAACGAATTCAAAAAAGCATCTTTCCAAAACGGAGATGGATTTACCGTTTTTGGGGTATCGCTAGATCAAAAACAAGATGCTTGGAAAGCAGCAATAAAAAAGGATAATCTTTCATGGCCTTATCACGTAAGTGACTTAAAAGGATGGAGCAATGCAGCTGCCGCTCGTTATGGTGTGAGAGGTATTCCTGCCAATGTGCTGATAGATGGCGATGGTATTATTGTTGCTAAAAACATTAGAGGAAGTCAGTTATTAACCACCCTAAAAAAATTGGTGAAATAGTTTTTACTTGAAATTTTCCACGACATTTTAATACAATTAAAGACAGGTTTGCAGCCTGTCTTTTTAATTCCGCACATTTTCTGCCAATATGTCCCAAATATGGGAATGGTCTTCTATTTGACATGCGGCAATTCCAAATTATTGCACAATGAGTAAGAATATAAAAGAAGATTTGAAAGAGGAAGCTTTAAAAGACCAAGAACAGGTTAACGAAGAAACTCAAACCAACTCGGATACAGATACCAATACCGATGAAACGGCAGCAGATGAAGCAGTTGAAGAGCACAAAGCACTTCCTGAGCCGACTTGCGAAGAAGAATTAGAATTGTACAAAGACAAGCATTTGCGTATGTATTCGGAGTTTGAAAACTTTAGAAGACGCTCTGCCAAAGAACGCATTGAGTTAATGCAAAATGCGGGTCAGGAAATTATTTCTTCCTTACTGCCAATTTTGGACGATTTTGACCGTGCCAAAACGGCAAATGAAAATTCGGAAGATATCGATGCGATTAAAGAAGGAATGGAGTTGATATACAACAAAATATTTACCCTGCTTTCTCAAAAAGGGTTAAATGCCATGGATGCCATAGGCAAAGATTTTAATAGTGATGATTACGAAGCGATAGCTAAGATTCCTGCTCCATCAAAGGATTTGAAAGGAAAAGTAATTGACGTAACAGAAAAAGGGTATTTTCTAAATGGCAAAATCATCCGACACGCCAAAGTAGTTATTGGCGAATAAAAATTTATAGATGTCTAACAAAAGAGATTATTACGAAATACTTGGCATTGAAAAAAATGCAGACGATAAGCAAATAAAAAAGGCATATCGTAAAATGGCCATAAAATTCCATCCCGACAAAAATCCGGATGATGCATCGGCTGAAGCCAAGTTCAAAGAAGCAGCTGAAGCTTACGAAGTACTTAGCGATGGTAACAAACGCGCCCGTTATGACCAATACGGACATGCAGGCATGAGCGGAGCTGCCGGTGGCGGTGGCTTTGGTGGCGGAATGAATATGGAGGACATATTCTCTCAGTTTGGTGATGTTTTTGGAGGCGGTGGCTTCGGAGGTGGATTTGGTGGCGGTGGCCGTCAAAGAAGCCGTGTGGTGAAAGGTTCCAATCTTCGGGTTAGACTTACCCTAACCATGGCAGATGTAGCGAACGGTGTACACAAAAAAATCAAGGTTAAAAAAATGGTTAATGCCGATGGCACTACCACAAAAACCTGTACCCAATGTCACGGAACCGGACAAATAACGCGAGTTACGAGTACATTCTTAGGCCAAATGCAAACCGCATCTACCTGTCCTACCTGTCACGGTGACGGACAAATGATTGACAAAAAAGCACCGGGATCGGATGCTAACGGTCAAGTTAGAAAGGATGATGTAATTGAAGTGGATATTCCGGCTGGAGTGGAAGACGGAATGCAACTTTCGGTAAGAGGTGGCGGAAACGATGGCCCTAAAGGCGGTGTTGCTGGCGACTTATTAGTAGTTATAGCGGTGGAAGAGCATCCAGAATTAACCAGAGAAGGACGTAATTTACATTACGATTTATTCCTGAATTTTGCAGATGTTGCCCTAGGTACCAGCGTAGAAGTACCCACAGCTACTGGCAAAGTAAAAATTACGATTCCAGAAGGTACCGAAGCAGGAAAAATTCTTCGATTACGCGGTAAAGGACTTCCTGAAGTGAATACGTATGGAACAGGCGATTTGCTAATTCATGTAAATATATGGACACCTAAAAAACTAAGCAAAGAAGAAAAAGTAATGATGGAAACGATTAGAGAATCTGAAAACTTTAAACCAAAAGTAGATGCCGGTCAAAAAAGCTTTTTCTCTAGAATGAAAGATTATTTTGGGTAAACCAATGTAAATGTAATACGATACAAAACGCCTTCTGATTTGATTCAGAAGGCGTTTTTTTTGTTGCCCCTATTCGGCCAAATCCTCAAAATTATCTTTCGTAATAACCTTTATAGCCCTTACATTGTATGCATTAGTAAAGCTATCCGCAATTTTTACTTTTTTCTTTTTAGGACTATATTTAAATTCATACACATCCAAAGCACCATCATACTCTTCAATTAAATCAATTTCCGCTTGATCGTATGTCCTCCAGAAATACAGATTTCGTACACGCTCATTTATAGAATTAGCTTTTAACCGCTCTAATACACAAAAATTTTCCCAAAGCGCTCCAACATCTGTACGAAAACTAATAGCGTTGAAATTTGAAATCAAGGCATTGCGTAAACCTAAATCCACAAAGTAAATTTTCTTACTTTTTTTCAATTCATTCCGCAAGTTTCTACTTAAACTATCCAATTGAATCAGAATAAAGTTCTTTTGTAGCAAATCAATATAGCGCTCCACCGTTTTGGATGATAACCCTAACAATTTGCCCAACTCATTATAGCTTACTTGACTTCCTAATTGAAGCGCAAGTGCGCGTAGCAACTTTTGTAAATCACGTGAGTTCTTTAACCTTTCATGCTGTAAAATATCCTGATACAAATAATCACCAGCAATATTTTCTAAAAATAAGGCCCGTTTATCTTTCGCTATATTTAATACCTCAGGATACATTCCGTAAACCAACAAGTCATCTATATTTTCAATCAACCATAAACCCGATTTATTGGTGATGATTTCTTCAATGGCATAGGGATAAACCTTTATTTTGACGTTTCGTCCCGTTAAAGGTTCGGTTACTTTATTGGATAATTCAAAACTACTAGACCCTGTAGCAATTAAGCTACACGTAAAATCAGAGCTATCATGTATTAGCTTTAATACGGAACCAATATTTTCAATTTTCTGGGCTTCATCCAACGCAATCACCGTGTTATCTCCAAATAATAATTTAATCCTAGAAAGGTTCTGGCTTGATAAAATTTCGGCAACTGAGGTGTTTTCACAATTGAGTATAACAAAACCAGTTATAGACTTTCCTAGCGAATCTAATATGGTAGACTTCCCAACCTGACGGGCGCCATAAAGTATAATCACTTTATTCTGACCCAGCCAATATTTTATGGTTTCTTCGTACTTACGTATTAAAACAGACATATTCATCTCGTATTTATCCATTCAAAATTAATACAATTTTCTAAATCACACCGAATTTTTGGAATCAATTCCAAAAATCAGGCTTAAATTTTGGAGTCAATTCCAAAAATCACGCCTAATTTTTAGAGTTAACCGGTATTTCAAAGGTTATCCTACCCCCGTTTGCGCAGCCATTTTCTTACAGATTCACACCATGAATCACCGCTAGCAAATAAAACAACAGAACATAAACACAAAATTGTTATTTTATTAATCTAGCGTAATAATCCGGTCTTAACGTAGGCTTGCAAAGGATTGCTGGCGTCCACATCAGCTAGGAAGAGTATCTTTACAAATAAGAGACTTTTTTCTCTTTTTTTATTCTCAATACCGCAACATATATTTGGCTCGAGGTAATTCAAAAAACCTCCAATCAATCAATATAAACAAAAGCCTCAGTCGCAAGATTGAGGCTTAGTTTTTTTAAGTCCATCCGTATAACACCAATCCAATCCCATCACCTATCTCAACCATTCATACAATATTCCTTTTTACTCTGCGTAAACTGTATAAATTTGACATCATCATAAACTAAGAATTTCTACTATTATGAATAACATTCTTGAAACCCGAAATGTTGTAAAGGATTATGCGGGTCATAAAGCGCTAAACAACGTTTCTATTGAAGTACCCAAAGGCAGTGTTTTTGGATTACTTGGTCCCAATGGAGCCGGTAAAACCACTTTGATTCGAATAATTAATCAAATTACAATGCCCGATTCGGGAGAAGTTTTGCTTAACGGTCAAAACATTAATGAATCCCACAGAGCTTTGATAGGCTATTTGCCCGAAGAAAGAGGTTTGTACCGCAAAATGAAGGTAGGAGAACAATGCATTTACCTCGCACAACTCAAAGGAATGAGTTACAATGATGCCATGTTGAAGCTTAAATTTTGGTTCGAGAAATTTGAAATCATTGAATGGTGGGAAAAGAAAGTCGAAGAGCTTTCAAAAGGAATGGCCCAAAAAATACAGTTTATTGTTACCGTATTACACGAACCGGAATTATTAATTTTAGATGAACCTTTTAGTGGTTTTGATCCTATTAATACCAATTTAATAAAAGAAGAGATTCTTAGAATGAATGCAGCTGGAACCACCATAATTTTTTCAACTCATAACATGGGGTCCGTTGAAGAAATTTGCCAAGACATTGCATTGATAAATCATTCTGAAAAAATTCTTTCCGGTAAAATGAAGGATGTTAAAAATGATTTTAAATCCAACGAGTTTGAAGTACAATTTAAAGGCAACATGTTAAAATTTACCAATGCCCTTTGGACAGGTGCCGAACTAGTGGATCAAACCGAAATAGATAAAGAACATTTTTCGGTACGGATAAAGTTGCTTAACAACACCACCACCAACGATTTATTAAACACCATTATACCTCATGTAGAAGTACAAGGGCTTCGTGAGGTATTACCATCAATGAACGATATATTTATTCAAGCGGTTTCTGAACCAATTGCTAACACTCAAAACGTATAACCATGGGAAAGATTTGGCTCGTAATAAAACGTGAATATCTAACACGTGTAAAAAAGAAATCATTTATTATAATGACCCTTCTCGGTCCTTTATTAATGGCCGCAGTAATTGGGTTAATTACCTATTTAGGCATGAGCGATTCCGGTCCACAAAACATTTTGGTCGTAGACGATATGGCTCCTGTTTTTGACCGCTTGGAAGACGGTACTAATTACAAATTTGATTACAGTGATTTATCGTTAGATGACGCAAAAAAACTTCTTCCTGAGTCTGAATACACGGCTATTTTATGGATTCCTGAAATCATGGATGGCGAAAGATCTAGCCGTCCTTTTTTGTATTTCAAAGAGCAACCTAGCGGAAGAACAATCCGCTCTATTGAGGGGAAACTAGAAAATGTAATCGAAGAAATGAAAATGGCCAAATACGGTATTTCCAAGGCCGACTATGCCAAGGTTAGAACCAATCTTACCATTGCCACTTTCAAGTTCTCGGAAGATGGCCAGGAGGAAGAAGTGATGACTGAAAAAACAATGGTTGGATTCTTTTTTGGCATCCTTATCTATATGTTCATCTTTATGTATGGCGTTCAGGTAATGAAAGGGGTAATTGAAGAAAAGACAAATCGAATTATCGAAGTCATCATTACCTCCATCAAACCATTTCAATTAATGATGGGTAAAATTGTGGGAATTGCAATGGTAGGTCTTACCCAATTTATCCTATGGATTGTATTGATGTCTACGTTTGTTACCATAGCCCAATCCGTGATTATGGATAAAAAACAAGATATGGTCGCCCAAAAAATGGAACAAGTTCAGCAAATTAAACAGATGCAAACGGGTAGTCTTACCATGGACACTGAACAAAATGAAAATCCATTTGACATTACCGACCCCGACAATTTATTGAATAGAATCAATTGGCCACTTATGCTAGGTTTATTCCTATTCTACTTTTTGGGAGGTTACCTTTTATATGCCGCTCTTTTTGCCGCCATTGGAGCCGCAGTTGATAATGAAACAGATTCTCAACAGTTTATGCTGCCTGTTACTGCCCCACTTATCGCTGCCTACATGATAGCGGCCATGATGATGGACAATCCAGGGAATCCAGCTGCATTTTGGGGCTCGCTTATTCCTTTTACCTCGCCTATCATTATGATGGTACGCGTTTCAACGGGCATTGAAGCTTCTCAATATTGGGAGTTAATTGTATCCATGATTCTACTTATTCTAGGCTTTTTAGGCACTACTTGGTTAGCTGCAAAAATTTACCGTGTAGGTATTTTAATGTATGGCAAGAAAGTGAACTATAAGGAACTTTGGAAATGGTTACGCTATCACTAAATGAATAAAAAAAGGTTTGAATGAGCACGAGAAATTTAACATCTTGGCTCATTCAATCGTTCATTCATTACACTATCAATTCATGAGAAACAACATTGCCATTTTAGATTTAGGAAGCAACCTTACCAAACTAGTAGTGGTAGAAAAATCACTTCCTTTGCAAGTGCTTCACCGTTCGGTTTATGATACCAAAACATTAAAATCTGCGCCAAAAGGTTATTTTGATGCGGTCAGTATTTCCCGAATTGAACAGGATATTGAAAAAATATTGAATGTGGCAGCCCAATTTAATTGCACTACTATTCTTGGCATCGCCACTTCTGCTTTCCGTACCCGAGAAAATGGGAAAGAAGTAATGGATTCCATTAACACAAAATTTGGAATTAATATTCAAATTATTGAGGGAGAACGTGAAGCACATCTTATTTACAAAGGTGCATTGGCTTCTGTTAAGCCTTCACACTTCCCAGTAATGGTGATGGATATAGGAGGAGGAAGTACCGAGTTTATCATCGGTACAGACACGGCCATACTATGGAAACACAGTTTTAATTTTGGCAGTACTGCATTAACTAAAGACTTCAATATTTCCAATCCCATTTCCAAACCGGAAACGCTTCAATTAATTCAACTTTTAAAAGATTTCCTACCTAGCTTATTTGACGCTATTAATAAATTCAACCCCACTGCACTCATTGGTACTACCGGTGCGTTTGAATCGTTTGCCCAACTTATAGAAAGCAAACAAGGGAATTCAACTCCTGTAGCTTCTGGATATTCATTTCAAAATACCCCCCTTACCGATACGCTAGACATGCTGATTGAATCTACAACAGCCGAACGCATCGCGATGGGCGGAATGAATTTGCTACGCGTAGATACCATTCCGATAGCCGCTTTGATATTCAAATTTGTACGGAATGCCACCCATTTTACCGAAACTAAACTTTCGCTAGGCGATGTAAAAGAAGGATTGGCATTGGAGTATTTAGAGAAATAAAAGCAGTAGCAAAGAGACACAAAAATCCTTCGTCTCATTCCCATAAAATCATCAAACATCCTTACTTTAGCCTTCCATAAAAAACAAATATGTCAAAAGTTTTAGTCATTGACGATGAACGTCCCATCCGTAATTCATTACTCGAAATATTAGAATATGAAAAACTAAAGGTAACAGATGCCACCAATGCTATGGAGGCTTTGGAACTAATCAAAAATACGGACTTTGATTTAATTCTTTGCGACATTAAAATGCCGGGCATGGATGGGATTGAGCTTCTTACCAAGATTCAAGAGCTAAAACCAGAAATTCCAGTCATCATGATTTCAGGACATGGAAATGTGGAAACTGCAGTGGATTCTTTAAAAAAAGGAGCTTACGATTTCATAGAAAAACCCATCGATTTAAACCGGCTATTAGTTACGGTACGCAATGCGCTAGACCGCGCTAATCTGGTAGAAGAAACCAAAACACTACGCAAAAAACTACCTCAATCCAAAGGCTCTCCCATCATAGGAGAAAGTGCAGAGATAAAACAGGTTTTGGATATGATAAATAAGGTGGCGCCTACCGATGCCCGTGTATTCATAACAGGAGCCAACGGTACTGGTAAAGAATTGGTAGCCCATCAAATTCACAAACTTAGTAATCGTGCCAAAGCGCCATTCATTGAAGTAAATTGTGCCGCAATTCCATCCGAATTGATAGAAAGCGAGCTTTTTGGTCATGAAAAAGGGGCTTTTACTTCTGCTATTAAACAACGAAAAGGAAAGTTTGAAATTGCTGAAGGTGGCACCCTGTTTCTAGATGAAATTGGTGACATGAGTCTTTCAGCGCAAGCAAAGGTTTTGAGAGCCTTGCAAGAAAATAAAATTAACCGAGTGGGTGGCGATAAAAGCATTAACGTGAATGTGCGGGTAATTGCAGCTACCAACAAAAACCTTAAAAAAATGATTGCGGAAGAAAAGTTCCGTGAAGATTTATACCATCGCATAGGAGTCATTATTATTGAAGTGCCTTCCCTAAATAACAGAGCTACCGACATTCCTATTTTAGTGGATTATTTCTTAGATAAGATTTGTTCGGAACAAGGAATATCTACCAAGCTAATGGAACAAAAAGCCGTAGATTTGTTGGTTCAAAAAGAATGGACGGGCAATATTCGTGAACTTAGAAATGTCATTGAACGTCTCATCATTTTATCCGATAAAAAAATTACAGCACAAAACATCGCACAATATGTCTAACGAAGAAGAAACCATCGAATTCAAAGGAATTACTTATATCAATCATGAAATTCTGGATGAAGAAATTTACGATTTACTACCCCCTGAAATGCAAGAATTTTACGATGAGGTAAACGGATTAGTAGCGTATAATGGCGGTTTTCAAATAAGAGGTGTAGGGTCTGGTCCTACTTGGAATTCATTGGACGAAGCCTGGAAAGGTGAAAACGCATTCCATAAAACCTACAAAAATCTAAGTCCTGATGATATTCCTTTTGCACAAGATTGTATGGGCGACCAATATGTGTATAGAGCAGGTTCCATCTGGCATTTGTTAACAGAGACAGGCGAATTAGACGATCTGGAGTTAGAATTTGATGAATTCATTGATGAGGTAATTGAAGATCCAATTGAGTTTTTAGCGTTATATCCTTTATTAGAATATTTAGATGCCGGGAATGAATTGGAACCTGGTCAATTATTGGTTCCTAGCATCCCATTTACCGTAGAAACCGAAGAAGAATATACATTTACAAAAACCGCTGTAAGCGAAAGGTTAAATTGGCTGAAAGAGTATTATCTAAAGACCAAAAAAGCATAAAAAAAGGGTGAGTTTTAAAAAAACTCACCCTTTTTTTATCATTTCACATACTACTTAAGCCATTTTCACTATACTTCTAGCGTCCAATAAGGCTTTCTCAATTCCTGAAGAATCCTTACCACCTGCTGTGGCAAAAAATGGTTGGCCTCCGCCTCCACCTTTAATATTTTTCGCTAATTCACGAATAATTTTACCGGCATTCAAATCTTTAGATTTAACCAAGCCATCCGATATCGCAATGGTTAAAGTAGCTTTCTCACCCGATTTGGTGGCTATTACCAAAAACAAATCATCCACTTCTTTTCTAAGCTCATGCACCATGGTTTTCACATCGTCATTGTTCAAATCAAGTTCACGAGCATGAAAGTTGATTCCATTTATTTCTTCCAATTCGTCCTTGATATGCTGCTTAAAGCCTCTAGCTCTGTCCAGTCTGAAAGACATCATTTCTTTCTCTAAATTACTATTGGAATCTAGCAAGTCTGAAATCGATTTTTCAATATCTTTTGGATTTCTGAGTGACCCGCGCAACGCATCCAACGTATCAATATTATGAAAAATTAGACGTTGAGATTCTTCCCCAGTAACCGCTTCAATACGTCTCACACCCGCAGCAATCGCGCTTTCTGAAACTATCTTAAAGAAACCTATTTCGCCCGTTGCTTGTACATGGGTACCACCACAAAGCTCCACAGAATCATCAAACTTAATCACCCTAACCATGTCGCCATACTTCTCTCCAAATAGCATTAAAGCGCCCATTTTTTCAGCTTCACCGATTGGAATTGAACGGTTTTCATTTAAACTAATATTCTCACGAACTTTAGCATTTACCTTATTCTCTATCTCCCGAATTTCTTCTTTCGTCATTTTTTGAAAATGCGAAAAATCAAAACGTAAATATTTTTCATTTACCATGGAGCCTTTTTGCTCCACATGCGTCCCCAAAAGTTCACGCAAGGCATGGTGCAAAATATGGGTGGCTGTATGATTAGCAGCAGTTAACTTCCGCTTATTCTTTGCTACTACGGCAGTGAATTTAGCTGTTAAAGTTTCCGGCAATTCGGTCACAAAATGAATAATAAGCTTATTCTCTTTTTTGGTATTGGTAATTTTCGTCTTCTTTCCTTCAAACTCAATATACCCTTGATCCCCAACTTGACCTCCACCTTCCGGGTAAAACGGAGTAATATTAAAAACCAATTGGAATAAATCCTTCCCCTTTTGATTCACCTTTCGATACTTCGTAATATAAACCGAACCCTCGGTGTAATCATAACCAATGAATTCTTCCACGTCATCCTCCATTAGAACAATCCAATCTTCCGCGGTTACCTTCGTAGCCTTCCGTGATCGACTTCGTTGTTCTTCCAAAGCGTTTTCAAAACCTTTAGTATCCACAATCATTCCTGATTCAGCCGCCATTAATTGAGTTAAATCAATTGGAAAACCAAAGGTGTCATACAATTCAAAAGCAAATTCACCTTTTACTTGATTATGATTTTTTCGGTATTCTTCAAATCGAACAATACCTTTAGAAAGAGTCCGCAAAAAGCTTTCTTCTTCTTCATTTATTACTTTCTCAATCAGTACTTTTTGCTTTTCCAATTCTGTAAACTGAGCACCCATTAATACACTCAACGGACCTACCAATTTGGTCAATACAGGCGCGTCAATATCCAAAAAGCTATATCCGAAACGAACCGCACGTCTCAAAATTCTACGTATCACATAACCCGCTCCCGTATTGGAAGGCAATTGCCCATCCGCAATCGCAAACGACACCGCTCTAATATGGTCTGCAATAACCCTAAATGCTACATCTTCTCTACTATCGGTTGCTTTGTATTCTTTGCTCGTATGCTTTTCAATTTCCTTAATAAGCGAGGTAAAAATATCAGTATCATAATTGGATTGCTTCGCTTGCAAAACCATGGCTAGTCGCTCCAAACCCATTCCTGTATCAATATGTTTGGCAGGAAGATTTTTTAAAGATTTGTCAAACAAACGAGAATATTGAATAAAAACTAAATTCCATATTTCTATCACCTGTGGGTGATCCATATTAACTAAACTTTTTCCATCAATTTTTGCACGTTCAGCCTCGGTTCTAATATCCACGTGAATTTCAGAACAAGGACCACAAGGGCCGATCTCACCCATTTCCCAGAAATTATCCTTTTTATCAAATCGCATAATACGATCCGCTTCAATATGTTTTTTCCAGATTTCTTCCGCTTCTATATCTGCTTCCGTACCATCTTCAGCCGCTCCACCAAACACAGTAATGTAAATTCTGTCTTTATCTATTTTATATACATTGGTCAATAAATCCCAAGCCATATCAATCGCCTCCTGCTTAAAATAATCGCCAAACGACCAGTTTCCTAACATTTCAAACATCGTGTGGTGGTACGTATCCACTCCCACTTCCTCCAAGTCATTATGTTTTCCAGATACTCTCAAGCATTTTTGAGAATCCGCTACGCGCACATCCTTAGCCTCTGACTGGCCCAAAAAGTATTCCTTGAACTGATTCATTCCCGCATTGGTAAACATCAACGTAGGGTCATCTTTAATCACCATAGGGGCAGAAGGCACTACCTTATGTCCTTTACTTTTGAAGTAATCAAAAAATTGTTTTCTAATGGTATTCGAATCCCAATTCATATAGAAATATTTAAAAATTGTTAGGCTTTTTTTAAGCGATTGCAAAAATAGATTAATTCCTTAATTTTGCCCTTTCAAATTTTCGCGAATTATATATATGTCAAATACCAAATACAAATACAATCCCGGTACATTAAGCTACGAAAGAGAAGAGGCCTCTTTACGTTCTAAGCTATATAAATCATTAGGTTTTTTAGCATCAAGTATCGTGGTTGGTGGAATTTTTTTCGCAGTATTTTATTTCAATTTTGATTCCCCAAAGGAAAAAGAATTGGTTCGAGAAAATTTACAATGGCAACTTCAATATGACCTTATCAATAATAGAATTGCCGAAATGGAAAAAGTTTTGGAAAATATTGAGGATCGCGATGACAATATTTACCGCGTAATTTTTGAAGCAGAACCTATTCCCGCAGATGTGCGTAAAGCTGGTTTTGGTGGGTCTGATCGCTATAAAGGACTTATGGGTTTCGATAATTCAAATAAAATTGTGAGCACAACTAAACATTTGGATAAATTATCTAAACAAATCTACATTCAGTCAAAGTCGCTCGATGATGTCTATCAAATGGCCCGTGGAAAAGAAAAAATGTTAGCCTCTATTCCCGCCATTATGCCTATTCCTAGCAAAGATTTAACTAGGGTGGCTTCGGGTTATGGCATGAGAATCCACCCCGTATTTAAAGTCCGAAAAATGCATACAGGAATGGATTTTACTGCACCCACCGGTACCGAAATTCACACCACTGGCGATGGTGTCGTTATCAAAGTAGTTAGCACTCGAAGGGGTTATGGTAAACATGTAGTTATTTCTCATGGCTACGGATACAACACCCGTTATGCCCATATGAGTAAATTTAATGTGGAAGTAGGTCAAAAAGTTAAACGTGGCGATGTCATTGGCTTTGTTGGTTCCACTGGAACTTCCACAGCCCCTCACCTACATTATGAGGTGGAGAAAAACGGACACAAAATTAATCCTGCCAACTACTACTCAAACGATTTATCTCCCGAAGAATATGAACTTATGTTGGAATTATCTTCCACCGCTAACCAATCTTTCGATTAATGTCGCTAAACACTGAACCAGTTCAAAAAATGTACTATCCCATTGGGGAAGTTGCAAAAATGTTTAATGTAAACACTTCTTTAATACGCTATTGGGAAAACGAATTCGACATTATTAAACCCAAAAAAAATAAAAAAGGAAACCGACTTTTTACCAAAATAGATGTTGAAAATATCAAAATCATTTACCATTTAGTAAAAGAAAGAGGCTTTACACTTGAAGGGGCCAAAAAGAAACTTCGAGAAAATAAGCAGGATGTAATCAACGAACAAGAAATTATTGATCATCTCTTAGAGGTGAAATCCTTCCTTTTGGATTTAAAAAACACACTCGATTAAATTATTTTGGGCGAGACCCCATTTTTTAGTTACGTTCTCACTTCACAAAAAAACAGGGTCGGGCTTTCCGGGCTCGCTCTTTTATCCGTTTTATCAAATCGGAAAAAGGAGCTCAAACAACCCTTCTATCCCTCTCGCAAACAAGTATTTTACCTAATAATAATTACCAGGCATTAAATAATTTTGTACATAGTCTTTAATACCATCCTCTAATTCCATGAACGGCCTATCATATCCCGCATCACGTAATTTTTTGGTGGTCGCTTCTGTAAAATATTGATATTTATCCCGAATGTCTTCAGGTGTTGGCACAAAACTAATTTTAGGCTCCAACCCCAAAGCGCTAAATGTGGCAGCGGCCAAATCATAAAAAGTTCTCGATTTACCCGTACCCAAATTATACAACCCATTGTGCTTCCTATTTTCCATATGAAACATCAATACGTTTAATACATCTTGAATATAAATAAAATCCCTAATTTGTTCTCCATCCTTATAATCAGGGTTATGGGAAGCAAATAGTTTCATAGCTCCCGTTTTTTTAATCTGATTAAAAGTATGAAAAACAACAGATGCCATTCTACTTTTATGGAATTCATTAGGACCAAAAACATTGAAAAACTTTACTCCAACCCAATGGAACGGTTTTTCATCCTCTGCTAGCGCCCATTTATCAAAATCATTCTTTGAATCACCATACGGGTTTAACGGTTTCAAATCATATGCTAACTCATTTTTATCCTCATAACCAAGCTCACCCATTCCATAGGTAGCCGCAGATGAAGCATAAACCAATGGCAAACCATATTTCACACATTGCTTCCATAATTTTTTAGTATAGTCCAGATTTAGGCGATTAAATAATTCTACGTCAAATTCGGTAGTGTCCGTACGCGCTCCTAAGTGAAAAATAAATTCTGTCAACTTATGATTTTCATCCAACCAGCCATGAAAATCGTCCCGATGCACACGCTCAGAAATGATTTTCCCCTCTAGGTTCTTATTCTTATCATCGCGTGAAAAATCATCCACAACCACGATATCTTTATACCCTTCTTTATTCAATCTACTTACCAATGCACTCGCAATAAAACCTGCGGCTCCTGTAACTATAATCATATCCTTCAATTTATGGATGCAAAGATAACATTGCACTTGGTAACAAATCCATACTTATTAATTCAATAATTCAAAATCCATTACATTTGTCGGCTCAAACAAGATTTTAAAACATGAAAGGATTTGTATTTCCTGGGCAAGGCGCCCAATTCACAGGTATGGGTTTAGACCTTTATGAAAACTCTGATATCGCCAAAAAATTATTTCATCAAGCAGATGAAATACTTGGATTCGGTATATCAAAAATAATGTTTGAAGGTACTCCAGAAGAGTTGCAACAAACTAAAGTAACGCAGCCAGCTGTATTTCTACATTCAGTTATTCTGGCCAAATTAATGGGCAGTAATTTTAACCCGGACATGGTCGCAGGCCATAGCCTTGGTGAATTTTCTGCTCTAGTTGCTGCGAATGGTCTTTCCTTTGAAGATGGATTATCCCTTGTATCAAAACGTGCCTTGGCTATGCAAAAGGCATGCGAGGCAACGCCTTCTACAATGGCCGCAATAATTGGGTTAGACGATGCCGTAGTGGAAGATATTTGTGCTCAAATTGAAGGAATTGTTGTGCCAGCAAATTACAACTCACCAGGTCAATTGGTGATCTCGGGAGAAGTTAATGCCATCAACCAAGCTTGCGAAAAGCTAACAGAGGCGGGTGCTAAACGAGCCATTGTGTTACCTGTGGGTGGAGCATTTCATTCTCCTATGATGAATCCAGCTAAAGAAGAATTAGCTACGGCCATTGAAAATGCGGTAATAAATGCTCCAATTTGCCCAATTTATCAAAACGTAACCGCTAAGGCTGAAACCAATCCTGAAACAATAAAAACGAACCTAATTTCTCAGCTTACAGCTCCAGTTCTTTGGACACAAATCGAGAACCAAATGCTATCCGATGGAATGACAGAACTAATTGAAGTTGGTCCTGGAAAAGTGTTACAAGGATTGATTAAAAAAATCGACAGACGATTCCCTACCTCAAGCGGAACTATTTAAAATAAAAAAGGCCTTTTATCTTTCGATAAAAGGCCTTTAAAAATCTTAATTCATTTAAACTTCAATACAAGGATTATCAATTTCTTTTCCCTTTGATGCCTCCTCCCATTTCGCAACAGCAGATGAATCAAACCTCACAAATAAATGAATCCAAATAGATCTAGAAACTTTAAATATCACAGGGGTTAAAAATAATAAGGAACCAATTCCAAATACAAAATAAGTCTCAACCATAAAATCAGGGGTCAACACCATCATTGCAATGTAAAATGCAATTAAATACCCCACACTTAATCCATATCCCACATACATAGCTCCATAAAAAAATCCAGGCTCCCTATTAAATTTCAAACCACATTTCCTACAATGCTCGGTCATTAAGAATAAAGATTTCAATTTATAAGGATTCTGAGTACAGAACATATCCGCCTCTCTACATTGAGGGCATTTACCTGTTAATATTGCTTTCATAATTACAAAAATGTATTGATTGATTCTGTCTAACTAAAACACAAAATTAGTATTCTAATCCATCATCCATCAATCTTGCATGAAAATATCTTATTGTTTCAGCGTGCAAATTATGACCTCCCTCAAAAGTATGAAAATCAAACTCCACTCCCTGTTCATGCATCTCCATTATGTAATCATCAACCTTTTCCGATGAAATGTACTCATCTGAAGATCCAATAACCAATTTAATTTTGGACTGATTTATTTTCAATCTTTTAATATTATCAAGATACACATCCTTTGGAATATCAGAACCCCATGCAACTAAACAACCAATTTCAACTTTTAATTGACTCACCCATCTAAACGCAGTTGGAGCACCTTGAGAAAAACCCAAGACACCAAATTGAACATCATTTGAAATCCCTTTATCATACAAATCCTGAATTACACAATTTAAGAATTCAATATTATTGACGATATCATATTCTCGTAAGTCAGATGTCATCCAATTGGCCCGTACTGCTCCATTTGTACCCTTACCATAATAACGGTGCATCCCTTCAGGTGCTACAACCAAGGTTTGTTCATCGTTAATACAATCAAATTCTTGGATAAACGTGTCCGAACGCATACCATACCCATGAAAAACAAACCAAACTGCTTTAATATTCTTAGATCTACAACCTAATGTAGAATACCTTCTTGTCGTTGGAACTTCTATCAAGTTATCCATTAAACTCTTTCAATAATTACCGCATACCCTTGCCCTACTCCAATACACATTGTACATAAGGCATATTTTTTATTCTGACGTTCTAATTCCAATGCAGCGGAATAAACAATTCTGGTACCAGAAACACCTAGGGGATGTCCCAAGGCAATAGCTCCACCATTTGGATTAATTCGGGGGTCATTATCCGCTAAGCCCATCTTTCTAGAACAAGCCAAAACTTGCGCAGAAAACGCTTCATTTAATTCAATTACATCCATGTCAGCTAAGGTTAACCCCGCCTTTTTAAGAGCAATTTCACTAGCATAAACAGGTCCTATTCCCATGTATCTTGGTTCAACACCTGCCACACCAGAAGATACAATTCGAGCTTTAGGTGTTAAATTATATTTTTTCAAGCCATTTTCGGATGCCAATAAAGTTGCAGCCGCACCGTCATTTAATCCGGATGAATTACCTGCTGTTACAGTACCTCCACTTCTAAACGCAGGACGTAATTTCCCAAGAATTTCAAGAGTAGTTTTCGGTTTAATAAATTCATCATCTTTAAATACAATATCCTCAGCTTTCCTTTGAGGAATAACTACGGGAACTATTTCCTTTTCAAAAACACAAGTATTTCGAGCCTCTGTAGCTTTCATATGAGACCAATAAGCAAATTTATCCTGATCATCTCTACTTATACTATACAATTCCGCTAAGTTTTCAGCAGTTTCCCCCATGCCTTCTGTTCCATATAACTCTTTCATTTGGGGGTTGATAAATCTCCAACCAAAACTGGAATCATGCATTTGAGAATCTCGTCCAAATGCTTTAGACGCTTTGGACATTACCCAAGGTCCTCTAGTCATATTTTCAACACCTCCGGAGATGAAAAGATCACCATCCAAGTTGTTAATTGCACGTTGTCCATGTACAATGGCAGACATCCCTGACGCACATAGCCTATTAACTGTTTCCCCAGGAACTGTCCATGGTAATCCCGCCAATAATAAAGACATCCTAGAAACATTACGGTTATCTTCACCTGCCTGATTAGCACACCCCAATATCACGTCAGATATTAATGAAAAATCTAGTTTTTCATTTCTTCTTACCAATTCAGAAATAACTAAGGCTCCAAGATCATCCGCTCTAACACTTGACAGTGTTCCACCAAAGCTACCAATTGGTGTTCTAACACCATCCACAATAAAACTATCCATGGCAATTTAAAATTAAAAGTTTAAAAGGGTACAACAATAAGCAAAAGGAATGATAGAAATAAAAAAAAGGACAAAAAAAAAG
>CAXBCR010000002.1:0-346892 GCA_963974475.1 uncultured Flavobacteriales bacterium
GCCAAGAATCCTAAAAGTTTGGTGGTATGCCGAAAAACCTTAGAGTAGGCTTAATAAATAAGTAAAAATAATAATTATGAAGAATTTTAGAAATCCCTTTTTTGCATCCATGATGTTGTTCCTTTTAGTGTTCACCTCTTGTGAGAAGTCTCTTGATATGGGCTCTCAGAAAGATAATATAAATGTCAAGGATGTTGATCCCGCTACTGATGGATTGAACAATAAAATTGGTTCTTTCAACGATGCGCTAGATCGATTTAAAATATTAGATGAGAATAATGGCTGGTATTCAAATTTTGTATCATGGACACAAACGGAAAACCTAGGTGTTTCGTTTCCTTCCAGTTTAGAATTTCAGGTAGGTAAAACTTATAATCAACAATATAGTGATGTTGAAAATTTGGGCATATTTACCGTTGAGCAATTAGGGTTAATTAGTAGTTTTAGAAACAACTTAATTAACGGTGTTTCTTTTGATGCTGCCCATAATCTACTGCAAAGTGAAGTAAATGCTATTGGAGGTAGTGCTGATCAGAAAATGAGGCTTAATGCGTTCGTTACGGGAATTTCGTATATTAACCAAACTCAGCCTAATCTGTTTTCAGGAAATGGTACTAGTAGGTCTCAAGCAGTTTTTAGCCCTTGTGCAGACGCTGTAATTAGCATGGGTTTGTCAGTAATTGGAATGGGTTTTGGCGCAACCACAGTTGTTGGGCTTGCATTTGCGTATGGTGTCTTTGCTTGGTCGGCTGTTTTAGTCGATGAAAATTGTTAAATTTGAGAATGATGAAAAATAAAAAAGTTGAAAGAGCCTTGGTTTTTGTTATGTTATGTCTGTCTGGTGGATGGACGGCCTTAATGATAAATGACTTAGGCTTACAGGGTTTAAGTTTGAGCGAATTTTCATTTATCAATTACGGTAAAGTTGTTCCTCCTGCAGTTGTTAGTATCCTTTTTTTTATTAAATATTCAAAATATTTGAAGCAGGATAAAGTTTAGCTCTTTTATGAAGACCGTTCTCATTTGATTTCGGTCTTTTTTTTTCCGTTATTCTGTTACGACTGGTCTTGGGATATCAGTAACATGTGATTTAAAAGTACATATGATTTGCTATTTAATTGTGCTCATTTCATTTGCTAATATATTTTTGGTTTTGTTAGCGGATATAATATTCAAAATTGCATGAGTTTAAAAAAGTTAGGAAATTTGGTTAATACTTTCACAATTGTTTTAGTATTTATGCTTTTTCTATTGTTAGTAGTTCCATTAAATAATTTTTTAGAGGGGTATGACTTTGCAGAAATGGATTCAAGATATATTTCAGGTATTATTGTTAGAATATTTTTATCCTTAGGTGTCATAATTCTTATAAAAAAACATGGCCTATCGAGATTTTCATCCCCCAAAAACAAACCATATAATCTTTATGTATTAGTATTTCCACTAATTGTTGTTGGTGCTGGTTTTACTGCAAACTGGGAGGTGTATTTAGGAGCTGAGAAATTGACTGTATTGTTGTTTTTTGGGAAACATTTATCAGTTGGCCTTTTTGAAGAAGTGCTGTTCCGTGGGTTTGTTTTTCCGAAATGTTTAATTTATTTCAAAAATAAGAGAAATGCACTTGTAAAAAGTTCAATTATGACAGGTTCTTTGTTTGGGTTTGTCCATTTAATAAATCTATTTAGAGAACCCAATGTTATGCACCTTTTTGGAGAACCAGATTTTATTTTCAACATTATTTCTCAGGTTTTTGCGGTTATGGTCATTGGGGTGTTTTTGGCAGGAATTTTAGTTAGGACTGGAAATATTATTTTCTCAATATTCATGCACTTTTTAATAAATTCGTCATTGGGTAGTGGTGAATTAAGGCTGGCCGAACTTAGTATACCAGATTCTGAAGGAAGTTTGTGGTTAATGTCAGCGTTAATAATAATTTTATTTGCTTTTATTTTTATTTGGGGTTTAATGATGTTGAGAGAGAGTGATACTAAAAGAATCTATAGTTTAATAGAAGGTGATAATTAAATTTTTAACCGTAGTAATTTTTGCAAGCACCATTTTTGTGTCTTGTACAAAAGAAGAAAGCTTGCAAGGTCAAACTGAAAAGGCGACTCAAAATAACGATAAGTCTAAATTGGATTTATCGAATTTACAATTTGACTTTAATCTCAATTTTGATGGTAAGGATATCACAATACCAATAGAAGAGGGGTATGGTAAATTTGTAAAAGAACTATCGGAATATGCCTTTTCTAAAGAACTAGCAAATGAGGATAAGGTAAGCTTTTTTCGAATAGAATAGAATGGAAGTATGCGTTTATTTGGATAAACAAGACTCAAAATAGCTCCAATAAAAAAGAAAATATTCAAGCACCATGTAAATCCCAAAAGACTACTGTTCATTCAGAACAAGCGTTTGAGGAGGCAATGACAGAAATATTTAGTCAGCAAAGAGATGTTGATGTATCCGTGGAGTTTGGTAGTCTTGGTGCTACAATTACTTGGACATTTCAGGATTGTTAATAAAACAAATCCCAACCTTAAGTTTATGAAGACCGTTCACATTTGAGTTCGGTCTTTTTTTTGGCTAATTTTGATGCAAATCCAAAATGAGAGTGAATTTGTGATTAAATTGAAGCTAGTTATATTTGAAGTAACCTCTTTTAAAGTAGGAAAACAATTGTGAAAAACACTTTTAAACAATACATGAAACCGTGGAAGCAGCTCCTCTTGAGGTTTTGCATTGCTATTCTTATTGTTAGTAAAGTTAGTGTTGCTCAAGGGCAAAAAACAACTGTTTTTATGGATCGAGATAGCCTGCCTATACCATATGTTCATGTATCAATTAATAATGATATTTACGGTAATTATTCAGATGAAAAAGGCGTTATTCATTTTGACAACGTAGTAGATTCCGATACAGTCAAAGTGAGTTGCCTAGGTTTTGAGTCCAAGTCAATACCTTATGATTTTGTTACAGATATTGTACTGTTAAATGAAAATGTAATCGAATTATCTGAGTTTATAGTAAATTCTACTAAACCTATTAGTGAATACGGAGTGCGAGAAATAAAACGACCGGGAATTGCGGGGAATATTAATGGTGCAATAAATGGAATGGTTTTAACTGGAATTAATAGGGGGATTTTAAAATCGGTTTGGGTGTATATTTCTCAAAAATCATCCCAACCAATTAATCGATTTTTATTACGAATAAATTCGGTTGATTCGATGGAATTACATCCTTTAAATACAATTTTTGGAGAAAAAATTTTCATTCCTACTGATAAAAAGGGTTGGATTAAAATTGATTTAGCTGAATTTAATATATCCGTTTCTAAAGCTGTTTTTATTGGTTTAGAATCTATGCCCGAAGAAGGGAATCTGAATGTATTGAAGGTTAAGGATTTTTCAAGCCTAAAAGGATTTGTAGGATATGGTTTTGGATTAATCGAAATTAATGAAAATATTATGAGGTGCTATGGAAGGGAAGGGATGTTTTGGAAAACTTTATTACAATTAGAAGAATATCCAGGTTTAAATTTAGTCCCCATGATTAGGATTGAGGTGCAATAACTTGTTCAAACTTATACAATCGCCCTAACTGAAGGTGAGGTCAATAACGCATGTCTGGCTTGCAATTATAACTTTGGCGAACGGTGATTTAGTGTTGGATATTGATAAGTCGACATTGTCCTCATCAGAATTGGCTAATAATTTTGGAGGAGGTGCAATAGAATTAGCTGCTGATCTAACTTTGTCGGACGCGGTTTGTTCTCAACTTGGATTGGCGAGTGGATATACCATATTGGCTGGGAGTTACCCATATGTTATTGAATCTGACATAGTTCATGTTTATTTATAAATTTATTAGAGGAGGTGTAACTCCTCCTCTTTTTTTTATTCGATGTATGAAAAATATATTACAATTTTTACTGATTTTAATCTTTACTTCTTGTTTTAATAATAGGTCTAAGGTGGCTGATTCTGCCAATACAGAGAAGCATTGGAAACAAAATTCCGAATTGGTTTCAGTATCGGCTATTGTGGATTCTGTTTATTCGTTGGGTTATGACTCTTCGTTTATATTGCTGCCAGATTCCAAACTGTTGGTTGAATCGTATTTATCTCCTACAATTTTGATATTTGACTCAAACTCAAAGGCTGTTGGGGTTTCTGTGTGTAACGGTCATTTCCCAAATTTCAAAGAAAAGTTACTAGATAAAATTTATTCGTTTAAATTTAATGAAGACTTGGATGCCTCCTACCAAACCAAAATTAAACACATGACTACCTTAAAAGGCGATAAATTTAAAACGAGGGATGGTGCCAAATTCACAATTATTCTGGGGTATATTCAAACCAAAGGCGGATATGTTGAAAGAAAATTTTTGAATGTGATTAAAGAATTAGTTCCAACTAATGAAATAGATTTAAAATTATTGGTTGCCTCAAATTACCAGGAACTAAAGTTTAGTGATTTTAGTTTTCAAAAGCGAAGGATTCAATTCATTATGCGAGAGGAGGGGGCAGAAATTCCTCAAAGTATTTTGGATGAGTTCGGGATAAAATAAGTGTGTTTTAGTCTTAGATTTGGTTGAAAGAGACTGACCTATCGAAACTTAAATAAGCTTGGTTTAAGTAATATTAATTGATAAATAATTCGATTTGTATTAATTAGTAAGTAGGCAAACTTATACAATCCCCAAATCCTCAATCACCCTAACAGTGCGTGAAGTCAATATCGCATGTCCGGCTTCCAGCACATGAAAGTTTTGCTTTTGGTTGATTTTTGAACTCAGCCAATCCCCCAATTTGGGTTTAATGACCTTATCGTTTTTACCAAAAAATTGATAAACTGGAATATTGAATTTGTTGATGTTTTGAATGGCTATACGCATATTGGGGTTTGTATCCTTAAAGGTAAGCCATACCTTGTAAACAAGTTCGCGTTTTTCTTTTTCGTCCATGTTGTTCATGGCGAATTTTTTTATTTTATCGTTGATGAGTTTGGTTTTGTGCATTCCGTTCACCATACTGAAAAATAGATTCGGGTTTTCTAAGAAGTATTTATAAACGTTTCGACCTATAAAAGTGTTGCTGGCTACGAAATACCAGAAATTCTTTTTGATGCCATCCGGGGCAAACAGCCACAGCGACTCCACTTTTTCGGGGAATATTTCGGTAAACATTAGGGCTATTTTACCGCCAAGGCTATATCCCATTATTGCGGCTTTTTCTATGTTTTTCGATTCGAAAAAAACACGAAACATTTCTTGAAACTCATGTTTTGTAAAGGTGTTTTGTTCTATTCTGTTTGCAGGATATTGGCTATTGCCATGATGGAAAAGATTGATAGCATAAATAGTGTATTTATGTCCAAACAGCTCTTCAAACACTTTGAAATCGGAGGCATGGCGACCAAAACCATGAAAAGCCAAAAGCGGAATTTTACCGGTCCCGAAGGTGAGATATTCGCATTTTAAATTTCCTAGTTCTATGTACTGGCTTTGACTCATGGGCGCGAAGGTAGGATTTTTTGGGAGAGGTGGATTGTTTGGGTTTTTAGTGTTGAGTTTTTAGTGTTGAGTCGTTAGTGTTGAGTTTAGATGGGAGCGTGTATGGGTTTATTAGTTTGGAGGGTTGGGCTCTTTTATAATTCTTTTGGGTACTCTTGGGGTGAGAATTTTATGGAGTTTAGAAAACTGAATTAGATAAGGAGTTTGGATTGTTTTATTGCGTTAACGATTGAAACGGTAGCTTTTTGCGATTGTGATTTAGGCTAACTTAGTTCGCAAGAGCGACCAGTAACACCTTCGCGTAGCTCCTTGTGGGGTTAGTTAGGCTTTATAACTGCGCTAAAATTTTAGTGTAAAGCGTGTTTAAACGCCCTAATTGACTTTGTTAAAATAGTGTGTAAAACCCGATGTTTTATTTCTGAAAAACCAAATAATCTAGTTGTTTTCGCTTGGTCAATACCGTATTTTTGCGCCCTAATATTTACAACAATATTTATTCTAGTATGCCAAGAGATAAGAGTATAAAATCGGTTTTAATTATTGGAAGTGGTCCTATTGTGATTGGTCAAGCCTGTGAGTTTGATTATTCTGGATCACAAGCTGCAAAATCGTTGAAAGAGGAAGGAATTGAGGTTACTTTAATTAACTCAAATCCGGCCACGATTATGACGGATCCAAGTACGGCAGACCATGTGTACTTGTTGCCATTAACCACTGATTCTATCAAACAAATTTTATCTGAGCGCCAAATTGATGCTGTGCTTCCTACCATGGGTGGTCAGACCGCGTTGAACTTGTGTATTGAATGTGATGACATGGACTTGTGGAAAGACTATGGTGTGCGGATGATTGGGGTAGATATTGCGGCCATTGAAATTACCGAAAACCGAGAGGCATTTCGTAATTTGATGGATGAAATTGGGGTAGGTTCTGCACCTTCCAAAACCGCTAAATCGTTTTTAGAAGGAAAAGAAATTGCACAAGAATTAGGGTTTCCATTGGTAATTAGACCATCGTATACCCTAGGTGGAACAGGAGCATCTTTTGTTCATACCCCAGAAGAATTTGATAAATTATTGGATAGAGGCTTGCATGCTTCACCCATTCACGAGGTGCTTATTGATAAGGCAGTTTTGGGTTGGAAAGAATACGAATTAGAACTGTTGAGAGATGATAACGACAATGTGGTTATTATCTGCAGTATTGAGAATATGGACCCGATGGGAATTCATACCGGAGATTCTATAACGGTTGCACCTGCCTTGACTTTATCGGATACAACGTTTCAGAAAATGCGCGACATGTCTATTTTGATGATGCGCTCTATTGGTGATTTTGCAGGTGGATGTAATGTGCAATTTGCGGTTTCGCCAGATGAAAACGAAGATATTATAGCCATTGAAATTAATCCACGCGTATCGCGTTCATCGGCCTTGGCAAGTAAAGCAACCGGATATCCTATTGCGAAAATTGCTACGAAATTAGCCATTGGTTACACATTGGATGAGTTGGACAACCAGATTACCAAAACAACTTCTGCACTTTTTGAGCCTACATTAGATTACGTAATTGTAAAAATTCCGCGATGGAATTTTAATAAATTTGTTGGGGCTGATCGCGAATTAGGTCTCCAAATGAAATCGGTTGGAGAGGTTATGGGAATTGGTCGAAATTTCCAAGAAGCACTTCAAAAAGCAGCGCAATCGCTTGAAATTAATCGTAATGGAATAGGTGCGGATGGAAAGGAATTACGAGATCAAGACCAGATTTTAAAAAGTTTAGCAAAACCATCTTGGAATAGATTATTCCATTTATATGATGCTATAAAATTGGGGATTCCATTTAATAGAATCCACGAAATAACACGAATTGACCCATGGTTTTTGCACCAAATTGAGGAATTGATTATGGTGGAAAAAGAAATGGAAAAATACCATTTGGGTAATATTCCAGCATCTTTGATGCGTGATGCAAAAGAGCGTGGATATGCGGATAGACAAATTGCGCACGTACTTCGTTGTTTAGAAAGTGAGGTGTATAACAAACGTAAGGAAATGGGAATTAATCGAGTGTTTAAAATGGTAGACACTTGTGCAGCAGAATTCCCTGCTCAAACCCCTTATTTTTATTCGGCTTTCGACCAGGAAAATGAATCGGTAAAAAGTGACAAAAAGAAAGTCGTGATTTTAGGTTCAGGTCCCAACAGGATTGGACAA
Organism: uncultured Flavobacteriales bacterium; assembly: GCA_963974475.1. Classification (GTDB taxonomy): domain Bacteria; phylum Bacteroidota; class Bacteroidia; order Flavobacteriales_G; family Salibacteraceae; genus CAJXZP01. The sequence goes on from CAXBCR010000002.1 coordinate 7,736, forward strand.
GGAATTGAGTTTGATTATTCGTGTGTGCACGGTGTGTATGCAGCGCAAGAAGCGGGATATGAAGCCATTATGATTAACTGTAACCCTGAAACGGTAAGTACAGATTTTAATACGGCAGATAAATTATATTTTGAACCCGTATTTTGGGAACATATTTACGAAATTATTCAGCACGAAAAGCCAGAAGGAGTTATTGTGCAGCTAGGAGGGCAAACGGCCTTGAAACTAGCTGAAAAACTGACACGTTATGGAATTAAGATTTTGGGAACATCAGCCGAAGCCCTTGATATGGCGGAGGATAGAGAAAGATTTTCTGATTTATTAAAATCAATGGATATTCCTTATCCAAAATACGGAGCGGTAGACAGCGCAGAAGAAGCAGTTGAGTTATCAAAAGAGTTAGGGTTCCCATTGCTTGTTAGGCCTAGTTATGTGCTTGGAGGACAATCCATGAAGATTGTAATCAATGAGCAAGAATTGGAACACCATGTGGTAAATATTTTGAAGGATTTACCGGGGAATAGAATACTATTGGATCACTTCCTAGAAAACGCTATTGAAGCAGAGGCGGATGCCATTTGTGACGGTACCGATAGTTTGGTGATAGGAGTAATGGAGCACATTGAGCCTGCAGGAATTCATTCAGGAGATTCGTATGCGGTATTACCCGCTTTTGATTTAGCTCCAGAAATTATTGAAACCATTAAAGATTACACGCATAAAATTGGAGTTTCTTTAAAAACCAAAGGGTTGATCAATATGCAATTTGCCGTAAAAGAGGGTAAAGTATATGTGATTGAGGCCAATCCAAGAGCATCGCGTACGGTACCATTTATTGCCAAAGCATACAAACAACCGTATGTAAACTGGGCAACCAAAGTAATGTTGGATGAGGTAAAGGTGAAAGATTTACCATACGATCCTCAATTAAAAGGATATGCGATTAAAATTCCCGTTTTTTCTTTTGACAAATTTCCGAATGTGAATAAGGAATTAGGTCCAGAAATGAAATCTACCGGTGAAGCGATTCGATTTATAAATCACTTAAGAGATCCTTTCTTTAAGAAAGTGTATTCGGAACGAAACCTTTATTTAAGTAGATAGTACGAATGAAATTACTTCTTATTTTATTTTCCATTTATTTGGGTATTCGACTTTTTGCTCGGTATGTTTTACCAGGATTGATGAAGTGGTTTTTACAATATATTGGTCAAAAAGCGCAGGAAAACATGCGTTCGCAAGGTTTTAATCCCCAGGGTTTTGGCAGACCCTCTGAAGAGCCTGTGTCTGGAAATGAGAAAGTAACCATTAAGAAAAGCTATACCGAAAAACCGCATTCTAAAAGCATGGATGATGTGGGTGATTATGTTGATTTTGAGGAAGTGGAATAAACTTTATGCAATAAAAAACAGAAATGAGTTAAAAGGGAATTACATGGTGTAATTCCCTTTTTTTTTTACCTAGATTTGATTGTTAAAATTCGTTCTAAATCTGTATTTTGCAGCCTACAAAAAGCAAGTTAGATGAACAATTTCGACTATAAAAAGTTATTACCTTACGTAGGGGTAGTTCTTTTCTTTATGACCATAAGCCTTGGCTATTTTTACCCTCAAATGCAAGGTAAGCAATTGGCAACCCATGACCAGAAACAATGGAAAGGTGGGGCGAATGAATTGGAAAAGGTGTATAACGAAACAGGAGAAATCAGACTTTGGTCAAATTCTATGTTTGGGGGAATGCCCGCCTATTTTGTGAGTATGCATTACAATACCAATCTAGTTGCCAAATACATTAGACCTATAACGAAGATGGGAATTGACCGACCAGCCATTTATATTGTTTGGAGTTTAATTTCCTTTTTTATTCTAATGATGGTATTGAAAGTAGATATTCCTATTGGAGTGATGGGCTCAATAGGATATGCATTTTCCTCCTATAATTTTGTGGTATTAGCAGCAGGTCACTTTTCTAAAGTTTTGGCTTTAGGTTATTTACCTGGAATTTTAGCGGGAGCTATTTTGCTACGTCAAAAGAAATATGTTTTAGGGTTAACAGTTACCGCACTGTTTATGTCGTTTGAAATGATTTCAAACCACCCCCAAATGACTTACTATTTCTTCGTATTCTTTATCGTTATATATTTTGTATTAGAATTTATCGATGACATTCGTAAAAACGAGTTTAAAAGCTATTTGATATCAGCGGTATTGTTTGGCGGTGCCGTAATTTTAGGAATTTTACCTTCAGCAGCACAGCTATTAACCACACAAGAATATTCTTCGGAAAGTACACGTGGAAAATCAGAATTAACCATAACTAATAAAGCGGATGCAACTTCTGGTTTGGACCGTTCGTATATCACGAATTGGAGTGGTGGTATTTCAGAAACGTGGTCTTTGCTAATTCCCCATGCCAAAGGTCCAGGGTCTAGTGCGTTGTCTTCCCATAAAACGGCCATGAATGCCGTGGATAGAAAATTTAAAAAACCTTTGGAGCAGGTAAGTGCGTATTGGGGAGATCAACCATTTGTGGGAGGTCCAATGTATGCCGGGGCAATTATTATGTTCTTGTTTGTGTTGAGTTGGTTTGTAGTAGGTGGAACGCTGAAGTGGGCGCTTATTTTGGCAACCATCATCACTACTATGTTATCTTGGGGTAAGAATTTTCCAGGGTTAACCAATTTTTTCATTGATTATTTTCCAATGTATAACAAGTTTAGAGCGGTGGTATCCATAGAGATAGTTGCCTTATTTGCTATTCCAATTCTTGCAGCTTTGGCGTTAAAGAAAATGTATGAGGATAAAGCATTCTTAGCTGTACCGATGGAAGTTTTCGGGAAAAAACTTAAAATGACAAATGATAAGTCCATTCTTATAGCCTTTGGATTAACGGGTGGTTTATCTTTTCTTTTCTGGTTGATGCCAACTACCTTTTTCGATTTTTTCAAAGTAGGTGAGTATGACAATTACTTGGCTCAATTATCGGGAGCAGGCTGGCAAGCGGCACAAATAGATGATTTGTTATTGAATATAGAATCGGCTAGAATAGCCTTATTTAAGGCTGATGCCTTGCGTTCTTTTGGGTTCATATTTGTAGCCGCAGGATTAATGATGGCTTATGTAAAAGGGAAATTAAAAGCATCCACTAGTTTGTATGTTATTGCCTTGTTGGTGCTAGTTGATATGTGGGGTGTGAACACCCGGTATATGGATGTTACCAAAGGATTTGAGAACAAGAAGAAGGTAGTGGAACCTTTTGCCATGTCTAAAGCGGACCAGGTAATACTAGCGGATAAGTCGCCCGATAAACGGGTTCTAAATGTTGCAGTGAGCACGTTTAACGAAACTGGTACATCCTATTTTCACCATTCTATTGGAGGTTATAATGGGGCTAAGATGAAAAAGTACCAGGAGGTAATTGAGTATTACATATCTGGTGAAATTCAGAAATTCAGAACGGGTCTTCAAGGTGCAAAAACCATTGGAGATATTTTACCCATATTCAATTCGACTCCTGTATTAAATATGTTGAATACTAAGTATGTAATTTTCGACCCTAATTCAGCACCTATTACAAATCCAGCAGCGCAGAGTGGAGCTTGGTTTGTAAACAACATCAAATGGGTAGAAACAGCTGATGAAGAAATGATGGCTTTAGGTAGTACCGATTTACGTTCTACCGCGGTAATTAGAAATAACCAAAAGGAAAGCATTAGCGGGGTAGGTGATGGTTCGGGTAGTATTAAATTAACTACTTATGATTTGGATAGAATGGTCTATCACTCAAGCAGCACTAGTAATCAGGTAGCGGTATTATCAGAGATTTGGTATCCAGAAGGTTGGACGGCAACCATTGATGGCTCGGAGATAGCAATTAGCCGTGCTAATTATTTATTGCGTACCATAAATGTACCTGCTGGCGAGCATGATATTGAATTTATATTTGCGCCAAGTTCATTTTATACCGGTGAGAAAATAGCATTGGCAGGTTCTTCGTTATTGATATTATTGATTTTGGGGAGTTTGTATATGACCTTTAAGAAAAAAGAAGAAACAGAAGCATAGATGGCAAAGATATGCATCATTCCAGCAAGAGGAGGAAGTAAAAGGATTCACCGTAAAAATATTAAATCATTTTTGGGAAAACCTATTATTGCCTATTCCATAGAAGCAGCGCTAAATTCTAAGCTATTTGATGAGGTAATGGTATCTACAGATGATGAAGAAATTGTTGCGGTGGCTAAAAAATATGGAGCTAGTGTTCCATTTTTAAGAAGTGCAAAGACTTCAAATGATTTTGCATCTACGTATGATGTAATAGCGGAAGTGACCCATAATTATAAAGAAATAGGGAAAGAATTTGACTACACCTGTTGTTTATATGCAACGGCTCCATTTGTTACCGCAGTAAAGCTACAATCTGCATTTAAAAAAATGGATGAAAGTGAAACGGATGCAGTTTTTCCGGTTTTAGAGTTTTCATATCCTATTCAAAGAGGGTTGCATTTTGAAGGAAATAGCCTAAAAATGAAACGACCGGAAAACCTAAAGAAGCGGTCGCAAGATTTAGAAAAAATGTACCATGATTCAGGTCAATTTTACTTTTTCAATACCAAAAAGTACTTAGAATTGGTAGGGGTTTTTAATATGAACTCAACAGCTATTGTGGTTTCCCAACTCGAAGCCCAAGACATTGATAGTGAAACGGATTGGAAATTGGCCGAATTGAAGATGGAGTTGATGAAAAAGGTGTAAGTTGAGTTTGTTCTTCCCCTTTTTTAATTGTAGATTTGGGTATTAATTCAAACTCATGAAGCCTTTTACAATATTATTTTTTTCGATTATTTTCTTAAATTCCTTTAGTCAAGCTCCTACCTATGAATGGGCTTCCAAAATTGGTAATTCTGGACAAGATCAAGGACAAGCCATTGATGTGGATTTTGAAGGAAATGTGTTGACTACCGGTTGGTTTTATTCAACGGTTGATTTTGACCCGTCAAGCAATTCTTCAAATTTATCTTCTAGTGGGGATAAAGATATTTTTATCCAGAAATTGGATAGTACTGGTGCCATAAAATGGGCTAAACGTATAGGAGGAACAGGTGCGGATTATGGTTTAAGTATCATTACAGATTCTATTGGGGGAGTTTACATTTCAGGAGTTTTTAGTGGAACGGTTGATTTTAATCCTGGGGTTGCTAGTTATACATTAACTGCGATTGGTTCCAATGACGCATTTGTTGTTAAATTGGATTCATTAGGCATCTTTGCCTGGGCTGCGAGACTAGGTGGCAGTTCTTGGGATGGTGCTCGAACCGTGATTATGGATAATCATGGAGATATTCTTGTCTCAGGTTGGTTTAGAGGTTCCGCTAGCATTAGTATTGGGACGGGAAGTTATTCTTTGTCATCTTCAGGAAATCATGATGGATTTATAATGAAATTGAGCGCAATCGGTAATTTTATTTGGGCAAAACATGTGGGAGGGTCAAGTTTTGATACTAGCTATGGAATGGATGTTGATAATGATGATAATATCTTTATTGCTGGTGAGTTTTCAGGTACTGCAGATTTTGACCCTAGTTCGTCAACCAATAGTTTAACATCCCATGGTGACAAAGAGGGATATGTTTTGAAATTAAATAAAAATGGTTTGTTTTTGTGGGTGAAGCAATTCGGAGGAACGGGAGAAGACTTAGCGATTTTTGTTGGAACGGATACCGCGGGTAATGTATTTATGACGGGAAGATTTTCTTCCACTGTCGATTTTAATCCTGGAACGGGAGTGGACTCAAGAACATCTGCTGGGTCTGATGATATTATTTTAGTTAAATTAAGCCCTTCAGGAACCTATATTTGGGGAAGAAATTTTGGCAGCTCCGGTTCAGATACCGGTCAAGGTTTGGATGTTGACAGGTCGGGTAATATATATCTTTCGGGTGCTTTTAGAAGTACAATTGATTTTGATCCAGGAACAAGTATTAGTAACCTAACCTCCAATGGAGCTAGAGATGTTTTTCTTTTAAAATTGAACACCAGTGGAAATTTCCGATGGGCTAGGTCTTTTGGTGGCAGTGGCGATGAAAGGGGGAAGGAGATACGATTGAATACCAAAACCGGAGTATTGGTTCAAACGGGCTGGTTTAGAAATTCTGTAGATTTTAATTTTAATTCTGGAGTGAATAATTTGATGTCAAGTGGATCTGATGATGCATTCGTTGCGCAATTTAAAGTCTGTTATCCAACTGCGAGCACACTAAATGTTTCGACATGTTCATCTTATACTTCCCCAAGCGGAAATTATACGTGGAGTACACCTGGGACGTATACGGATGTAATTTCAAATTTGGCGGGTTGTGATTCGGTTATTACGATAAATCTTACCCTTAATAATACGGTTGGAAGTATTTCTTCGGTTTCATGTGGCCCCTATACGTCTCCGAGTGGAAATTATGTTTGGAGTACTACAGGTACATACTACGATACCGTAGCGAATAGCGTTGGCTGTGATTCAATGATTACAATCAATCTAACTGTAAATAATTCCTCGACTGCTAATCTTACCATTGCCAGATGTCACTCGTATACATCCCCTAGTGGAAATTATATATGGACCAATTCTGGAACCTTTAATGATACCATTGTTAATAGTGTAGGGTGTGATAGCTTGCTTACTATCCATCTATCCATTAATTCATCCTATTCTACCATAAACCCTGTTTCTTGTGGTAGTTATACCACCCCAAGCGGGATTGTTTTATCTAGCACAGGTGTATATTCGGATACTGTATCCAATTATTTAGGTTGTGACAGTATTATTACCATTGATTTGATGGTAGATACAAATTTTGCTAACACTGAAATAATAAATGCGTGTTTAAACTATACATGGCCAGTAAATGGGGTGACTTATTATTCAAGTACAATTGATACTGCGAGGTTTACAAAGTCCAGTGGATGTGATTCTATTCGAATATTAAATTTAACAGTTGGTACTGGGGTATTTAAGAATGTAATGACTGCGGTAGCATGTGATTCGTTTGCTTCCCCAACTGGGAATAATATATGGACAATTTCTGGAGTTTATTACGATACTTCCTATAGTAGTTTAGGTTGTGATAGTATTTTTGAAGTTCATTTAACCATACTTAATAGTTCGGCTTCCACTTTAACCGAAACCTCGTGTGGTGCTTATACCGCTCCTGATGGAAATCAATATTCTACGGACGGCCACTATACTGCAATTATTACTAATTCAGAAGGATGTGACAGTGTGATATCTATTGATCTGACAGTAACTATAATTGATACTTCAGTCACCCAATCTGGACCTGAATTGATTGCCTCAGCTACTGGGTTAACATATCAATGGTTAGATTGTTCAAACGTTATGGCTCCTATTGCTGGAGCAACGAATAGAAGCTTTACTCCCTCGCAGAATGGAAATTATGCCGTAGAAATTACTGATAAAATTTGTGTGGAAGAATCTAACTGTCATAGCGTTACAGGAGTAGGGCTAAATGAAATTAGTTTAGTAGGGATTTCTATATATCCAAACCCCGTTCGCAAGGAATTTAAGGTGGACAAAGGTACCAATGATAAACTGGAATTACAATTACAAGATGTGACGGGTAAGATAATAATGGAGCGTATTTTAACGGATAAGATATCCGAAATAAATGTAAATTTACTATCAGCCGGTATTTACTTTGTTACGCTAAAATCGGAAGGTGCTCAGATGGTCGAAAAAATTATTATTCAATAAGCGGCATTAAATTTCACAATCGAAAGAATTGGTTTTGTCCGGGCTTGTTTACATTTGCTTTCTTAATAGAATAGGATGAAAAAATCTGGATTGAATAGTAATAATGGAGTATATATAATTGCAGAATTATCTGCGAATCATGGTAATAGCCTAGAAGTTGCTTTGCGAACCGTAGAAGCAGCTAAAAGAACAGGCGCCAATGCCATTAAGCTTCAGACTTACACGGCAGATTCGATGACCTTAAATATAGATACTCCCGAGTTTATGGCTAATCCAAATGGACCATGGGCAGGACAAAAATTATATGATTTGTATTCTGAGGGGGCATTACCCATGGAATGGCATCAGCCAATCTTTACGCATGCAAAAAATCTAGGTTTAGAATGTTTATCCTCACCTTTTGACCAGGTAGCTGTCGATTTTTTAGAACAATTTAACCCGCCAGCCTATAAAATAGCATCGTTTGAAATTACCGATATTCCGTTAATAAAGCACGCTGCCAGCAAAGGAAGACCAATGATTATTTCTACGGGGATAGCGGATGCTAATGATATACAATTGGCAATTGATACCTGTAAAAGTGTTGGGAATTCAGATATTACGATATTAAAATGCACTTCTTCGTACCCTACAAAGCCAGAGGATGCGGACCTGTTGACAATTGCTGATATTGGAAATAGATTTGACGTTATTCCGGGATTCTCCGATCATACTCTGGGTATTGAAGCGCCTGTGGTTGCTGTTGCGCTAGGGGCAAGGGTGATTGAAAAACATTTTATTTTAGATAAATCTATCGGTGGTCCAGATGCCCATTTTTCACTAGATGAAAAAGAATTTACTGAAATGGTAAAAGCTGTGCGGACAGCAGAGAAACTATTGGGATCAGTAAGTTATGAAATGGATGAAAAAAAGAGGCAAAGTAGAGAACGTGCTAGGTCTTTATACATTTCTGAAAACGTAAAAGCGGGAGACAAAGTCACCGCAATGAACGTGAAATCTATTCGACCAGGATATGGGTTACATCCCAAACATTATTTTGAAATTCAAGGCGCTACTTTTACAAGCGATTATCCGAAAGGAACTCCTTTGAAAATTGAATATTTTAAATAAAATACGGATTAATTGAAGTAGGATTTAAAATCAACGTTAAATTCACTATAGTTTTTATATTCAATGAGTGATTTTTCATTGATCTTAATTTGATTGAATACTTCTTCGGAATTTATTACCGCTTCCTTTCTGTTGTTTCCAACGGCTATAATGGCTCCAAACCTGCCAACGGAACTATGTAATTCAGGAATGGTAAAAGCTCCTGTAAAGTGGAAGTTTATTAATTTAATATTGTCATTTAGGAGATGTCTGTAATCTGGAACAAAAGGAATTATTTTCGGTCCTCGTTCTAGATTAGAGGAGGAGATGAATTTAACTGAATTTGAAGCGTAAATTGGTTCGGTAACTATTTCTGTAAACGATTTATAATCTCCTAAACTAGTCCATATTGTTGTTTTGTTTAGATCTACACCGCTTTGAAGCAATGCTACATCTCGTAAATATCCTCCGGGCACTCGTACTGCTAACTCCATTACGTAGGGAGTTCCTTTTTCAATAATTAATTCACAAGTTGCAACACCATTTTCAAGTCCAATAGCTTGTACTCCCCGAATGCACATATCTTTAATTTCCTTCTCGATTTTATCTTCGAGAATAGAAGGTGATATATGCCTAACCGCAATACCGAAGTTTTCTTTTCCTAATGTAATCCTGTCGGAAATTGCTAAAAAGTGAACCTGATTTTTTATTACGTGCATCGTAACGTGAACCTCTGGACCTATCACAAATCGGTCGATTAATGCCTCTCCGGTGTATGAGTTTTCAACCGCTAAATTAAATGCATTTTCCAGTTGGTCTTCTGTATCTACTATGTTAGTACCTCTTTGTCCCGAACTGTCCACTGGTTTGACTACCCATGGGCCATTTTCTTTAGCACAGAATGCCTGACAATGAGAAAATTTTGAAGCTATCACAAAAGGAGCTACCCGCACTTGATGAAAGTTTAGGGCTTTTCTCATTTCCGATTTATTGGTTGCTAATAATGCGGTTTTTTTTGAAAAACTTGGAAGGTGCAATTGATCAGCTACGTAAGCAACCGTAGGGACTGCGGTTTCAGAACAAACGGTTAGAACTCCATCAACATTTTCTTTTCGAGCTACGTTGGCATTTCCTTCGCCATCTGTGGTGCTAACCTCATAAAACTTATCGGCAAATGGTATTCCAGGAGCATTTGGATTAAAATCGGATACGACTACAAAGTGTCCCATTTTTTTTGCTTCAGTAATTACTCCAATTTGTTCTGTGCCTGCACCAATAATTAATATTTTACTCATGCTTTTTAATTTTTTACCAATTTAGAAAAAGTACTTACCATTTTTGTAATCCCATTTGGATTAATTGCATTCTTAAAATCCGTAAGGGCTAAAGTTTTAAAGGGATTAGAATCGAGAATATCATCAATAATTATTGCTTGAGATTTCGGAGTTAGTTGTAAGTTATTGAATTCACCGAGGTATTCAATAAATCTTAATGTTTTTAGGTATTTGGAGTATTTTATTTCTCTTTCGCTAGAAGCCACAACCAATTGAGGTATTTTGTATAATGCCATTTCCCACATTGTCATTCCAGCTGCCGTAATGGCAATATCGGTCCTTTCATAAAGTTTAGAAATTTGACTAGTGTTGTAGTGGTATTCAATATTTAGATTGGAGTAATTTGAAATTTTATTTTCAATGCCTTCTTTATGTTTGTTTAATGGGCCAACAACCACAATTATTTTTTTGAAATTTTTCTGCGATTTGTGAATTACATCTAAAAAATAGGAGGTAAGGTTATGGGAATCCGCATTTCCGAAAAATAATAGCAGGTTTTCAAAACAATGTATTGTTCTTTCTACAATGGTGTTAGAACGAAAACTTGGACTAAAAATTAAATATTCAGGGCCTAATAATTTTATTGTCTCTTTTGGAGAATTATAGGTGTGGGTTTTAGAAATAATATTTGAATTAATGATGATATCCGTTGTGATTCTATGCTGATCGGTGATGGTGTAACACGCAGTTTTTATGTTTTGAAGATGAAGCTTATTAATTAGATTACCTGAATAAAAATGAAAATTATCCGTATCGAAAAGTATTAGTGATCCGGAGGGAACAAAATCCTTATATGATTCAAAATCTAATTGTGTTTCAAATGGGATTTCGAATGATTGAAATCCCAATTGTTTAACCTTTTGGATGGACTCACTTGCCGAATCACTAAATATGAAAGCGACTTGTAATCCTTGCTCAATGCATTCATTTGCGATGGAAATGCATCGATGTAAATGTCCTCCTCCAATTGAACTATTTGCCTCGGCCTTAAAAAAAATCATTTTTGGTTACAAGTGGATTTCGTATAAAAAATAGGGTTCTTCGTTACCAAACCTTTGCCGTGTTTCGGAAGTTGTGGTTCTTTTAAATCCATTTTTCTCAACTACTTTAATGGATCCAATGTTTTGAAAATTTATCCATGCCTTTATACTATTAATATTTGTTCTTTCAGAAATAAAAGTAATTGCATTTTTCACAATAAAAGTACCAAACCCTTTGCCTTCATAGTTTTCTCTTACTGAATAACCAATGAATGCATACCCATCGTAGAAATCAATATTTAGAGAACCGACACAATGCTTTCCTTCATATAATAGAAATAATTTGCGCGAATTGTCCCGTAATCTTTCTTTATACCAGATGGAGAAATTTTGATAATTAGGAGGCTCCTTATATCCAGTCCAAAATAAATTTGTCGGTTCAGAGCGAATTAAATAATAGGTGTCAAAATCCGAGATTTTTGCTTCTTTTAATAGGAGGTTGGAATTTGACATTTGCTTTTAATAATTTAAATAAAACTCGTTAATAGTCTCCATAACGAATTCCTGCTGCTCATTCGTCAAAGTTGGATACATGGGCAAGCTAATACAATGTTGGTAGTATTTTTCAGCTTGCGGGAAATCACCTGGTTGATAGCCTAATTCTTTGTAATAAGGCATTAAATGTGCTGGAATGTAATGTATCTGAGAGAAAATTTGTTTTTCACGAAGATGTAGGTGCAATGCAGCTCTATCCTTTACTTCAATAACATAAAGGTGATAGGCATGACCTTCAACCACTCCCGACTGACCCAATATATAATCTTTATCGGTAAAATTCTGTTCATAGGTTGCTGCAATTTCTCTTCTTCTTACTATACCTTCATCTGCTCGTTGTAATTGTGAATTAGCCAACGCTGCTTGAATGTCGGTAATACGGTAATTAAATCCTAATTCCTGCATTTCCATATACCAAAGCGGATGGGTTTGAGGATAATTATCTGGGATTTTATCCATAAATGCAACAGAAATATTATTTTTCAATAATACTTGGTTATTGGTTATTCCATGAGAACGAAAAAAGTTAAGTTGAGTATATAATTCTTCATCGTTGGTGGTTACCATTCCTCCTTCGCCAGCGGCTATATGTTTAACCGGGTGAAATGAAAAGATTGCTAAATTGGCAAAGTTCCCGTTACCACAGTTTTGATGTTTACCATGAGAATCTACAAACGAACCGCCAGGAGAATGTGCTGCATCCTCAATAATCCACAAATTATACTCATCTGCAAGTTGACGAAATTCCTCCAGGTTTACTGCTCTTCCAGTAAAGTCGACAGGCATAATACCTGCAAATGTTCCTTTAGGTTCTGATTTTAATAGGTTGCGAACTGATTTGATATCTAGTAAATACGTGTCCGGGTCAATATCTGCAAAAACAACTTCGCCACCACAGTATCTTACGGCATTGGCGGTAGCTACAAAAGTTATAGGGGTTGTTATTACTTTCTGACCAGGTTTAACTCCCAAAGCCATGGCGCTAATATGTAGCGCTGCTGTCCCGTTAGATACGGCAATGGCATATTTTGCACCAATATACTTGGCGAAGTTGTCCTCAAATTCCTTAATTCGAGGTCCTTGAGTCAAATAATCGCTTTTCAATGCTTCCGTAACGGCATCTATGTCCGCTTGGGTAATGTTTTGACGTCCGTATGGAATTCTATCAGCTGACATTAAATTTTAGTTTTAATAAGCTCTCGCATTTGCTCAGCATTTACCCATTCGGTATTATCTCCAGAATTGTAGCTAAAACCTTGTTCCACCTTTTTAGCATTAAAGTGCTTTTGGTAAGCCGATAAATTGAAAATGGGGTGTTGTGGAAGAATGGTGAAATAGGTACCTAAATCGTACGTATTGAAAGAATCTGATGCAGTAATCATTTCTTCATGAATTTTTTCGCCAGGTCGGATACCGATTACTTTTTGCTCACAATCAGGCCCGATGGCTGTAGCAACATCCGTAATTTTATAAGATGGAATTTTTGGAATAAAAATTTCGCCACCCCAAGCGTATTCCATGGCAAACATGACCATTTTTACGCCATCCTCTAATGAAATATTAAATCGAGTCATGTTTGGGTCGGTAATTGGCAATACGCCTTCACTTACTTTCTTTTGAAAAAATGGAATTACTGAACCATTTGACCCCATTACATTTCCATATCTCACGACCGAAAATTTAATTGGGTTTTCGCCTCTAATGTTATTTGCTGCAACAAATAATTTATCGGAGGCTAATTTAGTTGCTCCGTACAGGTTGATTGGTGCGCAAGCCTTATCCGTAGAAAGCGCAACAACATCCGTTACATTAGTATCCAAACAGGCATTAATTAGGTTTTCCGCTCCATTAATGTTTGTTTTAATACATTCCATTGGATTGTATTCTGCAATAGGCACATGTTTCATGGCAGCAGCGTGAATTACATAATCAATACCATGCAAAGCACGTTTTAAACGGTCATAATCCCGGATATCCCCAATAAAATAACGTATTCCATCGTATTTTGATTTAGGAAATTCTTGAGCCATTTCAAATTGTTTTTGCTCATCTCGTGAAAAGATGACTAAACGCGTAATATTTGGCCATTTGTCTAATATTGTTTTGGTTAAGGCTTTACCTAAAGAACCGGTTCCTCCAGTAATTAATATACTTTTTCCGTCTAGCATAAAATATCTTCTTTCAATTATTCCAACTCCATAAATGGAGCGAGCGAATTTACTATTTATATCTAAATAGTAGAATTAAAAATCGAAGGGATTCTCAGGAAGGTAAGGGTTACTTATTTAATTAATTACTTGGTACGAATGCCTTTTTTCTTTTTGTAATTTACGGTTTTCTGGTGACAAGGAAATATTTTCCATTTTTGATAATGGAGATCCAAACAGTGAGTTTGAAAATTGAAGCTGAAGCAATAACCTTTTACCTTTAGTGAGCGACTTTCCTTTGTGGAATCCACGGGTATCTACTGCAATTATACTCCCTTTAGGTGCTGTTAACTCTACAATATTTTCTGAAGGGTAGGCCTTTTTAATTTCCGAATCTTCTATTCTTCTATCTATCAAAACTTCTTTTGGAATGTGTTTGTTAGAACCCTTAACGTAACAGTGAGGTCCTGTATTAGTGTCTACATCTGTAAGGTAAAAGAAAAATTTCATAAATTTAAAACGGTCCATGTCAAAATGGAATTTCTGGGCTGCTCGGTCTTCGGCTGCTTTATTAAACGGAACGCTCCACCACATAGAAATAATGTCTAAAATTGGTTTTGTTTGTAGGTATTCATTAGCAATACGTAATAAAGATTGGTCAAATGCCAGGTCTTGAATTAGTTGGTTTTTTATTAACTCCGTATTTTTAAATTGATAACGAGGTGAAACAATGTTTTTTTCATCAAACAGAACTTTTTCATTAGAATAGGTAATGTATTTCTGGTCAAATTCCAGGTAACTTACTGGAGTACTTGTGGCAAAATTAGTAAGTTCTTCTATTTGTTTTGGAGATAGCTGCGTTTTGAATACATGGTAGCCGGTATTATTTAGATTTGAGATTACCTCTTCAACCTCCTTATCGGTTAAATTTTCTAAAACTCCGTTAGGCGGAATCGAATTGTATTTTGGAGTTAAAAGAGATATTATTTTGGATGCGTAATCATTACTTTTCCCATTGGTTAACACAAAAATATATCGAAAAGCCAAAAAGGATTGCTGTCCATTATTACCTATGATAATAAATCTAATTAGACCTCCTAAAAATACAATTGGATAAATGATAAGTTTTAAAATTGATTTCATATTAGTTGTTACTACCAATGACGGAATTAATGAAAATTGAATCGGACTTGTTGGTGGAAATATGTATGATGGAATAATTAGCTGCTATTACTTCGTGTAAATTAAACGTGAATTTAAAAGTGCCGTTCAAAATTTCAAACTGCTCAGACTGGTTAGAAATGGTAATTATCAGGCTGGTGTTTATTTTTGAAAAACCTGAAATCACAAAGGTCTTAAGGCCATTTTGCATATAGATTATTCCATTATCATGGAGTTTAAAACCATGATTTTCTTGGTTGTTTTTTGCCTTTAAATGGTCAAATCCTTGATAGAAGTATGGGTGGTGTAATTGATTCAGAGCATTTATTTCCGAAGGAGGTGAAAATTCCAATCTGTTTTTAATTGGTTTAGCCGGATTGCCAACTACCACTTGATATGGGAGAATGTTTTTGGTCACAATTGCTCCAGCGCCAATAACGGCACCCCTACCAATAGTAATTCCTTGAGATATAAATACCCCGTTGCCAATCCATACATCCTCGTGTATATGGATGGGTTGATTAATATCTGTGTGTTTTTTTCTGACAATTTTATCTTGAACCCGAATGAGTAATTCAGGATGTTCAAAGGCAAAATGATTTCCGGAGGACATGTAAATATTGGTAGCTAAAACACAATAACGCTCAATGGTTACCTTTCCAAGTATTTTGCAATTGGAGTAGAGTGTAGATGCGTCCTTGATTTGAACTTCGCTGTTTTTTGCGGCAACTAACTCCGAATATTTTCCAATTCGCACATTTTTTCCAAGGAAAATTTTGCCTGCTTGAGCATTTAAAATTGAGCCTGTACCCAATTGGTATCCTTTTCCAAAATATATGTTTTTAGAATTGTGAACTTCAATTTGTTTATATAACCGAAGGAAAATCTGTTGGAGTATATTCACTTGATAACTGCTGGTTTAGATTATCTTATTTTATCTTTTATTTTTTCAATGACACTATCGGCCAAATCATTTATTTCAGGTACTGATTTTGTACGGTATAAAAATAGTAAAAAGAGTGTTGAAAATACCAGGGATTTCACAATAGAAACAGGAACTGGGAAATTAAAAGAAGGAATGAAAAATAGGATTGTAAAAATCAACACGCAGGCCACCCCACTTGTAAGGAAGGATTTGGTAAATGGCCAATAACTAAACTTTAGTTTCACCAATATTAACCCTGCTAGATGGAAAATAGAAGTCGCAATTAGTGAGGCTAAAGCAGAACCTACTATTCCATACCTTGGTATAAACCATAAGTTTGTGAGTACGATTAACAGTAAAAAAGCGATAAACATAACAGTCGACCATTTGTAGTACTTGGAGGTGAAAATGATAGAGAATTTTAACCCTGTTCCCATTTTAAAAAGGTTGGTGAAGGCTAAAAAAATCAAAACCCAAATTCCCGAATTGAATTCATTTTTCAACAAAATTTGAAAGATAAATGGAACGGCTAGGATTAGATTTCCCAATAAAAATAGCCCAAGAGCATACTGAGTCAGCGCACTTTTTTTATAAATAGATTCAATTTGCGTGAGGTTATTATTTTTAAAATGGTCAGCTATTACAGAGGATGCAATTCTTCCAATATTCCGATTAGGAATAAGCATCAATCCAGCAAAAAATGTTACGGTGGTATAAATCCCGACATCGGCTGAATCGGTCATTTTAGATAGCATAATACTGTCAATGGTGACAACCGCCACGGAGGATAAACCGTTAACCCAATTAAAGGCAGAGGTTGAAATAAATTCTCTCTTTGTGTTTTTGGATGGGAACGAAATTTTGGAGGCAAAATGTATTAATTTTTTTGAAAAAAGAAAAATAATAATAAGGATTACCGGTACAAATTGAAGGTAGACGTTTGTATGAACCAATTGAGAAAAATTATATCCGGGCAACCAAATAAATAAAGCGATGGAAACTAAGATGAGAACTCTTAAAACAAAATCGCGTAGAAAAACGGCAATTGTAGATTCTTTATTAGCGGTTGAATAGCTTTCGAAAAGAGTGAGAAACATGTACGCTAAAGTAAAAGGAAGAATAAGTTGATAAAAGCTAGCAAACAAGGGAGATTTAAGTATATCCTTTTGAACAAATTCCAGTCCATATAGCATAAAGATTACCGAAAATAGAATAGCACTCAATGCGGTAATTAGGGTAACTAATGCAAAAAATCCATAATTTCCATTTTTGGAATTTTTGAAGTGAGGAAACAAACGTATCAAGGATTGAGGAATTCCAAATCCAAGAATTGAGCTGAATAATAGCCCATAGTATTGAATTTGACGTGTAACGCCAATCTCGGTTTTGGTTAGGTAATGAGGCATTAAAATTCCAACGGTAACGAACCCAACAATAACTCCTGCGTAAGAGTAAATGCTTGATTTAATGGTTTGTCTGCCAATAATACCCATCCTATTTACTTATTTGGTCTAAATATCCAGCAATCCTTTGCGTTAGGTTTTGGTGGGTATATTCTTTTATTTCTGAGCGAACAGGTTTGTTTAATTCACCGGATTGGTATTCATTATACCTTTGCTTCAAATAGGATTTAATTTCCATTAAATTATCATACTCAAAGTTGATACCTGCATTTGTTTTTTCCAGTAAATTGGCCACATCACTGTGTTCAGGACCCAAATTTAAGATGGGCCTTTTTGAAGCTAAATATTCAAACAGCTTGCCCGGAACGCGCCCCATTGCATTGGGTTGTTGATTAAGCAATAGTAGTAGAATTTTTGCGCTAAAAATTTGGTTCAATGCTTCCTTACGTATCACGTTTCCAGTAAATTTAACCAAATTAGAAATCCCATATTCTTCAATAGTATTTTTTACACTATGGTCAACTTGCCCTAGTAACACTAGTTGAAAATCGGTAGCAAATCCTTTATCTTCGTTAGCCAATTCTTGAATGGCTTTAAAGAACATTTTTGGATTTCTGTCAAATCCCATCACTCCTGCATGGAGAATACTAAATTTTGCATCTATTTCTTTGCTTATAGCTATATCCGAATAGTCTTCCGGGTCATAACCCCAATAAATAACATCTACATTATGGGCACCAATACTTTCTAAATCCTTTTTCCATGTTGGACTTACAATGGTTGTTTTGTCGGCAGTTTCAAAAGCTTCCTGTTCTTGTTTAAGGTGTTTTTTTAATCCCCAATCCGTAAGTATTAATTCTTGAAAATAATCAACCTGACTCCATGGGTCCTGGTAATCAGACAGCCAAGGAATTCCCGTTTTTTGTTTTAATAAAGTTGCAATCCGCGTGTTAGTGTGCGGAGGTCCATCTGTAAAAATGGCATCAATTTTATTTTCTTTTGTGTACCTAGTCAAAAATTTAACCGAAGGTTTAATCCACATAGCTCGGGCATCTGGAATAAAAAAATTACTACGTACCCAAACGGAGAACTTATACATTAAGCCCATTTTTTTGTCATGAGCAGAAAGTACATTGTTGAGGTTGGAATCTTTTTTTAAGCCAGTAATAAATTTGAAAAGTTTAAATGGTTCTAAGGTTGGGATTTTTAATATTTCAATGCCTTCAGGTATATCATTAAAATTGTTTTCATCGATAGTAGAGTAATCTGCATTCTCGGGTGTGAAAATAACCGGCTCCCATCCAAATTGACGTAGATGTTTGGCAATTTTCAAACTCCTTAGTACACTAATACCTCCACTGGGTGGCCAATAATAGGAAATGATTAAAACTTTTTTCATCTTACTTGAGTTTTTCATTTAAGAGATGAGAATTCAGTTTGAAAATATTTTTTCGGGTTAATGGTTCTTGAAAAATGAGTTGATTCATTTTTTTCCATTGCCCTAAATCTTTCAAATTTCGTGATAAAATTGCCAAAGTTTTCGGATATAGACGCTTTATAGGTTCTTTATTGTAAAAGCTGTTGTTTTTTCCACCTTCTTGAAATTTGGAATAAGGAATACCCACCACATTTTGATAATATCCGAATATGTATGTGTTTTCTTTAGGTTTAGATGGTAAATTTTTGGTCGCAACTAAATCAAATAATTCAGGATAATTTTGGGGCCAATAACAAACATTGATACTTTCATAATACGCATGACCAAAAAGAATGGAAGTTTTACCCATGTAACATGCCTCAATTCCAGTAGCGGATCCAAAAGCCAGCGTTTTGTCGCAGGCGTTCATAAGCTGGTATGTGTCAATGGATTCTTGAGGCTGAATTATGGTTAGATTGGAATAATTCATTTCCTTAATCTCTGACGTCTGTGCAGAATGAATGTTTTGCAAACTTGGATGGACACGTAAATAAAAGTGAATATCTGGTTGGTCGCAAAAATGTTTAATAATTTTTTTTATCGCAATGTTTTGGGTTTTGTATAAGTGCGATTGATGCTCTTTTACAGCGGCATGTTCATCCTCCGAAGCTACAAATATTGCAATGTTTTCTTTTTCATAATCAAAATCTTCTGGAAGAAGCCCTTTTTCTTGTTTGGATAAATATTTTTGGACTACTCCAGTTCCCCCGCTTAATCTATCTTCAAACCATTTAGAACCGATGGTAATCAGGTCATCGTTAGGAGCTTCTAATCGTACTCTGTCAAGTTCTTTCCATCTGAATGTCAGGCTATGTGGTAACATATTCTTAAAAAACTTGTACTTCCCTTTGGCGGAACTACGCTCGAATGTATAATAATCTACTTTTTGTCTCTCACAAACTTCAATAATGGCATTTTGTTCCGCAAACCGGCCGTTAAAAACGATTACTTTTTCGGGTTGGAATTCCTTTAATTGAAATTCCAGGTTATCAACTACATTGACACACATCAAAGCCATTTCCTCAATAAACCCTTGGTCTTCTACTTGGTATTCATAATTCCTTCGAGTTGAAATGTAGGAAGCTGCAATTCCTCTTCCAATATCATATCCCTTATAGGCAATAGCGAATACATCTTCAATGGAATCAAGTTGTTTTATTATAAAATCGGAATCAAAATTTTGTAACGGATGAAGATTGGTTCTTGGAAATTTGATTTTATCGTAGAAAACACGTGTTCTTCCTTCGCAAATTGAACATGCCAGCAGGTTATGACTTGCATTAAAAAAGCAAGATTGTAAATTGCTTTTGCAATAAAGGATGCGGACGTCATTTCCATCCGCAATTTCTTTTTCAATTATTTCCAACTCAATGCCTAAGTGACTGGGACTTAATCCTTGATTAGAAAATAGTAATGTTTTCATGAATAACCTTTTACGACATGAGCAATAATAACAATTATTCCGCATTAAAATGTGACAAAACCTTTGTACAATTCTATAGATACAACGAAATTTGCATTTCTAAACAAACACACAAAACGCATTGATTTTTAAATATTTACAGAAATTTTCTATCCTGTTAGGTCTATTGTTATCTCTTTCAGGAGGTATTGTGGGTCAAACGTCTATTAGTGAAACAAAGTATGATAGTCTAAAATCATTAGGGCTTATTAACATTTTGGATGCTTATTCTTTTGTTTTGGACCGTAACAATAATAGATCTACTAATCAATTTACTCCACCAGATTCTACTTTTATCTTGGCTATGGCACCTAGTGATGATGGAAGTTCAGATGTAATTAGTTTACCTTTTGATTTTTGCTTTTGGGGGAATCCAGAAAACCAAGTTTTTATTAATACAAATGGAAATATTTCGTTCGACAAAACATTTTCTACAGGAACCCCATTTCGGTTACCTTTTAACGGGTTTAAGATTATTGCTCCTTTTTGGAGTGATGTGGATACACGAGCTAGAGGTGGCGTTTATTATAAAGTATTACCCAATGCCTTAATCGTTAATTGGGAGGATGTTGGAAGGTTTGACCAAAATAATTTTAGTGGAAATTCGTATCAATTAATAATTACCGATGGGACTTCAGAATTGCTTCCATTTGGCTACACCGTTGGTTTTTTTTATGATAAACTAGAATGGACAGCTGGTGATGCTTCCGGTGGAATAGGTGGCTTTGGTGGTGCCCCTGCCGTAATTGGGATAAACTATGGCGATGGTATTCGTTATTCTCAAGCCGGTCGATTTGATAAAAGTGATACTACCTTTATTCCCGATATCGACACCCTTAATGGGGTTGAAAAGTTAATGGGAAAGCATATTTATTTTAATCCTTGTGATTCCGTAAATAATATTCCGGGCCTTATGGGAAGTCAACTGAAGGATACGATAGGAGTGTGTGTGGGTGATACGTTGAGGGATGTTTTTTACTTTTTTGCTCCTGAAAGTGATCAATTAACGTACGTGCAATTAAGTGCTTCCAATTTTCCAGGATATCAATTACTAGGAACCACAACAGGACAAATGGCTACAGCTGAAATTGAAATTGTTGGGTCCGTTGCAAATTTTGGGTTCCATACTATTTCATTTGCTGTTGTGGATAATGGCCATCCAAGTCAATTTCTTGAATTTGATTTAGTGGTTCAAGTGGATAGTTTACCTATTCCAATGGGCATTATTGGAGATTCTTCTATTTGTGAATACGACACTACTCAACTTGCGGTACCCAATGTATATGAAACGTATTTATGGAATACAGGTCAAAATACAAGTACTATAGATGTCACTCCCGGAAATTATGAGATTACAGTTTCTTATAATAACTGCTACGCAACGGATAGGCATTTGGTAAATGCTCATGTGCCAAATGTAACTATTGTTGGACCAAAATATATTTGTTTGCCTGATACCGTATTGCTTACCAGTCCAATAGGCAACGATAGTTACCGTTGGAGCACTACGGATACTACATCTCAAATTAGCGTTACTCAAAATGGAGAATATTCACTTACTGTAACCGATCAGGGGTGTATAAAAAGTGATAGCCTTAAAGTATACCTTTTGAGTGAGTTACCGGTGCGCATTTCTACCTCTAATTTTAATTCCTGTAATGGAGATTTGGTCACTTTAGCAGTACCTGATTATTTTGATAAGGTTCAGTGGAGTAACGGAGATACCACAAATTCCATTATGGTTTCAGCGGGATCATATTTTGTTACCGTTTCGGTTTTTTCTGGAAATGGAAATATTTGTACCTCTACGGATTCAATACAAATAAATTCCGCGTCTATTACACCCATTGCTCTCAACGGTGACTCACTTATTTGCGGAAATGGAAAAGCTAACTATGCGGTATTAGGCAATTATGATTCTTATATGTGGGACAATGAAAGTTCTTCTCAGACCACAACCTATGATAGTTCAGGTTTTCATTGGGTAAGTGTTACCCAAGGTACGTGTATTGATTCCGCATTTTTTCAAATAATAGGTAACCCGCGTCCTATTGTTTCTATTACGGGTTCATTGTTTTATTGTGATACTGTAGATAGTTCGCGCCTCGTTGCTGTAGGAGGTGTTTGGGACTCATTATACTGGAATACAGGAGATACTACCGATACCATTTACACTGGTTTTGGTTGGAAAAAAATTACGGTTTGGAAAGATGGATGTAGTTCCATTGATGATTTTCCAGTAAATGAATTAATAAATGGAGTAGACGTTAAAGGGATTACAGAAATATGTCCGGGGCAAAGTACTCGGTTGGAAGTGGAATTTGGATTTGATTTATACCAATGGAATAACGGAGCAATTGGTTTTTCTACCTTAGCAACTACTCCGGGTAAATATTGGTGTGTGGTTCATTTAGATTCTTGTTTTGCCACTACCGATACGATTACAGTTACGGTACAAAACCCCGATACCGTTAAAATACTGGGTGATACCGTAATGTGCGATAGTGCTGGAGGTTTTATTTATACGGATATATCGTTTCAAAGTTTTATATGGAATACCGGTGAACGTACCCCGGGCATTCAATATTCCAGTCCGGGAATTTATTCAGTTACTGTCGAGGATTCTGGGTTTTGCGTTACCTCCGATACGCTAGATGTTATTCAACTTCCACCGTTAAATGTTTCTATATCTGGAAATACTTTTTACTGTTTCCAGGACTCAGGGATAATTCGTGTGGATTCATTTGACCATTACTTGTGGTCTAACGGGGATACTAGCCAAGTACTAAAGGCACGTGAAGGAGTGTACTCCGTAACGGTAACCAATGATAATGGATGTAAAGGAAAGGACCAGAATTGGAAAATTATTTCATCCAATCCGAAAATAGAAATATCACACGCGCCTAACATTTGTGAAAATAGACAGGCTGATTTGATTCTTAAAACTACACGAACGGATAGTTTTCTTTGGAGTACAGGTGAGATTACCGATACAATTTTTGTATTTCCGGGTGTTTATTCGGTTACATTGACTGATAAAAATGGGTGTACCGTTGATTCTACCTATGATTTCGTTGGCCTAGTGAGCCCAAATGTTGGGCTTAGAATAAACCCCGATGAAATTTCGGATGCATATTTACCAGTGCATTTTATGGATGAGTCTAATGCCAAAGGGCAGTCAGTTGGCGCTTGGTTTTGGGGCATTACAGATGCTATTATTGGCAGTTCCGAGGATACTGTTGTTACATTTTACTCCGGAGAAGAATTGAATGTAATTCATGCGTTGACTCTACAAAATGGATGCACGGATACTGCTTCATTAAGTTATACCATATCGTCTGATATTGTGAAAGTTAATATAATCACTCCTAATGGGGATGGAATAAATGACTACTTGGTTTTTCCAAACCTAGCGGTATATCAAACCAATGAGTTAATTATTTTTAATCGTTGGGGTACTGAGGTGGCTCGTTTTAAAAATTATAGAAACTTTTGGGATGCCAACGGTATGATTGACGGTGTTTATTTTTATGTACTATATTTAGATGAAACCCAAGAACCAATCAAGGGTAGTTTCACTATTATAAGGTAGATTGTTAGTTAGGACTACTGGTATTCCTCTAGTTTAATGTGTGTGCTACCATGGTTAATAGCAGCATTCAGCTCGTAACCAATTAAAAGAGCCAAACTATTCAAATAAATCATCAACATGATTCCCATAACTGTTCCTATAGAACCATATAACTTATTGTAAGAGGCGAAATTGTCAATGTAAAATGCAAATCCTAATGTGAATCCAATCATGGCTACCGTAGCCAAAGAGGCTCCGGGAGAGAAAAATTGAACCTTCTGTTTAGGTCCGTAGAAGTAAATAACTGCCACCGAAAAATATATGAACGTAATGGTTATTAGCCATCTAGCAACATTTATCCAGAATAAACCAGAATCACTAAAGTCCAGAATACGGTCAAAGACATAGTGTAAGAGCGTTTCTCCAAAAATGGTGAGAAATATGGCGACAAATAAAAATATAGTCAAAACGAGTGTCAGAACAATTGAGGTGATTTGTTGAGAAATCCATGATCGTGCGTGCCCCACTTCAGTATGATAAGACATGGTAAAAGCAGTTAACATTGAATTTATACCGTTTGTGGCAAAATATAAAGCAAGCACAAAACCTAAGGAAAGGAGACTTGTATGTTTGTTTTTTATAATGTCAAACAAAGTGTCTTCTAGAAATGTGTCCATGATATTGGGCGCAGCAAAAAGCAGTTCTTGTTGCAGTTGTTCTTGGAAACCTTCAATGGGAACAAAGGGAATTAAACTAAAAATAAAAATGATAGAAGGAAAAATAGCCAAAAAGAAATTATAGGCAATGGCAGCAGCTCTGGTGGTTAGAAACCCACCAGCTAATCCCTGAAAAAAGAATTTACCTAATTTGTATAGCTCTAATCCTCCAAAAAATGGAATTTTCACATGCTTGAGGATGTACATCACTTTCCTAAAGATTGTGATTTGATATAGCCATGCTTTTATTTCATTAATCATTTATGATGCTTGTAATACTCAAATTAGTCAATGGCCTTGAAACTTAGATCCAATCCTTTTACCGAATGCGTGAGAGCACCCACGGAAATGTAATCAACGCCACATTTGGCATATTCCGCAATAGTTTCAAGTGTTATTCCTCCAGATGATTCGGTTTCATATTGGTTTCCAATAAGTTTTACCGCAGTTTTTGTATCCTTGTAGTCAAAATTGTCGAGCATAATTCGATGACCTAATCCACAAGCTAGAACCTCTTGAACTTCTTTCAAATTTCTGGCTTCAATTTCTATTTTTATGCCCGGTTTTATGATGTTCGCATAATCGTTCGCTTTGATAAGGGCTTCCTTTATACCGCCCGCAAAATCTACATGATTATCCTTTATCATAATCATATCATATAACCCAAATCGATGATTTACACCACCGCCATGTAATACAGCTTGTTTCTCAAAAACTCTAAGATTAGGAGTTGTTTTTCTAGTGTCTAAAACTTTTGCTTTTGTTCCCTTCAATTCTGCCACATATAATGCAGTAGTAGTGGCTATACCACTCATACGTTGCATCATATTGAGCATTAATCGTTCTGCTTTCAATAAGTTTTGTGAATTACCAGATGCGTAAAATACAATGTCGCCTTCCTGTATTGCGTCACCATCTTTCATTCTAATGTCTAATTGAATAGAAGAATCTACAATTTGGAATACTTTTTTTGCCACTTCAACGCCAGACAAAATTCCATTTTCCTTTACCAGAAGATGAGCTTTACCCTTTGCATCTATCGGTATTGTGGATAGGGAAGAGTGATCGCCTTCTCGGACATCTTCTTGTAGGGCAGATTCTAAAAATTCAATTTCAGTCATATAAGAAAGGTGTTTATTATTACTCGGAGTCGATAATAATTTGCTGAATAAGTTCTTTATTAGAAGAAGTGTTTACATAAATGGAAACTCTAAAATTCCCTTTTTCAGTAACTAAACGACCAATGGTATATGCTGAACCAGATTTGGAATTTCCTTGATGCAATATTTTGAAATCACTAGGATGATTCTCATGAAAAAAATCATAAACCGCTTTTTCGGCTTCTAGTTTGCTCATTAGGTCACTTTCTTCCAAGATGGTTAAATCAATTTTATCTTGAAAAAAGGAAGATAGTTTAAAAGCATTTCCAGTCTTAAAGGCGTCAGATACACCTTCCGTAATTCCTCCAAAAGAACTAAGAGATAGGAATAATATTCCTAAGGTGAACATGTATCTAAATGGTTTCATACTTTTTCTTATCACAGCCAAAGTTAGTTGAAATGAATCTTAAATCAATGAAAATTTATAGAAACTCTCGAATCACGAAAATTATGCCAAAATGAATGGTGCACATGACTTTCTTTGGCTATTAAACTTGATTATTTTTGACGCATGAGGATTACAGTTATAGTAGTTGGAAAAACACAGTCAAAAGAACTACTTTCCTTAATGGATGAGTATAAGAAAAGGTTAAAACGTTATATTCAAGTGGATTGGAAGGAGATTCCAGATTATAAGAATAGAGGAAAAGTAACTTCCGATGAATTAAAGAAAATTGAAGGTCAGGCTATTTTAGGAAAAATAACTTCCGGAGACGAATTGTATTTGTTTGATGAATTGGGAAAAGAATTCACGTCCGTTGAGTTTAGTAAGTTTTTTCGTAAAAAAATGGTTGCAGGAGTTCGTAATCTTGTCTTTGTGGTGGGTGGAGCTTATGGGTTTAGTTCAGAGGTTTATGCACGAGCGACCGGAAAAATTGCGATATCCAAACTAACTTTTCCGCATCAATTAATTAGGGTTATTGTTTTGGAACAAATTTATAGGTCTTATTCCATAATAAAAGGAGAGCCTTATCATCATATATGATGACTAGTTAGGATATATTATTAATTCAAATAGCAATAATTAGAAAAGCTTAATCTTCCATTTCATTTCGTTCCTCCAATGCACTCATCATATCTCGTCTGTCTCTTTTGGTAGGGCGACCCTTAATTCCATGATTGTAATTAGACCGTTTTTGACGATTAATTTCTTCGAGTAATTCTAAGTCTTGCGTTGGAGTGGTCTCTATGATAAAGTCGCCCACTAATTTGTTGCCAACTCTGCTTTTGGGAAATGCTAACACCTTAAAAGTTCGACTGGTAGGAGCAATTTTGATGGCAATTTTATCTGTAATATCTAAGTCCTTACTAGCCTTTACAACTTTTGTGTTAACGGATATCTTTCCATCTTTAACAGCTTTGGTGGCTAAACTGCGCGTTTTGTACAAACGCATACACCATAAAAACTTGTCTATTCTCATAAAACGAATGTAACAAAAAAGCTCTCTACCCAAAAGGATAGAGAGCTTTGATATGAATTTAATTCAATGTATTATTTACCAATTTTTGCCATCTCAGCATCAAAGGTTTCTTTGAATTTTTCGTAGTTATAATCAGCTTTTAACGACTCATCTTTTGAAAGACGTTCGTTATACTTAGATAAAATTTCATCCGCAGATAACTCAATTGCGATATAAGTTTTATACTTACCTTCAGTAGTTCTAGTTTGTTTTTCACAAATTACTCTAATTCCTGTGAGCGATTGGTCGACCACTGTTCTAGCATTTTGTTGGAATGTTTCGGTAACTTCTTCTTTGTTATTGAATTCAGAAGATTTTACGTAATTGTCGCCTACAATTTTCATTGTTGAACTCATATCTGTGGCTAATTGGGCACGAGCGTTACTCATTGCTTTTTTCTTAGCCGTCATTTGATCTAATGATTCGCCAATTGCATTTGCACGGAAGAATTTTTTGTCTGTAAAAAATTCTGGTCCGGAACAATAAACGTCCACTAAAACTTCTCCTTTAGATGGTCCTGTTTCTTTTTTTCCTTTACATCCTACAACTCCAGCAGATAATAATCCAGCTGCAAAAATGATTGAAAGTGTTTTTAATGTTTTCATGGTAATGTTTGTTTTATGAATTTCAAATTTAGATAAATAATTTTGATTTATGCCTTCCAAAGCAACTGATGTGCCAAATTGGATTAATCTTCCGAAGTAATTAAATTTAATAAGGGAGCTCCGTTGGTGGTCCAACTGTATTTCGCCTTTACAAATCTTTCTGCTTCCTCAGTTAAACTTTTGTATAGGAGTGGTTTAACCAAAAGTGTGGTGATAAAATCAGCATATTCATTCGGACTGTTTCCTATAAGTATATTTTTTTGATGGGTAGCACCAATTGCTTCCGCTGCAAGTTCGGATGTGATGCAAGGGATTTTCATCGCCATTGCCTCTAATATTTTATTTTGCATTCCAGTACCAATTTCCATGGGGGCAATAAAAATTTTGGATTCATTATAAGCATCAGTAATGTTTTCCATCCAACCTGAGATTATTATGTTTTTTGAGGCCAAACTTTTAACGGATGGGGTAGGAGATGTACCTGCAATCAATAATTTAATATCGGGATGAGTTTTAGTGAGAATAGGAATTATTTGGGTTGCTAAATACTTTGCAGCCTTCACATTTGGAGGATAGCTCATATTACCTGTGAAAACCAAGTCATATTTTTTAGGGGTATTTATGTCTGGTGAAAATCGTTTTAGGTCCACACCGTTTGGTAAGATGATAATTTGATTTTTGTCTGGATGTTCAATCAGTTCGCGGTCGGTTTTGGAAATTATTGTCTTGTTTTTAAAGTGGTTGAAAATAAAATTCTCATATTTTTTAAGCCGGTTGGCCTCTAGCGAAATAATGGTTTTTAAACCCGGAATGGCTTTGGCAATTCTCCTTTCAGCACCCATAGAAAACGCATCCATGTAATCGAAAGTGGAAGGAATAATGTGGTAATTTTTCACATATTCCGCGGTCCTCACTAATTGTACAAATAGGTGCCGTGGCATGTGGTTTTCAATAATAGTGTTCACCTTTTTTTGAGCAGATTTCTGGTAGAAATAATTTACTTGAAATGGCTTGTCATTAAACATCGACCGGGCCATATTCCATAGAATTCCCATTTTCGTAAGCTTAATAAAGTGAATTTCTTGGCAATATTTAGATAAATATTCAATCGCATCAGGATGCGGGGTACTGTCGGTAAGGCATGTTAAAATTACATCATGTTCCTGAGAAATAATTTTTAAATGATGGTACGCGCGTAATTTGTCTCCTTTTTCAAGAGGCCATGGTATTCTAGAAAGGAGTACTAGGACCTTCATTTTTTGAAATTTTTCACCAAATTTAATAACGCTTTTTGCGAATTGGTAATATCAAATTCTTTCTCAGCCAAAATGCGGGCATGTTTTGAAATAGTAGTACATGCTTCGTCACTTCGAAGAGTTTCTAATATTTCTCGAGCCATTTGTTTGGGCGTGTCTGCTATTAACAAATCCTTTTCGTTTTGCGCTGGAATTCCTTGGGCCCCTTTCGTGGTGGTACAAATAACCTGTCCTAAAGCTAATCCTTCAATAATTTTTATTCTAATTCCACTTGCCTCAAATAAAGGCACTACCATAAGTTTGCCGCTAAGAATAAAACTGTGGGCGTCAGAAACTTCTCCCTTGAAAACAACACCCTCTGGAAGGTTTTTCCCAAAACTTTCAGGCGCATTTCTGCCTCCAATAAAAAATTCTACATTTGGGTTTTTTTCTTTAATTGTAGGCCATACCTCGGTAAGAAACCATTGTAAACCATGAATGTTTGGCTCCCAATCTAAAGCACCTAAAAATACGATTTTGTTTTTCGTATCATCATCAATTACGATTTCGTCAGGCAGCGAAATTCCAAATGGAATGTAAATCGTTTTCTGAAGACCCACATAAGAATTAAAAAACGCCTTATCACTCATACTTATGGTACCAACTACATCGAATTTTTTGATTACCGAAAGCTCATATTCTTTTAGTTGTTTTACTGGTGCTTTAAGTAGGAATCTTTTTAACGAATTAGATTCGTTTAACAGTCTATCTTCCCATAATTGAAACTCTACATTATGAGACCGCATAACCATCAATGCTTTTGAAATTCTTTTTATTTTATCTAAATACAAAGCGGTAAAAGTGCCTTCAAATACGATAATGTCATATTTAGATTCTTTTACGGTTTTTAAAATAAGGGTTTCAAAATCGGGGTCATAAAACCGGGTAACGATGTAATTTGAATTAGACCAAATACCCGATAATAAACCACCAAGCGTTGGAGTCGTGTCAATTTTCACATACTCCGGATTGGTTTTATTAAAAACAGTATCTAACGGTAAATCTGTATGGGGATGTTTTTTTGTGGATAAGCCTAAAACCTTCACATTCCAACCCATTCCCAACATCGCTTTCGATAATTGGTAGGTTGCTAATGTTCCTCCATCATTTGGGGGAAAAGGCATTTTATGACAAATTTGTAAAACGTTCATTTACTTGTCCTTCTTTTTAAATAGAACCAAAATAGGTGAGAAAATGGAATTCAGATTTTTTGTCAACGTTGTGTAAAAAGATGAGTCTAGTAAAACAGAATCGGTTGTGGCTTTATAGGTTAAAAATAAACCAATGGGAATTAGCGTGGCAGTGGCTATCCACATTCCTATAATAGCGGGTAACTCACCTTGTTTCACCAATTTCATTCCGGTAATAGAAATGATATGGTAAATAATGAAAATAAGGATAGAAAATACAACTGGCATTCCTAACCCACCTTTTCTTATGATAGCCCCAAGAGGTGCACCAATGAAGAAAAGCACAATACAAGCAAAGGATAGTGTGAACTTTTTATGCCATTCAATTTGATGTAAATTAATCCTTCGTTCTCGCATTTCTTTTTCGTCTACTAAGCTTTGTGAATACGTTTTAGATGAGCGGGCGATGTTGATAGCTGTAGAATAAAGGCCTACTTTTTCTTTTGGGGTCATTCCTGTAAACAAGTCGTTGGCTAAATTGCTATCTAGGTGAACTCCATTGGTAGCGATGTTGGAGTCAGAATAAATTTGCATTCGGTTATTCATAGAACCGTGATACTCGGCCAAACGATTGTTGAGTTTTTTATTTAAGGTGTCCATTGAAGATTCCAATTGCTTGAGGTTAAGCATTTCGTAATGGTCTTTAAATAGGTCATCATCGGTACGGTTAAATTGAAACGAGGATAAATCAAACCGGATGGTATGTTCTGCAATTTCAGAATAAATGAAAGGATGAGTTTTCCCTTTGTCTTCCTTATATCGTTTTACATTAAACATATCAAAAACCAAATATCGTTTATCAGGAGACATGGCCATTTTCCCTCTTTCGGCTAGCGTTATTTCTCTATTACCATCGTGGTTGGAATGGTTGTAAATTTGAATTTTTCGCATGTTTTGACCGTCTTCATCCTTTTCTTTAATCCGGATAACATAGCCATCAATACCTTTATAAAATACACCGGGTTTGAACTCCAAAGCAGGTCTTTGATGCATTACGTCATATAGTAGTGTTTTAAAATTTAGGTTGGCAATAGGCATTACGTAGTTAGAGTGATAAAAAGCCAACCCGCTAATCATTAAATTAAAAATAAGAAGCGGACGCATGATTCTATTAAGTGAAATCCCAGATGACTTCATAGCCACGAGTTCATAATTTTCACCCATATTCCCAAAGGTCATTATGGAACTAAGTAAAATGGCCAAAGGCAATGCCATGGTAACCAAATTGGCAGAGGCGAAAGCAAAAAGTTCAAATAGAATTTTTGCCTCTAGGCCTTTTCCAACCATGTCTTCCAAGTAATTCCACAAAAACTGCATTTCAAATATGAAAAGCGTAATAAAAAAGGTCATTACAAATGGCCCTAAATACGTTTTTATGATAAAGATGTCTAGTTTTTTGAACACAAGCAAGTTTTAGTGAAAACAAAGATATCTCATCATTCAGATTGAATTGATGAGATATCGCTAAAATTTGTTATAAACTTGGATAGCTTTTTAGGAGCCAATTACGTGTTTTAATGCATCAATTTGGCTATCCCATAATTGCTTGGACTCATCTATTTCATCTTCTTCTGCAAAATCAGTAATCATAAGCGCTACATCCTTTGTTAAAGAATCAATTTTAATAGCCATTTCCCAATAATAATCGGTTCCTTCGTCATCGTTCCATTGGAAACGCATGGCAACCTCTTTCTTTTTAGAAATTAGGGTCGCTACCTCGTCTGATCCTTCCCATGTAAAAGTAAATTGGCCATCTTTGTTTACCACATTATCGGCAAACCATTCTGCCATTGCACTTGGGGCACTGATGTAATTATATAGTACATGCGGTGATGAGCGCATGAAATATTCTTTTGTAAATTGTTCTTTATCTGCCATTTTTTATGTCTGTTAAAGTAAGTTCGAAGTGGCACAATATAGGTAAATTGTGAGAATCCTAATAAAAGATATTCGACTTTCTATTTTATTTAATGAACGGCTTATCCAATCTAGGAAATTTGTCTTTCCATAAAATGAATAAAAAATAATAAGTTAGTATTGAGGTGATTACTCCAATTATTGACCCCGCAAATATATCAGCTAAAAAATGTTGAGATAAATATACCCTTGAAAAGGACACTAAAATCACTAGGATGAAAAATAAAATATCCAACCTTTTTGTCTTTTGCAATACGATTAATGAAGTTATAAGAGTGAAAACTGCCGTGGCATGACCTGATGGAAAGGTAAAGGAAGTATGTAAGTCTACTCCAGAAACGTAATGTAATTGAATACCTAATTCTTTGAAAAATGCAGAAGGTCTTGCAACGGGGCCAAAAACAACTTTTTTGAGCAATTGGGCAATCAAACCAGAAGTAATTCCCGATACAATAACCTGTAAAGCCATTCGGCCGTTGATAAATAATAAAATGATTCCCACAATAGCAATAGCAAGCCCATCGCCCAAATTGGTGACGTATTTAAAGAACACATCCGTCACTGAAGAATAATAAGAATTAATAAATAAATGGATTTCTTGCTTTGAAAAAAGGGATAAAATCAGCGCAGTTATAATGATAAATAGAATATAACCAGTGAAATAGACCCAATGTGTCTTGAATAGTTTTTTCATTGTTTTCAAAAGTAAATTATTGTTGTGATTTTCTTTCCAAATATTTTTAAAAAAGCATGTTTTATGAACAGATTATTATTTTATATTTGCAGCCCAATTTGGCGAGGTAGCTCAGATGGTTAGAGCGCAGGATTCATAACCCTGAGGTCGGCAGTTCAATTCTGCCTCTCGCTACAAGGTAAAAAGGAAAGTTCATGGAACTTTCCTTTTTTTATGCCCTAATGTTTCGATAAATTGAGTAAGGATTACCATCGTTAAATAGGTCTTATTTATTTGGATTGCATTTCCTTAAGTAAAGCCCCTTTTACATC
Organism: uncultured Flavobacteriales bacterium; assembly: GCA_963974475.1. Lineage (GTDB taxonomy): Bacteria > Bacteroidota > Bacteroidia > Flavobacteriales_G > Salibacteraceae > CAJXZP01. The sequence continues at coordinate 40,952 of CAXBCR010000002.1, forward strand.
TCCATATTGTTGTTATTTTTGACGCATTAGAAAAACCGCAACGTAATTAAATGCGTTGTCTCAAAATCATATATTTATGAAGTTACTTATTGGTAAAACAGCCATCATTACTGGAGCTACACGTGGAATTGGAAAAGCTATTGCAGAAACATTTGCCGCTAATGGTGCGAATGTGGCATTTACTTATGCTTCAAGTCAAGAAAAAGCAGAAGCTATTGAAGCAAGTTTAATCGAAATGGGAGTGAAAGCTAAGGCATACAAAAGTGATGCTGCAGATATGGACGCTGCCCAAGATTTGGTTAAAGAAGTCCTAAAAGAATTTGGAACCATTGATATTTTAGTGAATAATGCAGGAATTACCAAGGATGGCTTACTTATGAGAATGAGTGAGGCAGATTGGGATGCCGTAATGGATACTAACTTAAAATCGGTATTTAATATGACTAAATCGGTGATGAGAACGATGATGAAGAACAGAAATGGTTCTATTATCAATATGAGTTCTGTGGTTGGCGTGAAAGGAAATGCAGGTCAAGCAAATTATGCCGCATCAAAAGCAGGTATTATAGGACTTACCAAATCTGTAGCATTGGAATTAGGCTCTAGAAACATTCGTTGCAACGCAATTGCTCCTGGATTTATTGAAACCGAAATGACCGGGAAGCTGGATGCAGATGTAGTGCAAGGATGGAGAGACGCAATTCCATTGAAACGGGGTGGTACGCCAACAGATGTTGCTAACTTAACTTTATTTTTAGCTTCAGATATGGCTAGTTATATTAGTGGACAAACCATTAATGTAGATGGAGCAATGCTTACCTAGACGTTGGGTAGGAAACACATTAGAATTTAATGATTGAATTAACGACCGAATTTAGTTCGTGGTATTTATTGGGGTGTGCAGTCCTGGCTGGACTGTACGCCTTTTTACTTTATGGATATAATTCTGCTACCTCAGAACTATCCCAATGGGAGATTCGGGTTTTGACCGGTTTACGCTTTCTTTCTGTGTTTATTATTTCGGCCTTATTGGTTAATTTTTTATTCCAAAAATGGATAACCCAAACCGAACCACCCAAAATTGTCATTATTCAAGATGTATCTGAATCAATTCTAAACGGAGAGGATTCGACCTATTATCAAACCCAATACAAAAATGAAATGGGTGAATTACAGTCCCATTTAGCTCAAAATTATGAAGTAAATTTTCTAACTTTTGGAAAAAATGTATCTGTATCAGATACTGGGTTTGTTTTTGATGAAAAACGTACCAACTATGCCAATGTTTTTGATGAAATTGATGCTAGATTCGCTGGGACCAACCTAGTTGGGGTAATATTTGCTAGCGATGGCTTGTATAATGTAGGTGCCAACCCTGCCTATTATTCGTTTAAAGAGAAATACCCAATTTATACTATTGGTTTAGGTGATACCACTAGAAAAAGTGATATTTCAATTCAAAATGTGTTAACCAATGATATTGTATACTTAGGAAATAAATTTCCGGTAGAAATCTCGGTAACCTCAGAATTACTGAAAGGGAAAAGTGTCAAATTAGAAGTCCTGAATAATGGTGAAGTAATTGAAAGCAGTGTTTTGAAAATAAACTCGAACCATCAATTATTTACAAAGAAATTTATTTTTAACGCCAAAAATGAGGGTACCCAGCGATACGTAATTCGGGTCACGAAATTTGATAATGAACGCAATAAGAAAAACAACACCGCTCAAGCTTTAATTGACGTAATTGATAATAGAGACCGTGTTTTAATAGTCGCCAATTCTCCGCATCCGGATGTGGCAGCCATTAAATCGGTTTTAAATACCAAAGAAAGCTTGGATGTAGAGGTGGTGTTTGCTGAAAACTTTGATGCAGATTTGAATTTATATAATCTCGTAATTACGCACGGGTTTGGGACTCAGAAATATAATGCAATCTGGCGGAAAATATACAAAGCAAAAATACCTGTTTGGAATATTGTATATGGTAATTCCAGTATGAGTGATTTACAGGAATACCCGCATCAATTTGTTTCTAGCGGAAAATCAGGAAAGCCCAATAGAGTGTATGGAAGTATAAATCCAGATTTTTTCTTATTTAAATTGGCTAACACCACTAAAGCATTTATTCGCAGCGCTCCACCTTTAAATGCTCCGTTTGCCGACTTTGAGGAAGTAGACAAATCCAAAGAATTGTTAGTTCAAAAAATAGGGTCGGTGGAAACAGATATGCCTTTACTTTATTTTGAAAATAGAACCGATACAAAAACTGCTTGGCTTTTTGGGGAAGGACTTTGGCGCTGGAGAATTTATGATTTTCAACAATCACAAAATCATGAGCAATTCAACGAATTTATATGGAAAACCATTCAGTACCTATCCGTAAAGGAAGATAAAAGTAGGTTTAGAGTTAAAGTAAATAAACGCTTTTTGGAGAATGAGGATATTTATTTTAAAGCTGAATTGTACAACAAATCGTATGAATTAGTGAACGAAGAAAAGGTAAGTCTAACGGTAACCAATGAGGCCGATCAGGAGTATTCTTATGTTTTTAATCCATCTGGAAATGGTTATGGTTTGAATGTGGGCAAATTACCATCTGGAATTTACAACTATGTTGCTGAGGTGAGTAGTGGTGTAGGTAATTTCAAGAAATCGGGAGTATTTATTGTTCAAATGGTAAATGTGGAATACGCCAAGTCTGCCGCGAATTTTGACGTTTTACAGCAACTTTCAAATCGTACAAATGGTTTGTTTGTTACCCCCAACAATTTGGCTGAGTTACAGCAAGTTTTTGATGATACTTCTAAATTCCCATCCATTACTTATTCAAGCGAAAAAAAGCAATCTCTTTTTCACGAAAAGTGGTTGTTTATTTTAATACTTTCCCTGCTCTCATTCGAATGGTTAATTAGAAAATATAAAGGTAGATACTAAAAAAAACGCTTATTTTCAGTAGGTTATTAGAGCTAATTCGTTACATCAAAAAATACTACTTTTGAGAAGGAACAGAATAATGATTCATTTCTAAATGAAAAAGAGATTAGGATACATAATAGGGATTTCTATTTATTTAATTTTATTGGTAATTTTACTTCAAAGTGAGCAAGATTTTGAGGGTGCAAATATCAAACACTTTGGAGATGCTATTTGGTATTTTGTGGTGACCATATCTACGGTCGGGTATGGAGCGTATTACCCTGTATCACCTTTGGGTCGGGTTATAGGAATGCTATTCGTTTTAAGTAGCATCGGTTTATTCGGATATTTTATTAGTCAAATCACCTTAAGAATTCAAAAGTTTATGGACGACAAGAAAATGGGTTTATTTGGAACCAAAATGAAAGATCATATCGTAATTATTGGATATGATAAATTCTCTAATCACATTATTAAGCAAATTGTATTGTCTGGAAAACAAGTAGCGGTGGTTACGAATAAAAAGGACGATGTTGATTTAATAGGGACTTTATTTTCGGAGGAAAACGTGTTTACGCTTTTTACCGATTTTGAGGATTACGAAATGCTGATGAAGGTTAATATTGAAAAAGCAGCTCGCGTATTTATTAATTTTCAGGATGATACAGAAATGTTAGTGTACATTTTGAATATAGAAAACCATTTCAAAAAACTGGAAATAGTAGTGACGCTTAATAACTCCACGTTAAAATCTACCTTTAAAGCAGCCGGAGTATTATATGCCGTTTCGCGTGACGAAATTGCAGCAAAATTGGTAGCTAGTTATATTTTTGAACCGGATGTGGCCTATATCACAGAAGATTTAATGTCGGGTGCGGTTAAAGAAGATGAGTTTGATATAATGGAATTTAAGATTCTTGAATCCAATCCGTATAACGGGAAAGAATATAACGAAATATTTCATGAATTACGAGACCAATTTTCATGCGTTCTTTTGGGAGTATTTAAGGATGGAAAAGTGTTTAAAAACCCTACCCAAAAGCTTATTATTAATGCAGGAGATTACCTGATTTTTATGAGCGATTTAGCCTCAGGCGAAAAAATAAAGAAAGTGTTTAAAGTAAATCAAGGTAGATTTTAAAAATCTTACTGAATGATTAGTTTTTGAGTGGGATAACCAGGGATTTCGATAATATACATTCCACTTTCTAGATGGGTTGTAAAATATATTTCTTTAGAATTTTCAGGGATGAATTGAGAATCGACCATTTTTCCTATGGTATTATAAATCCGAATTAGAAGTGTATGGTTTACTGATCGGCCTAAATCAATATGTATTTGCCCTTTACTTGGATTCGGAGAAACCAAAAATTTCATGTCATTATATAAATCGTTGGTACTAACAGTCCACACCGACACGGAGTCCTTTTTTGTACACCCGTATTGTTCGGTAATGGTGACTTGGTAATTTCCATTGGTCACGTTGGTTAAGTTTTGGTCAGTACTTCCAGTACTCCAAAGGTAGGAGTATGGAGCGGTGCCCCCAGTGGGAATGGCTTGAATCGTACCATCGTTTACGCCATTTGCAGAAGGATAGGTGATGGAGTAGGTCGTGTTTAATTTAACTGTCATGACCGATGAAACTGCTTTGAAAAGATTGAGTCGGCCATTGGTGATGTTTTTACCAATGAGGTTCGGAACAGAGTCTACCGATTGTAATAAAGATGCTCTAACCCAAAGTGAAATACTATCTGGATTAGAATACACTTCGTTAAAATCAAAACCACACATGGCAGAATACATTGCACCAATTACCCCAGTAACATGCGGTGTTGCCATTGAGGTTCCCGTTTTATATCCGTAATTCTGATTAGGTATTGTTGAATAAATGTCCGTTCCAGGAGCAGCCAAATCTATTTCCGTTGCACCATACCCTCCTAGAATATTTCCATTTTGATTTACATTCGAAACAGCGATCATATAATTACTTGGGCAAGTGGTAGGAATATCCCCAACCGCATCTACATCTACACCAGAATTTGATGTAGCCGCAAGATTCAATACGCCTGCGGCACCTAGAGAATCGTAAAAAGCACACCAAATAGGATAATTGCTAGGATTGCCACGGTCAATTCCAAAGGAAGAATTGGAGGCAACAACAAATGCACCTGAATCTCCATTAGATTCATTGTATTTAGAGCGCATTTCTAAGATATAACCATAGCCTTCTATTACCACACTTTCTAGTGTGGATGAGGCATTTACAGGCATTATTTTACCACCCCAAACAATTCCTGCAATTCCTTCTTTATTGTTAGTATTGGCACCTATAATCCCTGCTATATGCGTTCCGTGTGGGTCAGAAGTTATGGTTCCGGTTTGGGTGTAAGCATTCCATCCATCGTAATCATCTACGTATCCATTTTGGTCATCATCCAAATTATTGCCGGGAATTTCATGTCTATTTTTAAATGTATTTAAATCCACATGTTGAATATCAACCCCTCCATCTACCACAGCCATCACGATAGTATCGCCAGCTATGGTGAGCCCATCGGTACTTAAATCCCACGCTTGGGGAGCAAAAATTCTGGCAGTTGCACTATCGTTAAGCGACCATTGCACTGGGTAATCTAAGTCATTGGGTAAAGTACTTCTAAGTGTAACATTATTGTGGTTGGGTTGAACTAATTCAATTCGTTCATCAAGTTTTAGCAAATCGGAAACTTCCGACACGGATGCATAGTTGGAGTCAAAATGTAAAAGATAAATATTTGCTCTTCTAGATAAGGTTCGTTCGTTTGTTAATTTAATTTCTTGATGAATGCCATTAAACTGAGCTATTACATCCGAAATAGCATGTGAATTTTCAATAAGCACAATAACCTGATTTGCGTTGTAGCTTTCTTGAGAAAAAGCAGAGAACGAAAAAATCAAGGAAAATAAAATAGTGATATATTGAATGGAAGAATTTTTCATAGCAACAATAATGTATATCTGCGAAAATAAGTGGAATTAATGGATATGGAAAATCTTTAATTGTCGCAAATACTATCGTTGTATAAATGTAATGGTGGGGTTATGGAATTATCCTTTTTAAGAAAGTATTATGCGGATAGGTTGGCTTCTTCGGTGTATCTTTCGGTTTCTAAATATCCAATTAAATGAGTTTCTTAGTCTATAAATCTTCCGCTGGATCAGGTAAAACATTCACCTTAGTACGAGAGTATTTGAAAATTGCCTTATCAAGTAGTGATGCCATGAATTTTTCTAAAATTCTGGCGATTACTTTTACCAATAAAGCGGCTAATGAAATGACTGATAGGATTTTGGAGACCCTAGAAGAAATGAGTGGGGTAGTGCAACCTATGCAAGACAGAACGCTGGATTTAATGGGGATGTTGGCAGATGACTTAAAAATTGATATGCCTGAATTAAAACTTCGGTCTAGAAACACATTAAAAAAGATTGTACATAATTACCGTGAATTTTCAGTAGGCACTATAGATAGTTTCGTGCATAGAATTATTAGAAGTTTTGCCTCAGAGATGGGGTTGAATCAGCAATTTGAAATAGAGTTAAATGCCGAAGGCGTTTTGAAGCGTGCGGTGGATATGATGCTGGAACGAGTAGGTGAAGACAAATTGTTGACCGTTTTCATCGAAGAGTATGTAAATGAGAAATTTGAAGAAGGAAAAACGTGGAAAATTGATAAGGATTTATATGATTTTGCCAAAGGATTACAAAATTCACATGAATGGTATTTTTTAGATAAAGCCAAAAAGATTGATTTAACAACCTACCATGAAAAGTATAGGATCCTGCAAACATCGGTACGTGGGTATGAAAAAAAATTGACAGATATAGCTGAAAAAGCTGTTGCGTATGCCCTCAATGGGATGGATAAAAAAAAATATGCACACGGAGGTCAGTTTATTGGTTTTTTCGAAAAGATTTTGAACTTAAAATTCACCGAACCAGCTGGGGCTAATGTGTTGGATTTAGTTGAAAAGGAATCAAAAAAATGGTTTGCCCCCAGTAAAACTAAGAAGGACGAACAAGCGGTTATTAATGAGCGCAAGCCTAAATTACTTGCTTGGTATATGGACATTATTGCCATTCGGGAGGATGAAGAAGCAAACTACCTGTTTGAGTCTATTCTATATAAAAATATATATCGTGTAGCTCTGCTAACCGAAATACAGAAAGAGGTTGAAAAAATTAAGGTTGAAAATGATTTAGTGCTCATTTCAGATTTTACCGAATTGGTGGGTAAAATAACAAGAAATGAACCGGTTCCGTTTATTTATGAAAAATTGGGCGAACGCTATACCCATTTTTTGTTTGATGAATTTCAGGATACCTCTTTAATGCAGTGGCATAATATGTTGCCACTGGTTGAAAACAGTTTGGCCCAAATGGGAACAAGTTTGGTTGTTGGTGATGCTAAACAATCTATTTATAGATGGAGAGGGGGAGTAGTTGAGCAGTTTTCTGGACTACCAGAAGTGTATAATCCGTATCAAGACCCCTATGTAGATGAACGTGCAATTTCATTGAAGGTTAATTTTGAGCATCGAAATACATTAAATACAAATTTTAGGTCCAAGTCTAACATTATTAGATTTAACAATGCCTTTTTTGAAAAGGCAAAAGGGGTATTTGAGAAAGAACTAGGTAATTATTACGAGGATGTTTCCCAGATTGACAGAAAAAATAATGAGGAAGGATATGTACAGTTTAAATTTTTTGAAGGACCAAAGAAGGAAGATTTAATTCCTGATATTTTCGAATACATTTTACAAACCATCAATAATGTAGTTAATGATGGGTATGACTATAAAGACATCGCGATTCTAACCAAACGAAAGAAAGAAACTCCAGCTTTGGTTGAGTTTTTAAATGGAAAAGGAATTAATGTATTATCTTCCGAAAGTTTGTTAGTAAATAACTCATTGATTGTGAAATTGGTGGTTGCTACACTACAATATTTAAATCAACCCAACGAGCCGTTTTACATGTCGGAGTTACTCATTCGGTTAAACGAAATTAAAGAAAGACCTGGTTTTCATTCTTTGATTATGGATTTAAAGAATATTACCGAAGCCAAGTTTAATTTGATATTGATGGAATGGGGCATACTATTGGAACGCCAATCGCTACTTTCCTTACCTTTATATGAGTTAGTTTCTGGAATTGTAGAGGTATTTGGCTTTCATAATGTGAAAGATAACCGCTTAGCCTCTTGGATGGATTATGTTTATCAATTGTCCCTAAAAGTGGGTTGGGGTATTTTTGACCTATTAGATGATTGGAAAAATCAAAGAGATTCCTTGTCAATCCAAATTCCTGAGGATATCAATGCGGTAAATATCTTAACCATTCATAAATCCAAAGGGCTAGATTGGCCGGTGGTTATTGTGGCTGAAGGAAATTGGGTCAAATCGATTACAACGCACGCTATTTGGGTGGACGTGCCAAATGAAATTCCGATTCCTGTTTGTGTAATTGGCCATAACAAAAAGCTAATTGGGACCGTGTTTGAAAATGATTATATCAAAGAAGAAGAGAAAATCATTCTAGATAATCTTAATGCGTTGTATGTCGCGTTTACGAGGCCTGCGGATAGACTTTATGTGATGTGTAATAAACCGCAAACACAATTTTTTAAACCATTGTACGACATTGTTTTGAATTTTGACGAGAATGATCGAGTGGATAAAACGATGGATACGTATAAAGGGAAACCATTTTTGTCGGAATTTAATTTTGGTAAAAAAGAACTAAATAAAAGAATAGCAAAAACCTCCACAGTAGAATTAAAACACATTAAAAACCAAAAAAATTCTTTGTATCGTAAAAAGTTAAAGGTGAAGAAAAATTACCTGAAATGGTTAAATGATGCTGGTGAACGCGATTTTGGAAATACGGTTCATAAGGCGTTTTCATTTATTGAAACAATTGATGATGTGGAAAGTGCCATCGATAAACTAATTGCTGCTGGAGATATAGAATGGTCAGAGCGAGAAGAGTTTAACGCGTTACTAAAGGAAGTTATTTCGAATAATAAAATGAAACCATTCTTTAAAAAGGGACTAATTGTTCGAAATGAAGCTGAAATAATTACTTCTAATGGGGATTTGTTTAGACCTGATCGGTTTATTCAAGATGGTGAGCAGGCCATTGTGATTGATTATAAGACTGGAATGAGAAGGCCTGCACACGATGAGCAGGTGCTGGGTTATAAAATGAAGCTACAAGAAATGGGATATGCATCCGTGAAAGCAATTTTAATTTATACCGCAGATTTAGCGGTAATAGAATTGTAATAGGAACTGATGTAAACTCAAACTATATTTTATAAAAAAAGCCATCAAGAATTTTCTTGATGGCTTTTTTTATAATTTGTTGGTATCAGAATTATATCTGGCCTTGAAATAGATCTGCATATTCTTGATAAATAGCTGTAAATTCATCTTGAATCTCTTGGCTTTGAGGGAAATTTCTAGTCACCATAAGAGATGCTTGACCTAACATGCTAAGCGATTGTCTCACTTTCTGTCCGTAGGTTTTTAAATTGCCTTTTGACTGATCAGCATAATACTCTAAATATTGACTTTCATTTTTCACCAATAATCGCAACATATTTACACCTTTTTCATTGGCATTGATTCGTAAATAACTTTCAGCTACAGGAAGGATACTTCCGTTATAAGAGAAATTATCGTGAATACTAACCTCTACCGTACGGTCTAATACTTTTTCGGCACGTGCTACATCTCCTTCTGCGATGAGCGCTTCGGCCAATCGTACAAATGTGAAACGGATATTGGTAATAAAACGTTGGTTGTTTTCATCCATCCATAAGTCTGGATTTTCATAACCGCCCCATTGAAATTGTTCCATCAAACGGGTATACATTTTATCTGTATTAACAGAACCAAAATCACGGTAACCTGTGGTTGGAGTTTTTACTGGAACCAATCGGTAAGCAAAACCTTCTTGTTGAAAATAATCAGATAGTCCATAAAAAGAATCTTTTCCCATGGTAATAGAGAAATAAATAGGACGGTCCCAATTAAAGTGAGCCAACATATCTAAAACAACCAAATGGTTTTTCATTACGTAGTTGCCTTTAATCTCCCATTTAATTTCATCTACAATGTTTTCCGCATCTGCCGCAGAAACCGTTCCGTTTGCGACCACTTTAGCCTTGTCTACATTGATTTTGAATTTTCTAACAGGAATTACATTAACCTCTTGATTTTGATTGATTTTAACTTTCGTTTTATCATTCGTAATGTATTTTACTATTTCTCTTACATCGTAAAATTGGTTTTGGTCCAATCTTTTGTCTGGATACACATGCATAAAATCACGAGTTCCTTGACGATATTGATCCTTGCTCATTGAAATCGGAATAGCCTCTCCATCATAGGCTTTTCGGGCCATTTGGTCGATATACCAATCCGTATTCAATAACATTAAGTTCACCACTCGTACATCTGTACGGACACCTTCTACTTCTTGAAGATACCAAAGAGGGAACGTATCATTATCACCATTGGTAAACAAAATAGCGTTAGGATCACAAGATTCTAAGTAATTACGCGCAATTTCTCTCGCGGTATAACGGTCACTTCTATCGTGGTCATCCCAGTTTTGAGAAGCCATTAGTACAGGACCTGCTAAAATGGTTAAAATGGTAACACCTCCTGCCAACATGGTTGGCGAAACTTTATCGCGAAATGCCTTGTAAATACCTATTACTGCGAGTCCAATCCAAATTGCAAATGCATAGAAAGATCCTACAAAAGCATAATCCCTTTCACGTGGTTGATATGGATACATGTTTAAGAATACTGCAATCGCAATACCTGTAAACAAAAACAATAAAAATACTACTAACGCATTGTTTTGGTCGAATTTAGAATGAAAGAACAATCCTAAAAGACCAATTAGAAATGGAAGGTAAAAATAGAAGTTCATGGCTTTGTTTTTAGCCAAATCTTCAGGGTAATTATCTAAATTTCCTAAATACAATTGGTCAATAGCGGTAATTCCGGACATCACATTACCGTTAGTTAAACTACCACTATCAATCCCATGACCTTGTAAATCGTTTTGTCGGCCAATGAAGTTCCAAGAAAAATAACGTCCCCACATCCACCATAATTGGTAGTTGACAAAATAGCTGATATTCTCTCCAAAAGTTGGTTTTTTAATTAATTCAGTCTTGCCGGTTTGAACGTTGGTATAATTTATTCCTTTACCTTTAAATCCACTCCAAGTTTTGTAGGCGGCAATATGATTCGATTTGCTACTCCACATTCTTGGGAAAATGGTATTGAATTCACTTGCGTAGTTAGGAAGACTTCCTTTTCGTGCATCAGCTATTTCATATTTACCAGTGATTTCACTAGGGTAATACACCGGTTTTCCATCAATGTATGGTTTGGTTTTGTTATATGGAGAATCAAAAAAGTGGCCGTATAATAACGGACTAGACCCATATTGCTCACGGTTTAAGTAAGACAATAAATTCACCATGTTTTCTGGGTTATTCTCGTCAATTGGAGGATTCGCATTTGAACGAATAATGATCACCCCAAAAGTCATATATCCAAGCAATAACACTGTAAAACTAAGAGTTAGCGTATTGGCTAAAACCTTATTGTTTTTTTGAGTATAGTATAATCCATAAGAAACCGCACCTAAAATAACGAAACCAAAAACGGTAGCTCCGGTGTTGAAAGGCATACCGAAACCGTTGGTGAAAAGCATTTCAAATTTTGCCGCAATGTTAATGATCTGCGGTATTAATACCATCTGTACAAATCCTAATACACCAACAGAAGTAATTAGCGCAATGGCCATTCCTTTTCGCGTTGGGGTGTATTTTTTAAAGTAGTATACAAATATTATCGCTGGAATGGCAAGTAAGTTAAGGAGGTGAACACCAATAGAAATACCTACAATAAACCAAATAAAAATTATCCAACGGTTGGAATGAGGTTCATCGGCAATACTTTCCCATTTCAAAATAGCCCAAAAGACCAATGCGGTCATGAAAGATGACATTCCATACACCTCACCCTCTACAGCGCTAAACCAAAAAGTATCCGAAAATGTGAATGCTAAACTGCCTAGTAGAGAACTACCTAAAACGGCAATGGTATTACCCATTGTCATTTCTTCATCCTTCACAAATTTTTTGGCTAGGTAGGTAATCGTCCAGAATAAAAATAAAATGGTAAGTGCACTACTTAATGCCGACATCATATTAACCATGTATGCAACGTTTTCAGGACTTACGAACATTGAAAATACTCTGGCTACTAATAAAAATGTGGGTGCACCTGGAGGATGACCAACTTCTAATTTATAAGAAGTGGCGATATACTCCCCACAATCCCAAAAACTGGTGGTTGGTTCTATGGTAGAGCCATAGGTGTATAAAGCAATTGCGAATACTAAGAATCCGCCAATGTTATTGAGTTTTTTAAAATCCATTTAGCTATGTGTTGTATTTATTGTATTATGAACGAAACACAAATATGTTGTAATCTTGTCCAAAAAACGGCTCAAAGTAAATCAAATTTTCATATTATTAGTAATTTTTAACTTCTGAATATTGATTTTTTGATTTGGTAAAAAATATGTTGTAATTAGTGTAAAATCAACCTTTTAAAATGTTTTTAAGTGGCTTTTTGTTAGCGTTTAAACTAGGAGAAGATAGATTGAAGATATTATTAAAGGTTGTTTGGGTTTGGTAAAGGCATAAAACTATTTTTGCTAAAGAATTTCAGGGCTAGTTTTTGGAGGGGTCATTTAAATTAATGAAGAACTATTTATGAAAAAAGAATTACTGATATTGGTATTGTTTTCAATGATGAAAATCGGTTTTACACAAGGTGTACGATTCACTGCTCAATTGGGTGTGGCAAGTCCTATTGGTGATTTTTCTAATAATGAAGGGGATCCTAAAAATGGTGGTTTTGCCACAACGGGTTTTGATATGAAATTAGTGGGAGAGCGTTTTTTTGAATCCAATTGGGTTTCTGGTATAAACCTCGGATACAGTTTGTTTCCAGTAGATGTGGATGCGATAAAACGGTCGGTTAACCCAACAAATCCGGAGTCGGTAGGAGTGGAGTCACAATCATTTCAAAATATAAACTTGCAATTTAGGGGAGGATATAATTTTTCCTTTTTGGAAAACAAACTAGCCGTGGTTCCCTTTGTCGATGCTGGTTTAGGGGTGTTTAATTCGGCATATTATTTGGTATCCCAAAATAACACCAACATTTTTCTTCGTTCAGGAAATACGGGACTGGGTTTCCTGGTCTCTCCGGGGATTAATTTGGTAATTGCCATGAATGATATGATTGGGATTTCGGTATATTCCTCGTACCAATTTGCATCTTATGATGTAAAGGAACAATTTAAGTCACTTGGAACTTCAACCGGAATTAATTGGACAGAAACGATTTCGTATCCCTATCGAAGTATGAATTATGGATTGGGGGTAAGTTTAACTTTATAGAAGAACATGAGTCAAAAATTACCGGTTATGGAAGAGTTCCTATCCGTACAAGGAGAGGGAATTAATGTGGGTAAAGTGGCCTATTTTATAAGGTTAGCAGGTTGTGATGTAGGCTGTTCTTGGTGTGATGTAAAAGAGAGTTGGGATAAAGATTTGCACCCTCTTAAATCTATCGAAGAATTGGTGGAAGGGGCTAAAAATTCAGGTGCACCTAACGTGGTGGTCACTGGAGGCGAACCTACTTTACACCACTTAGAGTTGCTTACCAAAAGGTTAAAAGAAATTGGTTTGAAAACATGGTTGGAAACCTCAGGTACCAACCCCATTACCGGAATTTGGGATTGGATTTGTTTGTCTCCCAAGAAATTTAAAGACCCGTTGGACGAAGCTCTTTCTATGGCACATGAATTGAAAGTGATTGTGTTAAACAAGAATGACATTGTTTGGGGCGAAACAATAGTTTCAAAATTATCCAAAAATTGCAAGTTGCTTTTTCAACCAGAATGGGACAAAAGTGAAAAAGCATCTGAATTAATAATAGATTACGTAATAAAACATCCAGAATGGCAGGTATCTTTACAAACACACAAGTATTTAAACATTCGTTAAGATGGTTTTTTACCGGACTTGCGCTACTGGTTTTTTCGGTAGGAATGGCTCAGGAAACCAAATTGCATACGACCAATAATAAAGCAGAAAAAAAGTTTGAGGAGGCCCAAAAAAGCTACCGACTTTTGTATTACGAAGAAGCGGATGGGGCGCTAGACGAAGCCATAAAAGCGGATGAGAATTTTCTAGAAGCCTACTTGCTTAAAGGGCAAATGCATAAGGATGAACGGGACTTTAAAGGAGCTATCCCATTGTTAGAGAAAGCGTTGAGTTTGGATGTGAATTCAGAAATCCCTGTAATTCACCTGATGTTGGCAGAGTGTCAATTAGAACAAGCCATGATTATGGAGGCGTTAGAAAATCTGGAGCAATACAAATCATCTAAAAATGCTTCAAATTATGCCATTAAGCAGGCCGATAAGCTAATTGATTTGGCTATTTTTAGAAAAACCTTGATGGAAAATCCGGTTCCTTATAACCCTATAAATCTTGGAAAAAACATAAATACCGAATGGTTGGAACATTCTCCATCCCTTACTGTGGATAATGAAACATTATATTATACTCGAAAAATGTCGATAGGAAATGTAGGGGGACGAGAAGTTTGGAATGAGGATTTATATGTAAGTCATAAAAATGAAAACGGAGAATGGAGTAAAGGTACAGCGTTAGGTCCAGAAATAAATACTCCAGGTAATGAGGGAGCATCCTCCATTTCTCCGGATGGTAACTATTTGTTTTTTACTTCTTGCGATAACCGTAACGGTAAGGGAAGTTGCGATTTGTATATTTCAAGAAAAAGTGGAACTAAATGGACAAAATCTCGAAATTTAGGGTCGGTGATTAACACCAGAAGTTGGGAGTCCCAATCGTCATTTTCACCGGATGGGCGCACTTTGTTTTTCGTTAAAAAAGTGGGCCCACGTGGTCGCTCTAGAAAAGATATTTATGTTACCAGGATTCAGGATAATGGGCAATGGACTAAGCCTGTTAGTATTTCTTTAAATTCAGAAGGGAATGAAGAATCTCCTTTTGTTCACCCAGATGGTGAAACATTTTATTTTACTTCGGACCATTACAACGGTATGGGGGGGCGTGATTTATTTTATGCCAAAATAGATTCGAATGGAAACTTTGGAGAACCTGTTAATTTGGGCTATCCTATTAATTCACCAAGCGATGAGGTGAGCTTGTCGGTTTCGTCAAATGGACGCGATGCATATTTTGCGTCTGGTATGGAGGGTGGCTATGGTCGTTGGGATATTTATAAATTTGAGTTGCCGGTTCACGCACGTCCTGTTCCTGTAAATTTCACAAAAGGACTAGTGTATGATGCGGAGACTAAAAAACCAATTGGAGCTAAGTTTGAAATAATTGAGTTAGGTACCGGAAACATTGTGGTCGAAAGCTTTTCGGACAAATCTACGGGAGAGTTTTTAGTAACCATTCCTACCGGTAAAGAATATGCTGTTAACGTATCCAAATCTGGCTATTTATTTTACTCCGCGAATTACCATCTTCATACGGGTGATGATACCACTCGGGTTTCATTTGATATTCCATTAAGTCCTATTAAAGAAGGCGTTTCAGTGGTATTAAATAATGTGTTTTACGAGTTTAATAGTTATGAGTTAAAAAATATTTCCAAATTGGAATTGGATAAATTGGTTGCCTTGCTAACTAGACATCCTGAAATGCAGATTGAAATTGGCGGTCATACCGACAACAAAGGTTCAGTGGACTATAATCAGAAATTGTCGGAAAATAGAGCGAAGGCAGTAAATGACTATTTAATTTTGAAAGGAATTCCAGCGCAACAGCTTAGTTATAAAGGATATAATTTCTCTATGCCTTTAGTGAGTAACGATACCGAAGAGGGAAGAGCAAAAAATAGACGTACGGAGTTTAAAATCACTAAAGTAGAGTAATTAATGCAACGCTATTTTATCCAACTTGCGTATAACGGAACACCCTTTAACGGCTGGCAAATCCAACCGGATGCGCCCACTGTTCAACAGGAATTAGAAAAAGCGCTGAGTACTGTTTTGCGCGAAAAAACGGCTATTGTTGGATGTGGTCGTACGGATTCAGGGGTACATGCAAGTGAGTTTTTCGCTCATTTTGAAACCGATAACTCAGTGGATTGTGAATCGCTAATGTTCAAACTAAATTGCATGGTTTCTAAAGAAATTGCGGTAAAATCTGTGTACCCGGTTTCTGGTGATTTACATGCTCGCTTTTCTGCCATTGCTCGGACCTATCATTATGAAATTAATCAGATAAAGGATGCCTTTTGTTTTGATCAGTCTTGGTTTATGCACTCTCCTTTAAATATTGAATTAATGAATGAGGCATGTACTCATTTATTAGGAAGACAGGATTTTACCAGTTTCTCTAAATTACATACCCAAACGAAAACCAATTTGTGTACAATTACAGAAGCACATTGGGTGAAAGATGGATATCGATTAACTTTTACCATTACTGCTGATCGCTTCCTCCATAATATGGTGCGTGCAATTGTGGGTACCTGTATTGAGGTGGGGCGTGGAAAATTAACACCTTCAGGGTTTAAAGAAGTAATTGCAGCCAAAAGCCGGCAAAAAGCAGGGGCTTCCGTACCTGGTCATGGTTTGTTTTTAGCCAAAGTGGTTTATCCCGATTAACGAAATTGAAATGCCTATTCAATTTGTGGATTACCGCATGGTTTGGAGTTCTTTTCAAACCGATTTTGAAATTATGGGCACAAAAAAAACGCTCCGTAAAGGAGCGTTTCAATAAATGTTATTTCTTTGAACTAACCGTTCATCGCTACCAGAAACTCTTCATTATTTCTAGTATTCACAATACGATCACGTAAGAATTCCATCGCTTCAACCGGATTCATATCCGCTAAATGCTTACGTAAAATCCATAAACGCTGTAGGTGATCTTTGTTAAGAAGTAAATCATCTTTACGTGTACTTGATGACACAATGTCTATTGCTGGGAATATTCTACGATTAGAAATTTTACGATCCAATTGAAGCTCCATATTACCGGTACCTTTAAATTCTTCAAAAATAACTTCATCCATTTTTGAACCGGTCTCAGTCAAAGCAGTAGCCAAAATAGTCAATGAACCGCCATTCTCAATATTTCTTGCTGCCCCAAAAAATGCTTTTGGTTTTTGCAATGCATTTGCATCCACACCACCTGATAATACTTTTCCTGAAGAAGGCGCTGTTGTGTTAAATGCTCTAGCCAAACGTGTTAGCGAATCAAGTAAAATCACTACATCGTGACCACTTTCAACCATTCTTTTAGCTTTTTCTAATACGATTCCAGCAATTTTCACATGTTTATCCGCACTTTCATCAAATGTAGAAGCAATAACTTCAGCTCGTACATTTCTTTTCATGTCGGTAACCTCTTCTGGACGTTCGTCAATGAGTAAGATTAATAAATATACTTCAGGATGATTTTCCGCAATGGAATTGGCTACATCTTGTAACAATTGAGTTTTACCCGTTTTCGGTTGAGCTACAATTAATCCACGTTGTCCTTTACCAATTGGGCTAACTAAGTCAATTATTCTAGTTGAAATAGATTTAGAACGAATACCGCCAGCCAAATTAAATTTTTCTTCTGGGAAAAGGGGGGTTAAATAATTAAATGGTACTCTATCTCTTACTTGCTCAGGAGTTCTACCATTGATGTAATTAACTTTTACCAATGGAAAGTATTTCTCCCCTTCTTTTGGTGGACGAACTGCTCCTTCAATGGTATCACCTGTTTTTAAACCAAACAACCGCACTTGCGAAGTAGATACATACACATCATCCGGTGAAGGAAGATAATTGTAGTCGGATGAACGCATAAATCCGTAACCGTCAGACATTACCTCAATAACACCCTCCGTTTTGATACTATCTCCAAAATTGTATGAAAATTCTGGCTCTTTTGGTTCTTGACTTTGTTGTCCCTGACCAGGATTTTGATTTCTATTTCTGTTTTTATTCCTTTCTCTGTCTCGTTGGCTTTGTAGTTGTCTCTTGTCTAATGCTTTCGGGGCTTGATTTGTTTTCTTCTGATCTTCTGCAATAGGTTGTTGGATTCTTGGTCTCCCTTCTTGAGGCTTTTTACTTTGAGGTGCAGTTTCTTTTATAGGTCGTTTTACGGTGTCTTTTTCCGTAACCGGAGTTTTTGTCGCTTCTTCCTTTTTAAGTTCTTGTACTGGAGCATCTCCCTTATTCGTATCTGTTACAGCAGACACTGGTGCCTTGGTAGAAGGTGCTTTAACATAAGGATTCGCAGGTATAGCCGATTTGTTAGGTTTTGAATCACCTTTCTTTTTCGCAATTCTTTGTTGAACCTTTGCTAACAAGTCTAATTCAACTTGTTTGCCGGTATTAGAATTGGATGGATTTACCTTTTCCTTTTGGGGTGATTTAGCCCTCACCTCAGGTTTTTTTACGTCCTTGATTTTATCTTTTGGTTTAGTAGTTGCTTTCTTTTCAACTTTCGGAGTGGGTTTAGCTGGTTTCGGTTTTACCGTTTTTTTGATGGGTTTAGGTTCAAGTTGAGGTTGCTCTGCTTGGGCATCAAGAATTTGATAAACCAAGTCCTCCTTTTTAAGTTTATTAAAGTTGGGTACGGAAAGGTCTTTTGCAATTGCCTTAAGTTCGTCAACCTTTTTAGCGTTGAGCTCTGTAATATCTAACATAAAATTATTGTAATAGGTTTTGCTTATAATGTAATGAAAACCAGTGATTTTTATTTTTTAAGGAAAGAAGCAAAGTAGAAACGGGAAGTTTGCCTCCTTATTTGTCTTGCAATATTACAATTTTTTTTGACTTTTTAGAACTTCCGAAATGAAAACCACTAATTTTGCATCAAAATTTATAAAAATGATACAAAGAATACAATCTTTATATTTATTGGCAGGCTTAATTTTAAGCATCGCCATTTTGTTTTCCGGTGCATTTGTTGTGTACCAAGATGCTGATTTTGTAATCCTAGGTGCTTTGGGCGTGAAAGAAGGTGAATTACTACTCGATAATGTACTTATGATGCCGCTGGCCATTTTGGCTGCTGTAAACATTGGGGTGGAGGCTTTTGCAATAAGTCAATTTAAAAACAGGAGTTTGCAAACTAACTTAGCAAAATTGAGTATGTTATTAGCTGTAGTTATGATAGGGTGGCTTGGCTTTCAATATTATAACTTAATGTTGCTAGATGTGAACGTGAATCCAATTATGGGAGTTTTTCATTCGCCAATGATTTTGTTTGCCAATATTTTAGCCATTCGAGCTATTAAAAAAGATGAAGCCTTGGTGAAATCTGTAGACCGTCTACGCTAGTTAAAAGCAAAAAAGCAGCTTATAAAAAGCTGCTTTAATACTTTGACTATTGAGCAATAATCATTAAAATTTAAACCGAAAAATTATCCCTAAACCCGGTCTAAAGTCGAAATATAATCAAAAATGGTGAATATATTTCTGCAAATGTACTTGAAATTCAATTAATGAGGGATTATTTGGATATTAATTAACCTTTTATGACAAAACTTCTGTTTTGGTCAAATTTATTATTTGCTAATTTCTGAAATGCAGTTTCTACTATTATATGTTCATAACATTCAATAGTATTCACAACAAAAAGGTATGGCTGCGTTAAATTTACCCTTTATGATTAATGCAGCATTTACACATGAATAAAATTTTAAAATACCTAGTTCTTTCAACCGTTTCGTTGTTGTTTTTTAGTTCGTTTCACTCGTATCAAAAGAGTGCGGCTAACCCTGATTTCCTTTCGCAAAAGGAGACATGGTCTGATTCGGTGTTACAGTCACTTACCATCAAGGAGCGTATAGGTCAACTGTTTATGGTGGCCGCATATTCCAATAAATCTCAGGCACACGTGACTGAAATAGATAAGCTAATAACTCAGTATCATATTGGCGGACTCATATTTTTTCAGGGTGGTCCCATTCGTCAAGCGCGACTAACTAATAGATATCAGTCAAAATCTAAAGTGCCTTTACTTATTGCAATGGATGCGGAATGGGGATTAGGAATGCGGTTGGATTCTACCATTTCGTACCCCCGACAAATGATGTTGGGAGCCATTCAAAATGATGAGATTATTTATAGAATGGGAGAAGATATTGCCATGCAGTGTAAGCGATTAGGTGTTCATATTAATTTTGCTCCGGTTATTGATGTTAATGTCAATCCCAAAAACCCGGTAATTAATAGTCGTTCATTTGGGGAGCAAAAGGTTAATGTGGCCGATAAGGGAATAGCATATATGAAAGGAATGCAAAAGCATCATGTATTGGCGGTAGCTAAGCATTTTCCGGGTCATGGAGATACCGACAAAGATTCTCATAAGGCTTTGCCGTTAATAAGTCACGATATTAATCGATTAAATGATATTGAATTATATCCATTCAAAACACTTTTCGATTCAGGAGTTGGAGGAGTTATGGTTGCGCATCTGTTAGTTCCTGCATTAGATTCAACACCCAATAGGGCTACCACACTATCTCCAAAAGTGGTGACAGGCTTGTTAAAAGAAAAAATGGGTTTTAACGGCCTTATTTTTACGGATGCCCTAAATATGAAAGGTGTTAGTAATTACTACAAACCGGGTGAAGCTGATTTACTTGCCCTCTTGGCGGGTAATGATGTGCTGTTGTTTCCAAAAGATGTTCCGCTAGCTATTCAAATGATTGAAAAGGCTATAAAATCAGGAAAATTGACAGAGGAAGAATTGAATAAGCATGTTTCTAAAATATTAAAAGCAAAATATTGGGCGGGATTAAATGAACCTACTGAGGTGAATGAAAACCATTTATATTCAGATTTAAATAAAGAGAAATATAAAAGACTGTATAGACAGTTAATAGGGCATTCCATTACTTTATTACGGAATAAAAACACCTTAATTCCTTATACCGATTTACAAAACAAGAAATTTGCTAGTGTAGCGATAGGCGGAAATTCCCCCAATTTTTTTCAAAAGAAATTGGCAAGTTATACGAATGTAAAATTCTTTAGTATCCCTAAGGCGGCTACCGATGCACAAGTAAATAAATTAATAACTGATTTGGAAGGATACTCAGAGGTGATTGTTTCTTTTCATAACCCAAGTAGAAGCCCATCCAAGCATTTTGGAGTGAGTCAAAAATCTCGAAATATTTTGGATAAAATTTCTACTACCAAGAGTGTTTCATTGGTTTCGTTTACGAATCCATACGTATTTAATTGGGTGGAAGAAACCAAAAGATGCAACGCAATAATAGTTGCATATAATGATAAGGTAACCACCCAAGAAATGGCGGCTCAAGTATTATTTGGTGGAATTAGTGCATCTGGAAAAATACCTGTAAGTGCAGGTGAATTTGAAGTAGGAACTGGATTGAAAACCATTGCCACTCGATTTAGTTACGCTGAACCAGGTGATGTTGGTATGAACCCAAGTATCTTATCTGGAATAGATTCAATTGCTTTAAATGCCATTAATAAAGGTGCCACGCCAGGTTGTCAAATACTAATTGTAAAAGATGAAAAGGTAGTTTGGAATAAGGCATACGGCTATCATACCTATGCTAAAAAAAAAATGGTTCAAACCAACGATTTATATGATTTAGCATCCCTTACCAAAGTGGTGGCCACATTACCAGCAATAATGCAATTGGTGGATAAAAAAAAGATTGATTTAGATGGAACCTTAGGGATGTACTTGCCAGAATTGGTTAGGGGCACGGCCTATGCTTCCATTACTTTAAGGGAAATGTTAGCGCATCAAGCGGGACTTAAATCGTGGATCCCGTTTTACATAAATACTTTAGAAAATGGAGTGCCTCGCTATGATATCTATTCTTTGCAAAAGTCAAGTACCTATCCAATAAGAGTGGGCGAAAATTTGTTTATCAATAAATCTTATCCTGATTCTATGATGGCTCTAATTGTGAGTAATGAGCTAAACGAACCGGGTCACTATAAATACAGTGACTTAGGGTATTATTTTTTGAAATTGATAATTGAGAAAATGACAAATCAGGCTTTAAATGAGTATGCTTGGAATCATTTTTATGCTCCTTTAGGAATGTCTACAACGGGATATTTGCCTCGCAATAAATTTTCATTGGAAAGAATAGTTCCAACCGAGAATGACACCTACTTCAGAAATCAATTGATTCACGGAGATGTCCATGATCCGGGCGCAGCGATGCAAGGTGGAGTGGGCGGTCATGCAGGGGTTTTCTCTGATGCCGAAGACCTAGCAAAAATATGGCAGATGTTTTTGAATAAAGGAAGGTATGGAGGCGTTAAATACATTGACTCTGCTACCGTTTCTGAATTTACTAAATGTCAGTATTGTGAGCCAAATGATGAAGGAAACCGTAGGGCGGTTGGTTTTGATAAACCCGTAAGAGGTGGCGATGGAGGGCCTACTTGCACCTGCGTTTCTTATGCGAGCTTTGGGCACACGGGTTTTACCGGAACGATTTCTTGGGCAGATCCTGAAGAAAATCTTATTTATATATTCCTTTCCAACCGAATCAACCCAACCGCTGAGAATAGAAAATTAATAACCATGAATGTTCGTACTGATATTATGGAGGTTATCTACGCGTCTTTAAATGACACTTCCGCCAGCCCAATACCAGTCCTATAATAGTATATATTTGTCATAATTGTGACCATGTTTTCAGTAAAAATTGGTTCTTTTTGCACCCATAAAATAGCGCGATAAATGAAAATAGGAATTGTATGTTATCCCACTTTTGGTGGGAGTGGAATTGTGGCTACCGAATTAGGTCATGCCTTGGCTAGAAAAGGGCATCAAGTACATTTTATTACCTATGATCAACCAGTACGATTAGACTTGATGGATGAAAACATATTTTACCATGAAGTGAATGTACACGTCTATCCATTGTTTGATTACCAGCCGTATGAATTAGCGTTATCCAGTCAAATGGTGGAAACCGTTATTTCTAGAAAATTGGATGTATTGCATGTACACTACGCCATTCCTCATGCGTATGCTGCTTTTATGGCAAAGCAAATTTTAAAGGATAGAGGAATAAACATTGCGGTGGTGACCACTTTGCATGGTACAGATATTACTTTGGTAGGAAAACAACCGTCCTATTTACCGGCTGTTAAGTTTAGTATTGAGCATTCCGATTGCGTTACAGCAGTATCAGAAAGCTTGAAAAATGACACAATCAAAAATTTTGATACGGTTAAAGAAATTAATGTTATTCCAAATTTTATAGATATTGCTCTTTATTCTGGTGAAAAATCATGTTCGGGTAAAATTGTAGCGGATGATGAGTTTTTAATTGCTCACATATCCAATTTCAGACCCTTGAAAAGAACGCGGGATGTGATGATTATTTTTGCTGGAATTAGAGAAAAAGTAAAAGCCAAATTGGTGCTGATGGGTGATGGTCCCGACCGAGATGTTACTTTGCAAATGGCTAAGGAACTAGGCATTAGAGATGACGTGACTTATTTAGGGAAAACAAATGAAGTAGAACGCGTTTTATGCATGTCTGATTTGTTTTTACTCCCTTCTTCTGCTGAAAGTTTTGGACTAGCCGCCTTAGAAGCTATGGCTGCTAAAGTACCCGTAATATCAACCAATGCCGGTGGAATTCCGGAGGTGAACGTGAATGGTGTTACTGGATTTTTAAGTAAGGTGGGAGATGTGGATGAAATGATATCCAATAGCCTAATACTATTAGAAAACCCAGAAAAATTGAAGGAAATGAGTGTAAATGCCTATAAAAGAGCTCAAGAATTTGATATTAGTAAAATAGTTCCGATGTACGAGGAAATATATGAAAGAGTGGTGAAGGCCTAACTCCTTTTACATAAGGAATAGACTGTATTGAACTCATCTTGATTGGAAGCTACCCAATGATTATTATGTAGGTTTACCATATCTGCAATTAATTGAAAATCGGGCAAAATTTTAGCTTCTATTTCATGAAGAAATAAGGATTCTCCCATTAATTGAATTTCTGTAAAACTGTTTTCAGAATTTATTCGAAAGTACGACCTGTTTCCTTCATATTTTCTATAAATCGGATATGTAATTGTTTCCTTAACCATAGGGCAAAAATATACGTTATGTTAATAAGGAAATGGTAATTTTGCAACAAAGAAAGTGCGATGATTAATAAGGCGTTTGAAAATGGAGAAAGCAAGTATAAAAACCGTGATTTTGAGGGAGCAATTCTTGATTTTACAATGGCATTGGAGAAAGATCCTGGAAACCCAGAAATTTTATACCAAAGAGCCATGTCCTATTATCATTTAAAAAAACAAAGTTTGGCGCTTATTGATATGGATTCGGCTGTAGAAATGCAGCCCAATTACGGTTTTAGATATTCTTCTCGTGCATTTATGAGAGATTCGTTTGGCGATGTAATTGGCGCAATTAAAGATTATAAAGAAGCAGTAAAATTAGACCCGGAGGATGCCGTTTCTTATAATAACCTTGGCGTGTTAGAAGATAAAATGGGTCGTAGAGGAATTTCTCAAGGGCATTATAATAAAGCCGATAGCCTATTAGGAGCGCACAGTAATAGAGAAATGAAAGAGTTTTCTAATCAAGGAACTTCTATTAATTATGAGCGACCAGAAACTGAACCGGAAAATCCGGTGATGGAGCAAGTACCCAAAACTTTTTGGCAAAACGTAGGACTAGTATTTACTAAAGAAGGATTCACAGAATTTATTAAATTTATTAAGTCCGGATTTAAACTGAGTTAATTTTTATTATTCCCCCATTTTATCGTTGCTACATTCGTAATTTCCCGTAACTTTCCCATTCAATACTTCTTACCAATGAATACCACTTTTTTACAGAAATTAGCCGAGGAAATTCATCAAAAGCATCCAGATAATCTCGAGAATTTATGCTTTGTTTTTCCTAGTAAACGGTCGGGGTTATTCTTTAAAAAGGAATTAGCAAAACTTAAAGGAACTACATTTTGGGCACCTCAAATTTGGACGATTGAATCTTTTATAGAAGAACTTTCAGGATTGAAAATTATATCTCCTCTAGAGCAAATTTTTCAGTTATTTGAAATTCATCAAAAATTAGCAATCCAACCTCAATTGCCATTGGAGAAATTTATTGATCATGCAAAAATTATTCTTGCTGATTTTAATGATATTGATATGGCCCTGGCGGATTATAAGACTTTATTCGCCAATGTAAAAGATTATGTGGCTTTGGAAAACTGGGATCCAGCTAATCAACAAACCAGCCAGTTGACCAATCGGTATTTAGAAACCTTTAATGATTTACCTCGATACTATGAAGCGTTGCAGCAAACCCTAATTGCACAGAAAAAAGCCTACCAAGGGTTGGTTTATCGAAATATTGAAAAACAAATTAGTCAAGGTGAAACGGCTACTTTGAATCAGGTTTCTAGCCAGTGGGAAATGATTTATGTGGCGGGTTTAAATGCTTTAACAACGGCAGAAAAATGGTTGTTTGATTGGTTTGCAAATCAAAATAGGTTGGAAGTTTTTTTTGAAGCAGAATCGCAAATGATTAACGACCTAGACCAAGAGTCGGGGAAATTTATTCGTGGATTTGCAAAAGAGAAAGGGAATAAATTTAAATGGTCGGTCGATTATTTAACTGATTCTTCTAAAACCATTAATAGTTATGCCGTAAACGGTAATTTGGCGATGGCCAGAATGGTTGGTGACCTATTTCAGGATACTAAAACGCTAACTAAGGGGAACGAAACTGCTATTATTTTGGCAGATGAAAACTTATTAATGCCCGTTTTAGAATCCTTACCCAAATCGGTGGGCGATGTAAATGTTACTTTAGGTTTCCCGTTAGGATTAACCACTTTTATGAGTTTTGTAGAGCAATTGTTTAGCATGCACAAGTTAGTTGCGGTAAGAAATGGAAATCGACAGTACTATTTTAAAGATGTGGTAAAAGTGATTACAAATCCCATTTTAGTATCTATTTATGGCAACCAGTCGTCTTTCAATAAAGTATATTCCGGAATTATTAAAGAAAATAATATTTGGATAAATGAATCGGTTTTAATTCAACTTTTTACGGATAATGGAATTTTAGACGATTTAAAGTTAGCCTTTACTAATTGGAACAAAGCACCTCTTTTAGCTTTAGATTTTTTAACACAAGCCATTAATACATTTCAAGATAAAATGGAGAAATCCAAGGTGATGGATGATGTGTTGACCGAGCAGATGTATTTTTTCAAAACCTCTTTGTTTAAATTGAAGCTGTTGTTGAAGCAGCTAAACAATGAGGTGAGTTTAGAAGCCTTGAAAAGAATTTTTAATCAAGTAGTGTCTCCCATGCAGGTTCCATTTTCGGGTGAACCATTGGCTGGGATTCAGATTATGGGATTATTAGAAACAAGGCTGTTGAGTTTTAAAAATATTGTTTTTGTTTCAGTGAATGAAGGTATCATTCCTTCCAAAGGCGGATTTCAAAGTTTTCTACCATATGCATTGCGTACTGGGTTTAAAATTCAAACACATCAGGATAGGGAGTCGCTTTTTGCGTATCATTTTTACCGATTATTATCTCAAGCAGAAAATATTAGCCTGATTTATGATACTTCCACTCAGGGAGTGGGGAGTAAAGAAAGAAGCCGTTTTATTCGTCAAATAGAACAAGAGTGGCCAGAAAAAAGCGAGGATATTTCTTTTTCCACATCGGTAGGTATTTTTGAGGATGAAATATTAGAAATGGACGAGGGGATTAGAAAAACTCCGGTTGTCATGGCTAATATTACCCGATACCTAACTGAAAGAGGTTTGTCACCGTCAGCATTGAACAATTTTATTGAATCCCCGGTTGATTTTTATTACAAAAACGTGATAGGAGTTTATGAACCCAAATTGGTAAACGAAGATGTGGAGCATAATACCTTCGGTACCATTGTGCATGGGTGTTTGGAAGAGTTTTATAAACCGTTCGCAAAAACCGTGTTAAAGGCGGACCTTTTGAAGAAGGCTCTAAAAGGTCTAAACGATTTGATAATTATAGAATTTACCAAGGAAATTAAGTCTTATGATAGGGGTAAACATTACCTTTCTTTTTATTCCGTACAAAAATATGTAGAGCGATTTATCCAATTGGATATTGCCTTTATTGAGAAGTATGAATTCCCAATTACCCTAATTGGGCATGAGTTGAAACTATACACTAGTTTGAAAGTAGGAGATTTGGACATTAAGTTTAAAGGTACCGCAGATAGAGTAGAGGTTAGGCAAGGGGTGAAATACATTATTGATTATAAAACGGGTAAGGTAGAGCAAAAGGACTTAGGAACAAATGATACGGATTCATTATTAGAAAACCATCAGCCCAAATTAGTTCAACTTCTTATGTATGCCTGGTTGCAAAGTAAACAGGCGGGCAATGAAAAGATAGTATCAGGCATTTACACCCTTAGAAATACAAAGTTGGAATTGCTTACCGCAAATATGGGCGGGATAACCGAGTTTACAAATGAAAATTTAATCCAATTTGAGGAATACTTGCATGTTCGTTTAGAAGAGTTGTTGGATCCTGAAAGTTTATTGAAAAGGGTTCCGGATTATAAATTTTCGCTTTTTTCGTAGGAAATAAATGAGAGGAGGAATTTGTTTCTACGCCATTATTAAATAAAAAAAACCAAGAGAAAACATTTATAAATTTTGGGAGCAAGGAATAAAATCAAAAATGTTCTCTAATGGTTTCTGCTATATAGACGTATTTTTTTAGTAATAGGTTGTGTGCATGCATAATATTATTTCAAGACCCTAATATATACCTTATTATCAGGTGTGTGAGAGCCCAGGTTTAAAATTTTAATATAGAAATCTGATATTTTGAAACGCTTAAGCAATGGTAATTATTCTATTATTACGGTCTAGAAGGTTTGCCTCCTTCCAAATTGTATTAAAAATAGGTATGAATATAGTGGTTTTTAGAAAAACGGTCTAAATTTTTAAATATTTGGTAAAAGTTTAGAAAATGAATGTTTTGTTTGGCTAAAAGCTTAATAAATTGCCAATCTGTTTAATTAAATTGTCAATTTTATAACTTTTAGCAAATTTATGGGTTTCGGTTAGATTTCGTTACTACATTTGTTTGAACAAAAATCACTACCATGAAAATTAAACACTTACTAACAGCAGTTATTTTGCCACTTACATTTACCATGTATGCGGGTGAGAAGGGAGATCAAGCAACTTCCGCTTATGAAGAAAATGCTACTACTTCAACATTTGATGAAAGTGTTGGAGAAATGATTTCGTATGCCGTTCCACAAGAACATCCAGGGAAAGCGTATTTATTGAAATCAGCTACACCATCTGATAATTGGCTATTTGTCTATCACGACCGTTTCGGGCTTAGTTCAGAAGTGAAAGAAGAAGCCTATACTCTTTGGAAAGATTTGGGTAATGTAAATGTACTTGCTATTGATTTATACGATGGTAAAGTAGCTAAATCTAGTAGTCAAGCGATGCGCTTTTTAATGTCCAGTCAATACAATAGAAATATGTCCTTAATTAAAGGTGCAATTGCATATGTAGGCAAAGATGCTAAAATTGGTTCTTTAGGCTGGAGTGCAGGAGGCGCATGGTCTTTGCAAACCGCAATTTATGCAGGCGAAAAAGATGTGGCTTGTGTGGTTTATTACGGAATGCCAGAATATGATGTTGAAAAATTGAAAAATTTGAAAACGGATGTATTGGCGATTTTTGCAGATATGGATACATGGATTACCCCAGGGTTAGCGTCCAAATTTCAAAATCAAATGAATGAAGCAGGGAAACAATTGAAAGAGATAGAATATAAAGGTACTGGAGATTTTGCAAAAAAAGGTTCTAGTAAATATAATCATAGTAACGCTCAAGATGCATACGCACAGGTGTTAACCTATCTAAATGCAAGATATCAATAACAATTAATTTGTATAGTTTTTTGGCCTCGTATCCATTGGGTACGGGGCTTTTTTGTGTATTGATAATTTTTGAATGTACCTATCATAGAAATTCTGTTAACCATTATGTCTATTTTTACGTCTCAATTAATGATGAGTCAACGAAGCATAAAATTATTTATAGGGGCTATTAGTCTTTTTGTTCTTTTTGGGTTCTCCATTTCGGATCAAGAAAGTAAGGCCATTTCTCAAATAAAGGAAATTCATGAAGGAGCAATTTTTGTTCGTTTACATACGGATGATGCTGTTCTGGCAAAATTAAAATCCTTACACTACGATAAGACGTACCGTAAAAAAGTAAAAGAAATTAATGCAAGCAACAAGGAGGTTTTAGCGGCTTTTACTAGTGGTTATTCATTCAGTAAAGTGTATTTCTTTTTTAGTCGAGATAGTGAGAAAATAAGAAACGAAAATTTTGAAAATGTTTTTGTAAACTCCGATTTAGAAATTGATACTACTATTCATTTTAATTCCGATACACCTTTTTATGTAGTGGATATTGGCGATGTTTATTTCGAACATATCAACGGTCACATGGAAGGAATTGTAGTATTGGACCGCCAATTTAACCAATTGAAAAAACCGTTTCCTTTTTATGTGAGAAAGCGAAGTGGCTTTGCTATTTTAAAGCGTACCGATGTAGATATGGCTTTAATTCTAGATAAAAAATTCCAATTGTTTTATGATAAAGCCGTCCAATCGGCTTCTATTTATTGAAAAATATAAACGATTTAATTTGGGAATTGAAATGTTTGGTTGGGATTACTTACTCCAGATTTTCCAACTCTCTTCAGCTTGCTGATGAAGCATTTCTAATCCGTTTTGAATATTGCAACCTTGTGCTTCCGCCTTAGCTAAAAAAACAGTTTTTTCAGGATTGTAAATCAAATCAAAAACATAATGCTTTTCCGTAAGTAATTCGTATGGAATGTCAGGAAACTCTGAGGTATTAGGTGACATTCCTACCGGAGTAGTGTTTATTATTAGGTTGTACTGTTCAAAAATTCGTTTGGTTAAACCTTGATATGTAAGGTCACCCACACGTGTATTTCTAGAGACTACTAAATAAGGAATCCCCATTACTTCGAGTGCCCCTTTTATAGCAGATGCAGCGCCACCCGTTCCTAATACAATTGCGGCTGCTCTTTTGTATCCAAGTTGATCACGTAAGGATTTTCTAAAACCTAATAAATCAGTGTTATATCCAATTAATTTACCATCCACAACTTTGATGGTGTTTACTGCCTTAGCTCGTTCTACTAACGGATCCAACTCATCCATTAAACGCATAACACGTAATTTGTGAGGAATAGTAATATTTACCCCATCCAAATTATTCTTTTCAATCAAATCACGGAGTCCGTTGATGTCTTCTAAATCATAGGCTTTATAAGTAGCCTCAATTCCTTCAGCTTCAAATTTTTCTTTGAAGTAAGCAGGAGAAAATGTGTGTGATAAAGGATGACCGATTAATCCGTAATTTTTCATAATATTCAATTTAACCCATTAATATTAAATTTCAGGGCGATATTTATTGCTTTTTTGCCGAGATTCTTTCGAGTGCAAAAATAATAAGGAATCCTAGAACAAACAATCCTATGGCAAAACCTATTTGAGGTGATTTATCGGTTAAACCAATAAGCAAATCATTATCGCTAAGGATGGTGTAATCGGCATTAGGAAGAACGTTCTTTTCTACCAATGGAACGTATGTTTCGTTAACCTCACCAGCGTGTTTTACAAATACTTCGTTTACTTCTTTCCACGGCCAAACCTTGTTGAGAGATCCCACCAAAAATCCCGTCAGCATGGCTAAAGTCCTATTTTCATATTTCTCAAACATCCATTTTAGTACTCGAGAAAAGCTTAGTAAACCAACAATACCTCCTAAAGCAAATAAGCCAAGTTGAAAACCATTGGTAAAAATGATAGTAATGTCAAGGGCTTTTAATCCATCAATAAGCGCGCTAACTTTCCCAAGAATAAGGTGATAGGCACCTAAAAGTAATAAGATAAAACTGCCAGATATTCCTGGAAGAATCATAGCTACAAACGATAATATACCCGCCATAAATAGATACCACATGGTATCGGGACCTTGGGCAGGAGAAACAATGGTTACTCCAAAAGAAATGATAGCTCCAGTCAATAATGCTAGGATGTTGCCCATATTCCAGCTAGAAACTCTATTGCCAATGAGCCAAACAGAGGCAACTATCAACCCGAAAAAGAAAGCCCAAACCAATACGGGTTCGTGATGTAATAGATAGTTAAATATTTTTGCTAGGGATAGAATACTAATTAATATACCAAGTATTAATGAGACTAAAAATTTGCCATTGATTGCATTAAATGCTGCCGCAATGCCATCTTGTTTAAGTGTTTTTAGTACTCCTATGTTTAAGGAGGTGAGCGTGTCAATAAGTTCTTTATATATTCCTGCGATCAATGCGATGGTTCCTCCTGAAACCCCAGGAACAACATCGGCTGCGCCCATTGCCATTCCTTTAAGGGTAATTATGGCGTAGTCTTTTATGTTTCTCATGTATTTATGTTAAATATAAAATGACAAAAGCTGGCAATTTCACAATTGCCAGCTTTTGAATATTTTTTGTTACATCATTTTATCTGCCATTTCCTTCGGTAGGAAATTAAAGAATGTATCACCTCTTAATCCAAGTCGTAGGGTTTCTAAAGGAATAACTTCATGAGGAGCAATATTTCCTAAATTAACATTAGCACCAAATTGGTTAATAAACCATACTTGTTGTGATTTTTGAGGTGCTTCCCATAAAACATTATCGTTTCCAATTTGTTCCGAAATATGGTTAATCATACTTTGCTTGGCATTTCCCTCCTTATCAAAAATTCCGATGGTACCACTTTCTCTTGCCTCGGCAATTACTTTCCAAGCACCTGCTTCCAATTCTGATTTCATTTTTCTAATCCAATCCTCTTCACTTAGTAAATCGGCATCGGTTTTAGATCCAACCTCCGAAAGTACCGTAAAGTCTTTAGAAAGAGTTTCGATGTACTGCAATTTTTCATCTTCTGGAATATGGATGCAACCATCAGAAATTTCAGCAAAATCTAGTTTTAAGTCATCTAAAACACGTCTGTAATCGTCTACCATACCTCGTACGGCAAATGCTTCAAAAAGTGTTCCCCCAAGGTAACATTTAATATTAGCTTCTTTATACATTGCTAATTTGACCTTAAGGTTTTTGGTAATATAAGAGGTGCCAAAACCAAATTTCACAATATCCATTAAGTCACCACATGACTCAATAAAATATTCTGTCTGACGATTACTAAGACCTTTATCCATCATCATGGTGAGTCCTTTCTCACGCGGTTTATCTGTCCTTTTTGGCAGAAATGGTAATTCAAAGTTCATAACTATAATTATTTATAATTTTCAATTAAATCCATAATACCTTCGTATTTACCCGCATCTGGGTAAAAGTCGAAGAATTGGCTCGATTTATCAGGGTCTATTTCTAAAGCTAAAAATAATATTGATTCTGCGTCCAACTCATGGCCCAAAGCCAACATTAACGCTGCGTATCGGTAATACAAAATAGATTCTTCTGGATGTTTTGAGATACCGTCCACCAAAACCTCTAATGCTTTTTCCTCTTTTAGATTTATGATTAAAGATTCGGCATAATCCATAAAAATCCCTTTGTTATCTAAATTGGATTCGTATACTTTTTGATACAGTTTTTCGGCTTCTTCCTCCTTGCCTATATTCATAAAAAGGTCGGCTTGAAAATATCTGTAATACATATTGTCCGGGTTGATTTTTACAGCCTTTTCAATGTATAAAAGCCCCTCCGAGGAATTATTTAAATTGGAATATGCTACTGCAAAACCTAACCATCCATCTGCATATTCTGGGTTTTGATCCACTGCTAATTGGAAATATTCAAGTGCCGTTTCATTTTGTTCTAAAACGATATAGCAATGACCAATAAAATTGTAGGTAATTGGATCGGCATACCCATAGGTAATTGAATTTTTGTACGCTTCGATAGCCAACTCATAATTTTCCACTTTCATATAGGCATTACCCATGTTAAATGAAGCTTCAGGAAAATCTTCGTTGATTAAAATAGCGTATTCAAAAGCCCATATTGCTTTCTCATAATTTTCTACCGATAGGTACATGTTGCCTGCAGAAAACCATGCTAAATGAGAATATGGATTATTATCAATAAATTCGTTTATAAATGAGATAGCTTCATCATTTCTACCCGCTAATTCACAGGTTAAGCTTAGTTCTAACAGTGCATCTTCGCTGTTTGGAAAATGAGAAAGAATAGTTTGGTAATCGGAAATTGCGCTAGCATAATCGCCTAGTTCTTGATATTCTTTGGCGATGGCAAGTTTAACGTCTTCTTGATCTTCAATGGGTGTAATTTCGGCAAGAGTCTTGAGTACTTCGATAGCTTTTTCCCTATGGTTTGCCATACTAAGTACAAGCGCCTTTGAAAAATAATGTTCTGGATTTGAATCAACAAAAAGCGAAATATCCTGAACAATACGAACCGCTAATTCCTTTTTTTCGGTATAAACCAAAGTTTCGGCCTCTTTTAGTAAAAGGGAAGTTGAATCAGGGTGCTGTTCTTTGGCCAATTGAATGATTTGTTGAACCGTTTCTGAATTCTCATCAAATTGATAATAATCAATGAGCTCTTCAAATTCTTCTACATCAAAATACACAACTGATTTGGAAGAGCGCATTTTTTCAAATTTCTCAATCAAATAATTGTCGTGTTCTTCGTCAAAAGGCAGAAAATCAGAATGGTCTTCCATAAGTTTACAAATGTACTGTAATCTCAAATGTAATAAAACAAATGAATGCTATTTGGATGGATTTTTTGACTTGTTAACAAGCCTGTCAACAGTTGGAAATAACTTTAATTTAAAGGTGAAATATGGGTGAATGCTACCTCAAATTCTATTTATATTTGCATTCTAAAATTAAAGCAAATGCCCCTTATAAAATCAATCTCTGGTATCAGAGGAACAATTGGAGGATTTCCTAACGAAGGTCTTACTCCTCTAGATATAGTAAAATTCACGTCTGCTTTTGGCTTTTGGTTAAAAGAGAATTCATCATCAACCGCACCAAAAATTGTGGTAGGTAGAGATGCTAGAATTTCTGGTGAAATGGTGTCTAACTTGGTGTGTGCCACTCTTCAAGGGTTAGGGATAAGTGTTGTAGATTTAGGATTGTCAACTACTCCAACGGTGGAGGTGGCGGTGCCTTATTACGAGGCTATTGGCGGTATTATTATTACGGCTAGCCATAATCCAAAGGAATGGAATGCGTTGAAACTTTTAAACGCAAAAGGAGAGTTTATTAATGCTGAAGAAGGTGCTCTAGTGCTAGAATTGGCTGACTCTAATACAGTAAATTATGCTCAAATAGATGATTTGGGAAGTGTAGAACGTGTGCCTGATTTTGGTAAAGTTCATATTCAACAAATTATAAATTTACCTCTTGTGGATGTTGCGGCTATCAAAGCGCGTAAATTTAAAGTGGTGGTGGATGCTGTAAATTCAACAGGAGGAATATTTGTTCCTCAGTTATTGGAAGAATTGGGTGTGGAAGTAAGAAAATTGTATTGTGAGCCAAATGGTAAATTTCCTCATAACCCTGAACCATTGCCAGAAAATTTAACAGAACTCATTTCTATCATGAAAAATGAGTCATTTGATTTAGGCATTGTAGTAGATCCGGATGTTGATAGGTTAGCGTTAGTTAGCGAAACAGGTGAAGTATACGGTGAGGAATATACACTGGTAGCTGTTTCTGATTATGTGTTAAGTCAGGTTAGTGGAGATACGGTTTCCAATATGTCTTCCACGAGGGCATTGAGAGATGTAACCGAAAAATATGGGCAAACGCATCACGCTTCAGCGGTTGGTGAGGTAAATGTGGTGAATAAAATGAAGGCTGTAAATGCGGTAATTGGTGGCGAAGGAAACGGAGGCGTTATTTATCCAGAATTACATTATGGACGAGATTCTCTAGTTGGTATTGCTTTGTTTTTGACCCATTTGGCTAAAAAAGGAGGGACTGCTTCTTCTTTAAGAGCAACGTATCCTAATTATCATATTTCCAAAAATAAAATACAATTAACTCCTGAAATGGATGTGGATAAAGTATTACGTTTAGTAGAAGAAAAATATAAAGATCAACCGATTAATACCGATGACGGATTGAAAATTGAGTTCGATAAAGAATGGGTTCATTTACGTAAATCTAATACTGAACCTATTATCAGAATATACTCCGAAAGTGAGCACAAAACTACAGCCGAAGTATTGGCAGAAAAGCTCATTATGGATATGAAAGAAATAATTCGAGAGAATAGATAATTTGCAGAATGTCGCTAATTTATTTTGATAATGCTGCTACCACACCTTTAAGTAATGAGGTTAAAGAAGCCATGGTGCAGGCCATGGATGAATTTGGGAATCCATCTTCAGTTCATGCGGTGGGTAGAAAATCAAAATCATTAATTGAAGGAGCACGAAAGAAAATTAGTACTTTGTTAAATTGTCAACCGGGTGAGATTACTTTTACTTCGGGTGGTACCGAAGCGAATAATTTGGCAATATTTGGAATGGTAGAGTCTGGAAACATGACCGCTATTATTTCGTCAAAACTGGAGCATCCTGCTGTTGTAGAAAGTATTAAGAAAGCTTCTCATAAATTTCAAATTCCGGTGTTTTGGGTGAATACCTTGCAAAGTGGCTCAGTTGATTTGAATGATTTGCGTGAATTGCTTACTCAAAATCCAAAATCATTGGTTAGCCTTATGCATGTGAATAATGAAATTGGGACTGTTTTGGATATTCGGAAAGTAGGTCTGATGTGTCGAGAATTTGGCGCAAAATTTCATTCTGATACTGTACAAAGTATGGGGCATGTGCCTATTAATGTGAATGAGTTACCGGTAGATTTGCTAACTTACTCCGCGCACAAGCTTAACGGACCGAAAGGGGTAGGATTTCTGTTTCATCGAAAAGGGACAAAAGTTCATGCACAAATAGTAGGAGGAAAGCAAGAGCGTGAGTTTAGAGGAGGTACTGAAAATAGTATTGGTATCGCAGGACTTATC
This sequence comes from uncultured Flavobacteriales bacterium, assembly GCA_963974475.1. Taxonomy (GTDB): domain Bacteria; phylum Bacteroidota; class Bacteroidia; order Flavobacteriales_G; family Salibacteraceae; genus CAJXZP01. The sequence goes on from CAXBCR010000002.1 coordinate 77,163, forward strand.
GCTTCATTTGAGCATAGATTTGAAAATTTTGAGGTACTAAATACTCATTTACTTCATTTGAAAAATTACTTCATTTCTCAAATAAAAACACACTTGCCTGATGTGACCTTTAATGGTAATTGTACTGATTCTGAGAATTCACAAAATTCTATGGTGAGTATTAATTTTCCGCAGTTTAGCCAAAATGATATGCTTCTTTTTCAAATGGATTTGAAGGGGATAATGGTATCCGGTGGAAGTGCTTGCAGTTCGGGTAGTGTTTCTGGCTCTCACGTGTTGAATGAATTAGGGATTTCAGGAGCAAACATTCGAGTTTCTTTTGGTACGCAAAATACCATTCAAGAGATTGATGCATTCATGGAGGTATTAAAAGAATTAAAATAATAGAATAACGTAACTTTTTGAAGAAGCATTCCGTAAAAGAGTAAAACCAAAGAAACAAAAGATGAAAAATGGATTATTAAAAGTGGGGTTAGCAGTATTTAGTATTATTACCATTACCGCTTGTTCAGGTACATTCTCTATAATGTCTGATTACGACCGAGAAGCGGATTTTGCATCGTTTAAAACCTATAATTACCTGCCCAGTCAAGACTCTTTAATGGGGCCAGGTGCAAGTCGTATTAAATCTTATTGTGAAGAATACATGAACCTTTTAGGTTATATAAAATCCGATAATCCGGATTTATTTATTTCCGTTAATGGTCAAGTGCAGCAAAAATTAGGAACTACCACGAACAATGGTGGATATAGTGGTTATGGTGGTTACTATGGTGGGTATAACGGATGGAATTCCTATACAAGTACCTATGTATATAATCAAACCACAATTGTGATAGATTTAGTGGATGTAAAAAAACATCAAATGGTGTGGCAAGGAGCGGCTACGGGTGAATTTGACCAATATTCAATGAAGGATAAAAAAATGCATCAGATGGTGGATGAAATATTCGGAAAGTATCCCTTTCAAGCAGGAACAGCTACTCAAAGACCATTGTTGTATGGGAAATACTATAAAAAACCCACAGCGGTTAAATAGGAATTAAATCGTAAGATTAAGGAATAGTAAAAGGCGCTTTTTAGCGTCTTTTTTAATGGAAGAAAATATATCCAACAAAAATAGCAGCGATAATTCCGGCCAAATCTGCTAATAAACCTGCTTGAATTGTGTAACGAGTTTTTTTAATATTGACTACACCATAATATACCGCAACGGTATAAAAAGTGGTTTCTGTGGAGCCTTGAAAAATGGATGCCATTTTGGATACAAAGTGATCAGCGCCCCCCATTCCTTTGTAATGCTCAAAGGTTTCTAGCATCATTCCCCGCGCACCTGACCCACTTAAAGGTTTCATAAATGCAGTAGGTAAGGCAGGAACAAAATCTGAATTAATTCCTAGTAAACTAACCAACCAGCCCATTCCATCTACCACGTAATCCATAGTTCCTGAGGCTCTAAAAACCCCGATAGCCACTAACATCCCTACTAAATAGGGAATGATGGTAATGGTAGTGCTAAAACCTTCTTTGGCTCCTTCAATAAACGATTCGTACACATTTACTTTTTTACGTAAAGCCATCCAAAAAAAGGTGACTATCACGGTCATTAAAATAAAATTTCCACCTACAGATGTGGTCATCTCTAAGGTTTCTTTGGGTAGCTGCATGAGCCCATAAACTCCTCCTATTATGATAGAGGTTAGAATTGCCAAAAAGGCAGCAAGTCCGTTTTTGAATAGGTTTATTTTTTGGTAAATAGAAACGGTGATAAGACCAACCAAGGTCGCAAAATAGGTGGCAATAAGAATGGGAATAAAAACATCGGTAGGATGTAATGCTCCGGCCTGAGCTCGATAGGCCATAACACTAATTGGAATTATGGTGAGTCCGGAGGTATTTAGCACCAAAAACATTATCATTGAATTGGATGCCGAATCTTTATCAGCATTAAGTGTTTGAAGCCCCTTCATAGCTTTGAGTCCCATGGGGGTTGCAGAGTTGTCGAGTCCTAACATATTGGCTGCGAAATTCATCATAATACTGCCATTAACCGGATGATTTTCGGGAATTTCAGGGAATAGTTTCTTGAAAAATGGGTTAACGAATTTACTCAATTTTTGCACGGCTCCGCCATCTTCACCTATTTTCATGAACCCTAACCAAAGCGTCATTACCCCCATTAAATACAAAACTATTCCAATGGATGCCTCAGCCATATCGAACGTGGATTGTACCATATCTGAAAAGACATTTAGATCAACCTCCGTAAAAATAATTCCGATGGACTGTTCTAGAAAATCTCTAAAGAAATAGCCAATTACTCGTAGTAAAGCGACTAGAAAGCCAATTAAAAAAAAGCCTATGAATATATAATTTAAAACCACGCTATCTTGTTATGTAGGTCGAAAGTAGCGGAATTTAGTATGAGATGAATCTATTTGGCAATTTTATTTTAACACCTACTTATTAGCAACCTTAGGATTTAGATTTATTCCTCCTTATCGGAATAAATTGAGGGTAGTGAAAGTTTGAGACGGAGCACTATTAACCGAGCGATAATGATAAAAGCTATCGGAATGATTTTCATCCAAAATATAGGTAACCCTGTGAATGTGAGTGAATAGTAGGATAATCCACCTAGGAGACTAATGGTTGCATAGATTTCTTTTTGAAAAATTACAGGGATTTTATTTACCAAAATATCTCGAATTATCCCTCCAAAAGTACCGGTGATTGTTCCTAAAAGAACGCTGTGAATAAGGTCTAAACCTTGATTAATTCCTATTTGAACCCCAAGAATTGTGAAAAATCCAAGACCAATAGCATCAAAAAACATAAGAGGTCGGTAAATAAAGCGTTGTTTGGATTTAAAAACAATGGCGATGATGGCACCGATTAAAATAAGATAAATATAGGTAGAATCGTGCAGCCAAAACACTTCCTTATCTGTAAGAAGCATATCACGCAATGTTCCACCGCCTACAGCACTGGTAAAGGCAATGATGATAATTCCGAAACCGTCAAATTTCATTTTAATAGCCGTTAAAGCACCAGAAATTGCCATTGAAATGGCCCCCATAATTTCTATATAATGAAAAACATCTGTCATTCTAAAATTTAAGTTTTCGAAAGTAGTTTAAGAATTGGAATGCCAAATAAAAAAAGGCAACTTACTTTTGAGGTAAAACCTGTGAATATTACGATATTTGTGAAAACTAAACATATTGAAATTCATTGAATCTATAAAATATAAAGCTATGACATCCTTAAACTTGAATAAATTTGGAATCCTATTATTCGCTATTTTTTCACTTGGGCTGTTTAGCTGTAATAAAACCACTGATGAAATAGTGGCTGATGTAACACCAACGATGAGCGCAAAAGTTGGAGGTGTTGCTTGGACGACTAAAATAGCAGCTGGCGTAAATAGCACCCTATTTGTAATTACTGGCACAAAAGACAAGGAAGCTATTATATTGTCGATTCCTACCAAGGATGTTGGAGTGTATGCAATTGATGGAATTAATAATAATGCCTCATATTTACCAATTTTGGATAGCTTGTCCAGTGCCTATGTGGCGTATTCAGGTAGTATTGAGATTAAGGATTTAAATTTTTCTAGAACACAATTTAATGGAACTTTTGAATTCACGGCTATTAATTCAAGTCTAGACACTATTCATGTTACTGAAGGGGTAATGAAAAATATTCCAACTAAATAGGGGCAACTTTTTGTTCGTGATTTAGAACTAGCTATTAGCCTTCTAATTCGCCTAAACCCTGACGTAGAATTTCAAAATTCTCATCTTGGATTAGTACTACCGTGGATGGAATGTTGTTGCCGTATCCACCGTCAATTACTATATCGACTTTGTCTTTGAATCGTTCGTAAATCATATTTGGATCCATTGTATATTCCACCAATTCATCTAAATCAATCACCGATGTCGTTACTATTGGGTTTCCCAATTCTTCCACAATAGCACAGGGAATTAAATGATTAGGCACCCGAATTCCTACCTCTTTCTTTTTAGTATTAAAAACCTTGGGAACGTTTGTGTTTGCTGGTAGAATAAATGTAAAAGCACCAGGTAGTGAGCGCTTAAGAACTCGAAAAACCGAGTTTGGAATAGGACGGACGTAATTTGCCAAATGACTTAAGTTATGACAGACAATAGATAGGTTGGCTTTCTTAGCCTTAGATCCTTTTATTTGTGCCACACGTTCTATCGCCTTTGGGTGTGTAATATCGCATCCCAAACCATACACTGTATCGGTTGGGAAAATTATTACAGCGCCATTACGTAAGGCAGTTACAACCTTATGAATCGATGCCGAATCCGGATGTTCTGGATTTATTCTTAGATACTCTGCCATTTTAATTAGTTTGTTTCAAAGGTAATCCAATTACTGAAATGCAAATCAAATTAAAAGCAGGGTACAACAAGGGTTTTGGCGCTTATTCTAAGAAAAATAATCCGTGACTTCCAGCCACTGCTCCAATAATGGTTAGTAGACTCACGGAAAGTAATACCCAATGAAATTTTTGAATGAAAGCAAAGGTTTTTTCAGGGTCTTTGTCTGCGTACTTTTTATACAATTTGTGTAGAATAAAAGGTTCTAAAATAAAAAGCACCACCGTAAATAATACCCAAACCAGAGTCATAGCAGTAACCCACCAATATTTGCTTTCAGTATACCGATGCCAGGCATCCAATTCATAAATCATGTAAAATCCGGTAATAGCGGTCAAAACTGTTGTGACTTTGGCTTGCAAAGAGAACCGACCTTCCAGCGATTCAAATGTGTCAATTTTATCTCGTTTCGATTGCATCTTTTTTACTGCAGGTAATATTACGGTGGTGACCATTGCAACTCCTCCAATCCAAATTACCACCGCTACTACATGAATAACTCTGGCTAATGTGAAATATTCTACATTCATAAACAGGCCTTAAAACTTAAGTGTTTTAATTCTTCAAATAAACAGTATGATTAAGGATTAGGAAATACCTAATTGTAGGTAGTTTTATAATGCTCATGAAAGAAAAATGCAGTCATTATTTGGTTGATATTCAGGTTGAAAAGGGAATTAAATTTAACGATTTTATCCGTAAAAAAAATATTTAGTGGTTTGGGAAATAATTAAGAATGCCTTAATCCATATAGTTGGCAGATTGGCCTATGAATCCATTACATTTGTACTCTAATAAATATACATTATGCGCTATATCATAATTTCTTTATCGATTTTGTTTCTAAGCTCTTGCCGAGATATATCTGCCTACACTAAGAAAGCTACTGTAAATACAAAACCAAAATTGGTGGTGGGTATTGTGGTAGACCAAATGCGCTATGATTATTTGAAACGTTTTGAAAGTAAATATTCCAATGATGGATTTAGAAAGCTAATGGTTGATGGTTTTCACTGTGATGAACACCATTTTAGTTATATGCCCACATACACTGGACCTGGTCATGCATCTATTTTTACCGGAAGCACACCCGAAACTAATGGAATTATAGCCAATGACTGGTACAATAAAAAGTCGGGAAAGATGATGTATTGTGCCGAAGATGAGGCCGTAAAACCGGTTGGAGTGGATTCAAAAAATGAAAACCGTTCTCCAAAAAATGTGCTAGTTACTGGCCTTGGAGATCAAATAAAAATTTCTACCTCTTATGTTGGTAAATCTATTGGGGTATCTCTTAAGGATAGGGCAGCCATTTTCCCAGCCGGAAAACTGGCCGATGGAGCATATTGGTTTAAGGGAGGAGAGGAAGGTAAGTTCATCACATCAACCTATTACATGAACGAGTTACCAAGCTGGGTAAATAGTTTTAATGACCAAAAGAAACCGGATTCATATTTAGGTCAAAATTGGGAAACCTTGTTGCCTATTGAAAAATACATTGAATCAAATCCAGATAATAATGCTTATGAACAAGGACTAGAAGAAGGCGTTAATCCTGTATTTCCGTACGAATTGAATAGGTTAAAAGAAACAAAGGGATACAGTTTAATAAAATCAACCCCATTTGGAAATGACTTATTACTTGATTTTGCAAAAGCTGCCATCGTGGGTGAAAACTTGGGTCAGGATTCCATCATGGATTGGTTAACCATCAGTTTTTCAAGTACTGATTATATTGGACATGCTTTTGGTCCACGTTCGGTTGAGGTGGAGGATACCTATTTAAGGTTAGACCAAAACATTGCAGAGCTAATTATGTATTTGGACAAAACGGTAGGAAAGGATGCCTATGTCATCTTCTTAACAGCCGATCATGGTGCAGCAATCGTTCCGCAGGAATTAATGGATAAGGGTGTTGAAATAGGTTATTACAATGATTCGATTATTTTGGCAGAAATTGAAAATTCGTTAAAAATGAAGTTTGGAATTGATGATTTAATTCAAAATTATTCCAATTATCAGTTCTTTTTAGATCATAAATTAATCAAAGAAAACAACCTAAACTTTAATGAGGTGTGTAATTCAATTGTGAACGTTGCGTTGAAACAACCAGGAGTTAAATCGGGAATGATTAGAAGAGATTTGGAGCGAAACCAATATACTGAAAGAGTAAAACAAACGGTTCAAAAAGGATGGAACCACCAACGTTCAGGAGATGTGGCCCTTGTGATGGAGCCGGGTTGGATTCCTAACTGGTATGAAAAAGACGGTGGAACAACCCATGGTTCTCCATGGACGTATGATACGCATGTGCCGTTATTATTTTATGGATTTGGGATTACCTCAGGATTCACGAATGAGTTAACGAGGGTAGAAGATATTGTACCCACTGTTGCTGCGGTAATTGGCATTCAGCCTCCAATGGGTTGCACAGGTGTGGTGATTGATGCTGTTTTGGCTAAATAGTTTTCCTTTTGCTGTTTACCAATTAAAAAAATGCAAATTGCATCGAAGAGACACAAAATTTTTCGTCTGTTCGGAATTATCCTAATTTTTCAAATCGGAATGCAATCCACATTTTTTGGATTAGTATTATCCTTTGCCAATGATTTAGCATAATCACAAATTCATCTAAAATCACACATAGAAAATGATTTGGAATTTCAATCCAGCATTCATGAGCGGCTATTCCCATTTTTGATAATTGCATTTTTTCATCCACTACGTTACCAAAGAAATGGCGCATGTTTTTTGTACAAATGGTAACGAAATAGTTGGCATTGGAGCCATAATCCCAGGTTTGTAATCTGGCGGATGGAATTCTGTATTTGTTTTGGTTTAGGTCAAAGAAAAGAATATTTTTTTTTGAGTTGTACGGTAAGGATGATTACACGAATGAAATTATATTTTATCGTAGCCGAGAAAGGCACTCAACATTATATAGTATTTTAAGTCTTCTGACCTGATTACAAGAAAAAATCGGAAGTAAATTATCCTTTAAAAACATCTGAAAAACAATTCTTGAAGATTTATTGGTAATGAAAATATAGCACCTCTATCATTATGTAATAAATATCACCCGTCAAAACTGATTTATATCTCTATAAATCATAAACTTCTATCACATTTTAACCTTTATAGTCTATTTACATTTACGCTGCCTTAGCATGGCTATGGCTGTTTTGATTGATTTAAAATTTATTGATATGAGTAAAAACAATAAAAACCAAGTTAAATATCCTGGAAAGCGAATGACCACCAACGGTAACTTGTTGGTGAGTGCCGTTGAAGCATTAGTTGCTGAAGCTGGGGTGTTTTATCCAATTACACCATCGACAGAGATGGGTGAGAATTTTCAAAAAATTTGGGCGGAAGGTAAATTAAATGCTTTTGGTGAGTCGCTAATGGCGATTGAGACAGAAGGTGAGCACGCATCGCAAGGTGGCGCTATTGCCATGTCTGTAACTGGAAAACGAACGGTAAATTTCACATCAGGTCAGGGTGTGGTTTACGGATTAGAACAATATTATCATGCACCCGGTAAATTGAGTACGATGGTGCTTGAAGTTGGGGCGAGAGCGTTAACAAAACATGCGTTGAACGTGCATTGTGGTCACGATGATGTGTATGCTACCTTAGATACAGGATGGAGTGTTTTGTTTTCTAAAGATGCGCAGCAAGCAGCCGACCAAGCTTTAATTTTAAGAAAAGTTACTGAATTGTCGTTGAATCCGGGGTTGAATGCTCAAGATGGATTTTTAACTACGCATTTAGAACGGACTTTCGCGATGCCAGAAGCAGAATTGGTTCGTGAATATTTAGGTTCTCCCAACGATACAATTGATTGCCCTACAGAAGCGCAAAAAATACTTTTTGGCCCTACACGTAGAAGAGTTCCTAAAACGATTGATTTAGAAAATCCAATTCTTTTAGGTCCGGTGCAAAACCAGGAACACTATATGAATGGGGTAGCGGCTCGTAGAAATAATTTTTCGGAAGACATTTTAGGTTTCTTTGAAGAAGCGTATGCCGAGTACGGAAAACTAACAGGTCGTAATTACGGATTGATTAGTGAGTATAATACGGAAGGTGCTGAAACTGTTTTTGTAGCGCTTGGTAGTGCAGCCGAAAACGTGGAAGCGGTGAGTGATGTTTTACTCAAACAAAGAGGGGATAAAATTGGTGTGATTCACGTAAATGTGATTCGTCCATTCCCAGAAAAAGCGATAATTGAGGCATTAAGAGGTAAAAAAACGGTTATTGTTTTAGAGCGTACCGATGAGCAATTATCTGGTGACAATCCGCTAACGCGCGATATAAAAGTGGCATTAAGCAAAGCAGAAGAGAACTTCTCTGGGAATGCATTTAGTCATTTACCAATCATTAACCCAAGTACAGAAAAACCTAGAATTCTTTCGGGTGTTTATGGATTGGGTTCACGTGATTTCCGACCAGAACATATTATTGGAGCGTATGACTACGCTATGGGTAAAATTGCGCGTCAAGATGGTAAAATGGTTTCGGATGGAGAATCTTTCTTTTACTTAGGAATTGACCATCCTTATGCAGTAATTTCTAAAGAAAAACCTTCGGGATTACCAGACAAATCTATTGCAGTTCGTTTCCATTCTGTAGGAGGCTGGGGAATGATTACTACCGGTAAGAACTTAGGTATGATTCTAGGTGAATTCTCCGGTTTTATTGCTGAAAGAGATGGATTAGTTAATGAAGATGGCTCTAAAAAAGAAGTCGTAAATATTAGCGCGAATCCTAAATATGGTTCAGAGAAAAAAGGAGCACCTACCAATTATTTCATGGTAGCAGCGCCCGAGCGTATCAAGGTGAATTGCGATTTACGTCACGTAGATACCGTACTTTGTTGTGACCCAAAAGCATTCTTACATACCAACCCGCTGGACGGAATTCGTCAGGGTGGTTCATTTGTATGGGAGTCTAGCGAACATGACGGACAAAAAGCTTGGGAAAGAATTCCTAGAAGATACCGTCAAGAAATTATTGATAAAGAGATTAAATTTTACGTATTAAACGGATTTGATATTGCACGTGAAGCTACTGATAGAGAGGAGCTTCAAACACGTATGCAAGGTAACTCATTCTTAGGTGCATTCTTTAAAGTGTCCCCATTCTTGAGTGATTGGAACATTGGTAAGGATGATTTTCAACGCGTTGTACGCGCACAATATGTAGCAAAATTTGGTCGTTTTGGGGATGCGGTTGTTGATTCAAATATGAAAGTAATGACCGAAGGGTTTGAACGCATATTCGAAGTAAAACCGGGTGATGTGAATGCACCAGATAATTCAAGCTTCATGGGGCATGTGATTTCTCCTTGTGAGACTGAACTATTTACCCAACCAGCTGGCGATGAGCATAAAGCTCCATTGTTTAGTATGGAAAACTTTGACAAAGAGTTTAAAGCCGGCTTAGGATATGACCAACCTGCATCTGCTTTGGCATCTGTGGGTATGACTGCATCAGGTTCAGGTTCAAAAGCTTCTAAATACACTGCTAGACGAGATGTGCCAGTTTTTATTGAAGAAAACTGTACCCAATGTATGGAGTGTGTGGTAGCTTGTCCGGATACGGCTTTACCCAATACCGCGCAAGATATAGGTACTATTTTAAGAACAACGGTTCGGAATTATGTAAGTGATGAAGCGACTAAAAAAGAGCTTTTAGCTAAGATTCCAGAAGTTGATGCTGCTGTTCGTGCAGAAATGTTGACTTTGGCGAAAATCAAAGGTGACGGTACTCGATTTAATGAGGTAGTAAAAGCAAAAATTGTAGAGCTAGGAATCTTAGAAGAAGGAAGTGCAGCTTACAATGAAATGTTTGATATTCTTGAAAAACTTCCAATTGCATTCCATAAAGCGAAAGCAATTTTTGGTGGAAAAGACAAGAAAGAGCCAGGCGAAGGTGGGGTATTCTCCATTTTTGTAAGTGATTTATGTAAAGGATGTAGTGCTTGTGTAACCGCTTGTGGTACTAAAGGGGCATTGAAAATGGTAAACGAAACCGAAGAAATTCATGGTGACTATCATTCAGCCCTTAATTTCATGAATTTATTAGGTGATACACGGAAAAAATATTTAGGTCTGTACGACCCAGAAAATCCGGAAGAATCTAAAAATGCTGCATTGAAAAATCACATGATGCAACGTTCAAAATACGAAGCATTGCAATCAGGTGATGGAGCATGTGCAGGTTGTGGAGAGAAATCAGTTTTACATTCCGTTTCTTCTTTAACAGAAGCAATGATGCGTCCGTTAATGCATCGTAAAGCAGACCGATTTAGAATTAAAGCTGACAAATTAGAGAAACACGGACTTCAAATATTGAGCGAGTTAAAAGCCAATGATGAAGCTTCTTACACTGTGTTTAGGCGTACATTCTTGCACATGATTATGGATTTAGGCGCTGAAACGGCTAAAGAAACAGATGCACGAATTGAACGTTTATATGATGGTTCTGATGCCGAAATGATTGAAGGTTTAGTGGCCGTTTTACGTCAAGAAGCCTACAATTTAAAAGAGTTGAGAGCTATTGAAGGTTTGATGCCAAATGGTATGTCAGCCATGGCAATGACCGCTTCTACCGGATGTAATAGTGTGTATAGTTCAACACCTCCAAACAATCCACATCCATATCCATGGATGAACTCATTGTTCCAAGATGGAGCAACAATTGGTTGGTTAGTTGGCGAAAGCTTTATTTACGACCATTCACGCAGAAGTGTAATTCCAGAGCGTTTTACCGATATGTTGATTAACGGTTTTGAAAACGGATTTACCGAAGATGATTATTTCATGTACACGCATTTTAGTGATATGAACATGACCGATTTAGAGGTGGTAGAATTACCTAAAGTTTGGGCCGTTGGTGGAGATGGAGCAATGGGTGATATTGGTTTCCAAAATGTATCAAAAGTGGTGATGCAAAACCGTCCGAACGTGAAAATAATGTTGTTGGATACGCAAGTTTATTCCAATACAGGTGGTCAAAACTCAGAATCATCTTCAATGTTAGGTGGATTTGATATGAACCAATTTGGTGACGCCACACAAGGTAAACAAACCGAGCGTAAATCAGTAGCCGAAGCAATGATGTCAGGTCATGGGTCAGCGTTTGTAGCGCAAGTATCTATGGCTAATTCAGCCACGTTGTTTAGAGCTATTTTGGATGGGTTATTCTATAGAGGTACGGCTTTCTTCCAAAGTTACACCGCTTGTATGCCAGAACATGGAATTGCAGATTATGCCTCTGCGGTGCAAGCTTTAAGAATTAGAGATTCGCGTGGAATGCCAGAATTTGTAATGAATCCAATGAATGGAGAAACCTATTCGGATGCGTTGGATATAAAAACGAATCAACATTCAGCGAATGATTGGGCAGTAAAAATGGCTCCGGTTACTAAAAAGAACTTTACTTACACAGCAGCACATTGGGCCGTAAGCGAAGCTCGTTTCCGTTTGCACTTCAAAAAAGCAAACGAAGCTAAAGTGAAAGGAATGGTAGAGTTATCTGAATTGTTAGATAAAGTAACAATGAATGATATCATCCATCGAAACCATACGCACGAAGAGCACCGTTCATTTATTCCTGATTTTGGAGTGTATTTCATTGATTATAATACGGATGGGCAACCGGTGTATTATATCGCATCACGCCAATTGGTAATATTTACAGTAGAGAGAAGAAAAGCATGGAGAATGCTCCAATCTCGCGCTGGAGTCCAAAATGCAGATTACCAAGCTCAAAAAGTATTGTTAGCCAAAATGGATAACGAAGGAATGAGCTACGAAGAAGCTAAAGCTTCTTTAGCATAATACATCATGGGTCATCATCTCCTTAGTGGGGTGATGGCTCTTTTTTTTTATCTGGTCGGGTGCAGATCAGCTTTATATTCCGGTCTCCCGACTTCAAACTTTAAAAGATGGACCACGCATACGAAAACTACTTAAACGAAGGAAACCTTTTGCTAAATAGGGCAGAGGCAGAGCTTAATAAACCGCATGAAGATGTAATGACTTTATCGGTTTGTCAAGGAACAAAATTGGCTATTGATAATTACTTTAAAGCCTATTTAACCAAACATCAAATCAAAGATGTAGAAAAGGGTGACTTAATGAGCCGTTATGAAAAATGTATTTCGTTCCGACCCGAATTCAAAGAAATAAATTTACACTCTTTTGATTGTATCAATGATGATAAATGCAGCATGACAGAATATTGTATGTCCATTAATAAAGTTTCGGAATGCTTAAAGATTGCTGAAGAATTTCGGTCTTTGATTTATAGGTAAAGCAGGGTTTTTTAGATGGTTTTAGTTGAATAGTTGTAATTCGTTATGTATTAATAAATTAGTATTCGTTTTGTTTGCTGTTTAACCCCGTTTGGGTCATTGAATTGGATAATATAAACACCCGAAACGAAATTTTCTAATGCGATTCTTGCCTTATTATTGGAAAGGGTGGATTGATAAACCGTTTGACCTAACATATTTGATATGGTAAGAGTATTGATTGATATGGATTGATTTGAAATTTCAATATTCAAAATCCCATTTCTAGAAATAGGATTGGGGTAAATTTTCACCACGTCATCGAAGGTTACGTCTGCAACCGAAAGATAAATTGGTTTTAATTGCTGATTGGCAGAACTATTCCTGGCATTAATAAACGGCTCGATACCAAAATCTACATGGGTATTTGGAATGTTTTGAGTAATACTATTTTGAAAATTAGAATATGTAAACCCAAAATCTAAGGGACAATAGGTGTCTAAAAAAATGGCAGAATCAATTAATGATTTCAATGAATTAGCTTTCGGCACCTGTGTTGCCGAGTTGTAAAAAGTGGTTATGGCCAGTCTCATTGCTAGCGAATACTGCTTTGCATATTTATGAATACTTAACAACCTATTAGTTAATGGTCTATTAGCACCACTTTGAGGAGTCCATGAATAAATATTGCGGTTGCTCCAATTTTTGCCTACCCAATCTATCCCAAGGGTGTTATCCGTATCATAAGGAATGTATTCAAACCAATTTTTTGCTGTGTTGTAATATAAATAATAGTTGTTTTTATTGTACGCATAAGAATCCCAATGTCCCGTTAAAACCTCAATGACCAATTGGTTAATATAGGAAGATACATTCAAATAGTTTTCTATTTTATTTTCAAATTCGGTATCCGTTGAGGTGGTTAAAAAGGTAATAAAAGCAGATAAATGGCTGCGGTCATTTATAATTTCGTTTGTTTTCAATTCATAAATACCATCATTATACACCTCCGATAAATGGGCTAAATCAGCTCCCCAGCTACATTTATACAGATTACCATTTTTGTTGTTAAATCTACTTTTCAAAAAACGTGAATCTATTTGTTCAATGTTAGAGTACACCCCCATAAAGGTTGAATTAATATAGAGTTTGGTATGGTTAACACGAGCCACAGGCACGTCCATTTCTCGGTACATATTCATTACTAAATGTTCTCTAATCAGCGATGGGTCATTCGTTTCTGCTTTTAAGTTTACTTTTTTTAACCCATAAAAATTTTGGTTAGCCGTAAATTTATCAAAATGAAATTTAAACGATTTTTTGTATTTGGCTCGAGAGGTATTACCGCGCAAACGAATTCCAAGGGTGTCATAGTTAATAACTACACCATTTGGACCTTTATAGCTCGCGGTGCAATATTGGTAATTGCTAGAATATATATTATTAGGATTCACCATCCATTGATAAGTAGAATCGTTCATGGTGATTTCTATGGATGGGAGATAGGTTTGAATAAAGGCATTCGTAAAATTCGGGTTGGTCTGAGCGTAACAAGAAATTGTTACTTGTAGAATAAGCCAACTAGTTATTAATACTGATTTCATTCAAACGTTTTATAAGTGTCAAATTTACACTAAATAAATGAAAAGCTATTCTTTGGTGCAAATAGCCTATTTATTTTGCTCATGGTTTTATCCTTCTTTGTTGTTAGATATTCATTTAATATTTCAATTATGAAAACGACAACCTTATTACTATTTGTGACGCTAATGCTTGGGTTTAACGGTTGTAAAAAAGATGCCGCAGTATCACAGGCTGATCAAGGAGTTAAAGAATATATGAACGGGGTTACCCTTGAATTTCAATCTGTGGTTGACTTTACAAAAAGTAAAAAGGGGCGATTTAATGCAGCTACCGTAAACGCAAGTAAATACACCAATTCCAATGGCGTTGAAATTCTGTTGATTGAAGGGTTAACCGCCTTTTCACAAAGTCAAGGTTCTATTAGCATCTACATTCCATATACAGGATTAGGTAATTATTCTGCCAACGATACTGATATTCGGGTTTCGTATAGGCAAGGAGGATTTCAGTATTGGTCAAATTATGGCGGAGGTGGTGCTTTTATGCAAGTTTTGAAAGATGAAAATGGGATAGTGGAAGGAACTTTTAGGTATGTCGCTGTTTCATTTCAAAGCAATGCAGTTCCTTATGTTGTTGGTCACGATGATGGGGTTTTTCTAGCTAAATTGGATTGATAAATGATTTAGCACGAAAAGGAGGAAGGGAAAAATTGTTTGGAGTATGATGAAAATGAATTTTAAGCGCAAGGCAGTTCCCTGGAGAACTTTTAAGCAGACTTGAAGAAGAAGTGTAAAAAAATGCTACAAGCCTGAGGCTTAGAGCATTTTCAGGAATGAGTGTTGAGTAAAGAAAATAGAATCAAATATTTTCTAGTTACGCAGTCAAAGATAAATTCCTTTTCTCCTTTTTACAGGTTAAATACATCGAGATGCCTTTTCAGTTTGTGAAAGGGTGATTACAATTTGTAAAGGCAAACTCTTGTCTTTATTTTATTAAATCAAAAATATTTTCAAAGTAATTCTTAGAAACGGGAATATCAGTATCATTAATAGTAACAAAGCCACCGTCCTCTTTCGTGAATTTGGTAATAGCTTGGGCATTAATTAAAAACGAACGATGTACTCGCTTAAAATTAGGTGAGGTTAAAATAGCCTCTGCAAATTTCAAGGGTTTGGAAATTACTATGGTTGCTTTATCTTTTATATGAAACTCAGTATAACTCCCTGAAGCCTTGCAGAATTGAATGTCATCGGACTGAATTACATGCACTCCTTCGTCAGTGGCTAAAGTAATTACGTTGTTAACCTGTTTTTCAGGAATTTCAGAAAAATGAGTTTCTATTAATTGATTTATCGTTGTAATTAATTCCTTATAATCAATGGGTTTAAGTAGATAATCGAATGCTCGTTCCTTTATTGCCTTGAGACTATAATGCTCATGTGCAGTAACAAATACGACTAAAAAATCACGATTTGGGAACAAGTCCAATAAATCAAAACCGGTGCCTTCAGGGGGCATGGAAATATCCAAAAACACTAAATTAGGTTGTAGTTTTTTTATGATTTGTATACCATTTGAAATGGAATGTGCCATTCCTAAAATCGACACTTCTGGACAATACGAATCCAATAAAATACTGATGTTTTCAGCAGCAGCCGGTTCGTCATCGATAATAACAGCTTTTATTATACTCATTATTTAAAAAAATTAAATTTCGTAAGGAATACTAAATGTTACACGCGTACCTTGATAAATGGTTGGCTCATTATGAGTTATTAATTTAGTAATTATAACTTCAGATAATTGTTGGTTTAGTTCACTTAGCAATTCAATACGTTTCCTTGTAACCTGACTCCCCATTGAGCTATGTCCTAGGCTACTAACCTTGCTCTTTTCTGCATTTTCAATTCCAATTCCATTATCACTAATTTCAAAATATAAGCGGGAATCCTTTAATTTTACTTGAATGTAAATTTCTCCTTCCGGATTATTGTAGACCTTTCCATGCCAAATTGAATTTTCTACAAATGGTTGCAGAAGAAGTGAAGGGATTTTGCAGCGATCCAAATCAATTTTACCGTCAATATCTGTCCGGTAATTAAATGTATTTCGAAGACGTTTCATTTCCAAATTCATATACATCTGAAGCGTATTTAGTTCTTTGTTCAACAAAATGGATGTTTCATCCGAGTTTTGAAGAATTACCCGAATCAATTTTGAAAACTCAAGGAGATAATCATTCGCTTTCTGTTTTTCGTTTTTTAGAATATAATTTTGAATAGAATTAAGTGAATTGAAAATGAAGTGTGGGCTCATTTTCGATTGGAGAGAAATCACTCTTAGCTCATTTAACGATTTTTCTAGGACCGCCTTACCCTTGTAGTAGCGAATGCTTTTCATAGAAACAAGAAATACAAGATATACCCCCACCAAAATCACGCCCAATTGAAACCAAATGGTCATCCAAAAGGCTGGGTGGATAACGAAATGAAATTCTTTTATATCACTTTTAATTCCATCAATATTGATGGCTCTAATTCTAAAATTGTAATGATTTGGAATCAGGGCTTGAAAATTGAAATGACCATTTTTGGTGGTTCTCCATAAGGTGTCGATAGGCAGAATTTGATATTGGTATTGCACATCATTTAATGATTTATAAGAAATTGCATGGTATTCAATTTGTACATTATTTGAATCGTAAGGGAATTCTAGATTCTGGGTTAAGGGTTGGGTTTTGGCATTCACAATAACATCCTGAAGATATAAAATAGGCGCTGGCAATTTTTTGAATAAATACGGCAAAGCAATTCTGCTAATTCCATTATTATTAGCGAAGTAAAGTTGTCCGTCTTGGATGGCTATTTGCCTAATGTCCTTAGATTTAAGTCCGTCATAGTTTGTGATTACCGAAGATGGAATCCACTTCTCATTTTTATTTTGGTTCAACACAGAAATACCATTATTGCCTGTTGCCCATATTCGATTATTTTCCGGTTCATATACTAATTGATAAATAGTATTGCTTAGTAAACCAGTTTTGACATTTAAGTTGCTTAAAACGGAGTCTTTCCAAATATAAATTCCTCGAGCTTTGGTCGCAAAAAATAAGGTGCTATCATTAGATTGGTTAATATCTTGAATCCGTTGATTGTTTGAATGGAAATTGATTTTAGACGGTGTTACTTCTTCTGTGATAGGATCAAAAGTGAATAGGCCTTCGGTTGAAGCTATCCAAATAGTTTTGTTGGTATCCAAAAGGAGTTTAGTTACTTTTGAAGTAAAAGATGCAGCTTTGAAATTGCAGTTATAATGGTTGTTCCGTTGTAGAACAATCCCTAAATCATTATATATATCCCAAATTTCACGAAAAACATCTGTATGGATAATAGGTGATAACTTAAGATGATTTAACATGGATAATTTCTTTTGCAACTTGGATTTATCGGTGTAAATCAAACCTTTTTTGTTAGTTGCATAAAGTGTTAGATCCTTATTTATTTGAATCATTGAAGTAATCGAAGTATGAACTCCATCTACGTAAAGTGGATTTTCAAACTTTATATTTGAATTATTTTTATTAAACACCTTTGTAGGATTCAATTTTCCTGGGTAGGGAATAAGGGTTTTATTAGTGGTATTAAATGTTAAATAGTTATCATTTTTACCATAGCAAAAAATTAATTTTGATTCTTGATTAAGAATACTATGAATTTGTTTTTTTTTATTTGCTGTTATTTTATAGTGTGATAAATGGAAATTTGGAATGTAGATTATTCCACTATATAAGGTGGAGCACCAAACTCCTCCTTCAAAATCTTTGGTTACACCAGTGACGTATCTGTTATCTAGGATATGTTTAGGAACCAAATCGTCTTTCGAAAAAAGGTCTAACCCTGCCTTTGAACCCACGAAGAGAAATTCATCGGATTGAATAAAATGGCATTTACCCAAATATTTGTTGTTAACAATGAATTTATTAACTCGTTTATTTGAAATTGAGGGTGATAAAATTGAAATTAGTTTTGAAATGGAAGATTCATGAATGTATAAGGAATAATTATTTGGCAAATCCTGGTTTACTTGGATAATGCCGTTACTTGAAATGGTTAAGTAAAGAAAATCAACAAAAGTTAATTCAATGCTACCGTTTGGTTTAAAAACGAAATTTGTAATAGTATATCCATTGTAGATTTTTTTACCCGCCTCTGCCAAAGCATCATTATACCAATACTCCTTAAATTTTCCATTTTCATAGTAACATAACTTTCGATTATAAGTCATAAACCATATTCGACCTAAATAATCTTCGGTAATTTTAAAAATGGTGTTATCCGTAAGTCCATCAAGGGTGGTGAATGTTTTAAATACTTGCCCATCATATCGAACAACCCCATTATCCGTTCCTATCCATAAAAATCCTTTGGAATCTTGAAACACATCATAAGTTTCATTACTTGGTAGGCCATCATTAATGGTGTAATTATGAAAATGAACGGATTCAGAAATTTCTTGGGCGATAGAAGGAATTGAGGCACCTAGAAATAATAATAGGAAGAAAACTAAAAGACAAAAATATTTCAATAATCCGAAAGCATTATATTGAGTTGAATTTTTGATTATTTCTGTTTTTATGATTTAATTGATATGTAGAACTTTATATTTTTCTCCAAAAATATGGAGTGAATAGTATTAAAATGGTAAATAATTCTAATCGACCTATTAACATCAAAAAACTGAGCATCCACTTAGCTAACCCTGGTAAATGAGCAAAATTATCCACTGGCCCTACTGTTCCTAATCCCGGTCCTACATTTCCTAGACTTGTGGCTACAGCACTTAAAGTGGTTAATACGTCTACGCCTGTAAATGCAACGGCAATTGAACCAAATACAAATACGGATAGGTAAACAATAATAAAAGCCAAAACGTGATGGGTTACACTTTGTGAAACCGCACTGTCATTAAGTCGAACCGGTAGAATGGCATTTGGATGTAAAATCCTCTTCATTTCTAAAAATGAATTTTTTATCATCACTAAATGTCTTACAATTTTTACCCCACCCGCAGTTGAACCAGCTGAACCACCTAAAAACATAAGAAAAAAGAAAAGAATAGATAGTACAGGAGTCCATTCCGTATAGTCTTCAGAAACGAAACCTGTAGTCGTTATAATTGATAATACCTGAAACAAAGCATCTCTAAACGCTTTTTCTAAACTAGAATCAGAATAGGTAAGAATGCCAATAGTGGTAATTACCGCAAAGATGATAATAAAAAACACATACGTTTTAAATTCCTCATTTCGCCATACTTTTTTGAACTTTCCTTTCAGCCCAAAATAGGTTAAAGTGAAATTTACGCCAGCAAAAAACATAAACAACATTACCACATATTGAATATATGGAGAATAATCGTAATAGGCCATGGAAGCATTCTTAGTTGAGAACCCTCCGGTGGCCATGGTGGTAAGGCTATGATTAAGGGCATCAAAAAAATTCATTCCGCCTAGTTTAAGTAAAATGGTTTCAACCACAGTTAGTCCCGCATATATGAGCCAAAGTCGCTTGGCAGTATCTGCAATTCTTGGTTTTAATTTATCCGGGCTTATCCCTGGAGCTTCAGCAATAAATAGTTGCATTCCACCTACCCCCAGCATAGGTAAAAGGGCTATGGTTAAAACAATTATTCCCATGCCACCTATCCATTGTGTCATGCTTCTCCAAAATAAAATGCCCTTTGGTACTGCCTCAATATCTGTAAGTATGGATGCTCCTGTAGTGGTGTATCCTGACATTGTTTCAAAGAAAGCATCGTGTATTTCAGTAATGGATCCACTTAATAGAAATGGTAACATACCAAAAATAGTCATGGTAACCCAACCCAATGCGACTACTAAATAACCTTCTTTTTTTGACAACTCACTTCTATTTTTCCATCTCATGTAACTCCAAGTGCTTAATCCCAAGCCAATGGAAATTAAACTGGAAAAAAGAAGAGGCGTGTAGTCTTCGTTGTAATAAATGGAAAAGGGAATTGCAGTTAACATAAATAACCCGTTAAGGGTGACCAACATACCTAAAATCCCAAAAATGTTTTTTAAACTCATCTAGTTAAAATATTCTTCTACGGTATGAATAGCTTTGGGCGAACATAGCACAACAACTCTATCGTCTGTACGAATCCTAAAATCGCCATTTGGAATAATTGATTTCTCTTTTCGAACTACCCCACTAATTAACGCGTTTTTAGGGAAATCTAAGTTTTTTATGTACTGCTTGGTGATTTTAGATTTTTCTTTTACATAGAATTCTACAATTTCTGCATCTACTCCGTGTATACTTGTAATGGCTAAAATGTCACCTTTTCTAATATACCTAAAAATGAAGTTTGCGGCAATAAGTTTTCTATTTATTAAGGTGTCCACTCCTATGTTTTGAGATAAATGAATGTAATCCACATTTTCCACCAACGCGATAGTTTTTCCTACTCCATGGTCTTTAGCAACCAAACTGGAAATAATATTTGTTTCAGAATTGCCGGTTAGGGCGATGAAGGCATCCATGTTTTTCAATCCCTCTTGGTCTATTAAATCAGAATTCCTTCCGTCACCGTGAACAACCATTACGTTGGGCATTTCATCAGCAAGCTCAAAACATTTTTGTTTGTCTTTTTCAATTAATTTTACATTGTAGGTTTTGCTCAATTTTTTTGCTGAATGTCGAGCAATAAAACTACCTCCTAAAATCATTATATTTTTTATTTTTTTCTTTTGAATTTTACTAAAACTCAATACCTTATCAACCCCAGCAGGCTTTGCAATAAAATATGCATGATCTCCAGATACAAATTTATTTTCCCCATGAGGAATAATGGTCTTACCTTTTCGTAAAATAGCAACCGTGATAAAATCTAGGTCAGGGTTTAGGTGAGCTAATTCAGAGAGTGTTTTATTTTTTAAAATGCATTCGTCCTCTATCAAAATACCTAATAGAGTAAGTTTACCTCCTTCAAAATCAAATACATCTGTTAAAACGGTAGAGTTTAATAACCGCTTGATTTCCTTAGATGCTAAATATTCTGGGGAAATAATTTCATCAATCCCAAGCTCACGTAAATAGTTACGTTCTCTTTCTTGTAAATATTCAATGTTTTTAACCCTTGCTACGGTTTTTTTTGCGCCTAAATGTTTCGCAAAAATTGCTGAGGTAATATTGGTTTCCTCAGAAGAGGTTGCGGAAATTAAAAGACGTGCATTTTGTACATCAGCCTCTTCTAATGTTTTATAGGAAGTACAATTTCCTTTAATGGTAGCAACATCCAATTTGGAAGAAATATGTTTTAATTTTTCTTCATCCATATCGATTACCGTAATTTCTTGGTTTTCGTAGGAAAGGAGCATAGCTAAATGGAATCCCACATCTCCAGCTCCAGCAATAATGATTTTCATAGAATAATAAATTTGGTAAGTGGATGAATTACTTACGAACCGTAAAAATAAAACTGTTTGCAGAATATAGAAGTGATTTTTGTGTTTTCTGAAAATTATTGTTGTTAGTAAAATTGAAGATATTTAGGTAGGTTAAAATGTAATGGCATGAGTGATAATAATCGAGTAATTTGAAAAAAAGGGTAAAAAAAAAGAGGAGTTTCGTCAAGAACGAAACTCCTCTTTTTTATGTGGCTCGGCTGGGGCTCGAACCCAGGACCCTCTCCTTAAAAGGGAGATGCTCTACCAACTGAGCTACCGAACCGTGCTTTTCAAAAGCGTGTGCAAATATAGATAGGTTTTTTGTTATAGAGTGCAAGAAAAATAAACTTTTTTTAAACTTTTTTTAGTACCTTAAAAACCAGTGAGTTTTGTAGCTTTGATTTTGAGTATGAGAGTTTTTTTGGTAGGCTATATGGGAGTTGGTAAATCAACTATTGGGAAAAAGATTTCTAACCGTTTGGGACTGAAATTCATTGATTTAGATAAGCTTATATCCCAAAATGAAAACCTTACAATACCGCAACTTATTGATAATAAAGGAGAAAAATACTTTCGCCAAACAGAACGAAATTGCCTTCGAAAAGTATCGGAAATGGAGGATGTATTGGTGGCTACTGGAGGAGGAACACCTTGTTTTTTTGATAATATGGAATTGATTAAATCTAAAGGGGTGTCAGTTTATTTAAAATTGGATGAAAAAACGATTATAAAACGTATTTCTCAAAACCTAGAATCCAGACCTTTATTGAAAGGGAAAAGTAAATCAGAATTGGTGGATTTTGTATCAGAACATTTAAAAGGTAGGATACCTTATTACATAAAATCGGATCTAGTATTTGAAACTATAAATTTTGATGCAGTAAAATTAATAGAGCTACAAAATCAAATTTTGGCGTTAATTTAAGTATACAATATCTGTTTTACCGAGTTCGACAGCAATATGTTCCTGCAAGGTGGTCGATAAAGTTAGCCCTACATAATCAGCACGAATTGGAAATTTACGATGTTTTCGGTCTACCAAACATACCGTTTGAAGCCCTTTAACATTATAATCAAGTAAAAATTTGGTAGCATATACCAGTGTTTTACCAGAGTTGAGTACATCGTCCACCAGAATCACAATCTTGTTTTTTAATTCCGTGCCTTCAATTTCGGTTACTATTCCACTTTTTAGAGGTGACTTTTTGTCCATACTTATTCCGTAAACCTGTATGTCATTTTCAAAAATGGTTTTTAGAATGGTGTACAACCTATTTGCAAGAACGAAACCTTCTTTGTGAATCCCCATTATTATTAAGGATTTTTCCTGAAAGTTATTTTCTAAAATTTCATGCGCAATCCGTGTTATTTTTTGCCCCACTTGATGATGGTTTAAAATGACGGTCCGATTTTTTGATTCTGTCATGGTTCAAAAATATTGAATTGATACTAATTTGGCCTACTTTTTTTCTAAAATCAAAAATAACTCATTACCCATTCTTGGAGGGATAGAATTTGTTGCAGGTTCAAAGGTATTGAATTCAAAATAGGGTTCAAAAATTGTTTTATAATCTGTTATATTTCCGCCATATGGAGGGTGGTCGTGAAACATTTCAACTCCGAATATTACTCCCACTAATTTACCACCAGGGTTTAATAATTTGCTCATTTGTTTTGCGTATTCATTTCGCATGGATGGATGTAGTGCCGATAAAAATGTTTGCTCTATTATAAGGTCGTATTTTTCTTGGTGTTTAAAAAAATCACCACGATAAATTTGATTGGCTGGAAAATCAGGAACCCTTTCGATAAATTTTGAAATTGCCTCATTAGATAAATCAATTAAATGAGTGTTTCGAAAGTTTTGTTGCAACAAATATTCTCCTTCCCAAGCATTTCCACAACCAGGAATTAAAATTTTTAATGATTTATTGGTGAGTTGGTCAACATATTCTTTTATTGGAGTTGATACGGACCCAATGTCCCAACCCGTTTTTTTTGAAATATATTTATCGTTCCAAAACTTTTCTTCTTTGTCCATAAATCCTTTTGATTTGGTAATAACGAAGGTAGCTTTTTTTTGAGTTCAGTAGATTTACTATTTGGCATTGCAAGTAAATTAATAACACTATTTTGGGTTGTTTAGCGTGAGAATGAAACGTTTATTAGTACCTGTTTAGAGTAGAGCTACACTTAGTTTTATAACTGAATAATTGGGGATGAAATGGAGTGTGATTCGGGCTAATAGCTGTGGTGATTTAGGAGGTGAATACCCAAGACATTGTTGTGTTACTGCTTGATTTTAAGTGGTTTTACATCCTAAATTGGTTCGGTTTGTAAATTATGAGGAATTTAAATTGGCTTTTAAATTAACAAAAAAAATGATCCGAATTACTTTTTTTGAATTAATAGTAATTAACAATTGATCGAAGATATCCGTTTAATTTTACGTTGAAAACTATTCAAAATTGTGAATATATTTCCCTTGCAATTTCAGGGTTCGAGAACATACTTTTCCAATCCGAAAACGGAAGGCTAAAACCACCGTAAACACAGGAAAACATTTTTATTATATTAGATTACCGGAAATCATTATGGAGTTAGACATTGACCAAACGAAAGTAGAAAATTCTCTCGAGAATAAAATCGAAACACAAACCACCTACGAATATGAAGATATTTTAGAAACAAGTACGGAATATTTCAAGGGGGATACACTTGCTGCTAATGTTTGGCTGAATAAATATGCATTGAAAGATTCAGATGGCAATATTTTTGAAAAATCGCCAATAGATATGCATAAACGTATGGCAGCTGAAATTGCCCGCGTGGAGTCTAAATATCCGAATCCATACACAGAGGAAGAAATATATAATGTAATAAAGGACTTTAAATATATAGTACCTCAAGGTGGTTCTATGTCTGGTATTGGAAACCATCATCAAGTAGCTTCACTATCAAATTGTTTTGTTATTGGAAACAATGAAGGTGGTGATTCTTATGGAGGAATCATGAAAGTGGATCAAGAACAAGTTCAATTGATGAAACGTAGAGGGGGAGTTGGTCACGACCTTTCACATATTCGTCCAAAAGGAAGCCCGGTAAAAAATAGTGCTTTAACATCCACTGGTGTTGTACCTTTTATGGAGCGTTATTCAAATTCTACTCGTGAGGTTGCTCAAGATGGTAGAAGAGGTGCTTTGATGTTGAGCATTTCTGTAAAACATCCAGATTCTGAAGACTTTATTGACGCTAAATTAGATGGTACTAAAGTTACTGGCGCGAATGTTTCTGTGAAAATTGATGATGAGTTTATGAGAGCTGTTAAAGATGGTTCTGATTATACCCAAAAATTTCCTATCGATTCAGTCACTCCGCAATATACCAAAACAGTAAATGCTAAAGAGCTTTGGGAAAAAATAGTACATAATGCTTGGAAAGCTGCTGAACCAGGAATTTTATTTTGGGACACCGTAATTAATGAGTCCATTCCAGATACGTATGCCGATTTAGGTTTTAAAACAGTTTCGACCAATCCATGTGGAGAAATTCCATTATGTCCGTATGATAGCTGCAGGTTACTTGCAATTAATTTGTATTCGTATGTAAACAATCCGTTTACGGAAGAAGCTTCATTTGATTATACCTTGTTTAAAAAACACGTAGGTATGGGACAACGTATCATGGATGATATTGTTGATTTGGAATTAGAGCAAATTGATAAAATTCTTGCTAAAATTGACAAAGACCCAGAATCGGATGTTATTAAAAGTGTAGAAAGAAACCTTTGGAGTAACATTCAGAAAAAAGCTATTGAAGGCCGTAGAACAGGAGTAGGAATTACAGCCGAAGGAGATATGTTGGCTGCATTGGGAATTAGATACGGTTCGGATGAGTCTATTTTCTTCTCAGAAAAAATTCACCGTCATCTTGCCATTGAAGCGTACCGTTCATCCGTAACTATGGCTAAAGAAAGAGGGGCATTCCCAGTTTATGAAGCTGCTAGAGAAAAAGGAAATCCATTTGTTGAGCGTTTACGTAAGCAAGATCCTGCTATGGTTCAAGATATGGAAAAATATGGTCGTAGAAATATAGCCTTATTGACTATTGCACCCACAGGTACTACTAGTATGATGACTCAAACTTCTTCTGGAATTGAGCCCGTTTTTATGGTTGCTTATAAACGAAGAAAAAAAGTAAATCCAAACGATACCAATACACGTGTTGACTTCGTAGATGAGGTTGGAGATTCTTGGGAAGAGTATCAAGTTTTTCATCACCATTTTAAAACATGGATGGATTTAAATGGATACGATTCTAACGAAGCTACCACAATGTCGGATGAGGAGTTGAAAAGTATTATTGAAAAGTCACCTTATTATGGAGCAACCGCCAATGATGTGGATTGGGTACAAAAAGTGAACTTACAAGGTTCTATTCAAAAATGGGTAGATCATTCTATTAGCGTAACGGTAAATGTTCCAAATGACGCAGCAGAAGAACTAGTAAGTAAAATATACCAAACTGGATGGGAGTCTGGATGTAAAGGTATTACAGTTTATAGAGATGGTTCTCGTTCTGGTGTTTTGGTTTCTAATGATTCTAAAGATGAAGAAACAGGAACAGATACTTTTATAGAAACGCAAGCACCAAAACGTCCAGAAATGTTGGATGCGGAAATTGTGCGTTTCATGAACGATGAAGAAAAATGGATTGCAGTAATTGGTGTAATGGATGGTCGTCCTTATGAAGTATTTACAGGTAGAGCAGAAGATGCGTTCTTTTTACCAAGTTATATTAATAAAGGGTGGGTAATCAAATCTAAGGATGCAGGAGATTCTACTCGTTACGATTTCCGTTATGAAGATCGTGATGGATATGGAACTACCATCGAAGGATTGTCTCGTTCTTTTGATAAAGAATTTTGGAATTATGCAAAATTGATTTCAGGAGTGCTTCGTCACGGAATGCCATTGCCATTTGTGGTTCATATGGTTCAAAATCTTCACTTAAAGGATGATGCTTTAAATACTTGGAAAAACGGGGTAGTTAGATCATTAAAAAAATTCATTAAAGATGGAGAGAAACCAGTGGAGAATCAATGCCCAGGTTGTGGGGAAAACAGTTTGATTTACCAAGAAGGTTGTTTGACTTGTAAGTCTTGTGGTCACTCTAAATGCGGATAGAGATTAATTAAAAAATAGGAAAAGCAGTCTAAGTAATTAGACTGCTTTTTTATTGGCTTTTTTTTGTTGATTTTGATGTGAAATTTGATTTTACTTATTACCGAAGGAATACTTTTTTTACGGTGGTTTTTCCGCTTTGACCAGTTATTCGCAACAACACTATTTGAGAATTTAAAGGGTTATATTTTACCCAATTCAATTGGTTTTTAATTAGATGGGTAGAAAACAAAAGTTGCCCTTGTAAATTATATGCGTGTAAATAGCTGTTTTCCGTGACATCCATAATTTGAATGGACTTACTCGTATAATCTAAAATAATTTGTGGCTCTTTTTGCTTTGGACCGGAGACACTCAACGGGAATCTTGTTGCGACACATGGAGTGGAAGCAGGGTCTAATTCATAATGGATTTGACCTGCCTTGAAGAAACAATTAACCGCGCCTCTTCCATTGGTATCCGGTTCTCCGGCAGGAGCGTTTATCAATGATAATGAACCCACACTTTCTACCCAAACAGCCATTTGAGTCCCTGATTTAATGGTGTCTAATGGATGAAAATAAAAATGTTCATATAATTGAGAGTCTACTAGAGGTTTCGCCACAATGGAGTCGCAAATAAAATACCCCGGTTCTTGTGGGAATGGACTGTACAAATTTTCCATTAGGATGGTATCACCCTGTTGAACAGAGAAATCATACATTAACTTTTCTTGAGAATCTGGACCTAGGTTAAAAAGCATATACACCTTCTTTTGGGCGACATCTTCACGAATAAGGAATGTTCTAGAAATGAAGTGAAACCCATCTAATATTTTATAAGTTTTACCTTGAACAAGAGTGTCTCCATCGGTATAATAAATATCCTTTAAACATCCCGAAAAACAGGTTTTTAAATGCCATTCGTTAAACGAATCGAGCATTGGGGTGTACGTCTGAGATTTGGAAATTGAGCTATAAGCCACTAGGCTCATGAGCAATACTATTTTATTGATTAATTTCATGGCGCTAAATGTAATTCAATCTGGATGGAAATCCTTGCTTTATTCTTATAATTCAAATAGCTGGGTTATAAATTTAAATCGGAGGTTTTTTCTGCCTTTAATTGATTCGTTATAAAGGATTTTAATTCGGACTCTTTTTGTGTTCCAATTAGGAATTTTTTACCGTTCTTTAATTTAATTGCCAAGCCTATGTTGCCGGATGTATTGTAAACGGTACCAAACTTGGTCCAAAGCCTAATTCCCCAACCGCCAATGAATCCGTAGTTTACTACCTTGGCACTTTCAATATCCGACCATTTAAAGGTTTTGATAGACAAAGGGAAAAATTTCATTTTGATTTGAAAATCATCAATTTCTGTGCTGAGTTTGATTATCCAAAAAAATAGAAACAAACCGATTGTGAAGGCTAGGAAAAAATATAACCCCATGTCAGAACTGGGGTTATCGCCAAATGGTTTGCCCAAAACAACCTGCTGGTAAATTCCATAAATAGGAATTCCGTTAATCGCCAAAAGAATTAATAAAACCCAAGACTTGCGAAAATTTTGTTCTTCTTTAAATGTTAATTTCATAGTAAGATTGAATTTTATTTTTCGTTGGTTGGCTTTCTTTTAGTTTTAGATTGAAGTCGTTTCGCATCCTTTAAGCTTTTGTGTATCATCCACTCTAATTGGCCATTGACACTCCGAAACTCGTCTGATGCCCATTTTTCTATTTGCGCAAAAGTTTCGGGGTCAATTCTAAGAACAAAAGACTTTTTCTTTGACATTATTTATCTTTTTCAAGCAGCACGCTGTGACGAATACCGTGCATAGTTACGGATATGGCTTTCCAGCCCATACTAGCTAATTCGTTTAATCTGACTTCGAATTTTCGTTCGGATTCGAAAACTTTCTGTTTGGTAATTTTATAAGTTCGCATAAGCATTAATTTAACGAACCAGTATTAATTACCGGAGTAGCTTCTTTATCTCCGCATAGTACCACCATAAGATTACTTGCCATAGACGCTTTTTTATCATCATCGAATTCTACAATTCCATCGTCCGATAATTTCTTTAATGCGTCTTCTACCATCCAAACCGCTCCTTCTACAATTTTTTTACGAGCCGAAACAATGGCTACTGCTTGTTGTCTTTTCAACATAGAACTCGCAATTTCTGGAGCGTAGGCTAAATAACCAATACGCGCTTCCATTACTTCAATACCTGCGATTGACAGGCGTTCGGTAATTTCATCTTCTAGCGCATGATTTACTTCATCCATTCCAGATCGTAGGGTTATTTCTGCACGTTCATCGTCAAAATTATCATAAGGATATGAACCCGCTAGTTTTCTTACTGCAGCATCGGTTTGAACACGTACAAAATGCTCATATACATCAACATCAAAAGCGGCTTTATAAGTGTCTTGTACTTTCCAAACTAAGATGACATTAATCAAAATAGGGTTCCCCACTTTGTCGTTTACCTTCACACGTTCACTATCAAAGTTACGTGCTCGTAATGAAATTTTTTGTTTGCTATAGAAGGGGTTAATCCAAAAGAATCCGTTGTCTTTAACCGTTCCTTTGTAGGCGCCAAATAAGACGAATACCCGAGATGTATTTGGGTTTACTGTGAAAAATCCCGGTAAAAAGAAAATAATGACGGGAATGGCAAATAAAAATTTGGGGTTATTTGAAATTGCTATCGCAGTTATTAATGCTGCAATTAGAACGGCCACTACAACTAACATGCTGTATCCGCTTCCTGGTTTAATGTAATTTTCTGATTTCATAGTAGTATCATTTTAATATCACAATATTAAGTTAAATAATTCATTCTCACAAATTTTAATATTGAAAGAGGTTTGTCTTTTAACTGACAGCTTGATTAATTCATTCCAATTACTTTCGCTTATTAAAACCGAATCATGAAATCAATTATTCCATTCATTACCGTACTATTCATTATGATAGGTGCGCATGCTCAGCAAACAGGTAGTTTTCAAAAGTCCATTTCTTTCAATGAGCCGGACTATGCTTTTACCCGTACCTTGTATTATTTTGTGCCTAGTACTTATGATTCGAGCAAAAACTATCCATTAGTGATTGGTTTTAGAGGTGGCCCTCACACTAATGCAGGACAATTTAGGGATCAACTTGCGTTTTTCTCGGATAGTATTAATGCGATAGTCGTTTGCCCTGAAAATGCGGATCACTTTAACAATCAGGAGGGGTTGGTTAAACAATTATTCCGATATGCTATGGACACCATTTTATCTGAATACAGTATCGACACGAATAGAGTCTACCTAACCGGATTGTCTTATGGCGGTCGTCATGCCGTTATAGTGGCCATGGACACCGATAATGGGCCTATTCCTAATCTGCGAGGGGTTATTCCATTTGCTACAGGAAGAAATGGTGAGTTGCAACCGAATTACAATGCTATTTCCCAATTTGCTCCGGCTTGTATCTGTATTGGTGGAAATGATAATCAGGTTTTTAAGGATGTGGCCACAACACTTCATACGGATATTCAAACCAATAATGGGATTTCGATGTTGAATGAAATACCAGGAATTGGGCATACTGTTGCGTTTCCAACGTATCCGTTAGAAATGATGAAATGTATGAACTTTATTGAATCCAATTATCTACCAAACTCTGTTTTTGAAAATACTGAATCTAGTTTTAAATGGGAAGTTTACCCAAATCCAGCAGATAGTTTTATTACTCTGAAGGTATCCGAAATGGTTCCCATAAACCAAATTTATGTAGTGGATACTGTAGGTCGAATCCTATTGACTGTTAGTCCTAATACTCGAAGGGTTGATATTTCAAAGTTTAATAAAGGATTGGTATATATGGTGTTAACCACATCCGAAGGTTTGTTTTCAAAACCAATTACCATACAATAATCCGGTGTACGCACAATTTTTCCGGTCATAATTTGCTATATTGCAAGCTATGTTTAAAAAGGTGGTTTTTATAATTTGTCTATTCGGATTCGGGTCCAATTTATTGGGGCAAGACACATTTATAAAGGAAATACAATCTAATTTTACTGGTAGTGCACGATTGGTAGGTACCATTGATGGCGGTTGGCTTATACTAGCTTCCGATGAAATGCAATTGATGAAGTACAATCAATGCGGGGATTTACAATGGGCAAAAGACTATTCCATTTCAAATACTAATTGTTGTGTAGCCGGTCAAATGGTGACTAGTTCGAATGGTAAGATTTTCCTACTTTCTAGAGAGAAACAAAATGGTGATTGGGCCGCAAGGGTAACTTGTTTAACCGCTATTGGCGATGTGGTTTGGAGCAAAATATTGGCTAAAGCGAATACGGACTTTTATCCTTATACACTGATGATTAACCCAACGGATGATATTTTCATTCATGGGAATTTATTGTCTAATCCTGGAGGAGGAAATCCGTCTATTGCTTTAATAAAAATGGATGAATTTGGTTTGGTAGTTTGGTCAAATGTATATGAGGATGGTAGTGTTTGGGGTTCGGCCATTGTGACCGAAGACAGTGGCTTTTTATTACGTAGGGCCAATTCATTAATAAAATTGGATTCTTTAGGAGCTTTAACCTGGTATATAAATATAACTAGCGTAGGAACCTACTATTATTTAGCTCCGGTGGAGGTGGAAGATGGCTATATTTTCACCATGTACAAAAGAGGGAGAGTTCAAATTGGGTATTGCAAAATTGATAAATTGGGTAATTTACTTTGGGGAGCACGATTTACAAATACCACAGGTATCCCTCAACCGTTGCAAAAGGTATCGAATGGTAATTTTGTATCTACGTTTAAGGGTCCTCGAGGATTATTAAATATTATTGAATTTGATAAAGATTTAAATGTAGTAAAAGGAAATGCCATAAATTTAAGCCTACCAAATACCGTTTTTTATGAAGTCAATTTCACTTCAGATGGATTCCCACTTTTTTGCGGGAAATCAGATAGTCCTACCAGCCAACATTTGATTTTTGGTAAGCTGGATACTAATTACGTATCGGGTTGCGACACGCTGGCGTTAACTTCCTTTTCATTGGAACCTATAGCCAAGGTAAGCGGCAGTTTTACCGAATTGTCATTGACAATTTCTGGTGTAGACTCTCCTGTGACGGGTACCGACATCCAATTTACAGATGCGATAATTTGTTCATCCATTAAACAGCGCAAGGTGGCCTTGGGAAGCGATACCACTATTTGCATGGGAGATACCATAATAGTAGCAAATACGACTACCGACCAATTTACCACTTATAAATGGTCGGATGGCTCTACCGATATGAATTTGAAAGTGACGCAAGCGGGAACCTATTGGCTGGAAGCGAGTAATCCTTGTGTTGCGACTGTTTATTCCGATACCATAATGGTGAGCGCGGATTCAGTGACAAATCCGAATCTCGTTACCGATACGATTATGTGTGGGACTCAACCGTTTTTATTAAATGCGGAAATTCAAGGTGGAAGTTATGTTTGGCAGGATAATTCCACCAACCCAACCTTCACAGTCGCTCAACCTGGAAAATATTATGTGGATATTAATCAGCGGTTATGCCAAAAGCGATTTTTCTCTAACGTGTTGAGTTGTGAGGACTTTTTGATTCCAAATATATTTACACCCAATAGTGACGGAGTAAATGATTATTTTGGCGTGAAGTACGAAGGTTTAGAAATGGTAACCATTGAAGTATATAACCGATGGGGAACGTTGTTGTTTCAAACCTCCAAGAAAGGGTTTGCCTGGGATGGAACTGCGAATGGAGAACCTGCTCCAGATGGGGTTTATTTTTACGTAATTCAAATAGGAAAGGCAAATTACCAAGGCTCCATAACTTTAATGCGATGATGAAAAAACGAATTATGATCCTTTTATTTGGATTAATTGCCTTTAACCTAACCGCTCAAATTTCGGAGGTGAAGTTGTATCCAAACCCATTTAGTGACGAGGTTACCATTGATATTACTTCCAAAAAATTTTTTCGGGCAGATTATGCAATTCAAGTTTACGATATTATTGGGAGAGTCCTAATACAACAGAATGGAGAATTGATTTTTGGTAAAAATGAAATTGCGTTTAATACTAGTTCGCTACCAGGAAATGGTGTTTATATTTTTTCTATATCTTCCGAAGGGGACACTAGTTTAGTAAAAGGAGTGAAGCGTATGACCGTTGGGATAGAGGATGCTCAGGAAGTGAAAAGCCCTGTGGTTTATCCAAACCCAGTTGTAAATTGGATGAATATTTCTAATTTAAAAGAGCAGCAGGATTATAAAATTTCCATTTTCAACCTTCCAGGTCAATTGGTTTTTGAAATGGAAACACGTTTTCAGTCGATAGTTAATTTGGATTTAACTAGTTTAAAAACAGCCACCTATTTTATGCGAATTACGGACCACTCAGACCGCATAATCTATCTAAAAAAGTTTCAGAAACACGGGCTGTAAATTAGTTTAATGGTTCATTAAACCTTTCCGTTTAAATCCTATCTTAGCTTGGTATGTCCGAGATACTAGAAAAGCAAATTACAGATTTAATAGCGCAAAATGACTTTGAAAAAGCATTTGGGCTAGTTATGTCTGGGTATAAGGAGCGGCTATATTGGCATATCAGAAACATGGTGCTAAACCATGATGATACGGATGATGTTCTTCAAAACACGTATATAAAAATATGGAAAAATCTTCCCAAATTTGAGGGTAGAAGCCAGGTATTTAGCTGGGCATATCGAATTGCAACCAATGAAACATTAACTTTTTTAGAGAAGCGCAAAAGAAAGTTTGCTGAGCGAATAGATAATGTAGAAAACGGAATTGCAAATTCTTTAATGGCCGATGAATATTTTGATGGAGCATATGCGGAAGCATGGCTTCATGAAGCCGTAAGTTTATTACCAGAAAAACAACAATTGGTATTCAATATGAAATATTTTGAGGAATTGAAATATGAGGAAATATCCGAAATACTGCAAACTTCGGTAGGTGGGCTCAAAGCATCTTATCATCACGCGGTAAAGAAAATTGAAAAATTTGTCCAACAAAAAGCGAGTTGATTAAACCATTTTAGGTCATACGCGTCAAAAGAATAAGCATGAACAATACGACAAATAATACAGATGAGAATTCCTTTTTGGAGGGGTTGAAACCAACGGATGGGATGAAAGTTCCAGCAGGGTATTTTGACCGTTTTGAGAATGAATTAAAAACAAAAATAAATGCCAGTTCAACGGAAGTGGAAGTACAAGAAATTAGACCTCGGTCGAAATCAAGTACCCTTAAAATGGTTTCCATTTTAGCTGTGGCGGCATCGGTACTTTCAGCGGTGTTTTATTTCAATGCCTCGTCTGAAATTCCAAATGAAGAACCGAAATTTTCTTTGCAATCTGATGATTTAGACTACTACGATGTAGATGAATACTTGCTAGCTGAAAATTTTACAGAAGAAGAAATGGATGCTATATCGTTTACAGATGATTATTTAACGAGCGATGAAATAATAGATTATATCCTAAATGAGAATTACTCAGAATATACAATAACAGAAAATTTATAAAAATCAAATATTATGAAAAAGCAAATTATCACCATATTAGCTGTGCTATTTTACGCTGTTTCTGGCATGGCTCAACCCCCACATGAAATGGATGACCCATCCATGGGAGGAAAGCAGAAAAGGGAAAAAATTAAAGCAATGAAAGTTGAATTTATTACGACTAAATTGGATTTATCTACGGATGAAGCGCAAAAATTTTGGCCTGTATACAATGAGTTTACCGACAAGTTGATGGCTATTGAAAAAGGGCGTAGAAAAATGTTGAAAGAGAACGCAGATAAGGAGTTGTCGGATGCTGAAATCAATAAACTGATCGCGTATAATTTTGATACGGACCAAAAAATTCTCGATTTAAAACGAGAATATAATGAGAAGTTTAAAAAGGTATTATCCGTTCAAAAAGTTGGGCTCTTATATCAATCTGAGCACATGTTTAAAAGAGAATTGCTTCATAAAATGAGGAAAGACGGACCGGCTCCAAGATAAAGAATACGGGGAAAGAGAGAGAAATAGGAAAGTAATTAAGTTTGCTTTCCTATTTTTGTTTTATGCCAAATTCAAAAGAAGTTTTTTACGAAAATTTAGCGCAAACTACCCCGTTTCCAATTGGGTTAGAAATAGAAAGTGCAAAGGGGTCGTGGCTTTATGGGCCTGATAATAAGAAGTGGTTGGATATGGTTTCTGGGATTTCGGTAAACAATATCGGACACAATCATCCAAAAGTGGTGGAAGCCATTAAAGAGCAGGTGGATAAACACATGCACGTAATGGTGTATGGTGAGTTTATTCAAAAAGCGCAAAGTGGTCTCGCTGAAAAGTTGGCGCAAATACTCCCAGCAAATTTGAATGCTACCTATATGGTTAATTCAGGAACGGAAGCCAACGAAGCGGCCCTTAAATTAGCCAAACGTGTTACGGGAAGAACACAATTAATTAGCTGTAGAAATTCCTATCATGGAAGTTCTCATGGTTCATTAAGTGTGACGGGAAACGAGAATAAAAAATTTGCTTTTCGGCCCTTATTACCCGGTGTAAAATTTATCACGTTTAATACTATTTCAGAACTGGATTTAATTACTACTGATACTGCCGGAGTCATTATGGAGGTTATTCAAGGTGATGCTGGTGTTCGCGTGCCATCTGTGGATTTTATGAAGGCCATTCGTAAACGATGTAACGAAACCGGAACACAACTTATTTTTGACGAGGTGCAAACTGGTTTTGGACGTACAGGGACGATGTTTGCGTTTGAACATTTTGGGGTATATCCGGATATACTAACTATTGGAAAAGCCTTTGGTGGTGGAATGCCTATTGGCGGAATGATTTCTAGTAAAGAGAAAATGCAACTATTCACCCATAACCCTATGTTGGGGCATATTACCACTTTTGGGGGACATCCCGTTATTTGTGCTGCGGCATTGGCTAATATCAAAGTGATAGAAACCGAGATTGATTTTGAGGAGGTAGAGCGAAAGGGTGCATTGATTGAGCAATTGCTTCAGCACCCGCAAGTTAAAGAAATTCGTAGAAAAGGACTCTTTTTTGCGATTGACATGGATAATTTTGAAAAAGTTAAAACCGTAGTTGATTATTGCTTGGAGCAAGGAGTAATCACTTTTTGGTTTCTTTCTACTAGCCACGCCTTTCGATTATCACCCCCCTTAAATATCAGTGAAAAAGACCTGCGATATGCAAGTCGAATAATTCAGGAAGGTTTTAACTTAGCAACGAAAATTGAATAACATAAATAAATTAACATGATAGCAAAAACACCAAAAGCACCGTATTACGCAGTTATATTTTCTTCAATATTAGCCGAAAACCATGAAGGATATGAAGATATGGCCAAAGATATGTTTGATCTAGCGGCTAAACAACCTGGCTTTTTAGGTATGGAATCGGTAAAAGAGGGGATGGGTATTTCAGTTTCATACTGGGATAGTTTAGAAAATATTAGAGCTTGGAGTAAACATTCGGACCATTCAAAAGCAAAAGAAATGGGAAAAAACGGATTTTATAAAGAATTCAAAACACGAATTTGTAAAGTAGAAATGGAATACTAATTTCTGTTTATTAAAAAATGACTGGACTTCTTAAATGGTGATTTTTCGCTAAGTAAGAAGTCCTTTTTTATTTTAAGTATGTCGGATATAAATCTCATTGATAATTTTTTTCTATCACAAGATGAACCTCAAGGTTCCTGTTTGTTAGCGCTGCGTTCTATTTTTATGAATTGGGATGATGATATCAGTGAGCATTGGAAATACAGTATTCCGTTTTATTATTATAAAGGCAAACCATTTTGCTATTTGTGGCGTGATAAAAAGACACTGCATCCGTATATCGGAATAGTGAAAGGGGGAGAAATTTCGCATCCCGAATTGTATCAAGGAAGTAGAAAAAAGATGAAAATACTACAGATTGACCCGAATGAGGATATTCCGATTAAAGCGATTTATGAAATATTTGAGGCGTTAAAACCTTATTATTAATTAGTGACTTGTATATTTAATGTAATAGAAAATAGAAGGTCATCTGTAAATTTTAAATTTGGAAAATCTTCTTTCAAAGCTTTTGGTGAAAATTTCCCTTTCATTTGAAGAAAAACCATAAAGCCATGAGCTCCTCTAACCCTAGTTATTAAAACGTCTACTGGAATTAATTGGTCTTCATTGTTTAGAATTACATTAATATCATCGGTGAAATGAGTTTCAATTTCCGTTGTTTTTAGTTTGGCATCCAACCAGGAATATTCTCCGGTAAAATCTATTGGAATTTCTGCTCTTTCGGGGCTCAAATCATCTTTAAATTTACCTAAAACGCGTGCATCTAAATTAGAATAATGCACCTCCAAAATACCCAATTGTCCGTTTAGGGTAACCTTGTTTTTAATATTTTCAATAATTACTGTATCCCCGTTTACAATTCCTGAAATCAACACGCGGTTGGAAACGGTAGAATAATGGCTCTGTGAAAACCCGAAAACGGAAGTGAAAAAAAGAAAAATAAAAGTAATTTGTTTCATACGATTTGATTTATAGCCCATCTTGGTACATGCCCGTGGCTAATAAAACTAGGGTACAGGCTTCTTCAAATTCGATGCCGTTCTCCGTTAGTTTTTGGTAAAAATCTTTGTTTTCTGTACCAGGGTTAAAAATAACCTTTTTAGGATGTAACCCAATAATGTAATTATAAAATTCGGGCTGTCTTGCTGGGCCAACATATAAGCTAACCACCTTGATATTAGAAATAGAGGACGGCCACCGTTTTATAATCGTATTTCCAGCAATTTCGCCATCTCTAAATCCCAGAGCGATTACAGGATATTCATGTTCCGTTAATTTGGTTACTGCTTTGAAGGCGTATCTGTTTTCGTTTGGGGTGGCACCAATTACCGCTGTTTTCCAGTCTACTTTCATTTAAAGGAAGCTATTTTGTCCGAATAAATGATTTTGGTGTCCTTCATGTCGTTGCCAATTACTTCGGCTCTTTTAAGTCCAGAAATCATCCCTTCTTTGTAACCAAACTCTCTTTTGAAATGCTTAATCCATGATGGAATGAACACTTCGTTTCGGTCTAGATCATAATGAATAAATGTATTTAGAAATAATATGGAAACCTCGTCTAACTGTGCATCCATTTTTTCTGGTTCATAATATGAAAGTGCATCCGAAATTTTTTCATGACTATCCATAGCCAACAAAACTCGCCCGTCAGGATAATTTACCCGTAATGCTTTTTCCCATTTTGGGACGATTATTTTTTGGAGGCCAGTAACTTTACTCTTAGATTCTAAAAGGATTTTATACAGAATGTCGTTTAAACTAAACACTCGATTTGCAATGGTAATATGCTTTTTGTTTTTGCATTTCGAACCACAATCTGGGTTGTCTTGAATTAATTTTTGGCTATAGGTAATGTAAATATTTACCCAAAAAGCCTGTTTTTTTAAATCACTATTAAGCTGATTATTCAATTCCTCAAAGGTAATGGCAGCAAGTTGTTGCTCGTATTCCTGAGTAGGTTGGTTCATTTTAAAGCTTAGGAGCAAGTCTTGCGAAATAGAAATGGCTTGTTGGCTAATAGCCATATTCTGGATACTTCCCAAAAGAATAAAAAGTGCGATTGAAGTAAAGTTTTTCATTGTCTATGATTTGTAGCAAAAATACGGAATGGCAGGAAAGATTCTGGGACTTTTGCTTGAAATGCATCCCATTATCCCAATCAAAAAATCTTAATTGTTGGTGATGGTTACCCTACCATTTAAAATAACTTGATGAATTGGGTTTACCCCAAAATAATACGGCAAAAACGCAATGGTGTTCATTGGTTTAGTAATCATTAAATTGGCCTTATAACCTTTTTCAATACTTCCCAATTTATTGCTAATTCCCATGGCATAAGCTCCATTGATGGTGGCTGCGTTTATTGCTTCCTGAGGTGTTAATTTCATTTTAATGCAGGCAGTGGACACCACAAAATTCATGTTTCCTGATGGAGTAGACCCTGGATTAAAATCGGTTGCTAATGCCACAGGGATTTTTTGATTTATTAAATCTCTAGCGGGTCCGTAGGGGATGCTTAAAAAATACGAACAAGAAGGTAAAAGCGTGGCCATTGTTTTGCCATTTTCTAAGAATTTGTAATCAGCTCCATCCATGACCTCAAGGTGGTCTACGGATAATGCGCCATGTCTCACACTTGCCTCAATTCCTCCAATACTGTTGAATTGATTCACGTGCGTTTTTGGAATTAACCCATGTAACACACCGGCTGCTAACACCCGATTGGTGTGGGCTACCGTAAAATATCCTTTCTCACAAAAAATATCAATATATTCGGCTAAACCTTCTTTGGCTACCAACGGAATCATTTTGTTCACCACCAGGTTAATATATCCCTCTGGGTCATTTGTATAATTAGCAGGAAAGGCATGGGCGCCTAAAAAAGTACTTTTTATGGTAATTGGATGTTCCCTTTTTAAACGAGCAATAACTCGAAGCATCTTTAATTCACTTTCCACGGTTAAGCCGTAGCCACTTTTAATTTCAACAGCTCCTGTACCAAGTGCCATTATTTCATTTAATCGTTCAAAAGCTTCTTGAAATAAATCTTCCTCACTGGCATCTGCGAGTCTTTTGGCAGAATTCAAAATTCCACCACCTCGATTGGCAATTTCTTCATAAGAAAGGCCATTAATTCGGTCTTCAAATTCTTGGGAGCGGTCTCCAGCGTACACCAAGTGGGTATGTGAATCACACCAAGTTGGAAGAACAAACCGACCTGTTGCATCAATTGTTTCATCAAAATTACCTGATGGACAATTCGTCATTTCTCCAAAATCTGAAATTAAATCGTTTTCGATGAGGAGGTAGGCGTTTTGAATAGCTGGTAGATTTGCCATTTCTTCTCCTTTTTTCAATTCCATTTTATCGGTATTGATTTGAAAAAGAGACTTAATATGGGTAATTAATATTTTACTCATCGGTCGATTTTTTAGCCTTAATTAGGTGATATACTTGAATCGCAATAATTATTGAATTTGTGAATATTACGGGCCATGCAATATCTAGCATAAAGCCGTAAATAATAAACGCCACTGCCCCAAATAAATTAATTATTCTTAACTTGGTAATGTCTTTGAAAATAAATGAAGACACGACCAAAACCATGGCTAAATAGCCTACCGATTCGGTACTAGAAATTTCTATCATTGTTTTTTTATTGCTTACGAAAGTACCAATTAATTTGTAGGATTTAGGTTCAAAATTCTATCGATTTAATATCAAATAAAAAGTCATTTAAATGATATTTAATCGTGTATAAAACCATTAAATTTATGGCATGAAAAGAGCATTGGTAATTTCTGGAGGAGGAGCAAAGGGTGCTTGGGCTGGAGGCGTAGCTGAATACTTGATAAAGGAAAAAAAATATAATTATACTTTAGGGGTTGGTTCCTCAACGGGAAGCATTTTATTGCCCCATTTGCTTATAAATGAGGTGGATGTAATTAAACATATTTATACCCATGTGCGCACCCGGGATATTTTTTCGCTGAATCCATTTGTAATTACTAAAAAAGAAGGCGAATTTGATGTAAAGTTAAACCACTTAAATATTGTAAAATCATTTTTAAAAAGCGCACCCACCTTTGGCGATAGTCACAAATTATTACGGAAATTAAGAAGAGAGTTCACCTTAGAACAATTTCAAAAATTGGAAGAATTGGGTAAAGAGGTTGTGGTGACGGTGAGTAATTTAACGAAACAAAAACTGGAGTATAAATCTTCCAAAACAGAAAAATATGCTGATTTTGTGGATTGGATTTGGGGTTCGGCCAATTATGTTCCCTTTATGTCTATTCTGCATAAAAACGGATATGAATATGCGGATGGAGGTTTTGCTACCCTTCTACCTATTCGTGCAGCCATTGATTTTGCAGATGTAGAGGCCGTTGATGTAATTGTGCTTTCTCCTAAAAATACGGACAGAAACTTACCTGAATCTACCAATGCTTTTCAAACGATGTCTAAGGTTTTTGACATGTCTATGAATCATAGTTTTCATAAGGATTTAATGCTAGGTCAGTTAAAAAGCTTGACTCGAAATGTAGATGTCAATATGTATTACACGCCAGAGTTACTGACGGAGTATCCATTGGTATTTGACCCTAAAACAATGAAAAATTGGTGGCGTATGGGTTTTGAATATGCGAAGAATAACGAACCTGAATGCTATTGTCACCGACCGGAGTAGATAGGCTGTTGGGCGTAATTGAAATTGACTAAATAATAATAAGAAGTAATTAGATTTTAAAGGAAACCTTGGGATAGTTTTTACTTTCCCTTTCCTTTCAAAACAATTAATACGGTATAAATTAAGATTTTTAAATCTACTAAAAGCGACATGTTTTCAATATACAGAATGTCGTATTCTAGTCGTCTTACCATTTCATCTACGTTTTCGGCATAGCCATATTTTACTTGTCCCCAACTGGTAATTCCGGGTTTTACTTTTTGTAGATGAGAGTAGTGAGGCGCTTTAGCTTTAATTAAAGTGATGTAAAATTGACGTTCTGGTCGTGGCCCAACAATCGACATATCACTTATTAATACATTGTAAAATTGGGGGATTTCGTCTAATCTCGATTTACGTAAAAACAATCCGAAAGGAGTTATTCTACTATCGTTCTCACTGGATAATAATGGAATATCCGTTTCGGCATTTAAGTACATGGATCGGAACTTAAAAATTTTAAAAGGCTTCCCATGATGACCTATTCTTTCTTGAGAATAAATGATTGGACCTTTGGATCCTAGTTTTACGATAATTCCGATAACAAAAAACAGGGGGAAGAAAACAATAAGTACAAAAGCAGAAATCAAAACATCAAACAATCGTTTCATGGATTGCTGCCATGAAGGCATAATTTCTTTCCGAATATCGATTAGAGGTGCACCAAAAATAGATGACATTTTTACCTGACCGGTAAGTATGGTGTACATATCAGGAATGATCTTGATGTTAACTTCAGCCTCATCCAACATCGAAATAATTTCTTCAATTTTGTGATGTTCAGAAGGTTCGATGGCAATGATAACGTCTTCAATTTCATTATTGACAATAATTTCTTTTACATCACGTAAATGCCCCAGATGCGGACTAATACCGGCTAATAAATGTGTGTTACTGCCATTCACGTTGATAAATCCTTTAATCAAAAAACCACTAGATTTTTTCGCTTTGTTTAAATCATTAAATAGATGAACAGCGTTTTCATTTCCACCCACTAAAAGCGTATTGTAGCCGATTATACGGTTATGAATTTTATGTACTGTTGAACTAACCAAGAAGTATCTAAAAATAAACGTAGTTAGAAATTGAAGACTGAGTAGGGTAAAGAAGGAAGTGTAATAACTTCTGTAATCTGCTATTTGGTCATCTAAAATGATTACAAAAAACAAAATCAGAACACCAATAAATGAATGCAAAAGAGTTACACCAAATTCGTTTAAACGAGATTTTCTAAAAGGATCTTGGTAATAACCTAATACAAAATAAAAAAGCACCCAAAAAACAGGTATTAATAGAAGTCCAAAATAAAACTGGTTGGTAAAAGTGATGGGT
Source organism: uncultured Flavobacteriales bacterium (assembly GCA_963974475.1). Lineage (GTDB taxonomy): Bacteria > Bacteroidota > Bacteroidia > Flavobacteriales_G > Salibacteraceae > CAJXZP01. Next base: position 119,812 of record CAXBCR010000002.1, read on the forward strand.
ATTGGAGTATCAAACTTTAAGGGTTCAATGTACGTTTTTCGAAAAACAAAAAACATAATCCAAGTAGACATAGCTGCAAGTAAATCAGCTATCACGTATTTAATCAGTTCTTTTCGTTTGTTTAAACTCACTGTTTGGTATTTACTACCTTGGTATTATCCAAGTAAATGTAACCCTCCGTATTTCCTGAATTGTAATAGGCGGTGAAGCTGACTCCAAATCCAGTGGCATTGACCTGTCCCGAAAAATTGTCCGTTAAATCAATGTAAATGTGTTTCCATTGCATTTCTCCATCCTTCACAGTAGAACGAAGCGTAATTAATGGATTTTCTGAAGTTCCTTGTCCCGGATTTTGAATTAATGCCGCAATGGTAAATTCTTGGTTGCATTTATAATCCAATTCTAAATAGATGGGTAGCGTAGACGAAGTTGGAACCATAAATAAATCTTTGGTAAGGGCCTTAAACCCTTTATTTGCGTCATTAATCGTGGCTAATCCAACAAATTTCTCTACATATATCGGGTCGTTAGGTTCGGTGGGGGTTCTGACTAAAGCCACATCACTTATAGAAATAGTATCCACCTTAATAACAGCATTTTCAAATTCTTCTTTAAAGGAAATTCCAGCATCTGGGTAATAACTCACAATCGGGGTTATAGTGGCGGTATCAAGTGGCACAAGGTCAATATTGCTCATCCAACGTTGATAAAATGGGTAAGCTTCACGTGTGGCAGAAATACCGTTGAGCTTAATTCCAGCACCAACCGAAATATCATGAGTGCCAGAGGTTGCTACCGCAACGGTTGCGGGCAATTCAAACACACCCAATAAATTGGCATTATCATAAATCCAAACATCTGTTATCGCTGTACCGCCATTTCCAACAGTGGCCAAATTATCATATTTAAAATCAATAGAAGGAACGGTAATGTAAGCCGGCAATGTTTCTTTTTTTCCTTCACAGGAAAATAAGAATGGAAAAATAAGAAGTGTAAGACGTAAAAATTTGTTCATTCCCTTTTTAATTAAGGCTGGCAAATATACTTAAAGTGTACACCTGGCGTGAAATTTTGTTGCGGTTTGCTAACGTATTATTTCAATAAGAATTGTCTAAATGGGTAGAAAAAAAATACGATTCTTTATAAAGGTGATTAACTAATTGTTAATGAGGATTTAATTAAAATAAAATATTTTTTATAATCGTTTGAATTCCGCTTATGGGCATCAATTTTGGCTGAATTTCATCTCACAAAAAAAAGTTGAAGGAAGTTTTTTGTATTCTTTTATTGCTGCCTTTTTGTCCTTATTATTGGCTTCGGATTTGTGATAAAAAAACTGCTCAATAATGCTTAGAGAAGACACCATGAAATTAAAAGGCGCCAGAAGAAGAATGGTGCAAGAAGTTGCTGAAATGCTTGAAAAGGTAGGGGTTGCTGACCAAAGTGTGATGGATGCGTTGATGGCCGTTCCTCGTCATCAGTTTTTTGATAGTGCCTTCGACATTAATTTCACGTATCAAAACAATGCATTTGCCATTGGTGCAGGTCAAACCATTTCGCAACCGTATATTGTGGCGTTACAAACGCATTTATTGAATATAAAGAAAAGGGATAAAATCCTAGAAATTGGAACAGGTTCGGGGTATCAAGCGGCTGTTTTACTAGAAAAAGGTGCAAGATTATATACCATAGAACGTCAAAAACAATTGTTTGATGTTACCAGTAAACTGTTACCTAAAATGGGGTATCAACCAAAGTTTTTTTACGGGGATGGATATAAAGGAATACCAGAATTTGCTCCATTTGATAAAGTGATAATAACTGCTGGTGCACCTTTTGTGCCTGAAAAGCTTGTTGAACAACTCAAAGTGGGTGGTGTGATGGTTATTCCAATTGGCGAAACCGAGGACCAAACCATGTTCAGAATTACCAAGATATCGGAAACGGAAACGAAAACCGAAAATTGGGGTCCATGTAGCTTTGTGCCTATGCTTCCAAAAGTGGCTCGTTAAGTATATTGGATTCATGGTAGTTTCATGTTAGCCGTTGCGGATTAGTGTTTCCACAAGGCTATTATTGGTTTAAATTATCTTGTGCGTTTTGGCATAAGTATTGTAAATTTGGGGAAACTAAAACATAACAATATCATGAAGAATTATATTACTATTACATTAACCGCGGTATTACTAATTCTTAGCCCTATTGTCGCAACTGCGCAGTTAAACTGCTATAGTTTAAAAGCTCCAGAGAAAACCATCGAAGGGATGCAGAAATTAGCGATTATGAATTTTGAAAATCGTAAAGATGTAAATTGGAGATATACCTCTTCGGTAAACGATTACGGTTCGCAATTAGCGGATTATATGATTGCCAAATTACTGGAAGAACATCGTGGAGTTTATGCTCGTGGTGAAAACTACATGGAACGTTATAAAACCAACGTATATACCGTAATTGAGCGTAGTGAGTTGGATAAAATTATGGCCGAACAAAGTCTAGGAGCGAGTGGAGCGGTTTCGGACGGAGATGCCGCGGATGTTGGTAAACTATTAGGTTTGGACGTTATTATTACCGGAGGTTACTCTACAGATGTGTCTTCATCTGCTAAAACAAGTTCAAGTAAGAATTCAAAAACTGGAAAGGTTACCTATACTCATAGCGCGGTGAAAAAAGCGGTAATCGAGGTGACCATGAAAATCATTTCGGTAGAGACTGGTCAGATTTTGAGTATGACCACAAAAACAAAGACCCAGAAGTCAACAGCTAGTAGTTCTAAAAGTCAATCGGATGCTCGTGGAAAACTACCATCGGATCAAACCATTATCAGCAATGGAATGAAAGCAATTTCATTAGACTTAGTATCCTATTTTACTCCAGTATTTGTATTTCAAGGTTTGGATGTAGAAAAACCTAAGGTAAAAGATTATAAAGCTGATTTTAAAGAAGCTAAAAAAGAAGTAAAAGAAAACAATTTATCTGCAGCATTTGCTATTGTAAAAAAAGTATATGATGCTGACCCTTATGATGCTGCTATGGCTCATAATATGGGGGTGTTGTATGAAGCTGTCGGAAATTATGATCAAGCTTTGACTTATCATAATACTGCGTATGAATTAGATGATTCCAAAGCACATAAAAAATCGGTTGAGCGTGCATTAAATAGTAAAGAGGCCTTAGAAGAATTAGGTAAATTGGGTGTGGAAATAACTCCTTATGTTTTTGATGCATCAGCTGGAGAAAAGTTGAACGTTGAAAAAGTGACCACCGCTGGTAAAAAGAAGGATAGAATAGAAGTATATACCGAACCAAATAAAGGTGCTGATGTTGCTGTTAAGGTTCCTGGAGATACCGAATTTGAGGTACTTGGAAAAGAAGGAAGTTGGGTAAAAATTAAGCTTCTTGGTGGAAAAGAAGGATGGGTGAATAAATCTGATTTAGATTAATATTTAAAATATGAAAGGACTCACACTTTTTACACTATTGTTTTGCTTTGCCGTATCGGTTTCTGCTCAGTCTCCGGAATGGATTAATCAGGATTTTCGTTCAAATGAATATCCTAAATCTAGTTTTTTGGTCGGTTATACCGAGTTGACCGATGTCAATAAAAAGGAGGCTGAAGCGGAGTTAAAAAACTTAATAGCTGATGCTAAATCAGAATTGATTCAAAGTGTCAAAGTGCAGGTAAAAAGTGTGAGTACTTCCAAGGTGTCTGATTTTAATGGGCAGGTAGATGATTACTTTAACCAAAAAACCACCTCTGAATCTTCGTTACAATTAATAGGATTGCAAACTGAATCGTACTACGATAAAAAGAGTAAAAAAGCCTACGCATTGGCGTATGTAAATAAGTCAAAAATGGCGGAGTATTACCGTTCCGAAATTGGTCAATATATTTCAGATATTAATGCGATTATCACCCAAAGTCAGGAGTTACTGGACGGAGGAAATTTAAAACGGTCATTCAAAAACGGACTGGACGCATACAACAAGTTTTTTGCAATAAATGAGTCTCAAAATATATTACGAGCCATTGGAGCTTCCAGAGATTTGGATACTCGGGCAGATGAGGTAAATGAATTAAATGCCCGTTTTAGTAAATTAATGCTCCAAATTCAAACGGATAAACGCATGAGTATGGATGCGTTGGGGTTTATTATTGCTAATGGACTATTGAAGTTTCAAGGTGATCATCATAAAGGAATTTCTTATAGTAGTTTTACCTATGAACAAACCGGTTTTACTTCAGATTTTTCTTATAAATTGGATAAATCCATTAAGCAATCATTAATGGGAGATGACGCCAATCCAGGTTATCACATTGCGGGAGAATATTCTTATGCCGATGGAAATATTTTGGTGGAAAGCAAAATCTTAGATGTTAAAACGAATCATATTATTGGTCGTGTATCTTCTCAAATTACCGAGGCTGAATTGATTCATAATCAAGTGGAAATTATTCCTCAGGATGTGAAGAATATGGCGCTTTTGGAAAGCATGAAAATCACCTCAAAAACCGTGGGTGCTTCAGGAAAAGCAGGTATCGGATTGGATAAAGATTTAGTTGCCTTGGTGGAAGTAAACGGTGAACCAAGTGTAGGCGTACCAGTGAAGTTTTTCAACAACAATGGTGGGGTGGTGTATTGTGCAACGGTTACGGATGAAAAAGGAATTGCGACCTGTAAAGTGAAGAAAATAAGTGGAGAATATAAGAATCAAGTGATTGTAGCAGAGGTTAATTTATCTGAGTTTTTGATGAACGATTCAGCGGAGTATGTAACCAATATTTTAAAAAATAAGGAGCTTCCTAAAGCATCGTATAAAGTGGTGGTGATACCAAGTACTATTTTCATCAAAGCAGAGGAAAACAATTTTGGTAATAGCCTGGATGTGAAATTAATTGAACCCCAAATCAAAGAAACATTAGCAAGTCAAGGATTTGATTTTAAAGACAATTCGGAGGGAGCTGATTATATTATTAAAATTAGAGCCTCTTCTAGAAAAGGAGGGCAGGTAAGTGCCGTATATTTTGCCTACGTGGATGTAACTATTTCCGTGTATGATAATATTCAAGGTAAAGAAATTTACAAAGAAAGTATTACAAATGTAAAAGGTGGTGGAGGCTCATTTGACCAAGCTGGAGGTAAAGCTTTTTATACCGCATCCGACCAAGTCAAAGAAAAAATTGTAGAAATAATGGTTGAATAAACCTATTTGAAATCCACCCTTGCTATTTTTTCATTTCCTGAAACCCATGCCTTTTTAGGGCTAGCAAATTGAATTGCAAGGTAATTTGAGTTGGGAAAAGTTTGCCATGTAGTTCCTGAATCCGGGGAGTATGCCATGACCGAATTTCCTCCACGTGCCCGTCCTCGCAAAGCAAAAATTTCTGTTTGAGAATTGGGTAAAAATTGAATACAAGAAATAAATCCAATGGAATTCGAAATTTTCATCCAGCTACCCCCACCATCATGGGTAATGGCAAAAGTGGAAGTGGTATCCGTAACCTCTTCCCAGTTCCCACCTGCGACAAGTCCGGTTTGGTTATCTGTAAAATGAACACTATAAATGCCCGTCATTTTTTTACCCGCAACAATTGGGGTAGAATTAACTTGCCATGATTTACCATAATTTGAGGTATGAAAAACTCTAGATTGATTGGTTCCGCCTGTGCCAAACCAAGCATTTGAATCGGATGTAGATATATTTGTGTTGCTAGCAGCGTAAGGGTTTTCACCCGAAAGTGCAACTGGTAAATTCTCACAAGCCACTCTTTTCCACGAGTCGCCACCATCCGTAGTTAAAGCCACATGAAAACATCCATTTATTGCATCTCCTAATAAAATTCCGTTTTGAGTATCCCAAAAATCAATGGCATCAAAGAAAGCATTGGTATTAGTATCTGTATATACCATATCCCAATGCTCACCCATATCGGATGATTTAAAAATGGCAGCGGGCTCCACAATACTGACCAAGAAAATAGCGCCTGATTTTGTAACCGAAATTGACCTGAACTCTGGAATAATGGAATCGATAGTAAATTGTTGGGTATGCCAATTGGCACCATTATCTTGGGTATATCCCCAAAATCCGTTAGATCCAGCAAACCAAACGGTAGAATCGTTTACGACCTCAATGGCGCGAATACTCGTATTTGGAAATGAAAACTCGGTAAGTTTAAATGAAACAGAATCTGTTGAATTAGATAAAGTTTGTTTAGCAATTTTTACCCGTTGTTGGTTATTACTACAGGACATGGTGAAAACCGTTATAAATAGAACCGCGTAAATTTTCATAAATTTCAAATTAGAACGTCCAAAATAGATTATTTGAAACTTAAATATCCAACAAAAATCAACTTATTATCTCTCCTAGGATTGTACATTTGGGAACATAAAATTTAAGATTATGATTGAAAAGAAATTTGATCCGGCTTCAGCCATACAAGATAGACAGAACTTTGGTGAATTTGGTGGGGTGAATCCATCAATTACAGATAGTTCAACCTACACTTTCTTGAAAGCAGAAAGCATGGAAGGTACTTTTGTGGGGGAAACGGAAGGTTGCTACTTGTACTCCAGACACTGGAATCCAAGCAACAAGTATTTAGCAGATGCCTTGGCAGCAATGGAAGGAGCTGAAATGGCCCAAGTAGTGGGTTCAGGAATGGCAGCCATTTCAAATGTAGCAATGCAAATCTGTCAAGCTGGTGACCATATCATTTCTTCTCATACCATTTATGGTGGAACTTATTCGTTGTATCATTTCTATTTACCTAAATTCAATATCAACACTACTTTATTGGATATTACGGATTTAAAAGCAGTAGAAGCCGCTATTACTCCTAATACAAAAATGATTTTTTGTGAAGTAATGAGTAATCCGTTACTAGAAATTGCAGATATAGCAGCCTTAGCTGAAATGGCACACAAAAGAGGAATCAAATTGGTGGTTGATAACACGTTTACTCCAATGATTTTTAATCCATTAAAATTAGGTGCAGATGTAGTGGTTCACTCCTTGACTAAGTTTATTAATGGTGCTAGTGATACCGTTGCAGGAGCTATTTGTGGTACAGAAGAATTCATCAATTCATTAATGGATTTGAATACCGGAACTACCATGCTTTTAGGCCCAACAATGGATGGTGTACGTTCAGCGAGTGTAATGAAAAACCTACGAACACTTCATATTCGAATGATGCAGCATAGTAAAAATGCAAAATATGTAGCGGAGCATTTACAAGCAGATGGTGTTAGCGTGAGATACGCTGGTTTGAAGGATCATCCTTCGTATGATCTAATGGAAAAACAAATGAACTCCGATTACGGTTTTGGAGGAATGGTTTTGATAGATTGTAAAACCAAAGAAAACGCATATAAGTTAATGAACGGAATGCAAGATGATAATGTGGGGTATTTAGCCGTAAGTCTAGGTTTCTACAAAACATTATTTAGCGCTCCCGGAAGTAGTACTTCATCTGAAATTCCAGAAGATGAACAAGGAAGTATGGGACTTAGTCCTGGTCTAATTAGAATGTCAGTTGGGCTGGATATGGATATTGAAAGAACCTACGATACCATTAGAAAAAGACTAGCGGAGATTGGATTAATTTAATTTCGGCATACCTTAGAATAGTAAAATGGTTTCTGAATTTCAGAGGCCATTTTTTTTGCATTAGGCTTTGGGTTATTTTCAAGTTACCCACTCCATTTTGAAGGAGTATATTTGATATCAAAATAGGTTATGCAAATTTTTGAAACAGAACGATTGACCGTACAGGAAATGGAGTTGAAAGATTTTCCTTATTGGCGAGAGCTGCTTTCGGATCATCGAATTATTGACCCTATTCCTCAGCCTATTTTTACCGAGCAGGAAATAAAAGACAAATTCGAAGAGAACAGGAATTTAAAAAAAAGGATTGCAGATAATCCGCGGATAATTTGGGGAGTTTTTGTAAAAGGAGATCCCACCATGATGGGATTATGCATGTTGTTAACCAATGATGAAGGGGATAGAGAAATAGGTTACCGTTTTAGAGTTGATTATTGGCGAAAGGGATTTGCGACAGAGATGACCAAAGGATTAACTGAGTTCTGTTTTAAGGAATTAGGGATAGAGAAAATAACCGGTGATGCGGCTATTGAAAATACGGGATCCATAAAAATATTGAATACCTTTATGAATCATGTGCGTGACTTTTTTAATCCTAGAGATAATTGTACCGATAGTAGATTTGAATTGCATCGGAAGGATTATGGTGGATGGGATAAATAAAGATTAATATACGCCTCTGCTCATACTAAATAGAATCACCCACGGCACACAATAACTACCTAATAGCTTATTACCACTGGGATAACACTGAAAATAACCAATTTATAAAACAAAAAAATAGCGCTGAGATGCTCAGCGCTATTTTTTTAATGTAAATTTTCCTATTGTTTAACAAACGACTTTGTAAACTGCCCTTCAGAAGAACGAATGCTTAAATAATAGGCACCGTTCGCTAAAGTAGACAAGTCCATTTGTGCTATGTTGCTGCCTGTAACTCCATTTGAGTTCTTTGTTTGAATGATTTGTCCACGATTATTTAGCACGTCCAATGTTACTGTTTCGCTTTGCGATAAGCTAAAATCTATTGATAGTTGAGAAACTACTGGATTTGGATAGATGTTAATTTTTAATTTATCCGTAACCACATCATTTACAGAAGTAATGTCGTAGTTGTTTTCAAAATAGGTTTTATAAGCTCCCGCTCCATGCGTTCCTACTACAAAAAAGCCATCACTTTCTCTATATTCTAGTTGCTCAATAACTACATTTCCAATTACATCGGAGGCCTGTTGAATCCATTCGGTATTTGCGCCATCTAATTGTTGCGTAGCGAATAGACCGATAGAAGTACCCAAAAGAATTGCTTCACCATCTACAGTTTTTACAAATTTTGCCCATCTAAATGAAGGTCCATCGCTCAGGTGCGCAAATTTTGCAGGCGTGCCAGGAGATGAATTCCCAACTAAGTTACCTTCTACATTAGACCAAGTAGTTCCACCATCTTCGGTAAACCACATGCTAATTACTTTATAATTAGAATAAACCACTAATACACGGTCAGAATTATTGGGGTCTACCTCAATATGCGAAGTATAAGTTCCGGAGGTAATACCTGTTGAAATATCTGTCACCGTTGCGGTGGCAGTACCATCATCTACCACCTTGAAAATACTTCTACTTCTAGTTCCAACATACACCACACCATTCACATTTTTAGATGCTCCAATGGCGGTAATAGAACTATTAGTTGGTAAAGTAGTGATTTGAGTCCAATTTCTTTGCCCAAAATCCAAACCTGCTAGGTCATCATTTCGCCAAAGTGAATTTGAAATTGGTAAATACATTTGATTGTTATCCGCAGGATTTAAAATAAATGGATGTACAAATGAATATCCGGTAGTAACTCCATTTGGTCTTGCGGATCTTCTAGAGCTTACGTTACCGGTAGCGCTAACTTTTTCGCGGTAAATATTTCCGTATTGACTTGAAAAATAATACACATCTGTACCTTGTTCTTTGGCACAAAAACAACCATCACCGCCCATGGTAGAAGTCCAAATAGCGTTGGTGTCTGCCGAAGTGGTTTGCCAGCTACCGTTATCTTGAAATCCAGAACAAACTATTTCATTCTCTGTAAGGTGATCAATGGCTATTCCATAAAACTGAGTGGTTTGATAGCCGTTATTAAAGTTTTGCCAAATTACTTTACTGTCTAATGGGTTGGTTGAAAAGTGAAGTCCACCATCGGTACCAGCCAACAAATGATCCGGAAACTGCGGACGAAAGGCAAGACTTTGCTGATCGGGATGTTGGTTATCGTTGTAAAAATCGAAATTAGAATACCCGTCCGCATTGTATCCACCAATTTGGCGAATAGCGGTACTGCTAGAAAAACCATCGGTGGTTCGAAACAGATTCGTTCCACCCAAGTAAACCACATCTTCATCGTCTGGTTTAACAATTAGACTCATGCAATACGACCCTTGTGTATTTAATGAATATCCTCTAGCAGGAGGAAGGTTCGCACTTCTGTTTGCCCAAATTCCATTTGAACCAGCTCCATTAGCATTAAGGTAAGTGTATTTCCAAAATGAAACATCCGAGAGTCCTGAACCAGTGGTTACCGCATAAAAATATACCGTATTTTGGTTGCTGGGTGCAACCGCCATCAACACTCTATCATGGCTAGGAAGATTAGTAGGCGAAATATTGGACCAATTAATGCCATCGGTAGATCTCCAAAAACCAGATTGTGTTCCTCCAGTACTTATATGTGCATAAAACACGCCATTGGTTGTGGATACTACATTAGTGTAATCGGCCGAAGAGGAACCACCTAAAACCAGAGTCCATGTTACTCCTCCATCATCACTTCTTCTAATACCATTAGTAGTAGCCGCCAAAATTACATCTTGAGCAGTGTTACTTTGGTCTAAAGCGATATTAAAAATATAACTCCATTGATTTCTTGCTTCAGGCGAGGTAGCGGTGGAGGTTAAAAGCGTCCATGTTTTACCATGATCTGTTGATTTATACATTCCGCTACCGTAATAATTGGCAGAAAAGCTTTTGCTAGCAGAATTACCACTAGATTCACCCGAACCATAGTAAAAAATATTTGATTTTCCTGGGCGAACATCTTGTATAACACATGATACCGCAGATTGGTCTTCAAAGTTTGTCGCTCTTTTCCACGATTGACCTAAGTCTCTACTTCTCCACATTCCACCAGATACACCACCGGCTAGCACTACGTTTGCACTGTCTTTATCGAAAGAAACGGCTCGTGTTCTGCCTCCAACATTTCTTGGACCGATTGGCTCAAAAATTTGACTACTGGTTCGACTTGATTTGGAATATGATTTTGGTAGGGTAGAAGCGAAAGCTAGTTCTTTCATCCGGATATTATCTGGAATTTTACCCGTAGCTGGATCCATTAACCGCTCTAAATTATATGCGTTACGACCTTGTATGGACATTTCTCTTTTGGAGAGTTTTTCTTGATTTTCAGAACAAGAAAAAAGACTCACCATAAAAAGTGAGCCAACAAAAAATGAAGATATTTTCATTGATTTATTTGAAGATGAATATTTACCCGAGATGGGGATTCTCAAATTGTTCGCTATCCTAATTGCACTTAGAATAATTTGGCGAAAATTTATATTCGGTAAATATAAGAGGGTTACCTTATATATTCAAATAATTATGTTTTGATTTAACAGTAAATTAAAAAATACTATTTTTTAACTGCTATAATGCGGGTTTCCTCTTTCAATTGGATGCTTAAATCGTTTTCAAAGGCAGCGGTAATATGTTCATATGCTTCGTAATTTTCGTTTTTACGGGCACTTTCTCGTATTTCTACCAAAAATTTTAAAAGCACATCCGTGGCTTTGTCATTTCCAATAAGATCTTTACGCTCGTTTAAGGTTTTAATTATTAAATCCTCGAAATGAAATGAGTCTGATTTATTTGATGCCATCACCTATATATTTTAAAAATTCTGCTTTTGTACTTTCCTCACAAAATTCACCACTATATTCTACTGTTACGGTGGTGCTAGTGCGGTCGGTAATACCTCTACTAGTTACGCATAAATGTTGCGCTTCTATTACTACAGCTACCGAATCGGTTTGAAGGGCTTTTTTAAGCTCTTCCATTATTTGCATGGTTAACCTTTCTTGAACTTGCGGTCTTCTAGCATAGTAATCTACAATTCTATTAATTTTTGAAAGCCCAATCACATTCCCTGTTGAAATATAAGCAACATGTGCTTGTCCTACAATTGGTAAGAAATGGTGCTCGCATGTGGAGTTTACAGAAATGTGCTTTTCTACCAACATTTTACTGTACTTATACTTATTGGAAAAGGTAGAAAGTTTGGGCTTGTTTTTAGGGTCTAAGCCGCTAAATATTTCGTTGACAAACATTTTTGAAACACGATGTGGGGTACCCTTTAAACTATCGTCATTCATGTCTAACCCTAAGGTTTCCATTATTTTGAAAAAATGACCTTCAATTATTTTCTTTTTTTCCGTATCCGAAATATCGAAAGCATCCTTGCGTAAAGGTGTTTGAGTAGCAGATGAAGCGTGAGAGTCTCCAATTTCATCCATTAAATCTGCACTTTGTGAATCGTTTTGTTTCATCTTTTTTGAGGTTGTGAGCCACACTATAGCAACTCCATTTTAGTGGGCAAAGGTAGATTTAAAATGAAGCGAAACGAGATTAGAAGTGATATTCTTTTGTTAAAGAAGCATAGTATTTTTTAATACGTAACCAATTCGATGTTTAGCTCTCCATTGGTTATTTCTACTTTAGGGTGAGTAGTGATTCCGCTAAACAAATTGCCCGCATACGTTCCTTGCAATAAATTATTTTCGTAGCCTGTTAGGGTCAAGGTAAAATCATCTGGGTTGTTAATATTTGTACCAAAAGTGAGGTTGTTTACATCCACGTAAGTTACGCCAACCGTTGGCTCTCCTTGATCAATGCTATATTTAATAGTAACCGGAAATGTGGTGTTGGCCAAATCTATGCGTTCTATTTTAAAAATAAGACGTTGCGGATTTCCATTCTCCATGTAACGTTGCATCTGAATGGTTTTAGTGTCCTTGAAGTACCCGTTAAAAATTTCATCTTGTAAAATAACTTTAAATCGAGCTTCAACTTTTACCTGATCAGCGGTAAAAATCATGTAATTGTCGATTACTTCGGGAGGAGGAGTTAGATTGGTTTTTTTGCAGGCACCAAACCCTAGAAACAAACTAAGTAATACGATAATTGAAAATTGATTCTTCATTTTGATTGAAATTTACTGTCGCAATTTACGTTTTAATTTGGAAGTTTTCAAAACTGACTATTATCATTCCAATGCCTCTTTGTTATTGTAATTTTTAGGCTACATTTGCCTTATTAAGAATAAGTCTAAATAAGGAAAATGAAAGTTTTTATTGCCGATAGTAATGTGCTAATTAGAGAGGGGTTAAAATCCATTATCAATGCAGTGCCATTAACTTCGGTGGTTGGCGAAGCAGAAAATAGCGGTGAACTTATTCCCAAATTGGTGAATTTGACACCAGATATTCTATTTATTAATTATGCGTCCCCGTTAATTGTGGATTGTGATGTAGAATTAATCATGAATACATTTCCTAAATTGAAAGTTATTGGAATTACTGACAGACCTAATCGGGCGAATGTAATGCGCTATATCAAAAATAATATTGATGGGCATTTATTGTATTCCTGTGATGCGGAGGAAATTGTAGAATCTATGTTTTCAGTGATGGATAATGAACAGTTTTTCTGCGGTAAGGTCTTAGAAGTGCTCGACAAGGAGAATGCTACTAAAACTTTTACTTGCGGAGGAGTTCGTTTATCTAAAAGAGAATTGGAAGTTATTGAATTGGTTGCTTTAGGTTTTTCAAATAAAGAAATAGCTCATAAAATGTTTTTGTCGGTACATACGGTGTTAACCCATCGCAAAAACATCATGGGAAAATTAGGACTAAAAAACACCGCTGGATTGGTGGTGTTTGCAGTTGAAAACGGATTACATACCGTATTAAATTAGTTACTATTCGTAACAAGGAACACACTAAATTTGCGAAATGAATAAAATTGGATTGTTTTACGGGTCTGATACAGGGAATACCGAAACTATTGCAGGATTAATACACCATATAATAGGGGCTGAAAAAGCAGATATTTTCGATGTGTATGATGTGGGAGTGGCCAAATTCAAAGATTATGACTATTTAATAATTGGATTGTCTACCTGGCATGATGGGCAGTTGGTGAGTGCCTTTGATGAGATTATTGATAATTTCGAAAAAGTAGATTTCACTGGTAAAAAAATTGCTCTTTTTGGATTAGGCGACCAGTTTGGTTATGCCGATTATTTTATTGACGCTGTGGGTACTTTGGGTACTTTAATCCAAAAACAAGGAGGTGAGTTGGTAGGTGAATGGCCTACAGATGATTACGATTTTGATAATTCCAAAGCTGATAAAGGGAATGGGTTTTTTATGGGATTGGCATTAGATGAAGATAATCAAGATGATCTTACAACAGAACGATTAAACAAATGGATTCCTCAGGTATTGAGGTCTTTTGAGTAGGTTTCAAAAAAAGATTTATAAGGAATAAAAAAAGACCAACGCAAGTTGGTCTTTTTTTGGTTTAGGTGTAATCGGTCCATTGTTAATTATTCTCAGCCAACTTCTTGTCGAGGTTAGTGATTACATTAAACGATGGGGGTGCTAATAAATGTTGTTTTACCGGACATTGATCTACAACTCTTTTTATGGCAGAATTGTATTTGTCAGGAAAGCCTTCAGGAAGGTCCACATGAATATCAATTTCTAACACTTGATTAGTGGCGTAATCGTATTTCATTTTTTGTATGATTTTCACATCATCGGTACTTAACCCACGCTGATTCATAAAAGCTTGAACAAAAACAGCTGAGCACATTCCGGCAGTTGCTAAAAAAATAAGAAATGGCGATACATTCATTGTAATTTCACCACCATTCATATAAGGAACGATTCGTCCTGAGGGGTCATATTTTATTTCTATTTCCATGATATATTTTTTGTTTATTGAGGATGCAAAGTTGAAGTATTGTAGTGCTAACTATTTGTGATATTTATCTCATAGCGTTCGGAACAGCGCATTTTAACCAAATATTAATAATTGAATGGAACAATTGAGATTGGAGTTGAACAGAATAAAAAAATCTTAATTAGGCATTAAATACTTTTGGTTAATATTTGCTTAAGCCAAATCACTTGAGTGGTACAAATACTAAATTTGCAGAAACAAGAATAAGATGATAAACTTTGAATTTCAAAACCCAGTTAAGGTTCTTTTTGGTAAAGGCCAAATAGCAAAAATTTCAGAAGAAATTCCTACCAATGCTAAAGTATTGCTTTTGTTTGGAGGTGGTAGTATAAAACGAAACGGTATCTATGAACAGGTAACGAAAGCGCTCGAAAACCATACATTTATTGAGTTTGGCGGAATTCCGGCTAATCCAGAATATGAGGTGTTAATGAATGCACTTGAGGTGATTAAGGCTGAAAATATTGACTTTTTATTGGCTGTTGGTGGCGGATCAGTCATTGACGGAACTAAATTTTTGAGCGGTGCAGCAGTTTATGAAGGCAGCGACCCTTGGGAAATTCTGGAAAATGGAATCCCTACATTAAAAGGAATGCCGTTTGGTACGGTATTAACTCTGCCCGCAACGGGTTCGGAAATGAACTCAGGAGCGGTAGTTACCAAAGTGGAAACCAAAGAGAAACGGGTAATGGGCGGAAAAGGATTGTTTGCCCAATTCTCAGTGCTAGACCCTTCGGTAGTTAAATCCATACCGGTTCGTCAATTGCAAAATGGAGTGATTGATGCTTTTGTACACGTTATGGAGCAGTACCTAACGTATCCTACATCAGCGCGATTACAGGACCGTTTTTCGGAAGGTATTTTACAAACGCTTATTGAAGTGGGACCAAAAGTGGTGGCCAATCCAGCTGATTATGAATCGGCAGCTAGTTTTATGTGGTCGTGTACCATGGCTTTGAATGGTTTAATTCAAAAAGGAGTACCTACCGATTGGGCAACACACATGATTGGTCATGAGTTAACTGCGTTGCACGGAATTGACCATGCACGCACGTTAGCGATTATAGGACCTAATTTATATAAGCATCAATTTGAAAATAAAAAGGCTAAATTGGTTCAATATGCAAACCGAGTATGGAATATTACCGGAAATGATGAAAATGCAGTTGCAAACATGGCAATAGATAAAACTATAGCGTTTTACCATGCGATGGGAATGAAAACGAAGCTTTCGGAAAATACAACCGATTTCTCAAACACCTCTCAAATTGTATTTGACAGATTTAGTGAACGTAATTGGATGGAACTAGGAGAAAACAAGGCGATAGGCCCCAAAGAAGCCAAGGCGATTGTGGAAATGAGTTATTAAGTTTTGTGAACTTAAAGTATGGTTAAACACTTTTTGAAATTAAGAAAGCGGGCCATTAACAACTTTTTCTAATCAAATGCGTAAATTGATATTAAATTTGAATGTGCCTCTAATTTTAGTGGCCCATTTTTTTAATCTAATGAGATGAGAAAATTTAGTTTTATTGGGAGTATGGTACTCCTGTTTTTATTTGGATTTGCATGTAAATCAGGATATAACCCTGCTGGTTCTGCTGACAATAGTGAAATAAGTGCAAATGCAGGTAGTTATCAAATGACTTTCAAAGCACAAGGAAATGAACCTGGTTGGAAAGTAATAACTACTCCTAACCGAATGGTTTATTCCTATAATAATGGTCAGGATTCGGTGGTATATGCTCAAATTCAAATAAATAATATTATGGATGTGGCTGGGATTAGCTACACTGGTATAACAGAAGATGGAAAGCGAATTTCACTGCAAGTTTTCAAAGAAAAATGCAGCGACACCATGGCTGATAAGCAATGGGATTTTCGTTGTAAACTTTCTGTTTTTGATGGGAATGAAGAAACAAAACTAACCGGATGTGGTGAGTTTTTGGAAGATGGACGATTAGAAGGTAACTGGGGAATAAAAACTTATAAAGGAAAGCCAGTGGCCATAAAGAATAAAAACAGAAAGCCAACGATGAATTTTGATACCCAGAGAAATGCGGTGGGTGGAAACATGGGCTGTAACGGGGTAGGAGGTTCTTATGAATTGATGGAAAACAAAATGTATTTTTCGCCAAACTTTATGTCTACACAAATGTATTGTGAGGGTGTGATGGAATTAGAAAAAGATTTTACCCAATTGATTTCTGGACATACTTTGAAGTATAGCTTTGTGGAAAATACATTGGTATTAACAAAAATGGATGGGGAAGTAGTAATGACCCTATTAAAAGAATAATGATATGAAATTAATTTCCTGGAATGTAAACGGTATTAGAGCAGTAGCCAAACGAGGGTTGCTAGATATAATAACTAATTTTGAAGCAGACATTGTTTGTTTTCAAGAAACGAAAGCACAGGTGCACCAGGTAGAGGAAGTTTTGGCTCCATTGGGTTGGCATGTAAGTGCCAATGAGGCCGAACGTAAAGGATATTCTGGAACAGCCATTATTTCTAAACAAAAACCATTAAGCGTTACCACAGGAATTGGAATAACAGAACATGATACTGAAGGTAGAATTGTAACAGCCGAATTTGACGATTTTTTTGTAGTAAATGGATATATCCCAAATTCAGGACAGGGATTGAAGCGGATTGATTACCGAAAGAAATGGGATGCAGATATGCTGGCTTATATAAAAAAAATAGAAACCAAAAAACCAGTGCTTTTTTGCGGAGATATGAATGTTTGTCACCAAGAAATTGACATCGCTAGACCTAAACCGAATTACAATAAATCAGCAGGATATACGCAAATAGAAATAGATGGAATGTCTAATTATATAAATGCAGGGTTATCTGATTCTTTTAGAAATCTTCACCCAGATGAGGTGAAATATTCCTGGTGGAGTTATAGAGGTGGTGCACGTGAAAAAAATATAGGTTGGCGTTTGGATTACTTTTTAGTTTCGGAAAGTATAATGCCTCAGGTAAAAGAGTCTTTTATCATGAACGAAATTACAGGATCCGACCATTGTCCGGTTGGAGTAGTTTTAGGGTAAATCTAAAATTTAATTTTCCATTTTTTATTGGACTTGCTTTTTGTCTTGTTTTCTTGTTTTTGCTTTTTATTCTTAATACGCTGGTCTCTGGCATCGCTACCTAAGATAGAATCTTCTAATCCATGTAGCTGGATAAGCCACAACATTTTAAAAAAGGAATCTTCATTTTTCTTGGTAAATGAAATAGCTCCTTGGTGATAGTTTTTAGCACCAGGAACATTATTAGTTTTAATAATTCCATTTGCCAAACCGGATGCTAATGAGTTGAAAAAACCGGGTTTCATAGCCAGGTCTTTGGCTTCTAGTTGCAGTCTTAAATTTTCGTAATGCACATCCATTTTCCCTGTAGCACCATAGGCATTTAAAGAACTTGTTGTTTTTAAACTCACAATTGTACCGTCCAAGATACTGATGCGTAAAATTGGTTTTAAAACAGATGATAAATTCTTTAATTTTAATTGGGTTGCTGAAACATTAAATTGGGTTTGACCTTTAGGGTCTTGAAGGTCAATCTTCAAATTTGCATTGACCTTACCGGTATTATTAACCTTGGTGGTCGCCTGAATAGTCAAGAATTTATTTTCGGATAAATAGGAGGGGATATTGGTAAGGTTTCTACCCGTAATATTCATCTTGTTGAATTGTAGTTTTCCATGGTTTTCGGTGGCTTTTCCCATCATATCTAATGAAATGGTAGCGTTTTCAATTAACAAGTTATCAATAAAGTAAGGAATTGGTATAGCCACTAAACTTTGCCCAAGCATCGGTTTAATTTGATTAGTATCTAATGGAATGTTAGCATTAGAATGAATGGATAAATTTGGCTTTTTAAGGGTTAGGGAGGATGCTATTAGTCCTTTATTAGAAATAACTTTAAGCAAATCTATATCCTCAATTTGCAATTTAGCCAGCGAAGCTTTTATCCAAGCTTTTCTATATTTTAACTTTGAAAAAAATTGAGCGGCTGTTTTGCCCGGTGTAAAATCAATTTTATTGATTTGTAGATTCTTCTCTTCGCTATGATAATAAATGGAGCCAATTGAAAAAGACCCGCCATCATTTAATGCAACTTCTAATTTTTTAGAGCCTAAAGAATATCTTTTAAACGAAAAATATTGTTCAGAATACAAAGTCCGAGAGTTAGCCAATACGTTATCAATCTGGTAACTTAAATGATTTATAGAAAATTGGTTTAGTGTATCATTTTGACGGTTTACTTTATTGATGGATAAAAATGCATCGGCAATTGCAATTTCAGAAATTTGGAAAGTATCAAAGTGAGTTAAAAAAATACTTCTAAGGTCAATTGTATCCTGATGTTGTTCTTCCTCTTGTGGGATGCCCTCATGTTGATAAATGTAAATTTGAGGTTGGTGTAGGGTAAATTTGTTCACCGTAATAATTCGATTATTGATGGCATTGAGATAATCAAATCCTTGAAGAGATATTTCTTTAATATGAATGTTTAAGGAAGTACTTTGAATGACATCGCCTGTTAGATTTCCTTGTAGTGTAACCAGACTGTCTTTAGGAATCACATTTATATTAGAAACTTTAACAGAACCGGTTATAAAATTCAATTTGATTTTTTCGAGCGAAATAAGATATTTAGCATCTGGACTTTCATTATACTTGTCAATGATTTCAGTCCTTAAAATAGTATTTACAATACGATGGGCATTGAAATAAATATAGGTTCCAAATCCTATTATCAATAGGAAGATGATACCGAATAGCCATAATAAAAACTTCTTCATTAGAATTAATCTATTTTGAAATGATGATGGGTAAAAGTAATAATTCTAGCAGTATTTAGAACGAAATAGGATTTCGCTGTTATTTCTCCACGGCAATTACAAAGATATCTTCGTTGTCATTTTTCATAAGGTATTTTTCTCGGGCAAATTTTTCGAGTTTTTCGTTATCGTTTAGCAGGTTGTCTAAATCGGCACGGGTTTCTTTAATTCGCTCTTGAAAATACTCTTTTTCGGTTTGAATGGTGTGGAGTTCATTCTTCAGCTTAAATAGCATAAATGCATCATTGGTATCGAAAAACAACATCCACACAGAAAACGCAATGAGCGTTAGTGAGTATCTGTTTTTCAACCAATTTGGTACTTTATCGCGATAAGCTTTAATCATGGAAACAAATGTAGTGGGTAGTTTGTTAATTTGTAAGCCCCAAAGCGGGTTTTATTAACAGTTAATCTTGGAAACAAAAAGGAGCCTAATTAGGCTCCCTTTACTAAACTAATAAATTCGTTCTCTTTCTTCTTGTACCTTGGCACTCGACATGTATTCATCGTAAGTCATTTGTTTATTCATCACCCCTTTTGGTCCTATTTCTAAAACTCTATCTGCTACAGAATTGGTAAAAGTATGATCATGAGAAGCAAACATTAAAGTACCTTTAAAATCAACTAAAGAGTTGTTAAAAGCCTGAATAGACTCCAAATCTAAGTGATTGGTTGGTTCATTAATCATTAAGAAATTGGCTTCAGCTAGCATCATTCTAGAAATCATACAACGCACTTTTTCACCTCCTGAAAGCACATTGGCTTCTTTAAAAGTTTCTTCGCCCGTAAACAGCATTTTGCCTAAAAATCCACGCACATATACGTCATCCTTATTTTCAGAATATTGTTTTAACCAATCAATTAAATTGTCTTTGGTATCAAAAAAGCTTTCGTTATTTGCTGGCAAATACGAGGTAGTCATGGTTTGACCAAAATAGAACGAACCTGAATCAGCTTCCGATTCGCCATTTAGAATTTTGAACAATTCATGAATAGCCAAAGTATTTCTGCTGATAACGGTAATTTTATCCCCTTTGGTTACGTTCAAATCTAAATTAGAGAAAAGAGGTTGTCCATCAAGCATTTTACTCATTCCTTCGATATGCAAAATTTGGTCGCCAGCTTCTCTATTTTGAGTAAATATAATGGCTGGATACCTACGGGATGAAGGTTGAATTTCATCCACATCAATTTTATCTAATAATTTTTTACGAGAGGTGGCCTGCTTAGATTTAGAAGCATTTGCACTAAATCGAGATATAAAGTCTTGTAATTCCTTTTTACGATCTTCTGCTTTTTTGTTGGTAGATTGTTTTTGACGTAAAGCCAATTGACTAGATTCATACCAAAAGCTGTAGTTACCAGTATAGGTTTTAATTTTACCGAAATCAATATCCGAAATATGGGTACAAATGGTATCCAAAAAGTGTCTATCATGCGATACAACAATTACGGTATTTTCAAAATTCAATAAGAATTCTTCCAACCAAGCGATGGTTTCCATGTCCAAATCATTGGTAGGCTCATCCAAAATTAAAATATCAGGGTTTCCAAAAAGAGCTTGAGCCAATAACACCCTCACTTTAATTGAACCAGGAAGGTCTTTCAGTAAACTATAATGTTGGTCTTCGTTAATGTTTAGATGACTCAATAAAGATGCCGCATCAGATTCTGCATTCCATCCATCCATTTCCGCAAATTCTGCCTCTAATTCGGCAGCTTTGTTCCCATCCGCTTCCGAAAAATCAGGTTTTGCATAAATAGCATCCTTTTCTTTCATGATTGCCCATAGTGCTGTATGCCCCATCATTACGGTGTCTAATACCGTAGATTCATCGAATTCGGTGTGATTTTGACGCAAAACAGCCATCCGTTTGCCGGGTTCAATAGAAACATGACCTGAGTTGGGTGAAATGTCGCCTGCTAAAATCTTTAGAAAAGTAGATTTTCCAGCTCCATTGGCACCAATTACTCCGAAACAATTTGACCCGTAAAACTTGATGTTAACTTCGTCAAAAAGAACGCGTTTACCATATTGTAAAGAAATATTGTGTGTAGAAATCATGACCTATATTTTTTGAGGCTGCAAAAGTAATGATTCTAAGTTTTTAGATAATAAATGTGCGCTTTATTATTTCAAATATGCCAACAATTATTCTTGCTTAGAATGCCTTTTTTCACTTCTGTTTTGAAACATGGTCCATTGTAAATCTGCAAATGGAAGTGCTCTAAACGCTTGCTTTTCGTGGGGCACATTACCAGCGGTTAAATTTACTCCAGCTGCCATTCGTAGTTTATTGGAAAACGTGTAGTACAGTTTTGGGTTAAATTCAAATACCATGGTATTCGTACTATTTGGAATATAAAATAGTGTGAGTGCGCCATCATAACCCATTTTTTGCGTGAAATTACCAGCTAAGCCCACCGATACATCCAAAGTAAATGGATTGCTGTAACTAGCAGTACGTGGGTAAATGTACAGTAATTCAACCTCTGGGAAATTGCCATATTGGCCTCCTAAAAGGTTAAACTCAAACCCAGCTTTAAATGTCACTGCGTGGTCTTCCAAATAAAAATAAGAGCCAATAATACTGTTTTTGATGGTGAATACAGGTGGCGCTTTTTCATTGGGGGGATAAAGGGCAATAGTTCCTTCGGTAGCCATTAAACTCATTAATAACGTAGGCATTGTAAAACCGTGTTCGGTGGCCAATTGCCATTGACTCTCATTGTCTTTGGTCCAATTCTTTTTAAGTTGTGCATTAGGCATCACAAAAAATGTCAATGGTAATACCGAAAGTTCCATGTTATGTTTTAATCCAATCGATAACGGACTAAAAATACCGTATTCAATGCGACTTGGGGCTAACGTTTTAGCGGTGCTATTGTTCCAGATAACCTTAGTTGAATCATTAGAATTAGCTTCTTTTTGACTGTATGTGGCTTGAATACATATAAATGTAAATAGTGCGAAAATGAATGCTGATTTCATATTGAAGAATTTTTGAATGAATTATTTTAGGAGATATATCGTTGAAATGGGCGCGTGGTCGGAAAGAGGCATGGTTTCCATTCCTCCGGTTGAAACACCTTGATGCACCATTCCTGAGCCATCTATTAGACTGTCATTCGTAAAAATGTAATCGAGTTTTCTATTCCAGAATCCGTCTTTATTAGAGGTGAAAGAAGCGTATAAATCTTGATTTTGCATGTACACATCTTGCGGGATAGCTGCATTATACTCCGAAAATATTTTCATTACATCTAAATCCTTGGCTAAAACTTCGCACGAAGCCAGTTTGAAGGGCGAATCATCTGCGCAAACATCATCGTCAAAATTGCAATACTTAATGGTGCCGGGTGGAATATTGTTGAAATCACCACCAATTATGAAACTTTGTCCATTTGCATTTAAACCCGCAATTCTATCCTTGATAATCTGAATTTGTGTTGTTTTGGTTCCGTCATTACTATACGCGGAAGTATGGGTGGCAAGTAGCTCAATGGTTTGAGAACTTATCATGATGTTGGCGGTGAGAATGTTTCTTCGTAGATAGAAGTATTTTTCTAATGCACTTTGTTCGGTTATTAAGGGTAGGGCAATTCGTTGCGCACTATTCAAAGGGTATTTTGATAAAATTGCGTTTCCTGAATTCATCTGACCGATGCCATGATTTGGGACATAATCAGCTAACCATTGTGCGGCATAAACTCCGTAATTTAAATCCGAATGATCCAAAATATATTGCACTTGGTCAACATATCCCGACCGTTTGGAGTCTACGTCAACTTCTTGAAGGAAAATAATATCGGGATTCATTTGTTTAATTTTTAAGCATAAGGCCGCCATGTTGTCCAGCACTTCTTGTTCTGTAATTAAAACTCGGTCTCCGTAACAATCAAAAAACACATCGATTCTTCCTGCACCAAATTTGATATTCCATGTTGCCACTTTTAAGCTAGTAGGTAAGAGGCTAGTGATATTTATTGAATTGGCTTTGTAGGATTGTACCTGCGGTTCTTGATCTTCCACTTTGGTATGAAATGGATCGCAAGAGGTAAACATAAGTATTCCCAAAATTGAAATAATTAGATGTAGTTTCATTTTTCGAATTTTATACAATGATTAATGAATTGATTTGCGTTTGAATGGTGTCGTTTTTTGATGACCCAAATTTGTGCTTTTTCATTCAAATGGCGGATGAACCTATGTTAAGTATTAACCTGTATTATGGAAAATCTAATTTGCCGTTAATGTTTGAAAGCCGTTTAGTTTGAAAAACATGAACTGAAAACATATTTCGACTTGTTTTATGGAGGAAACTAGTTGGGCCAGAAAATCAAGGTGGTTAGCCAATTTGGAAAACGGGTAATATTTAAAAGGAGCATGGAAAAGATATGAACTGGAAAAAATAAATAGTACAGCATTAAGCGGAAAAAAGAACGGAAGTTTGAAAGGTTTTGAAACGAAAAACGCCCCATCTTGCGATGAGGCGTTTTTGAGCGGAGAATGAGAGATTCGAACTCTCGGTACCCTGCGGTACGCTAGTTTTCAAGACTAGTGCATTCGACCACTCTGCCAATTCTCCGCTGCGAAAGTAATTTTCTTTTTTGTTTTGAAAACACTTTTTTGAAAAAAAATTAAACTTTTTTTTACCACGGATTTGTAGCCCAAACGGTGACCTCTGGAATCATTCCTCGGTTGTCCATAGAAAGTGTTGATACTATGGTATGTGCAATTTCTAAGCTCGATAATTTATTACTTTCATTTGGTCGTTCCTCTCGATCTTCTCTACCAAATGCGGTTGGAACTTCACTTGGATTTAGTAAAATTACTCGAATATTATGCGGGCGAAGCTCCGCTTGTAGGCATTGCGTAAGTCCCCGAAGGGCAAATTTAGAACTTGCATACACGCTTCCGGTTTGATATCCTTTCAGGCCCGAAGTGGAACCAATGTTAATTATGGTTCCCGAATTTTGCTTTTTGAAAATTCCGGAAGCTTCTTTGGTCATCATAGCTACGCCAAATACATTGATTTGGAAAATGCGTTCAAAGTCTTCCCGATTAAAGTTTTCCATCGGTCGGTGCATTCCCGTACCAGCATTGTTTATCAATACATCTAGTTTACCAAATTGAGTCATTACTTCGGTAAATGTTCTTTTTACATCCGTATCATTAGCCACATCCGCGTGGATGGGAAACGCGCCAATTTGTTGTGCCACTTTTTCTAATTTGGTATTATCCAAACCGGTAATAGCCACCTTAGCACCCAACCCTATGAGCAGTTTTGCCGTTGCTTTTCCTAAACCAGAGCTTCCTCCGGTAATTAATATGACTGCATTTTTGATTTCCATATCTTTGATTTTAAAGTTACATTAGCCACGAAATTATGCTTTATAACGGTTAACTTTGTACGGTTGACACATCTTATTTAAACATGAAAAAAATAGTTTACCTCTTTATCATTAGTTTGAGTATATCTTTATCTGGTATCGCCCAAACCGAAATCCCATCCCCTCGAGTACTTTTTGCTGCTCAGAACTTTTTTCACCCTGAGGAAGGCGCTTATGTAGAACTCTATTTAAGCTTTGATGCACTTTCTTTAAAATATAAAAAAATTGATAATTATTATCAAGCCAGAGTAGAGGTATTGTACGTAATAAAAAAGGGACAAAGGGTAATTAAGTATCAAAAATTTGAGGTACTAAGTCCCTTAATGGAAAATGAATTGAACCGACAAGATTTTGCTGATATGCAAACCATGACACTAAAACCCAATGATTATACATTAGAAGTTACTGTTTGGGATGCGAATCGCGATATAGAACCTATTAAAGCGGTTCAAAAGCTTACAGTGAATCTAAAGGATAAGCAAATGGGAATGTCGGACATCATGTTTGAAAAAACGGTAGTAGAAACACAGGATGAGGGTGCTTTTATTAAAAATGGATTTCAAATGACACCTTGGTTAGTGGCTACTATGCCCAAATTTATGGATGACGTTTTTGTTTATGCAGAGGTGTATAATTCTGATTTCGAATTGGGCGCAAATGGAGCCTACATTGAAAAGTATACGCTAAGAAACTTGGATGTGGATTCAGTTTTTGAACAGTATTCGGTATTGAATCGCGTAAAAGCAGCAAAGGTGAATGTGATTTTAAAACATATAAGTTTGAAAGATTTGCCACAAGGAACGTACAGTTACACCATAGAGTTGTTTAATCGAGATAATGAATTGGTAGGATCAAATGGAAAACAATTTTATCGCGAAAGTGATATTCCGTCCATCATAAATGCGAAGAAAAGTGAGGAATTGGCAGATTTTGAATCGCATATTAGAGCGACTACCAACAGAGATTCTATTGTAGATTATTTTAGATGTATCCGACCATTAGGCGAGCGAGTAGATCAAAACTTTATTGACCAAAATTGGGCAAAATCTAGTACT
The DNA here is from genome assembly GCA_963974475.1 of uncultured Flavobacteriales bacterium. Taxonomy (GTDB): domain Bacteria; phylum Bacteroidota; class Bacteroidia; order Flavobacteriales_G; family Salibacteraceae; genus CAJXZP01. The sequence goes on from CAXBCR010000002.1 coordinate 145,804, forward strand.
GAAGTGCTTCAATCGTATTTAATTTCTTTTTGGGTGAAGATGAAACCGGAGCATACATATTTAGAGTGGGAAAAATATCGAAAATTGGTCGCAATCGTAAATAAAGAATTTGGTAATGCTGCTAAAAAGGGATATGATACGGACCAAGGAATGACCTATTTGCGCTATGGTGCGCCTGACCAAATCACAAATAGAGCGAATGAACCTTCTTCATATCCGTATATTATTTGGCAATATTATGCGCATCCAAAGCAAAGCAATGCGATGTATGTGTTTTATGATCCGTTACTCACATACCGCGATTATCAATTATTACATTCAAATGTTAGAGGCGAAAAAAATAACCCGAAATGGCAACTTGTTTTACAAAGCAGAAACAATGCGAATGGCGATATCGATAAAGAGAGTGGCGTGGATCATTGGGGTGGTCAAGTAGACGAATATTATACGAATCCACGGTAATTGTTTGGTAGGTTTACTCAATCTAACTAAAATTGCAGCTTTCCATTAAAGAGCGGTCTCATTGCGTCAAAAATCAACACATATTTTAGAAACAGCTGTAGTTTTATTAAGCTATAATAGTTTGCCTTTGGTGAAAGATTTTTTACCAAAAATTATTGCTACCGTTCCTCAATCGGATGAGGTAGAGATTATTGTGGTAGACAATGCTTCTACGGATGGTACGGAGGAATATGTGACTAAAACTCACCCAGAAGTTACCCTAATGCGTTTTGATGTCAATGTGGGTTTTACTGGAGGTTATTTAAAATCGCTAGCCCAAATTGAAGCAAAAAACTTTGTACTGATAAGTTCAGATATAGAGGTGACAGAAAACTGGTTTCAACCTGCTATTGATTTGCTCAATTCTTCGGATGACATTGCTGCGGTTCAACCTAAAATTATGTCGTTTGATAGACGTAAAGAATTTGAATATGCTGGAGCAGCAGGTGGATTTATTGATGCGCTAGGTTACCCATTTTGTAGAGGCCGATTGATTAACGTTTTGGAGGAAGATAATGGACAATATGATGATGTAACAGAAATTTTCTGGGCATCTGGCGCTTGTTTATTTATTAAATCAAAAGCTTGGAAAGAAGCGGAGGGTTTTGATAAAGACTTTTTTGCACACATGGAAGAAATTGATATGTGTTGGCGTTTAAAAGGAATGGGATACCGAATTATGTATCAGCCTAAGTCGGTTATTCATCACATGGGTGGATTTGTGATTAAATACGGGTCTCCTCAAAAAATTTTTAGAAATCATCGAAACAACCTTTTGATGTTAATTAAAAACTTGCCCACTTTACAATTGCTTTGGAAAATCCCCATTCGTTTGTTATTAGACCATGCTGCTGCGTTGAGTATGGTTAAAGAAAAAAATCCAGAAGGTGCGATCCAAGTTTTTAAAGCACATGCCGATATCTTAATGCATTTAGGAATGTGGTTAAATAAACGGAAACTCACCCAATCCGGTAAGAAAAACAGCAATAATTTCGGAATCTATCCGCATAGTATGATTTATCAATTTTTTGCAAAGGGTAAAAAGAAATTTAGCCAATTAGGTTGGAAACCATTTGTGAAAATGGATAGGTAGTTCCGTACTTTATTAGTCTGTATTTTTGTGGTTTTCTTATTAAGAAAAAATCCACAGCACACATTTTTGGACGCTTTTATATTAAAACGGTTTCCAGCCCTCATAGAATGCAAAATAGATGAAAACTCCAATTCTTTTCGAATCCTAAATTAATGGAAATTACTAACTTTGATTAAATTGTCAAAACAATACACTTATGACTAATTCATTTGGAGCATATTTACGCGAAATGACAGAACAGAAAGGACTTCCTCTGCAGAAAATAGCTACTCAACTTAACTTTGATACCTCAATTTCGGGTAAGATTGAACGTGTTGAAAGAAATGCAATAATTGAAATGCTTCCAATTTTCTCTAGGGTTTTAGACCGTAATGAAAAACAAATTCAAATTAAATTTCTTGAATTCTCGATTACCAATAATTATGGTAAATTGACATTTCTAATAGATGGATCAAACTCAATACTAAAAACTCTATGAGCACTAAGTTTTTCACAAACACCGAAGACAATACAGTTTTTCAAAAATTCAAAGGGATTTTAGATAACATGAAGGACGTCTACGCCTTTCATGCGGTAGCAGGCTATTTCAGGTCTTCAGGATATTTTGCTTTGCAAGAGCATTTGAAGGATGTTAAAGACATAAAAATATTGGTTGGAATAAATGTTGACCAAATGTTTGCAGATGCTCAAAGAAAAGGGTTGCTGTTTTTTGGTGATGAAGAAAAAACTAAAGAGGAGTTTTTGAAATGGTTTATTCAAGATTTACAGGAAGCTAAGTATTCTGAGCAAGTTGAAAATGGAGTATTAGATTTTATTCAAGACGTGATTGATAGGCGAATAGAAGTTCGAGCGCACAATTCTAAAGCTATTCACGCTAAATTTTATTTATTTCTTCCTAAAAAACATACAGAACATTCTGATGGATGGGTATTAATGGGGTCTTCCAACTTAACAGAGGCTGGTCTGGGTATTAAGAAATCACCTAATTATGAGTTAAACATTGCCTTGAAAGATTATGACGATGTAGAGTTTACAAAAGGTGAGTTTGAAATGTTATGGAACAAATCCACACCAATTCTCCCAGCAGACATTCAAGACTTCAAAAAGAAAACACATATCGGCCAAAAGTTTACGCCATTTGAAATTTATTTAAAATTACTAATCGAATATTTTGGAAAAAATATTGATTACGACCCTGATACTGTTGGAGACTTACCAAAAACATTTAAAAAACTGAGTTATCAGATTGATGCAGTTAATGAAGGTTTTCAAATGTTAATGGAGCATAATGGTTTCTTTTTAGCAGATGTTGTTGGATTAGGTAAAACAGTTGTAGCATCTATGATTGCCAAAAGATTTCTAGTTGCAAATGGCTCACTCAACACAAAAATATTAGTAGTTTATCCTCCTGCGCTTGAAAAGAACTGGAAAAGCACATTTAGACAATTCGGAATTGATAGACATACTAAGTTTATTACCAATGGTAGACTTGAAAAACTACTTAAAGGAGATGATTTAAATTATTGGGCAAAAGAGGATTATGACTTAATTCTTGTAGATGAGGCACATAAATACAGAAATCATACTTCACAAAGTTTCGGTTACTTGCAACGTATTTGTAAAGCTCCAAGAAATGGTAATGGATTGGTGAAAGGAAAAAACAAGAAAATCATTCTAATTTCCGCCACTCCACTAAACAACAGACCGCAGGATTTATATTATCAACTGCTTCTTTTTCAAGATGCTAGAAGAAGTACACTTCCTGTTACAAATTTACAATCGTTTTTTGGACCTATTATTCGTGAATACCGTGACATTATTAAAGATGCAGACCCCGACATTGCCAAAATAAGAGAATTGTATGGAGCAATAAGAGAAAAAATAATCTCACAAATTACAGTACGTAGAACAAGACGAGATTTAAAAAACTACCCCAAATACATTGATGATTTAAAAGAGCAAGGAATAATATTTCCTGAAATTGCTCCATTAAAGCCTGTCATCTATGACTTAGACTCAAAACTGGGTAAACTCTTTTATCAAACAGTTTTTTTCTTGACGGATAGCGATAAAATCAGTTACTTCAGATACCAAGCAATTGCCTATTTAAATGAGGATTTAAGAGATACTTATTACGACCAAGCTCTTTTAGTTTCGGGTGCTCTCGCTGGTATCATGAAAACGCTCATGATTAAACGATTGGAAAGCAGCTTTCACGCATTCAGAATTACACTGAACAATTTATTGGTTTCCTCTGAGCGTATGATTCAAATGTTTGAAAATGATAAAGTGCTCATTGCTCCGGACTTAAACATTAATCAGCTAATTGAAAAAGGTTTTTCTATGGAGGAAATAGAAGAATTAATTGTTGAACTAAGTGTTGAAAGTCCAAAAAACAACATTTTTAGTGCTGATGATTTTGAAGAAGAATTTATAATTGGATTGAAAAAAGATAGGGACTTATTGCAGGAACTTTTGGATGATTGGAACAAAGTAGAAGAAGACCCCAAACTTGATAAATTAGTTGAAGCTTTAGATAATGAATTATTTGACAAAGAAATAAACCCAACGGGGCAATTAATAATTTTCACTGAAAGTAATGATACCGCTAACTATTTGGCTGAAAAATTAGAGAATTACAAGGACAAAGGAATACTGAAAATCTCTTCCGAGAACAGAAAAAAAGTATTTGAGACTATTCAAAAGAACTTTGATGCAAATTACCCTGGTAAACGAGAAGATAAATATCAAATTCTGATAACAACGGATGTATTAGCAGAAGGTGTCAATTTGCACAGAGCTAATGTGTTGGTTAATTATGACACTCCTTGGAATGCTACGCGTTTAATGCAACGAACAGGAAGGATTAATCGAATAGGAAGTGTTGCAGGTGTAGTTTATAATTTCAACTTCTACCCTTCTCAACAAGGTGATGAAGAAATAAAACTGTATCAGAATGCACTTGTAAAACTACAAGGTTTTCATACTGCTTTTGGCGAAGACACACAAGTTTTTACACACGAAGAACTGGTTGAGCAATTTGAATTATTTAAAGAAGGAATGCCAGATGAAGAGGATAAACGTTTGCTTTATCTCCGTTTTATTCGTGAATTCAAAGACAATAACCCGAAAGAGTTTAAACGAATTCAGAAATTCCCTTTAAAAGCAAGAACCACTAGAAGCAATGAATCTGCAAAAAATACGGAAGCAAAAAATGCCACTTTGATTTTTTTAAAATCGCCTTACAAAATGGAATTTTACAAAGTAGCTACAGACAATGAAGTTTCTCCTTTGTCATTTTTAGAGGCTGCTAACCTGTTTGAAGCAAAAGCAAATGAGCAAGGATTAGATATACCCCCAATACATTTTGAGCACGTACAAGCAGCTTTAAAAGAATTTGACAATGATTTTCTTGGTGCAACTAATGAAGTGGTAACAACAACAGATAAGGCAGATGCTATTTCGGCACAAGCAAAGAAATTTTTAAGAGATTTTAAATCCATTACTAGAAATGCCAAGACTAAAAAAGCGGCTGATGCTCTAATGGATTTAATTGACAAAGGAACTTTCACTCCGCTTCCTAATGAAATACGAAAACTTAAAAGACAAATTGATAAAAAAACGATTTCCTACGGGCAAGCAGATAATTTGATTATTGGAATAGCCGAAAAATATGATGCTTTTGATAATAATGGAGATAGTGATGATTTTAAAGTTGATATTGATTTGAATATTTCTCCTGAAATTGTAATAACTGAAACCTTTAAGAACTAATGGAATTACAAAACTCAAAATACAGCTCATTAATTGATAACGTAGGTAAGTTATTAGCCGAAAGCAAGCATAAACTTGCTTTTCAGATTAATACGGCTTTAGTAACTACCTACTGGAATATTGGCAAACACATTGTTGAGTTTGAACAAGGTGGTGCTGATAAAGCAGAATATGGAAGTGAACTATTGATTCAACTTTCTAAAGATTTATCATTGAGCTATGGCAAAGGGTTTAGTAAATCCAACCTCTATCAAATGAGGAAATTCTACCTCACATTTCCAATATTCCAAACACTGTCTGGAAAATCTTCAATTAGTGAGACACCGTCTCACATTTTGTCTTGGAGCCATTATTTTGAAATATTAAAAGCTGATTCCGAACTTGAAATTAATTTTTATATCAATCAATCTAGTAACGAGAACTGGAGCGTACGAGAGTTGAAGCGTCAAATGAAAAGTATGCTTTTTCACCGATTGGCATTGAGTAAGGATAAGAAGGGAATAATTGAATTATCAGAAAAGGGAATTCAAACTCAAAAACCAGAGGATATTATTAAAGACCCGTATGTGTTAGAATTTCTAAATATTCCTCAAAAAGAAAAATATCTAGAAGGAGAATTGGAAGATAAAATAATTGAAAACCTTCAACATTTTTTATTAGAACTTGGCAAAGGTTTTGCTTTTGTTGGCAGACAATACAGAATGAATATTGGTAGCCGACATTTTTATGCTGATTTAGTTTTTTACCACCGAATTTTGAAGTGTTTCGTAATCATAGATTTGAAAAGAGGCGAAATTGACCACAAGGATATTGGACAAATGAACCTATATCTGAATTATTTTAAAAAGGAAGAAAATACTGAAGGTGATAATGTACCTATTGGTATTGTATTAGGTGCATACAAAGACCATGTTTTAATGGAGTACGCAACCGAAAATATAGACAACCAATTATTTGTGAGTAAATACCAATTGTACTTACCTAACAAAGAAGAATTGGAAAAAGAGCTCTCAAACATTTTAGAAGAATAAAGCAGGATGGAGAAAAAACAATTACATAAAATATTCAGCAAGCCATTTAATAATAATGATTGGCTAGACGTTCTTCAAAATGTATTTGGAGCTAAGCAATTATTAGCTCAACCCAGAGAAATACTTCTGCCAAGTAACGATAAAGCAAAATCCGCTTTTGAATTAGGAAACTTCACCACTTCTGACGACCGTATTATTGGTTTGTATCGCATAGAACTAAAGCCTGATGTTTGGCTAGAACGTAACAAAGTAGGTTTGCGTGAGTTGCTCCGAAATATTTACAAGTATGATGTAGATGGTGCAATCATAGTATTTGACCAAGGCGAAAAATGGCGTTTATCTTTTGTATCGGAAATAAAAGTATTGAATGATGAAGGGGAAGTAATAGAGCAAGCCACAGAACCCAAACGATACACCTACCTTCTTGGAAAAGACCAAAAAGTAAAAACACCTTCCGAAAGATTAAATAAACTGGCAGGAAAACCACTTGCCTTAAATGACATACTTGAAGCCTTTAGTGTAGAAGCCCTTAACGAAGAATTCTACAAAATTGTAGCCGAGTATTTTTACCAACTGATTGGTGGAAAAATAGGAAAAGGGAAGAAAGGTAAAGATTACGGAGATGGAATTTTACAACTGCCAAGCGTACCCAAAGAAAACCACCAAGTGTATCAAGAGTTTACCGTAAGACTAATTGGTAGAACGGTGTTTTGTTGGTTTTTGAAAATGAAAAAAGGTAGAAATGGAGAATCTCTATTGCCCGAAAGACTCCTTTCTTCAAAAGCAGTAATAAACAATACTGGCTACTACCACAATGTATTAGAACGTTTGTTTTTTCAGACATTGAATACTAAAATGAGTGGGCGAGTGGATAATTTACCTGATGGTTGTAATTTAATTCCATTTCTGAATGGAGGATTGTTTGAACCAGGTTTTGATGATTATTACAAAGCCAACAAATACACAAGATTATCCGAAAATTTAAACACACTAAAAATTGAAGATAAGTGGTTTCTCGAATTCTTTCAAGAATTAGAGAAGTACAATTTCACCATTGATGAAAACTCGGTTACAGATGTTGAAGTAAGTGTAGACCCTGAAATGCTTGGGCGAATTTTTGAAAATCTATTGGCAGAAATTGATCCTGATAGTGGCGAAACAGCTCGTAAAGCAACAGGTAGCTTTTATACTCCAAGAGAGATTGTAGATTATATGGCTACCGAAAGTTTAGTGCAATACCTGCACAATAAAACGGACTTGAAAACCGAAATACTCCGTCCTGTATTTAAAATGACAGAACAGGAACAACCAACATTTTCTGATACTGAACTGGAAAATATTTTAGATGCCTTAGACAAAGTAAAAATACTTGACCCTGCCTGTGGTTCGGGAGCTTTTCCTATGGGTGTTTTACAGAAAATTGTAATGGTACTGCAAAAGCTTGACCCTGAAGCCGAATGGTGGAAAAAAAGGCAACTCAAACGTATTACCAACCCCATTATTAAGAAAGCACTACGTGAAAAACTAGATGCCAGTAGTGTGGAATATGCTCGTAAGATTGGAATTATTCAAAACTCATTATACGGAGTAGATATACAACCCATCGCTGCAGAAATATCCAAACTGCGTTGCTTTTTGACCCTTATCGTAGATGAAAACATAGACGATAACAAAGAAAACAGAGGCATAGAACCATTACCTAACTTGGAGTTTAAGTTTGTAACGGCAGACACGCTGATGAAACTACCAAAAGAACAATTACAAACAGGCTTGTTCGATAACTTTGAGGAAATGGAATTACTCAAAGAATTGCGAGAAGAATACTTGCAAAGCTCTGGTAAAAAGAAAGGTAAGATAAAAGAGCGGTTTATTAAAGTGCAAACCAAAATGTTTAAAAACGAAATGCACTTGTTTTCCGACACTCAAAGCAGAGCTTACAAACTAAGTTCTTGGAACCCCTTTAGCCATGACAAAGCAGAATGGTTTGACCCCAAATGGATGTATGGTGTAGATTCTTTTGATGTCATAATTGGCAATCCGCCATACATAAAAGAATACACAAATAAAGGTGCGTTTGATGGTATTAGAGGAGAGGAATACTATCAAGGCAAAATGGATATTTGGTATTATTTCGCTTGCCACTTATTAGATATGTTACCTGAAAATGGAAACTTGACCTTTATCGCAACAAACAATTGGGTAACTAATTCAGGAGCTTCAAAACTTAGAAATAAAATTGCGAAAGATGGAAAAATCATTCAATTAGTTGACTTTGGTAATACAAAAGTATTTTCAAGTGCTGGTATTCAAACAATGATACTCATTGCTGAAAAAGATGCGACTGAAGAGGAGTATAAATTTGACTATAAAAAAATTGATTCTGACTCTGCTACGTTAACCGACTCATTTAATATGTTAAAAGGAATCGAAAATTCAAGGTATATTCTCGCTGAACCTACATTTAAAAGAGAAGAGTTTTTTGATAAATCGTTCTTATTTAATAGCTCTGAGAAGGATGTGTTATTAGATAAGATTAAAGCAAAACAAAACTTTGAATTGGACGCAAAAAAGGAAGTTGCCCAAGGTATTGTTCCTCCTCAAGATTTCCTAAACAAAAAAAATCAACAAATATTAGGTGGAGAACATAAAGTGGGTGAAGGAATTTTTATACTAAGTAAAGATGAATTAGATTTTCTAAATTTTAATAATAGTGAATTAAGCTTAATCAAGCCGTTTTATTCATCAAAAAGCTTAAACCGATATTATGGGGTTTCAAAAAATGAACACTGGATTATTTACACAGATTCAAGCTACAATGACACTCGAAATATCGAGCCATATCCAAAAATCAAGAAACATTTAGATAAGTATTCGGAAATAATTACCTCTTCTAATAAGCCTTATGGGTTACATAGGGCAAGAGTAGAAGATTTTTTTATTGGTGAGAAAATAATCTCTTTAAGAAAATGTAGTGATAGGCCTACATTTACTTTTACTGATTTTGATTGTTATGTTTCTCAAACTCATTTTGTTATAAAAACTAGTCGTATTGCCCAAAAATTCCTAACGGCACTTTTAAATTCTAGCCTAATTGAGTTTTGGTTAAGATATAGAGGGAAAATGCAGGGCTTCAATTTTCAAGTAGATAAAGAGCCTTTATTGAATATTCCAATCTTTGTACCTGAATCAACAGCAATCTTCTCAATAATTGTTGAGTATATCATTGCTATAAAAAAGTTAGACAAAGAAACTCAAATCAACCCTCACGTACCCAATTCTCACCTAGTGCAACTCTTTGAAGAGGTAATAGATGTAATGGTAATGGAGTTGTATTTTGAAGAGGATTTTGTAAGTGCGGGTATTGCGTTTATTAAATATGCCGAGCGAGATTTTAAAGCTATTGAACATTTAAAAACAGAAGAAGAACAGCTAGAAGTAATCCACCAAGCCTACCAAGTACTAAGAAAAAAAGACAATGAAATTCGCAACAACTTAAAGTTGATGAATATAAAACTAGCAGATATTGTAATGCCCATTAAAACTGCCAAGTAGATGAACAAAATTAAAAAGATAGTTTTAAAGAATTTCAAATTTTTCTATGGTGAAGTAAGTATAGATTTAGAAAGACAAAATGCCTTGATTTTTGGAGAGAATGGTAGTGGTAAAAGTTCTATTTATTGGGCATTGTACACATTTTTGCAGAGTGTCTACAAAGATAGCCCTCAAAAAGTACAGAAGTATTTTAACCAAAGTGACCAAAGCTTAAGAAACCGTTTTGCCGATGATAGCGAAGAAAGCTTTATCCAACTAGTATTTGAAGATTCTGTGAAGTCAATTAATGAAAAAACCATTTCAAACTCAACCGTAAACACAAAAACGGGCAATATAGTTAAACAAGCTGTGCTGGGTAGTGAATTAATCAATTACAAACTACTTTCTAAAATACACGATTTTAAAAACCCACAGCAAATAGACCTTTTCCCGTTAATGGATAAAGACACCTTAATGTTTATCAATTTTAGAGAAAACCTGATTAAATCTGACTAAACAGTAGGACCAGTCATTACACAATATGGGCGGGATTTCATTAAAAATGGCATGCTTCCTAGGGGTGAAATGTATGAACTACCCTACAAATCATTCAAAACTTGTCAAAGCGTATATTTTCCAAAATGCAAGCGAAAAGAAAGCTTTGACAAACCATAATAGTTGAAAGACATAGGAGTTTTGTAGCTAAATTGGAATTTCAGGTGTTTGATAAAAGTATATTAAAAACCTAGCAAAGTTAAATATACATATAGGATTTTCTAGATGGTATTTGAACTGATTTTCTCCAATATCGTATTTAATTTTAATTGTTAAAATTGTCTTTTGCCTGACATAACTCTCTTTTTATTAGATAATTAAAGTGAAGATTAAAAGGCCCAATGTCACCTCAAATACACTATTAGGATTTCTATAACAATAGGTTTGCTTCATAAATCAAAAACATAAAATGTTATGAAAAAACGTATTACACTTGTACTATTACCAGCTATCCTATTAGGATTTGCTTTAAACTCTTTCGGTCAATTGGTGATCACCGATCAAACAAATTATGTGACTTGGGAGCAAATGCTCTTGGCAAATGAAATAAATGAAAGTGGTGAGCCCTTTGCCGAAGACTTGGGGTATGATTTAGATTTATTGGATCCAATGAATTTGAATTCACCAGATTCTATTTCCTATACTTTAGGAATTGAAAATTACGAATACTCTCGTTATCAATTAGGAACTATTGTTTCTCAATCAGGTATGGGATTGCACATGATGTGGGCGCCAAGAATTAAACAAATGGCTGCCATGATTACCGACCCAAATTTTGATGGGTCTAACACGGGTGGAACACCAAACGGATTCAAAGAAGATGATTTTTTAATGGGAATGATTATGCATTTCGGTATGGCGGCAAATTCAATGGCACCTCAAAATGCATGGCCTCAATTTGCTGAGTTTAGTGGAGGTGACAATAATTTGCCGCAAGCAATTCAACCCAATTTTGCAACAGATTTTTCTTCGCTACATTGGGATAGAAGTAAAATGATAAAAGAGCTGAATCCTGCTGCTATGGGACAGACCATGATGAAACAATATTTATGGGCACAAGATATGTTAAGTGCTTTTCATGATTCTTTAGATGCTGGTATTGATGCAGATGGAATAGTATCTCCGGATTCTGCAAATGGTGCGTTTGACCCAACTAATAACGTATTTCTTGGTGGTGATGGTGCTGATGGTTTTATCGGACAAGTTTTAACGGCCGAGTCTATCAATAAAACCATGTTTATGGTGCAACAATTAGCGTATGATGGAACCAACTTAGGTATGATGGATTTAATGAGTTATAACCCTGCCAACGGAATCCAATATTTTCCTCACACCATTGCAATTACAGAAGCTGCTGTAGGAACTATGTTACCACCAGAAGTGGCTACCAAAACAGTAACCGATGCAAGTAGTCATTTAATGGATCAAGTATCTATGTTGTGGGCCACTAGTAGTTTTATGAACATGATGAATCCAATGGATACGTCTGATGCGGCTCACTTTGCATACAAAAATGTATTTGATGGTGATCCATTCCCAAATGCAATGTCAGTTACTGGAACTGCAGGTCCTTTTGACTTGATGGCTGGAACAAGCATGGCTATCATGATGAACTTAATGGCGATGCACCATGATAGTGTAAATAATGTTATGATTAATCAATCTACTTTAAATGCTTCTGGAATGCCAGTTATCGGCAACAAGGTAGATGTGTTAAGTTCTACTTATGCCATTGTTTCTTTAGGATTAGCTTCTCAAAATTTTGCCGGAATGCCTTTAGAAGCTCAAGCTTTGATGGGACTTAATGATCAAGCAACTTTTATTATGAATAACATGCAAGATACTGATGGCGGATTCTTTATGGATTTTACCATTGGTACCGGAGCAGTTACTTCTTCAAAAGGTTTGATGGCTACTGCAGCTGGAATTAGAGCTTTGTATACCGCCTTTGATGTAACTGGAAATACGGCTTACAAAACTGCTGCAGATAACGCGTATGATTATTTAATCAATTCTTTATATGATCCAACAGAAATGGTTTTTAAAGAAACTCCAACTGCTGTTCAAACTACCTATACTCCAAGTAAGGTAGCGATGATATCAGGAGCTATGCGTACTGCATCAATGATTGGTGGAAAAGCAAATTCGCCAATGATTTACACTCGATTCTTCAAAATTGTTGCAGGCGGAATGCAGTTAGCAGAAGCAGGAAAAACAGGTGAAACTGGTGGTGATTCTGATGGTGACGGTGTACCTTCCGTATTAGATGGAAACGCCAAAACACCTTATGTTTTTGCTACCACAGCAGTTTATGATTTTGCCACAGGCGTGAATGACTTGTCAGGAGCTTTAGGAAATTTAAATCTTCAAAATCAACCAAATCCTGCTCAAGGAATTACCGACATTACATTCAACCTTGCGGAACAAGCAACAGTTACCATTGAGGTATATGGAATGGATGGAAAACGTATCGCGATTTTAACGAAACAAAATTTCTCAGCTGGATTAAATCGCGTGAAATGGAATACTGAAAGTTTAAATTCTGGAGTGTATATGTACAAATTATCCACTCAAAAAGGTTCGGTAGTTAAAAAGGCGGTTGTAATGAACTAGTCAATAACTCACCTAATAGGAAAGGATGTTTCGAAAGAGGCATCCTTTTTTTGTGTCTTTTAAATTAGGACAATGCCAATTGCAGTTGAAATTGCGTTGAATAAGAAATTAGATAGCTATAACTTTTCTAAGCCTTTAATTTCGCGCGTTAGTGCTATCAATGTTATGGTAGCAGAAAGCGTATCTGCAATAGGGAAGGACAACCATATTCCGTTTATTCCAAAATAATTTGGTAATAGGTAAACCAAAGGAATTAAGAATAAGCCTTGGCGTGTAAGGGTCAAAAATAATGCTGGTTTGACTTTACCAATAGCTTGAAAATATGCCGCTCCAATAAGCTGAATGGGAACGAATGGGGTAACCAAAAAAACGATTAGAATAACTGGAGGAGTTAATGTAAGTAATTCGATATCGTTGGTGAAAATGTTTACCAAAAAGGTACGACCCGTAATAATAAGAATGAAAATAAGGACCGCAATGATAGTGGCGTAAATAATCGCTTTTTTAATGACCTCTTTTACACGTAAATAATCTTTTGCACCATAGTTATAACCTGCTATTGGCAACATCCCTTGGGCTAATCCTATTACAGGAAATAAAACAAACATGAGTACTCGGTTGATTATTCCGTACACTGAGATGTAAATTTCACCTCCATAATTGAATAAAGAATGGTTTAAAACAATGGATAAAACACTTACTGCTCCTTGACGCGCAAGAGTCACCAATCCTAAACTATTAATTTCATTTACAATTTCTCTTCTTAGTACCAAATGAGACCAATTGATTTTGATTTCGCTTTTGGAACTTGCCAAAAAGTAGGTTGCATAGGCGAAACTTAGAAAATAGGATATGGAAGTAGCCCAAGCCGCTCCCGCTAATCCCCATTCAAAATAATAAATAAAAATGGGGTCTAAAATAATATTAGCTATTGCAGGAACTAACATGATGTTCATCGCTACTTTTGGAAAACCCTGGGCTCTAATTACATTGTTTCCCATCATAGCGGGAGCTAAAAAAGGGACTCCCAAAAGGATGATGTGATAGTATTCTAATGCAGGATCTACAATAGAACCTTGAGCCCCAAATAGCGATAAAATTTGTTTATCCAACAAAAACCCAGGAATAACGGTAAAAATGATGAGTACCATAACCATCGTGATTTGATTACCGAAAGTAGCCGCTGCTTTATCCGGGTTTCCTGCACCTAATGCCCTAGAAATAATGGAGCCACCACCTACACCTATAGCCATGCCTACCGAAGAAATTAGGAAAGTAATAGGAAGTACAACGGTGATGGCTGCAATAGCCAAAGAACCTACCCATTGTCCTACAAAAATGGTGTCCACAATCATGTAAACCGACATAACTAAAATGCCTATAGAAGCCGGAACAGACTGACTAACTAGTAGTTTGTTGATGCTTTCGGTACCAAGTAATGAAGATTGGTTGTTTTCCATTTTATGCAGTTTACAATTTTGCTGGAAATGATAATTTCGCAAAAGAGTAGGTTGGCTGTTAACCTAATCTATCCTTTCACGATACGAGGTGAAGTTCACCTAAGCTTTTCGGTAATTATTTCCAGTTTTTTTAGAACTTCCGCCACTTTTAGGTTTTCCGTATCTGTTACCTCCACCAGCGCCACCACCGGTTTTTTTCCGACCAAAATTTTGTTGTTTTGGTTTAGGTTTAGTAGGACCAGTAGTTTCAGTAGCTTCAAATCCTTCTAACACCTTGGTGTTGATGGTTTCTTCTAATAAATTTTGAATATTTCGTAAATAATCTTTTTCCTCCTGACTTACCAAAGAAATGGCTTCACCACTTGCTCCAGCTCTTCCAGTACGTCCAATACGGTGAACGTAATCTTCTGGGATATTAGGTAGTTCAAAATTAACTACGTGAGGTAACAAAGGAATATCTAATCCACGAGCAGCAATATCCGTTGCCACAAGTACTCTCACATCTCCCGATTTAAATTCTTTTAAGGCTTTAATTCTATTGTTTTGTGTCTTGTTACCATGAATTGCAGAAGCAGAAATACCTGCTGAAATCAACGTTTTCGTTAATTTATTTGCGCCATGTTTGGTGCGCGTAAATACCAAAACTTGTTTCCAATCCCCTTCCGTAATCAATTTAACCAAAATAACTGGTTTTCTTCCTTTATCTACATGATACACGGTTTGATTAATTTTTTCAACCGTAGTATTTTCAGGAGTTGCTTCTACTAAAATTGGATTGTTCAAAGTGTTTTGAGCCAATTTTTTAATTTCTTTAGAGAACGTAGCTGAAAACAATAAACTCTGACGTTTTCTTGGTAGCAAAGCCATGATTTTGTCAATGTCACGCTTAAACCCCATATCCAACATACGATCCGCTTCATCCAATACTAAAATCTCAATATTGCGAAGAGAAAGAATCCCTTGATTTTCTAAATCCAATAATCTTCCGGGAGTAGCAATTAGTAAATCTACTCCTTGACGCAAAGTAGCTTCCTGTGGACGTTGTTTAACACCCCCAAAAATTACTGCGGTTCTAAATTCAATGTATTTACTGTATTCTCTGGCATTATCATAAATCTGAGCGGCCAACTCTCTAGTAGGGGTTAAAACAAGCGCACGAATAGGACGTTTTTTTTGTCCTTTGCTATTTGCCCAAGAAATCATTTCTAAAATAGGTAAAACGAACCCAGCGGTTTTACCCGTACCGGTTTGTGCAGATGCCAATACATCTTTTCCTTCCAAGACTAAAGGAATAGCTTTTGTTTGAATAGGGGATGGCTCGGTGTAACCTTTTTCGGCCACCGCTTTTAATATATTATTGGATAATCCAAGTGATTTGAATGACATAGTTGTGATGTTGATTGTAATTGGGAAATCCCAATTTTTGAGAATGCAATAATACGTTGAAGTAATTCGATTTTAACTATTTTTTCAATTTATCACACTTAACAAGCTTTTGGTAACAACTTGGGTGAAAACTAGGGGGATATCCACTTCTAAAATATAGATTTGTTTGAATCAAAAAATTCCACCACGATGAATAGTGCATTAGTATGTCTTTCAAATAAACCAGTTACTTCCTGCAAACGGTAATTCTATTAAAAAAAACTCAAAAAGATGAGATATTTATTGATATTGATTTTTAGCATTACATGGTTTGGCTGTAGCAAGTCTGCTGGAGTAGGAGGTAAAGCTACCATTATGGGAACTGTTGAAGCTATTTATATCCAAAAGGGAAGTTTTGATACCCTAAGCATTGAAGCTATTCCTGATTATCGCGTGTATATTGTGTATGGTGATGGAAATTTGCAAGATGACGATACTCGAACCAGTCCCAACGGAGGATATAAATTTGAATATCTAAATCCGGGAGATTATAAAATCTATTCTTTTTCAGAATCATTAGTGCTCCAATCCGGGTTAGAAGAAGTCTCAACAAAAGTTACCATCGGTAAGAAAGATACAGAAGTAACGGCCCCTAAACTAACTATTATACAATATATTAAGTGATTTCTGGAATAGGCCACATAATTTCATCATTACCAAGCATCACGCTAGAGGATTTAACTGCCGTTGATTTCGATTCGAGGGTGGATACCAAATTTGTTTTTCATTGCGATAAAATAAATGCGTTTTTAGAGAAAGTAAAAGATGATTTGGTGGTTTTGGAGGTAAATGACAAACGCCTTTTTGAGTACGAAAATTTATATTTCGACACAAAGGAATTTTCGTTTTTTCAGCACCATCATGCGGGTATTGCAAATAGAAGTAAGGTGAGAGCCCGAAAATATGATGCGGAGGGACCGTATTATTTTGAAGTGAAGAATAAAACAAATAAAGGTAAAACCATAAAGTATAGAATTCCATTGCCCCAATTTGAGGAATTTGAAACCCCAGAAACTGCGTATTTGGTAAATGAATATACGGGGCTCAATTTTAGGGAAATGCCTAATAAAACACGTATACATTATAAAAGAATTACGCTTTCCAACAAGGCATTGACAGAGAAACTCACGCTAGATTTTGAAATGACATCTTCTAATGATTCTGCTAGTTTTGAATTTAAAAATTTAGTTATTGCTGAAGTGAAACAAATTCACTATTCTAGCAAAAGTCCATATATTCGGACATTGAAAGAATTGAAAATATATAAAACCAGTTTTTCTAAATACTGTGCATCTGTATCCTTATTGAATACGACATTGAAGCAAAACAGATTTAAAGGAATACGGACAAACGTTAAAAAAATAGCAAATGCATAATTTCCACCACATTCTAATGCAAGTTACACCAAATCAATTTTTTGATTTTAATCTCACCGAGATGGCTACCTTAGAGCTAGGATCACGATTTTTACTGACCGCAGTAGCTTTAGCCATTATTATTCTAAAAATATATAAACCTACGCGAAAAGACCAAGAGTATATTTTTACGTATCTCATTTTTGGGCCTATTGTGTTTTTTATGGTGAATCTTTTCTCTCAAACTCAGTTAGGGGTGGGTTTTGCGTTTGGATTGTTTGCCGTGTTTTCTATTTTAAGATATCGAACCACTACCATTCCTGTAAAGGAAATGACCTATATGTTTACCGTAATTTCTATGTCGGTAATTAATGCCATTTCTACGGATTCGGTGTCTTTGGGAAGCTTGGTGATTATTAACGTTATCATTGTTTTGATTGTGTTTTTTACGGAAAAAACATTTTATAAAAAAGGGATTGAAACTCAAATTATTCTGTACGAAAAAATTGAAAATATTCATCCAAAACGAGCGCATTTGCTCCTAGAAGATTTGAAAGATAGAACCGGAAATGAGATCATTAAATTTGATGTATTAGAATCTGATTATTTAAGAGATTCCGTTCGCCTTAGAGTATATTACCGACCTGCAAAAATGTAATGAAAGTTAGAATTCTCATACTAATTGTTTTCCTTTTCATGGCTATGAATGGGTTCGCTCAGAATCAAGATTTTGGAATATGGACCGGGGTGAAAGTATCTAAGCAAATTGGTAAAAAGTTTAAAACTTTTGGAGAGGTGCAAGGACGTTTTTATCAAAATGCGACTACCTGGCAAAGTGCATTCTTTCAGACAGGTGGAAGTTATAAATTTGCAAAATGGTATAAACTAGGCATCACATATCGTTATACTAATTATGGAGAGGGAAATGCAAATAGATTTGATATCGATAATGTTTTTAAATATAAGATTGAGAAAAACACGTTTGAAATTCGTTTAAAATATCAAAAATCGTTTGTGACAAATAAAATTAAAGGTAACCGCTTTCGTATACGTTTCAAGTATGAATATAAGGTGAATAAAAAATTTATTCCTTACATCAAAGCGCAGTACTTTTACAGCCAAACTTATAATTTCAATAATTGGAATCAGCAACGATATACCTTAGGTGCCGTGATAAAGGTTGCCAAGAAAAATTATATAGATTTGTTCTATAATTATGAATTTGAATACAATGTAAACCGTCCGCAAGCCCAGTATACCCTTGGCCTTAAATATAAATTAGAAATTAAATAATGAAATATATAAAATACATAGTTCTTTCGTGTGTGGCGCTTTTGCCGTTTCAAATGGAAGCCCAAAATCTACGTATAAATGAGCTGATGCCGAATACGGGTATTACCATTTTTGATGGATTTGGCGAGTCTTCCGATTGGCTAGAGCTGTATAATAATTCAGCTAATCCTATTCAATTATCAGATTATTATATTTCAAATGATTTTAGTGATAAACTAAAATGGAAATTACCTTCAAAAACGCTCCAACCCAATGATTGGATAATTGTTTTTTGTTCAAAATTAGATTTGTATACCCCTGAATACCACGCTAATTTTAAATTGAAAAACGAAACAGATACCGTTGGTATTTTCTATAAAGATGGTTCCACAATAGACGTTTTGGCCTACGATTCGATGCCAGTAGATGTATCGTATGGTAGAAAACAAGATGGAAGTAATAACTTGTTTTATTTTAACGCTCCTTCTCCTAATGCGACTAATAACAACGTAATTGGGTACAATTGTATTTTAAATGAGCCCGTAGTAAATGTAGCATCTGGGTTTTATTCTAGTCCCAAAATGGTTAATGTAACTCATTCGGTAAGTGGGGCTCAAATACATTATCGTACGGATGGAAGCATGCCAACTGAATTGGACCCGGTGATAAATGGAAATCTCAACCTTTTTACAGATTATTCACCCAACAAATTTAGTGTGATACCTACCAACCCCGGATTGAATGCGCCCACTGGGTTTTATTCTGTCTTGAGAATGAATAATAGGGGATGGTTGCCCCCGCATGGAAATCAGCAAAACATAAATGTACTCAAAGTTAAAGCGTTCAAATCAGGCTGTATTTCAAGCCAAGAAGTCACCCGAACGTACGTGTTGGACGATGGGAATATTGATTTCCCAGACATGCCTATTATTTCTTTACAAGCAGACAGTTCAGATTTATTTTCTAATGACACTGGAATTTATGTATATGGAAATAAATATTTAGGCAATTACCTGCGTAGAGGTTCGGAATGGGAGCGACCAATGCATCTTACCTATTTTGATGAAAACAAAAAGATGCTAATTGACCAAAAATTAGGTGGCGAATTGCATGGAAATGGATCACGTCATTCCACCTATAAAAACTTTAGGGTTTCCTCTAAAAGCATGTACGGTAATGGAGCGATAAAGGCCGAATTATTTGATGATTATGAGATTGAAAGTTTTGAGCATCTTATTCTTCGTTCACCTGGGCATCGACCGGATTGCATTTCACGTGATGAATTAGCTGCTAGATTTACTGAAAATATCGGTTTTGATTTTCAGCATTTCAAAACTTCAATTATGTATGTAAATGGCGAGTATTGGGGCATAAATGTAATGAAAGAGCGGTTTGATGAAGATTTGCTTTCGGAGAAATATGATATGGATGAGGAAGAGGTTGTAATGTTGGAATCCAGTGGGAATTTAGAACACGGTATAGATTCGGATACCGCGCATTATAGGGATATGATTCGGTTTGTTCAAAATAATTCATTGGATGATACCGCAAATCTTAATTATTTGAATACCCAAATGGATATGGAGAATTACCTGGATTTCATGAGTTCCGAAATATATTTAGGTAACGGAGATTGGCCGTATAATAATATGCGTTTTTGGAGAAAGCGAGTGGCGTATGACGATTATGCTAGTAAAGGGCATGATGGTCGCTGGAGATGGTTGCTTTTCGATTTAGATGGCGGTTTTGGTGGTACCTGTGAGGATGTTTTTTATACCATAAATAACGTTTCAAGGGCGTTATTGGATACGGGTATTTATGCTAATTACACCAAGCTATTCATTGGTTTTTGTCAATGGGAAACCTCCCGGAATA
Source organism: uncultured Flavobacteriales bacterium (assembly GCA_963974475.1). Lineage (GTDB taxonomy): Bacteria > Bacteroidota > Bacteroidia > Flavobacteriales_G > Salibacteraceae > CAJXZP01. The sequence goes on from CAXBCR010000002.1 coordinate 166,289, forward strand.
TGTTTATTAATCAAGCATGTGACCGTTTAAATTCAAATTTCAGACCTTGGGTGACACAAAAAAAGTTGGACGAGGTAGTGGATAATTTAAATCCAAATATGTTGGACCATGTAAAACGTTGGGGGTATCCCTCTGTGAGCACTACTTTAGTAGATAGAATGGCGGAAACTCCAAGTTTAACCAAATGGAATTATTTAGTTGGAAAACTGAATAGCTATGTGTTTTTACGGAATGCCCTTGTTAGGAGGCACATGCAAGAACAGTGGGGTTTGGCAGATTCCTCATTGATTACCGTTGATGTGAATGATGCTCAAATGGGATATGTGCAAATAAATTCTCTACACTTAACAGCAGAATTGGAAGGAGTAAATGCGTCTGTTTACCCCTGGAATGGGCAGTATTTTGATTCTATAAATATTCCCGTAAAGGCACATGCTTTTCCTGGGTATAGGTTTAAAGAATGGACTGGAATACCCATGCTTTCGGCTGATACTTTTATCAATGTTTCTAGTGATACGACTCTGGTAGCCATATTTGAAATTGACCCTAATTATGTTGCTCCTTTGCCAATTGTTATAAATGAAATTCAAGCATGGAATAGTTCTACAGTATTTGACGAGAACTTAAAATACAGCGATTGGATTGAACTGTATAACCCAAATAATGTGGATATAGACATTACAGATTATTATTTGACTGATAATAAGGATAAGCTGAAAAAGTATTGGATAGGTCCGAATAAAACAGTGATTAAAGCAAAAGATTGGATGGTTTTTTGGGCAGATGGCGTAACAGGAAAAGGACAAAATCATACGAATTTCAAACTAAGTAAGGATGGTGAATTAGTTGCATTGGTTGCGCCAGATGGTGGTACAGTTGTAGATTCTATTCGATATGGTGCGCAGTTAGAAAACCATTCCTACGGACGTCAATCGGATGGTTTAGCCACTTGGATAGACTTTTTGTATCCGACTCCTTTTTATAGTAATTTGTCTACGAGCGTAGAGGATATGGAAAGTAAGGAGCCGCTTATGGTATTTCCAAATCCAGTGAACGGGGATATGGTCTATTTCAGCCAAACCATTTCTGGGGAGCTGTATTCCGTGACTGGAGTACTAGTAAAAACCTTTAGGCATGTAAACTCTCTTCAAGTTGGGGAATTAACCAACGGAGTATATGTATTACGAAATTCGGTATCTGGAGAAAGTGTTAAAATAATGATTCAATAATTCATTACTCCTTTCTCTTTTTTAAAATGTGAGAATTCTTAAGGTGATTTATAGGATTTGCCCTATCCCAAAAAGAATTGCGTAAAGTAAAGTACTTAGTGCTTGTATTTTTAATAACGGGTCTAATCCTTTTGGTTCGGTAGTGTTATACGTCTTAATTACTACCATAGCTAGCGGAATAACACTAACCCAATACAACTGTTGCCATAATCCAGAACCAAATAAGGTGGTGTAAATACCCGACAGCCCAATGGAACCAACAAATAGCAGCATTTGATATTTGCGAGCGTTTGTGTAACCAAGTTTCACTGCTAATGTGATTTTTCCGGAAGCTTTATCGTTTATTATATCGCGAGTATTATTTAAGTTTAAAACACCAGCACTTAATAGTCCGAGGGAACTAGCGGGTAAAAAAATGCTCAAATCAATGGTTTGAACATGTAGGAAGTAAACCCCAACAACCGAAACCCAGCCAAAAAAAATGAATACAAATACATCGCCAAGACCTTGATATCCGTAAGCAGATTTACCAACAGTGTATTTTATGGCTGCCCAAATAGCAAACAATCCGATAATGAGGAAAACTAAAGCATACAATATTTTTGCAGAACCAAAACTCAACCAAAGTAGAAAAACACCAGAAATTAAGGAGAGAAATCCAAATAAATAAAGGGCCGATTTCATTTGTGATTCTGAAATATCTCCGGATTGCAATGCTCTTTCTGGACCTACCCGTTCATCGTTATCAGTACCTTTTGAAAAATCACCGTAATCATTGGCAAGATTGGATAACACTTGCAGTAAAATGGACGTTAATAAGGCAATGACGGTAATTTGCCATTGGTGCTGATTTTTGGAAGCTGCCAAAAAAGAACCTAAAACAATACCTGCAATCGCTAACGGAAGGGTGCGAAGCCTAAAAGCGCTCACCCAAGCTTTGTAATTAATCATGTTATTCTAATCGTGTTACGGAACTTACACCTTTAATCGCTCTAATTTTTTCTTTGACCGATTTTAAATGAGAAGTATCATTAACATAAACAGTTATAGTTCCTTCAAACAATCCGTTTTCGGTAGAAAAAGAAATAGAACGAATGTTTACCAACATATCGTTAGATATGATCTTGGTTATTTCATTTACAATTCCTTTTCGGTCAAATCCGGTCAATACCATACCCGATAAAAATGAAATGGTTTCATTGGAATCCCATTTTGCTTTAACCGCTCTGTACCCATAGTTGGACAGTATTTTCACGGTATTATCGCAACTTACACGATGGATTTCAATTTCTCCATTATTAGCTACAAATCCAACCACGTCATCTCCAGGAATTGGGTGACAACAGGTTGCCAATGCATAATTTAATGCGGTTTGTTTTCCCAAAACCAATTCTGATTTTTTTCCGGTGGTTTCAGATACAATTTTGTCAAGGCTGGTTATTTTTTTTAACCGAGGTTTTGAAGTAATAATACCATCTGTCACTTTTAATCTACTTAAGCGATTAAGGTGGATACTTTCAATTCCAATTTTATAAAACATATTATCCACCAGATTAACCCCATAAAAAGTGGAAAGAATCTGATAGTTTTGTTTCACTCGCTTAATTCCATATTTTTTCATAGCCAAACCAAGAGTGGTTTTGCCAGTTGAAATAATGTTTTTTCGCTCAATTTTCAGGTAGTCCTTAACTGCAGCTTTGGCTTTTGACGTTGTTGTGAATTCAAGCCATTCCGCTTTAGGTCTTTGGGCTCTGGAAGTAATAATCTGTACCTGGTCACCACTGGACAGGGTGTATCCAATGGAAACCATTTTTTGACTCACTTTTGCCCCAATACAAGTATTTCCAATTTCGGAATGAATCTCATAGGCAAAATCCAAAACAGTTGATTTATGTGGCATGGATCGTATGTCTCCTTTTGGGGTAAAGACAAAAATTTCCTTGGCAAATAAATTCAATTTAAAATCATCCACAAATTCAATTGGGTTGGAGGAGGCACCTTCCAACAAATCTCGTACGCGTTGCATCCAACTATCAAATGCATCACTTGTTTTGTCTTTGTATTTCCAATGGGCTGCTAATCCACGTTCAGCAACTGCATCCATGCGTTCAGTTCTAATCTGTACTTCCACCCATTTACCACCAGGACTCATAACTGTGGTATGCAATGATTCGTATCCATTGGCCCGAGGGGTTGAAATCCAATCCCTTAATCGGTCTGGGTTAGGATTGTAATAATCTGTAACCATTGAATATACTTTCCAGCAAAGTGCTTTTTCATCTTCAGAATCCACGTTTAAAATTATTCTAATGGCGAAAATGTCATATACTTCCTCAAACTTCACCTTTTGTTCACGCATCTTAGTCCAAATGGAAAAAATGGATTTCGGCCTGCCCTGAATTCGGAATTTTATCTTGGATTTAGTTAACCCATTTTTTATGGGTAGCGTAAATTGGTTGATAAAGCGAGTTCGAACCTCTTCCGATTTATTTAGTTTGGTCCTAATATCTTCATAAATTGCAGGGGCCTTATATTTTAATGCCAAGTCTTCCAGTTCAGATTTTAGTTTGTGAAGACCCAAACGATGTGCTAGTGGGGCATATATGTAAAGTGTTTCGGATGCGATTTTGAGCTGCTTGTCCTTTCGCATAGAATCAAGGGTTCTCATATTATGCAGACGATCTGCTAATTTTATAAGCACCACACGAATGTCGTCCGCTAAAGTTAGAATTATTTTCCGGAAATTAACAGCTTGAATAGAATTCTCCCGCTCAAATACAGCCTCTATTTTAGTTAATCCATCAATAATTCGAGCTTCTGTTGGTCCAAAGTAGTCGTCAATATCTTCAATCGTTAAACTGGTATCCTCCACCACATCATGAAGTAGGGCACAAACGATGGATGTGGTACCCAAACCAATTTCTTCTGCAATAATTTGCGCTACTTCTAAAGGGTGAAAAATATAGGCTTCACCAGATTTTCTTTTTACTCCTTTATGCGATTCATTGGCTATGTCAAATGCCTTTCTGATTTTTCTTACATCATCTTTCGACTGAGAAAATCGAGCACTTTTTAATAATTTGCGGTAAACCTTAGCAATTTCATTTTCTTCTGTTGAAAGTACTTGTTTCTCCTTATTTGCCATGAAAAGTAATTTTTTATTTAATGGATGGGTCAGCTGGAAGGACTTTCCCTTTCACTTCGCCAAAACCAATTCGTGTTGTTCCATTGGTACAGTGTCCTCGCATGATTACTGTATCATTGTCTTGAATAAATCTTCGTTCTGTTCCATCTTTCATGGTTACAGGTTTGGTCCCTTTCCATGATATTTCTAACATGGAGCCATAAGAGTCGGGGGTAGGCCCAGAAATAGTTCCAGATCCCATTAAATCTCCAGCTCTCACATTACATCCATTTACCGTATGATGCGCTAATTGTTGACTCATATTCCAATACATGTATTTGAAATTTGATTTGCTTACACGAGTTTCCTGTCCATTTTCCGGCTGAATAAATACGTCTAATTCGATATCATAATTTTTTTGACCTTCATATTTTAAGTAATCAAAAACCTCTGGTTTTTGAACAGGACCATCAGTTTTAAAAGGTTGTAGTGCATCCAAAGTAACGATCCAAGGGGATACGTGAGAAGCAAAGTTTTTGGCTAAAAATGGTCCAAGAGGAACATATTCCCATTTTTGAATGTCTCTTGCTGACCAATCATTAAACAGGCACATTCCAAAAATGTAATCTTCTGCTTCATCTGTAGAAATTCGGTCACCTAATCGATTTGCATCATAGGTAATAAAACCCATTTCTAATTCAAAATCAACAAGTTTAGAAGGACCGAAAATCGGTGGCTCTTGATCATTTGGTTTGGTTTGTCCGTAAGGACGTTTAATATCGGTACCAGATATAATTACGGAAGAAGAACGACCATGGTATCCTACTGGTATATGTAGCCAATTTGGTAATAAAGCGTTGTTGGGATCTCTAAACATGGTACCTACATTTGTAGCATGTTCCCTACTTGAATAAAAATCAGTATAATCACCAATCTCTACGGGTAAATGCATCGTAACTGCTGAGGCGTCATGCAGGATTGAATTCCGATGAGCTTCATTATCTCTCAATTCGCCATTATTTTCTTCAAATATCTCAGAAATTCGATTACGAAGTGCTCTAGTTCCTTCTTTATGAGAATCCATTAAAATGTTTAATGAATGGTAGTCAAAAGCTAGTGGATCTATATCTAACCCATCCAGATATCCTAGGTTATCCAATTCTGATAAATCAATAAGTGTATCTCCAATAATGGTGGCCACTCGTTCATTTAAATTGGTAGTAGAAAAAATTCCAAAAGGAATATTTTGAATTGGAAAATCAGAGCCTGCAGGTACTGGAATCCAAGATTTTATTTCGGGATTATTTGCTTTAATAGTCATTTTAAATATTATTTGCGCAATGGGCGATGTCCCATTAATTCGTTAACTTTTGTTTTCACTTCCTTTTTATTGGATTCGTTTTCTGGATCAGACATGACTCTATCCATTAATTCAACAATTTCTGGGATTTCTGACTCCGTAATGCCTCGACTAGTGATAGCTGCAGTTCCCACTCGAATTCCAGAAGTTATAAAAGGAGATTTATCATCAAATGGAACCATGTTTTTGTTGACCGTGATATCTGCCTCAATTAGTGTGTTTTCCGCCAATTTACCGGTGATATTTTTTGAACGTAAATCAATTAACATGCTATGATTATCCGTTCCATCCGAAATTATTTTATATCCTCGTTGAATAAATTCATCTGCCATCAAAGTAGCATTCTTTGAGACTTGAATCATGTAGTGTAGGTAATCATCTGATAATGCTTCCTTAAACGCCACTGCTTTGGCAGCAATTACATGCTCTAAAGGACCACCTTGAGAACCCGGGAACACCGCAGAATCAAATAAAGCACTCATTGGCCTAACGATTCCCTTCATAGTCTTGATTCCTAAGGTATTTTCAAAATCCTTGCCCATCATAATAACGCCACCTCTTGGTCCTCTAAGTGTTTTGTGCGTGGTACTAGTTGCCACGTGAACGTAAGGCATTGGGTCATTTAGTAACCCTTTGGCTATAAGGCCTGCTGGGTGCGCAATATCAGCCATTACAAATGCGCCAATTTCATCGGCTATTTCTCGTACTCTTTTGTAATCCCAATCTCTTGAATATGCAGAAGCACCGCAAATTATAACCTTAGGTTTTTCTTCCTTGGCTTTACGTTCCATCATATCATAATCCACACGGCCTGTCTCACGATTTACGCCATAAAAAACAGGACGATACATTTTTCCAGAAAAGTTTACAGGAGATCCATGTGTAAGATGTCCGCCATGCGATAAATTAAAACCTAAGACCGTGTCTCCAGGTTTAATCATTGCCATTAGTGCCGCATAATTTGCTTGCGAGCCACTGTGCGGTTGAACATTGGCGTATTCTGCATTAAAAAGCTCTTTTAATCGATCAATCGCTAATTGTTCTACCTGATCTACGATTTCACAACCGCCATAATATCTCTTACCAGGATATCCTTCAGCGTATTTATTAGTCAATACGGAGCCCATGGCATCCAACACATCTTGACTAACAAAGTTTTCAGAAGCAATTAGTTCAACCCCTTCTAATTGACGGTTTTTTTCTTGATTAATCAAATCAAAAATCAATTTATCTTTATGCATGTAATTGTATATTAAAACAGAAATTATTGATCACGAATGTACAAAAATACGCCCTTAGATTAATTAATAAATTTACGTATTTAAGAAGGGAAGTTTGAAAATTTAAGGAGTTTTTTTCTAACGTTTTTTTATTCGTCTTGTTCTACCATAAAATTCCTGTCTTCTTGGAAGTTTATGCTTTTTTTGACCTGAACGAATTCGTTTACTATAATAAATCATTGTTGTTAAGTACCCATCATTTGAATTTGGATTACCCCTAGTTTTACCTTCTGGGTACAAATTGGGGTCATTGGGATCAGTTTGATACCCACGATAAGAAGCGGCCAATCCTCCTGGATTGTCAGCAAACAAAGCAGCATCCGGATACACTGTACTTACATCATCCAAATAATCGGTAAACGTAACGCGATAATTTATGTTAATACCAACCCGATGTACTCTATAACCAGAATATTTACCTTTAAAGGAAACAAAAAATCCAGTAGACATAGGAATTACTATTTGAATTGGAGAGTATATATTATCGGGTCCTTCTGTTGCTAGCGGTCTTAATTTGACATTGGTAGCTCCAAACTTTCCAATAGGATCACTATATAAAACCCCAAATCCTGTTGCAACAAAGACATGTAAATCGGCTACAAATCTTCTTCTTCCCCCAAGATCATTAATAATCAGCGGATGATATTCCATCATCGCCAAAGCTTCCACCATGTTATTATGAAAATTTAAATTTCGGGTAGTTCTACCGGTGTTTGGCGATAATTTATCATCTCCACTTATATAAATATAACTTAATTGAGCTTTAGCATAAAAACGATAGTCAATCATTCTTCGGGTGAACCCAGAGAATGAAAAACCTGTGGATTTTAACATAATATCTGCAGGGCCCTTTTGTCCATTGGGCTTTACACCTCCAATGTCACCAAAATAATTTGACGAACCAAATCCGCCTCCTACTTCCCAAGTAAGATTTTGCGCGGTGGTAAAAAGTGAAAAAGACACAAAAAGTATCGTGTATAATATCCTCATAGGATTAACTCATCCATATTTAATCTCAATGCTAAAAAGGCATTGACGTTAATAATTCCCCAAAAAGTTCATGAGTTTCTCAGGCTCATGTTTGCAAAATTGGCTCTCAAAAGAGTTACATTTGCGCTACGAAAGTAAGGACTATGAATAGAATTACAAAACTATTTAATATTGAAAAACCAATAATTCAGGCAGGAATGATTTGGTGCTCTCCTTGGCAACTAGCTTCTGCAGTAAGTAACCATGGTGGATTGGGTATAATTGGTGCTGGTTCAATGTATCCTGATGTGCTTGAGGAACATGTTGTTAAGTGTAAAAAAGCTACGAAGAATCCCTTTGGAGTGAACCTACCTTTATTGTATCCGGATATCGAAAAACATATCCAAATTATTATTGATAATAAAGTACCGGTGGTATTTACTTCGGCTGGTAATCCAAAAACTTGGACTAATAAATTAAAGGAGAATGGAATTACTGTAGTTCACGTAGTTTCTAGCTCAAAATTCGCTGTAAAATCTGAATTGGCTGGTGTTGATGCTGTTGTTGCTGAAGGTTTTGAAGCCGGTGGGCATAATGGTAGAGAAGAGACCACCACCCTAACCCTAATCCAAAAAGTTGTTGATTCTGTTTCTATTCCTGTAATTGCTGCGGGTGGAATTGGAACTGGGAAGGCTATGCTAGCGGCCATGGTCTTAGGCGCGGAAGCGGTACAGATAGGTTCTAGGTTTGTTGTTGCCAAAGAATCATCCGCACATGAAAATTTTAAAAAAAGAGTGATAGAAACGAATGAGGGAGATACTACGCTAACCTTAAAGGAATTAACTCCAGTGCGTTTAATACATAATGAGTTTTATCAAAAAATTGAAGAAGGGTATCATGAAAAATTCGATTCTGAACAATTAAAACATTTATTAGGCAAAGGTAGAGCTAAACAAGGAATGTTTGAAGGAGATTTGATAGAAGGTGAATTGGAGATTGGTCAGGTTGCAGCTTATATTACAAAAATTCAATCCGCCTCAGAAATAATGGATGAAATTTTAGATGAATTTAGAGCCGCAAAAAAGCAACTTTCTGATAGTAATTTCGACTTTTAATAAGAATAAACTAGACAAACCTCCGTTACGCGTAAACAATGAAGCAAAGCATATTTCGTAATTACAAAATCCAGTGGGTTATTCTTTTTCTTGGGTTTCTTGTTAATTTAAGAACTTTGGCTGTCGTATCAGCGCCAGATTTGAAATGCTTGTCAGTAGATAATTCTGGGAATTCCACTCTTTTATGGGTCGCACCAAATGATCCAAGTGGCGAGTTTGTAAATTACACCGTTTTTGTTGCTACGGCATTGACTGGACCCTATAGCCCTAATGTGGTGAATAATATTAGTACTTTGCAGTATACCGATATAGTAAATGACGCGAACATAGGTGTAGTTTATTTTTATGTTCAAACTGAATATAATGACGGATCTGGTGTTCAGTCTTCTGCTTCCTCGGACACAGTACAAACTATGCTTCCTATTTTTAATGGAGTTACGGATTCTACAAATACGGTGGACTGGTTACCGGTATTCTCTCCAAATAATGCCACTAGCACTGGCGTTTATTCCATTTTTCGAAAAATTGGTTCAACTGGTTCGTTTGTGCAAATGGGCAGTGCCAATTATGGATTCGAAACCTACAATGATTCATTTAAAGTTTGTTCTGATTCGATATACTATCGAATTGAAATTTCGGATAATTCTGGATGTGTTTCTAAATCAGCTGTATTAGTGGATTTATTTGAGGATAATACACCACCTAAAACTCCATTTTTTGATTCTATCACGGTTGATCCTGTTTTAAATCAGGTGAATTTGGGATGGACCCCTTCTACTTCTTTAGATACAAAAGGGTATTCCGTATTATACTGGACCAAAGCGACCTCAAGTTATATAATTCGCGATACGATTTGGGGAATAAATAACACCAATTATCAAGAGTCGTTGGCTGTGATTAATCCTAAATTGGAGTTTGAACAATTTACTGTAAATGCTTTCGATAGTTGTTTTGACCCCAAAGCGAATACATCAGCAGCGGCCGATGCGCAAAGAACTATTCATTTAAAAGTGGTTCCGAATAATTGTGAAAATACCGTTTCGTTAATTTGGACACCCTACATGAATTGGCTCGATTTAGAGCAATACGAAATTTTGGTTTCTGTAAGTGGAAGTCCTTATAGTGTCGTAGCTACTGTTCCTGCTTCTGACACTACGTTTACCCATCAGAAAACGAATGATTTAGAATTGTTCTGTTATAAAGTACGGGCGGTAGCTAAAAACAGAAAAAGAACTAGTAGTTCTAATGAAAAATGTGCTTTGGCTAACTCCCTGGTTGTCCCTTCGAAGCAATACTTTAAACAAATAACAGTAGTGAATAATGATTATATTCATATCTCTTCTTTAACGGATACCACCTTGCCTGCTACAGCATATGTGCTATATAGAAGTTTAGAGCGATTTGCAAATTTCTTTGAAGTATCTCGAATTCCATTTAAAAATTCATCTGTTGTTGAAATGGATGATTTTGAGTCAAGTGTGGATCAAACACTTTATTACTATCGGGTTGGGATAATTGATACCTGTGGGAGTTTAATGTTTATTTCAAAATCAGGTAACTCAATATTTCTGGAAGGAACCTTAACGGATGATTCTCTTCAGGTCACGTTAAATTGGAATGATTATATAGGCTGGGATACCGTTGGTTCTGGAGTGGGGAGATATATGATTTATATGAATTTAGATGGGAATCGGATGTTGGTGGATTCTGTAGATAAATTCACAACGAATTATACCTACCCATTTTTGAATGATATTACCAAAGGAGCTAATTTTTGTTTCGAAATTGAAGCACGAGAGGGAGAGGGAAATAGATTCAATTTGAGAGATACAGCAATTTCTAATCGGGTTTGCTTTACTAAGAATTTAAATGTTTTTGTGCCAAATGCGTTTAGACCAACAGGGCGAAATCCTATTTTTCAGCCTGTGGTGAGTTTTGGTGAAATTGCAACCTATTCATTAGTTGTTTACGATCGATGGGGACATCAAGTATTTGAAACTAAGGACGTATTTCTGGGTTGGGACGGAAAAATAAATGGAAATGACGCTGAATTTGGGGCCTATGTGTACGTTATAAATGTGTCTAATTTTACAGGAGCTACGTATCAAAAATCGGGAACTTTTGTATTGTTAAGATAGTTTAATTAACCCTACTTTATATAGCGCCTAAGAGCGTAAATCTTACTACTTTTGTGAAATTTTATTTTCGACAATTTTACAACCATTATGGATACATTATCAGTTAGAGTTATAGGGGAAGGATTAACATACGATGACGTTTTGTTAATTCCGTCATATTCGGAAATTTTACCAAGAGATGTAAGTGTAGCTTCCAAATTTTCTAGAAATATTTCTATCAATATTCCTATTGTTTCTGCAGCTATGGATACGGTAACCGAATCTAAATTGGCTATTGCTATAGCACAAGAGGGAGGCATTGGAGTGCTGCACAAGAATATGACCATTGAGCTGCAAGCTAAGGAAGTAAGAAAAGTAAAAAGATATGAGAGTGGAATGATTTTAGATCCCATTACCATATTAATAGACTCTACCGTTGGGGATGCATTGGCTTTAATGCATGAGCATTCTATTGGAGGAATTCCAGTTGTAAAAGGTGATTTAACTCTTATAGGTATTGTTACTAATAGAGACCTTAGATTTGAAAAAAATATGTCTCGGTCGATTTCGGAGGTAATGACTAAGGACAATCTAGTGACTATTCAAAAAGGTGCAGATATTACCACGGCAGAAAGTATTTTACAGCAATATAAAATTGAAAAACTACCTGTAGTAGATTCCGATAATAAGTTAACCGGGTTAATAACTTTTAAGGATATCGTAAAGGCTAGACTTAAACCAAATGCTTGTAAAGATTCTTTTGGAAGATTACGTGTTGCAGGTGCGGTTGGAGTAACACCAGACACTTTACAACGTGTGGAAGCATTAGTGAATGCGGGTGTTGATGCTGTTGTGGTAGATACTGCCCATGGTCACTCTAAAGGAGTGATTGAAATGGTGAAAAAGGTAAAGGAAACCTACAAAACCATTGATGTTGTTGCCGGAAACATTGCGACTGTTTCTGCTGCTAAAGCTTTGTTAGAAGTGGGTGTGGATGCAGTAAAAGTTGGAATTGGCCCAGGTTCTATTTGTACAACACGAGTTATTGCGGGTGTTGGAGTACCTCAATTCACCGCGGTAATGATGGTTGCAGAAGCCTTAAGAGGAACAGGGGTTCCGGTAATTGCAGATGGGGGTATACGATATACCGGTGATATTGTAAAAGCATTAGCAGCTGGAGCATCTTCAATTATGGCAGGATCTATGTTTGCCGGTGTGGAAGAGTCACCAGGTGAAACCATTTTGTACCAAGGACGAAAGTTTAAATCATACCGAGGTATGGGTTCAATTGAAGCTATGCAAAAAGGATCAAAAGACCGTTATTTTCAGGATACCGAAGATGATATTAATAAGTTAGTACCTGAAGGTATTTCCGGACGAGTGGCCTTTAAAGGTGGCATTGAAGAAGTGCTATATCAACAAATTGGTGGTATTCGAGCTGGAATGGGATATTGCGGAGCTAAAAATTTGGAAACATTGGCGAAAGCTGAATTCGTCAAAATTACTTCAGCTGGAGTAGTAGAAAGTCATCCACATGATGTTTCAATTACCCGTGAAGCACCTAATTATTCAAGAAAGGGATAACATTAAATCTTTAGTTAATATGAACTTAAAACATGTTTTAACCGGAGTGGCTTTATGCACAACCGGACTTTTATTTGCACAAAATCAAGAGGATGTATTGCTAACTATTGAAGGAAACAACATTACTGTTTCCGAATTTATGGCAATCTATAATAAGAATAATGTTGAAATACAATCGGCTGATAAAAAGAGTGTTGGTGAATACCTAGATCTGTATCTTAATTTTAAATTGAAGGTGCATGATGCGGAAGTTCAAGGGTATGATACCAATTCTTCGTTCCAAAATGAACTGAATGGTTACGTTGATCAGCTGGCAGCTCCCTATTTGGTAGATAACCAATTTACTGAAGGGTTAATAAAAGAGGCATACGACCGTTCTAAAGAAGAAGTGAGAGCAAGTCATATTATGATAAAAATAAGTGAGAATCCTACTCCGGATGACACTTTAAAAGCTTGGAACAAGGCATGGGACGTATACAAGAAAGCAAATTTGGGAGTTGGTTTTACGGAGTTAGCAGAAAAATATTCTGAAGATCCTTCAGTAGAACAGAATAAAGGTGACTTAGGTTATTTCTCAGCTTTTAGAATGGTTTATCCATTTGAAACAGCCGCCTATTCCACACCAGTAGGCTCTGTGGCTACTCCTATTAGAACTACTTATGGATATCACATTATTAAAGTAACGGATAAAAGACCCGCTCGCGGAGAAATAAAGGCGGCTCATATAATGATTATTTCTAATGAAAAATCTTCTCCGGACGAAGCGAAAAAGGCAAAAAAGAAAATCGCGGAAATTTATGAAGAGTTAAAAGCTGGAGCCGCATTTTCAAAATTAGCAAATACCTATTCAGATGATAGAGGGTCTGCGCAAAAGGGCGGAGATTTAGGCTGGTTTGGAGCGGGTAAAATGGTGCCGGACTTTGAGGAACATGCATTTGCTTTAGCAGAAAATGGAGATTTTTCAGAACCATTTTTGACCCAATTTGGATGGCATATTATTTTACGAGAGGATAAGCGAAACATGGGCACCTATGAAGAAGAGTACGAAGAGCTGTCAAAAAAAGTGAAGCATGATCGTAGAAGCTTAGGGTCACAGCATTCTCTTGTTACCAAATTAAAAGTGGCTTATGGGGTTAAGATTAAGGAAAAATCTAAATTAGATTTCTATAAAGTTGTTGATTCCAGTTATTTTGCAAATTCTTGGTCAACTGATAAAGCTGCTGGATTAGATGCAGCTATGATTACCATAAATGATAAAACCTATGGTAAAAAGAAAGTGGTTTACACTCAAAAGGATTTTGCAGAATACTTGGTTTTAAACATGCGAGGTAATTCGAAGAAGAAAGCTATTCCAATGTTAGTGAATCAAGAGTTCAATTCTTTTGTGGATGATAAAATCATTGAATATGAAAAATCCATTCTTAGCTTGAAACATAATGAATACAAAGCTTTGCTGACTGAATACCATGATGGGATTTTGCTTTTTGAAATAATGGAGCAAGAAGTTTGGAAAAAAGCGATGCGTGATACCACTGGGTTGGATTCCTTCTTTTTGGCTAATGAAGCTAAATACATGTGGGAAGAACGCTTAAATACCGTACTATATATTTGTAAAACCGAACAGGTAGCTAACGAAGTTCAAGCATTGCTTTTAAGTAATACAGCAGATTCTATTATTTTGACTCGTATGAATAAAGATTCAGAATTACCGGTAACTATTCGCTCTGGGAAATTTGAAAAAGGAAAAGAAACCTTGTTGCAAGGTGTTGAATGGAAGAAAGGAATTTCAACACATCCAACCGACCATTCTTTTGTGGTAGTTAAAGTGATATCGGTTCTTCCCTCTGAACCTAAAAAAATAAATGAAGTTAAAGGGTTGGTAACATCCGCTTATCAAGATGAATTGGACAAACAATGGGTTGAAAAACTTAGAACTATCTATAGTTATAAAATTCATCAAGAGGTTTTAGACGAGATCACTAAATGATTAAATTCTTCGGATATATAGCTTTTATTGCATTACTCATATCTTCTTGTTCGTCAGAACCTGAACCAAAGGAGGATAGGGTTGCAATTGCCAAAGTTTATTCTAAGGTATTGTATGAGGACGAGGTATTTAGTCAAATACCTACGGATGCATCTGCTGAAGATAGTAATAGTATTCGAAATAGTTACATCAATACTTGGATTGATCGCCAGCTTATGGTGCACCAAGCGGAGTTAAACTTATCGGAAAAGGAGCAAGATGTTACAAGCAAATTGGAAAAATACAGGAACGATTTGCTTATTTTTTCTTATCAAAATCAATTGTTGCTGCAAAAGCTAGATACTAACGTGTCTGCAACGGAAATAGAGGTTTATTATCAAGAAAATAAATCACGCTTTGGGTTAGTGGATTACATTGTGAAAGCAATGTACCTAAAACTAGATTCAGCATCCGTTAAAAATAAAAAAATACGGAAATGGTTAATGTCAGATAATGATGATGATCATGAAAAATTGGATGCTTTTTGTTACATGCACTCAGCCAGTTTCTCGATTGATGAAGAATGGATTTATTTAAATGAGTTGCTTGATAAGGTTCCAATTGTGACCTATAACAAAGAGCAATTGTTAAAAAACAAGAAACTAATTGAGTTTTTTGATAATGGAAATCTTTATTTGGTTAGAATTGTGGATTATAAGTTAAAGGATGGTCTATCTCCTTTATCGTTGGAACAAGAAAATATTAAGAGTATTATTTTAAATAATAGGAAATTGCAGTTTTTAGAGAACCTAAAAACGGATATTTATCAAAAAGCAAAAAATAAACAAGAAATTGAAGTATTTACACCTTAAATTTATAGGTACATTCCTATTAAGCATCACAATTTTTTCGGGAGTTGTAGGGCAAAACACCTCTTCTCAACCAGTTGTAGATAAGGTTGTTGCTGTAGTAGCAGATCAAATTGTACTGAAATCCGAATTGGAAAGTGCTATTATACAATATGCTAGTTCAGGGAATCCAATTGAGCCAAATACACGATGTGTCATTTTTGAGGACTTGTTGTTTAAAAAACTACTATTGAACCAGGCGGCTTTGGATAGTGTGGAGATACCAGATGCTCAAATTGAGGACAATATTGCTAGGAGAATGCAATTTTTTGTGCAACAAATTGGTTCGGAAAAGAAATTGGAAGAGTTTTATGGCAAATCAATACCTGAGATAAAAGCCGAATTTCATGATTTAGTGAGAGATCAAATGCTTACGGAACAGATGCAAGGTTCTATCACTTCCGGGGTTGATATTTCGCCAAAAGAGGTGAGATTATTTTTTAATGATATTCCTAAGGATAGCTTGCCTTTTATTAATTCGGAGGTAGTGGTAGAGCATATAATGATTGATCCGGTGATAAGTGAAGAAGAAAGGAATCTTTCTAAATCAAAAATTGAAGAGATACGTCAACGGGTTTTGAAAGGAGAGGATTTTGGTACCTTGGCATTTTTGTATTCAGAAGATCCAGGTTCTGCTAAAAAGAATGGTGAGCTTGGGTTTATGAAAAGAGATGCTTTGGTCAAAGAGTTTTCGGCTGTAGCATTTTCTATTCAACCGGGTCAAGTTTCTGAAATTGTTGAAACGGAATTTGGTTACCATATCATTCAGCTTGTTGAACGAAGAGGACAATTAGTAAATGTAAGACACATATTAATAAAGCCTAAAGTCAATCAAATGGACCTGATTACGGCAAAGACAGAATTGGATTCTATTAGAACCCAAATTGTAGATGTGGATTCGGTTAAATTTGAAACAATGGCAGCCAGGTATTCGGATGATAAGTCCACTAGAATGAATGGCGGTAAATTGATTAATCCACAAACGGGGAGTACTGTTTTTGAGATTGATGAGGTGAGTAAGGTTGATCCAAGCTTATTTTTTATTTTAGATAAAATGAAGCCCGGTGAAATTTCAAAACCGGTTATTTATCAAAAAATGGATGGCTCTCAGGCTTATAGGATTGTGAAATTAGTATCGGTGACTGATGCTCACCGTGCAAATATGGAAGATGACTATTTAAAAATTCAGGGTGCAGCCAAGGCGGAGAAAGAAAAAGAGGTTATGGACAAATGGATTAAAAATAAAATTAGTTCTAACTATATTCGCATTGACGATGATTTATTAAATTGTGATTTTCAACACAGTTGGTTTTAAACTATGGCAGAAATTAAATTCAAATCCGATGTAGAGGCGGTGGAGGCATTTCGCCTTAAGTATCAGATTCTAACCCAAGAGGTAAGCAAAGTTATTGTTGGGCAAGAATCTGTAATTAAAGAAGTGTTGATTGCTATTTTTAGTGGCGGACACGTGTTATTAGTTGGAGTACCAGGATTGGCAAAAACACTTTTAGTAAACGCTATTTCTACCGCTTTAGGATTAAAGTATAATCGAATTCAATTTACACCAGATTTGATGCCCTCAGATATCATTGGGTCAGAAATTTTAAATGAATCACGTCAATTCCAATTTATAAAGGGGCCTGTTTTTGCTAATATCATTCTAGCGGATGAAATAAATAGAACACCACCAAAAACGCAATCTGCTTTATTGGAAGCAATGCAAGAGAAGTCGGTTACGGCAGCTGGTCAGACTTTTGAATTGGAGAAACCATTTTTTGTTTTAGCTACCCAAAACCCAATTGAACAAGAAGGAACTTACCCTTTGCCGGAGGCGCAATTGGATAGGTTTATGTTTAATATCTGGGTGGATTATCCTACTTATGAGGAGGAATTAAGCATTGTGAAAACCACCACAAGTGACGAATCTCAGGTGATTGAAAGCGTGTTGTCGGGCGAAGAAATAAAATTCTATCAACATTTGGTAAAACGAGTACCCGTAGCCGATAATGTGCTGCAATATGCGGTTAAACTAACGGCTAAAACAAGACCTAATGGTGATTTTGCAACGGATATTGTGAATCAATATGTGGCATGGGGTGCCGGCCCAAGAGCCTCGCAATACCTTATTTTGGGAGCTAAAACGCATGCGTTGATTAATGGGAAGTTTGCCCCAGATATTGAGGATGTTAAAGCCGTAGCTTTACCTATTTTACGTCATCGAATCGTACCAAATTATCGTGCGGAGGCAGAAGGATATTCTGTCCAAAAAATAGTAGAATCATTATTGTAAAATGTTTCAAGAACTTTCTATTGCCTATATAAATGAAATTACACGATTGACTTGTTTTTTAAATCCGTCTTTATCATTTGAAACATTACTTGCTCGTCAAAAGGAAATGTTTGAGTTTTCCAACTATCAGTGTTTTGGATGGTTTGAAAAAGAGATTCTAATTGGTGTGGCAAGTGGGTGGATTACAATGCGTTTATATTCTGGGCGACAACTTGAAATAGATAATGTGATTTTTAACCCAGATTTTCAATCGAAAGGGTTGGGAGCTTTATTTATTGTGCAAATAGAAAATTGGGCATCAAGTAAATCATGTGAAACCGTAGAGTTAAATACCTATGTAAATAATTCTAGATCGCATAAGTTTTATTTTAGGCATAAATATGAAATTTTAGGGTTTCATTTTCAGAAGCGTATTTCAAAGTAAAAATCACGTTAAAGACCCTGTATTTATCAGTTGGTTTTAAAGATTTATACTTTACTTTTATCCTGTATTTTTAATTCACCGATATGAAACGTATTCTAATTCCAACCGATTTTTCAGAAGCAGCTAACAATGCCCTTCAAATTTCCATAGCTATCGCCAAACAAGTGGGTGCGGAGATTACCTTGCTTCATTCTTTAAATAGTGCCCAACAATATGTGGATATAAGTTTATCAACTGCAGGGGATATCACCATGCCCGGAATGCAACCAGAAGTGGTTATTGCGGCCATAGAGCAGGAAAAACAACGCGCTATTCAAAAAATGGAGGATTTAGTCACCTTGGTAAAATCTGAAAATGTAAAGGTGAACTCTGAGATGGTTCAACCCGCATTAGAATATGTTATTAACGACTTTGTGAATGAAAACAAAATTGATTTTATTATTATGGGAACCCATGGAGCTACAGGCATACGTGAAGCTTTTATAGGTTCTGTAGCTCAAAAAATAGTGCGAATATGTCGTATTCCAGTTTTGACAGTCAATAACAGTTGTCATAATTTCAATATTTCTAAATTGGTTTGTTGTTCCGATTTTATAGAAAAACGAATTTTAGAGCAGTTACCTAGAATAGAAAAGTTTGCCGATATGTTTAATGCAAGTTTAGCATTGGTCTATATCAATACGCCTACTTATTTTGAAGAAACAAAAACCGTTACGAAGCGTATGGAAGAAGTAGTAAAAAAATACGGTTTAGAAGGAACTACATCCCATATCTATAATGCGTTTGACATAGATGAAGGAGTAATTGATTTTGCAGATGCCCATGGAGCGGATGTTATTGCAATGATAACGCATGGATATCGGGGAATGAAGAAATTATTTAGTGATAATATTACCGAATCGGTGGTGAATCATAGCAGTATCCCGGTTTTGACATTACACCTACCTAAATAACAAAGGGTTCCATTTAATGTTATTATTATTTGTTAATCCGCCAGTTTTATGTTGAAATTTAGCTTCAAAAAATGAAATAATTCTTTTGTTTCTTTGTTATACGAATTGCAAATTCGCGTTCCTATTATAGCATGTTATGAGAATTCAATTCGGAGTAAAATTTCTACTTTTAA
This sequence comes from uncultured Flavobacteriales bacterium, assembly GCA_963974475.1. GTDB lineage: Bacteria > Bacteroidota > Bacteroidia > Flavobacteriales_G > Salibacteraceae > CAJXZP01. The sequence continues at coordinate 185,781 of CAXBCR010000002.1, forward strand.
TTTTTTTAGTTGCCTTTTCTACGGTTACCTTTTCCCAAGAGGAGGATGGTGAATGTGGTATATCTGTCAATAAAAAAGCCGTGAAAGCCTATGAAAAAGCAATTGATAAGAAGAAATATAGTTACAAAGAACGAGTTCAGTTTTTTAAGGAAGCGCTGGAAATAGACGAGGATTACACCCAAGCTTTATGGGAAAAAACGTTTTCTCAAATCAAAAAGGCACGTGGACAACAAATGCCTTATCAAGTAACTGAAGAGGCGCTTAAAAAAGTGGTGGAAGATTGTCCACAAATGCATTCGGCCGCCTATTTCTTTCTTGGAGAAATAATGATGAATAAGGGAGAGTTTGATGAAGCGGCAGATTATTACTCTAAATTCACGCATTTTGAAAGCGAAGATGATTCTAAATTTGAAAGAAGATACGAGGAACAATTGGTTACCGCTAAAGAAAATATCAAATTAGCCAGATTTTTAGCTTATCAATATGCCCATCCACTTCCTTTTAAACCGATTAAAATTGTACCTCTTTCGCAAGACAACAGTGATGAATACCTCCCTGCAATTTCACCGGATAACGAAGTAATGTTGTATACCAGAAAAGTAGAGGTTAAAGGAAATAGTCGCGATGGTATTGGAGCGTCCTCTGATAGAATAGTGGAGGTTGAGCGTTTTTCAATGTCTAATTTTGTAAATGACGCATTCGAAAAAGGACAAGCCTTTGGACCTCCCTTTAATATGGATTTTAAGGCCAATTATGGAGGGGCTGCGTTATCCACCAATAACAAAGAAATTTACTATACCGAATGTTCTCCTTTACAAGGGCGAATGAATTGTGATATTTTCTATTCAAAATATGAGTATTCCGAAATAAATAAGGAAGGAGATATGGGTTGGCATTGGACGAAACCTAAAAACTTGGGCCCTAATATTAATACAGATAATGGATGGGAGGCGCAACCCACTGTTTCTGTAGATGGAAAATGGTTAATGTATGCCGTCTTTAGAGATGGTACTCGAGGCATAGATTTGTTTCAATCAAAGAGGCAGCCAAATGGAACTTGGGGGCCTGGGGAAAGTATGGGTGAACCCATAAATACTGCGGGTCATGAGAAAAGTCCATTTTTTCATTCGGATGATAAAACGCTGTATTTTGCCTCCAAAAACGGCCACATGGGGATGGGCGGTTATGATGTGTTCATGAGTAAATTTGTTGATGGCGAATGGACCGAGCCGCTAAATCTAGGCTATCCATTAAATACTGGAGCTGATGAGCATGGCTATGTAATTAGCTTGGACGGTAAAACCGCTTATTTTGGGTCTGCATCTCCTTTGAACGGAACAAAAGGTAAAAGCATTGATATTTATAGTGTAAGTTTACCAGAAAAGTTGCGACCAGAAAAAGTAATGGTCGTAAAAGGAACGGTGGAAGATATAAACGGTAATGTACCAAAAGATGCGGTAATTGAGCTTAGAAATACCAAAACCCAAGAAATTGAACAAGTTGCGGTAGATTCCATGCAAGGTACATTTACTGCGATTGTTAATGTAGAGGATTCTGCCGATTACGTGGTTTCGGCTACTGGCAAAGATTTGGCATTTAATAACGTATTAGTTAAGGCCCCCAAGGAGGATGAACCAGTGAAAGCTAAAATAAAGGTGGAGGTTCAAAAAAGTAAAATGGGACAGCATATCACCGTTGAAAATATCCATTTTAGTACCAACTCAGCTGATTTAAGTTCGGACTCAAAAGCCAGTTTGGATGCGCTGATTGCCTATATGAATAATCACTCAGGTTTTAAAGTTTCTATTGAAGGCCATACCGATAATGTGGGTGATTCCAAAACTAACTTAGCGTTGTCAACCGATAGGGCCTATTCCGTTTTGGCATATATTCAGGAAAACGGAATTTCAGCCAAACGCTTAAAATTTAAAGGCTGGGGTTCGGCTAAGCCAATTTCCACCAACAAATCAGCCGAAGGCAGAGCGTTGAACAGGCGGATTGAGATTGTTGTATTGGATTTATAAAGTTGATTATTAATTGATAGTCATCATTCCTTCTGGTGCCAGACCGGTGAGTTTAACCGTTTCAAAAGTGTTTACCAATTTCTCATTGTAAGGGGTGGATACTTTTATGTAGTTTTCTGTAAAACCGTGCATTTGTTCGTTTTCGTCCTTGTGGGCTTCCCAAAGCACCGTTTTAAAAAGGCCTAATTGAGTTTCGTTAAAGGCTCTGCGTTTTTTTTGAGATAATATGCGCAATTTTTCGCTGCGTTCATTTCTAACTTGACTTGGAACTGGGTTTTCCATTCTATTGGCGATAGTATTTGGTCGTTCACTATACGTAAAAACATGAAAATAAGATACAGGTAAATCTCGCACAAATTCGTAGGTTTCCATAAATTCTTCATCTGTTTCTCCCGGAAACCCTACAATAAAATCTACCCCTATGCAAGCGTCTGGCATCAAGGCTTTAATCATTGCCACTCGGTCAGCATATAAATCTTTCAGGTACCTGCGTTTCATATCCTTTAAAATTCTATTTGAACCGGACTGTAAAGGCACATGAAAATGAGGGACAAATTTTTGACTAGTGGCGGCAAACTCAATGATATTACTATGAAGTAAATTGGGTTCAATGGAGGAGATACGAAATCTGGAAATAGTTGATTTTTCTAATTCTAAAATTAAATCGTGAAAATTTTCGGTAGTTCCAATACCAAATTCACCCGTATTTACTCCCGTTAAAACAACTTCTTTTACGTCCGTTTTTTCTATTTCTGAAACCACTTTCATGGTTTCCTCAATACTTTGCGAACGGCTATTTCCACGAGCTAAAGGGATGGTACAAAAGGAACAAAAATAATCGCATCCGTCTTGAATTTTTAAAAACGTACGGGTTCTATCGCCTGCAGAATAGGAAGGGTAAAAGGTTTTTGCATGGCTAACTTTTCCAAAATGCGTTTGCTTGTCTTCAGTGGTTAGATTCTCAAGGTACTTAGCAACATCAAATTTTTCGTTTGCGCCTAAAACTAAATTTACCCCAGGAATTTTGACAATTTCGGTGGGTTTTAGTTGCGCATAGCAACCCAAAACAATCACCTTCGCATTAGGATTGTATTTATGCGCACGTCTTACCACATTTCGGCATTTTTTGTCTGCGTTGTCTGTAACCGAGCAAGTGTTTATTACATACACATCAGCACCATGTTCAAAATCTACTTTTGCGTATCCTGATTGGGCTAGGTTTCTAGCTATTGTAGATGTTTCGGAGAAATTTAATTTACAACCCAAAGTGTAAAATGCTGCTGTTTGAAATGCTTTCATGTTTTGCAAAAGTAAATTTTAACACCGATGAAATGATAATTTTATTAGGCAAAATTGAATTATGTAATAATGTGATTGATAGGTTGTAGCATGTTTTTGGGCCAAATTGTTTTAACGATGGAATCAATTTGTTTAGAGTTACGAATAATACTTTTTATGCCATACTAAAAAAGCTAAATTTGCGTAATTGAACAAACAAACTAAGATTGCCAGATGACGGAATTAAACGCAAGAAAAATATTGTTTTATGTATTGTGTATGTTGATGCTTATGCCATCCCTTTCAGCACAGGAAAAGGAGGGTGATTCAGCACCAAATACAGATGCTTCTGCCAGCAAATCGAAATTAATTATTAGCGGAAATGTGTATGTGGATGGCTTACGTCTAGACCATGTGTTGGTAACTCTACTGGAAGACAATCGAGTTATTGATGAAGTTCGTACGGATGAAAATGGAAAATTCAAAATAGAAATTGCATTGGATAAAATGCAAGTGATTGAATTTTCGAAGGAGAATTTCATGGGTAAAAAAGTGGATGTGGATACCCGTAACGTTCCTGAAGGGGAGCGAAAGTATGATTATTACAATAAGGGGTGGAAAGTAGATTTGTATCCATCCAATTTGGATATTGACTTTTCCGTATTGAAGAAACCAGTTGCTTTAATTGTTTATAATCCTGCTAATGGTGATTTTTCGATTGATAAAAAATACGAGAAATCAGTGCGACCTGGGCTAGAACGTTTAGCCAAAAATGCCTATAATGCCTATGAACAAAAGGATATGGATCAAGAGGATGCATATGATGATTACATGTTGGCGGTAAAAGATGGAGATGCGTTTTTGAAGGAAGGAGATTATGAAAATGCGTTAATGCAATATGAAGCAGCCAAAGAAATTTTACCCAATGAGCAATATCCAGATAAACAGATAAAAAAAACCATGGCTATCATGCAATCCAATGCCTCGGTGGATGAGTTGTATGCGTCTCATTTGCAAACCGCTGATGAAGCGTTTAATAGTAAAGAATGGGAATTAGCTAGAAAAAGTTACGAGCAAGCCTCAGATGTAAAACCTAATTTAGATTACCCGAAGGACCAGATTGATATTATCATTAATAATATTGCTGAAGAAAAATTATTAGCCGCTAAACTAAAAGAGAAAGAGAAACAAGACTTGTACAATGGCTATGTTGCTTCAGCAGATTCATTACTTGCCTTGAAATTATATGCTAAATCTAAAAGTAAGTATACCGAAGCAAATTCTATACTCCCAAAAGAGGCATATCCAAAAAATAAGGTTAAAGAAATTGATGCTTTTTTAGCTGCTAATGCAAAATCGGAACAAGAGTACAATAAGATTATTGCTACAGCGGGAGAGCTTTTGAGTAAGGGTGATTATGAAAATGCTAAAGCGGAGTATGCAAAAGCTGAAGTGTTAAAACCATCGGAGGAATTACCTAAAACAAAAATTGCCGAAATAGATGGGTTATTGGCCGGTGCAGCTGCATTAAAAGCCAAAGAGCTAAAAATGGCTGCGGATAAAGAAGCGGCTAGATTAGCAAAGTATGACGCATTGATTTTAAGCGCAGATGCGCTGATGGTTGACAAATCTTACGAACTCGCAAAGGCAGATTACGAAAAGGCTTTATTGGTGAAAGCAGAAGAAGTTTACCCAAAAAATCAAATATTATTAATTGATAAAACCTTAGCTGAAATTGAAGGGGTTGATAAACAGTATGAAAAGCTGATGGCTAATGCAGGTAAAAATGCAAGTCTTAATAATTTTGAATTAGCAAAAACTAATTATTCGGAAGCCTTGGCCTTAAAACCGGCTGAACAAGCGCCAAAAGATGGTATTGCAGCCATGGATGCCAAATTGTTGGCAATTCAAACAGATTTGAAAGCAAAACAAAAAGCATTAGATGATTCGTATAATGGATTTGTGGCGAATGGGGATGCTTTGCTAGCAGAAGAAAAGCTTAACGAAGCACAGAGTGCCTACAAACAAGCGTTATCTGTTAAGCCGCAGGAAGAATACCCAAAAGAACAAATTTTAGCTATTAATAAAACGCTAGCTGAATTAGAAAGGGTTGATAAACAGTTTGATAAATTAATGGCCAGTGCAGTTAAAAATGCAAGTGTGAAGAAATTTGAATTAGCTAAAAATGACTATTCAGAGGCATTGGCATTAAAACCAGATGAGCAAGCACCTAAGGATGGTATTGCGGCTATGGATGCTAAGCTAATGGCTATACAAGCAGATATTTTAGCACAACAAAAAGCGCTGGATGACAAGTATAATGGATTTGTAGCGGATGGTGACGCGTTTCTAGCGGTGGAGAAATTAACTGAAGCTGAAAATTCGTACAAGGAGGCCCTAGCGGTTAAACCAAATGAAGCGTATCCTAAATCTCAATTAACTATCATTAATGAGAAATTGGGTGTTTTAGCAGCAACAGCAGCCGCCAATGAAAAGAAGGCGAAAATTTTAGCTGAGAAAACAAATAGGTATAATGCGGCCATTGGAAAGGCCGACCAAATGTTGCAAAATGAGAACCTAATTGGGGCTAAAGCAGAATATCAAAATGCCTTAACCATATTACCAGAGAAGACATATCCTGCAAGTCAAATTGCGGAAATAGATGGTAAATTGGAACTTGCAGCTGCAGCTTTGGCAGAAAATGAAAGGAAAGAAGCCGAATTAAAAGCTAAAAATGATTCCTATCAAGCCGCTATTACTAAGGCTGATGCTGACTTTGCAGCAAAGAACTATGCACAGGCTAGAATAGGATACCAAAACGCTCAGAAAGTTTTGGCAGATAAGGCCTATCCAGGATTGCAAATTGAAAAAATTACCAAATTGGAATTGGCCGAACAACAGGCTAAAGAACAAGCTTTATTGTTGGCGGCACAACAAGCCGAAAATCAAAAAAAGTTTGATGAAATAGTGGCTGAAGGAGATAAGTTAATCGCTGAAGGCGACCTTCAAAAGGGTAAATATAAATATGAGGCGGCATTAAAAATCATAGTTGGAGATGAGGCTGTGATTAAAAAAATGAGAGATGTGACCGAACAAATTGAAGAAGATCGGAAATTGGCAGAGTTTCATGCAAAAAATGATACAGAGTTTAACAGACAACTTGCCGAGACGTATCCAAATGGGCTAAATGAAACTACCAAGAAATCAGGGAAAACCACCACAAGAATTGTTGTGGTATCAAATGGTAGAGGTGATGAGTATAAAAAAGAAGTGTATTCTTATGGTGCCGTTTTCTATTTTAAGAATGGAAAGAAAATTGATGAAAACACCTATAAACGAGAAACTAAGGGACACTAAATTTGAGGTTTGAAAGACTTTTAAGAGTAGAACTAATCAATAAGTTTTAGTTCTACTCTTCTATTTTTTTTACGTCCTAACCCGTCTTCATTGCTAGCAATGGGCTGTTTTTCACCCATTCCAATAAAGCTAACACGTGTTTTATCCACTCTGTTTGTAATAAAGTATTTATATACTTCATGTGCTCTTTTTTCTGATAAGTTTTGATTCGCATTGAGTGAACCCACATTGTCTGTATGTCCAATTATTTGAATTTTTTTGGTCGGGTTTTCGTTTAAATATTCAAGAATTAATTCCAAGTCTTTGTAGGATCTGGGTAATAACCTTGTTTCGTTAGAAGCAAACTGAATGTTTTCGATTATAAGAGAAGAATCCTTTTCAATGGTATAAATATAATTGGTATTAACATCTATGATAGCAGAATCAGGGATGTTTTCTACCAAAATAGAATCATTTTCAGCAGAATAATCTTCTAGTTTAACTAAAGACACCTGATCCACGTAATAATAAGCTTCATGATGCCAAAAATTGGGACTCCACCATTTTACTTTCTTCAGGCGGTCCTTGTATTTAGTGGTAGAGAAATTGCCGATAGATAAATATTTCTCACCACCTTTAGCCCGATAAGTGCCGCTTACTTTAATCCATTGAACAGAATCGGGTTGAAGAATTCCTCTATGATCTTTTAATTCAATTTGTGGTGGGTTGGTAAAAACATAAAAATTGGAAGTGTAAGAAGGTCTTTTATTATAAAGAGAAGCACCAAACCTTTTAGCATAGCAGTTGGAGTGATCCGACCAACTAATCCACATTTCAAAATAGTACCGTTGGGTAGCAACCAATTTTTCGGAAAGCTTAATTTGAACAAACTCTCTGTAATCAGGATAAATACGTAGACCAATATAGGCGATTCCATCTTTAGGCTTAGGCGGGTGCCATTTAGCGCTTCCTTTAGGTGATTTTCCTACACTATTGCGAATAAAAAAATCAACTGTATTTACAAATCGCCACGGACGAAATGAATGCCGTTTTCCCTTTTTGTATTCAAAGTTTCCGTTTGGAACTAAGTTTTGTCCAAATCCCTTTGAAAAAGGAAATAGAAAAATGATGCATAAAATAAAAATAAACCCCTTCATTAATTTAAATACTCATATGTTATGTAAATCAATTATACGGAAAAAGTAAAGGGGTTATTTGGATAAAAATAATTTTTTTAACCCAATCCATCGTTGATAACGGATGTTTTTGCTTTTTATGAGAGCGATATTTGATTTTTTTGTGCAATTGACCCCACCACAAGAAGGTACTGCGAAATAAAATATGTCAAAACAGAAAGGTCGTAAAAATCAAAGTGACCGTGACTGAAGTTTTGTAAGGTGATAAGCATGGTCGTAATAGAATAAAGCACTATACCGGTAAGTACGATGTAATAACTTGGTTCATTCACATAATCCTGACGTTTAAGACCTTGAGATATTAATATCCATAAAAGTAATTGATATAAAATTGCTGGGTATTGCCAAAGTTCCAAGTCTTCAATAATAAAAATAGAAATAGGAAAAACAACAATTAATAGACTTAGGAATAAGTTAATAAGGGTAATGGATTTGAGGTCCTTGATAGCAAGAAATTTTATTTTAGTATGTTGAAAACCATAGGAGTAACTGTACATGGCCAGGATGGAAAATAAAAAGGTGCCGATGATAAACCATTTATTAAAATCTACCCTAAACAAGAAAAATAAGTCACTAAGTATAGAAAATAATAATCCAAGAATAACACCCTTCACCAATCCTTTTGGTAATTCATAGGTGTATTTTCTTAGCAAAAACAATAAGGTAAATAAAGCCACTGGTTTAGTCAGGTATTCGGTCCAACTTAAGTTTGAACCGTGGCAGCAATATATGAAGAATATCAAAACTCCATAGAAGATGCTATAAATGCTAAATTCTTTATTGATTTTCACGAAATGATTTGTTTTTGTATAATTAATTGCCACTCAACAATTAAAAGATAGAAATGTAAATTGGAAGATTTCTATTACCCAAATATGAGGATACTTTTATGAAATTCATAATTATTTTGTTATTAAATAAGAATATTTTTTGCGTGATAAGAGAAAATTTTTTCTGATTTTATTGGGTTAAAGCCGCTTATGTGATGCTCAAAATGAAAATCACATAAGTAAATTTCGTCTCGAATTGGGATTAAAAAACTACCATTGGTTTTTATGTATAGAATCATTGCTTTGAACGGATTAAAAGTTGATTCTTGGGTTAAGGAAATTTTAAAATGAACTGTTTTTATAAGTCACCATTCGTTCTAAGATATTTACGTATAAAATTGATTTTTAATCAAATGTTGGCATCTGATTAATTTTGTTTGTCCAATTAAATCAATCGGTTTATTTCTTTTCTAAAAGCGTGCAATTAGTACCTTTGAGACCATAACTATTAAATAAGCAAAATTGGCAGGACAAAAGAAATTTGGGTTTTTTGCAGGAGTTTTTACACCATCCTTATTGACTATATTGGGTGTAATTATGTATATGCGGTTAGGTTGGGTAGTAGGTCATGCTGGCCTGACAGGTACTATCATAATTATTCTTATTGCGCATGTAATTTCTGTAGCTACTGGATTGAGTATTTCGTCTATAGCCACAAACAAAAAAGTGGGAGCAGGAGGGGTATATTATGTGCTATCTCGTAGTCTTGGTTTACCCATGGGGGGGGCAATCGGATACACACTGTTTATTGCAACTTCCTTTAGCATTGCATTGTATTTAATTGGATTTGCCGAAAATTTTAATCCTGTTTTAGGAATGGGGTCCACCATTAATGATTTACGTGTTTCCGGAACGCTTGCCCTAATGGTGCTCACCGCGTTGGTGTATATTAGTACTGCCGTAGCTATTAAATCACAATACTTTATTTTAGGTGCAATTACGCTTTCTTTGATTGCTGTTTTTACTGGAAATACGGATATTGAAGTGGTGTCGAGTACAATAGGTTCACCTAGTACCGATGTGTCATTTGCCCTTTTGTTTGGTATATTTTTTCCAGCCGTTACTGGTTTTACTGCTGGAATTGCTATGAGTGGGGATTTGGAAAATCCAAAACGGGATATTCCAATTGGAACAATGTTGGCAGTAGGAGTTGGATTGGTTATCTACATCGTGTTAGCTGTTTTTTTAAGCATAAACGTAAACGAAAGTCAGTTACAGAATAATTACAATGTACTGATGGATATCGCATTATTCGCGCCATTGGTTATTGCAGGAATTTGGGGGGCTACACTTTCCTCGGCTTTGGGTGGTTTGTTGGGAGGTCCAAGAATTTTTCAAGCAATGAGTGTAGATAAAATCACCCCTTATGCGAAGTCTTTTGCAGCTGGTGTTGGTAAGTCTAATGAACCTAGAAACGCTTTAATATTAACTATACTACTAGCCGAGATAGGTGTATTGATTGGTGAGTTAGATTCAATTGCTCGTCTAGTTTCTATGTTTTATTTATTGGCTTACAACTTCATTAACCTTTCATTTTTTTTAGAAAGTTGGGCTAATAGTGATTTTTCACCCACCTTTAAAGTAAGTAAATGGGTAGGAGCTATTGGGTTTATTGCAACGTTTACGGTAATGTTTCAAATAGACCCTGTAGCAATGGTTTTGGCTTATATGGTTTTGTTTGGGCTGTATTTCTTTCTTAAAAGAAAGGAAATGAGTCTTACTTCTGGAGATATATGGGGAAGTGTTTGGTCATCTGTAATAAAGGCTGGACTTAAACGAATGGATGGATTAGAGGAAAACCAGCAGTATTGGAGGCCTAATATTCTATTGTTTTCGGGTGGAACCGAAAAAAGGCCCCATTTAATTGAGATATCACAAGATTTAGGCGGAAGATCAGGAATGATATCCAATTTTGATTTAATAGAAAGCCCCGATGCCAAGGTATTATTTCCTAAAAAGGATAAAGGAGTTAAGGTTACAGATATCCAAGAAGATGGAATATTTACGAGACGCCAGGAAGTTAAGGATATTTACAACGGGATAGAAACTATTGCAAGTATATATGGCTTTTCGGGAATTGAACCCAATACTGTTTTGATGGGATGGCCAAGAAAAACGAGTCAACCTAGTCAATTTGCTAATTTAACCCAGTCCTTAATTGATTTAGATTACAATGTTTTGTACATGGATTACGATGAAAATCGTGCATATGGAAAGTATGAAACCATTGATTTGTGGTGGCGAGGAATTAGCAATAATGTGATTTTAACGATTCGGTTGGTAAAATTTATTCTATCCTCTCAACGATGGGGGAATGCCAATGTACGTGTGGTATTGGTTAATGAAGATAACACAGAAAGACGCCAAATCATAGATTCTATTCAGGACGTTTTAAATGAATTTAGGTTACAGGCGGAAATAAAAATTGTGAATAATGCCACCGAAAAATTATCAATTTTTGAATTGATGAAACATTATTCCGGATCAACGGATTTAGTGTTTGTGGGTGTTCCAGATAAAATTTATGACCCTGAAACCTATGTCGCAAATACTAATAATTTATTGAATAGTATTGGAACAACATTAATGGTTCGGGCTTCTTCTCAGTTTTCTGAAATACGGCTAGGATTTGATAAGGTTACTACCGAAAAGGTGGCAGAGGTTAAGCTACTGGAATTAGAGGATTTGGCTTTACCCTTTGATTCTCATTTGAATCTTCAGTTTAGTGGACTCGAGAAAAAGTTGCAAAGAGTGAATAAGGATTTTACCGATGGAGTAATCTCGGTGGTAGGGGCTGTGTATGTTTCTGTTTTTGAGGCTTATCGTGAAATGTATGAGTCGTTTTTTGAAAGTATTGATTTCAAAAAAAACAACCAAAATTTCAAGAATTCGTATGGTATTTTAGCACAAAAAAACAAGGCTTTGTTAGATGAATCTGCTAAGGAGAAACTTGGGTATTTGACCCATTTATTAGCTGAAGAAATAGAGCAATGGGTCCAAAGAAGAAAATCGGTATTCACTAAGGTGCCTTCTAGTGTGAAGCATTGGCTTAAAGAGGAAGATATAAGGACAGTTGCTACGGATTCTTGGGATGTTAAAGTGTTAAAATCTCAAAAAAGGATGGCATTTAAGGTGTTTGGTAAAACGGCTATTTCGGTAGATTGGCGGGATATGCTTCAATATTACGAAGAAACCACCAATCTTCAGAATATTAGAAAAATGCTTCATGAACTTGGAATGATAGAGGCATTAAATACCAAGGCTTTAAGAGAAGGTACGGTAATCGAAATAGAGCGTTTGTTAGAATCCATTATGCAAGAACCTGAAAAACGCACGGTTTTTATTAATGAGGCAAAGAAAAAGGTACTTGCTGGTTTAGATCATCAAATTAGTACGATAAAACAAAAACCTGAACAATTATTAAGTGCGGCAAATTTCCGAGATCGAGAGTTAATTGAAAAAATAGCGGAGTTAACGGCAAGGATTGATGCCAATTGGATTATTGAAGAGTTGGAAGATGATTTGGATACGAATAAGGCCAATAAATTACGAAATGAAATTTCAGGTTATGCCCAATTCTGGAACAGAAACCATACTCTTTTTAGTGATTTGTTTCGAGCTTGGGTCACCACGACTGGTCTTCATATAGAGTTAGTCCTTTTGAAAGAAAAAGTTTCGAGAGATATTAGAGTGGGGGTGTTTGGTATGTTTAAAAGGGTATCCAAACAACTGGAAACCCTCATTATTGATACAAATGGGGAAACCGATGTAACGCGAGCGAGTTTATTTGATGAAAACGAATTATTAAGCCATAATCCGACTGAGTTTTTGAATCAGATTCAAGAAGAGTTAAGAGATAATATTGGTACATTGCCTGAAACTGTGGATTTAATCCAGGAGGATTCCATATTGAATTTTGAAGATTTCCAAGAGGACGAGGTGAATCATGTGGTTATTGATTTACAAAAAATAGCGGATTATTATATTGAACTTGATTTTATCGAGCCTTTAAACCGAAGGGTTTCTCATTCTTACCAAGTCATAACAGGTAAAATTGAGGATATGGGGGCAAGGATCTCTTATGTTTCGGAATTAGCAGAAAGCAAATCAGAGGATGCCAAAGTGCAGATTGAGGAATTAAAGGAAAGGTTATCAGAAGACATAATAGGGTTAAATCTAATTATTGAGCAAACTGAAATTGAGTTTGAAAGTATGTTGGATAAGCAATTTATTGAACTTACCGATAAATTGAGTGTATCTGAATTGCTATCTACTCGTACCAGTTTAAACCGATTTATCCATATTAAACAAGGTTATAAAGGGTTTAATGAAAAGGTACTTGAGGTAAGAAAGGTGGCAAGCAAATGGATTTCTAATTCAGTTTTTGAACTTCGAAAAAAGCAGCATCAATTGCGAATGGCAGAGTTTAATGATAGAAATAAAACGCTCGTTAACAAACGAAAGTTATTCAGAAATTTTGTTGAATCAAGTAAAGCCAATAGCGAGGTGTTGTTGAATTTACCTGCTTATTATCGTCATCTATTTTCCGGAAAGCAAGTGTTTAATAACCAAATGTCTATTAATAGAGACTTTGAAATGAAACAGGCTCTGGCTGTAATGGATGGGGACGAAACGGGGGCAGTATTAGTTATCAGTGAAGCTTTGGCTGGTAAATCGCATTTTGCGGAATCTTTATTGAAGAATTGTAACTCACCCAAAGTGGTTCGAATAGTTCCTCCTAGCCAAGGAATTTCAACCAATAGTAGCTTATTGTCAGCGTTTCAAAAGGCCACTGAATTGGAGGGTAGTTTATTTAATATAATGAGCTCCTTGCCTGCGGGCACTGTGTTTAGTTTTAATAAACTTGAGCTGTGGTGGTTGCGGACACCAACGGGTGGAAGGTTTATTGATCAATTGGTTTGGTTAATTGAACGTTACGGGAATAAGCATCGTTTTGTTTTGACCATGAATTTATTTGCCTATGATTTGGTGAGGCAAATTACTGAGATAGATACGGTGATTTCAGCTACGATAATATTACCTCCAGCTAATGGACGTGAATTGGCAGGGTTAATGTTGGAGCGTCATCATTTGTCTGGAGTGAAAGTTAAATTTAACTCAAAACCAGATAAGTTACCTTCGAAGCGGGAGGTTTCGAATCTGTTTGAAAAGTATGCTAATGGAGCGAACGGTAACATTGGAGTTGCAATGATGCGTTGGTTAGCTAGTATAGAAAAATATGAAGGAGAAACCGTTTTTGTTTCTGAGTATAAAGAAAGTTCGTTTCCGGGGTTGTTGCCTATTTCTTGGGCGACAATGCTTACACATTTGGTTTTACATGAAAAATTACACTTAAATAATATGGTTGAAATTTTTCATCTTCAGGAAAAATCCACTATAAATAGTGTGGTAAAGGAACTGGTTTACACCAAAATGATAGTTGAAGGCGCTAAAAACACTTTCAGCATAGAGCCATCTGTATTGAAAGCGGTGGTAGAGCAATTAAAGGAACAGAATTTTTTAAAAAAGTTTGAATGATTGATTCAGGTAACATATCTATTTCCGAGCTACCGCTACAAGCTTTATTGTTGGTGGGATTAGTAATTTTAGGGACTTTTTTTACCATGCAATTGAGTAAACGTTATTTGTTTATGCTGGTAAAATCGGAGGTGTGGCATCAACGCATTGAATCCTCCAGGCCAAGAATTGAAATGGGAGTATGGGTCATCATTTCTTTTTTGTTATTGGTGTTTATGCTTAATATTAGTTTCTTGGTAACGCTTATTCTTATAGTGGTTGTTATTGTGGTTGGAGGCCGATATTGGAGGGATGTGGTTAATGGTATTGTCATAAAATTTGAGAACAGAATTGCGCAAGGTGATTTTTTGTCTTCTCATGAGTATTCTGGTGTTATAGTTGAATTGGCGGTGCGCGGTCTTCAAATTCGATTAGCGGGAGGTGATATTGCATTTATTGCCTATCGCAATTTGAGTGATTATCAGGTTCGTAAATTAGAACGCGATTTAAAAGGTGAGTTATGCTCAGTAACCGTTAAGTTTAAGCCTAAAAATTCGGTTGAGTCTGCTATAAAAACTCTACGGAAAGAGGCGATGGTTATTCCTTATACGTTATTGACTGAGCAGGCAAAAGTGGAGGTGGTTGAATTGGATGAATCCGGAGTATTGTTACGGGTTTTATTGCATACGCAAAGTGCTGAAAGTGCCAAATTGGTGGAAATGGCCTTGAAATCAGCGTTGAGTGCCCAAAATTTATTGTCGGAATAAATTCGCTTTAAAAAGTAAAAATTTCGTTAATGAGTGAGATTAACGAAATAAAATACGTACCTTTGGGTAAAGTTAGAGGTATGGTATATGATGATTTTATAAAATCTGGAGATGTAAATGAGCCAGCTGTGGCCTATCTCCCAAAAATCGATTGGCAATCACAATCCCTAGATAACCAAACGCTTATTGGTATTACCCGAGAAGGTATATCTGCAAATCAATTAGAAAAATTACGTTTAAGTACCGGGTTAGAGGTTCAAGAATTAGCTCCTATATTACAGGTTACCACCCGTACCCTCCAAAACAAAAAAAACAATGATAAATTTGGTGTTGCTGTTTCGGAAAAGGCGCTTGAATTATCTCAGTTGTATTTACAAGGGTATGTTGTTTTTGGTTCTCAAGATCGCTTTAAATCATGGATGCGCTCCAATGTTTTAGCGCTTAATAATAATACCCCTTTAAGTTATTTAGATACCCAATTTGGCTTCAGTCTCGTACACCAAATAATGGGGCGAATTGCCCATGGTGTTTTTTCTTAAAATGTTCTTACTCATGAAGAATGGTTTGGAGGAAAAAATATGAAGATTTACCGCTTAGCGAAGGAAGAGTATATAAGTGACTTTTCGGGGGAAGGGGCTCGCCTGTATGGAGGTAGATGGAATTTGAAAGGAACACCTTGTTTTTATGCGGCAGAAAATGCTGCCATGTGTTTATTGGAATTTGTAGTACAATATAACAAAGAAGCCTTACCACATGATGCGGTTATGGCCGAAATAGAATTACCAGATAATTTGAAAATAACGGAATTAACACCCGATGAATTACCTCTTAATTGGGATAAGGTAGGGGAAAATTACGCCACCCAAAGATTTGGTTCTGAGTTTTTTAGAAATTTTCACAACATAGGGTTTAAGGTACCTTCTGTGGTTACTCCATTTGGATATAACTATATACTAAATCCCCACCACAAAGATTTCAAAAAACTAAAATTAGTAGGGCAGAAGCCTTTTATTTTGGATGAACGAATCAAAGATTAAGTTTATAACTCGTTGTTATAGTATATTTTATAGAAGCTCATGTCTTTTTCATGATCATACCCTTTTTCAATAAATCTGTCGATGGAATCCGGATTATTTACACCAATTTTTATTTGAATATTGGTGTCTAATTTGATTTCATTCTTTATTGATTTCTTTTGTTTTTCAACTACCGGCATCGAAACAGTAAACGCATCTGGAATGGCAACGCTGTTTTGGGTTTCGTACATGGATTTGTATTGATCAAACTCTTGTTTCTTCTCTTCGTTGTCTAAAACGAATTCTTTAAAGTCTTCTAAATCTACGTTATCGTTCCGTTCAAGGTACTTTATAGATTTGTTCATAAACTCTATTTCATCTGTTTTACTTTCGGTTGCCTGCACTACTTCTTTGGCAAAGTCTTTACATAGGTTTACATATTCTTTGGTATGAAAAACCTCATCTTGAATAGGGCTGATTCCTAAAAATTCGTGCAACCAATATTCAGTGTCGTAATTATTGCTATCTACTTGGCAAACCCTAAATCCATCTTCTTGTTCAATATTGAAAATGAAGCAGCCTTTATCTAACTTCTTAATGTCAATACCTTGTTTTTCTTTTACCTCCAGGTTTGCATTGTCTTGTCCAACTTGTAAAAACGAAGTTTTGTTTTCTGATTTAAAAATACCAATGGCATCTACCATTTTGTCTTGGTAAAGGATGTCTGAAAAATGTGCCACAAATAAATCACCTGTTTTAATATGCGGATGTTGACTCTGCTCGTGGAGATGTTGAAGAATTTTAACTGAATTTATGTAAAGGGAGGTTGGATTTTGAAAGATTTCTTTACTAATTCCATTTAATTCATTGTAATTCAAATCAATTTCATGAGCAAATTGGTTTGAATCTTGGATTTTCATAAAAGGCTTAATAAAGTAATCAAGCATCATTAAGCTTAGACCTTCGGTTAACGGAAAGGAAGATTCGGAAATGAAGAAGTCTTCTTCGTTGTGTTTATTACCTACGCGGTGAATTACTAGTTCGTTGATTAAAACGGTAGAAAAGTCTAACATATTTTTAATATTTTCAAAGCGTCAAATTTAAGCTTATTGGTTATGGGTTTGCATAAAGTTAGTAACTAAATATACCCAATTTGCTTCCTCATGGGTGAGAATGGATTCATGTCCTGATTTACTGAAAGTTGCTAATTCTTTGGGGCCTTTTAAGTTTTTGTACATAGATTTGGAATCTTCATATGATACTTGGGTATCCAACATTCCGTGAATGACCAGGGTAGGGCAAGTTACTTTTTTTGCATCCGAAATCGATTTAAAATCAAGTGCCTTGAAATTATTAAGAGCACCTACCCAAAAAGTAAGTAGGTAAGAAGTTATAAAATTGGACCGTACCATTGGACTCATTTTGTTTTGAAGGGCATTGTGTAAACTAGGAAATGAAGATTGAATTATTATTCCATCCGGTTTAGCATGTAAAGAACCTACCGATTTTAAAATAGCCGCAGCTCCCATAGAAACACCATATAAAAACACCTTTTTTTGAGGGTAATTATTGCGGCACCAAGTGAGTGTATTAGCTACATCGGTTGCTTCATAATACCCAAAGCTACATTGGTTTCCATCAGAACCTCCAGAGGCTCTTAAATCGGTGAGAACTACGGTGTAACCCATTCTATAAAAGGCCTGTGCTTCTTTCCATAAGGATGACTTTGATGAATTATAGCCGTGAAATAAAGCAACCACCCCTTTTGAGGGCTCCATATCAAAACGCCAAATTTCAAGGTTAATTTCTCCATGAATTGTATCTACCTCTACAAAATCTAAATCGACCGAATCATTAATGGATTTAGGAATTGAAACCCCAATAAAAGTGGTTTTGGTTTTGTTCCAAAAAGTGTTTTCTGAATTCAGTTGACCGCTTGCGACAGGGGAGGTGACGAAGTGGGTAAAATTCCAAGCTTGGCCAGCAATAAATATATTTAATCCTAAAAAGGAAAGAATAAATAAGAGAATCAGTGCATAAAATTGTTTCCCAATTCTTGGTTTTATTTTTAAATTTTTTTCCGACTCCATTCTCCGTCAATAGTACGTAAAATATTTAATGGATTTTCGTTTTGTAGTTCTTTTGGCAGTAAATGATTTGGGCAGTTTTGAAAACTAATTGGCCGTGTCCAGCGAATAATAGCATCAGGTCCAACAGCCGTAAAATGCGCATTTGTGGTAGCAGGAAAGGGACCTCCATGATGCATGGATTTGCACACTTCGACACCGGTGGGTACACCATTAAAAATTAACCTTCCAACTCTTGATTTTAGTATGCTAATAATTTTATTTGATTCATCTAAATCAGTAGCATTCCCAATGATAGTGCCCGTTAACTGTCCTTCTATATTTGCTAAAATATTTTCTAATTCGGCTTGGTCGGCACATTTAACAATGAGCGAAAATGGCCCGAAGACTTCTAAATGTAAGGTTTTATTGGCTAAAAATGTGGTACCAGATGTAATGGCTATGGCTGGTTGGCCAAGATTCTTGCGATCATTAATTTCAACCCCATCTGCAAAATTTGAGTTGGGTTGATTAGCGAGCAATTTTTTATTGGCATTAAAATTCTCAAGAATTTTTGGATGTACCATGTAGCTCGGTTTCTTAGCTACTATTTCGTGTGTTAAATGAGAAATAAACACATCTAATTCTGGACTATCGATAGCAAAAATCAACCCCGGATTGGTACAAAATTGACCTGAATCCAAAGTGATAGAATTAGCTAAGGTTTGGGCAATTTCTAATGGTCTATTAGCTAGTACGGTGGGTAAAATGACGACAGGATTGACGCTACCCATTTCTGCAAATACCGGAATGGGTTCAGGTCGATTATTTGCCAAATCAAAGAGTGCCCTGCCTCCCGCAATGCTACCTGTAAATCCTACTGCTTTTATTTTGGGGTGACTTACCAAAATGGTTCCAACTTCAAAAGAATTGCTGTTTAAATTGGAAAATACACCTTCAGGCATTTGCGTGGATTTAGCGGCATTTTGAATGGCCACGGCAACCAGTTCTCCTGTACCCGCATGCATCGGATGGGATTTTACAATTACTGGGCAACCAGCAGCTAATGCCGATATGGTATCTCCGCCTGCTGTAGAATATGCTAAGGGGAAATTACTTGCTCCAAAAACAACCACAGGGCCTAAAGGAGAAAGCATTTTTCGTAAATCTGGTTTTGGATTGGGTTTTCTTTCCTTAATGGCAGTGTCGATAGAGGCCTTGACCCACTCGCCATGCGTTAATTGCTGCACAAAAACTTCAATTTGCCAAATCGTTCGCGCGCGTTCAGCGAGTGCTCGGCTAAAACTCAATCCGGATTCATTTTGGTAGGATTCTATTAAAATATCCCCTAATTCAAGAATGTTTTTTGCTATTTGATTTAGAAATTGGCATCGTGTCTCAGGAGAAGTTTCTGAATAAATTGGAAATGCATTTTCTGCCAGGTTGACTGCCAAATCTATTTCATTTTGAGTAGCCTCAAAAAAAGGAGTTGGGTTTGCGATGTTCAATTTCGGATTGAATGTGTTGAACTGTTTTTTACTAGAATGATGGAGTTGAAATCCGATTATATTTTTACCGTGCATGACTTTTATTTAAACAGCAATAAAATTAGGTAAATAAGTTGATTGTATTAAACGGTTTACAAAGGTATTTTACTCAAACCAGATGGTAGAATTTTGAAATAAAAATTAATGAAACGGCTATTTAACTGGTTTTCAGTGTAAATTTTATACGTGTAAAAACCAAATCGTCTTCTCCTAAAATCTACATTAGCCGATGTTCAAATTGTTTAATTATTTTCTCATTTATACGGTTTAAAACTTGACACGTGTTTATGAAATCTGTAATATTGGGCAATAATTAAATGATTAAAAATTAACAAATACGTGAACCTAAATTTAAGATATTAGAAACCAGAAATTAAAGTTGCCTTAGAAGCAAAATTATAACAATTCGATACTTCGAACCTATCAATATTCACCCATGAACATTGATAACCATTCTTATTTTATTACAAATTAAAAATTTTATCAATGAAAAAAATTACAAAACTTGGAGCCTTATTTGGGTTCCTATTTTTGACTCAGTTTGCATTTTCGCAGGCAGGGTCAACATTTACCAATCCACTGATTGTGAGCTCTTTGCCAAATGTAGCTACCGGTGAGTCTACCTGTGGATTCGGTGACAATTATAGTACTTCAGATATTGCCTGTACCGGTAATTACTTGAATGGAGATGAAAAAATATATAGTTTCACTCCTTCAGCTAACATAGTAGATTTTAATGTGGAACTTACCAATATTTCGGATTCTTATTCTGGTATGTACATAACTGATGATTCAACATCTACAGGTAACTGTGTAGGCAGTGTTGGTTCTTCTGGTACATCTACACGTGGAATTTATGGTGTTTCTTTAGTTTCAGGAACAACATATTACATTATTGTTTCTACCTGGGCTACACCTCAGTGTATTACTTCATATGACATTAACATGTATAGTGTTTCTTGTCCTGCACCTAGTGCTCTTGGAGTATCATCGGTTACAACTACTTCCTTAGATTTAGGTTGGACTGAATCAGGTTCAGCAACAGCTTGGGAAATTGAGTGGGATACTGCTGGATTTACCCAAGGTTCTGGGACTACAGTTGCAGCAACGGCTAACCCACATTCATTAACTGGGTTAACAGCTAACACTTCTTACCAGTTTTACGTAAGATCGGGTTGTGGAGCAGCTGACTCATCATTTTGGTCAGGTCCATACACTTTCAATACAGCCTGTAACACTTTTTCTGTACCATTTAATGAAGGGTTTAATAGTAATTCTTCTTCCATAAATTGTTGGTCAATTGTAGATAACAATACGGATGGTGACACATGGTCGTTAAATACAAGTTCTTCGTACGCGCAAGAAGGAAATCAAAGTGCACAAGCTTATACTGATTTTAACTCTGGAGCAAATGATGACTATCTTATTTCTCCACAAATTACTTTAACGGCTACAAATAGGTTGAAATTTTGGTCTCGTGCGAGAAGTGCTTCTGAACCAAATGATTATAAAGTGTTAATTTCAACTACCACTAACGCTTTGGCTAGTTTTACAGATACACTTTTGGTAGATACAGTAAACAGTACAACTTATGCGGAGCATATCGTTGATTTAGCTGCTTATACCGGAAATGTGTATATCGCCTTTTATATTCCTATTGGTGGATTAGATGGGTATTATTTACATATAGATAATTTCACTGTTGAGGTTACTCCTAATTGTTTAGCGCCTTCAGCAGGTGTGGTAACAAATTTAACGAGTACTTCTGCTGATTTAGGATGGACAGAAAATGGTTCAGCTACTACTTGGGATATTGAGTGGGACACTGCAGGATTTACTGCTGCTGGTACGCCAACAATTACTGGTTCAACTACCAATCCTCATTCGTTAACGGGTTTAACCGCCAATACTTCTTACGAATATTATGTAAGAGCTGACTGTGGTGGTACAACTAGCGCATGGGCAGGACCTTTTAGTTTTTATACTGGATATTGTACTCCATCCCCTTCAAGTGTTGACAATAACGGTATCACTAATGTGTCTATGGATACATTAAATAATACAACAGGTGTTGAGGCAGGAAATTATGGAGATTATTCTGCTAAGATTGCTAACGCTGGTCAACAATCAAATCTAGCTATTGACATCACATTACAAACGGGTTATAGCTATAACGTTTTTGCTTTTGTAGATTGGAATAATGATTTAGATTTCGATGATGCAAATGAGCATATTTATTTGGGAGAATCAACAAGTTCAAATCCAGATACGTTACATGCAATTTTACCAATTCCTTACAATGCAAGCCTTGGTAATCATAGATTACGTATCGGTTCAGCTGACAATGGTTTAGGTTCAACGGTTCCTTCTAATGCTTGTTACACAGGGTCTTATGGAAGTTTTGAAGATTACACACTTAATGTGACTGCTGGACCATCTTGTTTAGCACCTGCAAATTTGGCTGTTTCAACGGTAACTAACTCATCGGCTCAGGTAAGTTTTGTTGAGTTGGGTAGCGCAACCAATTGGGAAATAGAATGGGATACCATGGCTTTCACTCAAGGTTCAGGTACCGTTGTAAGTACTACTTCTCTATCAAATAGTATTAGTGGTCTAAGTTCAGCAACTGCTTACGAATTTTACGTTCGTTCGGTATGTGGTTCTGGAGATTCTTCCGTTTGGGTTGGTCCTATGTCATTTGTTACTTTGTTGGATACCATTACTACTTTTCCTTACCTTAACGGTTTTGAAAACGGAATGGACAGCTATTTAGGACTTGCAGATTCTGCAAATTCAAATGCTTCTTTAAGCCCCTTGGCTGCAAATGGAACTGGAACAGGAACTGGTGTTTTATTGACCGGTAGTTCTTCCACTGGTTGGTCTGGTGGTAGCACAACGGCTACCGAAACTCAAGCTTTTGTGAATAACTCAACTCATGTTTCATCTATTTTTATGACAGTTAATGCAACTGGACAAACTAATTTGAATTTAGAGTTTGATGTAAAACAAACATATTCGTACGGTCCTAAATATTCTTGGGGTAGAGTACTTATTAATGGAGTAATGGTTGGAAACTCAGTGAATCCTACCACAGCAGGTGCTGATGCATTTGAAACTGTTAATATTGATTTATCCTCTTATTCAGGAACTACATTTACTATTGAAATCCAACATTCTGGAAAATATAGTAAAGCGAACGGCTTTGGAGGAAATGGTGATGAAGCATTTATTGATAACGTGAAAATATTTGATCCAATGACAGCAACTGTTGCCGGAACAAATCTTACATGTAATAATTCAGCAGATGGTACAGCAACTATTACCGTAGCAAATGGATACCCAGCATATACTTATTTATGGAGTAATGGAGCCACTACAGCTACTGCTAGTTCTTTAGCTGCAGGTGATTATTACGTAACAGTAACGGATAATTATGGATTAATGATTTACGATACTGTAACATTAACTCAACCAGCTGCATTAGCAATGGATTTAGGAAATGACACTACATTATGTATGGGAGCAACCATGACATTAGATGCAGGAACATTTAGTTCTTACACTTGGGATGATGCTTCTACTACTCAAACTAGAAGTGTTGCAACCACCGTTGCGGGT
The DNA here is from genome assembly GCA_963974475.1 of uncultured Flavobacteriales bacterium. Lineage (GTDB taxonomy): Bacteria > Bacteroidota > Bacteroidia > Flavobacteriales_G > Salibacteraceae > CAJXZP01. The sequence goes on from CAXBCR010000002.1 coordinate 208,976, forward strand.
CTAACTAATTATTGGGTAGAGGTTTCTGATGGAACTTGTACTACTTCTGATACAATTGCTGTGACTGTTGCCGCAGATCCAGTGGTTGATTTAGGTAATGACACATCTGTATGTGACGCGGTTACTTTAACATTAGATGCAGGTACATTTGCTTCTTACGCATGGGATGATGCTTCAACAACACAAACAAGAATGACTGTTTCTACTTTAGGAGCTGTTGACTATTCTGTAGAAGTTACGGATGCAAATGGTTGTACTGGAAATGATACTATTTCTGTAACAGGGCTGGCTGATCCAATAGTAAACTTAGGAAATGACACATCTGTATGTGATGCAGTTTCTTTAACATTAGATGCAGGAACATTTGCTTCTTACGCATGGGATGATGCTTCAACAACACAAACAAGAATGACTGTTTCTACTTTAGGAGCTGTTGACTATTCTGTAGAAGTTACCGATGCTAATGGTTGTACTGGAAATGATACTATTTCTGTAACAGGGTTTGCTGTACCAATGGTAAACTTAGGAAATGATACATCTGTATGTGATGCAGTAACTTTAACATTAGATGCAGGAACATTTGCTTCTTATGTTTGGGATGATGCTACAACAATGCAAACAAGAATGACTGTTTCTACTTTAGGAGCTGTTGACTATTCTGTAGAAGTTACCGATGCTAACGGTTGTACTGGAAATGATACTATTTCTGTAACTGGTACTCCTGCGGTTGTTGTTGATTTAGGAGCGGATACCGCATTATGTTTTGAAGAAAGCTTAACATTAGATGCAGGTTCATTTGCTTCTTATTTATGGAATGATGCATCCGTTATGCAAACATTAATGGTTAGTGGTTCAACATTAGGAGCTACTACCTATTCTGTTGATGTTACAGATGCTGCAGGTTGTACAGGAAACGATGCAATTGTGGTTACCGGCCTTCCAGAAGTGATGGTTGACTTAGGTGCAGATACCAATATTTGGGATCCAAGTGCAACTACTTTTACTCTTGATGCTGGAGCAGGTTTCGCTTCTTATTTATGGAGTGATGGTACCACTACAACTCAAACGTATGATGTAACACCTGCTGCTGATAGTGCTATTAGCGTAGTGGTTGCCGATGCTAACGGATGTATGGGTTCAGATACTGTAATAGTTGATTTTGTTTTAAGTGTTAATAGCCTTGAAACTTCTTCTATTAAAATGTATCCTAATCCAGCAGTGGAGCAAGTAACTATTGAGTTAACTAATTTTGTTAATATTACTGAAGTGAATGTTTCATTTATTAGTATTACAGGTGAGTTAGTTAAATCTCAAAAAGTGAACGTAAATGGTTCTTCATTAACAAAATCATTTGATGTGTCTACTTTAGCTACAGGAACATATTTTGTTCAATTTGAAGCTAACGGTGAGGTTATCACTCGTCAATTCATTATTAAATAGTGATTTAGAATAAACCAAGTTTAAAGGAGCTACCTCGCAAGGGGTGGCTCTTTTTCGTTTAGTACAATTTGAATTAAATAGTTATAGAATAATAAAAACTTGCCTCTCAAAAAATCCTGAAAACATTAGGATTAAATCCCCATAACAAATCATCTTTGTAAGAAGAGCTAAATTTTGTTATTTCCAGAAAAATATATCGATGTAATACTACCGTTAGGAGTTCCTAACCTGTTTACGTATCACGTTCCTGCTGAGTTGGTGGAGGACGTAGATGTGGGTTTTCGGGTAATTGTGCAGTTTGGAAAATCGAAGCTTTATAGCGCCATTGTGGCAAAGATTCACGATAATCCACCAGAGAATTACCGCGCCAAAGACATTCAAATGGTGCTGGATAATAAACCGGTGGTGACGTTAAAGCAACTTAAGTTTTGGGAATGGATTAAAACCTATTACATGTGCAATCCCGGTGACGTGATGAGCGCAGCCCTGCCCAGCGGATTGAAATTAAGTAGTGAAACGCAGGTGCTTTTAAATAATGAATTTACGGTTGACCCTAAAATATTAACCGATGAGGAGTATTTAGTTTTTGAGGCTTTAGAATTGAGAGAGGTTTTGTCTTTAGATGAAATTTCTAAAATTCTCAATAAGAAAACCATTTATCCCATCGTGAAAATGTTACTGGAACGCAATGTGATTGTGGTTTTGGAGGAAATAAAGACAAAGTTCAAACCAAAAAAAGACAAATACGTAAAACTTACACCGCAATATCATGGTGAAAATGAATTACGTGCTCTTTTTGACCAATTAGACAAAGCGCCCAAACAATTGGCCATTTTGATGAAATACATCGAATTAAGTCAACTGTTTAGTGGAACCGAATCAGCAATAAAACAAAAAATATTACTCGAAGCCAGTAACGCGGCCTCATCGCAGTTAAAAGCACTTATGGATAAAGGGGTTTTTGATGTGGAAGAAGTAATTGTAGGACGAATTGGCGATTTCTCTGACCAAAAAAGTAAAGAAGTCGTGCTAAACCCAGCGCAAGATGTAGCCTTAAATTCCATTAAAGAATCCTTTAAAGAAAAGGATGTGGTTTTGCTTCATGGGGTCACTTCTTCTGGTAAAACAGAGATTTATGTGAAGCTGATAGAGGAGGTAATAGCGCGTAAACAAAAGGTATTATATCTACTTCCGGAAATTGCATTGACCACCCAAATTATTAATCGTTTACGAAAATATTTTGGTGATAGAGTTGGTGTGTATCATTCGCGGTTTAATCAAAATGAGCGGGTTGAAATTTGGAATAAGCAATTGGGTAGCGATGGATACGATATTCTATTAGGCGCGCGGTCATCCTTGTTTTTGCCGCTAGATGACCTTGGGCTTGTAATAATTGATGAGGAGCACGATTCAAGTTTTAAGCAATTTGAACCTTCACCTAGATATCATGCCCGTGATTCGGCCGTAGTTTTAGCTAAAATGTTTGGAGCCAAAGTGTTGATGGGCTCTGCTACTCCTGCGCTGGAAACCATGCATAATGCTGAAACGGGTAAATATGGTTTGGTGACGCTATCGGATCGGTATGGGGGTGTTAAAATGCCCAAAATCGTTATTTCCGATTTAGCTCAAGCGCATAAGAAAAAGCAAATGCAAGGTCATTTTTCGTTTCTTTTAATGGAAGAAATCAAAAATGCATTAGATCGAAAAGAACAGGTCATTCTGTTTCAGAATAGGAGAGGGTTTTCGCCCTATATTATCTGTAAAACGTGTGGTTGGACTCCTTACTGTACGCGTTGTGATGTAGGTTTGACTTATCATAAGTACCTAAATCGTTTAAAATGTCATTACTGTGGTTTTGAACGACACATCGTCAAAAAGTGTGAAGCATGTGGTTCGCACGAGGTAGAGTTAAGCGGGTTTGGTACCGAAAAAATTGAAGAGGATATGTCTTTGATTTTTCCGGATGCAAAAGTGGCTAGAATGGACTTAGAAACCACGCGGTCTAAAAACGCCTACCAAAATATCATCTCCGATTTTGAGGATAAGAAAATTGATATTTTGGTTGGTACACAAATGGTAACCAAGGGATTAGATTTTGAAAACGTAAGTTTAGTGGGCGTGTTAAATGCCGACCAATCGCTAAACTTTCAAGATTTTAGAGCACATGAACGTAGCTATCAGTTAATCTCTCAGGTAGCTGGTAGGGCAGGACGGAGTGCTAAGCAAGGCTTGGTAATTGTGCAAACCTTTCAACCCGAACACCCTATAATTCAGCAGGTAATTAAAAATGATTATTTGGGAATGTATAAAAGAGAATTGGAGCTTCGCGAGGAATTTCAATATCCACCCTATCATAAATTATTGAAAATAAACATGAAGCACGCCAATCGTGAAAAATTGATGGATGCTGCTAAAATGTTTACCGATGTGTTGCGAGTTTCTTTTGGTAGCAGGGTTCTTGGCCCAGAATTTCCAGGAATTCCACGCGTTCGGAATCGGTACATCAACCAAATTTTTATAAAGATTGAGGATGTAGCGTCTATTAAAAAGGTGAAGGACATGCTCATTGAGAATATTTATACTTTCCGTATGAATAAGGAATACAATTCAGTGCAGGTGTATATTGACGTAGATCCGTATTAATTATAAGTTATTACTTTTCATTGCGATCCTTTCTTACCATCCTTTAATTCACGAATTGTAATTCAAATACTCGATTATGTAATTCAAATACACTATGGTGTAAGTGGTATAAAAAACTGTTTTTAAAGCTTTTAAGTGTGCGTACGTTTGTCTTGTCAAAACAAACAAATCAATCAATTATTCACAATTAAAACTAAAAATGATGTTTCCAAGACCAAACTTAAAATTAGCACTTATTCCGATTTTCTCAGTATTAACTGGATTTAGTGCATTCGCAACCGGTGAAAATTCGGAAGAAGATAAAGAGAAGAGTAAAATGAATACAACAGCTACCATGCAATTGGAAGTGTTGGATGAAGACGGGAAAGTAAATTACCTGGATGTAGTAACCACCGAAGATGCCAATCTAGATTTTGATTTACAATCCATGCCGCTAGGAAATTACACGGTATTGGTTTCGCTGGGCGAAGAGGTAATTAATTCGGTACAGATTCATAATTTTTCTAATCAAGAAAACACGATGCATGTGGAGGTATTAGATGGAGAAGGAAAACAGGTGTACCTTTCTAAAGATGCACATCAAATGTTTGATTTAGAATTATTTCCAAAAGGAAACTACACGGTAAATGTGTATCAAGGTTCTAAATTGATTAACACGCATAAAATGCAAAATTAAAATTCGGATAGTAATGAACGAACGGGAGGGTAAATCACTTACGCTCTTGTTCGATTATCAACATATAATGATTCTCGTAGCAGGGTAAATAAGAAGGATTAGTTTCACCGGGAGGTGAAACTTTTTCTGCTTTTAGTAATTCGTAATGGTGCCTTTTTGGGCGGTTAGCTTAACCGCAATGCTTCATTTTTTAATTGTTCTCCATCAATGGGAACAACGCCTACTTTTTCGCATACTAATCCTCCTGCAAGGTTGGCTAATTTGGTTGCGAATATTGCATCGGTACCTGCAGCTAAACTTAATGAAGCTACAGAAATAACGGTGTCGCCAGCGCCTGAAACATCGGCAATATTACGAATGTGAGCCGGAATTATTTTGGTTTGTTCACCATCAGAAATAAACATACCTAATTCAGATAGTGTGATGAGTGCGTTTTTACAATTCAATACTTCCTGAAGGTTCATGAACCCAGATTTTAGGTTGGTAAGGTTGACTGGTTCAACAAAAATATTCAAGCCCTCTCTTAATTCTTTTAAATTTGGCTTAAATAAAGTAACGTCATGATAAGCCGTAAAATTTCTTTTCTTGGGATCGACCGATATTGGAATATTTAACTCATTGGCTTTCGAAACGACTGCTTGTATCAATTCAGGGGTAATTAATCCTTTATCGTAATCCTCAAAAATAACGACATCCACTTTCTGGGTGTCTAAAATTCTTAAAATGTTGGCGGTGATTTCATCAGTTACCTTTAAATCTATTGTATCCGAATCTTCTTCGTCAATTCGCAGCATTTGCTGTTGTTGACTAATCACACGAGTTTTTATGGTAGTAGGACGAGATGAATCTCTGTAAATTGCATCGGTACGCAAGCCATTGTATTCCATAAGTTCATGAAACACATCTGCATTGGTATCGTTACCCACCACGCAACATAAAATAGGTGTGGCACCCAATGCCTTGATATTCAAAGCAACGTTTGCTGCACCTCCTAATCTATTTTCTTTTTTATTAACGGAAACCACCGGTACGGGAGCTTCTGGCGAAACTCGCTCTACCGAACCAAAAAGGTAGGAATCTATCATTACATCACCTATAATTAAGGCGTTTAAAGATGGAAACGTATCGAAAACTCTATTTATTAAATGCTGATTCACCTAGTTCAATTTATCTAAAGCGGTTTTAATTCTTCGCGCTGCTTCTATTAAAATATCGTCACTAGTGGCATAACTCAATCGGATACAATTTGGATTACCAAATGCTTCTCCGGTCACAATGGCTACTTTAGCTTCTTCTAGCAAAAATAGCGCAATATCAGAGGCAGATTGTATGTTGTAGGCGCCATAACTTTTACCAAAAAAAGAGCTGACATTAGGAAAAACGTAAAAAGCCCCTTGCGGAACATTTAACTTCATCCCTTCAATTTTACTTAATTCATGAAGTATCAAATCTCTTCTTTTAAGGAAAGTTTGTTGCATCAACTTGGTAACTGAAGGGTTCGCTTCAACCGCGGCTTTGGCGGCCATTTGTGCAATGGTATTGGCACCTGAAGTGAATTGACCTTGAATTTTAGCCGCAGCTTTAACAATCCATTCAGGAGCACCAATATATCCAAGTCGCCAACCGGTCATCGCAAAACCTTTAGCAACACCATTTACCGTAATCACACGGTCTTTTATTTTGGCAATGGTTCCTAAACTTGCATGGTTTCCAGAAAAATTTATTAGCTCATATATTTCATCAGAGATGATATAAAAATCTTCTTTTTTAGCCGCCACTTCTGCTAAAGCCTCCAATTCATCCATGGTATAAACGCTACCACTTGGATTACATGGTGAACTAAATATCATTAAACGAGTATTTGAATTAATATTGGCTTCTAATTGCTCTGGAGTAATTTTAAAATCGTTTTCAATCGAAGTGGGAATGATGACTGGTTTGGCTTCAGCTATCTCGGCCATTGCATGGTAACTAACCCAATAAGGTGCTGGCAGCAAAATTTCTTCACCTGGATTTACTAAACTTAGCACCACATTAATTAATGATTGTTTCGCTCCAGTAGAAATCAAGATATTTTCAGGTCCGTAGTCCAGATTATTATCCCTCTTAAATTTCTTTGAAATAGCTTCGCGTACATCCAAATATCCAGGAACTGGAGGATAGTGGGTGAAGTTATTATGGATAGCTTCAATCGCTGCTTCCTTAATAAAGTCGGGTGTATCAAAATCCGGTTCGCCTAAACTAAGGCTAATAATATCAATGCCCTGAGCTTGAAGTTCTCTGCTTTTTGCAGCCATAGCAAGGGTTTGCGATTCGCTTAGATTTAGAACTCTGTCGGAAATGTGTTTGCTCATACTAATTTTAAAATATGGTTTCAAAAGTATAATAGATTGGGGTTATTCAAAGGGCTTAAGAATGTTTTTATACATTATGCAATTTGTATATTTGAGCACATAGAATCAAAGAATGATGAAATTTAAACTAAGACCATGGAGAGAATCGGATGCGGCAGACCTCGCGCGATTTGCCAATAACCCTAAAATTGCAAATAATTTAACCAATCAATTTCCTCATCCGTATAAAATGGAGGATGCTCAACGCTTTATAAAAATGGCAACTAGTCATTCCCCAATTCAAGTTTTTGCGATTGATATTGATGGTATTGCCTCCGGTGGAATAGGGATTCATTCGCAGAGCGATGTATATTTAAAAAATATGGAATTGGGTTATTGGTTAGCAGAGCCCTTTTGGGGAAATGGAATTATTACCGAGGCCATTCAACAAATCGTAAAATACGGTTTTGAAACGTTTGATATTACTCGAATTTTTGCCAGACCTTATGGATACAATATTGCATCTCAAAAAGCTTTAGAAAAAGCGGGTTTTACATTAGAGGCAAGGTTTGTGGATACATTTTTTAAAAATGGAAAATTTGAGGATGAATGGGTATATGCAGTAAGAAAACACTAGGCGTTTGAATTAATCCTACAAAAAAGAATTGGGGAAAACGTTAGGTATGGATTGGTATATCTATTAACCGAAGTAGTGTTAATTTCAAACCTTCGAATTCGCATAATTGTAACTTTTCCTTTAACAAAAAAAATAGGCAAGGTGTGGATAGAAATTTTATCTTCGGCACCCAATTATAAAAATCAAATATGCGTTTAAATTTATTAGCTATAATCAGCTTTCTAACCCTATCCTTAACCACAGTTGCTCAGGGATATTGGCAACAAAATGTGGCGTATAAAATGGATGTGGACCTGAATGTAAACAACCATCAGATCACCGGAAGTCAGTCGCTAGAGTACACCAATAACTCTCCCGATACGTTAAATAAGGTATACTACCATCTGTATTTTAATGCCTTTCAACCCGGAAGTATGATGGACGTAAGAAGTAGGACTATTTCAGACCCAGACCGGAGAGTTGGCGACCGAATTTTGAATTTAACTAAAGAAGAACAGGGTTTTCAGGAAATTAAATCGCTTACCCAAAATGGCGAAAATGTATCGTTTGCTATTGAAGGAACTGTTTTAACCGCTCAACTTCCAAAACCGATTGCTCCGGGAGAGTCGGTTACTTTTGATATGCAATTTTTAGCTCAAATTCCTTTACAAGTGCGTAGATCAGGAAGAGATAATGCCGAAGGAATTGATTTTACGGTAACCCAATGGTATCCGAAAATAGCAGAATATGACCATGATGGTTGGCACGCTAACGAATATGTGGGGCGTGAGTTTTACGGGGTTTGGGGAAGTTTTGATGTAAATATCACCATCGACTCAAATTTTACCGTGGCGGGAACAGGTGTTGTATTAAATCCGGATGAAGTAGGGCATGGGTATAGTCCTAATAAGGCAGACAAGGCGCGTTTAACTTGGCATTTTGTGGCCGATAATGTGCATGATTTTGGCTGGGCTGCTGACCCAGATTACCAACATGACATAATTCCCGTAGATGAAAACTTACAATTACATTTCTTTTACCAAACGGATACTTTAGCCGAGCAATGGAAAGAGGTTCAACCTGCAATTGTAAAGGTTTTTCAAATTACCAATGCCACTTTTGGTCGCTATCCATACACCGATTTTTCAGTAATTCAAGGCGGTGATGGAGGTATGGAATATCCTATGTGTACCATGGTAGTAGGTCATGGTTCATTACAAGGGAAAATTGGACTGATAACCCATGAAGGACTTCATAATTGGTATTATGGCGTTTTGGGAACAAATGAATACCGTTATCCTTGGATGGATGAAGGAATGACTACTTATGCCGAGGAGTTCGCATTGGATAGTCTGAATGATTTAAAAGGTAAAGATTTTTTAAAGTACTCATACGATAGTTACCGTGCGTTGGCAAATTCTAAAAACTATGTGGAGGAGCCGTTATCTACTCCCGGAGATTTGTTTGATGTAAATAGAGTGTATAGCATTAATGCCTATTCACGCGGGGCAATTACGCAAAATATGTTGCGCTACATTGTGGGCGATGAGGTGTATTACCGAGCCATTCAGCGTTATTTTAAGGAATGGAAATTTAAACATCCCACCCCAAATGATTTACTCCGAATTATGGAGTTAGAGTCCAATTTAGAGTTAGATTGGTTTTTTGAGCATTGGGTTAACACACTACATCACATAAATTATGCAGTAAACGTGAAAGCAGCTGCAGAAGAGTCCATGGTGGAGATTACCAATGAAGGAAACCTACCAATGCCGATAGAAGTGCAAGTAAAAATGAAAAATGGCGATGTGCATAATTACTATATTCCATTAAGTCAAATGCGTGGAAGAAAAAACACAACGGCTACCATTTTAAAAAGTTGGGCTTGGGTTAATCCAGATTATTCGTTCACTATCCCATTTAAATTTAATGAGATTGAAAAAGTGGTTTTGGACCCAAACAAGATGACCGCTGATGTGAATTTGCACAATAATGAATTTCCTAGAAAACCATTGAAAATGGAAATGGAAACCACTAAAAAGAAACGTAAGTCAAAAAAACAACGCAAAAAATAACCTTAGAATTTTTGTATAATAGGTTGTAATATGAAAAACAATAGCACAACACTTTTGTTTTTGGCCGGAGCCTTTGTTTTGTTTGTGATAGTAAAGATTTTGCCAAAATTCAAATCCGCCCCTACACATACCACGGGTAGAATTGAGCAGGCTGATGATTTGAAATCAAATTATTCATTCAAACAAGATGGCAGTGCGTGGATTATATCCGATGGTGGGGATACGCTCTCAGAAATAAAAATTGAAATCGCTTCTACCTTGAGCCAAATAGATACTGGATTGAAGTATCGAAAGACCTTAAAAACGAATAACGGGTTGCTTTTTATATTTGAGACAATGGAACACCAATCGTTTTGGATGAAAAACACATTTATCCCATTGGATTTACTAATGATGGACCAAAACGGAATAATCATTCAAATAAATGAAGGAATGAAACCAAAATCTGTTGAGCCCATTAATTCTTCTTCGCCTATTAAATATGCATTGGAAGTTAATAAAGGATTTGTAGCTAATAATCAAATAAGAAAAGGTTCAAAACTTACCTTTGAAAAAAATAAATAGAATATTATGAAATCAATTTTAGCAGGAGTTATTTTACTTCTTTCTGTGCAAGTTTCTGTAGCACAGGTAGCCTATAAGTTATATAACAAGAACGGGAAGGAAGTTTCCTATGACAAAATGGTGAAAACCCTATCCAAATCGGATGTGGTATTATTTGGCGAACTCCACAATAACCCGATTTGTCACTGGTTGCAGTTATCGGTTACGCAATCATTATTTGAAATAAATGGGAAATTAACGCTAGGAGCGGAGATGTTTGAATCGGATGGGCAATTGCTTATCGATGAATATTTTGCGGGGCAAATAAGCCAAAAGAGCTTTGAAAAAGAAATGCGTTTATGGAACAATTATAAAACCGATTATAAGCCATTATTGGAATTTGCAAATACCAATAAATTGAAATTTGTAGCCACAAATATTCCAAGGCGCTATGCTTCGATGGTAAATTACCACGGGTTCGAATCCTTAGATTCATTAACCATAGAAGGTAAAAGTTACATTATGCCGTTGCCGATGGTATATGACACCAATAATCCAAGTGCTCAAAAGATGATGACCATGGATTTTGGCCATGGGGTAGGAGGACCTAAAGTGGAAGCGATGGTAAAATCACAATCGACTAAAGACGCTACGATGGCTCATTTTATTTTAGCGAATTTGGAAAATAAAACTACTTTTCTTCATTTTCAAGGAGATTTTCATTCGGCTAATTACGGTGGAATATATTGGTACTTAAAGTATTGGGAAAATAAACTTACAGTTTCAACTATTAGCACGGTTGAGGCAGATGGCGATTTAGAGTTTAAGGAGGAGTACGCTACAATGGGAGATTATATTTTAGTAATTCCTGATGATATGACTAAAACGTTTTAATATAACTATCATAGAAATAATAATTTATAATAAGTGCACAAAAACCGCTCTAAGTAAATATATAGTTTAAATTTGCGTTTTTTATAATACAAGAGTAATGAACAAAGGAAAAGTAAAATTTTTCAATGAAACCAAAGGATTTGGTTTTATTGTAGACGAAGAATCTAAGAAAGAATACTTCGTGCACGTATCAGGTTTAATCGATGAAGTCAGAGAAGATGACGATGTTGAATTCGAATTAACTGAAGGTAGAAAAGGATTAAACGCTGTGAACGTAAAAAAAGCATAAGTTTTTAAATTTTTTATTTAAGGCCTCAAGTTATTAACTTGAGGCTTTTTTTATGTCCTGTTTTTTCAGTACAGTTTAAACTATCACGGTGAATACGGTGAGGGACTCTCCAAGAACAAACAAAATTTGGAATATTTACACCAGCGTATTTGGGTTTTAGTATTACCTCATGGCTTTTTCGATTTGGCATGATTACCAAAAAATATCCTATAAACAACTCGGGATTACTGCTTAAATTTTGAGCCAATAATTGTACCTTCGTGGCTCTAAAATTCAAAGAAAATGAGTATTCGATATGTAATTGTAGAATCAGAAATTGGTGCAGGTACAAGGGGTTCTTCCCTTGGTATTAAAGCCATGGAGGTTGTGGGTTGGAATAAAAACAGTGAGGTACTTTCCAAATACAATCATAAAACGGTAGAAGTTTTAAATCAGGATTTATATCGAGAAATTGACACACCGCATGCTAAACATATTAATTCGCTGGTTAAGGTCTTGCAAAATGTAACAGAAGCCGTACATACTGCTGTGGAAACAGAATTTCCTATCGTGTTATCGGGTGACCATTCTATTGCCGCGGGTACGATTGCTGGAATAAAAAAGGCTTACCCTAAAAAAAGACTAGGTGTTGTTTGGATTGATGCGCATGCAGATATTCACTCCCCTTATACCACCCCATCGGGAAACATTCATGGAATGCCATTGAGTTGTGCTTTGGGTAAGGATAACTTGAAGCATCAGATTAATGAACTTTCTGAAAAAGAAATTGCCGGTTGGGAAAAGATGAAACATCTCTCAGGGGTTTGTCCAAGTGTACTTCCGGAAGACACGGTGTATTTTGGGGTTCGTGATACCGAGGAACAGGAAGATGTAATTATTGATAGCCTAGATATTCGAAACTACCGGGTTGCTGAAATTAGGCATAGAGGAATGGATGTATGCATGACTGAGGCCATTGAAAGATTAGATAATTGCGACTTAATTTACATTTCCTTTGATGTAGATAGTATGGACTGTGATTTAATTTCTCATGGTACCGGTACGCCTGTTACCAAAGGGTTTGACGAAGTGGAAATTAAAAAAATTATTACCGCTTGGTTAGAAACTGATAAAGTGGCTTGTTTGGAGTTTGTGGAAATCAATCCAACTCTTGACGAAAAGAAAAATAAAATGGCCGAAACAGCTTTTGAAATATTGGAAGATGTGTTACCAGTAATTGAAAAATTAAACAAATAGAATCTATTAAAGATTTTAACACCCTGCATTCTAATATAGGGGTAGGGTATTGAAGAGTAGAAAATGAACATAGAACAAAAAATATCACAATACGTTGAAGAGTCTTTAATCTCGCTATTTGGAGCGCAAGAATTTCCTGCAATTCAATTACAAAAGACCCGTAAAGAGTTTGTTGGAGATTATACGGTAAACGTCTTTCCATTACTGAAAATAACCCGTAAAAACCCAATGCAAACTGCCGAAATGATTGGCGAAGAAATGGTGAAAACCGTGGCGTTTGTGGAATCGTTTGAAATTGTCAAAGGATTTTTAAACCTAAAAATATCCGCTTCGTATTGGAATGAATTATTCTTGGAAATTTCTCGAGATGAGCATTGGGGATTTGCCAAAGATTCAGGTAAAACGGTGATGGTGGAGTATTCATCTCCTAATACCAATAAACCTTTGCATTTAGGTCATTTACGAAATAACTTTTTGGGATATTCCGTAGCTGAAATTTTAAAAGCAAATGGTCATAAAGTGGTGAAAACACAAATCATCAACGACCGTGGAATTCATATTTGTAAGTCAATGTTGGCTTGGCAACGTTTCGGAAATGGAGAAACACCACAATCCACTGGGATAAAAGGCGACCATTTAGTAGGAAAATACTACGTTAAATTTGACCAAGAATACAAAGCAGAAATCAATAAGTTGGTTGCCGCTGGTATGGAGGAAGAGGAAGCTAAAAAGAATACAGAAATTTTATCTTCAGCCCAAGAAATGCTAAAAAAATGGGAGCAAAAGGACCCAGAAGTTTATGCATTATGGCAAACCATGAATGGATGGGTGTATGAAGGTTTTGAGGCTACTTATGAAAGCATGGGAGTGGATTTTGATACGTTGTATTACGAATCTGAAACATACCTATTTGGAAAAGATTTTATCACCGAAGGATTAGAAAAAGGTGTTTTCTATAAAAAAGAAGATGGTTCGGTATGGATTGATTTAACCGAAGATGGTTTGGACCATAAACTGGTGCTTCGTAAAGACGGTACAGCGGTTTACATGACGCAAGACATCGGTACGGCTATTCAGCGATTTAAAGATTATCCGAATTTAAATCAACTAATTTATACCGTTGGAAATGAGCAAGATTACCATTTTAAAGTGCTTTTTATTATCCTACAAAAATTAGGGTTTGATTGGGCAAAAGAATGTTACCATTTATCGTATGGAATGGTGGAATTGCCGGAAGGAAAAATGAAATCACGGGAAGGAACGGTAGTGGATGCGGATGATTTAATGGCCGACATGGTAGCTGATGCACGAAAAGGGTCTGAAATACATGGTCATGTTGCCGAACAAAGCGAAGCAGAAAAAGCCGCATTAGCTGATATCATCGGTAAAGGGGCGTTAAAGTACTTCATTATGAAGGTGGACCCCAAAAAGAAAATGATGTTTGACCCATCGGCATCTATTGATTTGAATGGAAATACAGCTCCGTTTATTCAATATGCCTATGCACGTATTCAAAGTATTATTAGAAGAGGTGTGGGTGAAGACCAAACGTCCGATTCTATACAAAATTCGGCATTTGGAAATACATCCATTGACGCATCAGAATTGACCGAAAAGGAATTAGAATTGATTAAGTTATTAAATGATTTTCCTACCATAATAGCCGAAGCTGGAGCAAATTACAGTCCCGCAAATGTGGCCAATTATGTGTATGATTTAGTGAAAACATACAACTCATTTTATCAGTCTACGCCTATCTTTACGGATGATAATGAGGCTCACACAAATTACCGTGTGATGCTTTCGGCTACGGTAGGTAAAGTAGTGAAATCAGGAATGGGATTATTAGGAATTCAGGTACCGAATAGAATGTAGTTGGGAGTTGAAAGACGAAAGAAGTGGTTGGAATGAAGCGTTAGAGGAAGTTTAAAAACTTGTGAAATCGAACTTCAAACTACGGACTTAAAAAATTATTTTTGCAGCACGAAATTTAGCAGATGTTTAATAGATTACAAGAGAGATTAGAGAAGTCGTTTCAAACGTTGAAAGGACAAGGTAGCATTACCGAAATCAACGTTGCTCAAACGATGAAAGAAATCCGTAGAGCCTTATTGGACGCGGATGTTAACTATAAAATTGCAAAAGATTTTACCAATAGGGTTAAAGAAAAAGCCTTAGGTTCGGATGTGCTTACGGCTTTGAAACCAGGTCAAGTTTTAACCAAAATTACGCATGATGAATTGGCTAAATTGATGGGTGAAACCGTTGAAGAGCTTAATTTAAGTGGTAATCCTGCTGTTATTTTAATGGCTGGTTTACAAGGTTCGGGTAAAACAACCCATTCTGGTAAATTGGCTAATTTCTTAAAAACCAAAAAGGGAAAATCCCCACTTTTGGTAGCTGCCGATGTGTATCGTCCTGCAGCGATTGACCAATTGCATGTAGTGGGAGAGCAAATTGGCGTAGAAGTTTTTTCAAATAAGGAAGAAAAAGACCCCGTTAAAATTGCACAAGCTGGTGTGGCTTACGCAAAAAGTCATGGGTTGAATGTGGTGATAGTGGATACCGCAGGTCGTTTGGCTGTGGATGAGCAAATGATGACTGAAATTGCAGCTATCAAAGAAAGCATCCAGCCAAAGGAAACTTTGTTTGTGGTGGATGCCATGACCGGACAAGATGCTGTTAATACAGCAAAAGAATTCAATGACCGTTTAAATTTTGAAGGAGTTATCTTAACAAAATTAGATGGTGATGCACGTGGTGGAGCTGCTTTATCCATTCGTCAAGTGGTTCAAAAACCGATTAAATTTATTGGTACCGGAGAAAAAATGGAAGCCCTGGATGTATTTTATCCAGAACGTATGGCCGACCGTATTTTAGGTATGGGTGATGTGGTTTCTTTGGTAGAAAGGGTACAAGACCAATTTGACGAGGAACAAGCTAGAAAACTGCAAAAGAAAATTGCGAAAAATCAATTTAATTTTGATGATTTCTTGCAACAAATTCAGCAAATTCAAAAAATGGGGAATGTGAAAGACCTCATGGGAATGATGCCCGGAATGGGAAAAGCGCTAAAAGATGTAGAGATTGAAGATGATGCGTTCAAACATATTGAAGCCATTATTTTTTCAATGACTCCAAAAGAACGTGATCAGCCACAATTAATTAATGGCTCGCGCAAAAAACGGATTGCTAAGGGAAGTGGAAGAGATGTGAAAGAGGTAAATGCCTTAATGAAACAATTCAACGACACCAAAAAAATGATGAAGTTGATGAATAACAAATCGGCTATGGCCAGCATGATGAAACAATTTGGCGGAATGCCTGGAATGGGCTAGCAGTGGGGAGACGAGAGTCCTAAAACGGAAGACGTAAGTATTACGTTTTGAGCGAAAGATTATCATCAACTTGTTCAACCATAAATAAAATTAAACAGGAATAAAAAATAGCGTAATATGACATTATTAGACGGCAAAAAGACCTCCAAAGAAATCAAGGAGGAATTGAAAATTGAAGTAGCAAAAATCAAAGCGGAAGGTGGGAAAATACCACATTTGGCTGCTATTATTGTCGGTGAAAATGGGGCAAGTATTACGTATGTAAATGCAAAAGTAAAAGCCTGTGATTACGTAGGTTTTGGCTCGAGTTTGATTCAAATGCCAGTAGAAACTACGCAAGAAGAATTGTTGGCTAAAATTGAAGAGCTCAATAATGATGAGGTGATTGATGGTTTTATTGTGCAACTTCCATTGCCGGCTCACATGGACGAAGACACCATTTTGAATGCGGTTTCGCCTTTGAAGGATGTGGACGGATTTCACCCTGCCAATTTTGGAAAAGTGGCTTTAGGTCTGCCTTCATTTATTCCAGCTACTCCTAACGGAATTTTAGAATTGCTTAAACGCTATGAAGTGGAAACCTCTGGCAAACATTGCGTGGTGGTAGGCAGAAGTAATATTGTTGGATTACCCATGAGTATTTTAATGGGACAAAATAATTACCCCGGAAATTGCACCGTTACCTTAACCCATTCAAGAACAAAAAACTTAGCAGAAATCACCAAAACAGCCGATATTTTAATTGTGGCTTTGGGTAAACCAGAGTTTATTACAGGCGATATGGTGAAAGATGGTGTTTCGGTAATTGATGTTGGAATTACACGTGTAAAAGACGATTCTAAAAAATCAGGTTTCCGCTTATTAGGAGACGTTCATTTTGAATCAGTGGCTCCAAAATCTGAATTTATCACTCCCGTTCCCGGTGGGGTGGGACCAATGACTATCGCATCCTTAATGCAGAATACATTGAAAGCTATTGAATTGAAGTAAATAGGAAATTAAGTAATGGCTTAAAATAAATTTTAAATCCCGAGCTGTTTGGCTCGGGATTTTTTGGTTTAAAATGGTGCTTTTTGTTTTGATTTAGTAGTAAAGGAAGGAGATTTAAGGGGAGTTAAACCTGAAAATAGGGTTCTTTTAAACCCCAATCCCCCAAACCATTTGGATGATTACCCCACGGTTTACAAACTCATTCGGTCTTTCAATTTTACCGCTTGGCGTCTGGAGATTTCAATTTTTTTATCATCTTTCAAAATCACCAAAAGTCCTCCGTTAAACCAGGTTTCAATTTTATCAATCCACTTTAGGTTAATGATGTGTTTTCGGTTGGCTCTAAAAAACAACTTATCGCTTAGTTTTTTATCTAAGTTGTTTAATGATTTTAAAATCAATGGTTTGTTGTTGTCGAAATACACCCGAACATAATTTCCTTCGGATTCAAATAATCGGATTTCGCCTAACTCCACAAACCAACATTTATCGCCATCTTTTACAAAAACTTGGTCAGAAGCGCCTAATTGTTCTTCATAGGGTTGGGAAGGTGCATCATCGCGTTTTTCTTTAATTTTTTGGATTACCTTTTTCAAAGAAATTTCGAATCTGTTTTCTTCAATGGGTTTTAAAATATAGTCTAAAGCACTTACTTCAAATGCTTTGAGTGCAAATTCGTCATAGGCGGTAATAAAGATTACTTCAGGAGTGTACATTATTTCCTCCAACACATCAAAGCCATTTTTTTCGGGCATTTGAATATCTAAGAATATCAAATCCGGTTTTAACTCTTCAATTTTAGTGATTGCTTCTTCAGCGGAAGCGCATTCATCCAAAATTTCGATATTTTTATGGCTTTCCAAAATTCGTCTTAGCTCTTGTCTGGCTAATCGCTCGTCATCAATTATTAGGCACTTTATCATAACTATATTGGTTCTTTAGGCAAATTTAATTTCGTTAAAACAGTGTGGTGGTCGGTATTGAATATTTCGAATGTTGCTTGATCTCCGTACAACAAATTTAATCTTTGCGTGGTATTGATAATTCCAAACCCGGTTTCTGGCTTCGTGTTGGCCACTAATTCGCCCGTGTTTTCTATTTCAATAAGAAGCTTTTCATTCACTACTTTGGCGCGAAGGTTTATTACTCCTCCGTTCGATAATTTGGAGATTCCGTGTTTAATCCCATTCTCCACCAAGGTTTGAATCATCAACGATGGTATTTGGTAAGAGTAGGCCTCCTCGGCAATGTCTGAACTACACTTTAAACGCTCTTCGTAGCGTGTTTTTTCCAGTTCGATGTAATCGTGTACAATGTTCATTTCTTCCTCAAATAGGACGGTTTTTTTACGCCCCATCATCAAAGTATTTCTAAGAATATTGGCTAGTTGGGTAACGGCTCGTTTAGCTTTAGCGGGATCCTCATCAATCAATGCACGGATACTGTTCATGGAGTTGAAAATGAAGTGGGGATTGAGTTGAGATTTTAATTTATTAAGCTCAATTTCATTTTTGGAGGCTTGCCATTTCAGATTTTTAATTTCCTCGGTACGGTAGCGTTCAAAAAATTGGTATGCAAAATAAATGATGCTCCAAATACTCAGCAATACAATCCAATTTAGAATCATGGAAACTTCAAGTAATTTAAATGAAGCGGGGCGAAAAAGCATTAATTGCGCACCTACATAATAGAGCCCTTGCGACAAAACCGAGGCTATTAAAACCGCCACTACCACTCGAGGAATGAGTCCGGAAATATCCAACAAAGTCCAACCTTTTTTAATAATCCATGCTCTAAAAAGATGCGTGGTGAGAATACCAATTACAAATACTAAAAACAGGTAAGTAATGGAATCCAGCGTAATAGGTTCTTGGGCTAATGTTTTGATAAAAACATTGAGTATGATGTATAATAGCCACCCGCCTAATTGAAGAAGGACGTATAAATTCTTTTTTTGCATTTAATACTGTTGATTTCTAGTCTCCCAAAGGTAAGTTATTATCTGTTTTGATAGCAGGTAAAGTGATAAACGGAGGCGTGTGTAAAGGAAGGGTTTTATTATGCTTTGAGTATATAATTTAGGGTTATGGAGTGTTTTACTGAGCCAACAAAAAAAAGCCCACCCGAAATACATCGAATGGACCTTTAAATTTAGTGGAATAATTCTTAATGTGGAATGTGAGAACGTGTTAATCCGTACACAAATGTGCCCAACATTGCAGCAGCAATAAACATCGCAAAAACGGTGTAGCCACTACCAATTAAAACAAACATCATTCCGGAGCAAACACCTGTTAGTGCCCAACCCATACCGAAAATAATGCCTCCAATAATGTAACGAGGCCAGGTGTGTGCTTTTGGATTGAATTTCTTTTTTTCACCATCGATGGTATTTACAAAACCTAGTTTAAAAAGTTGCGTGATAATAATTCCGAAAGTAATTCCAGAGATAATGATTCCGTACATGTGGAAATCTTGGAATAAGAACATTTCGTAAATTCTAAAAAATGAAACCATTTCGAGTTTGAATGCGCCAAACCCAAAAAGGAATCCTACCATGATATATTTGAAAAATTTCATAATCTTAATTTTTTGATGGTTTATATTGGTATTTGTAGGATATAAGGTAAGAATAGGTAGGTCATAATTAAACCTCCAATAAAGAAACTGATAACGGCCACCAACGAAGGTAATTGCAAATCGGCAATTCCAGAAATAGCATGACCTGAAGTACAACCTCCAGCATACCTAGAACCGAATCCAATAAGGAATCCTCCACCTAGAATAATAATCATTCCTCTCAATGTAAACAAAGAAGACCAGCTGTATAAGTTCCAAAAATCGGGCACATTTGGATTTTCCAAAGTCGGAGCAGGAACAATAGGTACATCAGCTCCAGTTTCGGCATTCCAGTGGAACTCTGCTCCCGGTACACCGGCAGAAATTTCGTTTAGAGAAGCTACCGTAGCTTCAGAAACATGGGCAATATGACCCGGAGCAAAATAGGTGGCAGCCATATATCCGCCAAACATAGCCCCAAGCGCTACCATTAAATTCCAACCTTGTGCTTGCCAGTCGAAATCAAAAAAATCGGCAAAATCTCCTGCTCCATCCGCAGCACACATGGTTCTTAAATTAGCAGATAGACCAAATTCTTTTCCAAAATAAAGGAGTAAGAAAAGTGTAAGTCCGATGGTAATTCCACCTGCCCACCAAGGCCAGGGTTGGCTTATAAAAGCCTGAAATTCTAATAACGTATCCATTGTTGATTTGTTTATTGTATTACTAAATATCTAGGGTAAAGTTAGGTCATTATGAAGAGTGATAATACTGACTTTTCTTTTAATTATTCATGATGCAATGTCAATTTAAAACCTGATATTATATATGTAAAAATTAATATGAACTGATAGTCAATTAGATAGGTGGTATTATTTGTGCAAATAATAAAGTTGCGAGAATCGGGGTATAACGTCAATATTTTTAATGATGTAGGTCAAGAAATTAAATTAAATGGTTTGTAAAATAGCCGTTAAATGAGAGATTTAGGTCAAAAAAAATCCCAAACCTAACGGAATGGGATTTAATAATGGTATGCTTTTTCGCTAATTAAAATCGCTCGAATCTTGAGAAAAAGAAATTTGCTTCAATTTGTGCGTTATCATCACTATCAGAACCATGTACAGCGTTTTCGCCAATAGATTTAGCAAAACGTTTACGAATAGTACCATCTGCAGCATCAGCTGGGTTGGTAGCTCCAATTAAAGCACGGTAATCTTCTACTGCATTTTCTTTTTCAAGAATAGCTGCAACAATAGGACCGTTACTCATATATTCCACTAGTTCTCCGTAAAACGGACGTTCTTTATGAACTTCATAAAACTCACCTGCTTGTTCAGCGGTTAATTGTACTTTTTTCAAAGCCACAATTCTAAATCCAGCATCTGTAATCATGCCTAAAATGTGTCCTGTGTGTCCTGCTGCAACTGCCTCAGGTTTTACCATGGTGTATGTTATTGTACCAGCCATTTTTCTTTTTTTATTTGAGGGCGCAAAAGTAGTGCATTCTGTGTAATGTGGAAATGGATTTAACGTTCATTTTAAAACTATGTGAATTCCGCGCTTTATACATACTATTTGAGCAACTTTTAATACAACCATTTAGATGAAAATGGGAATGAGATTCAAAATTTGAATTGTACGCTTCCATGATACGTGGGTATTAAGGGATTGCATTTTGAATCTAAAAACGTTATGAACCCACTATTCAATTCAATACTTTATTTATATTGCCTCAGGAGCGGTATACAGCCATTAATTATTGCCGGAAAATGTATCTAAAGAAGTGATTGAAAATTCAGGTGCGCTATTTGTTTACCCTAATCCAGCATCGAGTGTGCTAAATATTGAAGCAATTGACGAAGGATACTGCTCCGAATGCGTACTATTGGATATTCAAGGACGAGAAATAAGGAAGATATCATTTACGGATGCGCATCATATTTCATTTAACGTTAGAGGGATACAAGGTGGAGTGTGTTTTGTTAAAATGATTGGATATAATAAAGTGCCTGTGAAAAAAAAACATCAATTTTGAACAATGAACTTTAGATACGCAAGACACACCACAAATTTGGACCGAATCAAACAGTTTTATGTAACCATGTTGGGCTTGGAGGTATTGGGTGGATTCGAAAATCACGCCCATTATGACGGACTTTTTGTAGGTAAAAAAGGGGCTAGTTGGCATTTAGAATTTACGGTTTCAAAAGTTGCTCCAACGCATACACCAGATAAGGATGATTTATTGGTTTTTTACTTTGCTACGGAATTGGAATATCAGACCAAAATCGCATTTTTGAAAAACCAAGGAATAACCGAAGTTGAAGCCATAAACCCCTATTGGAATGAAAACGGATTTACCATCGTAGACCCAGATGGATTTCGGGTGGTTTTGGCGGTTAGGAAATAATTCAGTAAAAAACCGTAATCCCGTACCATTAACCCCTTGATTCAAAGAAAATTAAATTAACCCAAAATTAAATTCCTAGCATAGTTTAAAAAACTACTTTTGCAGCCTTTTTGAAACAAGGAAATCAATCATATTATGTTGGAGAAATTCAAACACGCATCACACTCATTTTTAAAAACGTTTACCCAAAACCCAAAGAATGATATTCTTTCTGGGTTAACCGTGGCATTGGCTTTAGTACCCGAAGCGGTGGCATTTTCGTTTGTAGCGGGAATCGACCCATTGGTAGGTTTATATGGTGCATTTATGATGGGTATTGTAACCGCTATTTTGGGTGGTCGCCCTGGAATGATTTCGGGAGCAACCGGAGCCATGGCGGTAGTAATGGTGCACATGATTCAAAAAGGAAATGAGGTAGGAATGACCCTAGCATCACCCATCGAAAACTTGGGTTTGCAATGGTTATTTATTACGCTACTATTTGTGGGGGTAATTCAAATTTCGGCTGGTGTATTTAAATTAGGGAAATTTGTGCGTTTAATCCCACATCCAGTAATGATGGGGTTTGTGAACGGATTAGCTATTGTGATTTTTCTATCGCAAATGAATTTGTTTAAAGGCACCGTAGATGGTGAAACTTCTTGGTTGACTGGAATGGAGCTGTATACCATGATGGGATTAGTGGGTTTAACCATGTTTATTATGTGGGGACTTCCAAAACTAACCACCAAGGTTCCTTCAGCGCTAACCGCTATTATTGTGGTGGCCGCCATTACCATTTTTGGTGGAGTAGATGTGAGCACTGTGGGTTCGTTTATTAGAGATGGAGGCGGCTCTGGATTAGAAGGTGGGTTACCCACTTTTCAAATTCAAATTTTCGGATTGTTTGATACGCTTTTGGGCCATTGGGATTTAATCATTTCAACCGCATTTTTATTAGCTGCAGTCGGTTTAATTGAGTCGCTTATGACCTTGAATTTAATTGATGAAATGACAGAATCTCGTGGTTCGGGCAACAGAGAATGTGTGGCTCAAGGAAGCGCAAATATCCTCAACGGGCTATTTGGCGGAATGGGCGGTTGTGCCATGATTGGACAGTCTATTATCAACGTGAATTCTGGCGGACGAGGTCGTTTATCCGGTGTTATGGCGGCAATAGCGTTATTAGCGTTCATTTTATTTGGCGCACCATTGATTGAGCAAATTCCTATTGCTGCGCTAGTAGGCGTAATGTTTATGGTCGTTATCGGAACATTTGCTTGGAGTAGTTTTAGAATCATCCGTAAAATACCGGTAGCCGATGCATTTGTATTAATCGCGGTATCTGCTATTACCGTTTGGCAAGATTTAGCCATTGCCGTTATTGCAGGGGTGTTGATTTCGGCTGTAGTATTTGCATGGCAAAATGCGACTATGATTAGAGCAAGAAAACGAATGAAAGAAAATGGCACGAAAGTGTACGAGATTTGGGGGCCTTTATTCTTCGGCTCGATTCAGAATTTCAATGCTAAGTTCGATGCCAATACCGACCCGAAAATGGTAGAAATTGATTTTATGGAATCTAAAGTTACCGATCATTCAGGAATGGAAGCCGTGAGCAACATCGCCCAAAAATACCTTTCGCTTGGAAAAGAATTGAAATTGGTGCATTTGAGTCCGGAATGTAAAATGCTATTGTTAAAGGCGCATCCCAATTTAGAATCTATTATAGCCACCTCTATCGAGGATCCACGATACCATGTGGTTACCGATATGATGGATGAAGAAGTGTAAATAATTTAGTGTAAATTATTCCAATCTTAAATAACCATAAGATTTGATTATGAAATTAAATTCAAAACATCTGGGTATCCGCCTATGGCTGACGCTAATCATCCGGGAAGGTTTTTAAAATTGTAAAAAGGATGCACATTTTGGGGTCAGGTTAAAAAGTATGGGGATTAGGCAAAAAGATTTTGAAGTCTAAAGAGGAAGAATTCTGTATCTGTGACCCCTCTTAGGTTAGCTCTAAAGAGTTTGATTTTAGGGTTAAAAGATTCTGCATTAGCGTTGGTATTTCTGTTGATGAAAAAGTGGAGGATATTGTCCATATGATATTGTAGTGAGTTTGCTACGGTATTAAACTCTTTAATATTTAGGTTTACAGAGTCTTTTATCCATTTTGTAAACATCTCTTTTGCTCGTGCTACGTTCTTGTTTTCGTAGATATTTCTAAAATCCATAATGTGTTCATAAGCAGTTTCTAGTTCAGGGTATTCTTTAAATAGAATACCTGCCCTAAGCTTTTGGTTATCTGTCCATGTGGATGATTTCTTGGCGATAATGTACCTACTTCTAGCTAGTAGCTGTTTGGGCGTATCTCCATTTTCTAGTATTCTGGAAGTATGTTTAACACCATTCTTTCGGGCTTTTTCAATGGCCTTGTTCTCGGTATCTAGTTCATCCCAACGTAACTTAATCCTTAGGTGTTGTAGCGCATCTATGGCTAGTTTAACCACATGAAACCTATCGGTAACAAGCTTAGCTTCTGGAAAGCAATTTTTAACTGCTGACTCCATATTTTTAGCCATATCAAGAGTTACCTCTTTCACTCCTTTTCGTCTTGAAGTGGTAATTTATCCAATACGTTAGTTATATCTTTAGATAGGGTTCCTTTAATGGATGCAACTAACGTTTTTTTCTTCCCTTTACCTGATTTATTAGTGATGAAGGTGTAAAGTTCTCCTTTTGAAAGGGAGACTTCATCAATACTCAAATAGGGACCTAGGTTTTCTGCAAAAAGCATGTAATCTTCTGCGTGCGATTTCTGATCCCAATTATTAAAATTACTGCTATATTTTTTATACTGACGTCTTAATTTTGATGGCTTTACATTATAGTAACTGGAAATATTACTTATCGTATCTTCTCGGGTCTCTACCTGTACCTTAGTTACAGGCAAAAAGCCCTTTGATTCATAGGCTGATTTTAAATAGCCAGATGGTAAATCATTATGCTCATCTAAATGAATATGAAACTCCATTTTATGGGTTTTAATCTCTCCTAATTGGTCGTAACTTTTTACTTCAAAATTTAACCCTAGAACCTCGGGTAAAAACTCCTGTAACAACTCTTTTTTCATCCTCCGTTTTGAGGCCTAAATTAATATTCTTCCCATACTTTTGAATGTGAGCCGAACTTAGTCCTTGGATTAACTGTAAAACCAGCGTTTGGAGTAATTGAGTTACTTACTTTGATGTTAAACTGCTTTCCCCATAATACAGAGTACAGACAATCCATTGTATACCATTGATGAGTATAAATCAGTAGTTTGAGACCTCCCAAAGCGTAGCCTAACTACTGTTGCATGTATTCTATATCCCTATAAAATTTGCACCTTTAAAAAGCCAGGAACCCAATGGTTAAATTCGTTCCAAAAACAATTCCTTTCTCTGTTTGTCGATCTCCTGATTTTGGATGCGGAGTATCATAAATAGAAATAAACATTACGTCAATATATGGGGTTAATCCAATGTACCAATTGGTTGAAATAAAACGCGAAATTTCTAAGCCTCCTTTAAAAGACATTCCAAGTTTACTAGGCGATTTTCTTCCTTTTGTAATTTTCGGTTCCGAATTATCATAATACGAGGTTTCTGTGTAATCCAATTCCGTGTTAAAAACAAGCCCAGCTATAGCTTTTATATTTACAGTCTTAATTTCTTTGTTTGGAAATAAGAAAAGAATGGGGAAATCCAGATATTCTATTTCATATTTTTTTTCTGTAAGATGCAGGTAGTTGTATTCCTCCGCGAATAATTCTTCAAACCTAATGCGGTTGTAATTTAAACCAAAACTAAGAGAGAATTTATTAATCCTATTTACAACATGGAAAGAAAAACCATAGCTAAATAATGGTTTTGCATCAATTAAAGGGATGTAATAATTACTGCTAACATCAAAAGAAACTGTTTTGTTTTTTTGAGCACAAATACTCTGAGACAAAAAAACAAATGTTATAATTAGAATACTTTTCATTTACCCTTATCTTTT
This sequence comes from uncultured Flavobacteriales bacterium, assembly GCA_963974475.1. GTDB lineage: Bacteria > Bacteroidota > Bacteroidia > Flavobacteriales_G > Salibacteraceae > CAJXZP01. Next base: position 235,053 of record CAXBCR010000002.1, read on the forward strand.
CTACTAATTTACAGAAATCATAATCGAATACCGAAAGATTATAAAGTAACTCTCGGTATTCGATTATGATTATTTTTTTGCTAAATTATATTTTAACCCGATCATAAAGCTTAAATAATTTAATCGTACTTCCTCGTAAGAAATAACCTTATTAGGATTAGTCAAAATATTCTTTAACCCCAAGTCATTTTGAACATCAAAGGTTAACCTAAGTGACTCTAATATTTCAAAAGATGTTCCTAACCAAAAACTTAAACCTCCATCCATAGAAGAATAGTCGCTCTCCAAACTAGTCTTCTTTCCTTGAAATGAATCATACGGTTTAATTTCATATAGTTGAGATGTTAAGAAAGAAATATAACCTCCTGCACCTACTCCAAGTTTAACCCTCTCGCCCATCTCATATTTAATAAGTAGAGGTACTGCAATGTAATTAAACGAATAAATAGCATCTAAATGACCTATAATTTCTCCATTTGGTTTAATTAAGGGAATAAATGTTTTTGTACCCTTTTTGTCAATTCTGGCATCCATTGATATCCTAACCCGTTCACTAATACCATAATCAATACTTAGAGCATAGTTTGGCGAATATATAGCTTGTGCATTGGTGTGAATTTCACTTCCTCTTGCATTCGAAACTCCAATCCCAAGTTTTAGTCCTAGTGCAATCTCGTTTTTCTGGGCTGATAAAAAATACACATAGGTAACCATGAAAAATATCAACATAATTCTGATACATCTAACCATAATAATTCATATTTATTTATTTATTTATTTATTATAAGTTTTTGAATCAACTCCGAATCACCCTCATTATTCACAATTTTCAAAATATAAATTCCAGTTCCAATATTAGGAATACTTATATCAACAAACGAGCCTTTTAGATAGCCATTCGAATAAACTAGAGTTCCTTTTACATCATAAATAAATAAATTCAAATCTTCAGATTTGATTCCAGTTAAATCTAATTTAAAAACGCCATTATTTGGGTTGGGATAAATATTGAAACTTGCCTCTATACTAGAGACTTCACCTCTTTCAATTCGACTAGTTTTAAATTCCAAATTACAGATTTCTGGATCCACATAGGCATAAAAGTCAGCTCCTGGATTCACTTCAAAACCAGCGTTTAGCGTAATTGAGTTGCTTGCTTTAATGTCAAACTGCTCTCCCCATAATACAGAGTACATACAATCCATTGTTACATTATTCCCAATCAGAACATTATACACTTTTGATCGTAAAACCATCTGTTCCTCATTTTCAATAATGACATCTTCACAACTTTCACGTTTGCTATAAAACCTAACCCAATCAACTTCCATATAGCTTGGAAATGGGGTAGATGAATCTGGTGATTTGTCATAACTAAAATTTCCAGATTTATCAACTCCGATTCCCGATTGTATACCGACACTCAAAATCATCGCCATAGGGTTTTGCGGAAATATTCTATTATTAATATAGCTTTGAAACCCCTTCAATTTACACCCCGTTTGTTGACCTAGAATTGTAAGATACTTATAGTCAGTCCTAATTACATTTCCGTCAACCAACCATTCAATCCTATCTTTTTCCCAAATCACAGTAAAAATGTGAAAATCCAAAGAAAAGTCAATTCCTTTATAATTCCTACCACACATATTAGTTATCCCATCACTGTCCCAATCTCTATGCACCGTTGTATGATGCACCTTAGATAGTTTGTTTGGATCAAAGGGGCCATAATCCCCAAATTTCCTTTCATTCCAAAACTCAAATATATCAATTTCTTCCCAAGGATGGCCTCCATAAGTCCAGAATGCTGGCCAAAAGCCTTTACCCTTAGGTATTTTTATCCTTGCTTCAAATTTACCATGAGAAAAAGTTCTTTTGGTCCAAATATTAGATGATGTATAATTATATTCGCGGTAATTTGGAAGGCCGTCCTCCAAAATCTCATTTTCACCCTTATAATCAATCGCCTTTTCAAACACGGTTTCCTCTTTAATAAGAATTTTTAGTTTTCCATTACTAACTTGAATATTATTTAGCGTATTATATTCCTGATTACCTCCATTCATACCATACAATGCACCTTGACCCCAAGGCTGCAATTCCCAAACACTTAAGTCCAACTGGTTACCGTTAAAATTATCTTCAAAAACTTTAACCCAATCATTGTTATCACATTGGTAAATGGATTGGCTAAATGAAGTAATTTGCGCTTCGCAAACCGTTTGCTGTGCCACTAGATTAAACCCGTATACAATCCAGAGCAATAAGATTACAACTTTATCTATCATAATCTATCTGTTTTCAAGAGCCGCCACCTTAGCTTGCAGCTCTAAAATTAATTGTTGTTGTTCTTTAATGGCTTCCAATAAAACAGGAATCAACATTCCATAATTAACCGCCATATAACTCCCTTCTGGAGCATCAACCATTTCAGGAAAAACATCTTTTATTTCTTGGGCTAGAAATCCAATTTGATTTTTTCCTTCTTGGGTCATTTTTTCCATTTTTTCTTTTGGTATATTACCAAATTTAGCAGGATTCATATCATAATGATAAGCCTTTATGAGAGACAATCTTGTTAAAGCACTTTCGTTCCAAGGTTTAATATTCATTTTTAACCTAGCATCTGAAAAAGACCAAATTCCTGCTCCTTGACTTTGATAAACTCTTCTAGAATATACTCGATAGAGTTGATTATCCGAATTTCCGAGCCACATTGTCATTCCAAATTGTGGCCTTAATATTGGTTCATTAAAAAATGAGGATGCATTACCATAATCATTATTATAAAAATTCTCAAAATAAAAACCTGAAGTTGAAGAGCCTCCAGTGTGGAAAATAAATGTATTAGGGTCAGTATTCACCGGACTACCAGGGTGGTTGTAGATATCCCCGTTTATATTAAACTGTTCATTGGGCGCGCTTGTAGCATAGCCAGTAGTTACATGGTTATTATTCCACACTTTGATTTGGGCAGAAAGGTTAGTCGTAAAAAATAGCAGAACCAGGGTGGAAAATAGAACCGTCCAGTTTAACGTTTGGTGTTTGGTGTTTGGTGTTTGGTGTTTGGTGTTTGGTGTTAAAATAGTTTTTCATTATTGAAAAATGTTTAAGTGTTAATAAAAAATGTATTGCCTAGGTGCGGTAAATGTATAACACTTTATTAACTCTTGCAAATGCTATTTTGTTTTTAACATATATAGCTTTCTATATATCAGTGATTTGAAATGTTTTAAATTGGCAGGAAGTTAGTAACCATTAGGTCTAATCCTTGTTTCATCAATTCTAAATCACCCTAAACTTTATATCGATTAGTATTAGATTGCCAAATTAAAAAGCCCAACCCAATGATTAGAATTCCCCAAAATAATACTTCTTTGTACTCGGCAATATCCAAGGTTAAAATCACGCTTTTCAAGCTCATAAAAGCCAAACCCATGACAAGCATCACATACCAAAAAAGCTTTGCAACTCCTTCAATATCCACTTTCTTTTTTTCTGACGTAGGCATGGTATTGTAACCCGCTATGAGGTTGTATAGCTTTCCATAATGGATGAGGGCTCCGAGCGAAATAAAAAACAATCCTATTATCATCTTAATTTTATTTTTAGGTTAGGGCTAAGGTACAATAAATTAGGATAAATCGGGACGTGACTCAGGGCAAACGCATTGAAAAACTTATCAATAAGCAACCTGGGGAAATAGTCTTAAAACATTAATATTCAATCAACTAATTCTTGTGTACTATTTAAATTAATTGTATATTACATTGATATTCAATTAATTAAACGTATTTATCATGACAAGTAATTTATCCGATGTATTTTCAAATGTAAGTGACCCTAGACGTCCTTTAAGACGTCTTCATAAACTTAACGACATCCTTCTTATCTCAGTATTAGCCATCATTTGTGGTGCAGAAACCTGGAATAACATTGAAGAATATGCTCACGCAAAGAAGGCGTTCTTGACAAAGTTTCTAGAGCTTCCTAATGGAATCCCTTCCCATGACACTTTTAACCGCGTTTTTGGAATAATCAACCCAGAAGAATTTGAACAAAGCTTTATGGAGTGGGTAGCTAGTATAGTTACCATTAAAAATGGAGAGCTGGTAAGTATAGATGGGAAAACAATAAGGGGAGCAAAATCAAAAGGTAAAAAATCACCTTTTCATGTGGTTAGCGCTTGGGCTCATGAAAATAATATGGTATTAGGTCAGTTGATGACCGATGAGAAATCCAATGAAATAACAGCTATTCCACAATTAATCGAGTTACTGGAATTGAATCATACCGTAATAACCATAGATGCTATGGGGTGTCAGCAAAATATAGCGTCCAAAATAATAGAGAATGAGGCGAATTATATATTAGCGGTAAAAAACAATCAAAAGAATTTGTTTGAGGATATTGAGTTCAGTTTTAATCGAACAACATCCAAGAAAATAGATGTATCTCAAACCCTAGACGGAGATCACGGACGAATTGAGACTAGAACATGTTCGGTAATAAGCGATTTGGGTGATATTGAAAATAAACAAAAGTGGAAAAACCTATCATCAATTATAAAGATTGGGTCTACTAGAGAATTTAAAAATAGTGAACGCTCTACAGAAACTTCCATTAGGTACTATATATCAAGTGTAAAAGATAATTCAACGTATTTTCAACATGCCATACGCTCGCATTGGGCAATTGAAAAAAACTCCATTGGACTTTGGATGTTGTCTTTGGCGAGGATGCTTCAAGAAAAAGAGTAGGAAATGCAGCCAGAAACTTCTCAACCTTATTGAAAATAGCTTTAAACCTCCTCAAAAATGAAAAATCAACCAAGGTTGGGGTGAAAGGAAAGCGACTTAAAGCAGGATGGGATGAAGATTACCTCACTAAAGTCTTAAATTTATAATGCGTTTGCCCTGCCCATACTTTTGAATGTGAGCCTTTTATTGTAACTTAGTCAATTCTTAAATAACCTAAAGAATTGAAAATCATAATCTTAAAAAGCCTGGGTAAAATTATTTTTGCCATTTCAGTGCTACAATTTGCCGTAGGGGTGAGTTTAGCTCAGTCTTACGTGCCGTTTCCAACAGAAAATGCGCATTGGTTGGGTATTCAATATATTCATGAAACCTTTTATAGTGAATATGAAATGATAGACGCTTTCCCAAATCCAGCACAAATCACTGTTTTTATAAATGTTCCAGGAAATTTGAGTACCATTTATACCTTAACCATTTATAATGCTTTAGGTAAGGTGGTTTTGGTAAAGCCGGATTTTACTAGTAATGAAGCTATTTCCATAATAAACTTTCAAAACGGAGTGTATTATTACCGATTGCAGAATCAATCGGGGTTAATTTATTATTCGGGGCGGTTTTTGAAAATGTAAAAAAAATGCACATCTTGTCTTTGCAATCTTGCGATAAGGATAAGCGCTTCGTAATTTCATTTGGACAGCCTGAACTTTTGTGAAATTTGCGCTAAATCAATTTCCTATCTATACATACCTCACTCAAATTCATATATTTGATTCCATGAATTGGATTACCGAAACAAAGCGATTGGCATTACGAGAAATGAATGACCGGGACGCTGAAAGTGCCTATTTACTCAACCTAGATTCGGAAGTATATACGGGAGACGTTGCTTTTAAATCCATGGAAGAAGCTGCTGGTTTTTTACGGGATTATGATGATTACCAGCGAAATGGGTTTGGTAGATGGGCGGTGGTGAGTAAAGAAAACACTCGGTTTTTAGGGTGGTGTGGACTCAAACTTCACCCGGAAGGTTTTGTGGATTTAGGTTTTCGATTTTTTAAAAAAGAATGGAACAAAGGTTATGCTACCGAAGCATCGATGGCTTGTTTACGCTACGGATTTGAGGAATTGAATCTGCCTGAAATTATTGGACGTGTCGCTGCTCCAAACGTGGCATCCATAGCGGTGCTCAAAAAAGTAGGCATGGAATATTGGAAACAAGCGGAATGCAAAGGCATCAAAAACTCAGAAATTTACCGAATTTCAGGAACCAATTTCAGTCCTGAATCGTGAAATAAGCGTTTCATACCGTGGTAAATCTATTCGACTTACCCCAATTCTGCTTTTAAGAAATCATCCACATTAGAAAATTCAAATTCGGGATATTCCGCCAAAAACTTAGCGGTAATCAATCCGCCTATGAGCGGTCTTTTTGCGGGTGGATTTAACTCAGCCGTACTTATGGGTTCCAACGTAACTTGATGACCAGGAATAGCCTTTAAAACCATTTGAGCCAACTGCATTCTATTCACAAAATCGGTTGAAGCAATATTGTAAATACCCGATTTATTATCGCGTAGTAGGAGGTAAGCCGCCCTTGCAATATCGGCCGCATTTACTGGAGTAGCGTATTGGTCGTAGGGTAATTTAAGGCTGTGAGCTTCTTTTGTTTGAGCAAGATTTATTAAGCGAGAAACAAAGTTTTTGTCGCGTTTTTCGTTTCCGTAAACATTTGTAATTCGCAACGACAAACTGTTTTTAATTTGGTTTAAAACCAAGGTTTCGGCCTCTAATTTATGTCTAGCATATACATTCAGCGGTTTTTCTTGAGCCTCTTCGGTGTAAGGTCCAGAGGTTCCGTCAAACACATAATCCGTACCGATATATAAGTATTTGGCGTTCACCTTTTCGGCAATTTTCAAGGTGTTAATTGCCGATACAACTGTTTTTTGATAACTTTCATCTTGGTTTTCTTCGCAATAATCCACCCAAGTAAGCGCGCCACAATTAATGATAATGTCGGGGTTAAAACCGATGACATCAAAATTGGTATCTAAATTTAAATCTAGCGTATTAAAAGGAACGGTATTCTCGGTTTCAAATGAAAAATGAGTACCTATAACCTCCAAGTCTTTCTTGGTTTTGAAGTATTTAAGCATGTTACCTCCAACGAGCCCTGAAGCGCCAAAAATCAAAATTTTCATAACGTAAGTTTATCAACCAAAAGTAGGTTTTAACGGTCAATGTTCTATTGTCTATTTTCTCTTTTATAAACCAAAAACTAGATTATTTTTGAGGGAATAAACCTAATGAATCAAATATGAAAAAGTTTCTTGTTTTTCTGGGCATTTTTATGCTGTTAATAATTGCAATTATTGTTGCTATTCCTTTGATGTTCAAAGCCGAACTTCAAAAAATGGCGATGGACGAAGCCAATAAATCCGTAAACGCAAAAATCGAATTAGGGGATTTTGACTTGAGTTTAATTCCAAATTTTCCGCGTTTAACTGTAGAAATCTCTGATTTGAGTGTTACCGGAATTAACCAATTTGAAGGAGTTACCCTTTTTGGCGCTAAAACCATTACCACCACTTTAGACGTTATGAAATTGTATAACGGAGATATTGAAATTGGTGAAGTTGGAGTAGATGGCGTAGATGTCAATGTGATTGTACTCAAAGACGGTACTGCCAATTATGACATTGCTATTGAAGCTGACAATGCAACTGTTGAGGAGGTGGACGAAGCTCCGGAAGAGATGTCTGAAGGAGAAGAATCATCTGATTTCAAAATGAAATTGCAACGCTATTATATTCATAATTTCAACTTGACCTATGACGACCAGCAAGGGGATATGTTTTTTGAGCTAAAAAACATGAACCATGATGGGAAAGGCGACTTTACGTTGGCTCAGTTTATTTTAGAGACAAAAACCACCGTTGAATCCATGAGTTTTAAAATGGAAGGCGATGAATTATTGAAGAAAGCTTCCTTGAATTCTGAAATTAATATGGCTATGGATATGGACCAAATGCGTTTCCAATTTGATACCACTTATATTCAGCTTAATGCATTGGTTTTAAACGTAGATGGATGGTTGGCTATGCCAAACGATTCGATTGATATGGATATTGCCATGTCGTCTAGAAACAACTCGTTTAAAGAATTATTTTCTCTTATTCCTAATGCGTATATAGCCGATTATGCGGATGTGAAGGTAAAAGGAAGCATGTCATTTGGCGCTGCTTTTAAAGGAATTTATTACGAAGATATGATGCCCGCATTCGAGATTAATTTGGGTGTAAAGAACGGAGAAGTTAAATATCCTGATTTGCCTGCTACTGCTGAAAATATTGGAATAGACTTGGCTATTAATTCTCCTGGTAGTGATTTAGGAAATATGGTGGTGGACTTGAAAAAAGCCCATTTAGAATTAGCCGACAACTTCTTTGATATGTCTATGCGGATTAAAAAATCCATTACGAATCCCACCATGACGGGTAATTTCAAAATGGATTTTGATTTGGCTACTTTACCTACTATGATGCCGGTGGAAGAAGGTGAAGAGTATAAAGGAAAATTAAAAACAGACCTGAACTTTAAGGCAGATGTAAACAGTTTAGATAACGAGCAATACGATAAAATTGAAGCGGATGGTTTATTTGAAGCTTGGGACATTGAGTATGATGATGGAACAGGCGGTATTCCAATGAATATTAGTCATATCGCGATGAAATTTGATATGAACAAGGTGGATTTAACCGCTTTTGACGCCACGGTGGGCAAATCGGATGTGCATGCCATTGGAACGTTAGAAAACTTTATTCCTTGGTACATGACTGAAGCCACTTTAAAAGGCGGATTAGAATTTAGCTCCACTTATTTTGATGTAGATGAGTGGATGACGGATGAACCAGAAACTGAAGTGGCTGCTACCGAAGTGCCTGAGTCTACCGATGAGGTAACTCCAGATTCTGCGGTGGCTGAGACCTATGAAATTCCAACTAATATTGATTTTGTAATGAATTCCAAAATGAAATTGATTGGATATGATAGCATGAAAATTGAAGATTTGGTAGGAACCATTATCATTAGAAACGGACAGGTTATTTTTCAAAATGTAGCCGTAAATATGTTTGAAGGAAATGCCACTATGGATGGTGTTTTTGACCCAACAACGGCACCTCAAAAACCTACTTATGTGTTTGATATGGGAATTCATAATTGGGGAATTAATCCGGTGGCAATTACGTTTAATACCATAGACAAATTAGCTCCGATTCTTAAAACCACATCGGGCACCTTTAGTACGGATATGCATATTGATGGTTCTTTGGATGCGAATTTGGACCCCATTTTAGAGGAACTTTCTTTTGATGGAATTTCTACTACCAAAAATGTAGAAATTCATTCTAAAAGCTTGGAGAAATTGAATGGAATTACCAAAACAACGGATTACAATCCGATGAAAGCGGAAGATCTTACCTTCAAATATAGATGTGTGAACGGGGTATTGGAAATTGAACCATTTGAAGTGAAAGTGGGGAGTCAAAAAGCCAAAATATCTGGAACAACCAATTTAAATCAAGATATTAATTACCTAATTGACACCAAAATTAAGACTTCAGAAATGGGAGCTGGTGCAGATGCAGTTATTGGCCAATTGAATGGATTATTGGCTAGCAATGGAGTAAAAGCCGAAGTGCCAGATGTAATTCCGGTAATGATTTCCGTAACAGGAAAAATGGATGACCCTGTGTTTAAACCCGTGTTTGGCAAAGGCGAAGCATCTAAAGGGGCCAAAGAGCAAGTAAAAGAAATAGTGAAGGAGCAGATAAAAGAGGTTAAAGAGGATGTAAAAAAGCAGGCCCAAGCCGAAGCTGATAAAATTATGGCCGATGCGCGTAAGCAACAAGAAGACTTAATGAATGAAGCTCGTAAACAGGCAGCTGAACTCAATAAGGAAGCGAAAAAATTGGGTGTACAATTAAAGGCAGAAGCTGATAAGCAAGGCAAAGATTTAATTAGTCAAGCCACGAATCCTTTAACAAAAATAGCTGCAGAAAAAGGCGCAGTAGAATTGAATAAGCAAGCCGACAAAAAAGCAAAACAATTGGAAGCCGAGGCCGATAAACAAGGTAAAGCCGCTTTAGCTAAAGCGCAACAACAATCGGATAAGATTATGGCTGAGGCCAAGAAAAAAGCGGACGCAAAAATTCAAGGACTTTAAAAGAGACGTTCGTAACAAAATAGGAGAGCAGCAGGAAAGAAATTAGAAAAAATTCAAACATTGCTGAAAAGAAATTTATTATTGCAAGTAAAATATTATTGAAAAACACACAGATGAAAAAAATTATTTTAACAGTAGCCACAATCATGGCATTAGGAAGTTGTTCAAGCACGAAAAATGCTACCACTAGTTCATTAACAAATATGGCCGCGAGTCAATTGTTGTCTTCGTTAACAAAAAATTCAAGCATGGATGATATCACCAAGCTTTTTGGATTATTAGATTTAAATAAAGATAATTCCATTTCAAAAGATGAAGCAGTGGGTGATGTAGCCAGTAATTTTGATTTTCTAGACTCCGACAAAAGTGGCGGGTTAGGATTAGCTGAATTAGGTGGACTATTGGGATTACTTAAATAGGCAAAATCTAGAAAGAGTCCAGTAAAATAGAAGATTCTGAAAGCCTTAAGCATTTTATGTTTAAGGCTTTTTTTATGAGTCAATTACCCTTTTTTTAGGAGAAAAAAAATATCTTTCTTTTATGACTAACACCATGGAATTAATCCGAAAAGAGCTATTACTTTTGCAAAAAAAATAATTGCTTTAAGAATGGAAATAGAAGGGCTTTATACATACGCAATTTTGGTGTTTACCTCGTATTTTACGTTGATAAATCCCATCGGTTCCATGCCTGTATTTTTGGGTATGACCTCCACCTTAGACCAATCACAACGTAAAGCAACCGCCAGAAAAGCGGTAATTGTTGCGTTTTTCACCTTATTGGTATTCGCCTTTTCTGGGCAATTGATGTTTTCATTTTTCGGAATATCCGTAAATAGTTTTAGAATAGTGGGCGGGATAATTTTCTTTATCATGGGCCAAGACATGTTGCATGCGCGATTGGGTAAAATGAAATTTAATGACGAAGCCGAAATACACTCCTATGTAAGTGATATTTCTATTACACCATTGGCCATCCCTATGATTGCTGGTCCGGGTGCGATAACCAACTCTATCGTTTTGATGGATGATGCAAATACACTTGAAAAAAAGGCAGTTTTAATCGCTATTATGATATTAATAATGGGTCTGACCTATTTGATTTTTGTGAGCGCTACCAAGATTTCAGAGGTATTGGGTGATACGGGTAACCGGGTGTTGATGAAACTAATGGGACTTATTGTTATGGTTATTGCGGTAGAGTTCTTTTTTAGTGGACTCACGCCAATTCTTCAAGGTATTTTTAAGATATAACATTTTTTAATACAATTATTGAGACAAATTGAGCTTTTGTTTGATTTATTAATATCCCTTTCCTATATTGTCAGCTGAAAAATACGGTAGATTTAAGGGATTAAATTCCTAATTGTTAATTAGTTCAACATATTTTCTATACGCATTTCGGATACAGTTTTTAATATAAAAAGAAGAAATAATAGCAGTTATGGGAAGACCTCCAACGAAACCGAAGAAACTTAGGGATGGATATTACATTGAAGTAAGAAACAGAGGAGCAAATTCGGGAATTAAACTCGTTCGTGATACTGAGGAACAAATGAACCATGCTATTGAAGAATATAGCCGCTCGAAAGATGTAGTTGTTTTAGGTCAAAGCGTTAATGGTAAGTTTTTGAAGGATTCTAAAAAACAAAAAAAGAAGAAGTTATAAGACCTCTAGAAGCTACATGCTAGCAATAAAATTATTAAAGCCCCATGTTTTGGTTAACATGGGGCTTTTTTGTTTTAATAAGTTAGTTGCCTTTAAAATCGGTAGGCAACCCCCGCATTTATTCCATATAAAAGATATTTGCTGTTTAGCCCAGCCGATGGATTGTACATAGAATTTAAATTCATTTTTAATTGAGGTCTGAGGTTAAGTTGCCAATTATCAGAAATAGCATAGCCTATTTCTGTACGAAACAAGAAATTGTATTGTACACTATTAAATAATCCCCTCGTTGTAGAAGCCAATGCAATAGGGTCGCCATATTTAATGTATTGACCACTGGCCCCCGCAAGGAAGCCCACAGAAGCTCCGGAGCTCACCTGAAATGTAAACTGATGCAAATAGAAGGAATACGTGGCTAATACTGGGATTTCAATCCATGTTACGGTTTGCTGGGCACTCCATTCGTGCTGAACCGAATCTATTTGATTATGGCGTTGTAATTTAAGCAGGGTGTCCTGACGTTCGGGATAATTGTACCAACCTCCGAGCCACCATGTACTATCTTTTATAGAAACCACGGTGCGTGTATATTCAAAATAGGGGGTGGTAGTTGTTTGAATTTCCGACCATTGTTGTTGTTCGTTGGTAAGATTTAAATCTACACCTATTTGTACTCCCCAATGCTTACTCATGTCGTAAGTAAAGCTGATTTCCATATTCTTTTGAGAAGCTTTATTCACTATTCCGCTGGGTGAGTTATTCAATGGCTGACTCCAAAGGTAACCAGCCATGATACGCAGCGTATATGGGCTATATAACGGTTTATGAGGTTCAAATTCTCGAATAAGTGGGGTGGCATCGGTGTAGGAAAGGGGTAAGTTCAATAAATCATTGGTTTCCATTTCATGAATTTGAGCTGCATGGAATTCGTTATTTAAATCAGATTTAGAATTTAATTTTTTGAAATCCTTATTTTGAATGGATGGATAGGATGAAGTGGACCCAAGGGAATTTTCTTTTTTATGGGATGCCTTAAATCCGGTTGCTACTACAGTTTTGGTGGATGTGGTTGCATCGGAATCGCTAGAATGATTCGTTGTAGCATGATTTTTATTATCCGTCAAATCAGCATTCTCAGCATCATTGGTTTTTTGATTACGCGCTACATTTGTTGAAGTATTTCCAGAAATAGGATTAACCGTTTGGGATGAAACCGATTTGTTGCTGGAAGAATTACTTATCCGTAAAGACGAGTGGTTTGTTGCATGCAATGCATTCAAAATAGGTGTAGAAGCGGTACTTTTAGTTTTGGTGTTTGATGATTTAAGTGCTATAGGAAGGTTGGTTTTGATATCTTCCTGTCCTAGAGTTGAGGCCTCAGCGGGCTCTGATTTTGATTCTTTCCTATTTGTTGCATTTTTTAGTTTTGAATTATAATGGACAGTTTCATTCGTTTTAATCTTTGAATTATCGGTAACCAAAACCATTGATTCTGTGGGTGTTTGAATATTTTTAATAGTGGATTTCTCGGTAGTTTGGTTATTATTTACGGCCAATTCATCGGGAGTAGAATCCGATATCATTAGCGAAGAAATACCTATTACGGTAGCCGAAGCCAATACCATAAAGGCTTTGCCTGCATACCATGGGGTAGCGGTTACGGCTAGTTGGGGTTGAACACCTTCCCAAAAAGAAGGTTCAAATAAATGCTCTTGGCCGCTAAAAGCTTCCTTAAACATTTTGTCTAAGTTTTCGTCACCTCTACTCATATGGCGATTGCTTTATTAGTGTTTAATGATTTGGTAACTGCTACCTTTAAATTTTTTCGTGCTTCGGCAAGAAGCCATTTGGAAGTGCCCAATGGAATTTCAACCATTTCGGCAATTTCCTTGTGGGTATAGCCATCTATTACAAACAGATTAAAAACCTCTTTTTGAGCCAACGGCAAACTATGAATGAGGTGCTTAATGTGGTCCACATCTATTTGTTCCATTATTTCATTGTAAGAATAATGGTCAAATTCTTTACTACCCGAATCCAATGAAGTGGGTACAAAAACCTCCTTTGTTTTACGTTGACTTTTATACGCATTGATGATGGTATTTATCATGATTCTTTTAATCCATCGATCCCAAGGCACCTCTGCTTTGTATTTGTTCAGGTTTTGGGTTATTTTCAAAAAGGCTTGATTCAAAACCGGAGCAGCCTCCTCTTTATTTCGGTAATAACGCGCACAAACCGACATAAGGTCAGAAAAACAAAGCTTATACAATTCGTAGTATGCTTTTTCTTCGCCCTGTACACAGCGTTGCAATAGGTCTTTTTTTACCGTCATAAAAAAAACCAGAGCAAGTCACATTGGGTGACTTACTCTGGTTGAAAGGGATTTATTTGATGAATTTGTAAACCGCTTTTTCTCCCTTATTTTGGATGGAAAGTAGATAAACCCCCGCTAGATAGTTGGAGGTATTTAATTGAATTATTCCTGTTGCTGTAACCGTGGAGGTAGTTATTAATTTCCCGGTTAAATCGGTTACTTCAATCACCGCTCTACCAGAAAGTTCGTTTCCTAAATCGATAGTCAATTGGTTGATTACCGGATTTGGATATACCTGTACCGCTACAAATTGAGGTGCTATTATTCCGGTAGCAATACTGGTTTCTACCGTATTAGTATTTACCGCAACTCTTATTTTGTCGGTTCCTTTTTGCGTATCCGTAAGCGTTACAGTCAAAGAACTAGTCGTTTTTCCAGCTACTTCGGGATAAATAATATAAGTCCCTAATGCTAGATTAGACACATTAAATGTACCGGTATTGTCACTGTAAGCGTATGCCACAGGTAATCCATCGGTATCGGTAATCATCACATTGATATCAGATATTGGGTCTCCAACCTTATTTGCTCCTTGGCTCACCAGCCCACCAATAAAACCTGATCCACCATTATTTGATCCGGGCACTAAATTCACGTCCACGTTAGCAAGGTTAGATTGGTTTAAAACTACATTGGTCGCATTGCTCCATAAAACCACCCCTCCATAATTAGTTACTGCATGGTAACTAGGTAAATAGGTGGTGTAATTTACCGATGCTGGACTCAACGCTGCTTTTACCAAATAGGTTCCGTAGGCTACACTACTGAAATAATAAACACCGAATGAATCAATAATCGCAGTATCAATGGCTGTTAAAGTTCCCGCTGCAGAATCGTATCCAATCAAAAAGACAACTCCGTCATCAGCGGCAGCGGTTCCGTAAGTAATAATTCCAGAAATATTACCATGCGTAGGTGGGTTGCTAATAATGACAGTAATAGTGGTAAAAGCGCTATCCACACATTGGCTTGGAATTACGCGAGCCACAGACACGTTGTAGGTGCCAGAACTGGCATAGGTATGCGTTGGGATAGCGGCAGTAGATGAATTTCCATCGCCAAAATCCCAAATATACGTAGCCGTAGCACTTGGGAAATTAGGAGTGAATGTGTAAACAGGCCCATTGTTATTTACCGAAAAACTTGCGTCACACGTCATACCACCACCGGTAGTTACTTGTATAGTTACGCACGATGAATCTGAGCAACCGGTATTGGAGTTAGAAACGGTTAAACATGCACTATAAGAGCCAGCAGAGGTAAAAGAATGCATCGCTGTTTGGGTAGTATAAGAAGTTCCATCAATAACCCAAGCATACGTTAAACCGGCAGTGGGATTGTTAGGGATAAAATAGTAAACACCAGCGCTATCGGAATACGAAAATGAGGCATTACAGGTTGCGCCCAATCCAGATACAATTACGGTGTCGTATTGTAAGTCGGAGCACATTAAAATTGAGTCGCCCACACTAAAGCCAACCACATAAGTGCCGTTAGTAGTATAGGTATGCGTTGCCACCGAAGTGGACGAATAAGTGCCGTCACCAAAGTCGTAAAAAAAGATGGCATTTGAAGCTGGGGTGGTGTTTGCCGTAAAAGTGTAGGTAGGGGATGTACCCGTGGTTACAAAGGTGGCATCACATTGTGCGTTCATTATTTGCGCAGAAAAAAGCCCAAAAAGGAGAAATAATAATTGGTGAAAATGTTTCATAAGTCTGTTGTTTGATAGAATCTGTGTGGCGGAATTTCAGTTTAATTTAACGAAGAAATACGGTGTTAACACGATTCATAATTACTGTTTAAAATTGAATAAATACTATTTGAAGTTAACTCTTATTAGTATAGACAACCTCAAACCACCCATTGGTTGGTAAACGACTAAAAAAATGGGTAATAAGTTGGCTAAGCCTTGATTTTATTGACCTTATTGCTGTGATTTTTTTCTTGTCATTAGGTTAATAATTAAATGAGCCATAAAATGAGGGGCTTTCGCTAATTCCATTAATTTAGTTTTTTACTACCAAACAAGTTTATTATGCGAAATGTGAAGTACCTTTTATTGTTTGTGCTCATTATATCAGGGGCGTATGTATTGTCTAGTTTCGTTGGCGATGTGGTATCAAACGAGGTGGAAATCACTAAAATGGAGTCGGGCGAAAAATCGGATTCGCATACATGGCAGCCTAAAAAGGTGGAAGTAAATCACCATTTTGCACCTAATAATTGTACTTCGTGTCATTATCAATTGGAACATATCCGAGCAGAGGAATCGGGTATGATGCAAGAAATTTTGGAAATTGCCGATAAAGCAGGAGCGCCCGGAAACGACTGTATTGTTTGTCATGGTGGAAACCCGGATGGCACACGAGAAAATACCGCGCATGAAGGCGTTGCCACGTATTTTAAAACAAACCCTGGACCTAAAAATTTCTATCCCGAACCGGGAAGTCCGTGGATAAATGAGCACACGTGCGGCTTATGCCATAAAGAACAAGTAATGACTCAGTTTACCTCACTAATGTTTACCGAAGCAGGAAAAATTCAAGGCACCCTTTGGGGATTTGGCGGTTTAAATGGCTATCAGCATGATGTGGGTAATTATGCGGTAGAGGAAGTAAATGTACACGAGCGTTTGGGTACCGAAATTTTTAAGGATTACATGGTAGAATTGGGCGATTTGGAACCACAAGTGTATCCTAGTAAAATGACCCAATTACCAGCCGCTCCCACAGCCGATGAGGTGATGGAAAATCCGCAATTAGCTGTTTATACCTATTTGCGTCAAGAATGTCAGCGTTGCCATACGGGGAATAAAGGCCGCCAAAAAAGAGGTGATTTCCGAGGAATAGGTTGTAGCTCCTGTCACATTCCGTACGGAAATGAAGGGATATATGAAGGAAACGACCCAATGATTAAGGGAAAAGGGAAACTCTTGGTGCATTCCATCCAAGGTACGCGCGAGGCGAAAGTCACCGTGCATGAAAAGCAATATTCGGGGGTGCCAGTAGAAACGTGTACCACCTGTCACGATAGGGGAAAGCGTATTGGAACTTCGTATCAAGGATTAATGGAAACAGCTTATTCATCTCCTTTTATGGGCGATGGTGATAGCCAGCCCAAATTGCATTCAAAGAATTACTTACACCTCAAATCGGATGTGCATTTGCGCAAAGGAATGTTGTGCCAGGATTGCCATACCAGCAATGATGTGCATAGCGATGGAACGCTATCGGGAGCCACTTTAGCACCGGTAGAAATAGAATGTCAAGACTGTCATGGCACACCAACCAAAAACCCGTGGGAGTTACCTATTGGCTACGGAGACGAGGTGAAGGGACTTCAAAATTTGCCAAAAGCGGGGCGAGGAGTGACTAAAGATTTGGCCGATTATTTAAAACACGGAACCGAGTATGACCCCATGGACGGTTACTTGATAACTGCGCGTGGTAATCCGCTTCCTAATGTAGTGAAATCGGGCGATACCATTATTTTACATTCCGCTACCGGAAAGGATTTGAGTATTAAACCACTCAGGTATTTAACTGAGCACAAAATGCTCAGTTTAGAAGCCGAAGTGGCCATGGTTTCAGTAAGTAAGCATACCGAACAATTGGAGTGTTACACCTGTCATGCCACGTGGGCACCACAATGCTACGGATGTCATGTAAAGATTGATTACACGCAGTCTATGGTGAATGGAAGATTACAATGCGCCAAACGCCCCGATTGGGTAGCCATGGGTTCGGCTCATGATGAGCATGGACTTACAGCCGATGCGCGAGGCGAATTAGAAGACTATTTAATAGATGGAAAGGTGACCGAAACGCGTAGTTATTTACGTTGGGAAAATCCGCCTTTGGTTCGTAATGGGGAAAACCGAATTTCGCCTGCCATTCCGGGTTGTCAAACCACGGTAACCGTGGTAGGAAAAAATGGTGAAATGCTGTTGGAAAATCAAATTTTCAAAATTCCTAATGTAGAAGGAGCCGGAGAAGAAGGGCAGTTGGGATTAGATATTTCACCGGTGCAGCCGCATACCATTCAAGCCGAATCTAGGGCTTGCGAAAGTTGCCATACCAATCCGCAAAGTATGGGATACGGAATTGAAGGAGGAACGATTTACGAAGATCCAAGCAAAGATTTTGATGTAGAAATTGGCTCCGGAGTAGGAAGTCCGCTAGCCCAAAATACCCAAACACAAGTCAATGCCATTCCTAATTTAAAAATGGATTGGAGCCGATTTGTGACCGAAGACGGAAAGCAATTGCAAACTGTCGGTCACCATTTTAAAAATTCGAGACCGCTCAACAACGAAGAGCGCCAAAAACTAGACCGCAGAGGGGTATGTTTATCGTGTCATAAAACCATTCCAAATGGCAGTATGGCCGTAGATTTACTACACCACGTAAAAGAAATGAGCGGCACCAAAATCAACACCGAAGACCACAATGACCTGCTGTCCAAAATGCTATATCTATCCGCTTGGGTGCAGGTGCTATTTGGGTTGGTGCTAGTAGCGATGGTGGTTTTCATTTGGCGGAAATGGCGATTAAGGAAGGGGAGAGAGGAGTAAACTCACCTCTTAATTAACACGTTACCGAGGATAGTGTTGGTTAGTTTTATGAGTGAATTTTGGAATACTAATTAACAAGATTCAATATTTCTAGGGTTTTGTACCAATAGTAAAACCCTGATTTATCTGGCTGTTTTTTAAGTTTGTTCAGAAAGTTCCAATCCTGATTTTCAATCGTCCATTCATTTATGTTTTGTGCTTGAAAATATTCGATGGGAGATAAATTTTTATGCAATATTTTTGCGGATAGATAGGCAATTCGTGCAGCCGCATGAATTGCATCGTCAATCCTGAAGTTCCCGTTCATGAGAAAACCTGTACCAAAAGCTCGTATACCTTTTTGAAGTTCTGCAAATTTTAGCTTTTCATCAGCCGTTCCTTTTCCTTTTTTAGCAAGAATTGCACATGTATTTATGGTGTCTCGCAAAACTTCATTTGTCGTTAATATAGCGGTTTCAGTTTTGCGATATTCAATTTCTTTTAAAGCAAAGGCTTCAAAGCTTTGGGCAACAATTTCAATTTGGCTTATTTTTTCAAATAGTTTGCTTAAATCAAATAATTGTTTGCAAATTTCCATGGCGAATGATTGCTGCTCTATTCCTTTAAAATAGGGAATCCCAATAGTATTTGGTGCAAAAGCAGTGAGCTTGTCACCGGTAATAGCATCAATAGTAGGTACACTAATTTTTGTTTCATTATCTGTTTCAATCCACTTGGTTTGGACCGTTTTGTTCGTTAATTCTGGGTAAATAGAATCTTCAATTAGCACATCTAACAAGATGGTGCCTAGGTATTTCCCTTTTGTTGCAGAATCAAATGAAAAAGAATAATGAGCCTTGGGGACACCTATCTTGTAGCTACGATGTTTGTCCAGTTCAAATGATTTAAAATTTGAGTTTTCTATGACCTTTTTCAAAATTGATTCAAGGGTTTCTCGGTCCATATTGCAAATGATGTCAATATCAATAGAAAACCTGTTTCCTTGTTCTAATAAAAGAACTAGACTAGTGCCGCCCTTGAATATAAATTCTAAGCCATTCGCTTTAATTCGCTCCAGTAAGTGCAGCGCATAAATCATTTTTTCTAAAATAGCTTTATCTATTTTCTTTTGGGTTTCTTGATTTTTAAATGAATTTAGCCACTCATCTGTAAAGCAATGTTCTTTTATCATTCGGTTAGGTGTTTAACTAAATGTGATAAATTATTGGTTATAAACTGATTGATTTCTTTTTCTCTATCTCTGCGGCTAGCATAACTAAATAATTTAGTGTAATTAATTATGTAGTTTTTTAAAGAATTTTCAAACACGTGCATCAGCTCAGCACCTTGATAGAAATAAAAAAGTTTATTTTCGGTGTATAGGTCTACCAATATTTTTTCAAGTGTGGGAATGTAGAACGTCATTCTTTTTTCAATCCTTTTTGAAATTGGTGATCTAGTTATGAGCTTTTTTATAATTACGGGTTTTTGACTCTCTGCAATATAATAGTCTATGGTTTTTTCATCTGGATTTAGGTAAAAGTCATACCCAAAGGAATCTTTCAACTCATAATAAAGCGATTCAACCAAATCTTTTTCAATTTCAATAATGATTAGCCTTTTTCCTGATTGGTGTTGTGCAAATTCATTTATCCAATTAGTGTCCCAAATACAGTGTTTTACATCCTTAAATTTGGTTGTAATTATCTTTGCAAGTTTTAAAATATCTTCAGAAATTTCAGGTTCGAATTTTGGTTTTTTTGAAATAGCGTAATAGCCTCTTTGTATAGATTTAATAATGTTCTTTTGGGTAAGGTCATGAATTCGCCAGCCAAGAGTACCAACTTTCAGCTCTGGCTCTAAAATGCGAAAGAAGGCAAATAACTCTTCTCTAGAGAATGCATTTCGGTTTTTAAATTCCGACAGAAGTCTATTTTCTATGATTTTGGACATTGTAAATCTAATTTACGCCAAAGATAGGTTTTATTGGCGAATATTAGAAATCAAAAATATGCCAGTAAATAGAATAATTGGTAAAAATTAGAATGTTAAAAAGGGTTTGTTTGGAAAAGAAATATTCAATCATTTTTTCTTCTTTTTACCTGCTTTAGCCATTGGATTATACGCAAGACATAAGTCAAGCCAGTAAGACAAATCTTGGTCGGAATCAAACCCTTCTGGAGTAACAAAAATGTATCCTTTCATCGGTCTGCCCGTAAAATCCATCGGTAAACAAGTGTCTTTATCAATTTGATTAGGGTATTCATCTTCTCCTATTCGTCCCATTAACAGACTACCACCATATTTTTTATCAATGTGAATTCCACAAAGCATTTTATCATCTACCTTAAAACATAGGCCTCCCATCATTTTTAATTCCGTAAATGGGGTTTGTTTTTCATGGAGCGCCTGTCTAATTCGGTCTCCTAAATATTCGTCATAAGCCATTACTGCGTTGTTTTAATTAATGCTATGGGTGCAAGTTAACTATTTTCGGTATAGCTATTCATCTCAAACACGATTGGGGTATGTTGTATGATTGGTTATTAAGTGTAGCTTCCCCAAATTTAAAAGAAATTAATTGACCCTATTTACCGGAATATCAACGCGCTTTTTATCCCAAAATGTTGGATAACCAGAAGTTGAAATACGCTTTTTCTCAATCATTAGTTTTCCGGACCTATTGGAAATGACGAATCTAATTTCATAAGGTTGATGAATGGGGCTTATTGCTAACCAAATTAAACCAGACACTTCAAAGTCATTTTGAGAGCCGATTATCAACTTTTGAAGGTATGTGGTTTTCACCCGCACAAAATTCCCTACTTTACCGGATTCTTTGTCGTATTCTTCTTTGGTCTTTGGGTTTTCAATCAACTCACTATTCAATAAAAGGCTATCTGTATCTTCAATAGAGAAGAGTAGTCGTTGATGAAATCCTTCCGAATGAGGTGAAACGAAGTAATATCCAGAGTCTAGCGCAATCTCAAAAGTTAAGGAGGCTTCCCCATTTTTTTCTTGATCAATGCCAAGGGTGATTTCAAAATGTCTACCCTCATCGGTTTGTTGGTATTGAGGTGATACACAAGTGGTAAGACTAAATATTACTAGAACTGCTAGAATTGACTTTTTTATCATGAGAAAGTGAAAGTTATGCAAAAAAAAATAGTTTTTGCACTACTGAAAATAGAAGTGATATTTTGAATATGAGATATTTGTAGTGCTTGCTAAATTACTCATTCGGCCATCTAAAATAGCCATTTGTTCTGGAAGAACTATCCTATTTCTTTTCGAACTTCCATACTCTTTAATCTCTGGTTTATCCAATTTTTTGAGTATCCTTTTTTAAGATAGGTTTCCATGGCTCTGTCAAAAGCTTTTTCTGGGTCTTCTGTTTCCTCAATCCGTTCGTAGCCGACTTTTGCTAACCAAATTTTAAAGGGCTCAGCTTTGGGTGAAGGTATAGATTGGATTATTCTCAGAAGTCCTTCCGTATCAGTACAATCAGTCATGTGTTTTTTCCCGTCAGAGGATTTTAATTTCAGTTGTACGATAATTTCGTACAACTGAGTAAAACCTTCTTTTGATAACTTTCTTTTCAAATCACTCCAATATCTAAGAGGATTATTGCTGCCTGTCAAAGTCTCAATAATATCAATAACAGAGAAATACCATTTTTCAATATCGTTATCTCAATGGACTCTTATTTTTTTAGATTCAAATAATTTTATAGAAGTCTCTTTTGTCATTACATTCACATTTTATTTTATACCGATAAAGAATCATTTCCAAATTTATGGAGACCTTGCAGAATTCTTTTTTTTTCAATGAATGGAAACAAGCGTATTTAGCACAATTGTGAAATAACCGCATTATAAATTTTCTTCAAATGTAACGCAGTGCTAATTAATCAAAGTGGCTTAAAACGCTTCTTTTTACCTTTGGTTTTAGGTTGAAAAAGGGGTTGCGCAACGATTACTAGTGTTGCCATTTCGTTGGTTTTCAAGTTCTGTAAGGCATTGGAACAGACATACTCTTTGACAAATTTGGCTTGTGCGGCTGGCTTTTGAGCGACTTGGCAACGCGAATGCCTTTTAGGATTGGCATTATTTCCGTTTCTTATTCGCTATTGTCTTTATTGATTTTTCAAAGTCTCCTTCCGAAATGTTTTTTTGTTTATTCGCTTTAAATTTCAGGTATTCTTGTTCTACGTTTTCTTTTCCAATTTCGTGAGAGATACTTCCTGCGTTATTAAGAATTTCTCGGTCATTTAATGTCAAGAACCCATTTAATTTTTCAATCCAAGTGTTCATATACATTGGGACTCTTCGTTGAGCTTGTCCTTGTGCGAAAATTAAGTATTGTTCAACCAGGTTGTTTAAAGCAGATAACTCTTCCTCTTTTAGGTAATTCTTAGCTATTGAAACATCTGTTTTTCTAATTTCACTACCTCTCCAGGTAGTTAATCCCATATTTTCTTTAGTACTATCTGCTCTTTGAGTAATTATTTCAGCAGCTGTTTGCCCAGTAATAGCCCAATGTAATTTATTCTGTACAGTTTTAAAAAAACTTATACTAATTTCTAAAGTTGGATCATAATCTACACTTGTTGCGTAGATGTCAGTTATCTTTCTGTAAAAACGCTTTTCGGAAGTTCGAATATCTTGTATTCGTTTTTCCAATTCTTCAAAATAATCGAAAGGTAAATCTGGATTTTTTAATCGTTCATCATCTAATACAAATCCTTTTACTATGTACTCTCTTAGTTGACCAGTTGCCCATTGTCTAAACTTGGTAGCTACATGTGATTTTATGCGATACCCAACAGAAATAATGGCGTCTAAATTGTAAAATTGACGTTCTCGTTTTACCTCTCTTTTACCTTCAACTTGAACTTGTAAGAAATTCTTACAAGTTGCTTTTTCTTCCAATTCACCTTCATTAAATATGTTTTTTAGATGAATAGTTATGTTTTGAGGAGTTGTTTGAAACAACTCTGCCATCAATTTTTGTGTTAGCCAAACGGTTTCATCTTGAAAACGAACGTCTAATTTTGTTTCTCCACTTTCGGTTTGATATATGATTATTTGTGAGTTGTTTTCTTGCATAGATATTAGTTATTTATAGGTGGCTTTATTAGCTAATCCATTTAAGCGTCAATACTTTTTGAATTAAGAAGATTACTTTTAAACGTCACATTTGAAACCTCTTTAGGAATATCTTTATTTTCGATTTTAGGAATATAAATCGAGCTATATAATTTGAAGGGTTCTTGAGTTAATGGATAGTCAAATTTGACTTCCATGATTTTTTCAATATCGGTATCCCGATGGACTCTTATTTTTTTAGATTCAAATAATTTTATAGAAGTCTCTTTTGTCATTACATTCACATTTTATTTTATACCGATAAAGAATCATTTCCAAATTTATGGAGACCTTGCAGAATTCTTTTTTTTTCAATGAATGGAAACAAGCGAATTTAGCACAATTGTGAAATAACCGCATTATAAATTCTCTTCAAATGTAACGCATTGATAATTAACCAAGGTGGCTTAAAACGTCTCTTGATACCTTCGGTTTTAGGTTGAAATTGGGGTTGGGAAACGATTACTCGTGTTGAGGTTTCGTTAATTTTCTTTCGTAGCTTCAATTTTTTTTGTTCTTTCTATATGCTTTTTAAGTTCCCATTTCATGTCATAACGAGCGACATAATCTGACAAGGATTCCAACCCTACACTTTCTCGTCTAATATCCACATTTTCAGGGTCGATTAAAGGTTGTACATAATATTTTCCAGTATCTTTATCTCTTCCCATTTGGCTGCCGTAAATTTGCCGTTTCCCTTGTCTTAAAGCCACTCTATCTTCCAAATAAGCCAAAGAGCTTGCATTCGCATTTCCTTTTTTAACAGCATCTCTCATCATTGGAAGGTACTTTTGTTGAGTTTCAAGTTTTGAATGTTGAATAACTAAAAATATTGTAAGAGGCCCTTCTTCTCCTATTATATCCTTTCCTAACCATCCTCTTTCGGCTAATATTTTTTCAATTTTTATTAAATTGATAGAATCCTTTTCGCTGATTATTGCCCAATGTGCCTTTAACTCTTCAGAATTTCGTCCATATTTTTTTTCAACTTCTTCAAGTTGTAGTCTATAGGTCTGGTCTTCGATTAATATTGAATCAAGAATTAGAATTAATGGTCTATCGAAGTCTTTTTCTGATTCTACTTTATTAGATTGTACAATATCAATTAGTTCATTCCACCGTTTGTCATTGTGCATGATATTTAAGTCGATATCAGTTGTTATGTGATTATAACTTTTGTATTTGTTTTTTTTGTCCTCCGCAAGTCTAAATAAGTGATAAAAGGCACTTTCAATATCTCCTGCTAATGCATAAGAGCATGCAGCATTATATCTGTCACTCGGAGACGCTTTTCCGTCAAGTTGGTTAAATGCTTCATTGTATTTATCGGCCGATTTTTGATATTCTTTTGATTCATAAAGACTCCAAGCTTGTTTTATATATTCTCGATATTTTTCTTGATTCTGTCCGAATGTAATATTGAATATTAGCAGTCCGGTTATCGTAATTATTATTCTTAATTTCATATTTTTTTTAATGAATTCCAAAGTTACTCTATGTTTAGTAAGGCTTCGAAAGCCGGGAGCTTTCGGAAATGTACTGACCAAGTTTACGTTTAATTTTTATTCGTCTTGTTTGTTTTCAATGGTACTAATGAGCTTCCCCGAATAAAATCGGGGTCGGTTGTTTTAATTTTTTGATTCGGTCGGTAATCCCGATAGCTATCGGGGCCAAAATTAAATTTTAACATACTACGAGTCAATATTTCTCCTTTTATACACTCTAATTATCAAAAAAATAGAGCGTGTTACAAGTCAGCTTTCTAAAGACTAAGAATATACCACTTCCCCATATGTTCAATCAATTTTATTTTCTCCAGTCTATTTGAATTCGCTCCTATAGCAACCTCAACTTCTGCTCGATTTTCATTAATTATGGGATCGCTCATTATTCTTCCATTTTCAAATATCATTTTCCATTCAGACTTTTGGTCCGATGGTAACATTTCAACTAGACAAATTTGTCGGGCATCAGAATTATATTCGCCATAGGGGTCTAACAAATGTCTAACCTTGCTATAATCTTCATTTTTAGCCGCGTAGAATAAGTGCTCAATTGTTCCGCGTGGAGAACTTTGGAAGTCGAAAGAATTAAAAAGTTTGGACATGGATTTTTCTTTTTGCAACCTGCGAATATTGTCGTTAATAACATCGATTTTTTGCTGTTGTGCAATAAGTTCTTTGTTCTTTGTTGATTGTGCTCTTCCCCATTGAAATTTGTTAATTCGGCTTAACTCAGCATTTTCCTGACCAAGTTGAACCTTAAGTCTGTCAATGATATTTGAAAGGTTTGTTTCCATTATGGATTGGCCAACCTCAATTTTTTGAAGATGGATTCTTTCAAATTCTTTTCTTTCATTTTCAAATTTAATAGAGTTTTGTTTTACAACTTCTAATGAGTCGACTATTCGTTTTTCTTGTGCTTTTATTTCTTCTTGACTTGGACCGCAAGAAATAGCCATTGTTGCAATTGATAAGATTAATAGGTAATTTTTCTTCTTCATTTTATTTATTATTTTTTAATTGTAATCAAGTGGATATACCCACATTATAAATTTATTGATTCAATTCAACTGTTATTCTACCGTATGGCTATGCTCTATGTCAACATACATCAATGTTTCACCAGTTTTAAAACCCTCCCAAAACCTAAGCAATCAAAACCCGCTAGTCATTTGTAGTCGTTTAATATTGGTTATTTTACTTGTCATTCTTTGGTTGCTTGGAGTTGTATTATTTATGTATGCAATGTACTATTTATTAGACTTATTTCAATTCGTTATTCTAAATTCTTTCTATCCTCAAAACCATATCGAGTTGGCTATTTGTAATTTCTAATAAAAGTGGATTATTTTCAACCTTTTCCTTTTAAAAAAATCAAACCCCATGAAAGCCCATTTAAGAGTTTTAATTTTAGCTAAATCAACGCGGTGCTAATTAATCAAAGTGGCTTAAAACGCCCCTTTTTACCTTCGGTTTTAGGTTGAAAAAGGGGTTGCGCAACGATTACCGGTGTTGGCAACTGGCTTTATTTCGTTCGTTTCATTTTTGGCGGATTCTGTCTTGTATCAAAAACGTCATTAATTTCAATTCGATTTTCACTTTTGTTTATCCAATAAATTATTTTGTAATTTTTATAAACTAAATATCTAAACTCCTGTTTTCGTTGTTTTAGAAGTTCTTCAACTTGTCCAATTCTTGGTTGTTGTTTTAATTTTAGAGTTTCTTCGTAAATTCCACCAACAATTTTTTTCGCAACAGTAACATTCGCTTTTCTCTTATAATATTTAAAAATGCTTTCTAATTCTTTTTCGCTAAATTCAGTCCAAAAAACAGTTAATTCCATTCTTTAATTTTAGCTTTTAAGTCACTTGCACTTATTAATCTTCCGTTTTCAGAGTCCTCCATTGACTTATCAATTCGATTATTGAATTCCTCGATAGTCATTGGTTCAAACTCACTCGGACTTGATGAATAATCCTCTTTTCTTAATAAAGTTTCAAGTCGAGAAATTAACTCCTCACTTTGAACTTTAAGAAAATCTTGTACAAACTCTATTTTTCGTGTTTGAATATCCATATTATTAAACATTTTATCAAAAATACAAAATTTTCATTTTTATATTCAATATTTTTTATTTAACGAGATTTTTTTTGCTTGTTGCTAACGGTTTTGTATGAAGCGATGGGCGTTTCGAAGCACTTCATTTTCAGTTTACCGTAATGTTTATTTGTATCTATAATTTTCATATAACCATTTATTTATCAATGATTTATACACGTTGTTGTGTTTTCGTACTTTATTTTCCGTTCTGCTGATAGCGTTGGAAAAGTCATACTCTTTTGCAATTTTGGCTTGAGTATTGGCTGTAGCGATTGCAAATGTGTATGGCTTTATGCGTTGGAAAATATTCCATCAGAGTCATAATGTATTATTACTTCTTTTTCTGTATTTGTACTTATTAAAAAATCAATTTTCCCTAAATGAAGTTTAGATTTATCAATTTCTTTTTTTATTTCTGATATCCCAATACCATAATGAATTTCAGTTATCGGATAATCAGATAGAAGTCTATTTAAAGAGTCAGAGAATTTTTTCTGGTTTTTTATTTCATATAATTTTTCGAAATCAGGCTTGTAAAACCTGTCTTTATTTTCAAAAAATAGTGCAATTCCATTTTTTACAGCAACTATGTCTGGTATAATGCTACCTTTATTCTTTGTAGTATGTAGCTCATTGTTTTGATGTAAAATAACACCAGTACCACTTTGCGGAAAATCATAACAAACTATTGTCCAATTTTCTATCTCTAACCATTCTAATAGGTTTTTAGTGACTTTTTCTTCTTTCATTATGCGTCTCTCCACAATACACCATCTGGGAATATAATAGCATCAGCAAAATAGGAGTAGACCCTTATATGTTTCACTTTTGAAAAAGTCGAACCATATCTCATTTGCATATAATATCTTGGTATTTGTGATTTTTTTAGTGTTGAAAAATCTAAACTCAACAAATTTCTCTTTTCACTTTGCTTTACGGCATCAGTTAAATCTGTTATTGTAGATGTCTTAGTTTTTGGATTATCAGTTACGTTTATTGTTCCTTTAGTTGAATTGTAATCTAAAGTTCCAAAACAAATGATTAAGTTTTTGTCTCTTTCTTCAAAAGATTTGCCATTTCTACACATAATATAATCAAGTGTCGCTAAGCAACCTGGATAAGGGTCACCTCTAAACCCTCCATCTATTTGATAAATAACAGATTCCTTTCTGCTTTGAAGTAATTCTCCTATTTTAATTGATTTACTGCTTTTACTTTTTAGGTATTCAATTAGGCTAGAAGTTTTAACAATAGTTGTTGCGCTAATAGGTGAATTGACTTTCTTTGTAACTTTCTTTGCGTATTCAGATAACATCCATTTCCTACGATCCCTAATAGCTCTTTCAGTAATTAAGTTTTCTCGGGCATCAATTACTCCTACTTCCTCTACCTTTTCAATAATCTTATTTATCACATTAAAAAGGGCTTTCATTTCATTATCTGAAGAGTCTGGACAGCCCGCATATTTAATAGTCTTTTCTTCTTTTCTCCCTTTGTCTTTGTAAGGTGCTTTATATGGGTCAGGTTGACTTTTAAAGAACGTTGGATAATAGAAAAGTAAAGCAGGAATTTTATGTGTTTCATATATTTCTTCCATTGCAAGAAATATATTAGGATTTATTTTATCCCAAGTTTTTTTAGTTCCACTATCTCTTGAAATTATGGTAGCTTCTGGATATATAAAAATAGTAGGTACATTATTTTCAACTGATGCGGCCAAACGGGCAAACCTTTGTAATGGATTATGACCAGTTCCAGCCTCTTTACTTTCTTCTATTGATAATATTGGCTCAAATCCTTTTGAAGTTATGACCTCAATTATTAGGTCGTGAGCATCCAAATAAAGTATCTTTTTAATATGGTCGGGAATTGTATGAAAGTGATTTGTTTTTGCATCACTCTCCAATAATAATCGTTTTACGCATTTTCGACTTTTTAATATTGTTTTATCAATAATGTAATCAGCAAACCCTTCCGTGCTGTACCAGATTCTATAAATCATTATATGTATTTTTTAATTGCTAATGCTACGGCTTTTGCTAATAGTGGCGGTACAGCATTTCCAGTTTGTACTCTTGCTTGAACTGTTCCTCCTTTAATTATAAAGTCATCTGGAAAACTTTGTATTCGACATCTTTCACGTATTGTTAAGCCACGATTATCTTCAGGATGACCAAGTTGAAATTGCGGTCTTATTCCCCCAGAAACTTGGGTTGGACTAAGAATGTCCCAGGCTAAACGAATTCTCTGTTTAAATTTTTCATACATAGGTTCTCCTGGTTTTGTGTTCTGGATTTTTTGAATTGTTGCTAATGGATGATTTGGAGCGGTATGACTAGTTACAATTCCGTTAGTATTTAATCTCATTAACTCTTGAAAATCACTAAAAGGCTTTGTTTTATAATTACCTTTTGTTTCTTTTGTTTTCAAAGAAGGTAAATCACCTATTGCATCTTTTATTGTAACATATTTTTCATCAGTTTCTGGTCCGTGTGTTTTAAGGATGTCATTAAAGTCAAACTTCTGACCTCTTATACCAACAAAAATAAGTCTTGTTCTTCTCTGAGGCACCCCGTAATCCGGAGCATATAAGAGTTTGCTTTTAACCTCCATTTGCCCAATTTGACTTAAATGAGTTTCAATATCATTTACAAAATTTCCGGTACTTTTCATTCCTGAAACATTCTCTAATACGACAACTTTTGGTTGTAAAAGCTCAACGAATCTAGCAAATTCCTTATACATAAAATTTCTATCGTCATTTTCGTGCCGTTTTCTATTGTTTAATGAAAAGCCTTGACATGGAATACCACCAATTAAGACATCTAATTGCCTTCCATTTAATAACTCTTTTACTACCTCAGGATTTACCTTTTTTACATCTCCTGTTATTGTTGAACAATTAGGATGGTTAGTTTTAAAAGTTTGGATTGAGGGAGTATGTATGTCACATCCAAGTATCGTTTCAAAACCAGCCATTTCAAAGCCCAAAGAAGTCCCTCCGCATCCACAAAATAGTTCTGCTACAATAGGTTTTTCTGTTGTAATATTATTTCCTTTAAAGAATATTGGCTCTTTGTTCCAATAGTAGCCATTCTCTTCTACTTTTATTGAAGTATCCCAGATACTTCTCCTTAGAATGTCTGGTTCTTCTTCACCATAGATATTAATTTGACCATCTTCAACTAATGAAAGTGGTATAACTGTTTTTTTATATTCTTTAATTTCTGGCATTTGATGTTTTTTGATAAGTTAATTGTTCTTCAGCCACCTTTAAAGCATTTAGACCTTCTTGTTCGTCTTTTACAATTTCGTATAGCTTGGTTCCAATCCATAACGATTCTAAATCAGAAAATTTGCATTTTAAAATCTTGCTAAGCTTACGAAGATGTTCTCTTTTTAAAAACTTTTGGTTATTTTCTATTTTACTGAGAAAACCATCTCCAATTTCGAGTTTGGCGGCCAGTTCTCTTTGAAGCATTCCAGATTGCTCTCGTAATTCCTTTATTTTTTGTCCAAGCGTCATTTTACCATTTTTAGACTTGACTAATATTGGTCAAATATAATGGTATTATTTGAAATGCAAATGTGGGTTAGGGAGAATTTTAACTGTTTTGATTTTTTGAACGGTTTATTCGTATTTGTAAAAAAAAATCCATGTACAAAAACTTGCGGTGGCTCTTGAATATATTGCATATACCCATGTTATTAATTTCCAACAAATGTAAATATTCAAAATCATATAAATCTCATTCCAAAATGGAACAAGCCCCAATGGGGGTCGCCCTGACACCGATAGTAATTGGCACAACGTAGCATATAGTTTTGGACTATCGGCAAACTATATGCTTAGTTATTGTATACTGGCTTTATTGAAGTGCTTTAATATGTTTTTCGAACCTTTCTATTGCAGTTTTTTTATTCAAATGACTTGGGAAATCTGTTAGAATTGCTTCGAAATTGTCTATGCCAATAGTTTTAGTGATATAAGCCTCATGTATAAAGTTTAGATAATAAATCAACCCACCTAAGCTTGAATGAAACTTCTTAAAATCAATATCTGCATTAATAAAACTCTCAATATCCCTGTAATTGGCCTTAATTCTAAGCCTATATAATAAATTGAAAATTGAAGTAATAGGAATAGTTGAATAAATCATATCCCAGTGACTTTTACTTAAAGACTTTCTGAATTCCTTTTTTGCGTTATGGAATCGTTTGTCGTTTTGTCTTTTTAATCGGTCTTTTTTATCCTCAGCATTTTTTCTTCTCGTTGTTTTCAGAAATGTGGCAAGTTGAATTTCGGCATCTTCTAAGCATTCTATCTTCCCTAAAACGCTATTGTCTTTTGGGAAACCAGTGAAAGTTTTAAAGCCATTAAATGCAAACTCGTTTTTAAGCCCAGAAGAGTAAAAGCTAATTGCATCAGGATAATGGCTGTCCTTAATTGAATTTCCGAATAATTTAATTGATTTCTCATGCTGTTCATTAGCCGTTCCTTGAGTTTCGTGGAATGCCGTTAAGGATAAATAAACGGAATAATAGGCTTGAGGGAAATTCCAATGAAGTGAAAATTTATAATATTCAGGATTATCAATTTTTTCACCGATACGGTATGCATATTCGGTACTCCAAGAATTCCATAAAAGTTTTTTTACTTGTTCAATATTAATATTGGAGTTTCGTATTTTTAAACTATTGTAATAAGGGATTTCTTTTAAATTAAATCTTTTTGAGTCGGAAAGAATATGGTATTCAATTGCGTAAAAGTGATTAAAGAAAACTTTTGAAGGTATTGATTTTAAATGTTTATCTCTAATTTCCTTAATACTTCCTAATCCCATGTTTTTGAGTTGTTTTGTAGTGTTCTATTTTGGATTTGTGTACTATTCACTTTTAATTAATTCGCCAATTAAATATCCAAGAAGTACGACTGCTCCAACTGCCAAAGCTGCATTAACAATTTCGTCAATATTCCTATTCGCTTTGTATTGGCTATAATGCTTTTCATTAATATTCTTGTTTTGATAAAGCATATACATAAACTCATCTTTTTCGGCTTTGCTGGCATCACCCAATTTCACCTTATCACCAAGAAAAGAAAGTCGCTCATAATTTAAGTTCTTATCCATTTTTTTTCTTGTTAATTATTTCCATTGCATGTTTTAAAACAGGGTATAGGTTTTCTAACTGGTCAATTGTTTGTTGTTGTAAGTTATCCCGACTCTCTAAATCTTTCATTTCCAATTTTAATTCCTGAAATTGCTCTTTGAGTTTATTTAAAGTATTAAAGTGCCAGAGAAGGAAACTTCCTATAGCTCCTATTAATGCAACTACACCTAGAATTATTTGTAAAGGTTGGCTCATTTCTATTTATTTAATTCCATTTTCTAAAATTGTTGTTTTTTTCTGCTTGTGTACAACCTGTGGATATATCACACATGTAATACATCCACGTTATAAATTTATTTATTCAATTCAACTTTTATTATACCGTATGGCTATTCTCTACGTCAACATAAATCAACGTTTCAGTAGTTTTAGAACTCTTTCAAAACCTACGCAACCAAAAGCCCTAACCGTTTGTAGTCGTTTAATATCGGTTATTTTACTAGTCATTCTTTGGTTGCTTGGAATTGTATTATTTGTGAATGCAATGTACTATTTATTAGGCTTATTTCAATTCGTTCTCCTGAATTCTTTCAATCCTCAAAACCATATTAAGTTGGCTATTTGTTTTTTCTAATAAAAGCGGATTGTTTTCAAACTTTTCCATAAAAGATCAAACCCCATGAAAGCCCATTTAAGAGTTCGAAATTTAGCTAAATCAACGTAGTGCTAATTAACCAAAGTGGCTTAAAACGCTTCTTTTCACCTTCGGTTTTAGGTTGAAATTGGGGTTGCGTAACGATTACTATTGTTGCCATTCGTTATTTTTCACAATCTGCAAGGCGTTGGCAAAAGGTATACTTATTGACAAAGCTTGTGTTATTGGCTTTTGAGCGAATTGACAATGTGTATAGCTTTAGTGTTGGCTTTATAAATAATGCTCTAATAATTTTTGTAATTCTTTTTTGTTAGGTAAATATAGTTTGTACTCATTTGCGAAAATTTGTTTGTTATCTTCAGGTAAAGTGTATTCAATTACAAAATCGTCTTTTTCTTTACATAATATTATTCCTATCGTTGGATTTTCCGATTCTGTTTTCACTTCTCTGTCATAGTAATTAATATACATCTGCATTTGGCCGATGTCTTGATGCTTTAGTTTGCCTATTTTTAAGTCTATGATGACAAATGAACGAAGTAAACGATTATAGAATACCAAATCAATATAAAAGTGGTCTGAGCCAGATGAAATGCGCTTTTGACGAGCTACAAATGCAAACCCTTTACCCAGTTCTAATAAGAAATCGCCTAAATTGTCAATAATGGCTGTTTCTAGTTCTTTTTCCGAATACTTTGTTTCCTCCTTTATATTTAGAAATTCTAAAACTAAAGGGTCTTTTAGTAAATCTTGATGTGTAGCTATTTCGTGTCCTTTTTCTGCTAACTCACTAATAGATTTTTTGTCTTTGCTTAACACTAAACGCTCAAAAAGAGAAGCATTTATTTGTCTATCCAATTCTCTCTTAGACCAAGTGTTTTGAGCTGTTTCTATGATGTAAAAATTACGTTCATCTTCATTTTTAACGCTTAACAACCTTACTAAATGTGTCCAACTTAATTTAGAAATGGATGAAATTGCTTTTTCTCTAAATTTTGCAGCCAGTGGCTGCAATTTTTCAGAATCAGATTTAGCAACCAGTGGTTGCCCTTTTGTATTTTCTAATTTTGCAGCCACTGGTTGCAAAATTGGAAATTTCTTGTAGAACTCAGTCATATTGTACAAGTTTCGCCAAGAAAACCCACTACCAAACGATTTTGTTAAATCCTCCGATAGGTGTTTTAGTAATTGGGTACCGTACTCTGCTCGTTCATTACCATTTTGCTCATATTCTACAATGTACTCGCCAATGTGCCAATACGTAGAAACCATTGTGCTGTTTATCGTTTTCTCTACCTTCTGCTTGGCGTTGGCTAATAACTCATTAATGCCTTGTACAAGGTTGTTATATGGTGGCTTTGTTGGTTTCATAATTTATATTTTTCTTTCAACTCTATGTTTTGACTTTCAGGCATAGTTTTAATAATTAATTTCTATTTGCATTTTAAATAACAAATATCCACGTTATAATTTATTTTCAAATTTATATATTCAGTCTAACTTTTTTTGTGTCGTGTTTCTATGCTACACGTCAACATACATCAATGTTTCACCAGTTTTAAAACCCTCACAAAACCTAAGCAATCAAAACCCGCTAGTCATTTTTAGTCGTTTAATATTGGTTATTTTACTAGTCATTTTTTGGTTGCTTGGAGTTGTTTTATTTGCTCATGCAATTTACTATTTATTATGATTCTTTCAGGTTGTTATCCTAAACTTTTTATATCCTCAAAACCGTATCAAGTAGGCTATTTGTTTTTTCTAATAAAAGCGGATTGTTTTCTGACTTTTCCTAAGAAAAATCAATCCACTAAAAAACCAAAAAACAAACCCAACAATTATCCTTTTTCGGCAAATGCCTTGAAATTGGCCAGTACTTTTTGGTGGTGTTTTTTTACGGCACCTGCAAAAATTCGCATCACTATTTTGGGAATAAAACCAATCACTTTTTGGTCAACCACAAGGGTTAATAGGGTGGTTTGGGGTGTTAACTCAGTGAAGGTAACGGTGGCGGTATGAAACATTTTAGTGGTTCCATTTCGTTGGTGTTCAAATTCTGATTTGATTTCAAATGGTGGGTTTATGGCCTGTATGGTTTCAAAAATAGTAACCGTTTTGTGCGATAGCTTATACCGGGAAGAAACTGCGCCACGTTTGCCATTCACCAGTTCTTGATGGGTAACATCTGTTTGCCAATGGGTTAGCGTGTCTCTGTCCGTGTAGCGAGCAAAAACCGTTGCCACTGGTTGGTTTATTTCTATGGTAAACTGCATAGGTCCAAATTGTGGTTAACGTTTTAACTTATTTTCAAATGCCTTTTGAAATTTCTCCACTTTTGGTCGGACCACAAATTGGCAATACTGTTCATCGCCATGCGTATTAAAATAATTGTCGTGGTAGTTTTCGGCAGGATAGAAGGCTTCAAATTTCGTAATTTCAGTCACTATGGAATCGTTAAAAGTACCGGATTTTTCCAGTTGGGCTTTGTAGGCCTCGGCCAATGTTTTTTGCGTATCGGAAGTATAATAAATTGCAGAGCGGTATTGCGTACCAATGTCATTTCCTTGGCGGTTGAGCGTGGTGGGGTCGTGAACTTTCCAAAACACCTCCAAAATTTCGGTAAAGGAAACCGTGTCCGAATCGAATGTGATTCTAGCTACCTCGGCATGACCGGTAGTGCCATTGCATACCTCTCGATAAGCGGGATTTTTTACGTGTCCGCCTGAGTAACCGGATTCAACCGATAATACACCTTGTAGTTGTTGAAAAATGGCTTCAATACACCAAAAACACCCTGCGCCTAAAATGGCAATTTCCTTATTTTTTTCTGACATGCAGCAAAAATACAATTCCCAATCGTGCCTTACCAAAAATGCTTGCCATTGATACTTAATAATTAATTCGTAGGCTGGTTTGGCCAACTTTTGATAGGTTTTTAAGTCGCATTTAGCTCTAATTTAGTCGATTGGGTAAAAGTTTTTAGTTTCACAAATAATAGAATAGCAATATGTTAAGTTTGTAAATTACCCGATTGACTAAAAATAATTGATTTATTGCATGGTGTATTTAAAATCTTAGCGCACCTTTGTTACCCAAATGGGTAAATTATGGATTTAAATGCATAATTACCGTAACACAAATTGAGTTAAAATGGCTACAAATACCAAAGACAAAGTGTTGGAAGCGGCACATTCCTTATTCGAGCAAAAAGGATTTGACGGGGTTTCCATGCGCGACATTGCCAGTGAGGCTAAAGTAAACAAAGGACTTTTACATTATTATTTTAAAAGCAAGCATGCCATATTTATGGGCGTTTTTAAGTTGGTTTCTAAACTAGTGTATGTAAACCTATCGGATATTTTGAACCGGAAGGATATTGACTTTGACGCAAAAATTGACCTGATGGTTGATTCGTATTTTGATTTGCTAACCAAGCATCCCAAAATGCCCTTGTTTGTCCTTTCGGAGCTAGGTAAATATCCAGAATTTGCCGCAGGAACAGATTTGGGTGGAACCCTAAATGAGGCCGCTTTATTGATTGAAAATAATTTAAATGAATTGCAACCTGTTCCCGAAGGAGAAGGATTTCAATTCCTAATGAGCATGGTGTCTTTATGTGTTTTTCCATTTATGGCAGCGCCTATTGTTACAGCGGTGAAACCAAGAAAATATGCAGATAACCAGCAATTTATGATGGCTAGAAAAACGCAAATCAAACAAACTTTAAAAAAATCGTACAAATGAAAAGTAAATTAATAATGGTGCTCCTGACCCTTTCCAGTTGGTCGGTTTATGCGCAGCAAACCTTGGAGTTGGATACCTGTATCGCCCATGCGTATCAAAAATTGGAATACGATAAAATCACACAATCGTATAACGAATCGGCCGAATTGGCGCAAAAAAATGCGTCCACCAATTGGTATCCTAGCTTGGATATTGACGGTACGTTTACCTATCAAAATGAAAATATAAATATTCCTATTACTGCTCCTATTCCGGGGTTTACCTCTCCGGTGGCACCGTTAAATATTAATAGAGTGGTGTTAAATATTAGTCAAACCATTTATGATGGTAGCGTAACCGCCAATGTAAAAAAAGTGGAGCAGGCCAAATACGATAACCTCAAAAAGCAGGTGGATGTGGATAAGGCTAAAATTAAAGCGCAGGTAACGCAATTGTTTATCACCATAAATTTAATGGATGCCAACACGCAGATTTTAACCGATAAAAAAACGATACTGCAAGACCGACTCAAAGTATTGAATTCGGCTGCAAAAGCGGGAAGTGTGCCTCCGGTAAATATAAAAATGCTGCAAGCAGAATTGATGAATTTAGACCAAGTAATATTGGAAGCCAAATTCGGTAATCAAGCCTTGCGCGCTTCGCTAAGTGAAATTACGGGCTTGTCGGTTTTACTAGATACCAAATTGGTAATTCCGGTGGCACAAGTAACCTATTCGGATGATGTGACGCAGCGTGCAGAGCTACAGATGCTTGATTTACAGATGCGAAGTTTAGATGCTCAAAGGGGATTGACTGCCACCGCGCGTTTACCCAAAGTGAGTGCCTTTGCTAGCGTGGGAGCCGGTAATCCGGGTTACGATATTTTTAAAGAATCCATTTCGCCAATGGCAATGGTGGGCGTGAAATTAAAATGGAATGTGTGGGATTGGAATAAAACCAAAAACTCGAAACAGGTTATATCGGTAAGTCAGCAAATTATTTCGACTAAAAAATCGCAAGCCACCACACAGTTTGTATCTGAATTACGGGTACAGCAACTGGAAATTGAGAAATATAAAATGTTGCTTCAGCAAGATGA
The DNA here is from genome assembly GCA_963974475.1 of uncultured Flavobacteriales bacterium. Classification (GTDB taxonomy): domain Bacteria; phylum Bacteroidota; class Bacteroidia; order Flavobacteriales_G; family Salibacteraceae; genus CAJXZP01. The sequence continues at coordinate 272,978 of CAXBCR010000002.1, forward strand.
AAATGTGGTGAAAATTCGCCAGGAAATTACCGAAGTAAAAGCGGCCGAGTTAACCAATGGAACCATTACTACCACGGCTTACCTAGAGGAGTTGAATAAAGAAAATGAAGCTAAATTGAATGTAGAAGTGCATCGCTTGAAATTAGTAATGGCACAATTAAATTACCTTATTATCCAAGGGAAGTAAACATATAAAAATCCAAAAAAATGAAAAGAGTGTATAAAAATATAAGCCAAGCCACGGTTCTTTTACTAATGGCATTTTCTATAAATGCGTGCAACAATGGGAGTGAGCTTGCCGATGGGTATGGAAATTTTGAGGCCGATGAAACGGTGGTTTCATCGAATGTACCAGGCGAATTAATCCAGTTTGATATTGTAGAGGGAAAAAAATATACCAAAGGAGCCATTGTTGGAGTAGTAGACACGATTCCATTGCATTTGCAACGCGCGGAATTATTGGCCAATAAAAGAGCCATGGCGAGCAAGGTAGCGAGCGTAATGGCGCAAATGGAGGTATTGAAACAAGAAAAAGAAAACATAGAAAGAGAGCACCGCAGAATTGTAAAATTGGTAGCAGCAGGTGCAGCCACCACACAACAATTGGAAGATATAGAAGGAAAGATTTTGGTAGTTAACGGGCAGATTAAAAGCACGCGTTCACAAAACCCTGCTATTATTGGTCAGGTAGAAGCTATTGAATCTAAAATGGCGCAGCTAGAGAATAGAATTGAAAATTCATTAATTCGTATTCCTTCCGATGGAGTGGTTTTACATAAAATAGCCGAACCCAAAGAATATACCGCACCGGGAAAACCACTCTTTAAAATTGCCAATATTAGTACGCTAAATCTGAGGGTTTATTTACCACAAGGGCAAATGACTAAAATTAAATTGGGTCAAAAAGTAACCGTGAAGGTAGATGGGCCTGATGGTGAAATGGTGGATTATCCGGGAACGATTACATGGGTGGCCAGCGAAGCAGAATTCACGCCCAAAACAATTCAAACTAAAGAAACCCGTGTAGACTTGGTGTATGCGGTTAAAATAAGTGTGGAAAATGATGGGTCGCTAAAAATTGGAATGCCCGCTGAATTGTGGTTTTGAGTTGGAAGTCGGGAGACGGGACTTTGAAGTTGGAAGATTGAAAATGTTAGTTTTTAGGGAGTAAATAGAAAATGAAATAATGGTTAAATTCCAAAACGTATATAAGTCATACAATGGTGTGGAAGCGGTGAAAGACATCTCATTCGAAGTGGGTAAAGGAGAGTTGTTTGGTTTAATCGGTCCGGATGGGGCGGGTAAGACCACTATTTTTCAAATGCTTACTACCGTTTTGTTGCCAGATTCGGGTACCATTACTTTTGATGGTAAAAATGGGGTAGAGGAATATAAATACGTCCGCAAAAGTGTGGGGTATATGCCGGGTAAATTTGCGTTGTATCAAGATTTGAGTGTGACCGAAAACCTGGAGTTTTTTGCCACCATTTTTGGAACAACCATTCAGGCAAATTACGACATCATTAAAGAAATTTATCAGCAATTAGAACCCTTTGGCGATAGACGAGCAGGTGCCCTTTCGGGAGGCATGAAACAGAAATTAGCCTTGAGTTGTGCGCTAATTCACAAGCCATTAGTGCTGGTTTTAGATGAGCCAACTTTTGGGGTTGATGCGGTTTCAAGAGCCGAATTTTGGGACATGTTGAAATCATTAAAAGAGCGGGGAGTTACCATTTTGGTTTCCACCCCTTATATGGATGAAGCCTTGTTGTGCGACCGAGTAGCATTGATTCAAAAAGGCACTATTTTACAGATTGACACTCCGCAAGCTATTGAAGAACAATTTGAGCGTAATTTATATGTTATCCGCACCGAGAAGGTGTATCCGGTATTACAGTTTTTACGTACCGAATTAGGGTTAGCATACAGTTATACTTTTGGTCAAGAAATTCATATTTACTCAGACATAACCATAAATGTAGAAGAAATGAGCGCAAAATTAGCCAATGCGGGTTTCGATAACATCAAGGTAACCAAAGGCAAAGCCACCATTGAAGATTGTTTTATGGATAAAATGGTGCGTAGCGGCTTAACAGAAAAAGTAGGGTAATGGGAGCAATAAAAAACACGGATTTTGTGATAACTGCGCATGAACTCACCAAGCAGTTTGGTGATTTTGTAGCAGTCGACAAAATTACATTTGACGTATCCAAAGGCGAGATTTTTGGGTTTTTAGGAGCCAACGGGGCAGGTAAAACCACCGCCATCAAAATGCTGTGCGGGTTAAGTGCACCATCGGCTGGTACAGCTACCATAGCGGGTTTTGACATCTATAAAGAATACGAAGAAATAAAGAAAAACATTGGCTATATGAGTCAACATTTTTCCTTGTATCAAGATATGACCATTCGCGAAAACATTCGGTTTTACGGAGGTATTTACGGATTGAGCAACAAAGAAATTAAAGAACGCGGAGCGGATTTGATTAGCAGCTTAGGCTTGGAAGAATACGCCAATCGGCAGGTAGAAGATTTACCGTTGGGTTGGAAACAAAAATTGGCGTTTTCAATTGCCATTTTGCACGAGCCCAGCATCGTGTTTTTAGATGAACCCACCAGTGGAGTGGACCCGATAACAAGACGCCAGTTTTGGGAGTTGATTTACGAGGCAGCGCATAGAGGAATTACTGTTTTTGTAACTACCCATTACCTAGAAGAAGCCGAATATTGCGACCGAGTATCCATTATGGTTGATGGCGAAATGAAAGAGTTAGACACTCCCATCAACCTCATGACCAAATACAAGAAAGAGAACATGCAAGAAGTTTTCTTGCAACTAGCAAAACGAGCCAAACGAGGAGATGATTAGAAAAATTACCGTCTTAGGTATTCGGTTTTCAGGACGGAAAAATCAAACAAAAAAACGATGAAAGAATTTATAGCATTTGTGAAAAAAGAGTTCCATCATATATTTCGTGACACGCGAACTATGTTGGTTCTTTTCGGGATGCCCATAGCGCAATTAATGTTGTTTGGCTACGCAATAACCACCGAAGTGAGTAATGCAAAAATTGCGGTATTGGATCCTGAACCTAATCAGTTAACTATGCAGTTAACCAATAAGTTAACGTCTTCTGGTTTTTTTAGTTTGGTAGATAACGTGCATTCCAAATCAGAAATTGAGGAAGTTTTTCGCAAATCAACCGCCAAGTTGGTGGTGGTGTACCCAAAGGATTTTGAAACTAAAATGCTAAATGGCGAAGCCACCGTTCAACTAATTGCGGATGGCTCCGACCCAAATTTGGCTAGTATTTTAACCAATAGTGCCACGGCAATCATTATGAAATGGACGGTAAATCAGCTACCTACCGATTTAAAAGTTGAAACCATTACCTCAGAAGTAAAATGGCATTATAACCCGAGTTTGGATAGTGCGTCTCTTTTTGTACCAGGCGTGGTGACTATTATTTTGATGCTCGTATCCACCATGTTAACCTCCATTTCTATTACCCGTGAAAAAGAGTTGGGTACCATTGAAATTTTGCTGGTATCACCCTTAAAACCGGCATTGATTATTATTGGTAAAGTAGTGCCATTCATTATTTTATCGTTATTCAACACCATTTTTATTCTCGCTGCAGCACAGCTAATTTTTAATGTGCCTATTAATGGGAGTGTGGCATTATTGCTAGCCGAAAGTATGCTGTTTATTATTACTTCTTTGGGTTTGGGAGTGCTCATTTCAACGGTTTCAGATACGCAGCAAACGGCTTTGATGCTATCGCTATTTGCGTTGATGATGCCCACTATTTTGTTATCGGGTTTTATTTTTCCTATCGCAAATATGCCGCTACCTCTACGAATAATCAGTAATGTAATTCCCGCAAAATGGTTTTTAGTCATTATTAAATCCATCATGCTGAAAGGAGTTGGTATTCAATATTTTTGGAAAGAAACCCTTGCTTTGGTAGGCATGGCCTCTTTTTTTATTGGGTTAAGTATCAAAAAATTTAAAATTCGACTGCAATAATGAGAACATTATTTTTCATCCTACAGAAAGAGTTCATACAAATATTTCGGAACAAAGCCATGTTACCGCTCATATTCGTATTGCCTATTGTACAGTTAGTTATATTAACGTTTGCAGCCGATTTTGAGCTAAAAGTGATTAACTACACCTATATGGATAATGACAATTCGCAAGAATCCAGAAAGCTAATGGACCGTATTAGTGCCTCAAGCTATTTTGTATCGCAAGGAAGGGTGCAAAATTTCGAGGAGGGCATGAAGAAATTAGATAATAATACGGCAACCATACTAATTACGATTCCGGCTAATTTTTCAAAAAGTTTACACACCGACAAAGCAGCAACCATCATGGCAGATGTAAACAGTATTGATGGCCAAGCGGCTACTCTTTCGTATAGCTACGCCACCGCAATAATTAGTGGATTACAAGATGATATCCGAATGGAGTGGAATGGATTGCCAGCTAAATTAAAGCCTCCTGTTACGGTAGAATCTCGGTTTTGGTACAATCCCGATATGGAGTATAAAAACTTGATGGTTCCTGGTATTTTAGCCATATTAATTACCATGGTGGGAATGTTTTTGTCGGCTATGAACTTGGTGCGCGAAAAAGAAATTGGAACCATTGAACAAATCAATGTTACTCCGATTAAAAAAGCGCATTTTTTGCTAGGAAAATTGGTGCCTTTTTGGGTGATAGCCATGTTTGAATTGGCTTTTGGGTTAGCCATTGGTAAACTTGTTTTTGATATTCCAATGGTGGGAAGTTTGCCGCTTTTATTCGGATTCGTTGCTATTTATTTACTGGTAGTTTTGGGTATAGGATTATGGATTTCTACGTTTACTGATACCCAACAACAGGCCATGTTTATCGCTTGGTTTTTTATCGTTATATTTATTTTAATGAGTGGGTTATTCACGCCTATTGAAAACATGCCGGGGTGGGCACAAGAGCTTACACGAGCCAATCCGGTAGCATATTTGGTAAAAGTGGTTCGGTCTATTTTGATAAAGGGAAGTGGCTTTGCAGATATAAAAATGGAATTTCTGTGGGTTACGGTTTATGCTATATTGGTAAACACCTTTGCATTAATGAGTTATAGTAAACGAAACTAGCTAATTTTTCGGTTCGATGTTTTTCGCTATTTTCGTTAAAACAGAAATGCGCTTATGAAAAACATTTTAATTGTAGTACTTACCCTTGGTTTTAGTGGCGTTGGCGCCCAAGAAACCACCATTTCTGATGTTACCAATCGCTTGGGCAAAACACGAAGTGCCAAGGCTATTCCGAAAGGAACACTTTTAACCAATGTGAACTATATGTATAACACATATTCTAATTCGTATATAGAGCTAAAGCAGCATAGCCCGAGTGTAAGGATAGGTTATGGGGTCACAAAACGGTTAGATTTTAGAATGGAAACGGGTTATTCTTTTGAAAATTCTAATTGGGCAAATAATTGGGGATATTTGCCCTCATCCAAAACAAATACATGGACGGGATTTAAAGTAGGGAGTAAATTCAATCTTTTTCAAGAAAACAGATGGGTTCCTCAATTGGCCATTTCTATCGATTATGTGCTAGTATCCATAGGGTATGAAAATATTTTTGACCAGTCAGATTATCGAACAGGCGTAGCATTGAGTTTGCCTTGGTCGTATAACTTAAGTAAAAAGTTTAGACTTGGAGGAGGTTTTGAATACATGTATTTCGGTGAAAGCTATTTTTCTGAAGTGTATAAAGGTTCATTAAATGGAAGGTACGAGTTTTTAAAAGGGCTCGGAATATTTATGGAGCTCATGATTCCTACCGACTTAGACAAATACAGTCTGGTTCCATCTGCAGGAGCGTATTATAGAATAACCAAAAATATCCAAGTAGACGTGAGTTTTGGAAAGTATATAGGAGATTACGGAGCCTCATCCTATACGAATAAAAACCAATTTTCTGGTGGTTTTAGCTGGCTTTTGTTTAATTGATAGTGGAAAGGGGGTTGCCCTATAAAAACTGGAATTTGATATTTTGAACCTAGCCTCGTATTTTCATCCATCTTGTTACATGTATTATGGGAGCCTTTATTTTGAAAATAAATAGGGCATAAACGGATGAAATAGCGCGTTTGTGGAAATCGGGATATTTTTAGGGGATGAGTACCCGACATTAGCTAATTTTGTGTTTTATCAATCGCTATCAAAGTACACTATGAAAGTTATCTCCACCAATATTTCTACCAAAAGAACCCTAGTAATTAATAACGAAACGGTGGAAACAGGAATGTATAAAATTCCAGTTTCGGATGGGATTGTGTTAACTGAAAATGGAGTAGAAAATGACGCGGTAATAGATAGACGCTACCATGGAGGCGAAGAAAAAGCTTGCTATATCTACGGACATAATAATTATGCTTTTTTTCAGGATAAGTACCCGGATGCAGAGTGGGGATACGGTGCTTTTGGAGAAAACATTACGCTAAGTGAGTTGAAAGAATCGGAACTCAATGTGGGCGATATTTATCAATTGGGGGAAGCGGAAATTCAAATAACCGAGCCGCGCATACCTTGCTCCAAATTGGGTTATCGGTTTGGAAGTCCAAAGGCCATTAAAGAATTTGCCAACGCAGCACTTTCAGGGGTGTATGTACGTGTGTTAAAAACAGGAAAAGTAAGAGTAGGCGATGAAATGAAATTGAAGAAGGCATGGCCCATTTCCTTAAAATTAACAGACCTAAATACGTGGCTACTCAAAAAAAGAGCGCATGCAGATAAATGGCCGCAATTGGAACAAAATGAAGCCGTTTCGGAAAACGTGAAAAAGCAATTTCGTAAAGTAGATACCCAACAAGCGGTTATTGATAAAGCCTTGGTCTACGTCCGTCAATTGTTGGAAGGGGAAGGCTCAGGGCATGATTGGTGGCACATAAAACGGGTCAATGATTTAGCGATAACTATTGCTAATAACTATGACGATGCAGACCTCTATATTGTGCAACTAGGAGCCTTATTGCATGACATTGGCGACCATAAGTTTCATGATGGCGACCATACCGTTGGGCCAAAAATGGTAACCGAATGGTTAGAAAATGAGCACGTAAACCCACAGGTCATTGAAAAGGTGGTAGACATTGTCAAAGAAATTTCCTACAAAGGCGCGGATGTAGCCACACCCATGAGTTCTTTGGAAGGTCAAATAGTGCAAGATGCCGATAGGTTAGATGCGATTGGAGCTATTGGTATAGCTCGGACATTTGCCTACGGAGGAAACAAAAACAGAGAAATGCATAACCCGGAGGTGGTTGCCGAAATGCATTCGGATTTTGAAAGTTATAAGAAAACTACAGGGCCCACGATTAATCACTTTTACGAAAAACTGCTATTGCTAAAGGATAGAATGAATACCGAATTCGGGAAAAAATTAGCGAATGAGCGTCATGCGTACATGGAGCAATTTTTAGAAGAGTTTTTTGCCGAGTGGGATGGCAAAAAATAGGACGATTATTAAGAGTGAACTACTCTTCAAGCACACGCTGCATCACCCCACGTATAAACAGTTTTTTCTCCGGTATTTTTGCATTTGTGGTAATAACTAAACCGTGAAATTGCATACCTTTTCTTCCGGTAGTGTTTAGTTTTACGATGATTTCCGAACTTTCTCCGGGTAAAATTGGAAGCTCAGAATATTCTACTTCCATACAGTCACAATCTTTTTGAACGGATAAAATTTGCAGCGACTTTTCACCAGAGTTGGTAAATTTAAAGGTGTGTTCTTGCACACTATTTACCGGTAACTCCCCAAAATTGTGGGTGGTTTTTTCAAAAATGGCAATCGCATTAGAATCTCCGGGCAGCGTTTGTTCTACCCAAATAATCTCGACTTTTCTTGCCTCCGATGCGCTGGCACTATACACCGAATGTTTTTGGCTTTTATAATCATCACTAACCTTTCCTAAAGAGAAAAACTCACCAAAAGGGATTTGTCTAAACTTAAGTAATCCGCTGTCAATTGCGGGTTGCAACGCACCTTCTTTGCATTGGTATAAATAGTTTTGAATAGCAGATATTCTTCGTAAAGCCAAGTTGTCGTTGTAATCGGCATCGCCTAGCGGACTAGTAAATCCTTTTACACCCAATTGCAACTTGTATCCTTTTTGCAAGTATTTAATTAAAGAATCCGATAGCATTTGAAGTTTGATAAATCCAACCGCCACATTCTGGACAAAAAACGAATCTATTTCCGTGCGGTTTGGAGCTTCCTGCTGAAACTTGGGTTTGCGTAATAGATAGTTATCAAAGGTTTCTTCATAGGTTTTTTCAGTAACCGTTTGGCGCGAATTTGAGTTGGGCTTGTCATTATCAAAGTAGAGTGCTAAAGGCAAAAACTGCACTGCCTGTAGTCGAACTACCAAATCTTCTTCCACCGGAATTTCATTTAACGGAAGGGTATCAATTTGCGTGGTATCGCGTGGCCCAAAAAAGTAAATGTCGTTGCAGCATGTTTCTCCTTTTAAGGCATATCCATCGCTTCGGTTAGAAATAAAAGCACCGTTTTGGGTAACGTTTGAATACGTGTAATACAGGTCATTGGCAGCCGAATTAATAGGTTTTCCTACGTTCTTGGGTTCCGCAAATTTGCGAGGCATTCCTTTGGATTTAAAAATATCGAAACCGCCAAAACCTTCGTGGTAGATACTGCTAAAAAAGAGCTCCTCTGTTTCGATGTTATAAAATGGAGTTATTTCATCTTCCTTCGTATTCACAAATCGACCCGCATTTTTTGCGCGTCCGTATTTGGTGCCGTTGTTTTTTATTTCCACAGTCCAAATATCCATTTTACCACGGGTTCGTTCTCTGTTGGACGAAAAGAATAGATAGGTTTTTCCATTTTTTAAAGTCGCCACAAAAGGCTGGGTGCTGGTTGCATTTTCCGCATTGATATTCGGTCCTAATTTCACCGCGTTTTCCCAATGGTCTTTGTACCAATTAGACACATAAATAGCGCATCCTTTTTCATTGCATCGCGTAAAATACATTTGACTACTATCAGGTGTTATCGCAGGATTGGCATTGTTGTTTAGCGTATCATTTATTACCGAATCCAATGGAGAAATGGTCCAAATGCTATCTGCCAAGGTTGCTTCATAAATTATGGATTTATATTGGTCTGCATTTTGGGAAATCTGCTTTGTTTCCAACGAATCAAACCGTAGGGAAGAGAATAGGAGTTGCGTATCACTTATGATGTTGGGACTAAACTCTGCATCAAAACTGTTGAGGTAAAATGGCGGATGCTTAATTTCTACCACATCGTCCATCGTTTGCCATGAATCAGCTAGTAAACAGGCTTGAATTTCAATTTTCGCCCGTTTGTAAAGTAGGTCCTTTTTATCAGTACAGATGTCTCTATAAAATTGGAAGTAAACCCCTGCTTCTTCATATTTTTCTTGACGCTTTAGCATATCAGCTCGGTAAAAAACCGCATTTGGAAACCGAATTTTCTCGTCCTTATCCATTAGTTTTTTATACCCTTGTCCGGCTTTTACATAGTTATTACTTAATCGAGACGCCTCGGCATATATCCATATCAAATCTAAATTTGTGGAGTCCAATTGAATGGCTTCGTTAAAATAATAAGCTGCTCCGTAATAATCTTTTTCGTTAAATGATTTATTTCCGTATCGCGACCAGTCTTGCGAATTGGAAATAAAAGAAATAGAGATGAAGGCCAATAAAATTAGCGCTTTGGTACTCCTTATTTTGTGAAACAACCTCATTATTTTATGGATGGAAAAGTACAATCTAGTTGCCAATTTAGTTGGTGTATATGTGATAATAATTGGTTTAGATGAATGATTAAGTTTTGGTAGGTTGGCGATTCACCATAAATCATGTGTTCTTGCATTATACGGTAATCTGCATTCCATTTTTGTGCCAGCTCAGTAGGAGGTAGAGGACTTAAAGTTTTTGGCTGGTGGGAATTGTAATCTACGCCACTAATTTTAGTGTAAATATACCGATGGTGAACTATGGTTTGAAAGTCCTGTTTATTCATCGGGTAAGGCTTTGAACATAATTTTTTGAATCCAATTTGGAGCCAGTAAAATATCGTGTTTTAGTTTTTTAGGGTCTTCATTTTTTAATAGTGTTAATATTTTATGTTTTTCAACTTCAGTTACTTCCTCCTGTCCCAATGCTCTTAATGCTTGAATGATCAATCCACTAATAGCACCTTTGGATAAAAGGTTTTTTGGGGTGGTTTTTTTTAAACTAATAATTTTGTTTCCAACACTTATTTTCCTTGGAGGTCCATCCGTAAGATAAACTAAATTTAATGGTATTTGCGCACTCAAACCCAATGCGTGAAGTGCGGTTACGCCAGTGGGAATGATTTTTATTTTGTCTCGCTTTGAAATTGCTTGTGCTACTTCTTCGGCTGAGGGTAGTACCTCTCCAAAAAGTTTGCTTATTTGTGGCCGGGCATAAATTCCATGTGTAATCCTATGAATTTCTTTTTTATTGGATAACCGATGTAGGGTTAGCCTAATCGCTTCTGATGAACCCATTAAACTGAAATCACTCGGGGAAAATATTGTTCCTCGTGGTTTAGACTTAATTCTGTTTAGTATTTTGTTTTCAATACTCTGCATTGGGTATTCATGTTTATTTTGTAACAAATATAGTGTAAAAATGTTACAAAATTTAAATCAATTAGATATAATCCGGACAGGTTTTAAAATGTTGTCGTTTCGGTAATGACTCGCTAAAAATGTAAATCACACTAAACTCAAACCCACCACGGTAGCGCGATGCAGTAGTTAATTTAGAGTAATTAAAATCATAAGACAAACCCACATTGAGTGTATTCCAATCCATTCCCATACTTATGAATGCGGCATCGCCAGTTCGAGTCCATAAACCCAAATAAACAGCTCGGTAATTAGTACTACGATTATCTAAAATGTATTTGGCATTCATACCCGGAGTAATTTGTGCATGAGGACCTTGAATCATGGTTAATATACCCGGAATTAAATCTATTTTTTGAGTGATTTTAAATTGGTAATTACCGTGAAAAGTAAATCGCATGGCAAGTTTAGAATTATCGCTGCCGTAAAAATTTATATTGGGTTGGGTGAGGTTATGAATGGCTATCCCTAATTGGAGTTTTTTTCGTTTTGCAAATCGGGTTTCCCAAACTAAACCGGTACTTGCATTGGCATACGATGCTCCGGTATTAAATGTTTCTAACGAACCTCCGCCTCCGTTTTGATTATCAAAAACGAGTTGGGTAGGGTCAATTTGCCGCTGTGCCCATCCCAATTGAAGACCAAAGGTGAGATGGTTTTTCTGGGTTTGGCCAATGCCAAGGGAGTAGGAGCCAGAGGCATTAAAGTTAACCGTGCCTAAATTCCCATCACCCGCTTTGTCGTAAAAAAAATCGAGTCCAACGCCCAATCCTTTTTGCTTCATAAAATTATGAGCGTCTCCCGAAAATGCGAAAGTGGAATACGGTGTGGTCACCGAACCCCATTGCGAACGATAGATTCCGGCAATGCGATATCCACCATCAAACTGCCCAGTTAACGCAGGGTTTAAACTTGCTGGAGCTTGGTTAAATTGCGAAAAATGAATGTCTTGGCCCAATATAATGCTAGTAGGAATAAGAATAATACCTAGCGTAAAAACAACGATATGGATAAAGGAATACTTCATTTAGCGAACTACCGTGATATTTCCTTTTTTCGAAAATTCTTGATTATCAAAACACACCACCTTGAGTTGATATACAAAAACGTTGGGATCCACCGGGGTACCATTAAATTTACCATCCCAGCCTTTATGGAGGTCGTTGGTCTCGAAAACGAGCTGTCCCCAACGATTATATATTTGTAATTCTATGCTTTGAATAATTTTTCCACGTATCAAATATTCATCATTTTCGCCATCTACATTCGGAGAAAATGCATTTGGAATAAAAATGTCTGGTTCACCACAGTTAATTTCATAAACCACTATTTCTACTTCACTTTTATAACTGCATTTTGTGTTTTTAGGATCGGTCACCAAAACAGAATACGTAGTGGTTTGGTTGGGGGTAACTCCAGTAGAAGATTTATCAGGATGGTCCACATCTGCAGTGGGTGTCCATTGGTAGTTAAACCCATTGGCTGGAATAACATTCAAAACGGTACTAAATCCTAAAATTACCGAGTCATCATCGGCTGAGGCAACCACATTTTGGGTATTGATTTTTGATACCTCCACCAATACCGTATCTTTAAAAATACATCCACTATCATTAATTGCAGAGAGGTAATAATAAGTATCTACCAACGGTGCTACTCGAATACTGGTAGTGTCTGCTCGTCCAATAATTTGGCTAGTAGGAGTCCAGAAAAAATCCATGGCGTTGGGTAGGAAATTGTTTTGCGCCATAATTTGTAGGGTGTCTTGTTGGCATATATAGCCATCCGGACTAGCGGTTACCGTTTGATCACTTATCACCACATATGTACTGTCCTTTTCAATGCAGCCCAGCGCACTCTCTACTTGAAAATAATAGTATTGGTAGGTGTTGGTTTGGGTAATAGCCAAAGTGCTGTCTGAGGTAGAGGAGTTTAAGGTATCGCTCATATTAGACTGACTTGACCACACAAACTTAGCACCTGAACCGTTAGATTGTCCTACTAAATTTACGATAGGATTGTCGCTGCAAATAATTACCAATGAATCCGATTTAGCATAAATAGGTTCTACCGTAACGGTATTGGTTACCGAATCGGTACACACATGCTGAACGACTAATAAATAAGAGGTGTTTTGAGTCACATTCACCGTAGGGTTAGCAATGCTAGGGTCGCTTAATCCGGTAGAAGGAATCCATGTATAGGTGGTGTTTGGAATCGAATCGGCAGGGATACCAATTTCTGTTTCCTGACCCAAACAGGCCAAGGAGTTTACCGTGTAATTACTATCTGCTCGCACTTGTATTTGTAGTGAAAATGTATCTGTTTGTGGGCAAATACTGGAATCAAATGCAATGAGCGTAACGGTATACGTTCCTTTGGTTGAATATACCGTAGCGGGATTACTGGAGGTAGAAGAATTACCATTTCCAAAATCCCATAAGTAAGTGGTAAATGCGGTGCTATCGGTCATATTTTGAAATTGAGAAAAATAGGGCGCACATCCGGTTCCGGGATTGGCAAAGGATGCCACAATTGGATTAGACACATCCTTTTGATTTAATATGAAAGTGTCACTTGCAGTACAACCAAGTTGAGTGGTGACCTGCACGTAATAATAATTAATGGAATCGGAAGGAGAAACCCATACGAAATTATCGGTAGGTAATGTATTGATGGTATCGGTATACAAAGGCGAGTTGGACCAATGGTAATTGCTAGGATTTCCCGTCACGTTTGAATTGAGTATAAAAGGCGCATCTACTGAACATACCGATGTGTCGCCCGTAATTTGGATGGAAATATCCTCTAAAACTACGGTTTGAATAATGGTATCAAAACAAATTCCATTATCTATTACAAGCGTATAAACGACAGTGTTGCTAGGATTTACCCAAGGGTTGGAAATAGCGGTATCGCTTAAACCTACGCTTGGCGACCAATGAATATTCAAATTGGGGTCATTGTTTTGAGGAACACCTATTTGAACTGGGTTTCCGTTACAAGCTACAGCATTGGGTAAGGTAGTGTTGGCATTATTTAACACGGTAATTTCTCGAATTAAAGAATCATTTAGGTTACAAGTAGCCCCATCCGAAACCACCAATTTTACGCTGTAAATACCTGCTGTAGTGTAGGTATGACTAGGTTCAAATTGGGTGGATGTGCTGCCATCCCCAAAATCCCAATAATAGGTGGTGGCCGTTTGTTGGACACTCAAATTATCGAATGTGACCGAAAAAGGTGCGCAACCTACTGTGGGTACATCATAATCGGCAATAACAATGGGTAAAAGAAAATCCATTTTGAAGACCGCCAGATTACATCCATTAGAGGGTGAATTATTGGTATTGGAATATGCGCCAGGATTAGGATATGTTGGAAAATCATTGAAGCCACCACATCCGGCACAAACCGCTTGATAAACCTTTCCTTTGCGGTCAAATCGACTCGTGCCGCCATCTACATGTTCTTCAGATGAACCTCCAAAAAAGGTGGCGTATACCAAGGAATTGGCATCATCGCTCAATACCATTATATAAAAATCTTGGTTATCGGTGGTTCCTTGAAAAGGCCCTCCCGCAGTATCTAGTCCATTGGTAGTAAGTGTTCCATTAAGGATTGGGCTTCCCCAACCACTTAAATAAATAGCGCTACATACATCTACCAAAAAGGCGGTGGGCGAAATGTCGGGGTCCCCATCACCCCGTCCAAACCGAGTAGCCCAAATTAGTGAATCTAATTCGGGTTTAAATTTTACCAAAAACTGGCCTCCCAAGGTGTCGTGATACGAGGCATTGTAAATCAATTCTCCCGCGGGGGCAGAGGTTTGTCCAAATAAATGAACGTTTCCAAATGCATCCAATTCTACAAAATAACTTTGGTCATAAGCGGTAGATCCATAAAATGTACTGTATATGAGCGTATTTCCGTCTTCCGAAATATGCGAAACAAAACCATCATTCCCCGTATTAAAAGAAGTGTCATAGGCCAACGCAGTGGTGGGGAAATTTGGAGATTGTGTTCCTCCTGTTACATAAATATCGTTGCTATCCGTAATGGCAATAGAGTAGGCTGCATCTCCCGAAAGCCCCCCTAAATAATTGGTCCAAATTAAACTTGATAAATTGTGATTCAATTTGTATACAATCCCATCAATATGGCCGGTAGCGGGAAGCAATTTGGTGTTTTGAAATCCGTTAGCGCTTACCGGATTGTCATCGCTTCGTGTACAACTGGCTACATACACATTCCCTTTTTTGTCTAGGTCAATTTCACCTCGAAATTCATCGGCATAATTAAATTTGTTGACTCCATTATTTAATCCATCGGTATGTTTTCCACCCAAAAAAGTGGAAGCTTCTAAACTACTTCCCGAGCTGTCTAATTTGCACAGAACTATATCCGAACCGTTTAAATAATAGACTCCCATTCCATTTAGCATGTTTACTGGTCGTAAAGGGCTCGCTACATTAAATGAAGTGTCTAATGAACCCGATGTGACCGGAAAATTGGTGGAGCCTGTTGTTCCCATAACGTATAGTTCATGAAAATCAGTAACGACCAAACTATGCGGTACTTCATCGGATGAACCGCCCAAAAAGGTGGAGAAAATTAAACTGGTACCTGATGTGTCCCATTTGGTTATTGCCATATCTGTTCCATTGGTTGAAAAAGAGCCGCCAGCCCAGGTGGTTTGATAAGCACCCAAAGTGGTGGGATATCCACCACCAAAAGCGGTACTGCCTGAATATAAAAAACCAAACTTATCGTAGGTGGCGGTATAACCAAAATTGTTGGAGGTAGATCCTGAATAAGAAGAGAACACCAAAATAGGGTCAATGATTAATTCGTAAAGCGCATTGTAACCGTTTGGAAATTCATACGATAAGGTGTGCCCATCCAATTTGTATTTACAGTTTACTTTTTTGCGTTTGCCATCTATTATTTGCCAAGCCTCTGGTTTTTCTTCCCAGTTTTCGGTAAGCGATGTAATTACATACAATTTCCCGTTTTTTAGATAAATCGAATCGGTGCCTTGGTAGTTTAATTGAATTTGTGAGGCGTTACTACCCGGGGCAATTTTAATATCATACTTTAATCCATCCGATTCATGACGATACATAATTAAATCAATGCCTGGATATAAATCTTGGTAGGTAATTTCTTCAAATGCAGGAACTTTACCCGCCCACTTGGAAGGGTCTTTTCCAATAAAAAAATTGAAATAATTACTTCTTTTTTGTGCAGGAATTAAATTAGGGGATGGGTTTGCATTTTGAAATTGCACCTTATAGGTGTGATGTCGCATTGCAATATTTAAGGTATCTCCTTTATAATGTCCGTGATGCAATTGTTCTAAAAGTTCCCCGTCATAAAAATGATAGGTGAAAGTGTTGTTTTCTAGAAACAAATATCCGTTAGGTATTTCGGTTCTAAATTGTACGTTTTCATGAAATTGACCTTCGTTAACTACGAATTGAAAACGCGTATTATTGGTTTCTTTTTTCTTAGCCAAGACCGAATAGGTAGTTAGAAATAATAGCGCAAACCAAAAAATTCTTTTCATAAGCGAGCAAGGTAATTTACTAATAGCAAAATAAGAAATTTAATCGCTAAAGAGCATTAAAATTCTTTTTTGAAGACGCTGAATTGAATGGTTTGGTTGTTTGTGATTTAATGTAATCTACCTATAATTTGGGCAGCAAAGGCCCGAAGTAAAACCAAATGTGAATATATGGATGAAATACAGTGAAATAAGGATAAGTTAAAGGAGTAAATCAGTCCAATTTTGTTTTGGAATCTCTTTTTCACATAGGGATGTAGATAACTCGAAATAAAGATTTTCAATAATTTAGTATATCAATTTGATTTAAGTATATTTGCAGCCCGAAAATTAGATTGACTTTACCAATCGATTTGATTCAGGGAATAAATTAGAAAGAACAGAATTTTAAAATTATATAAGATGAAAAAAGATATTCATCCAAGTGAGTACAGATTAGTAGTGTTTAAAGACATGAGTACGGAAGACACTTTTTTAGGTAAATCAACCGCAAATACTGCAGACAAAATTACTTGGGAAGACGGAAACGAATACCCATTAATTAAATTAGAGATTTCAGATAAATCTCACCCGTATTATACTGGTAAAATGCAATTTGTGGATACTGCAGGTAGAATTGATAAATTCAAAACTAAATACGCGAAATTCAACAAGAAATAAGAATTTTCGTTTAGCAATATTATTAAGCTCCTTTCATACCGAAAGGAGCTTTTTTATTTTATAAATTTGACGAAACTTTAGAAATGAACGTAATACTTTTTGATGGCGAATCTCGCCAAAAATTACTTCCTTTAACTTATACCCGTCCGGTAGGGAACCTAAGAGTTGGTATTTTGACCATTAACGAAAAATGGGAAAAGACGATAAGGTTGGCAAAGAGTGAAATTTAATAACTATGTTATTCTCAGGTATTAAATTAGGAGTTTTGAAGGGTGGAATTTGAATTGCTTTCCATGTTTTTTAATTCGGTAATTAAATAAACCGGGATTGCAACAGTACCAAATAAGACTAAAAAGGCAAGCCAAGCGAGTTCACGTTTCTTTTTCGAAGCGTCCAAAACACACATTATCCAAGGAATCATCATTGTCATGGCACCCACGGTAATCAGCATGAAATCTGTAACATCACTAATAAAGGCTCCCCATATTAAGGTTGTAATAGCAAGTAAATACGTGATAATTATGGTGTTCTTTTTAGAATGAGTCATTTTTTTAAGTTTTGAAAGACAATGTTACGTATAATAATTGGCTAATCAAATTTTATATAATTCATCTTTTAAGGTCTAATGTTAACTCCTAATAATGGATTAATTTTGACATCCTTAGAAAAAATTGGCAATAGCTTATCATCGCAATAAAAAACACACCAATGAACGTAATACTTTTTGATGGCGAATCTCGCCAAAAATTACTTCCTTTAACTTATACCCGTCCGGTAGGGAACCTAAGAGTTGGTATTTTGACCATTAACGAAAAATGGGAAAAGGCATTGAAAGCCCCGGTTTCTTACGCTACCGAAGATTATTTATCGACTAAATTCCCGATGAAAAAAGGGATGGACAACATCCTTATCAACGGAGGTTTATGCCCAGATGGAAGAATAGAACTTGCTATTCAAAATCTGAATCCTGGAGAAAGTCTTAAAAAAGAAGGTAAAACATTAGCGGTTCGGTTGGATCCAGATGAATTGGAAAGTTATCTAAAAGGGAAGGAGTTAAGCTGTTTTGTAGGCAAGGAGTACACCGATGAAATCTTGCTAATAGAACATTCATGGGATATCTTTGCTAAAAACGGAGATGCTTTAGATTTTGATTTTAAGGTGATTACAGATGGAAGAAAGTCCCAGCCATTAAGTGACACCAATACATTAATTGGTGACCAAATTTTTATAGAAGAAGGAGCCACTGTAGAAGGGGCAATAATAAATACCACTTCAGGTCCTGTGTATATCGGTAAAGATGCGGAGGTAATGGAAGGTGCTTTAATTCGTGGCGGTTTGGCACTTTGTGAACATGCAGGGTTAAAAATGGGAGCCAAAATTTATGGACCCACCACCATTGGTCCGCATAGTAAAGCGGGTGGAGAAGTAAGTAATTCAATTATTTATGGGTATTCAAATAAGGGACACGATGGTTTTATTGGGAACACCGTAATTGGTGAATGGTGTAATTTGGGAGCAGATACCAATACCTCAAATTTGAAAAATAACTATGCCAAAGTAAGACTTTGGAGCTATGAAACACAGCGATTTGCAGATACTGGTTTGCAATTTTGTGGGCTAATTATGGGCGATCATTCAAAATGTGGTATCAATACCATGTTTAATACCGGAACCGTAGTTGGGGTAAGCTCTAACATTTATGGCGCAGGATTTCCACGTAATTATATACCTTCATTTGCTTGGGGTGGCGCTGGTGGAATGATGGAATTTAGATATTCTAAAGCTGCTGAGGTAGCTCAAGCCATGATGGCACGAAGAGGATTGGAATTTGACGCGGTGGAAGATGGAATCGTGAAACATGTATTTGAGGCGACTGCCAATTTAAGAAGGAATTTAAAATAATTCGGACATTATTACCGATATTTCGACTGGAATGAATTGATTTTGCTTTGGCATATCTATTGACTTGCAGCAAACGCTTCTAATAGGAATTGTTTTTCCTTTTGAACACTTACTAAAATAAGAAATACATGAATTTAGATATATTAGGATTAGGAGGAGTTATGGATCATGATACAGAGTTTATTCCATTGTTTTCGAAAGATGACGAACAACGAATGAACAACGAGGAAGTACCTGAAATTTTATCTCTTTTGCCGTTACGTAATAATGTTCTTTTTCCAGGCGTGGTAATACCCATTACCGTGGGACGGGATATGTCCATTAAGTTGATTGAGGAGGCGATGCAAAATACCAAAACCATTGGTGTAGTGGCGCAAAAGGATTCAGATACAGAAAACCCAAAAGCGGAAGATTTAAATAAGGTAGGTACTGTTGCGCGTATTATTAAGATGCTGAAAATGCCCGATGGTAGTAAAACCGTAATTATTCAAGGAAAACGAAAGTTTCAAATTGAAGAGGTAGTGGAAACGGAGCCTTACTTTAAGGCAAAAGTTTCTGGAATTGTGGAAGCAGATTTAGTAAAGGGAGATCAACGTTTTGATGCCTTAATTGAATCGGTTTCGGATTTGGCCAATAAAATAATTCACGAATCACCCAATATTCCATCCGAAGCTACGGTTGCCATTAAAAATATTGAAAGTCCTTCATTTTTGGTAAACTTTATCGCCAGTAATTTGGATAGACCGGTAGAGATTAAGCAAGAGCTTTTATCTATTTCTGAATTACATGCGAGGGCAGTCAAATTGTTAGAATTACTTACCGAAGAGTTGCAAATCTTAGAATTGAAGAACGATATTCAGAGTAAGGTAAAAGTCGACATTGATAAGCAGCAAAGAGAATATTTTTTAAACCAACAAATGCGTCAAATTCAAGAAGAATTGGGCGGTAATCCAGTAGATCAAGAATTACAAGAGTTTAAAAAACGGGCTAAAACCAAAAAATTCCCTAAAAAAATTAAAGAGACTTTTAAAAAGGAACTTTCAAAACTAGAACGGTTAAACCCATCTGGAGTAGAGTATTCGGTGCAGGCAAACTACATTGATACCATTTTAGAATTACCTTGGGGAGAGTTTACCGATGACAATTTTGATTTAAAACGGGCTTCCAAAGTATTGGATAAAGACCATTTTGGATTAGAAAAAGTGAAGGAACGTATCTTGGAACATTTAGCGGTGTTGAAGATTAAAAAAGATATGAAAGCACCCATCTTATGTTTGGCAGGCCCTCCGGGAGTTGGAAAAACTTCCTTGGGTAAAAGTATTGCCGAAGCTTTGGGTAGAAATTACGTACGCATGTCCTTAGGTGGTTTACGCGATGAAGCAGAAATTAGAGGTCACCGTAAAACATATATTGGTGCCATGCCAGGTCGGGTAATTCAAAGTCTAAAAAAAGCGGGTTCATCTAATCCTGTTTTTATTTTAGATGAAATTGATAAAGTAGGCAATGGTGCGCATGGTGATCCATCATCTGCTTTATTGGAGGTGCTCGATCCAGAACAAAACAATGCTTTTTACGATAATTTCGTAGAAATGGAATACGATTTATCCAAAGTAATGTTTGTGGCTACAGCCAATAATTTGGGTGCGATTCAACCTGCTTTGCGTGATCGGCTAGAAATAATTGAAGTGAGCGGTTACACGGTTGAAGAGAAAACTCAAATTGCTAAAAAACACTTGATTCCACGTCAATTAAAAGAGCATGGAATTACGAAAGAACAATTTCAAGCACCTAATAATACGATTGTAAAATTAGTAGAAGAATACACGCGTGAGTCAGGGGTTCGTAACTTGGAAAAACGAATTACTAAATTAATTCGCCAAACCGCCAAGCATCTTGCCATGGAGGAGGAATATGATACCGAAGTGAAACCTTCTGATTTAAAGGATATTATTGGGCCGGGTTATGCACGAAACAAATACGAAGGAAATGATATTGCTGGTGTAGTTACCGGTTTAGCTTGGACTTCTGTAGGAGGAGATATTTTGTTTATTGAAACTTCTTTGACTCCAGGAAAAGGGGCGATTACATTAACGGGGCAACTCGGTAGTGTTATGAAAGAATCCGCTACCGTAGCCATGCAATATTTAAAATCTCACGCCAAGGATTTAGGATTAAAACCGGAAGTTTTTGATAAATGGAATGTCCATTTACACGTGCCTGCTGGTGCTACTCCAAAAGATGGTCCCTCTGCAGGTATCACTATTTTTACTGCTTTAGCATCGTTGTTTACTCAACGTAAAGTAATGAACAAAATGGCGATGACAGGGGAGATTACCTTGCGTGGTAAAGTGTTGCCGGTTGGAGGAATTAAAGAAAAGATATTAGCCGCCAAACGTGCCAATATTAAAACCATTATTCTTTGTGAAGATAATCGTCAGGATATTGAAGAAATTGATGACCGTTATACTAAGGGTTTAACATTTCATTTTGTAAAGGAAATGGGACAAGTAATGGAATTGGCTTTGCTAAAATCTAAAGTGAAGAATCCAATTGATATTATGAAAAGTGTGAAGTAAAATTCATTTACAGTATTTAAAAGGCGAGCATTGCTCGCCTTTTTTTTTCTATTAAAATCGGGAATTATTCCAAAAATGATTAGAATAGCCCTTTCAATGTTTCGTTTAGTCGGTTAATCATCTCATCCGTTAAATCTAGATGGGTAACAAAACGCACTTTATTTCCTCCCATACTGGAAACCAAAATACCTTGTTCCTCCAATTTTGAAATTACGTCTGTATCTTTTATGCCATTCACCGGTTCAAAAATTACGATATTCGTTTCAACCGGAATAATATTCTTTACCCAAGCAAGTCCTTTCAGAACTTGTTCGATAGCACTTGCACGTTGATGGTCAATTTCCAGGCGGTCAATATGATGGTCTAAAGCATAAATACCCGCAGCTGCTAGCGAACCAGCCTGACGCATACCGCCACCAAAAGCTTTTCGGTACCTGCGTCCTAGATGAATGTGTTTTGTTGACCCCAATAAAATGGACCCTACAGGCGCACCAAGTCCTTTGGATAAACAAATGGAAATGGTGTCAAAAAGTTTCCCGTATTCCTTTGCAGAATGCTTGTTGGCTACAATGGCATTAAATAAACGTGCTCCATCTAGGTGATAGGCAAGTCCATGTTGTTGGCAGACTTCTTGTATTTGATTTAATTGTTCCAATCCCCAAGTGGTTCCTCCACCTTTATTACAGGTGTTTTCTAGAGATACCAATCTGGAAATAGGTTTGTGAATGTCATCTGGATAAATGTGATTTTCTACCTCTTTGGCTGAAAATTGACCGTAGTCAGAATGGATTAAACTAACCGAACAGCCCGAATTCATACCAATTCCTCCTCCTTCATATTGATATATATGAGAAAAGTAATCGCAAATAATATCTTCACCTGGTTTAGTATGCACCTTTATGGCAATTTGATTACTCATCGTTCCTGAAGGAACAAATAATGCAGCTTCCATTCCAAACATTTTTGCCGCCTTTGCTTCCAATGCATTTATGGTTGGGTCTTCACCAAAAACATCGTCACCTACCGGAGCTGAGGACATTACCTCTTTCATTTCTTGGGTTGGTCGGGTTACCGTATCACTTCTTAAATCAATTATATTGGAAATCATCTTCGTTGTTTTGAGTAAACGAATTTAAGAAAAACCAATACGTGTTTATCTATTTTTAGATAGAATAAAACCCAGATATTTTTGTGATTGATTTACAGATTTTTACAACTATTTTGGACAATAAATTAATAACCTAAAATTTAAGTCATTTACGTTCATTAAAAGCATACTTTTGCCGCTCAAAATTTAGAACATGCAATCAATAAGAAACATCGCAATTATTGCTCACGTTGATCACGGGAAAACTACGTTGATGGATAAAATCATCCATGAATGTAACGCAATGGATCCACGTAAAGAAACAGGAGAATTAATCATGGATTCCAACGACTTGGAACGTGAACGTGGAATTACTATTGTTTCTAAAAACGTATCAGTTAATTACAAAGACGTAAAAATCAACTTGATTGATACTCCTGGTCACGCGGATTTTGGTGGTGAGGTAGAACGTGTATTGAAAATGGCTGATGGTGTTTTACTTTTGGTCGATGCTTTTGAAGGTGCTATGCCTCAAACGCGTTTTGTTTTAGGTAAGGCCTTAGAATTAGGTCTTAAACCAATCGTTGTAGTTAATAAAGTGGATAAAGAAAACTGTACTCCTGATGTAGTTCATGAGCAAGTTTTTGATTTAATGTTCAACTTGGATGCTACCGAAGAACAATTGGATTTTGAAACGCTTTATGGTTCTTCTAAAGTAGGTTGGATGAGTAAAGACCATACCCAACCAACAGATAATATTCGTCCACTTTTGGATACTATTATTGAAGTAATTCCAGAATCTCCTTACAGAGAAGGTACTCCTCAAATGCAAATTACGTCACTTGATTTCTCTGCTTTTGTTGGTCGTATCGCTATCGGTCGTGTTTTTAGAGGTGACTTAGAAATTGGTAAAGATTACACCTTATGTAAACGTAATGGTGAAAAGAAAAAAGTTAGAATTAAAGAGCTTTCCGAATTTGTTGGTTTAGGAAAATTAAAAGTAGATCATATACGTTCTGGTGATATTTGTGCCGTTACAGGTATAGAAGGATTTGAAATTGGTGATACTATTGCCGATTTGAATGAGCCAGAGGAAATGCCTAGAATTTCTATTGATGAGCCTACGATGAGTATGTTGTTTACTATTAACAACTCTCCATTTTTTGGTAAAGAAGGTAAATTTGTTACCTCTCGTCATTTAAGAGATCGTTTGTATAAAGAAACGGAGAAAAACTTAGCGCTTAGAGTTGAGGATACAGATACGGAAGATAAGTTCAACGTTTTCGGACGTGGTGTACTTCATTTATCCGTATTGATTGAAACCATGCGTAGAGAAGGATATGAGCTTCAAGTTGGAAAACCACAAGTAATTATTAAACAAATTGATGGTGTTAAATGTGAGCCTTACGAGGTGATGGTAATTGATGTACCGGAAGAATACGCAAGTAAAGCGATTAACTTGGTAACGCAACGTAAAGGTGATTTAATGATTATGGAGCCAAAAGGTGATTTACAACATCTTGAGTTTTATATTCCTTCAAGAGGTATTATTGGTTTGCGTAACAATATGCTTACTGCTACTGCAGGACAGGCTATTATGACGCACCGTTTCAAAGAGTTTGCACCTTATAAAGGTGAAATCACAGGAAGAAACAAAGGTGCTATTATTTCTATGGAAACTGGTGCTTCAACTGCTTTTGCCTTGAACCGTTTACAAGATAGGGGAATATTCTTTGTTGAACCTACAGAGGTGATTTATAAAGGTCAAGTTATTGGAGAACACTCTCGTGATAATGATTTGGAAATTAACTTGGTAAAAGGTAAGCAATTAACAAACATGCGTAAATCCGGAACGGATGAAGCAACCAAAATTGCACCGAAAATTAATTTCTCTCTAGAGGAATCAATGGAATACATCAAGGATGATGAGTATTTAGAAATTACTCCTCTTAGTTTAAGAATGAGAAAGATTTAATCTGACTCTTAAAAATACCAAAAAAAATCCGAAGTACTTCACGTACTTCGGATTTTTTTTGCGCTCAACTGTGCTATAATCTGCGGTAAACTTTTAGCAATTTATAGCCTTGTGTGGAATCATAAATAATATATAATTGACCAATGCTTTGGTCGCAAGCTAAGAACATCTGAGCGTTTGCTGTTTCCATAGATGGCCAATTTGAAAATTCAAATGGTTTTACCAATTGTGAAGTATGCGGTAGTTTATCGCAACTTTGGGTTGAAAAAATTAATGGTGGAACAAATTTAGCAACTACCAAAGATTGCTCTCCTGAGCAAACAGATTTACCTTCATCTACCCGTAAGGATAAATCCTTTCCAAATAGTAATTTATTGTCTTTTTCACAATTATTGGTAGTGGACCAAATGGATAGCCATTGCACCGCAGGTTCACCTGGTTTTGAATACTCTTGAAGAATATTAACTAATTTCCAATTGGTGTTGGCCAAAAGAGACATGTTATTATGTTCTATTGTTTGGTTGATATCACCATCCGTAGGGAGGTGAATTTTTGGATATTCACCTTTTTCTACTTGGCTTAATTCCCAATTGCTGGTATCATATTTATCAATAAAAATATAATAATCACCTTCTTCAAAAATTTTAGGGCTTTTGTAATGACCTATTAAATCTGAACTCATAGTAGCCAAAACATTATGCCCTGTGAGCCAATCCTGTGGCGTCTTGAAAATTTGGATGCGAGCCTGCACGACTGCTTCCTTATCCTTATTATATACATTTCCTTCAAATGCAAATAAGTCCGCGCGATGACAGGAGGAAGAAAATAGGAGGGGGAGGAACATAAAGATTCCTAAGAACCTTAATTTATGGTGAAACGTATTCATAGTAGTGTATTTAGTGAATACAAACATAGAAATACATGTGCGGAATAGGAGTTCTACAAATTCAAAATGTTCAAATTATGAGTCATCGCTTATTAGTTATCAGTATTTTACATAATGCTTTAACTAAAATGTCAATGAGAAAGAAGGGAAAAGAATTATTAGAAGGGGTTATCTTCTTGAGTATACTTCTAGTACCATTAATCCGGTAGTTGCTTTATACAGAATATACATTTGACCAATACTTTGGTTACAAGATAAAAACATTCGTCCTTCCTTTGCTTTCATTTCCGGCCAATTAGAATATTCAAATTCTTTGACATCTTGAGAAGTGTTAGGTAAATTGGTGCAACTGTTCATTCCAAAAATTATAGGGGGAACAAAATCAGCGATTACGGTTTGTTGGCGTCCCGAACAAATGGATTTTCCCTCGGAAATTAGCATAGTCAAATCCTTATTGAAGGTGATGTAATTATCTCTTTTACAATAACTAACACTAGACCAAATGGATTGCCATTCAATGGCTGTTTCACCTGGTTTGGTGTATTCTCTGTGTACATTAGTTAATACCCAATTGGTGTTAGCCATGAGCGACATGTTATTAAAGTCAACTACATATTGTTTGTTTGCATCCGATGGGATAGAAACTTTAGGATAAATTCCTTGTTCTACCTTTCGTATTTCCCAATTGCTAGAATCCAACTTTTCTACGAAAATGTAATAATCTCCGGATTCAAATATTTTTTCGCTTTCAAAATAGCCAGCCTTATCTGAATTCATGGTAGCAATAACGTTGTGACCGGTCAACCAATCTTCAGGAGATTCGAATATTTGAATAGTAGCTCCAACAACCACTTCGTTGTCTGGATTTACAACAGTACCTGTATAAGCAAATAGCTCTGGCTTTCTATTACAAGAACTAGCTAGTACTGCGATTAAAGCGATGTAGATAACGCTTTTCAATTGATAGTATAGGTGTGCGGAATTCATGTGACAATATTAAGGTGCAACTAAGGAATGTGAAAGAAATTCATCACATTGTTATCAATATCGCCCCATTTATTTTAATTATATGGTCAAAACAGCATTGAATTTTGGCTGTAAATTCCAATTAGGCTAGTTTAAAAAGCTAAAAACAAATGGATTAAGTGTATCATTGAATGATATGGTTCAAAACGTCAGAAATTAAAGTAGGATTAGCCAAAGCGGTTATATTTGAACGATGATTGAGTAGGAGAACCTAAACCTCCGCTTAAATCGTACAAAACTTAAAAGCACGGGCAACTAATTTGAAAAAATATACATCATACTCAAAGAATCTGATTAAAGAATGACGGATGAGGAATTGATACAAGCATGTCTGAAGAATGATGGCCGTGCCCAAAAGACTTTATTCGATACATTCTCTCCCAAAATGATGGGGGTGTGTTTGAGATATGCCAAAGATAAAGAGGAAGCTGATGACATGCTTCAAGTTGGATTCATAAAGGTCTTTCAAAAATTGAGCTCCTATAGTGGAACAGGTTCTCTGGGAGGTTGGATACATCGCACCGTGGTGAATACGTGTCTAGATTTAATTCGCAAGAATAGTAAGTTTAGATTTAATGTGGAGATTGAAAATGTGGATTATCTGGTGCATCAAGAGGAGTCGGCTTCATCAGGCATTCGGACCAAAGAATTGCTTTCATTAGTGCAACAATTGCCAGAAGGTTATCGAGTTGTGTTTAACATGTTTGCCATTGAAGGGTATGGACATAAAGAAATTGCTAAAACGTTAGGCATTTCGGAAAACACATCCAAATCTCAATATAGAAAGGCACGTTTATGGTTGCAAAAAGCAATTATTGAATTGGATGAAATAAAAAATTAGAATAATTAATTAAAGTGAGTAATAAGGATAATATAAAGGATTTATTTAGCGAAAAGTTTCAAAATTTTGAAGCTGAAGTGGATGCTAATGCCTGGAGTAAAATTCAACAAGGAATTCAGGTTTTACCTAATCCACCGGTTGCAAGTCATTCTATTTGGAGTGCCACCACAATTGGAATAGCGGTATTATCTGGATTGGTAATCGCAGTGGCCGGAACAATGTGGTTGAAATCGGGTGCTACGGAGGCGGTGAATAATACACCGGTTGTTATTGAAAATATAGCTAAGCCTACTTCTGCTGCAGAGGAAGAAAGCCAAATTAATGAAACAGAGGAAAAAGCGACTTTGGAAGTAAGTAAAGTATCGGAACCGGAAATTAAGATTGAACAGGAAGTTTCGGAACCTTTGACTACGATTGAAAAAACCGTAAAAACAGAGGATGAAATTGTAGAAGCTTCAGAAGAAGTACTAGAAACTTCAATAATTCAAAATACAAGCAATGGCAGTGTATCTGCGAATGCTAAGGATGTGACAAACGTTATTTCTAAAGCTCCAGAAACCATTATTATTAAAGACCAATCTAAAGTGGTGGCCTCACCTATGGGTGGAAATGCACCATTAACGGTTTCATTTACCTCCATGGCTGAAGTATCGCAAATTAAATGGAAATTTGATGATGGAACAGAATCGGATGAACTTGCTCCGGTACACGTTTACGAGGAACCTGGTGTGTATTTTGTAACGATGTTGGCCGAATTAACGGATGGTACTGTAACCATGGATAAAGCGGTGGTAGAAGTGAAGGAAACGCCAGTGGTCGTAGATGATAATGTGCAACCTTCAGAAATTTTTGTTCCTAATGTGTTTACTCCAAATGGAGATGGAGAAAATGATGCTTTGATTATTAAAGTGAAAGAAGTGGAATCATTTACTATTTCTATTTACTCGGTTAATGGGAAACTTGTTTTTACCAGTGAGGACCCTTCTAATAATTGGAGTGGAGTGGATTTATCTGGTAATAAACTCGAAGACGGGGTGTTCTACTACCTAGTAAATGCCATAGGGTTGGATGGAAAGGTATATGCCCCAAAAGGATATATATCGCTGAGAACTAAGAATTAATAATGAGAATATAATCCGTGAGAAAGATTATAGGGTTTACGAAAAGCCTCTGAATACAAGTTATTCAGAGGCTTTTTTTGTTTTGTGATTTTGGTAGATAGCGAATTTACCATCAGAGTAATTCTTTCTCCATAAGCGCTAAATAAGGCTAGACTTGGTTTAAATAATAGCGTGGATTTAGCATATATGCAATTGAATGATTGCTTGCCACTGGATGGTGCGGGCGGGTGATTTAGGTGCGTATTGGTTTGAATAATTCAAGTTGGGAATAGTAAACAACCGGATGCATTAATAAGTGGTATAAATGCGATGTTAGCGTATAAAAAAAGTCCTTGAGAAATCATTCTCAAGGACTTTTGTATAAATTATAAAACGAGCTAAACTCGAAATAATCGAATTAAAGCTTAAAGTTAGTATCAGATATTTTACCACCTAATACTGCTTTTTCTACTTTCATTTCCATTACTTGACCACCATTTTCTTCCACAATTGTAAATGGAACCAAAACCCCATCCACATCCGTGTAATCTTTTAATGATGAAGTCGAAGTCATTGGTCCTTGCGGAGTGTCTTTAGTTTCTACTTCAGCCACTTTTAGTCCTGTTTTCACATCGTAGAAATAGTATTTGTCTGTACCTACTTTCATTTTGTAAGCCATCACACCGTTCATTTCTTCAATATCAATTAGCGTTAAAGAATCGGCAACTAAAGAAAGTTCTTCAAAAACAACGTTACCTTCTAAGTAAGTGTTAATTTCATCAGCAGATAAATCTTTTGCGCCCATCATTCCAGACATTTTTCCTTTGGTACCATTAATTGTCACACTTTGAAATACCATTTCACCAGATTTAACGGTTAATGCCATTTTTGTGTCCCCTTTGGTCATAGAATGAATTTCCAATGGTCTACCTTGAATACTGCTACTCATGGTAAGGTCTTTAGAATTAATTGACTTTAATTTTGCTCTGTCGCCAATTGCGTTCAAATACGTGTCTACTACTTGTTGAGGAGTAACTCCTTCAGGAATTGCTTGTACATCAGCAACTGGATTTCCAAAAGCATCATAATAATTAACTTTTCCGTTAGCGCTAAAAACTTTTAGTTTAGAAGCCACTTCAGCCTTATTACCTACAACCACAATATGAGCGTTGCCTGGTTTTAAATATTTTTTAGCCACGCGCATTACATCTTCTGCAGATACGGCTTGTAATTTTTCTAAATATGTAGCGTAATAATCAGCAGGTAAGTTAAAACGAGCCGTTCCTAGCGCAAATCTAGCAACGGTTTGTGGTCTTTCTAACGAACGAGCAAAACGACCATTCAAATAGTTTTTTACGTTTTGTAATTCTTCGGCACCCACCGTTTCCTTAGTTAAACGGTCCATTTCAAACAGAAATTGAACAATTGCGCTATCCGTAACTTCATTTCTTACTTCGGCTCCAGCATAAAAACTTCCTACTAACAAATCTGGAGAAAGGCTTGAATATGCTCCGTAGGTGTAAGCTTTATCTTCTCTAATGTTTTGAATTAAACGAGCCATAAACCCACTGTTACCAAGAATTGCATTCATAACACTTGATGCAATAACATCATCGCTACCTTGTTTTAAATCTACTGGATAAACAATGCTTACGGTAGATTGTACCGCACCTGGTTTGTTAACGAAATCAACCTCCGTAGTGGCAGGAGCAGTAGGAACATCGTAGGTAAATGTAGGAACATCACCTTTAGCCCAAGAACCAAAATATTTCTCTACCATAGGTTGCGCTTCTTTTTTAGAGATATCGCCAACAATAATTAAGTATGAAACGTTTGGTTTGAAATAAGTGTTGTAAAAAGCTTTACACATATCAGCAGTAACTGTTTCTACTGATTCACTTGTTTCAATTTCTCCGTATGGATGCTTTTTACCATATTTCATTACCGCACTTACGTTTTGTGACATAGCACCTGGATCTGATGCATTAGCCATTAAACCTGAAAGTGTTTGTTTCTTAAGCTTGTTTAATTCTTCTTCTGGAAAAGAAGGATGTAAAATAACGTCACTCATCAAAGCTAGCGTAGTTTCTTTATGCTTACTTAATGAGGATGCAAATGCACCAAAAGAAGAGGTAGAGATGTTAGCTCCAATAAAATCGGATGCTTCATCAAATTCTGCTTTGGTTTTAGTACTGGTACCTGTCATTAATAAGCTACCCATTAAAGATTGCATGCCTACGTTTTCTCCTTCGGAAACAACACCGCGGTTGATATATAGTTGCCAAGATACACGTGGAGTTTTATCGTTTTCCACCAAGAATACTTGCAATCCGTTGGCTAAAGTGAAGGTTTCGTAGTCTCCTAATTGAATTTTGGGAGCTGGTCCTGCAGCAGGAGCTTTGGTTCGGTCTATTTGCGCCATGGTAACGGTAGTCATCAATAGCGAAAACATAAATAATATTAACTTTTTCATTTTTGTTTCTTTTAAAATTTTCAAATCGATGATTTATTGTTTCGGTAAATAGTACAAAACAACACTATTTTCAACCGTTAAATATTTCTTTGCCACGTTCATAATATCCTCACGTGTAACAGCTCTATATTTTTTTATCTCCGTATTGATAAGTTTAGTACTTCCGTAATACATATAGTATTGGGCTAAGTTTTCAGCAATTCCTGCTTGAGAAGAATAACCACTAACGACATCGTTTTCAACTTGATTTTGTAATTTTTGAAACTCTTGTTCAGAAATCAATTCTGTTTGCAAACGTTTAACCTCTTCATTTATGGAAGTTTCAACTTCCAATGGTTCAACTCCTGAATTAGTTACAGAAAATGCAATGAAAATTCCTGGATCCTCTAACGGGAACGGAAAAGCACCAACGTATACCGCTTTTTGTTCTTCTTCTACAATTCTTTTATGTAATCTAGAACTTGAACCTTGCGATAAAATGTTACTTACCATATCCATAGCGTAACCATCATCCGTACCTAGGGCAGGTGAGTGGTAAGCCATCATAACAGCAGGTAATTGAATATTGTCATAAATGGTGTCTCTAACTTGGGCGGTTTTAATAGGCTCCACAATTGTAGGTCTCACAATATCTGCTCCTTTTGGAATTTCTTCAAAATATGCCGCAATTAATTTTTTGGTTTCCTTAATAGAAAGGTCTCCTGCGATAGATAAACACGCATTATTTGGTACGTAAAAGGTTTTGTAAAAATTCACGTAATCCGATTCTTGTGCAGCATCTAAATCAGCCATGGAACCAATTGGAGTCCATTTGTATGGATGCTCTTTAAAGGCGTGACTCATAATTTCTGCTTGAAACGAACCATAAGGTTGGTTATCCACACGTTGTCTTTTTTCTTCTTTTACCACTTCTCTTTGTGTTGCAATTCCGGTAGAATCCACATTTGCATGCATCATTCTTTCAGATTCTAACCATAAACCCAATTCAAGTTGATTGGATGGTAAAAGGTCGTAATAAAAGGTGCGATCTTGAGAAGTGTTTGCGTTTAATGCGCCCCCTGCTTTTTCCACATAGTTTGAATATTCGCCTCTTGGAATATTGTCAGAACCTTCAAACATTAAATGTTCAAAAAAGTGGGCAAACCCAGTTCTAGATGGGTCTTCGTTTTTAGACCCTACATGATACATTACCGATACGGCAACAATTGGGGTAGAGTGGTCTTCGTGGAGAATTACGTGTAACCCATTAGGTAAATCGTATTCTACGTATTTGATTTTTGTTTGTGCTTTGGTTGAACTAATCCCAGCCATGAGTAGGGTTAATCCAATAAGTAATTTTTTCATGATTACGTTTTTATAAATTTTGCCCCAAATGTAAGCTTTTTCCTAAGTAATTCTACTAATATTACACCAATGGTATTTTACCATATTTATTGGTCAATAGACTCGTTTTTAGATTTTTTTTTGGGGATAGGTTAACTATGAATTTTAGCGCTTATTTCTTTAGGATACGAAGGATGTTGTTGGAATGGGAAATCAGATACAATAAAAAATCAAATAAGTATGGTTTGGAATAAAAGTCAGTTTTTTGATACGCCTAAGTTTAGTATTGAGCAGAATCAAAAAATGCCCATTTAAAACAAAATTCAAATGGGCATTTTCTTATAATTAAAGTAACTATTAATACAATTCCGGAAATTTAGCGGGATTGGTTTCTAACATTATTCCGTACACTTTTTCTACAATATCTTCAATAGATGGTTTGGAGAAATAATCACCATCTGTTCCATACGGAGGACGGTGTTCGTGCGCTGTTAATGTTTGTGGTTTAGAATCAAGATATTTATACGCGTTTTGAACTTCCAATATTTGGTGTAAAATGAAGGATGATCCACCTCCAGGTACATCTTCGTCAATAATTAATACGCGACTCGTTTTTTTAATGGACTCTAAAATATCATGTTCCAAATCAAATGGTAGCATGGTTTGAATATCGATTACCTCTACAGAAATACCTAATTCTAATAATTGCTTGGCAGCTTCTTCTACCAATCTAACCATAGATCCGTAGGTTATCAAGGTCATGTCGGTACCTTGTTTAAGGACTTCCACTTTACCCAATGGAATTGTAAATTCGCCTAAGTTGGCTGGTTTTTTTTCTTTTAATCGGTATCCATTTAAAGATTCTATCACAATAGCTGGATCATCACCGGCCAATAAAGTATTGTAAAAACCAGCAGCTTGAGTCATGTTTCTAGGAATACATACATGCACCCCTCTTACTGCATTTACAATGGTGCCAAGTGGTGAGCCTGAATGCCAAATACCTTCCAATCGATGACCACGGGTTCTGACAATTAGAGGCGCTTTTTGTTTACCTCCGGAGCGGTACTGAACTGTTGCTAAATCATCAGAAATAACTTGAATGGCGTACATGATATAATCTAGGTACTGAATTTCAGCGATAGGTCTTAGACCACGCATTGCCATACCAATTCCCTGACCAATAATGGTGGTTTCACGAATTCCGGTATCAGATACTCTAATTTCGCCATATTTTTCTTGAAGGCCTTCTAAACCTTGGTTTACCCCTCCAATTTTACCAGCATCTTCTCCAAAAATCAAGACTTCAGGTCGATTACCTAAAATGTAATCGAAATTATCGCGTAAAATTTCACGTCCATCAACCATTTTCGAATCGGCAGTAACATCCGCAGCTACCGGAGTAACTTTTAATGGGGAATTTTTAGATTCAGAGAAAGTATAAGTATGAAAGGCGTTATCCATTTTAACACTATGTTCTTTGTACCAGCTTAATAGTTGGTTTCTAGTGTCGGTTGGTTCATTAACTGTAAGACGGATAACACGTCTAACGGCTTGCGTAACTTCTTTTTGTAAAGCTTCATCCTCGTTTTCAAGTTCGGCTATAACTTTATCAATAAAAACCTTTTTACTGCTTTGAGCAGATAGAGTTTTAAGTAAGGCCAAAATAAAACCTTTGCTTTCTAGAATTGGATTGAAAAAAGCTGACCATGCAGCAGTTTTAGCTTTTCTTACAGATGTTTTGGCTTCTTTTTCAATCGCATCTAATTCTTCTAACGTGGCAATGTCTTTAGAAATGATCCATTCTTTAAATTTTGCAATTCCATCAAAATCTTTTTCCCATTGCAAACGGTCGGTATTTTTGTAACGTTCGTGCGAACCAGAAGTGGAGTGGCCTTGCGGTTGGGTAACTTCTTCCACATGTACTAATACAGGGGTATGATTTTTACGGGCTGTTTCAACCGCTTTTTCGTAGGTTAAACAAAGATGCGCGTAATCCCATCCTTTGGTTCTGAAAATTTCAAATCCGTTAGTACCTGCTTCTTTTTGAAATCCTTTTAAGGCTTCCGAAATGCTTGCTTTAGTAGTTTGAAATTTTTTCTGAACGGATATTCCGTAGCCATCATCCCAAACCGACATAACCATAGGTACTTCTAATACCGCTGCGGCATTCATGGTTTCCCAAAATGGACCTTCTGAAGTAGAGGCATCTCCAATGGAACCAAAAGCAACTTCGTTTCCTTTAATTGAAAAATTTTCAAATTGAAGTGTTTGAAGTAACTCGTTGTTTCTATAAATTTTTGAGGCTAAGCTTAATCCGAGCAAACGTGGCATTTGACCGGCAGTTGGTGAGATATCGGCTGATGAATTTTTTTGATTCATCAAATTTTTCCATTCTCCGTTTTCATCTAAGCTATGGGTACCGAAGTGACAATTCATTTGACGACCCGAAGAGTTAGGATCTGCTTTTGGGTCTGGATTTGCGTACAACTGACTAAAAAACTCTTCCAATGATAATAGTCCAGCGGCCATCATCCATGTTTGATCACGATAATAACCTGAGCGGAAATCTCCGTTTTGAAATTGTTTAGCTAATGCTATTTGAGGCATTTCTTTTCCATCTCCAAAAATTCCGAATTTGGCTTTGCCCGTTAAAACTTCTCTACGACCTAAAAGACTTGCTTGACGACTTTCATTAGCGATTCTAAAATCATTTAATATTTCGTTCTTTAACTCATTTTGAGTCATAACATCTACTTCTGCTGGTGCCTCTTTTACCTCTGCCATATTTGCTAATTTTATAGGTTTTTGTCGAGTTGCAAAAGTAAGCCTTTCTTGCCTAACAGTAAGACGTTGGGAATGATTGATTAGCTTGTTTTTAGGAACGATTTTTTGTCACCAAAAAGTGATTTTTTTTCGGATGACTTTGGTTTGCTAAAAAGGGGATAAAAAGTAAAAAAAGAGCTGACTCCATAAATGAATCAGCTCTTTTTGGTTTAGGAATAATAAATTGCTTGTATTTATTTAATCGTAATTGAATGTTCTTCATCTCCAGTGGTTACCGTTAGTTTTACTGGGTTGTTTTCCACTTCGATGGTGTTGATATATTGCTCCATTCCGTTACGTGACATGATTTGATTAGAAACTAAACCAGAGTCGGTCATGGTCCAATACATTTCAACCATATTTTGGTCGTATGTGTTGGTATAATTCTTTACATCGTCTAGCAGGTATTTGAAACTTTTTGGAATGAAAATGGTTTTTCCGATTGGAAGGTACAATATCAATTTTGCTTCCTGGTTTCGCCATTTATCGCCTTTGTTTACATTTATGTAAGGATCCAGCTTTATCACATTTGAATCCAGTTTCCAATTAAACTCAAAGGTACTGGCCCTAACTTCTGCTAAATCGTGTGATCTTCCTCTAGCCGATTTAATGATTTCGATTTCTGGATAGGTTGTTTTTGACATCAACACATCCACGCCAACACCATTGGTAGTTAGATTCCCGTTTTTGGGTTCAAAAAAATCGTTATCTGGATGAGATTTATGACTTCTGGAGATTAATTTTTTAGTATCCAAAACGTCAAAATATAACGTGTCACTTTCTATTGGGAGTGTGCTCATTTCAGAAATAGTGGACTCTTTAGAAAAATCAAGACCGGTGCTTATTCCTCCAATGGTAGAAAAAATGAGACCTATTACCCAAACTACTGCTAAAACTAGCCCTGTATATTTGGGCATCTTTATGTTAAACAGAAGGATAAATCCAGCCAAAACTAGCGCCAATAAAGGAATGCCTATAATGATCGCTCCACCAACAATGGACAACCAGAAATCTGAGCCGCTGGCAAAAATTAAATTGGTAAAGTCTAGTGTATTAACAAAGAGAACATTAAACGGGATGTAGGCCCCGAAAAACAAACCTAAAATTAGAAGGATACCACCCACTATAAAGATTACTCCTAGAATTTTTCCAATGGCTTTAAACGCAAATTTAAGGATGCTTAATGCAAAATCGCCAACACGTTTGGCACCGGATTGAAAATTATCCGCATGCTGTCTAACGTTATTTCCGTCTAAATTGTTGAGCTTTTTTTTTACATTTTCAATTTCCTCCTCAACGGTTTTTCCAATGTTTTCAAAAGTTACCGGTTCCCCTTTCATCGCTAATTTTTCGGATGGGGTATGGGCTTCTGGCATAATAATCCACAGAATTAGATAGAATAGAAACCCGGTTCCGGCAAAAAGTACCGATAGCACAAATCCTAATCTAATCCAAATAGGATCTATTCCGAAGTAATATCCTACTCCTGAACAAACACCGCCAACCATATTGGAATCGGTATCCCTAAATAATCTACGTTTAGAGCTAGAATAATTATATGTGTTTTGCTGATGGTTTGACGAACTTTTAGTTTGCGGTTCATCGTCCAAATCATCGGTAATATAATCTTCGGGTTGCCCCATAATAGCTATGATAGCATTGATATCTACCGAATTAATGACCTCTTTACCACCGTGCATTTTTTCTTGAAGCATTTCTGCAATGCGTGATTCAATATCGGTCATAATTTCATCTCGACCTTCGGATTGGTCAAAGTAGCCTTTAATGGTGTCTAAGTAACTTTTCAGCACCACAAATGCATCATCGTCTATATTGAATACGAGTCCGCCTAGATTTATTGTTAATGTCTTTTTCATCTGTTATAGAATTGTCACGTTATTTACTTTGTTTTTGAGCAGATTTGACCGCTTTTTCTAGTGCGTTCCAAGTGGCAGAAAGCTCACTGGTAAAAGTCTCTCCAATGGGAGTTAAACTATAGTATTTACGCGGTGGACCTGAGGTTGACTCTTCCCACCGATAGGTGAGAATCCCTGCGTTTTTAAGTCGCGTTAATAGGGGATATAGTGTTCCTTCTACAACAATCAACTTAGATTCTTTTAGCTTGGCTATTATTTCCGAAGGATACAATTCATTGTCTTTGATTAACAATAAAATGCAGTACTCTAAAACTCCTTTACGCATTTGAGCCTTTGTGTTTTCTATTTTCATGCGATTGGCTTTTTATATGTTGTTCATGTATGTAATTCTTATGTTAAATGAAGTTGAAAAACAATTTCAAAAATTGCGGTGAATTTTCAACTCCAGTTCGTATTAAATTTACTTCTTCTCCATTGGGAGTGACTTTAATCAATTTACGCATTTGGGTTTTTAAATGAGTTGTAAATTCAGCTTGATCCTTTGCTTTTACGTAAATAACTCGCTGGTGCGAATTGGTTTCAAAAACTTGAAACCCTTCTTTTTCCAATTCCGTTAAATGTGTGGAAGTGATGGAATCGGTAAAGTGACAAATAAAGTATTCAGTTACTTTTTTGGGGCCACTGGCCGCCACCGAAATGGAAAGAAGTGTGATACTTACAAGGAGAGTGAATATTGTTTTCATAATGAATGTGTTTCTATTTTTTACGTTTCCAAAACATATAGTAATGTGTTATAACTATTATTTGGTTATGCAAATATATATCTAAAGGAAGGTACTATGCAAAACATAGTACTAAATGTTTTCAATTTTGTGACCATTGGTTCTTTTGAATGGATGAGTGGTAGGGAGGGTGCTATGCCAATAGCGATTCAGTAGTATCTTGTATAATAAGGTGTTGTGTTATGTTTTTCGTATAGAAAGGAAATTAATGGACATAAAAAAAGCAGCGATAGTCGCTGCTAGTGGTCATTGTATTTTTTATATAATCAGATGAAATTAAAAAATAAATTTAGTAAATCCGGGGCTTTCTCGGTTTCCAATATCTGAGTTCTGTTGCCATATTCATCAACCATAATAAGTTCTTTCATCTTGTTTTTAAGTTGCGGTGAAAAAATTGCTTTACTCATTTTTGCAGTTACAAATATGACATGTGACGAGCTACTTTTTTCAATTACATGAAATCCTTGGGTTTTCAATTGACTTAATTCGATGGTAGTAATAGTGTCGCTAAAATTGCAAATAAAATATTTAGCGTTTCCGTTGGGGCCGGCATAACTACTTAAACCTATGGCTATGATACTAATGAGGAGAGCGAAAGAAGTTTTCATATGTATATATTTTAGTTTAGATAGGCGGTGTCGAAATTACGGCAAATAAACTAACCGTTAAAATTTTTATCTTTCCTTAACAATTTTTAAAGAATCGGAATTTTCATGGTTTTATTGCCAATAGATTTTATTCATTTGCAGGATGCGTATTCTCCTGATAGATAATTATGATTCGTTTACCTACAACCTGGTGCATATTGTTGAACCATTGGTAGATGAATTGATAATATGTCGTAATGACGAGGTTAATCTAACGGACGTTGCATCGTTTGATAAAATAATTTTTTCACCTGGTCCAGCGTTGCCAAAAGAAGCGGGTAAGATGATGGGAATAATCAATTCCTATAATCAAACCAAACCCATGCTAGGAGTTTGTTTAGGGTTTCAGGCAATCATAGAATTTTTTGGTGGGGAATTGATAAACTTTTCACCAGTAAGACACGGGGAGGTACGGAATATTAAGATAGATGCAAACAGTAGTTTATTTAAGGACCTCCACAAAAATCAAAGCGTGGGTTTGTATCATTCATGGGGAATTATGGAAGGCAAATTGCCCTCCCAATTACAAAGTATTGCACGCGATGAAGAAGGAGTCTCCATGGCTTTTAAACATAAGTCGCTCCCTTTATTTGGGGTTCAATTTCATCCCGAATCGGTAATGACTCCAAATGGAAATAAAATAATAGAAAATTGGATTAATAGTTAAGTAATGGAAATTATCACTGAGTTTTTTGAAAAAGAGTTTTATTACAACACGGTTGGCGATTGGGCAATTAGCTTGGGGCTAATCTTTGGTGCAATACTTATTGCTCGAATGTTCTATTGGTTTTTAAATAAGGTAGCTGAAAATTTCGCGAAAAAGACGAGCTCCAATTTGGACGACATTTTATTGGCGGCTAGTAAAGAACCCTCGGTATTTATTGTGGCCATTTTGGCAAGTTGGTATGGATTAAAGCGACTTGTATTTTCGACCGAAATTGACGTTATGATTGGTTCGGTGTATTATTTCTTGGTAACCATTGGATTTACGTGGTTATTAGTGAGGTTAATCGATGCGTTTATTGAAAAGTATTTACTTCCCTTAGCACAAGAAACGGAGAGTGATTTTGATGATCAACTATTGCCGATTGTACAAAAAGGGGCACGATCCATATTGTGGGTCTTAGGTATTATTGTAGCGTTAAATAACGCAGGGTATAATGTAAGTGCCATTATTGCAGGAATGGGTATTGGTGGTTTAGCTTTTGCTATGGCTGCCAAAGATTCTATTGCTAACTTTTTTGGTGGCTTTACTATTTTTACTGACAAACCCTTTAAAATTAACGACAGGATTAAGATTGCTGGTTTTGATGGAACCGTAGTTGAAATTGGGATTCGGAGTACCCGGTTAAAAACCTTGGAGGGAAGAATTGTTACCATTCCCAATTCAAAATTTATTGACGGGTTGGTGGAAAATGTATCCATCGAACCATCTCGAAAAGTGGTGATGAAAATTGGATTAACTTATGATACCGCACCTGCACAATTAGAACTGGCTATGGATATGTTGACCGAAATCCAAAAATCAATGCCAAGTCTAGAACCTGAATTTAATGTGGCTTTTACTGATTTTGGAGATTTTTCATTAGGAATTACCTTTATTTACTACATCAAAAAAGGCTCAGACAATTTCATGGTTCAATCCGAAATGAATTTAAATATTCTTCGAAAATTTAATGCAGCCAAAATTGAAATGGCATTTCCTACGCAAACCATTTATACAAAAAAAGAGGACTAACTATATTTTAGTTACCAGCTTTAGGAAGAATAGTATACTCAAAAGTTACTCGGTCATCATACCCAAGAGGGTAGGCATGGTGCTTTTGAAGTCCTTTAATTCCTACATGGAAAGAGATGTCCTTGCCCACATCGCTTTGCTGAATTTCATATTGAATCACATTACCCGTTTGCCATTTTTTACCAAACAACCGGTATTCTAAATCTTCATCTGTAGGGTGGGAAGCGAGAATATTAAATTCTAAAATGTCACCAACGGAAAGAGAAAGTTGAGTTTTTAGTTTTTTCGGATTTCCCATGGTCCATAGGTTGGCAAAATTATCTTTAACCGAATCGATGGTAGGAAACCCTTCTTTACCCACTTCCTTCCAAGTTCGGTATACGGAAATATTATTGCGAATAGTGCCGGTTACTCCTAAAATAAAGTGTTTTTCGAAACTCAATAATGGTCGATTAAACGCATCTGGATTTTGAAATTTTTGCAAAGTGCGTAAATAGGCCTTAATGTTTTCAAAGTCTCCAAAGGCAACTTCAAATTGATTATTCCAATGCGTACTAATTATGGTGATAATATCAATGAAATTACAGTAGTTCAGCAATCTACCTTCGGTAGTTAATGGGTTAAACTCCTGCTCATATTGCAATCTAATTTGGTTCAGCTCTTTTAATCGCTCTTCACTTAGGCCGCTTTCTGTCATCCAATTTTTGCCCCAACTGTCGGAAATTATCATAGAAATAAAGTCTTTCATGATCATATCCGTATCCAATAATGATTGTCTTATATCCATCCTTTATATGTTAACTCGTCACTTTACAAACATAGTTATAAATTTGTGAGGTAGTAAAAATCGGCTTTTGGAAATAATATACTTTCCCAAGGCGTAAAAAACAGAGATATGAAATCATATATTGGGTGTTTGCTTTTTTTAATTCCGGTACTAAGTAATGCGCAATGCCTTACTGGTGATTGTGAAAACGGATATGGAAAATATTCATGTGATTGTGGATACGTGTATGAAGGTGAGTTTTTGAACGGGCAGAAGGTAAATGGTACTTTAACCAAAAAAGATTTGGTTTATACCGGAACTTTTGAGGATGATCTAGCTTCCGGATATGGCGTTATGAAATACAAAGATGGTTCTTGGTTTGAAGGAACCTTCAAAGCCAATGCACCTCATGGTTATGGAACATATAATTTCAAAAAGGGGCAATTGTATAAAGGTGAAATTTTTGAAGGTTCATTTGCCGGACTTGGTGTTCTTATTTACAAGGATGAAGATGGACGAATTGTGGAAACGCAGATAGGACATTTTGACGAAGACCAGTTGAATGGAATGGGGGCCTCCATCAGTTATAACGGGGATATTTATTTTGGAGAATTCAGTAATGGTGATTACATGGGATTTGGAGCCTATATTTTTGCAGAAACAGAGACTGCAGAAGCAGGAGAATTTCATAAAAAGAAATTGCATACCGATGTATTGCTCCAGGACTATCCAGAACGCGGTAGTTTTGGCGTAAAAGGATATTCGGTAGATAGTTTAAGTTTTGATTTAGTAGGGAATGTGTACGGAACGAATATGCTGATTACCGTTTCTAATTCTGCCAACCAGTCTTTATACATCTACTATGACAATGCTAAAAAAGAGTTTTTTATGTCCACATTTAACCATGAAACAAAAGGTCAGTTGGTTGATTTAGAGGGACGTATTTACGAAGCCATAATTGAGATGGGTGATAGTATCACCATCCAAAAAGTAACTCAATTATATACAAAAGGGAAATGACAACAACTAAAAAAGTCTTAGGGATGATTCTGATAGGAA
The DNA here is from genome assembly GCA_963974475.1 of uncultured Flavobacteriales bacterium. Classification (GTDB taxonomy): domain Bacteria; phylum Bacteroidota; class Bacteroidia; order Flavobacteriales_G; family Salibacteraceae; genus CAJXZP01. The sequence goes on from CAXBCR010000002.1 coordinate 314,796, forward strand.
TCATCTATTTTGTTTTTGATACTTTGTTACAGGCCGGTTACTTTAAAACCATTGAGAATACTACAGGACAAACAGCGCTGAAGGTGTACACTCAAATGACTGGTACCGAGGATTTGGAATGGGATAGACCGCAAAACAAATTGTATATATCAGCTACCGATAGGAGAAGTTATAATCTGGGTGAACCCAATAGTCAAGATGGGGTTTATCTATTGCCAACGGATAAAAAAGGTGCAACACCTGTAAAAATGAGGACAGATTTTGAGGGCGATTTTCATCCCCATGGAATGTCTCTATTTTATAGTGATTCCCTTCCGTACTTATATGTGGTCAATCATACTTTTGAAAGAAGCTCGGTGGAGTTGTTTAAAATTGAGAATGAATTTTTGAGCCATTTACAGACTTTTACAGGAGTCTTATTATCTAGCCCAAATGATGTAGTGGGAGATGAAATCGGAAAATTTTATGTGACTAATGATCATGGAAATACCAGTGCTTATGGCCGGGCAGTAGAAGATTATTTGCGCATGCCATATTCGTTTGTTTTGTATTATGATGGTGTGGAATTTAAAAAAGCACATGAAGGAATGGTGTATGCCAATGGCGTTCAACTTTCAAATGACGGCACTCAATTGTATGCTTCTCACACCACTGGACATGAAATATTTATTCTGGATCGGAAAAAGAATACGGGGGCACTTACGCTAAAGAAAACCATTGATTTAGGAACAGGGTTAGACAATATTGACGTGGATGAAAACAATGTGATTTGGGTGGCCGCTCACGCAAAAATCTTTGACTTTTTGGGTCATTCAAAGGATTCTGCCGTAAAATCGCCATCGCAATTTTTTAGAATTAACGAACAAAATGGGAAATTTAACGTAACCAAAGTGTACGAAAACGATGGGAATCAAATTTCAGGTTCTAGCGTGGTAGTGGTAAAAAATGATACCGCTTTTGTGGGGTGTGTTTTTGACCCAATGCTATTAGAATTGAAATTAGACTAAAACTTGATTTTATATCCTGCCGTTAATTCTATCCAATCGGCTTGTCCAAAATTTACCGCACGTAACGAAGCACCTAGGTAAAAGCCTTTATAGATGTTATATCGGGTACCAATTCGTTGGTAAAAGAAGGGAGTAGGGTCGTGTGTAGTGCGGTAAAAATAAAATCCGGGTTGCAGTACAAGCGAGAGTTTACCAATGCTTAATTCATAAGAAAGAATCAGAGCTAATTTGGCTTTTTCGGAAAAAGAAGGAGGGAACGAGGAATTGGTGTCTCCCACCACCAAACCGTGCGCATTGTCGGATGGGTCCATTGTGAAATCTACACCAGCGCCAATTTTTGAACGTCTAGAAATTTGACGTTGGTACACTAAAGCGAAATTGTAAATAGTAAACGACATGTCACCGAATCGAGCTTTGTTAGTAGAATCAGAGGCAGAAACATCAATTTGTTTGGTGCCAATGGCATAACTTAACGATAATTCATTGGAAGGTGAGAATTTGGCTAATTCATGCGGTTGTAAAATTGGCTTTTCCGGATTTAACTGATAGGTAAATGCTAACCTTGGGTCGAATAAATTGATACCAAAATTTGGCATTTTTAACGCTCCATTACTTCCATGACTAAAACCTAGACTAGCTTCCATACCTAGCCTTTTAGTAAGGTTATGTTGGTAAATGATACCTAAATGAGCATAAAGGGAAGAAGTGGAGCCCAATAAAACATTGTACGGATTGGTTTCCATGTTTTGCGGATTCCAGCCAAGGGCCACACCAAAATGAAATCCCCAATCTAATTGCGCATTTTTCCACCGATGAATTGGACCTTCAAAAAGCGCGTAAGTAGCCACGGGACTTCCTATTTCATCCGTTTGCGGAAACCAAAGGTATTGGATACCAAACCCGAATTTTGGAAAATGGTATAGTTGGTGCCAGTCTCGTTTTCCATTGGTTTGAAAAAGAATTTCGGCCGATATATTTTGCCCTTGAGTAATGGGTTGCCCAGCCTTGTTTTTAGTCCTTAAAAAGTCGTTGGTGGCCATTACCCGCATGTTACCGTAACTAACTCTAAAAAATAGGTGACTGTCGAAATTTGGGGTTACATCCTGCTTTTGTTGCGAATGTGCCGGATTAACCACAGAAACGAGCAATAGGAATGAAAAAAATAATGACTTGTACATTTGGTAAAATAGTTGTGTCAAAAATAATTTTCTATCGCAATAATTCATGGATGAATTTTAATATTTTTATTTCCATTTTTAACCGAAACTGTTGAGGTAATATTGTGTTACAGGTACTAAATCCTACACCTACTGAGTTGTTTCCTCAAACCATCTCTATTTACGGATTAGCACTTCGTTCTTTTTCCATTTACCTGCGTTAAATTTGTTAACCATAGCGGTGCTATGCTGAAAAAATTTGCCTTGTTAAAAGAAAAAATTACTTTGTCCAAAAACCGAAAACATAAATGGCTTGAGTCAATACTCAAACCATCTCTATTTACGGATTAGCACTTCGTTCTTTTTCCATTTACCTGCGTTAAATTTGTTAACCATAGCGGTGCTATGCTGAAAAAATTTGCCTTGTTAAAAGAAAAAATTACTTTGTCCAAAAACCGAAAACATAAATGGCTTGAGTATATTTGCTTTTATTCATTTTAAACTTAAAAATCGAAATTATGCTTGATAAGGAATTTTACATTAAAAACGGACTAATTTACGGAGTAGTGAATATGGTTTACCTAATGATTACGTATGTAATGGGGGTAGATACCATGATTAGTTATTGGAATTCTGGCGCATCTATTTTGATTGGTTTAGGAATGATGGTTTATATGGGGATTCAAGTGCGTAACGCTAACGGAGGGTTTATGACCTTAGGAGAAGGCTTCAAATCTATTCTTGTGATTTATGCTTTAGGTGCTTTCTTGTATTTATTATTCAATTTTGTTTTAGGACAAGTAATAGACCCTGAATTACCTGGGAAATTAGCAGAGGCTACCATAAACAAAACAATTGCGATGATGGAAAATTTTGATTTACCGGAAGATCAATTGGATACAATTTATGATGAAATGGAAACCAAAGTTCAAGACCAAATGGCAAGTATGTACACTATTACTGGGTTTATTCAAACATATTTGATGACCGTAGCCTTTGGTGCAATTGGAGCTTTAATTGGTGCAGCAATTACTAAAAAAGCTAACCCAAATCCTTTTGAAGAAGAAGCAATTTAAAAATTAAATGGCAGAATTAGAACGACTTGATATTTCGGTGGTGATTCCTCTTTTTAATGAGGAAGAATCGTTAAAAGAATTGGCGCAATGGATTACCAAGGTAATGGAAGCGAACAATTATACTTACGAAGTATTATTTATTGATGACGGAAGTAATGATACTTCTTGGGAGATTATTCGAAAATTGTCGGATGAGAATCCGAATTTAAAAGGAATTAAATTCCGAAGAAATTACGGGAAATCAGGTGCGTTACAGGTAGGGTTTCAAGAAACTTTGGGTGATGTGGTGATTACCATGGATGCCGATTTACAGGATAGTCCGGATGAAATCCCAGAATTGTATAATTTGATTATGAAAGATAAATTCGACCTTATTTCAGGGTGGAAAAAAGAACGTCATGATCCAATTACCAAAACTGTTCCTACCAAACTTTTTAACTGGGCTACCCGTAAGCTTTCGGGTATCGAGTTGAATGATTTTAACTGTGGATTAAAATCCTATAACGGCAAAGTGGTTCGTTCTATTGAAGTGTATGGAGAGATGCATCGGTATATTCCGGTGATTGCTAAGCGCAGTGGATTCACCAAAATTGGAGAAAAGGTAGTGAAGCATTACCCTCGAAAATATGGTGTTACTAAATTCGGTTTAGAGCGTTTTATCAATGGTTTTTTGGATTTACTTTCCATTACATTCGTTACAAAATATGGTAAAAAACCCATGCATTTTTTCGGTTTGTTTGGAACCATGATGTTTTTCTTTGGGTTCTTAATTGCCGCGTATTTGGGAATAGAAAAAATGTACTACGTTTTCAATCATAAAACGTTGCGTTTGGTTACCGATAGTCCGATGTTTTATATTGGACTTGCCATGATGATTATGGGAACGCAAATGTTTTTAGCTGGATTTTTGGGCGAAATGGTTTCCCGTTCATCTGCCGATAGAAACAAATATCAAATTGAAGAAAAATCTAATTTAGATTAATTCATGGGGCGATTTTATTCTGCAATAATCCCGTTGTACAATAGACCGGATGAAATTGATGAGCTATTAGAATCTCTTACCAAACAAACCTACACTAACTTTGAAGTGGTCATTATTGAAGATGGTTCGGTAAATGACGCCAAAGAAATTGTAGACAAGTATAAGGATTCCCTATCCATACAATATCAATTTAAAGAGAATGGTGGACAAGGGTTTGCTAGAAACTTAGGATTTGAACTGGCTAAAGGAGATTACTTTGTGATTTTTGATAGCGATGCCATTATTCCATCCCATTATTTTCAGGCAGTTGAAGATTATTTAAATACCAGTTACGTTGATGCGTTTGGCGGACCAGATGCCGCTCACGAAAGTTTTACACCTATTCAAAAAGCGATTAGTTATTCCATGACCTCGCTATTCACCACCGGTGGAATTAGAGGAAGAGAAAAACACGTGGGTCAATTTCATCCTCGTAGTTTTAATATGGGACTATCTCGTGCCGTTTACGATAAAGTAGGTGGATTTGTTATTACCCGAATGGGAGAGGATATCGAATTTTCCATCCGTATTATTAATAATGGTTTTAAAACGGCACTTATACCTAACGCATTTATTTATCATAAGCGTAGAACAAGTTTACTCCAATTTTATAAGCAACTTCATTTTTTTGGACGTGCAAGAATTAACATTTGGCGGTTTTATAAGTCCGAATTAAAACCGGTGCATCTATTGCCCGCTTTTTTTGTGGTGTCCATTTGGATTTGGTTGGTAAGCTTTTTAATCTTTCCACCTCTTTTCTTTGCAGGGATGGGGGTATTGTCTCTATATTACATCGCTATATTTATGGACTCGGCCATTCAAAATAAATCGATTGGAATTGGGTTACTTAGTATTCCTACTTCATTTATTCAACTGTATGCGTACGGAATTGGATTTTTTGGAGAATTAAGAACTAAATTAGCAAACGGTTAATTTCGATACCTATGAAAATAAAAAATACATTGCCATTAGTAAAAGTTTTGTTATTCAGTTTATTAGTGTTTTTAAGCAACATGGTAAATGCCCAAGCCGGTAATAAAACGGATGAACAAGGAAGAAAACAAGGCGAATGGATAAAAATGAAACCCGATGGTAAAGTAAATTACAAAGGGCAATTTAAGGATGATAAACCATTTGGTAAATTTAAATATTACGGGAAAGATGGCTCTATTATTACCATTTTGGAATTCACTTCTCCTGATTCTGCTTTGGCTACTCATTACCATTCTAACGGCAAAAAATCAGCATTTGGATACTATGTTAACCAACAAAAAGAAGGGGTTTGGCGTTTTTACGATAGAAAGGGCGTGATTTCAAGCAAGGTGACTTATGTAAACGGACACAAAGAAGGGCCTTATATCGTGTATAATTTAAATGGGTCGGTATCGAGAGAAACGGCTTATAAAAACGACATCGAGAACGGTTACCGAAAAACATTTGATTCGCAAGGAAATATGCTCACCGAAGGCGCCATATTAGACGGGCAAATGGATGGAATGCAAAAGATCTATCGAGGTGGAAAGATTAATATTCAAGGAGCATATAAGAATGCTGTGCGTGAAGGCGATTGGATTTATTATGATGAAAACGGGAAACAATACAAATTAGAACACTATGAATTGGGTAACAAAACAAATTAAATGCATTTCAATTCTCTTTTTAATTCTAGGTTTTTCCACGGTGGTGTTTTCACAAATTGCCCCCGAAAAGTATTGGATTCAATTTGCAGATAAGGCGAACTCTCCCTATTCGGTAGATACTCCTTTGGTTTATCTATCGCAACGTGCTATGGACCGAAGAATTGCGCAAGGAATTGCCGTAACAATGCAAGATTTACCGGTAAACCCAAGTTACGTTTCGGGCGTGGAGCAAGCAGCCTCATTGGTGGTTATTAACCGTTCAAAATGGTTGAATGGAGTAATTATTCAAACTACCGATACGGTAGGATTAGCGGCAGTATTGAGTTTGCCATTTGTAGATTCTGTTAATTCGTACAGCATTGAAAACCCTAATATACCTGGCCCAACTTCAAAAAAACTAGAGGTGAAAGAAATGCCTAATTCGCGAAAAAAGGAAAGTGCATTTTCTACTACCTCCATTGATTATGGACTCGCAACGGTTCAAAATAGAATGTTGGATATTCCGTATGTGCATGATTTAGGATTTACGGGAAACGGAATGGTCATTGCCATTTTGGATGCAGGTTTTAAAGGGGCGGATACAACGGAAGTTTTACTTCCAATTTTCAATAATGGACAAATTTTAGGAACTTGGGATTTTGTACTAAACCAACCCATTGATTACACGAATTTTTCTAGTCACGGCAAATTTGTTTTGAACTGTATGGGAGCGAACGAACCGGGTAGATATGTGGGTACAGCGCCAGATGCAAGCTATTGGTTATTGCGTACAGAAGATGCGCCTACCGAAAATATTATTGAAGAATACAATTGGGTAATTGGGGCTGAATTTGCAGACAGCGCAGGTGCCGATGTTTTTAATACCTCGTTGGGGTACACCACTTTTGATGATTCAACCTATGATCATACCTATGCAGATTTAGATGGAAACACGACTGTAATTACCAGAGGAGCTGACATTGCTGCATCCAAAGGGATTTTGGTGGTGAATAGTGCTGGTAATTCAGGTGGCGGGTCCTGGCATTACATTGGTGCACCCGCAGATGGAGATAGTGTGTTGGCTATTGGTGCGGTGTATGATAATCGTGTGGTTACAGGTTTTAGTTCACGCGGTCCGTCTGCTGATGGACGCGTAAAGCCAAACGTAATGGCTATGGGTGGAGGAGTGCCTATGCCTATTGGTTTAGATTCTGCCATTAGCATTAGCGGGACTTCTTTTTCAGGACCTATTTTGGCTGGTGCAGCTGCATGTTTGTGGCAATCACGTACTTCATATTCAAATATGGAGGTTTATCACGCCATTGAAGCCAGCGCACATTTAGCCACCAACCCGAATGATGATTATGGATATGGAATTCCTAATATGGGAATGGCGTATTATTTAATTACCGGAGTGGAAGATTTAAGAACCGAAGGTTTAAACATTAAAGCGTATCCAAATCCGACTTCCGGTTTTGTGTACATTCCAATGATTTCTAATTCTGTGGAATCCATTGTGGTTTTCGATTTCTTAGGAAGAGCGGTTCTTTCCAATTCCAATCCTGCAGTGGTTGATAACAGTTTTCAGATTGATTTATCTGCGCACCCAAAAGGAATTTATTTTGTGCACGCGCGTACCCATGAAGGTGCTCAGATTATTAGAGTAGTGAAAGAATAGTGATTAAGTGTAAGGCAATTACGCTTTAGCGGCCTGCATTTCATCATATTTACCTGTGCCTAAATCATTTAATAAGCTAAAATGACTCTTTACCGCTGCAAAAAATGTTTTGTGCTTGTGGTAAGGAACGCCATATTCTTTGGCGGTAGCTTCCACTATTTTAGATATTTTTCGATAGTGAACATGACATATTTTTGGAAATAGGTGATGTTCTACTTGGTTATTTAGACCGCCCACAAACCAAGAAAAAACAACTGCATTGTTAGCAAAATTGGAAGTGGTTCTTAACTGATGCACTGCCCAATTGTTTTCTGCAGTACCTGTGTTGCTTGGTACAAAAAATTCTGTTTCTTCAATGACATGTGCCGGTTGAAAAATTAAAGCTAATGTTAATCCGGTAATTCCATGCATCAACAAAAATCCTAAAATGGTTTGCCACCAAGCCAAATCCACAACAATAAGTGGTAAAACTAAGGTTAATAAAAGGTACCAAGTCTTGTGAAAAATCATCCATCCCATGGCGCTTTTATATGTCAGACCTTGCGTACCTAATAATTTCTTTTTGTCGTATCTTGATACACGCTCAAAATCTTTACCTACAAACCAATAAAAAGTCATTAGTGCGTATAAGAAGGGAGCATAAAATGCTTGATATTTAAAAGCGCTTTTACGTTTTTGGTTAGGGGAGAAGCGCATAACCGGGTTTTCGATATCTCCATCAAACTCATCAATATTGGTGTAAGAATGATGTAAAACGTTGTGCTGAATTTTCCAATTGGCGGTATAAGCACCCAAAAAATTAATAAGAAAACCCAATGTCTTATTTACATTTTTGTTTTTAGAATAAGCGCCATGGTTGGCATCATGCATTATGGATAAACCAATTCCCGACATCCCTAAGCCCATGATAGCCCACAAACCCATAATTGGCCATAAGCCAGTTACTGTACCGGTAAACATGAGTGCCATGGGCACAAAATACAGGGAAATCATAAATACTGTTTTGAGTTTCATTTCTAAGTTAGCATACTTAGAAATACCGTTGTCATCAAAGTGTTTGTTTACTCTTGATCTTAATTCAGTAAAAAATTCTTGATCCTTTACTTTGTTAAATTTGACAACTTTTCTGCTCATAATGTGGAGTTTATAATGGCGCCAAAAGTACGATTAATATAGAGGCCAATAACCGTAGGGTGAAAATGGATTAATAATGAATAGATTATATTCCAATTAATCCTTTCTGTTTACTTTCTATTCATTGCTCGGTCTATATCTCGTTTGCTATCATTTTGCTTCAATGACTCTCTTTTGTCAAACAATTTTTTCCCTTTTGCTAAGGCTATATTCAGTTTTGCGTAACCACTTTGAGAAACAAATAAACGTGTTGGGACGATGGTTAATCCTTGGTCTTTTAGTTTTTTTTCCAACCGTTTCATTTCGGTTTTATTCAATAATAATTTACGAGAACGGTTAGGAATATGATTTACAAATCCGCCCTTATCATATTCGGTAATATGCATGTTAAAGATGTAGAGTTCTCCATCGTTAAATCGACAATAGGCTTCCATAATACTCGCCTTTCCTTGTCTAATAGATTTTATTTCAGTGCCTTGCAGCACCATGCCTGCGGTAAATTTTTCAATAAACTCGTATTCGTGCGAGGCTTTTTTATTTTTAATTACAATGTTATCAGACATGCTTAGCGCGATAATTTTTTAATGAAAATATTTTCGGCTACCGTGTTTGATACCGTTACTGGACTAGTAGAGCCAACAATAATATCGATAGATTTGTCGTACTCGTTTATATTTTTAACCCCTACAGATTGTCCTAAAGTCAGACCCGTTTTTACTAAATATTTTAAAAAATCGGGAGAGGTATCTTTTAAACCTACTACCAGTCCAAAATGGTTGAGCCCCAGATTTGAGATGGTTACATCTTTATGAAACTCGAGATTTCCATTTTTGTCTGGAATTGGGTCGCCATGGGGATCATGTTTTGGGAATCCTAAAAACGAATCCAGTTTATTTATAAGTTCAATGCTTTTTACGTGTTCTAATTCTTCGGCTATTTCGTGCACCTCACCCCAGCCAAATCCTAATTTGTTGACCAAAAAAGTTTCCCAAATTCGATGTTTTCGAACAAGAGTTATTGCTATTTGTAAACCGTTTTCGGTAAATTGAACTCCTTGATAAGGGGTGTAATTAATTAAACTTTTTGAGGCTAACCGTTTCAACATATCTGTAACGGTGGGTGCTTTGGTTTTTATTTTTGCGGCTATCTCATTAGTGGAGGCCATTCCTTTATTATCCTCAATTAATGAGAAAATAGTTTTGAGATAGTTTTCTTCGGTGAAAGACAGCATATTTTGTACATTTAAGGCTACAAAGGTAGTTTTTATGGCTGTTTTAGTTTCGTCTAAAAGATTTTTTATTGACATAAGATTGTGATTAATTGAGGTAAAAACCTAAAAACGGGGTAACAAATTGGAGGTATTAACGGTTAAAAAAAGAATAAGGTGATACGTATCTAGCCATTAAATATCTTAGTGATGGAATTGTAGTAAATTTGTAAGGAATTTTAAAATCACATACGATGAATGATATGAGTAAATTATTGGTAACCTTAACGGCTGGATTTGCTGCTGGAGTGGTAGCAGGAGTTTTATTTGCACCTGAAATGGGTGAAAAAACCAGGGCTAATATCAAAAATAAAGCGGGTGAAATTGGGGATGAATTGGATAAGCATTACCAAGCGGAATTGGAAAAACTTAAAACAAAAGTTTCTGAATTAACCGAAGAATTAAAAACAAAAATGGATGAATCGGGTCTGAATGAAAAAGCCGATGAAATGAAATCCAAGGTGAAAGATGCTGCCGCAGATATAAAGCATAAGGTACATACTGCTACCGCATAAAAAGGAATTTTCATTAACACTTGTCTATGTCTTTTTTAAAGATTTCTGATTCTATTAGGGAATCGGCTACAAAAATCATTGACCTTATCAATGCGCATTTGGATTACTATCAAATTGTGGCATTCGATAAATTGATTTTTTTAATTTCTAAGTCGGTCTCTAGTGCAATTTTGGCATTTACCGCCTTTATGGTGATTTTCTTTAGTTCATTTGCTTTGGCTGAGTTTTTTGGAGCACTATTCCAAACCATTTCGGTAGGGTATTTAATTGTAGCCGGTTTATACGGATTGGGTGGTTTTGTGTTATGGAAAAACAGAGTGGACTGGATTGTGAATCCAATTATAGCGGCATTGACAGAAACCATTGAAGAAACGGCACATGATTTTGATGTGGATTTGAAAGATGCTGATGACTCACTCAATGACTTGTTTGAAACCAAATCCGAGAAGTAATGAGTAGAAGAAGAATAAAAATGATTTCGGATGTAAAAACAATGGAGGATTTACAGCGTTTGAAATTGGAAAAGAAATATACACGCGATTTAAAAAAGTTGGAATTACAGGCTAGTTTAATTCAAATGCAAATGGAATTATCGCCAGAATCCATCAAGGAAACTATTTTGGAGGAAGGGCAATCCTATTTAAAAAGATTGGCATCAGATTTTATGCCCGCCATCGTATTAAACCTGTTTCGTAAATATACAAAATAGCGACCAGAGATTAGGTCAAAAAAAAGAGCTATACCGAAAGGTATAGCTCTTTTTTTAGTTAGTTATTTTTAGTGGTGATGTCCACCTGCTCCATGCACGTGACCGTGCGACATTTCTTCTTCAGTAGCTTCTCTAATATCCATTACTTCGATATCAAAGTGTAAATCCAAATCAGAAAGAGGGTGGTTTAAATCAAGGGTGATATCATCTCCATCAATAGCGGTAAGAGTAGCAATTGCCAATCCGTTTTCACCCGTATCAATTTGAACTTGCATTCCAACGGTCATTTCTTCGTCTCCTTGAAATCCAGATTTTGGTACCACTCTAACTAAAGCCTCATCTCTACGACCATATGCATCGTCAGGTGAAACTACCGTAGAAAATTTATCTCCTTTTACCTTGTTTTCTAATTCATTTTCCAATCCAGGAACCAAAGCTCCAATGCCATGAATATATGCCAACGGTTCTCTTCCTTCTGAAGAGTCGATTACGTTTCCGTCTTTATCAGCCAATTTGTAGTGCATCATCACTACTTTATTTTGTTCAATTCTCATGCTATAAAATTTGGGTGCAAAAGTAAGGGGTTTTTTTAAATGAGAATGTAAAAACTTCATTGAATTGGTGGGAGTTAAAAGCCCGTAAAAGGGGTTGGTTGCAGCTACACAGCATTTCAATAAGAGCTACTGATTAGCATGCACAAAAGGGATGATTTCATCAATTGTGGCGGCATTTTCAAAGCTAGAACGGAGCTGTAAATAATTATCTTGATCATACACATAAGGCCATGAAAACTTGGCGAATTGAATCCTATCTTTTTCATATACAAAGGCAGCCAAAACCATCTTTAAATCAGACACCGTAATGCAATGGTTCATTACCAATTCTCGGGCTATAGTGAGCTGAGCCATTTCGGTAGGTTCAGATTTCATTTGCATTTTAGCTACTTCAATTACCTCCGCATTACAAGGGTTATCGCATCCTAATCGGCCGGTGTAAGATGGCATTGCTGTAGGAGTATGTGGATAAAATCCGGGAAGATATTTTCCTACCTTCAATTTTTCTTGTAGGCCTAATTTTATTTTTCCATGGTCGGAATAAATGACAAAAACCAATGCTTTTCCTTTTTTTAGGGTGATTTCCGTACTAAAAGAAGAAACGTTATGGTCTTGAAACACCACTTTGACTCTAAGTTTTGTTGGTATAGGACTAATATATTCCACTTGTTTATATGGAGCTCGATTCACCAAAGTGTGGTTAATGTACAAATGAAATTTGCCTAATCCATGGGTGAGTAGAATCGCCTTTGTTTCTTGCGAAAACGCAGAAATACCAACAAATATCATAAACCAAATTGTTAATAAAAGGTGTCGCATATAGTGTGCATAGCTGTAAGAAGTTATCTTAGTTTGTATGCGAATTTATAAAAATAATATCCACCCGGATAATTTTAAAGAGAAATGAGAAATATTGCATTAATAGGGGCTGGCCGTTCAGCTAGTTCTCTAATAAATTATTTGATTGAGAATGCGAATAAAGAAGACCTAATGATCACTATTGCCGACCGAGAAATTGGTCATTTGGCAGATATTGTAAAAGGTTCTGAACGAGTAAAACAGGTTATATTTGATGTTTTTGATGAAGAAGCTAGAATACATTTAATTCAATCTTCCGATTTGATTATTTCTATGCTTCCTGCACGTTTTCATATTTTGGTAGCTACAGATTGTGTGGCATTCAAGAAAAATATGATTACCGCTTCCTATATAACCGATGAAATGCGTGCCTTGGATGAAGAGGCCAAAGAAGCAGGCGTAATGTTACTAAACGAAATGGGTGTAGATCCAGGAATTGACCACATGTCGGCTATGCGAATTATAGACCGTTTGCGTAATGATGGGGCTAAATTTCTTCAGTTTGAATCATTCACTGGTGGATTGGTAGCGCCCGAAAGCGATAACAATCCGTGGGGCTATAAATTTACATGGAATCCTAGAAACGTGGTGTTAGCCGGTCAAGGTGGAGCGGTGAAATTTATTCAAGAAGGACGTTACAAATTCATTCCATATCACATGTTGTTTAGAAGAACAGAGAAATTGAGCGTGGATGGATATGGAGATTTTGAGGGTTATGCCAACCGCGATTCGCTTTCATATCGTGGTATCTATGGGTTAGAATCCATACCAACCATGTATCGAGGAACGTTGCGTAGACCTGGATTTAGCAGAGCTTGGGACATTTTTGTTAAGCTTGGTGTAACAGACGATTCATATACCCTTGAGGATAGTGAAAACCTGACCCATCGTTCATTTATCAATAAATTTTTAGCGTATAATGAACACGATTCTGTAGAATTGAAATTAATGCACTACCTAAAGATTGACCAAGACTCAGATATCATGAGTAAATTAGAATGGTTGGGAATTTTTAAAGATGAAAAAGTAGGATTGAAAAATGCTACTCCAGCACAAGTATTGCAACATATTTTGATGAAAAAATGGGGTTTAGCACCCCATGATAAAGATATGATTGTGATGGTTCACAAATTTGGATTTGAATTGAAGGGAAAGAGAGAATTAATTACCTCTTCTATGGTTACCCTTGGCGATGACCAAACCTTCACTGCAATGGCAAAAACGGTAGGTTTACCGGTAGGAATTGGAGCGCTAATGATGCTAAACGGAGTGATTCATAAACCAGGAGTCCATTTGCCCGTTACGGCCGATATTTATGAGCCTGTGCTGAACGAATTAGAAAATTATGGCATCACCTTTTCTGAAGTAGAAGGGGAGTATGAGGGCTATGAACATCAATAATTGACAAATAATGGAATTTAGGTTATTATTGCCGTATGAAGTTAAGTAACCTAAATTCCATTTTATTATTTGTGCTCCTAACCGTTGGTATATCTGCATGTAAGCATGATTTTGTACCTGCGGAAATCCCTGAAACTGCAACTCCCTACCACCTAGAAATTCCAAAAGGATTTCCTCCTATGGAAATACCTAATGACAACCCAATGACCGAAGAAGGGGTGGAGCTAGGTCGAAAATTGTTTTATGATAAGCGCTTATCGGGCGATGAAACCCTTGCCTGTGCAAGTTGTCATCAAAGTAAGGCAAGTTATGCAGATTCAAATCAATTTAGTACCGGTATAGATGGTTCGGTGGGTAATCGAAATGCCATGGCCGTAATCAATGTGGGCTATTCATTCTCCTTGTTTTGGGATGGAAGAGCTGCCACGCTTGAAGCGCAGGCGCTCGGACCCGTAGTAAATCCCATTGAAATGAACACCACTTGGCCTGCGGTGTTGGTAAAACTGAATGAAGATACCTACTACAGAAACATGTTCAAAATAGCTTTTGGAGTTGATGTCATTGATTCGTTGGATGTGGCCAAAGCCATTGCCCAATTTGAACGTACTATGCTATCTGGTAATTCTAGGTATGATAAATCGCTAAGCGGAGGACCCATTTTAACCGAAAGCGAACGTAGAGGACAGGATATTTTCCTTACCGAAAAAGGCGATTGTTTTCATTGTCATGGCACCGGTTTATTTATGGGTTTTGATTACGAAAATAATGGCGTTCAACAATCCATGACCGATAATGGTTTAGGAGATATTACCCAGCTTTCTACCGACATTGGGAAATTTAAACCGCCCACCTTAAGAAATATTGAATTCAGCGCACCCTATATGCACGATGGAAGATTTACAACTTTGGAAGAGGTGGTAGAATTTTATAATTCGGGAGTAAACCAAAATTCTCCTAACGTTTCAGCGCTCATGCTAAAATCAAACCGGCCCAATGGTAGCCTAAATTTAACTGTTCAACAAAAACAGGATTTAGTGGCATTTTTGAAAACCCTTTCGGATTCAGATTTTACTGAAAATCCCAATTTCATGCAACCCTAAGAAATTTATTTTTACCTGCTCAGGAAACTTTTTAATCGTTATTACAGTCTCATTAACAAGGGGTTATATTTTTATTTTCGTTGACTTTTTAATTAAAGCTATTGACTTTTTGATTAAAAAAAAGGTCGATAGAAATTGTTAAAATTGAGTGGTTTAGTTTAACTGATCCATTTATTACACGAAAAAAGGATTTTCCATAAATTCTTTGTTTACAGACGGTCATGGTTTACACACAAAAAAACATCAAATCGGTCTTTATTTCATGTATCCTGTTTTTGGGTATGATGAGCTACGTGCAAGAGGTTAAAT
Source organism: uncultured Flavobacteriales bacterium (assembly GCA_963974475.1). GTDB lineage: Bacteria > Bacteroidota > Bacteroidia > Flavobacteriales_G > Salibacteraceae > CAJXZP01. Next base: position 330,201 of record CAXBCR010000002.1, read on the forward strand.
CTCAGTGCTTTCAGGTGTATGATGGTTTTGGTGTTTTGCAAACCACGCCCTATTTTATTGGATGTAGCGGTACAGATTACTCCATTTTCATTCAAACCGATATTAGCCTCGGTAATTACACCATTGTGTGGGGAGATGGCACCGCAAATTCTACCGGAGGCTCGTTGGTGAGTCCCGCATTTGTTTCCCATACCTACACCGCCATTGTAGATACCTTTAATATTACTATTACCGATAATTCTACCGGATGTGTCACCAATGGAGTAGTGGTGCTAGAAGAACCGGTCAACGCATCCATCCAAATTCCACTGGGAGGGGTGACCGTAGTTTGCGCACCATCGCCTATTGATTTTATTAATTCCAGTACCAATGTATCGGCCACCACCAATTTTACGTGGGACTTTGGAGACGGTACTCCGCCATTGTCTTTTAATTCTACCAATGCGGGTCAAACCGTTACTCATACCTATCAAAGAAATACCGTGAGTTGCGAAACAGTGGTTACCCTAACAGCCGAAAACTATTGTAGTTTCGGGAATCCTACCATCGCTAACTTTTCACCATTAATGGTCTATGATATCGATACTGCGGTAATTAGCGCTACGGCAACCACGCTTTGTTACCCCGATACCACGGTTACTTTTACCAATACGACAAAAAAGAATTGCCTACCCGAAGGAAATGTACAACAACGCTATGAATACTGGAACCTAGGCGATTACTGGGGTTTAGGTCACGATTCTATTATTCCTTGGTTGCCTTTTGACCCACCTGCACGGTTAGGTCACACCATTGCTTTTCCCGGAATTGGTTCGTATTCTATTATGATGGTAGATAGTAATATGTGTGGTAGAGATACCGCTTATATTACCGTAACCATAATTCCACCTCCTGCATCTGGAATTAATTTAGCCACCGATTCGGCCTGTGTGGGAGAATCCGTAACTATTACGAACAACTCGGGTGGCGGTGCCAATATTTTTTATTGGGATTTTGGCGATGGCAACGGATTTAACTTGGTAACGGGTAATCCAACCTTTAGTTTTAACGATACCGGAGTTACTGTAATTACTATGATTGCGGGAATCACTGGTACTTCTGGCGTGTGTCAAGATACCACGCAAACCAGTATTTACATCAAACCATCACCAGTGGCATCTTTTGGATTAAATAATGTAGCGGCTTGCGATTCTTTAGCGGTCACCATCACCGATTCTACTTCGGGTGCGGTGGCTTGGAATTGGAATTTAGGAAATGGAAACACTTCCAATGTAGCTAATCCTCCGGTACAATATTACAACTCTCCAGGTCGGTACCGTATTCAATTAAACGTTACGCATGCCAATGGTTGTAAGGACAGAGAGCGACAATGGGTTAATGTGTATCCATCGCCAACAGCAAATTTTGTAGCCAACAGTGTGTGTCAAAATGCGCTGGCCAGCTTTACTGATTTATCGAACTCTCCGGGTTCGGACCCGATAAATTCATGGACGTGGGATTTTGGAGATGGAAATTCATCGACTACGCAAAACAGTACAAATACCTACACCAATGTAGGAGGTTACCAAGTTTCTTTAATTGTAGCCACGCCTCATTGCGCAGACACGTTATTGGATTCAGTAACGGTGGAGGTAACGCCAAATGCAGCCTTTTCGCTAAGCGACACAGCAGGCTGTAGTCCAATGGTGACCACTGCGACCAATAATTCTACCGGAGCCACTAACTACACCTGGGATTTTGGAAACGGTTACGGCTCTAATGCTAACGACCCAACGATAATTTATTTGAACGGAGATACCATTGACACGCTATACACCCTAAGTCTGGTGGCATCTACCACTTTTGGTTGTGTGGATACGGCTCGTGCTAATGTGACCGTTTTTGGCGGACCTGCGGCTAGTTTTACCAGTAATTCTATTCCTGAATGTGGTCCGGTGACCGTAAATTTCACCAATACATCCAATGGCGGAGTGAGTTATTTATGGGATTTTGGCGATTCAACCGTTACGAGCTCGCTTGAAAATCCAAGTCATGTTTTTGGCAATACCAGTCTGTTTATTACCAACTATTCCGTAAATCTTATTGTGACTAATGCGCAAGGTTGTACAGATACGGCCACGCAAATAGTAACTATATACCCCGAACCAAATTTCCCATTTTCAACCATTCCAGATTCCGGTTGTTCGCCTTTATCGGTCACTTTTCCGGCCATTATTGGTGCCGTCAACTACGTTTGGGATTTTGGAGATGGTACCAATGCGGTAGGTCAATCGCCATCGCATACGTTTTATAATAATACCACCAACGATAAATTATATACCGTAGAATTGATAGCTACATCACCTTTTGGCTGTAAGGATACCACTACCGAAGTGGTGACGGTATTTCCTGAACCAACTGCCATTTTCACTACTTCCGACAGTATAGGTTGTGGACCGTTAGACATCATTTTTAATAACGGTTCTTTAAATGCATCTTCTTATTTATGGGATTTTGGAAATGGCGATTCGTCCACTACCGGAGCCGGAATTTTTACGCATCAGTTTCAGAATTTTTTACCCGTTCAAGCCGTGTATCGGGTTAAATTAGCCGCTATCACCGCGCATGGTTGTGCCGATACCGCTTATAAAAACATTAAAGTCCATCCGCCTGTGGTTGCCAGTTTTAGTGGCAACACCGTGGGTTGTACGCCATTGATTGTAACCTACACCAATACTTCGCAAAGAGCTGCTACCTATGCGTGGAATTTTGGCGATGGCGGAGCATCTGCTTTAGCCAGTCCTAGCCATACCTTTTATGCCGGATTAGTTACCGACACCAGTTATCAAGTAACGCTTATTGCCACGTCTTCTTTTGGTTGTGCCGATACCATTCAAGATTCGGTAACGGTACATCACAATGCCACTGCATCTGTAGCCAGTAGCGTAGTTTCAGGTTGCACGCCTTTGGATGTGCGTATTACCAATAATTCTTACGGTTTTGACAATATATCATTAGACTTTGGAAACGGAAATAATTTGAATTCCAATTTCACCGATATCTTGCATACCTACGTTAATCAAGGGGTTACGTCCGATTCTTTGAGCATATCACTTATTGCGCGTACCGATTTTGGTTGTAATGACACGTCTCAATTAGCTTTGGTGGTATATCCATCGGTAATGGCTGGTTTTGGGGGCGACACGGTGGGTTGTACGCCATTGAATGTGGTGTATGCCAATACTTCGCAAAGAGCAGCTACTTATGCCTGGAATTTTGGCGATGGAGGGGCTTCGGCTTCCGCTAATCCTAGCCATACTTTTTATTCGGGTTTGGTTACCGACACCAGTTATCAAGTAACGCTTATTGCCACGTCTTCTTTTGGTTGTGCCGATACTATTCAAGATTCGGTAACGGTACATCACAACGCCACTGCATCTGTAGCCAATAGCGTAGTTTCTGGTTGCACGCCATTGGATGTGCGCATTACCAATAATTCGTACGGTTTTGACAATATCAATTTAGATTTCGGCAACGGCAGTATTTTGAATTCTAATTTTGCCGATACGCTTCATACCTACATAAATTCTGGCACTACGCCCGATTCTATGGTGGTAAAACTTATTGCCAGCACCCTTTTTGGTTGTAATGATACGGCTCAACTAGACCTTGTGGTATTTCCTCCCGTGCAAGCCGGTTTTAATGGCGACACGGTGGGTTGTAGTCCGGTGGTGGTGAACTTTCAAAACACGAGTAGTGGAAGTGCTAGTTTCCAATGGGATTTTGGAAACGGAAATTTATCAAATGCGCCAAATCCTACGGTTACGTACACATCGGTAGGGCAAACAAGTATATTTACCACTTCCTTATTAGCTACTTCCGTATATGGTTGTACCGATTCGGTGCATGTGGACATCACCGTTTACCCAAGCGCGGTGGCTAGTTTTTCTAGTAATACCCTAAGTGGGTGTACGCCTGTGGCGGTAGGTTTTGCCAATGCCAGTTTTGATTACGATAATTTACTATGGAATTTTGGCGATGGCTCATCTACCAACGCTATTACTCCGGTGGTGAATCATACCTATGTGAATACCACCACGGCCTCCCAAATTTATACGGTAAATTTATTTGCCACTACCATGCATGGCTGTAATGATACTGCGAATATGCAAATAGAAGTATATCCAAAAGTGGTAGCCAGTGTCCGCATGGATTCAATAGGATGTAGCCCGTTTTACGTGAAATTTAATAATACCAGTATTGGGGCAAATACCTATGTATGGGATTTGGGCAACGGCATCATTTCTACGGCTGTAAGTCCGGATGAAACCTACATTAATAGCACCTTAAATATGAACATTATACCCATAAAATTGACCAGCACTTCTTCGTATGGATGTACGGATATGTATCAAGGTGAAATAAGAGTTTACCCACAACCTATTGCCAACTTTTTGGCTACTCCGCCTGTGCAGTCTTTTCCGATGACGGTGGTGAATATTACCAATAATACTTCGGGCACATGGGCCTATCATTGGGATTTTGGTAACGGTACTAGTTCGGTATTGCAAAATCCACTTCCGGTAGATTTTATGAATATAGGAAGCTACACTATTTCGTTGGTTATTTCCAATCCGTTTTGCGCAGATACTGCGCAGCAATTGGTCACTATTTTGCCTCCTCCACCTGTAGCCGATTTTAGTGGTGGTAAAAGCGGATGCGCTCCTGTTACGGTAGAATTCACTAATTCATCCGATTACGGAACCGATTATTTATGGGATTTTGGCGATGGAAACACCTCCATTCAAGAAAGCCCTGTATATACTTATTTCTTTCCTGGAGTATATAGCGTAAGTTTAACCGTGAAAGGCTTAAGTGGTACCGATACGAAAACATTAGCTAAATACGTGGAAGTGTATCCAAATGCCATTGCCAATTTTGATTACCAACCGCTTAAAGTATCTTCTACTGGCGATAAAACGTTCTTTTACAACCAATCGGCCAATGCCACTACATTTTTATGGAATTTTGGTGATGGAAATTCTTCTACCGATAAAAATCCAATTTACCAATACGCATCCGTAGGTTCATTTCCTATAACACTGATAGCCAATAATGATTACAACTGTCCGGATACGCTTACGCATGCCACCTATATCACGGTAGAGGCTACCGGAGAAGTAACATTTCCAAATGCATTTGTACCTAATCCATCGGGTGGAAGTGGAGGACACTATGACCCAAATGTACTAGATAACAGTATTTTTCACCCTATTAGTCATGGCGTAGACCAGTATCATTTAGTGATTTACAACCGATGGGGCGAATTAGTTTTTGAAACCTTTGATATCAACCAAGGTTGGGATGGGTATTACCGTGGAGAAATGTCGGCACAAGACGCCTATGTATGGAAAGCCGAAGTGATTTTGGTAAGTGGCGAACAAAAAATTTATGCAGGAGATGTAACATTATTACAGTAAACATGAAAAGAGTTTTATTCATATCACTATTGATGGGGCTAACCAGTTTGGTTCGAGCCCAAGATGTGCAGTATTCTCAATTTTATGCCTCTCCATTGTATTTAAATCCCGCCATGGCAGGCACAGCCGACCAACATAGAATAGTGGGTAACTTTAGAGATCAATGGCCATCTATTCCGGGTGCATTTGTATCCTACTCCTTGGCCTATGATGTAAATCTAGCCGAGGCCAATAGCGGATTAGGAATTACCATACAACGCGACCAGGCAGGCTCCGGAGGATTAAGCACCACCACTTTGGGTGGAATGTATGCTTACAATATAAAAATAAACAGAAACCTTGCTTTTCGTCCTGCCATTGGCGTGGCTTATGGCGTGCGCACGGTAGATTATACCAAATTAAAATTTGGAGATCAGCTACTCACCGGAAATAGCCTTTCGGTACAGTCTAACTCCATTACCGACCAAGTGGGATATATGGATTTGTCGGCTGGGGGCATTTTGTACGGAAATAATTTTTGGGCAGGATATTCTGTGTTTCATATCAACAAACCGAATAACTCATTGTTAGGGCAAAACAATTTTATTGACGCCCGCCATTCCGTACATGTAGGCTATAGATTACCGATGCAGCGCACCGTAAAAAGAGAAGTGGTGAGAAGTGTAACCATCGCCATGAATTATAAAGCCCAAGGTAAATGGGACCAGGTGGACATAGGCGGATACTTTTTAATGAAACCCTTTGTGATGGGAATTTGGTACCGAGGCATTCCAGGATTAAAAGCCTACAAAGAAGGATATCAAAACAATGATGCCATAGTGCTGCTAGCAGGCGCACATTACAAAAGTGTGAAATTTGCTTACTCGTATGATGTAACCATTAGTAAAATATGGGGAAACACCGGTGGGTCTCACGAAATTAGTCTCATTTACGAGTACATCAACCCCAGAAAAAAACGCAAAAGAAGAAGAATGAAACTGGCATGTCCCAAGTTTTAGTGGAATACGATACACCATTAGTATAGCCGTACATTTAAACGTTTAATAAACGTTTAAATGTACGGCTATTTTATTTTTAGAGGATACGTTACTGTATTTTTAAAACCCGGTAATAGGATTGGCTTTTGGCGTACTAGCGTAAGTTTTTTTAGAGGAAAAGAGGAGGGAATACCCTGTTTTTATTGGAAAAAACAAATAGCCTACTAATTTCAGTTTTGGAGGATAGAAAAAATTCAAGACAAGGAATCGAAATAAGCCTAATAAATAGTACATTGCATTCACAAATAAAACAACTCCAAGCAACCAAAGAATGACTAGTAAAATAACCGACATTAAACGACTACCAACGGTTAGCGCTTTTGATTGCGCAGGTTTTGTGAGGGGTCTAAAACTACCGAAACGATGATGTATGTTGACGTAAAGCATTGTAAATGCCATACAAAAAAGTTGAATTGAATTAATAAATTAGAAAAATATTTATAACGTGGATATACTTAATATTAACTATATACACATGTTACCAGCAATTGAATAAATGGATGTATTAAAACAAATAAATAAGCAAATTGAAGAAATAAAATCAGAAGGACATTCTGCTTATTTGGATTTAATATACAATCATCTTGACAGAGCAGAAGTATATTACCAAAAAGGAGAAAATGACGAACACTATTATAATGATGTTGTTTATCGGACTAACCAAGCTTTTGAAGGTGCTCTAAAAGAAGCTTATAAAGTTCTTGGGGGGAAATCGGATGAACAAATTGCAAGAGTAACACCAAATAAAATTGAAAAATATTTAAAGGACGAAAATATATTTAAGGAACGTGTACTCAAACTCTTTGAAAATTATCGTCAAGAATGGAGAAATAAATCAACGCATGATTATAAGCTCGTACTTGATGAACATGAAGCATTTTTAGCATTTATTAATGTATGCTCATTTGTACATCTTTTACTCAAACAAATTCAAGAGAAACTTGCTTTTGATAAAGAAATAATCAAAGAAAGAAAAGCTGAAGAAATTAAAGAAACACAAGATATTGTGCAAAATAAATCTGACGCTTTTTCTGATAGAATATTGAAATTATTAGGCAAATTCTCTACGGAACTTAATCAAGAAAAAGAAGACTTAAAGGAAGTTGAAATTAACGGAAAACTCAATGCCTTTTTATCTAAAGCATCTGATGATTTAACCATATTTAGAGAGCCGCAATTTTCAATCGGGACTTTAAATATTAGACCTGATTTCGTACTTGAATATCAATCTGAAAAATTAATTATAGAAGTAAAAAGACGCCCACATAAAGGCAGAATAAAAGCTGACATTGACCAACTAGCTTCATACTTAGCTGTTTCAGGAATAAAAAATGGTATTTTATATTTTGCTTCCAGTAAAGTTGAGAATAATAAATTGACAGTTGATATGCATAACGTTACTGTGAATGATACGCATTTAAACATTATGATAATATTTTAATCATCAGAAACATGACACAAAAATTCTTCGACAGACTTTTATTAATTATAAGTACTTGTTGCTTATTAGCAATTTTACAAATTAGCTTTTTCCATATACCTTTTAACTGGTTCAATTTTACAAATAGTAGCATTGAAAAAACAAATGATATTATTTATAGTCTTGCAACAAGCTTTATTGCGGGTTACATTTTTTATGTCATCAATGTTCAAATTGTAACTTATCTCAGAGAGCAGAAAACACGTAAATTAATAGATAATTACCTTATAGATCTTGCAACTGAAATACAGGTTGGTCAGCTGTATTTAAGTAAAACCTATTTTTCTAGCAAAAAATTTGATTCGTTAACATTAAATGATTTTAAAACATTAACCAGCCTTGGTAAGAGTCAAATAAATTTCACTTATAAACAAACAAACACTCTTGGAAATGTTAGAAATTGTAGCACTGGAACATTTTCAGAGATAGACCTCTATTTTGAAGAAATGGATATGGTCAAAAATAATATTCAAACTGTTTTTTCATTTCCTTATATTTCATCTGTTGACTATGATTTAATAAACCTTCTTCACAAAATTCAATCGAGTTTCTTTTACATTGGAGTTAAGCATATAAAGAATGGAATAACATATCTGGATTTTGAAAAACATTTTTTTGAACATTATGAAAATTTCAAAGAGTTAAAAAAGCATGTAACACCAAGATTGACAGAATAAAAAAAGCTGGTAACAATGGCTAAAAAAACATAGGGGTTTTGGTGGTAAATTGAAGGTTTAAGCTTTGATTGAAACCCGCCAAACCAAAATTTTGATAATGAAAAAAGAAAGATAATTATAAAAATATTTGGCTTGGCTAAGTGGTAAACTGAAAGGGCAGCGTTTCAAACTCCCCTACGTTTTTTAGCCGGGTCGTTGTGTGTAATGCAAAAAATCGTGCATAACATCAACATTTGAACTAAAAAAGCCAACCGCATAGTCAAGCACATTTCATTTTTTTCGTGCCTCAAAAAATAAAAAGAGCTTGCCCTTTCCCACCACACACTTTTACGAAATGATAATATTTATACTCATTTAGTGAGTATATGAAAAATCTTATTTACATTAGTGAACGGAATTAAAAAAATTCGAAATGAACCGAATAAAAGAGGTTTTAGAACAAAAAGGAATAAAACAAATCTGGTTGGCTGAACAATTGGAAAAGAGTTACAATATGGTTCACTCTTACGCTCAAAACAAAAGACAACCAAGTTTAGACGACTTGTATAAAATTGCAGAAATTCTAAATGTTGACATCAAAGAATTGTTAGTTTCCAATAAACCTGAATAGAAAAAAGTAAATGAAATCAACCGAAATAAAAACTAACGTTCAAAACTTAATAGACAAGTTCTCTAAAGAAGAATTTATCTATGATTTGTTGATTGCATACGGAATTTCAAAAACCTCTGTAACTCGACTAAAAAAAGGCGATTACAATTTTGCCAAAGCAAATGGCGAAATTTTATACAAAAAGAAAATATTCTTTAAAGTAGAAGCATCTAACAAATTATTAAGTAGCCTTGAGGAAATTGCTAAAGAAGAACGAATCGCAAAACACAAACCAAGATTTGCAATTCTTACTGACTATAAACAAATAGTTGCAAAAGACCTGAAACTCGGTAAAAATTTAGATATAGAATTAAAAGAATTACCGAATTATTTCGATTTCTTTTTACCATTAGCAGGTAGCGAAGTTTACAATGCAACAAACGACAATGAAGCTGACAGAAATGCTTCTTACAAAATGGCTTCGTTGTACGATTTGTTAATCGAAGAAAACCCACAGATTTACAACTCAAAAGCAAGTATTCATCATCTTAATATTTTCTTATCTCGATTATTGTTTTGCTTCTTTGCAGAAGACACAGAAATATTCGAAGAAGATAGCATTTTCACCAACACATTAGCTCAACATACTGCCGAAAATGGAAAAGACACAAATACTTTTTTAGATGATTTATTCAACAGATTAAACGATAAGAAAGCAGATAAATATCCAGACTATTTAGCAAAGTTTCCATACGTAAATGGTGGATTGTTTAATGACAGCATAAGTTCGCCTGTATTCACAGCAAAGGCAAGAAAAACATTAATTGACCTTGGCGAATTACAATGGAAAGATATTAATCCAGATATTTTTGGCTCAATGATTCAAGCTGTGGTAATTCCGGATTATCGTAGTGATTTAGGAATGCATTATACTTCTGTAGAAAACATTCTAAAACTAATAAAACCATTGTTTTTAGATGAACTTTACGAAGAATTTGAAAAGGCTAAATCTATAAACCAATTAAGAACATTAATAAAAAGATTATCTGAAATTAAATTTTTCGACCCAGCTTGTGGTAGTGGAAATTTTTTGATTATTACCTACAAAGAAATACGTTTGTTGGAAATTAGAATTTTAGAAAAAATTATTGATTTAAGTCCAAATCCAACTTTAGAATTTACTCAAATACAACTCTCGCAATTTAATGGAATTGAAATAGATGATTTTGCTCACGAAATGGCAATACTTTCACTTTGGTTGGCAGAACACCAAATGAACAAAATTTTTGAAGAAACATTGTTTGACTTTGGTAGGTCCAACCCAATTCTACCATTAAAAGAAGCAGGACAAATAACACAAGGAAATGCAACAAGAGAAAATTGGAAAACTGCTTGTCCAATTACTAAAAAGGATGAAATTTATATTATAGGAAACCCACCATATTTAGGTGCAAGAGTTCAAGATGCAGAGCAAAAGAAAGATATGAAAATTGTATTTCAAGGAAAGAAGGGATACAATAATATGGATTACATAGCTTGCTGGTTTTATAAAGCAAAAGACTTTATAAAAGGGTTTAACGCAAATTGTGCATTTGTTACAACGAACTCTATTTGCCAAGGAGAACAAGTAGCTCTGATTTGGCCAAATATACTATCAGAGGATATTGAAATTGATTTTGCACACCAATCATTTAAATGGACAAACAATGCTAAAGGAAATGCAGGAGTTACTGTTATAATTGTTGGATTAAGAAACGTTAGTAAACAACCTAAATATCTGTTTATTGATAATTTTAAAAAATTAGCTAAAAACATAAACCCATATTTATTAGACAGTTCTAACACAATTGTATCAGGAAGAACTAAACCGTTATCAAGCTTTCCTTCAATTAGTTTCGGAAGTATGCCAAACGATAAGGGTTTTCTATTGTTAAGTGAAGATGAAAAAAACACGTTAGTAAATCAAAATAAAGATTCCTTAAAATACATAAAACAGTTCTCTGGTGGTGCAGAATTCGTTAAGGGAATAAAAAAATACTGTTTATGGATTAATGATAAAGACATAAAACAAGCATATAAAGTTACACAAATAGCTGATAGAATAGATAATGTCGAAATTCATAGATTAAATAGTAAAAGAGAAGCAACACAAAGTTTAGCAGAATATCCGCACTTGTTTGGGGAAATAAGACACCAAAACTCAGATTCAATTATTATTCCTGCAACATCATCTGAAAATAGAGATTATATACCAATTGGGTTTCTAGATAAAGACACTATTATTTCTAATTCTGCAATGGCTATTTATCACGCAAAGCCTTGGCTATTTGCAGTTGTAACTTCACGAATGCATATGGTTTGGGTTAGAAATGTTGGTGGCAAATTAAAAACAGATTACCGTTATTCAGCAAAATTATGCTACAATACCTTTCCTTTTCCAAACATTTCTGATAAACAGAAAGAAACTTTAAGCTTGTATGTATTTGCGATTATAGATGAAAGAGCAAAACACAACAAAACAATGGCACAATTGTATAGTTCGACAACTATGCCAAAAGATTTGTTAAAAGCACACCAAGAACTAGATACTGCAATAGAACAATGTTATCGTTTACAACCTTTCAAAAACGATACAGAGCGTTTAGAATATTTGTTTAAGCAGTATGAAGAAATGACAAAAAAAGACACGCTTTTTGCAAAGCAAAAGAAAACAAGAAAGAAGAAAGCCAAACTATAAAATATGCCAAATTTAGTACACGTAAATTACGACCAAACAGGAAACAGTAAAAGTACCAATGCTTTAGGTATGCGAGAAATGCAAGAAAAAGCATTTGAAGGCAGAACTGCACAATATTTATTGCTAAAAGCACCACCAGCATCAGGTAAATCGCGAGCATTAATGTTTATTGCTTTAGACAAATTAAAAAACCAAGGTTTAAAAAAAGTAATCGTTGCAGTTCCTGAAAAATCAATTGGTGCATCTTTTGGCTCAACTGAACTTAAGAAATACGGCTTTTTTGCAGATTGGAAACCAAATCCAAAATATAACCTTTGTACACCAGGAAAAGAAAAAAGTAAAGTAACGGCATTCTTAAACTTTTTGGATTCTGACGAACAAATATTGGTTTGTACTCACGCTACTTTGCGTTTTGCTTTTGACGGTTTAGATGTTAAAAAACTAGATAATACTTTGGTTGCTATTGATGAATTTCATCACGTTTCGGCAGAAGGAGATAATATTTTAGGTCAAGTTCTAAAAAGCATAATGGCGAATTCAGAAGCTCATATTGTAGCTATGACAGGCTCTTATTTTAGAGGAGATAGTGTTCCAGTTTTAATGCCAGAAGATGAAGCAAAATTCACTAAAGTAACTTACACGTATTACCAACAATTAAATGGTTATGAGTTTTTAAAATCGTTAGGTATTGGATATCACTTTTACACAGGTAAATATTTCAAAAAGCATCCTGACAAAGAACAGTCAGCATTAGCAGAAATTTTAGATGAAAACCAAAAAACCATTATTCATATTCCGAGTGTAACTTCAGCAGAATCTTCCAAAGAAAAATATGAAGAAGTAAATCACATTATTGACGTTTTAGGAGAATTGGAATTTCAAGATGAAGAAACAGGAGTATTACACATAAAAAGTCATAAAACAGGCAAAAGTTTAAAAGTTGCAGATTTGGTAAATGACAATCCAAAATCGCGAGATAAAATAAGTGCTTATTTGCGTGAAATAAATTCGGCAGATGATATAGATATTATTATTGCGTTAGGAATGGCAAAAGAAGGTTTTGATTGGCCTTATTGTCAACACGCATTAACCATAGGTTACAGAGGTTCCTTAACCGAAATTATTCAAATTATTGGGCGAGCAACTAGAGATAGTAACAATAAAACACACGCTCAATTTACCAACCTAATTGCAAATCCTGATGCTGAAAGTGAAGAAGTAAGACTATCTGTTAACAATATGCTTAAAGCAATTACAGCGTCTCTATTAATGGAACAAGTTTTAGCACCAAACTTCAAATTCAAAATTAAAAAAGACGAAGATGATGAAGATGACGAAGATGATGACAAAACAATTAAAATAAGAGGTTTTAAACTTCCTACTTCACAAAGAGCAAAAGATATAATTGAAACTGATTTGAATGATTTAAAGGCGAAATTATTACAAGACCCTCAAATGCTAAAAGCAATGCCAGGAAATATTGAGCCAGAAGTAATCAACACAGTTTTAATTCCAAAAATAATTAGAGAAATCTATCCAGATTTAGATGATGAAGATGTGGAAGCAGTTAGACAACACGTAGTTGTGGATTCTGTAATTAAAAACAGTACAATTGAGGAACAAGGCGACAAGAAATTTATAAGAATGGCAGGAAGTTTTGTCAATATTGATGATATTCATATTGACTTGATAGACCAGATAAATCCATTTCAAAAAGCATTTGAAATCTTATCAAAATCAGTAACTACGCAAGTTTTAAAACTAATTGACGAGCATATTCAATCGACCAAGTTTGAAATGACAGAAGAAGAAGCCATTTTGTTATGGCCAAAAATCAAAGAATGGGTAAAAAATAATAAAGGAGAGCAACCAAATATTCAAGCGTTTGACCATAAAGAAAAAAGAATGGCAGAAGCTTTAGTGTTTTTGAGAGAACTGAAACGTAAAAAAGCACTTGCAGATGGCTAAAAAGAAACTAACAATAGACGACATTTTTAATGATGACGATTTTGGATTATTAGATTCAAAAGCCAAAACTTCGACTGTAAAAACAGATGAAGACAGGCTTATTGATTCCTTTGAAGAAATAAATGTGTTTTTTGATAAGAATAATAGAGAGCCAAATTCGAGCAGTATGTCTGAATATGGACTTTTGGCAAAATTGAAGAATTTTAGACAAAATGAAAAACAGAAAAAAACTTTAAAACCTTTTGACAGACATAATTTGTTAGGTTTTGTAGAAATGGAAAAACAAACCATTGATGATATTTTAAATGAAGAAGATGATTTTGGATTATTAGATTCTGATAAAGATTTAGACATTTTCAGATTTAAACATACACCAAAACCAGATGAAAGAGCAGAATCAGATTTTGTTGCGAGAAGAAAAGCAATGAAAGAAAAGGACTTTGAAAAGTACGAAACAATGTTTCAGAAAGTCCACAAAGAAATAAAAGAAGGAAGAAGAAAGATAAAGCCATTTAAGAACATTGAAAAAAATCTACACGTTGGCGACTATTATTTAATGGATGGAATTCTTTTGTATTTGGAATCTGCGAATTTAAAGCAAGAGGAAACGGAATTAGATTCTGGAAACAGAGTTAGAATTGAAGGACGAACCAGAACCGTTTTTGAGAATGGAACTTTTAGTAATATGCTTTTTCGTTCTTTAGGTAAACAAATCCAAAAAAGTGGAAAACTGATTACGAATACGAATGAAAAACTAGAACAGGAATTGTTTGTAAATACTGGACTTGTAAAGGAAGAAGATTTACAAACTGGTTGGATTTATGTTTTGAAATCTAAATCAACGAATTCGGAATTATCAAGTATTCAGAATTTATATAAAATCGGATTTGCGAGTAATTCTGTAGATGATAGAATTAAAAATGCGAAAAACGAAGCGACCTATTTATTTGCTGACGTAAAGAAAATTGCGACTTACAAAGTTTATAATCGAAATGCGGATAAGTTGGAAAACCTTTTACACAGATTTTTCGCAAGTGCTTGTTTGGATATTGATTTATTTAACGAGAAAGGTCAAAGACTAAATCCGAGAGAATGGTTTGTCGTGCCTTTTGACGTGATTGAGGAATCAATCCAATTGATTTTGAATGAAAGCATTGTGAATTACGAATACGACACAGAAACTGAAAGGATTAAATTAAAATCGGACAAATAAAGCCAACGCTCAAAGCCATACACATTCGCAATTCGCTACAGCCAACGCTACGCCAAAAATTGCAAAAGAGTATGTCTCGCCAACACTCACATTTGAACTAAATAACAAACATCGGAAAACCAAGCAGAACGTGAAAAGCACTACACACAACAATGTATATAAAACATAGCTATTATAGGCTTTCCCAGAGGTTTTTGTTTATTTATTAAGTCCGCCAAATTTTTATTTTTGTATATTTAGAAATTAAAAGATAAATAGAAAAAATAAAAATTCGGCTCGTGTATAATCCGAAACGATAGTGTCTTTTTACACGCTACGTTTCATATACGGAGACGTTAGCGATAATTAAAAAAAACAACATGAATAACTACCTAGCTACTTTATTCCTATTCTTGTCAATTACTACAACCGTAAAATCACAAGAAAATCAAACCATTTCATTTGCAAATTCTCAGTGGGTCGATACTCTAAGCGCTGATAACAAGCAAATACTACATTCTTTAGACCAATTTCTGAACACAAAAAATCAACATTTTCAAGAAAATGAATTTTGGATTTCATCAGATTTTGAAAGATTTAAATACCCCTTTTACGAAATTATAGGATTAGAATATGACAGAAACTATAATATCACCAAGGAAATAAACTTAATGGAAATTTATGATATTAATGAAAATGAAAAACTCATCAAACTGGGTTATTTAGAACCTGACTCCATTAAAAACACAACCACGATTCAAGTCATTTATAACATAATTGCAACCAAATCAGAAGGTCCATGGAAGTTTAAAAGGGCTGTAGATTATATTACCAGAGATTGGCAAAAGCTACAACAAGGAAGTATTCTGTATTATTTACCTCCAGGAAAGATACCTAACGAAAAGGAAATAGAACTTCAATTACAAGACATTTCACAGATTTGTAGCTTCTTCGATACTTCTCCCTTTGAAATTAGCTACTATTCATGTAACAGTCCTAAACAAGTTTTTGAAGTCAAGGGATTCGATTACCATCCTTCAATGCTTATCAGCGAAACTGGAGGCATGGCTGCTTATGGCAATATTATTTATTCTGGAAATAACTCTGAATTTTACACTCATGAGATAGTACATATCTATACCATGAACCTTTACCCAAAGGCTCCTCAGATTCTAAATGAAGGTTTAGCAACCTTTCTCGGTGGAAGTGGAAAAAATGACTATTCATGGCATAGAAATAATTTTTCGAAATATATGGATACATCCAAGATAGACTTGTCCGAACATATGCAACCATTTGAAAGACTATACATTAATGATGAAACTCCAATTCCATATATGATTGGTGCTCTAATTTGCGAAAGAACTTTACGAATTTATGGTAAAGCCTCATTACTAAAACTTTTAAATCCAGAACTCACATTATGGCCGTCACTTAATGAAGTTGGGTTGAATAAAAAGAACCTAACACTTGAGATTAAGAATGAATTAAAACTATCGCTAATAACTAAGCATTCGTTCTGCCGATAGGCCAAGAATGAATGTATTGTTGAC
>CAXBCR010000003.1:0-231875 GCA_963974475.1 uncultured Flavobacteriales bacterium
AAAGTGTAGATTCCACCCAAGACACATGGTTAATAAAAGTAGATAGTTTTGGGTGTTTAACCCCAGGCTGTGAGGTAACCAGTGTACCCAAAATAGAAGGTGCTATGGCGCAATTAAAAATATACCCCAACCCTGCTAGCGATGTGTTGAATATTGAAATCACGCCCTCCGCCTTCGAGCATCGGGCGCACCCGGAAGAATTTGAGTTGAAGTTGTATGATATTTTAGGGAAACTGGTGTTAACCAAAAAGCTGTTTCCAAGTACCAATACCATTGATGTTTCGAATCTTAAAACAGGAGTGTATAGCTATCGTATTGGAGAGGTTACAGGGTTTGTTGTAGTGCAGTGAAAATGAATATCGAATTTCCAACAAGGAATGAGGAATGTTGAAGTAAAAAAATAAACTAAAAACTCAACACTAAAAACTAATAACTCCGAACAATTTCGAACACCCAACAAGGAATGATGAATGTTGAAGTAAAAAAAACGAAAAAATAAAAACCAAAAACAAATGAAACTATCAAACATCTTTACCATCTTATTAATTAGTACTATTCCGTTAACTTCTTTTGGCCAGCTCAATTATTTCAATTTTGAAATTGATGACACACTGTATTCAAATTTTATTAGGGTCGATACCATTTCAAACCCATATAACATTTGGGCAGTGGGTTCACCAATGAAAACCCTACTTGATTCTGCATATTATTCAAAAAGAGCATTAATTACTGATTCTGTAAGTAATTACCCAATGAATGATACTTCTGTGTTTTATATTTCACTGGAAGAAAGGGGTTTTGATATCCCATACCTACAGTTTCAGTATAAAATAGATTCGGACTCATTAAAGGATTTTGGTAAAATTGAAGTTTCACCCGATTCGGGAAATACTTGGATTGATATTTTAAAAGAACAGTCAACTTATAATTTTTCAATTAATTATTCTAGCTTACACAATCTGGATTTGTTTACGGGGAGGAAAACTGGTTGGAATAATTTTATGGTATTGATGCCAGACTGGACCGACACCTTTAATAATTCTGATTCAGCTATTTTTAGGTTTTCATTTATTAGTGATAGTATTCAAACCAATCAAGAAGGTTGGATGATAGATGACCTAGAAGTAGGATGGGATTTTGCTAAATCTGTACCTGAACTGAATGCAATAACTGAGGTTTTCGTTTACCCTAATCCTGTACATGATGTTTTGAATATTGAGATTACTTCAAGCATTAATCAGCAAAAGTTTACATTAGAAATATATGATGTTTTAGGGAGGTTAGTTTTGATACAAAAACTAAATTTAGTTAAAAATACCATTGATGTTTCGAATCTTAAAACTGGGATGTATAGCTATCGTATTGGCGAGGTCTCTGGAAAAATTGTGAAACAATTTTAAAAGCTAATTCGGTAGAATCTAGCTTATTGTGAAACAATTTTAAAAGCTAATTCGGTAGAATCTAGCTTATTGTGGTTAAGTGAAAATGAATATCGAATTTCCAACAAGGAATGATGAAGTGATGAGTGAACACTAAAAACTGAACACTAAAAACTCTCATCTCTAAACAATTTCGAACACCCAACAAGGAATGATGAATGAGGAAGTAAAAAAAACAAACTAAAAACTCAACACTAATAACTCTCAACTGTAAATTAAGGTGCAGTGAAAATGAAAGTTAGCTTCGATTAATTTTCGGATTCTTCCACCACTTCAGCGGTTATGATCTCATTCACCCAGTCGTTCACACTTTTGGCATCGGTCACCTTAAAATCGCCAATAGCGGTTCTGCGAAGTGCTTTTAAATAGGCTCCGTTGTTCAAAGCGGTTCCTAAATCGTGTGCTAGCGAACGGATGTATGTACCTTTGGAACATTGAATTTTAAAATCAATTTCGGGCAATTCCATTCGTGTAATTTCGTAGCTATAAATAGTGATAGAATTTGATTTCAGTTCTTTTTCAACCCCTTTACGCGCATATTCGTAGGCTTTTTTACCGTCAATCTTTTTGGCCGAAAATAGGGGCGGAACTTGTTGAATGTTGCCTGTAAAAGTTTCTACCGCCTTTAATACATCCGCTTCCGTAATTTCAGAAATAGCAAAGGTATGGTCAATTTCTGTTTCCATGTCATACGAAGGCCGGGAGGCGCCTAATACAATAGTGCCCGTGTATTCTTTGGGCATACCCATATACGATTCGATGGTTTTGGTAGCCTTGCCGCAGCAAAGAATGAGCAAGCCCGAAGCTAATGGGTCGAGCGTACCTGCATGCCCTACTTTAAAGCGTTTAATACCGGTTTTTTGTTTAAGTTGGTAGCGTAATTTGTTCACCACGTCAAACGAGGTCCATTCTAATGGCTTATCTACTAAAAGAACCTCACCCCCTTTGAAATCATACAATTTAGGCATGAAATAATTAGTTGATGGTGAGCTCCACTCCCATAAAATGGAGTACAATAATGAGTAAACCTAAAGCGATTCGGTAATAGCCAAAATACTTAAATCCGTGTTTGCTTAGAAAACTAATAAACCCTTTGATAGCAATGATAGCCACTACAAAGGCCACCACGTTTCCAACGGCAAGAAGCATGATTTCATCGCCATGAAAACCACCTCCGTTTAAGTAAAATTTAAGCAATTTGTAAGCGGTAGCAGCAAACATGGTAGGAATAGCTAAAAAGAAGGAGAATTCGGCTGCTGCTTGGCGATTCATTTTTTGAGTTAGCCCACCTATAATGGTAGCGGCCGATCTAGATACACCCGGAATCATTGCAATAACCTGAAACATTCCTATTTTCAATGCGGTAGGATAGGTTACTTCCGAAGTCCCGGATTCTTCCGTGTTTTTAAACCATTTATCTACAAAAATCAATACGATTCCGCCTAGCAAAAGAGTGGTAGCCACCACCAAAACGTTTTCTAAAAGGGCGTCTATGTAATCGTTGAGTAACAACCCGAAAACTGCTGCGGGAATAAACCCTACAAAAAGTTTGAGGTAAAAATCGACTGTTTGAAAAAAGCGTTTCCAATAAATAACCATGACAGAAACAATGGCGCCTAATTGAATAGCGATGGTAAAAGCTTTGGTAAACTCGTCATTGGCAATACCCATTAAGGAAGACCCAATAATCATGTGACCTGTAGAAGAAACAGGTAAGAACTCGGTTAATCCCTCAATAATTGCAAGGATAACAGCATCAAAAAATGTCATGTAAAAATGGGTTTATTCTTGAGTTTTTTTCATGATAGCATACAAAATCACGCCATAACCAGAAAGGATTACGATAGGCGAAATGGTTAGCCTTGTGGTAGAAAATATAGCATCGCTAAATACCGTTGGATCGTCAGACCCGCCACCAGACATCATAAAAAAACCGATGATGATGAGTATAAACCCAGCAATCAAATAAATGTAATTTGTTTTGGTGAATGGAAGTTGATCTCCCCCTGCAATTTCGTTTTTATTAGCCATAATTATCGGTATAATTTGTCAGTTTTTAATCTTAAATATCTGCGAACGGCAAAAGTGGTGCTTAGCCAGCTAATGAGTAGCCCTAAGGCAATTACTCCAGCGATCACCATAGCGTATAACTTTATATCGTTTACATCAAAAATTTCGGGCATTTGGTTTTGTATCGAATACACTACTAGCGCAATAAGAACAATAGAAATGAGTGCGCCATAAAACCCGTTTACAATGCTTTTCATTACAAATGGGCGGGTAATAAAACCCGGAGTTGCCCCTACGAGCTGCATACTGCGAATAATGAATCTACGCGAGTAAATAGCTAATCGAATGGTGCTGTTTATTAACGCCATCGCTACAAAAAGAAGCATTACCGAAAACCCGATTAAGACCAGGGTTATTTTACGGATGTTCTCATTTACTGCGGTGAGCAAATCTTTGTGGTAATCGACATTTCTAATTTTCGGGTTTTTCAATAAATCAGCTTCAATCCAAGCCAAGCTATCCGGATGGGCATAATCCGCATTCATACGCACGTCAATACTAGTGAGCAAAGGGTTGTAGCCTAAAAAATCTACAAAATCTTCGCCCAAATCGGCTTGAAGCAATTCGGCTGCATCTTCTTTAGAAATAAATTCGGTGGTTTTAACATAGCGCGATGCGTCCAATGATTTTTGCAATCGTTTCACATCCACATCTTTTACATCATCGCGTAAAAACACGGTGATTCCAATGTTTTCTTTGACCGATTCAGAAATAGATTTGGCCTTTAAAACGAGTAATCCGGTGATTCCCAACATAAAGAGCACCAAGGCGATGCTGATAATTACCGAAAAATATGATTTACCTGAATTGCTTGAAGCCATGCTAACTAGTTGCTAAAGAATTGAATTTTTGCTCAATTCGGAATGTGGGCGCTAAATTAAAAAAATTAGTGAATGACTGACTTGACCAAGTGATAAATAGCTTTAAGATTTGTTAATCGTTGGTGTTTTTGGCTCAGTAAGGAATTCAATGTATTTTCACGGTTCAAAACCTGTGCTATGAAGTCTTTAAAATACATCCTGAGTTTAAGTCTGTTGTTTTCAATGTCGCTCTGCGCCCAAAACTGGAGTTTGGTGATGCCAAATGATACGTTGGTGTATGAGAAACAGGATAACCATCAATTTTTTACGGTTTGGGTAGATAGCGTTCATGTAAGTAGTACGGATACTACCTATTTTATGAATCGAATTGCGGTGGGGAATCGCGTGGGTTGGGATACGATTATTTCTTCAGATTGCGGGTATAATATTAATTATCCAGCCGAAAGATATTTGGGTAATAAAGCGCAATTTTTGGGTGGTTCTATCCTATTGTCAAATGAAAAATCTATTTTAATTACGGATTCTAATCGAGTTCTAATTTATCCGAAAAGCGGGGTGGGTAGCAGTTGGTTGGCAGATTCGATAGCTGGTGACTCTATGGCAGTAATAGATGTAAAATGGGAATATGTAGCGGGAATTGAGAGGTATGATTCAGTTAAAACTTTTAGTTATAGAAATGGAGTGATAAGTGTTTCGAAAACGCATGGAGTAGTTTCAGGGTTTGCTATTGTAGCGCCTTTAGAACAGTATAAATTAATTGGAGTACAAAACCTTAAGCTAGGAGAAACTATTCCTATGGGATTGGATTTGTTTGATTTCGAAGTGGGAGATTTGTTTTCTTACAAATATTTTTATGTAAACGGTTATGATTTGCAGGAGTATCGTGCTATTAATCGAGTTACAAACAAGGTTGTTATTGGGGATACCGTGAAATACAAATATGGGAATAACAGTTTTCAGTACCCAGATAGAATTAAAGGTAAAAATCCATTTATTGAGGCATTACCAAATACCTTGGCAGGGATAGATACTGCTACTTGTTCAATAGCATTCGAAAATTTACCTTATATGGTATATGTGGGAAGAAATTCTAAGGGAGAAATTGTGAAAACCAATTTTTACCTTTTGAGTACGATAGTAACTCCAATTCGGTAAATGACGATTTGGTAAATCAGTATTGTAAGTTGGATTCAATAAATATTTTATGGTCTCCTGGTATGGACGGAGGTATTGCTGTTACCTATATTGCAGGAAAAGGACTGGCAAAGATGGGAGGTGGTGATATGGGTGCTTTTTGTGTGTGGACTTTAACAGGATTTGTGAAGAATGGCGATACCACTGGAGTGATAACTTCTACTACCCAAATATCTAAACCACATGAGATAAAAATCTACCCCAATCCTACTCATAGCCAAATTAACATCAATACAGGCCAAAAAACCGGAGCCTCAATCCTAGAAATATACGATTTACGTGGAAGACTGATGGTAACAAAAACCTTTGAAAGAGATTTGATTTTGGATGTTTCTAAATGGCAAAGTGGAATTTTCTTTGCTATAATCAAAAACGAGGATGGGGCGGTTTTGCATAGAGAGAAAGTGATTGTGGAGTAAAAATGGAATTTTAACTTTCCAAAATGCGTATCAAATCATCATTAATGTAATACACCTGCGTACCTGATTTTTTTACACGTAATATTTGATGACGCACTAATTCTTCCATGTATTTAGTAAGCGTAGTCGCGATGTCTTTCCAGTAATATCAGAGGTTACTTCTACTGCTTTGAGCATAAATAGCACCCAAGGTTTCCAGTCGTTGCAATGCGTTACTCCGCTGAGCGCGAAATAATAATCGTCTTTATTTTTCAAAATGTACTTGGATAAATAGCTACTCAATGTTCAGTTTATGTATTGAAACTGAACAAATAGCCAATATATGTCCAGTTTTTACCTGCGTAAGTACGGAATGTTCACTTTTCATAAATAATTTGAACAGAATAGGAATCCTTCGTGAAAAATCGGAATTAGACAAAGGATGACTTCGCGTACACCCATGACGAATAAAATCACGAACTTAATTACCTTTGCACGCTTAAATTTTAGTACAGAACAATGCGAACAAAAATCAAAGATTTATTAGTGAGTAGCAGTACCCTTGAAGGTGTGACTGCGAAAGGGTGGGTACGTACCAAACGTGGAAGTAAAAATGTGTCGTTTATTGCGATGAATGACGGTTCTACCATTAATAATATTCAAGTGGTTGCTGACAATGCTAGTTTTGGTGAGGATACTATGAAACGTATCACTACTGGAGCGGCTTTGAGCATTGTAGGAAATTTGGTAGAAAGCCAAGGAAGCGGACAAAAATATGAGTTAGTAGCCACTGAAATTGAAATTTTGGGGGAGGCTAGTACCGATGAATATCCGCTACAACCCAAACGTCACTCATTAGAATTTTTACGTGAAATAGCGCATTTGCGTCCACGTACCAATTATTTCTCTGCGGTTTTACGGATTCGAAATGCGGCTGCTTATGCTATTCATGAGTATTTCAATACCAACGGTTTTGTGTGGATGCATACGCCAATCATCACTGGTTCGGATGCCGAAGGTGCCGGTGAAATGTTTCAAGTAACCAATTTGGATTTAAAAGACATTCCTAAAAAAGAAGATGGCGAAATTGATTTTTCAAAAGATTTTTTCAATAAAGCGACCAACTTAACCGTTTCGGGACAGTTGGAAGCAGAATTGGGCGCCATGGCTTTGGGTGAGGTATATACCTTTGGCCCAACGTTTAGAGCAGAGAATTCAAACACTACCCGTCACTTAGCTGAGTTTTGGATGGTAGAGCCAGAAGTGGCATTCAACGATTTGGATGACAACATGGATTTGGCCGAAGATTTCTTGAAATACGTGATTAAGTCTATCCTTGAAAAATGTGATGACGACTTAACGTTCTTAAGTGGCCGATTGGCTGAGGAAGAAAAAGTGAAGCCGGAAGCGGAGCGTAGTCCAATGGAGTTGAAAGAGAAATTACAATCGGTAGTAGATAATGATTTTGAGCGTGTTTCGTATACGGATGCATTCCAAATTCTACGTAATTCAAAACCCAACAAGAAGAAGAAATTTGCTTATGTATTGGACCAATGGGGCGCTGATTTACAATCGGAACACGAACGTTATTTGGTAGAAAAGCACTTTAAAAAACCAGTAATTTTATTTGATTACCCGGCCAATATAAAAGCGTTTTACATGCGTGAAAACGAAGATGGTAAAACAGTAAGAGCAATGGATATCTTGTTTCCAGGAATTGGTGAAATGGTAGGTGGGTCGCAACGTGAGGAGCGTTATGATGTGCTACTTAACAAAATCAAAACCATGGGAATTGACGAAGAAGAATTAGCGTGGTATTTAGATACCCGTAAATTTGGAACGGCTCCACATAGTGGGTTTGGATTAGGTTTTGAACGTTTGATTTTGTTCTTGACCGGTATGACCAATATTAGAGATGTAATTCCTTTTCCAAGAACACCTGGAAACGCAGAATTTTAGTAAACTTTTTCAAGTTTAGATGCCCGCTTAATCTAGGATGGGCAAAAATATTTTAACGTAAATAGAATTTTCGGAGAGGAGTAATTAATTTTACTTCTCTCTATTAATGGTATAATCCACCAAAGCGATAAGCGAATCTTTCGCTTCTCCATCCGGAAAGGCGGCTAAGCGTGATTTAGCACTTTCGGTAAATTCCATCATTTTAGACTTGGTGTGGGCTATTCCACCACTTTGAAGAACATATTCAATTACCTCATTGACTTTATGTGATTTGTCATTTTGGTTTTTAATAATGTTAATCATTCTTTTTCGGTCCGATTTTGAAGCATTGTTCAATGCGTAAATCATCGGTAAAGTCATCTTCTTTTCTTTGATGTCGATGCCAGTTGGTTTACCAATTTTGGTACCCTCTCCAAAATCAAATAAATCATCTTTTAGCTGAAATGCCATTCCTACATCGTTGCCAAACAAACGGGCTATTTCCACCATTTCATCTGTACCACCCGATGAAGAGACCCCTGCGGCACAACATGCGGCTATTAAAGTAGCTGTTTTTTGACGAATAATGTCGTAGTAAATACTTTCATCAAAGTTGAGATTACGTGTTTTCTCCATTTGAAGAAGTTCGCCTTCACTCATTTCTTTAACTGCGTTGGCTACAATTTTTAATATTTGAAATTCGTCATTGTTTAAAGCCACTAACAAACCTCGCGACAATAAATAATCGCCTACCAAAACGGCAATTTTGTTTTTCCAAAGTGCATTGATAGAAAAGAATCCTCTACGCTCGTACGAAACATCTACCACATCATCGTGTACCAAAGTGGCAGTATGTAAAAGCTCAATCAGCGAAGCAGCGGTGTAAGTGGATTCGGTAACTTCCTTGTTCATTTGGGCCGATAAAAACACAAACATGGGGCGCATTTGCTTGCCTTTTCGCTTGATAATGTAGTGCATTATTTTATCTAATAATGAAACACGGCTTTTTAAAGAATCTCGAAATTTGGCTTCAAATCCCTTCATTTCCGTTTTTACCGGAGCCATTATTTTGTCTAAAGCGCTCATTTTATCTTGCCGCAAATATAGTTGTGCTTTTACTAATATGGTGGCTGTTTTGAATCTTTGTTTAATAGGATATCCGAAACAGAGGCCTTGCTTTTGAGTTTCAATAGACTTGAGTAAAATTGAGTGAAAACTAGGGGGGCATTTTCTAATTTTATTACTGTACTTTTAACCCAACAAAATAAAACTCTCGTTTATATGCTCGTAAAAACTTATGGTTCTGCTGTGTACGGAATTGATGCCCAAACTATTACCGTTGAAGTAAATATTGGTAAAGGGGTAAATTTTGCCCTTGTAGGATTGGCCGATAGCGCGGTAAAAGAAAGTCAGCAACGCATTGATGCGGCTTTGGTAAACAATGGATTTAAAATTCCGGTGAAAGGAATTACCATTAACATGGCTCCCGCAAATATTCGAAAAGAAGGAAGCGCTTATGACCTCACTCTTGCCATGGGCATTTTGGCTGCTACGGAACAAATTGATGCACCCAATATTAGCGATTACGTGATCATGGGTGAACTTGCGCTAGATGGTGATTTGCGTACTATTCGCGGAGCGTTACCCATCGCTGTAAGAGCCCAAAAAGAAGGATTTAAGGGATTTATACTTCCGTATGATAATGCCCGCGAAGCTGCGGTAGTGGAAGGGTTGGATGTGTATGGAATTAAGAATATTACTGAGGTAATTGATTTTTTTACGGGAAATGGAACATTGGAGCCCACGAAGGTAGATTTGCTGGAATCGTTTAATGAAGACAGTGAATTATTTAATGTAGATTTTGCGGATGTGAAAGGGCAAGAAACCGTGAAAAGAGGTTTGGAAATTGCCGCTGCAGGTGGTCATAATGTAATTATGGTAGGCCCTCCAGGAACCGGAAAAACGATGTTGGCTAAAAGGATTCCGACTATTTTGCCACCACTTACCCTAGAAGAGGCTTTGGAAACTACTAAAATTCATTCGGTATCTGGACTGCTGGGTAAAACCACCGCTTTGATTACGCAACGACCTTTCCGACATCCACACCATACGGTTTCGGATGTGGCTTTGGTAGGAGGAGGGACCAACCCAAAACCAGGTGAAATTTCTTTAGCTCACAACGGGATTTTATTTCTGGATGAGTTGCCCGAGTTTAAACGCACGGTGTTGGAAGTAATGCGACAGCCCCTTGAAGACCGATATGTCACCATTTCTCGTGCAATGATTACTGTGGATTTCCCTGCTTCTTTTATGCTGGTAGCATCCATGAACCCATCGCCTAGTGGTGATTTTTATGATGCGTCTTCCTCTACCGATAGCGAACAATCGGTGAGACGGTATTTGAATAAAGTTTCGGGTCCGCTGATGGATAGGATTGATTTGCACCTCGAAGTAGGCAGTGTGCCCTATGAAGAATTGCGCCAACGTGAAGATGGAGAAAACAGCAAATCCATTCGAGATCGTGTTATTGCCGCGCGAAAAATTCAAAACGACCGGTATGAAGGAATTGAAGGCATATTTAGCAATGCACAGCTAGAGCCAAAACAAATGAAAAAATGGTGTGTGATTGATGATATGGGAGAGCAATTATTGAAAAATGCCGTAGAGCGATTGGGCTTTTCCGCCCGGTCCTACAACCGAATCCTAAAAGTAGCCCGCACCATTGCTGACCTAGAAACAAGTGAAAAAATTTCAGCACAACATGTAGCAGAAGCCATACAATACCGCGCACTAGATAGAGATGGGTGGCTAGGGTAGCCTATCGTGAGTGCTTGGGTGGATGTTTGATTTTCTAAATAATGTCGAACAAGGAATGCTGAATTATGAACAAGGAAGTAAAAAAAATGAAATTGAAATGGAAACTTCTTCATTCATCATTCCTTGTTGGGTGTTCTTAATTCAGGTATTTAAATAATGTCGAACAAGGAATGCTGAATTATGAACAAGGAAGTGAAAAATGAAATTGAAATGGAAACTTCTTCATTCATCATTCCTTGTTGGGTGTTCGAAATTCAGGTATTTAAATAATGTCGAACAAGGAATGCTGAATTATGAACAAGGAAGTGAAAAATGGAATTGAAGATTATCGAGCAAGTTAAAACGTTATAAGAAAATAAAATGAAGAAATTTAACCTTGAGGACCGACTAGTAGATTTTTCTGTTCAGATAATTAATGTGGTAGAACAAACTCCCAAAACCCGAACGGGTAATCATTTAGCAGGACAAATTGTGCGTTCAGGTACTTCATCTGCCTTGAATTATGGAGAAGCGCAAAGTGCAGAATCTCCACGTGATTTTGTTCATAAAATGAAAGTGGTATTAAAAGAATTACGAGAGACATACGTAAATCTTAAAATCATGCATAAAGGAAAAGTGTATGAAAACGAGTCATTGATTATTGAGGTTAAAAAAGAAAATGACGAGTTGATTTCTATTTTCGTTAAAAGCGTGGAGACCGCAAAAAGGAACATGAAAGATTAAATGGGAAGGCAAAGAATGCAATCTTGATTGTTTGACGAATGGTGGGTTTTTGGGTGTTTGGAATAATGTCGAACAAGGAATGCTGAATTATGAACAAGGAAGTGAAAAAATGAAATTGAAATGGAAACTTCTTTATTCATCATTCTTTGTTGGGTGTTCTTAATTCAAAATGAATAACGAATGATGAATAATGAACAAGGAATGAAGAAGTAAAAAAAACAGGAATTTGGAGTTGAATGGAAACCACTAAACTTCAAACTCTTCCACTCACTAAAAAATAATCCGTAATTAATTCCCCCTTGGAGGAGGGGGAGATTATGAGCGTGCGAATAATCTAGGGGGATTGATTCGAAGCGCAATATTTTAGGTGACCGAAATTGACGTGGAAAACTCAAAACCCAATCACCCAAATCAAAAAGCCGTCACTTGAAAAATACGTTTGGTTTGGTCGGTTACTTTAAATTGTTCGGACGAACGAATTCCTATTACCCAGCAAATTTTTTGGTTGCTTTCTAGTACCCAGATATTTTCTTTTTCCGGAAGTGGAATTTTAGCATCGATTAATAAATCGGATACTTTTTTACTCCCTTTCATTCCAAAAGGATGGATGCGGTCGCCTTCCTTCCAAACGCGCAATGTTAAAGGATAGGTGAGAGTATCAAAATCAAAATAAGCGATGTTTTTAGCCTTTGAAAACGAAACGTCTTTTCGGTGATGGTCTTCAAATTTTAGCGGTATGGGTTGGGTGATTTCTCCTAAAAACTCGGTAATAGAATACTCATTTGGAATAGTGAAAAAACGTTTGGGTTGCACGAAGACTTCCGTTCTATCCACATAAATTTTGTAATCGGTGGATGAAATTGTAACCCCTGGTTGGCTACTTAAACCCGTTATCAAATCATGAACCTGTGATGGGTTAAATCCAAATGGTTGCAACTTATACGTCAGTATTACATCTGTAAACTTATCCGACCTCAATTTATCAATCGGCAAACTAAATCCTTTTTCGGTGTGAGTTACCCAATCATTCCACGTCTCATCCAGTTTTTCTTGCACGTAGGCATCTACCCTCAACAAACGCTTAAAATTACGTTGAAAGGTGTCTTCTAAATTTGGATTTAGTTCCTTTAAAATCGGTAGAACGGTATGACGAATCTTGTTGCGATGGTATTTTATGCTTTGGTTAGATAAGTCTTCTCGCCAGTCTAAGTTTTTGGATTTGGAGTAGCTATAAATTTCTTCTTTTGTGAAACCCAATAACGGCCGAATAATCCGCCCATTTATAGGTTTAATTCCTCTCAAACCAGATAAACCAGTGCCGCGGGTGCTATTAAGTAGGAAGGTTTCAATATTGTCGGTTAAGTGCGTACCTACCGCAATTTGGCTAAAATTATTTTCCTTACAGATTTTTTCAAACCAGAAATACCGAAGGTTTCTAGCGGCCATTTGAATGGAGATTTTACGCGTTTTTGCGTAGGTCTCGGTTTCAAATTTTATGGTATAAAACGGAACGTTGAATTGTAACGCTAGGTTTTTAGTAAATTCTTGATCGGCATCCGCATCTTTACCTCTTAGATTAAAATGGCAATGAGCAAGCGCAATTTGGAATCCAAAAGAATGCAATAGATAAGCCAGTACTACAGAATCAGCACCACCACTCACCCCCACGAGAACGCGCTTATCTTGGTTGGAGGACGTTAATTCAGAAATGTTGTTTTTAAATTTTGATTCCATTCTACAAACACAAATTTAGGTTAATTCAACTGCTTATAGATTTATTGAATCAGTAAGGTTAGGAGAAATTTAACGTGACTTTTATCATTTTCGAACCCATCAGAATATCAGACCTTTACCAAAGTAGCAAAGCACGGCTACAAATAGTACGAACAGAAAGGTTTGCCACGTTACCGTCCACCAATTTTACATGAATAACCTTTACAATATATTC
Organism: uncultured Flavobacteriales bacterium; assembly: GCA_963974475.1. Lineage (GTDB taxonomy): Bacteria > Bacteroidota > Bacteroidia > Flavobacteriales_G > Salibacteraceae > CAJXZP01. Next base: position 13,349 of record CAXBCR010000003.1, read on the forward strand.
AAAATGAAAAAGATACTTATTTTAATAATTGCGATTGGAATGACTTTCGGGTTTTCTAGTTGTAAAAATGATACCCCACAACCCACGGTTGAAAATACGCCTACAGTAGTAAATATTAATTTTCATCATTTTGTGGATGGAGCTCCCGTAGAGATTGACACCATGAAATACATTAATGCCCATGGCGATACATTTAGTATGCGGACCATTAAATATTTTATTACCAGAGTTACTTTTCATCGGGATGGAAAATCGGATGTGGTGCTACCTGATATGCATTACGTAGAGCACGCCATTCCTACTACAGAAGCCTATCAGTTTGAAAACAAGATTCCTAGTGGGACCTATACCGGAGTTAGTTTTACTTACGGATTTGTAAATGCAGATAACAAATCAAACATGTTTACCAGCCCTCCAGAATTTCAAATGTTTTGGCCAGAAAACATGGGCGGAGGTTACCATTACCAAAAAATTGAAGGACAATATTTGGATAATGGCGTGAAGAAATTTTTCAACTTTCATGCTGGGAGTCTGGATAAAACAGATTACAGTATTGCCATTGATTTACCTAATTCCGGATTTGAAGTAGTGAATAATCAAGTGCAAATAGACCTAGATATGGAAATTCAAAACTGGTTTAAAAACCCGGTCGATTGGGATTTCGCCTATTTTGGAGCGGCTATAATGGGAAATGCCGAAGCGCAAGCAACCATTCAAAAAAACGGGAAGGATGTATTTACCGGTACTGTTAACTAAAAAAAACTGGAGGACTTTTATGAAATCAATCGCTTTATTAATTGGAATTGGGTTTGTTACCTTATCGGGATGTACCAATAAAGGGCCAGAGCCAATTACCAATCCGGTGGAAAAACCGTATGTGACCACACCGTATAATTTGGAAAATCCTGTTGGGTTTCCAGATCGTAAAATTGCGGAAGATAATCCAACCACCTTGGAAGGAGTATCTCTTGGGCGAATGTTGTACTATGATCATATTATGGATAAAGACAGTTCCCGAGCGTGTGCTAGTTGTCATATTCAGAGCCAGGCATTTCAAACAGATAATGGCTCTTCGCAAGTGTTGGAGCACGTAAATCTTTCGTGGAGTACTAATTTTATGTGGAATGGTAGTTTTCAAGGAACACTAGAAGATGTGATGACTTTTGAGGTAGAAGAATTTTTGAAAACAGATTTGACCCGATTGAATAATAGTGAAAAGTACCGCGATTTATTTAAAAAAGCATTCAATGTGGATGTAATTACTTCCAAAGAAGCGGCTTATGCGTTGGCGCAATTTGAGCGTATTTTAACGTCTAGTAATTCACGATTTGACAAGTTTTTGAGAGGAGAAGTAATCCTAACACCGCAAGAGTTAACAGGTTTTGATTTGTTTAACACCGAAAAAGCAGATTGTTTTCATTGCCACGGCACAGCATTATTTACCGATAATACGCCTAGAAATAATGGGTTGGATTTAAACCCCGCGGATGGTTACATGGCGGTGACTGGTAATCCAAAAGATTTAGGACGTTTTAAAACGCCAACCCTTAGAAACATTGAACTCACCGCTCCGTATATGCACGATGGGAGGTTTGCTACGCTTGAAGATGTGGTAGATTTTTACAGTACCGGAGTGCATAATACAGCCACAGTAGATCCACTTATGGTATATGCGTATCAAGGCGGAGTTCAATTATCTACCGATGAAAAAGCGGCTTTAATTGCATTCTTAAAAACACTTACAGACACGAGTTATTTAGCAAATCCCGAACTCTCCAATCCTTTCTAATGGTGATTAATTTTTGAGAGGAGATGAACCAATCTTGCTTGGAGTAAGGTTGGTTTTTTTATGCATGTAAATGTGAGATTGTGCTAAAATTAGTACCTTTCCAAATGGTGCGTAAAAAACAATTTATAGTGTTGATTTCCATATTTGTAGTGGTTTTTATGGTGATTTTTTCCAATCATAAAACTGGGAATTCTTTACCTGAAAATTTTGTATACATCACAGATGTTGTGCCGAATGTACTATTGGATATAAGGTATTACGGAACGGACAATTTTGTGGGAAGACGCGTAGAAGGATATGAAAAACCGGTGGCTATTGTTACCAAAGAATGCGCACAGCACTTGCAACGAGTGGCTTTGGAGGTAGCGAAATTGAATTACCAATTAAAAATAATGGATGCGTATCGGCCACAAAGAGCGGTCAATCATTTTTCCAAATGGGCGATGGATTTAGCGGATACGCTCACTAAATCTAAGTATTACCCGGAGGTGGATAAATCGGATTTGTTTAAGCTGAACTACATTGCTTCCAAATCAGGACATTCACGCGGTAGCACCGTTGATTTGACATTGGTAGATAAGAACGGAATGGAGCTAGATATGGGCAGCACGTGGGATTATTTTGGAACTACATCATGGCCAAGTGATACCTCTATTTCAAAATTAGCTCAAAAAAACAGGAATTACTTACGTTCCGTAATGCTGGAAAATGGCTTTCAACCTTACCATGAAGAATGGTGGCATTTCACCTTGAAAGAGGAGCCATTTCCGGAAACGTATTTCAATTTTTTAGTGGAGTAAATCCCTGCTTTTTGACTAGTTTAGCCTTTCGCTAACCGCATAAAAAGTAGTTTATTTGCGATTGCATTCGCAAAAAACATAGGTAATTTGCGATTAGGAATATTGTTTATTGTATATTCGCCTTATGATTAGGCGTTTAATAAAAGACAGAATTAAAAAGAAGTTGTTTTCGGGAAAGGCAATTTTAGTATTTGGTGCTAGGCAAGTAGGTAAAACTACCTTATTAGAATCTTTTACAAAAGAATATGACAATGTAAGGTGGCTGAATGCAGATGATAGTGATGTGCAGGCACTATTTGCAACGCCTTCCTCATCGGTATTCAAAAAAGAGTTTGGCCAAGTTAAAATTCTAATCATTGACGAAGCGCAAAGAATTGAAGATATCGGTATAAAACTTAAACTAATCACCGACCAATTAAAGGATGTTCAGTTAATTGTAACCGGGTCATCTGCTTTTGAGTTGGCCAATGACCTTAACGAACCATTAACGGGAAGAAAATGGGAATATCACATGTATCCACTTTCGTATGAAGAAATGATTAATCATCATGGTTTTTTGGAAGAGCGCAGGTTGTTACATCATCGTTTGGTGTATGGCTATTATCCAGATGTAGTTACGGCTAAAGGCGATGAAAAAGAAGTGTTGAAACAGCTCTCTGATAGTTATTTGTATAAGGATATTTTGATTTGGAATAAGGTTAAAAAAAGCGATAAGCTCGTAAAGCTTTTGCAGGCTTTAGCGTTTCAATTAGGCAATCAAGTATCGTATAGTGAATTGGGTAAAACGGTGGGTTTAGATAATGAAACCATCCAAAACTATATTCAGTTGTTAGAACAGTCATTTGTCATATTTAGACTGGGTTCGTTTAACCGAAACCTACGTACTGAACTCAAGAAATCGCGTAAAATATATTTTTATGATAATGGAATTAGAAATGCGCTAATCGCCAATTTTCAGCAAGTAGAATTGCGTCAGGATATGGGAGCACTTTGGGAAAATTTTATTATTTCAGAACGAATGAAATACAATGCATATCATTCTAATTGGGTAAACAGTTATTTCTGGAGAACTACCGCCCAGCAAGAGGTAGATTATTTAGAAGAACAAAACGGAAAAATTGCTGCGTTTGAGTTTAAGTGGAACACCAAAAAGAATGTAAGAATTACTAAAGGGTTTACCAATGCCTACCCCGATGCAGCGACAAAAATTATTACGCCAGAAAATTTTGAAAGCTTTATTATGAAGGAAGAGTAATCGTTTTAATACCCTTGCGATTCCACCACCCCATCTCGCAAACGAATAATGCGTTTGGCATGTTCGGCAATATCTTCTTCGTGCGTCACTAAAATAACGGTATTTCCGTTGGAATGAATCTCATTAAAAAGAGCCATTATTTCATGCGAAGTTTTGGTGTCTAAGTTACCTGTAGGCTCATCGGCCAATATAATGGAAGGTTTGTTTACCAAAGCTCTTGCCACAGCCACCCGTTGGCGTTGACCACCCGAAAGCTCATTTGGATTATGGTTCATTCGGTCAGTTAATCCTACTTGTTCCAATACTTCGGCTGCTCGTTCTAATCGGTCTTTTTTGCTCCATCCGGCATACACCAGGGGCAAGGCAACATTTTCTAATGCAGAATAGCGTGGAAGCAAGTTGAAAGTTTGAAAAACAAAGCCAATTTCCGTATTCCGAATTTCCGCTAATTCATTGTCTATCATTCTACTCACATCCTTATTGTTGAGTAAGTATTTGCCTGCTGTGGGCGTGTCCAAACAACCAATTACATTCATTAAAGTGGACTTGCCCGAACCCGAAGGCCCCATTAAAGCCGTGTATTCATTGCGTTCAATTTCAATGTCAATGCCGCGCAAAGCCTTAACCACTTGTTGTCCAACAACAAACTCTCTTGTAATTTCTTTTAGGTCGATTACCAAACTCATACCTCAAAAGTACACGTTCCCTTTGATATGATTTAGGTAAATACACCAGTGGGTTTATTAGCGTACCGATGGTTTTTCTATGGGATTGCCATTACATTTGCAGCGCATGAAACGGACAACCGAAATATTTTATTTTGAATCTAACCAAAAGGATAAGTTGGTTCAATGGGCATCTGCGCATGAGCCTTGTGTTATTTTAGATAGTCATGCAAGTGAGAATGAAGATTACCCGAATGGATTTGAGTATGATTTAATAATAGGAGTTGAAGCGATAGATTCATTGAAAAGTTGGGATAATTCGTTCGAGAAATTAAAAGCCTTTCATCAAAAGCATCAAGATTGGCTGCTAGGCTATTTTAGTTATGATTTAAAAAATGAATTAGAAGCCGTACATTCTGCTAATCTCGATTTTCATGAAACCCCGAATTTAGTGTTTTTTGTACCCAAAATTTTGATTACGGTGAAAGGGAATGAATTAAAAATTCAAAGTACGGAGGGCGCTACTACCCGTATTTATAATGAAATTTTGGAAACTAAAATACTTCTTAAAACAGAAAACGAATCGGTAAAAATTCAACCCAGAATTCATCATGCAGAATACATTCGCGGGGTGAAATCAATGTTGCATCATATTCAAATGGGCGATATTTATGAGGCTAATTTTTGCCAAGAGTTTTATGCCGACAAGGTAACGGTAAAGGCATTCGATTTATATCAATCGTTGATGAAGACTTCTCCCACTCCGTTTTCGGCCTATTGCAATTTCGAAAATCAGTATTTGATGTGTGCGAGCCCGGAGCGGTTTATCAAAAAAACAGGAAACCATATTTTATCGCAACCCATAAAAGGAACGGCTAAGCGAGGTGAGCATGTAAAAGAGGATGCCGCACTAAAAGAGAATCTGTATCACAGTAAAAAAGACCGAACCGAAAACGTGATGATTGTGGATTTGGTGCGTAATGATTTATCGCGCACGGCTGCTCCACAAACAGTGAAAGTGGACGAGCTTTTTGGGGTGTATTCGTTTTCAAATGTGCACCAAATGATTTCAACCATAAGCTGCGAAATGGACCCAAAACATCATTTTACAGATGTGATAAAAAATGCATTCCCGATGGGTAGCATGACCGGGGCACCTAAAATAATGGCTACCAAACTGATTGATAAATTTGAATCCACTAAACGCGGACTTTATTCTGGCTCGGTAGGATATATTACACCAAATGGCGACTTTGATTTTAACGTAGTGATACGAAGTTTGCAATATAATGCAGAGCGCAAATACCTTTCGTATATGGTGGGAGGAGCGATTACGCACAACTCCATACCGGAAGAAGAATACCTAGAATGCGAGGTAAAAGCAGAGGCTATCAAGAAGGTTTTGGCTGGAGGGTAAGTGACTTACGGTAGAAATTTTTGAAATCATACCGTTGGCACCCATTTTATGCTGGTTGGCAAATGCTAATAATTGCTTTGAGTAGCCCACCGAAAATCCTTTCGGGTTTTCTTTTGTCATTTCAAATTTTGACCCATTATTTAACCGTTTTGAATGTTTTAACTTAAACATTTTTACGCTTAATTTTTATTAAAGTCATGAATTTGCAATATTTGACCATATAGTTTAACACTATGAATTTATAGTGATAAAAATAAACAAAATGAAAGACCTAAGTTTGAAATCTAAATACTGCTCCTTTAGCCGGAAAAGAATTTCAATATTCTAATTTATTAACTAAATATTTTTTTATTATGAGACCAAACTCTCTCTCTCTCTCTCTCTCTCTCTAGTTTTACTAGGGTTTTGTTCAATTAACGTCAATGCACAGTTGTACTCTAGCGGAAATAATACGATTTCAGGCGCACAGGTAGGTATTGGGATTAGCAATCCACAAGCAAGTTTACACCTAAAAGATTACTCAGGTATAAGTATGAGTGGAACAATGACTTATATGCCTTTAATAAGGCTTCAATCTACTAACCCCAATATTTTACCCGTCACCACAAATTTTTGGGATTTTACAACGAATGCACAATCTAGTTTGACTTTTTCGCATCACACTTCGCAAAACACTAACGCCATAGAAGCGCTAAGACTGGGCGCTAATTATGTAAAGGTTTTTGACCGCTTAAAGGTAGGTTCTTTTGGTGAATATGGTGCAACTTTAACCCCCGACAATACCCAAGGATATGGCTTGTCATTAGGACTAAAAGAGTTAGGCACAGGTGCGTGGCAAGGACATGGTGCAGCTATGTTTACTACTAGTTCGGGTGAGTTTCAACTCATGACCAATCATACCTCTGGAGTGGTGAATGGGGCTTCTAGCATGTTGAATAATTTGAGATTTTCCATTAACGAAACAAACGCGTATTTCTCCACCCCAGTGCGCATTGGTGGAAGTTATGGCGATGTAAATATTTTAACTTCTCCTTACAAATTGTATGTGCAAGGAGGAATTAGAACAGAACAGGTGGTAGTAGATTATTATAATACGTGGTATGATTTCGTTTTTGAAAAAGAATACGATTTAATGAGTATTGCCGACCTTAAGTTATTTGTAAAAACTAATAAGCACCTTCCTGAAGTGCCTTCAGAAAAAGAAGTTAGAAACGATGGTTTGAATTTGGCTGATATGAATGCGGTTTTATTACAAAAGGTTGAAGAGTTAACTCTTTATATTTTTCAACTGGAAGAAAGACTAGGTAAATTAGAAACCAATGAAACTCACTAGTAATATGAAGGTTTTTAGTATAACAATAACTTTTGTTTTGTTAAGCTCATTGGGCTATAGTCAACAATGTTGGGAGACAAGACAAACCGCTACGACTAACTGGGAGAAGTACAATGGTACAGATTTATATCCTAACGATTTTGATTGGACACAGGAGAATTTTACTATGTATTTGACTAACTCACCTAGTTTTCCTAATTCTGAGTTAGTTGTGAGTCCATTTTATGTTCCTAGTGGAACCTTATACCAGGATAATGTAGATTATCTTCAGGCAATTAGTGATCCAATAGCAAAGGATTTTCATCCAGAAGATGGATGGGAATTAATACATAAGGAATTTGGTAAAATTGGTGGGAACTCCAATTCCGTGAAGTTTCCTTTTTTTATTTTATATAATAAATACCGGGGTACTCTTCGTGTATTCCTCATGGTAAGAGATGTTATTCCGCTTCAAAATTCAGCGCAGATAGAAATGTTGTTTCCTTCTGGACAAAGAAAAACTGCCTTATTTCAGCATATAAAACCAGTTTCAAAACCCGTTAAGATTTTTGATCCTACGCTAAGCATTGCCACACCAAATAGATTTTCTAATTATGATTATTATTGGTTGCATACGGATATAGCTGTAGCCTATGACCCATGTACATGTAATGAAAATAGTGTAAGTACGTCACAAATTGAATTTCGATTTTATCTGGAAACGGAAGCTCTTGTTTCATTAACCGGAGTGATTGATGGTGAGATTAAGCTGGATTCTGTGTATCAAAAGGGTAAACCTCCAGTATTAGATGCGAAGCAGGTTGGTGTAGGCCCATATTCTTTTGACCCTGCCAAAGCAACCGCTCTAATTAATAATGGACAACGGTATTATAAGGAATATGAGGGTTTTGGAAATAGTGTTAAATCTTTTTTAAATGATCAAAATGCCTCCTTTAAGGACAAGATTATAAAAGATTGGTATTTGGATAAATATGGGGTTAGCACATCACAGACTGATATGAATACAGCCTTTAATAATACGCTAAATACACCGGAGGGAAAAAAGGAATTATTCGGAATAAAATTAAATGATCCTTTAATAGAGAAGTTAAAATCAGTAACATCTATAATTCCTTATGCAGGAGCCATTTGGGGTTTAGTAGATTACTTAAATACGGGTGGAAGGGTAGACCAATTAAACAATATCCCAGTGCAAGAACCATCGCATTCCATTCGCGCAACCTTGTCTTTAAACGGTACCATTAATACCAAAAAACCATTAGCATTTCCTCTAATTTATACTCCTGGCACAAAGTTGGGACAAGATGCTTCAATACCTAAGTATAATAATATACTTGGTGTGGTAAATGTTATGAATGTTCCTAATCTTATTTACGATTCATATACGCCAGAGGTTTTTAGTTTATACAATAAAGGACCAGTTCCAGTTTCTGCGCCCGAAATTCGCCAATTCAGGTTAGAAAAGCAATTACGAATAGTATTGAACCCGGCTGCAGATTTAGATTTAGTCAGTGTTGAAGCTGCTTTTGTGTTGGAATATGGCGATGATTTTATGAGTATTTTTGATTTTAATAATTCTCCAAATATTTCGTTATTGTCGGATTACATGACGTATGAGCCTTTAATTATTGGAGATAAGGCAATTATTAGTGCTAACGATAGGTTTAAGGTTTTAGAAAGAATGGGGTTTCATCAAGAATTTATGCATAAAACGTATGGACAAAAGGATACCAAATTACGTTTAAGAACAGACTATGTTCCTTTAGGGGCATTGGATGAGTTAAGTTTTCCTTTGGTGTTTAATTCCTTAACTGGTAGTAATTATCTAAAAAAACCAAAAATATTTTTGAAGGTGGTGTATAGGTTTTTACCAAAAAATGATACAAGACAAGATAGAAACCCAATAATGTTGGTACATAGTTATGAATTTGAAAATGCATTAGATAACGCTAAATTAAACAAGACTTCAACGTATTATGGCAAATCAGAATGGGAAATAAATAATGTAATTGATGGAAACGATATTCCGTTTTACGTAAAAGAATTTGATGCACTGTTACACCCAAATGCATATATGCATAGTACAGTAACAAATTCAAGTTACTCATCACAATATAATTTACAAGGGGATATAAATTCTAAAGAATTTGCGCCCAAAATTGCTTATTTTGGCCTAGGAAACACTCCTTATTATCATTTACAAAATGGGGGGGTGTTGACTGCGACCAGAAGTGTGTGGTTAGAAAATGGTATTATGATGATGCCTAATTCAAAAATTGAAATTTCGCCTGTTGGAAATGATTTTGCTTTGGATGATATATACGAATCACCATATGATGTAGCTATTGCTTGTAATAGTAAATCATATAAAGATAGTTCTATGTTCGATACAAAAAGGGAACTCACAGCAAGCCTAGATCAACAGTTAGTAACCGCGGTGAGCGATAAGTCTCCAGAAATAACTATATATCCTAATCCTTCTGTAAATATTATTAATATAAATTCTGATAGGCCTTTTGATGCTACCGAAATAATAGATATGGAAGGACGTATAGTTTATCGTTCTGCATCTTGGGCAACCTCCATTGATGTTTCTGTATTGTCAACGGGCATGTATATTCTGAAGTTTTATACTAAAAATGAATTGAGTACTTATATAAAATTTGAAAAACATGAATAGTTTAAAGTATATTGTAGCAGTTACCATAGTTTTTATTGTTTTTGTGGCCTCCTGTAAAAAAGAGGCACCATTATGTAGTGATGTGACTAATCCGGAATGTCCAAATTATAATCCCTGTTATGGTAAAAGTATGGCAGATGCAAATTTCACTTTTGGAGAAGTGTGTGTGATGGCTCCGAAAACGAAGGATGGAGTTTATTATGATAGTATTATTTATTCGGATACTATAAAAAGCTATAATATGGTGGAGTTTTCTGTGGTTCAAGAAGATTATGACAGTCTAAAATGGTTTATCGGTTCGGAGGTGTTGACCACTTCCAAAATTAGAAGAAGGAATTTTCCTATAGACCGAAATATAACAGTCACTTTAATAGTTTGGAAAACCGCAGATACTACATGCTTTCCAAATGCACCAAATTCAGACACCTTAGTAAAAACTTTTTACAGTGCGCGATATCCTGTGTATTATCAAAAAAGGTATAAAGGTATTATTAGTAGTAACCCGAATGATTCCATTTTTGTTAGTTTTAAAGATTCAGAATTTTTTGGCTTACCTCTTGCGTGTGATGGGTTTCCTGGTATTGGAGGGCAATTAAGTTATTTTATGGGTTATAGGCGTGTTATTATTTCAGGAAGGGAGGTGAAATATCCTTGTAGCTATAATAATATGGGTTTACGGCTAAATGGATATGCTACCGATACAGGATTTGAAGCGGATTACACGTATGTTGTGGGGCCATTCCTTGAGGTAGGAGAAATAAAGAAAGAACACTTTACTGGAAAGATTGATAGTTAGTTTTTTGTAACTATTGCTACATGTATTTACTAATGAAACCTCAACCTTAAAATTGGGTTGAGGTTTTTTTTGGTTTCTAAACTAGCTTTTGCAAGATCTTAAATATGCATTTTTCGCTTTTATTTAGTACAAGGAATGCGCGGTAAAGGTGGCGGGTAACTTTCTAGTTTGCCCCAATTTCGAATCATTTTCTAATTACTTCGATAATTTAGTCATTGGAAATACACTAAACAATTCCAAGTTGTCAATTTTCAGTTTGTTAGAGATGGTTTCATTCCACTTTTTCATTCCTTCTTCATTTTTACCGCGCTACACATCTTTAAGAAATTCCTTTAGTGCAATCTTTAAGTTTACCTGCATTTGGTTGTATTTAAATTCCATCAAATAATTGGTGCATGTTTAATGCCTTAGAAGTTTCGGTAGAAACGAATAAAGTATGGTCAAATGGAGCTAATGCAATCCTTCCTTGCTTTAATTCTAAATTGGTTACATCTCCATTTTTAAAAGACCCGTTGTAGTAGCTTTCTACCATTTCCACTTGTGCCCCGTTTACGTTAGATTCTAGCGAAAAATAGGTTTTGGCCGTTTTAGAATTGGTGTGTGAATTGGAGTTGCATCGTGCCAAAAGCTGATACAGATAAGTGTTATCTGCGTGAAGCACAAAAGCATTTAAAAGGTGTGCCTTAGGCTTTAGTTTTATTAGCATGCGCGGGTTACTTTGAGTAATCAAAAATGGATAATTCTCAAAACCAATGAATGACACCACGATGGAATCTCCCAAATGCAATCCGGTTAAGCTAAAATTACCATTATCGGTAGAAATAGTTCCTGTTCCGGTGGTGCGATTGTAAATAGTAGCGTATGGAATGGTTTCTGAGCTTTGATGGTTAATGATAGTTCCTGAAATAGTGAAGGTGCCAGATTGCGCTTGAACCAAGAAAGTCCATCCCATTAGGGTAAAACCCAAAAGCACCATTCGGAAAGCTAATTTCATTTTACATAAATACGTTTTTTTTAGGGCATGGGTTGATAGTACGGAAAATTATTGAAGGGGTAATTACTCCGATTTAAATCACGTAAAACCAAAAGGTATTAACTACTTTGAAAAAGTAGTTTCAGTGTGAGTTTGATAGGTCAGGTGTTAGAATAGCTTGTTTTACGGATTAATCACGCTAGAAATTAGTTTTTGTGATGCGATGGTAACACCTGCTATTTTGGCAAATTTTGGCCATTGGCTATTAGTTAAAAAGTTTAGATAAATCACGTGGTTGTTTCATTTCAAAAATCGCCTCAAAATCGGAAAGCCTATCAAGTACATGCGCCAATTGAAGGAGCGAAGAAAATGAAATTTTTCCGGTAGTTTCAAATCGTTTGATACTACCTAACGAAACCCCAGAACGTTCCGATATTTCCGCTTGACTCCATTTTTTTGATTTTCGCAAAATTTTGTGCTTTTCTGCGATATCTAACAAAAAATCGGATGGTTGTTTTTGAATATTGAATTTATTCATATAGCTAATATATTAGCTATTGGTATTGCGTTGCTGCTCCAATTTTATTTCTAAAAACGGGAGAAGAATTAGTTCGTTTTTCTTTAAAATCAGCCACCTTTACACTCCGTTATACCTAATTTACATTTCAATAACAGGCACGCGAATATACACCCGCTATATTTGTAGAAATATTTAAAACTACATTTATGAAAAATTTGAAATACGGTTTTGCTTCCCTTGCCGGAATGTTACTTATAGTGATGGTGACTGGTTTTACGAATTGCACTACACCAAGTCAGAATACAGATAATTCTAAATCGGTGGTTGACCCGCAAACTCAAAACATAAATATGTTTGTGACCCATGGGCATTGCAGTACCCCGTTTATGGGACGAGTTGAAAATTTTAATATTGACCTTGCCAAAAGAACGGATCAAGGAAACCCGTTAGAAGAAATGCGCATTGCGTTTGAAGTGAATCCTAACACCTTTAACGTTTGTACTGACGAAGAATTAACGGCAAGGATTAAAACTCCCGGATTGTTTATTGGGTCAGGTAATCAAAACATCACTTTTAGGACTACCGAGGTATTTACAATGGGATTGGATTGGTATCAAGTGAATGGTAAAATGAGTATCAAAGGAGTCGAGAAAAACGTGAAATTGTTTGTTACCGGAATTCGAGTTCCAAATGAAAACCGTACTAAATCAATAGTTATTCATGGCAAAATGGACCTTACCGATTGGGGAATTGATTATGATAAAATGGTGGGTGGAGAACCTGATTCAGTGCCCACTAAATGGATGTATTTAAATATGCAGGTGGATATTTCGGATGTAATTTAGATTGTGGAAAATATGGAATCTATTTAGAATAGGATGCTTAGGTTTATTTCAAATCATTGGGCACTAAAATTCAATTACGCTAGCGCCTAATTTCATATAAAAAAAGGCCAACTAGTTATTTACTTGTTGGCCTTTTTGTTGGTTTATAACTTCATCAGTTTCCCAGAATAAGATTTTTGATTATCAGGAATCATAAAATAGTACGCTCCTTTTTTAAGCGTAGAAATATCTAAGGTGTTACCGTTTAAAGTTTGTTTTAAAACTAAAGCACCTTTCATATCGTATATTTCAATGGTTCTTGTGTTGCCAGAAATAGGCAGTTGAATGTTAACCAAATTTGTGGCAGGGTTGGGGTAAACGTTTACTTCAATCATATCCGGATTAGAAATTGAAGAAATTGTTTGCGGTGAATAAAACATCAGTGATGAATAAGACTTAACCCAAACACCTCCAGTAAATTGTTCAGATAACCTATTTACCCACATGTTGTTATCCGTATACCAATAGGGAGTTACTAGGTCATTGACTGTGTAATTCAAATCGAATAAATTAGTGTATCTTATGGCTGGATTCCATTGATTATTGTCCCAAACATCTAGCGTATATGTTAAAATATTATTGTTAGCATCCGGTGTTATAAAAACTCTGGTGAGAATGGACCATTGTCCGTCCCATTTATAAAATCTGCTTGATGTTTTGAAGTTGGAGGCATTAAAGAAGTATTCGTATTTAGTTGATTCTTGCCAGCTACCAGATGTATAATTATAATATATTCTAAGGTTTTCGTTGCCATTATTATCATAACCTTGCATTAAATGGTGAGTAGAATCCCATTGTTGTAATGAAAAATTCCAATTCAACTTGTAAGTGTCAGTCACTACGTTTCCAGAAATACGGGTGACAGTCTTGGAGTTATTTTCCCAAGCATTGTTTACCCAACGCTCTGTTAACGTTTGGGTTAATAAGTTATTTGCGTTATACTGATAAGTATCCCTGTAGGAGTTTTCCCATGAATTTGAGGCGGTGTCATATTGTTTCGACCAATTCTCTGTAATATTTCCTTGAGAATCGTATGAGATGGATTCATTAGTACTGGGTTCCCAATTACCATTAACATAATTAAAAGAATTAACGGTAGTGTTTTGATCGTTGGAATTGTAAATGAATTCATCTTTTGAGAAAAGAATCCGTTGTCCTCCTGAACGCGAATAAATGACGTTACTATCTAACCGTTGTCTTGCGGCTCTGGAATAGGTGTTAATCTTGTTTTTGGAGTGATTAATTTGTTTGTGTTCTAAAAATAATTGTTCTGCTGGGGTTTCTATAAACTGACCAAAAGAAAGAGTGGAAAAGAATACCGCAATAGCGATAAAGGTAAATTGTTTTTTCATGATACTAGGTTTAAAATTATTAAATGAGTTCAATTATAGCATAGAGCTTGCTTTGAAGACTCGAAGATATATTATTTTAATTAGGTTTACTATATAGACGAAAAAACAGGTTTATAGTTGGGTAGGCATGGTTTCCGATGCCGCATTCATTTTCAAATGCATTTTCACTATCTTTGAGCAACCATCATATTTATGGGAGTGATAGATTAGGAATAGTCAAACAGGGTTCTGTGGTGAATGAAGAAATAGGAAATGATATTTTAACTACTCATTATGCTGGGTTAACTAGATTTGAGGTAAAAGACCATTTGGGAAATGGTTACAATTTTATACTCCGAAAGGGGTTAACTTTATTAAATAGTTAATTTGATGGAAGAAATAAGAATTAATGAAGCGGTAGTTAATTTTAAAAGGCCCAATCAGATAATAAATATGGGAGGTCCATGGGTTGGTGATTTATACCTTGGAGGTCCCAAATTAGCAAATAATATTCTAATTGATAATTTAGTTTATAATAAAAATTTGAATAAATTATTCTTCGTACAGTATATTGAAATATCTAAATGGCAAAGGAATAATTTTTTCACTATAAACTATTTTGATGTAAGGTTGAATCGTATTCTTCAATATGAAAAAAAATTTGAAAGGATTTTTCTTAAAGAAATTAGTAATGAGTATAAGTGTGGCTATTATGATGCCTTTCATGATGAAAATGAAAAACACTTGAATACATTAGATTTGAATAATATAAAAACATCTTCCCCAGCGTTGCCAAATGAAGAATAAAGAATAGGAGCAAGTTGGTATCAGCCAGTGGGCTGACGCGGTATTATAGTTTTCTATTCTGCTGTTTAAGCAGGAGCTAGAAAATGTTTATGGCAACTGGGCCTTCGAGACGCTTTATTTAAGCTTCACAGCTGAAATAAATCCCTCAGTCCCCTAATTTGTGGTAAGCTAAAAAGCTATCGAGTGATAAAGATAAATAGGAAACCCACCAAAATAGAGAATGGCCACTTAATATCGCAGCGATTAAGCAAAGAAATCAAAAGTTTAAACAAATAGGGTATCAACTTTAGGCAAGTACGCACAAGTATTCATACGCATTGGTTAAAACGGTTTAATCTTAACCAAGTTCAATACATGGCGGGGCACAGATACGTGTGCAGCACAGAAGTATATTTAGTAAATCAAACGGACATCTTGCAGAAAGATATAGACGAATTTTATCCGTTTTAGGAATGAAGAATTAAAAATGATATGAAAAAAGTTAGCTTTGTAAAAAGCACTGAAATGGGAATAGAAGCAAAGAAGTTAGACATAATTGCGCGATTAATGAAAGTTCGTAAAGAAGATGTACTAAAAAAATATGAGCAATTACTCATAGAAGCACAGCTTTTTACCCGTACAGAAGAATCCATGCAAGCTATAGAAAATGGTCAAACAGTCACTTTAGAAAACTTTAGTAAAGGGAACAAAGAATGGATGGAGTCAAAGAATATCACATAGAAATATCTTTACCTGCCCAAAAGCGATATCATTATGAAATCCTTTCTTATTTGTTAGTGCATTTTAGTCTGGAACGAAGTATTGAAATAGATGAAAACATTACTAAAACTTTAAGCTCATTAACGACTTTGCCTGGAAGAGGAAAGAGTGAAAGGTATTTAGAATCACATCGAAATGAATTTAGGTTTATTCTACACAAAGAATCTCGAAATATAGAAGTCAAAATAATTTATTACATCTCAGAAGAGCTAGGAAAGGTTTATGTAACTGATTTTTTTCCTGTAAAGATGAACCCTGAAACTTTAAAAGTACGGAGTTAATACTGCTAAAAACGCACTAAAAATGGATTGCATTTTTTAAGAGGCTTGACTTTATTTACTGTAAAACAAGTGTTTGTGATTTAGGGTTCGAATCCCGGTAGGACCCGAACCCCGCACCTTACCATCTAAATAAACCCCAAGATGCAGATTAATCATCTGTCAGTAGACGGGCAAGTTTTTAGCTTTTCAAGGTGCGAAGCAACTTAGAAAAACTTAATGGCAATCGAGTGATAAAGATAAATAGGAAACCAACCGGAATATAGAATGACCCCTTAATATCGAAGCGTAAAATGTATATTTACCTTAAATTTTTTTGATAATTTGTATCCGCTTGCCATCAGCCTACTGACTGATGGCAAGCTGTATATTTTTGTAAATTTGGTAAATGGGAATGAGCTGGGACTGTGATCAAATGGAAATTAATTTTAGTTTCAAAGGGTCCAATGTGAAAAATGTTGAATTTCAGTATTTTGATAAATCAACCCATGCGTCTTTTAATGCGCCAAATATTGGCGCTGCAGATTTATCCGTTTGGACTTCTTCTACCATTTTTGGAGCGTTTAGTACTCAAAACAATAATAACCAGTTTGTTATTAAATATGAAGTGTTAAACCCAGGAGCGCCTTCTTATATTGAAATCAAAGACATTGGCTATAATTGCAATACCATTAGTGGGTATGAACAATACGGAACTGGAAGTGCTATTGTGGAGAATACGGGGTATAGGTATGGGTTCCAAGGACAGGAGAAGGATGACGAGTGGAAAGGAAGTGGTAACTCCTTGAATTATGCTTTTAGAATGCATGACCCAAGGCTCGGAAGATTCTTGAGTATTGACCCTTTGTTTAGGGATTATGCTCATAATAGTCCTTACGCCTTTAGTGAGAATAGAGTGATTGATGGTATCGAGTTAGAAGGTGCTGAATTTTATAAAAAAGGAACTATTCAAGATGTTGAATTTAGAGGGGTGAATTGGGTTAAGCAGCCTTCGGCTTCGGATATAGTAATGTCAGAAAGGTTATACTTATTTTTATCTATGGGTACAATTCCAAAACTTGGAGGAATGCGTAAAGCCGATATGCCAGGTGGTGTTGTTGAAAAAACAAGGCATAATCATAAACCTAAATTAACTAGGCAATTGAAAAATGGGAGGTATAAATTTGTTGCGTACTCTGGTGATAAGGTATTAGTGAGAGGCCATGCTCAAGGGTATAAATATCCGTCTCGAACAAAAGCAGCAGCTGGCCTGGGTGTGTTGATTGAGTTATACAATATGTCTATTCCATATGTTGATATGGCCACAGGTAAAGCGGAGTTTAGAGGGTATGTGCAAGGCCAATTTGTAGCGCTAACAAGAGCGTGGAATTTAGTTGATAAAGGATTAAGCAATACGGTAATACCTTACCCTGGGAATGAGCTAACAAATTTGTATTCTGATTTAACAAATTATATTGCTGATTTTCATACTTTGCCGAATAATGGTAGTGATGAGTATAATGAGTTTGTGTCTCTGTACGGTGAGTTTTTATATGAGAATAGAGAAGCTGTTGAGAATGGGAATGTTTCAGGTACAAAGGTTCTAAAGGATGGAAAATGGATAGAGGGAGGTTCTTCTAGATTACAGACTTTATTTAATAAGCATTTTAAAAAGGAGAACGGAACAGGAAATTGATATAATTTGAGTATGATATGAAGATTAAGAGAACGATTATAATTCTAATGCTATTCTCATTAGTTGGTTGTAGAAGCATTGAGTTGGATGGTTTGAAATTTGAAAATAGGTTTGGATCTTGGGTTTGTTATGATTCTGTTAGTCAGGCAAAGTATCATTTGTTCGGTGAGATAGATTCTAGTGGTTTTTCAGGTCAAGTCATTGGGTTGAAAGAAATGGATACAGTTCATGTTTCAAATTATAAAGCGAGTTTAAAACATGGTTCTTTGTTTCATGTTTTTGGAAATGTTAAGGAGTATAGAGAGTATTCAAATAATTATTTACTTAGAATTATTGAAATTGTAGGGACTGATACTTCAGTGGATTATAAAGGGTATGAGAATATTAACAACGAAGGGATTTATGAGTTAACAGATTGCTTGTATATGGATAAATTTTGTGGGAAGTGGGTGAAAAATGGAGAGCAGCGCGCTTATAAAGATAGCTGTGTAATTATTGAAACCTACGAAATGTGGGATTTTATATCCGTTGATACAGTTTGTTCAAATCCCCCCCCCCCGCTGAGCGTAGTGTCGAATAAAAAAAAATAAGAAATACGTTAGGCGTAGGCTCTGCCTGCGTCATGCTTAGTAAGGCCTCAGGCCTGAGAAAAGAAAAGCTTTCAACGAGAGTTGGGGGCTTTTGCATTATTAATCAAACTCGCTTCTAGGTTCGTCAACAGGAATAGAACCTTGGTCATTAAAAGTTACATCAACGTTACCAAGGTAATCTAGATGATAAGCCACTCTTCTGATAGACTCTTTAAAAAGAACAATATCGCTTGAGTAGGCTGTTTGTACAATCATAATCTCTCTTTCTAAGACATCGCCTTTGCGAGCAGATTTGTGTTCTGTGAAATCCACATTAAACCACCAAGCTTCACATTGTTTTTTGACACTTTTTGCAACCTGTAGGCAAGTCTCATGATTATCGGACTTGATGATGATTGAAATGTTTTGTGTGAATTTTCCGTGATAAGTAGGCATAATTAAACATCTAATAGATTAGAAAGGTTGTCTTTGAGTTTTTTGTTAGCAATAGCCATGTCAATGACTTTAATAAGTGCTTCACGCTCTTCATCACCTAGGAGGTCAAGTAGTTTGATTTTCTCCATTAGGGGCAGGTTAACGGCCTGTTGAGGGTCGTTAGTATTAAAGAACTCACCTAAAGAAACCCCCGCACCTTGCCATCTGAATAAACCTCAAGATGCAGATTGAGCATCCGTCAGTAGACGGACAAGTTTTTAGCTTTTCAAGGTGCGAAGCAACTTAGAAAAACTTAATGGCAATCGAGTGATAAAGATAAATAGGAAACCAACCGGAATATAGAATGACCCCTTAATATCGAAGCGTAAAATGTATATTTACCTTAAATTTTTTTGATAATTTGTATCCGCTTGCCATCAGCCTACTGACTGATGGCAAGCTGTATATTTTTGTAAATTTGGTAAATGGGAATGAGCTGGGACTGTGATCAAATGGAAATTAATTTTAGTTTCAAAGGGTCCAATGTGAAAAATGTTGAATTTCAGTATTTTGATAAATCAACCCATGCGTCTTTTAATGCGCCAAATATTGGCGCTGCAGATTTATCCGTTTGGACTTCTTCTACCATTTTTGGAGCGTTTAGTACTCAAAACAATAATAACCAGTTTGTTATTAAATATGAAGTGTTAAACCCAGGAGCGCCTTCTTATATTGAAATCAAAGACATTGGCTATAATTGCAATACCATTAGTGGGTATGAACAATACGGAACTGGAAGTGCTATTGTGGAGAATACGGGGTATAGGTATGGCTTTAACGGACAGGAAAAGGATGACGAGTGGAAAGGGGAAGGGAACTCGATAAATTATAAGTATAGAGTTCATGACCCAAGACTCGGTCGGTTCTTGAGTATTGACCCGTTGGCTCCGAAATATCCACATAACTCTCCGTACGCTTTTAGTGAGAATAGGGTGATTGATGCAATTGAATTAGAGGGCTTGGAGGGTTATAAAGTTGTAGACCATCAATTTAAGACAACTAGTATAGTGGTTACTCTTGTTTTTTATTCACCAACTAGTACTGACCCTAATGGGTTTACACCAAGTCAAGTTAAAGCTATGGTTGATGGAATGCAAAGTGAATTCAATGTTAATCAGTTTGAGGATAACAATAACATAGATGAAAATGGAATTCCTTACTCCGTGGAGTTAATTATTAGAACAATTAAGGCTTCAGATAGAGCTAATGCAAGATATATTGTAGCACAAGGTGCGAATAGTGCAAATAATATTACAAATGATTTAATGATATTAGAAAAAATGAAACCAATAGTTACTCCTAATGGAACTACAAATGCAAAATCAAGCTATGGGAGCATTAAAATATCTAGTATTTGGTCGAGTCACACTAATTTACATGAGTTATGGCATAACCTAACACACAATCATTTAAATGCTCCTTCAAAAATTAAAACCCAAATTGACCCTCAAAACCAAGAACCTGGGCATTTTGCTGCGGGTGGAATTTTTATTTATAGCAATGTGAACAAGGGGGTAGTGACGCAAAACCTTAATCAGGGAAATGTAAATGCTGCCTTAGAATCACTATCAGGATATTCGACTGATGCAAATCCATTTAAAATGAAATTAATTTTAGGTAATGAAGGTTATGAGGATTAAGAAGTCAATATTAGTTATCATTATTTTGTTTTTGGGAGTAGAACTGAGATGTCAAGATGTTAATGACTTAAAAGAAGGGAACTCATTATTTTTAGTTGTTATTGTAGAAAAGAATATTAAACTACTTCATTATGAGTATTTTTTACAGTTAGAGGACACTTTAATTTCATTTCCTGATATTGAATCTTCTCCTGCTTTTATAAAGAATCCTGAGCTTGAAGATTTAGTTGCTCTTGATGAACTTCATAAGAGGATTTTTAATTTCGTTCAAGATGATAATTGCGACAGGATTAATCTTGATAATCACCGTGAATGTCAAATCTTCAAATTTGAAGTATCATTTTTTTATCGGATTGAAAATGGGTTGAATAATACAGCGACCCAATTGGTTGTTTATGACGCTAACTATAAGCGCCTTAAAAGAGTTAATGTCGACTCAATAGGTTTGGTTCAAATACTTAATCGTATTATGTGAAAAGGGAGCGGTTCTCCACCCCCCCCGCACCTTACCATCTAAATAAACCCCAAGATGCAGATTAATCATCTGTCAGTAGACGGGCAAGTTTTTACCTTTTCAAGGTGCGAAGCAACTTAGAGAAACTTAATGGCAATCGGGCCTTCGAGACGCTTTATTTAAGCTTCCAGCTGAAATAAATCCCTCAGTCCCCTAATTTGTGGTAAGCTAAAAAGCTATCGGGTGCTACAGATAAATAGGAAACCCACCGAAATATAGCATGACCACTTAATATCGCAGCGATTAATCGAAGAAATCAAAAGTCAAAACAAGGAGTTTGTTAGCTTTAGGCAAGTACGCACAAGTATTCTTAGGCATTGGTTAAAACGGTTTAATCTTAACCAAGTTCAATACATGGCGAAGCATAGATACGTGAGCAGCACAGAAGTATATTTAGTAAATCAAACGGACATATTGCAGGCAGTTATGGTTGAGTGCTATCCGTTTTAGTGAAGAGGGAAGTGGAAGAATATATAATTCTTATATTTGTACCATATTGGTACACTAAAAATAAATGGAGATGTTAATAATCAGCAGTAGAGAATTTAGACAAAATCAAAGAGTATACTTTGAAAGAGCGGATAAAGGAGAACAAATAATCGTACAAAGAGGAAAAGACAAAGCATATGCTTTAAGTCCGGTGAGTGAAGATGATGTTTACTTTAATACGGAAATGTTATCAAGAATAAAAGAAAGCATACAGCAAGTAAAAGAAGGGAAAACCAAACGAGTAAAAACGGATAAAGAAATCTCGGAATTATTGGGTTTATGAGTTATGAGCTAGAATTTACAGAGATAGCGTTAAGCGATATATCCAAGCATAAAAAGGCAGGAGATAGAGCAGTGTTGAAGAAACTACAAAAAATATTATTAGAATTAAAAGAGCATCCAACAAGAGGAATCGGTCAGCCAGAAATATTAAAGTATGGTTTTTCGGGACTTTATTCTAGGCGGATAAATAGCAAACATCGTTTGGTCTATTCCATTGATGACGAAATAGTGGTTGTCCATGTATTAAGTGCTTGGGCACATTATGGAGATAAGTGATTAGTAACCCCCGCACCTTGCCATCTAAATAAATCCCTCAGTCCCCTAATTTGTGGTAAACTAAAAAGCTATCGGGTGCTACAGATAAATAGGAAACCCACCGAAATATAGCATGACCACTTAATATCGCAGCGATTAATCGAAGAAATCAAAAGTCAAAACAAGGAGTTTGTTAGCTTTAGGCAAGTACGCACAAGTATTCTTAGGCATTGGTTAAAACGGTTTAATCTTAACCAAGTTCAATACATGGCGAAGCATAGATACGTGAGCAGCACAGAAGTATATTTAGTAAATCAAACGGACATATTGCAGGCAGTTATGGTTGAGTGCTATCCGTTTTA
Source organism: uncultured Flavobacteriales bacterium (assembly GCA_963974475.1). GTDB lineage: Bacteria > Bacteroidota > Bacteroidia > Flavobacteriales_G > Salibacteraceae > CAJXZP01. Next base: position 35,917 of record CAXBCR010000003.1, read on the forward strand.
GCAGGAAAAAATAAAAATAGAGAAGAATGATAAAATCGTTTAATTTGCATCAAAGCACGGTTATGGATTTACAAGCCGATATAAATGGGATACGTTCAGAATTAAAGGGTGTGAGAGATCCACATTTAATAGAAGCATTTAAACAGTTGTTAACTTACCGTAAGTCAAAGCCTGATACGGCAATGAGCAAATCACAATTTGTTGCTGAAATCAAGGAAGCAGAAGAACAAATAGAAAATGGAGATTATCTTTCATTAGAAGAGTTTGAAAAATCGGCTGAGAAATGGGGCTAAAACGTGAAAGGATAATTATCTCGCGGAAAGCTCAAGAATCAATAAAAGGAATTTTGAATATTTAAAAAAGGAATCGTCTTTAGGCACGGCACAAAAAGTAAGAAGTACAATTATTACCAAGTGTAAGAGTTTAAAAGAGTTTTCTCACAAAAAACCATTACCCTCGTACAATAAACACCGGAATCTCCACTTTGTGTCTCACCGCATCAATGGTGGTTCCAAACAGCATATCTGCCCACATTCCGTGACCGTGAGAACCTAGCACCAATAAATCAGCCTTGAAATTATTACTGATTTCTGGAATAGAATTCTTTGGATTTCCGTATCCTAACTGAGCGGTTACTTGATAGCCTAAATCGGCAATTTGTTTTTGGTAATTGGCTAAAAAGGCTTCATCACGTTCGGTCTCGCTATCTGATACTTCATCTCCAAAAACGCGTGCCACCACACTTTCTACAATATGAATTAATACAATCTCGGTATTGGTATTTGCCACCGTAAGCACATGTTGAATCACTTTGTTGTCGATGCTACTAAAATCCACGGCCACTGCAATTCTGTTGTATTCTTTAGTGGCATGAATGTCTAATAACAATTGCTCTTGATGCATTCCGTGATCATGTTTTTTAATTTGCTGCTTAAATAGCGGAATAAAAGTGACATATATCAATAAAGCAAGCGCAAACCCTGCAATAAGGAAGATGATGATTCCCCATAAAACGGGACTTTCAGAACCATTCAAGAAATTGGAAGTTTCTTCAATAACCAACCAGATATTTAACGCCACAATAATGGCAGCAGATAACCAAGCGCCTAATTTGGTCCAAGGACCGATGGCAAAAACACCCATGGTAGCTTTGTCGGAAACGTGATGGATCAATGGAATTACTGCAAAACCCAGTTGCAGACTTAATATGACTTGACTTAAAATTAAGAGCGTTCCGGTAGCACCTTCACCAAAAATAAGAATCACAATTACGGCAGGAACAATGGCAATTAAACGTGTAATTATTCTACGCACCCACGGTTGAAAGCGTAAATTCAAATAGCCTTCCATTACAATTTGTCCGGCTAGCGTTCCGGTTAAAGTAGAACTTTGTCCGGCAGCTATAAGCGCAACGGCAAACAAAATAGGCGCCCATTTGGTACCTAACATGGGTTCTAAAAATTTGTACGCATCTTCAATTTCAGATACATCATACATCCCCGATTGGTAAAACGTTGCAGCCGCTAATATCAAGATGGCTGCATTCACAAAGAAGGCGAGGTTTAGGGCAATGGTAGTATCAAAAATATTGAACCGAATGGCTTGACGCATTCCTTTCACCGTCTTGTCGTAATTACGGGTTTGAACTAAGGAAGAATGCAAATACAAGTTATGTGGCATTACCGTAGCGCCAATAATTCCAATCGCAATAAACAATGCAGCGGTATTAGGTATGGAAGGAATAAAACCTTCCATTACCGATGGGATATGCGGTTGCGCAAATACCATTTCGGCAAAAAATGCTCCGCCAATAACGCCAATTAATGCTAAAATGAAAGCTTCCATTTTACGTACTCCTTTATTGATAAGGAATAGCAGTAAGAAGGTATCAAACAAAGTAAGAACTACCCCATATAATAGCGGAATGTCAAAGAGTAAATTCAATCCAATAGCCATTCCTAGTACTTCGGCCAAATCGGTAGAGGCAATAGCAATTTCGGCTAAAATGTATAAAGAGAAATTGACTGGTTTAGGAAATTCTTCTCTGGAAGCTTGCGCCAAATCACGTCCTCGCACAATACCCAAACGGGCACTTAAACTTTGAAGCAACAAGGCAATAATGTTACTCATCACCAACACCCAAATCAGTTTGTAACCAAACTGCGCACCACCGGCAATGTCGGTAGCCCAGTTTCCTGGGTCCATGTAACCCACACTAATCAAATAGGCTGGACCCATAAAAGCAAATAGCTTACGGAACCAACCCTTTTTGTTGCGCGCTTCAATGGATGAATGAATGTCTTCTAACGAAGGTGTGATTTCTGCCAATTAGCTAAATTTTTTGATGGTGCAAATAAATATAATTAGATTCATCTAAAAAAATAAAATGCACATTACTTATGCTTTACGTTGGATTACATTTTTTTAAGTTAAAAATTTAGTTGTATATGCATCTAATTGGATTTTGAGCGTATATTTGCGCCCGAATTATGAAAATAGCAGAAAGTATATTACCTAGTTTAGGGAGAACGGTAAAGTCATTAGACCTCTATGTGGAGGAGAAGATGTATGAGGCCGACATTCCATTGAGTAAGTTACAGCTTATTTTTCTCAAAATTATATCCGTTCATAATGCGCAAGCTCAAAGTAGTTTGGCAGAATTAACGGGGCGAGACAAGACCACTTTTACACGAAATATAAATACGCTAGAGCGAAAAAAATTGGTAACACGTAAATCTTGTGCGACCGATAAACGTGTGAAATTAGTGTGCATTACGCCATTGGGTAGAACGTTTGTAGAAAAAGCAATGCCCATTTTAGAAGGAATAGTAGATGAGGTGGAAGTGGATATTAGCGCAGAGGAAAAGGCGCAATTTTTAACCACCCTCGAAAAGATAAAAAACAAATTAATTGAAGTAAGAACAAAAAATAACATCCAATAATATGAGACCAATTATTACCAAGTTACTCGCAGTACTTGTACTCGCAGGAGGTTTTTTCTTAATGAAAACCTTAATAGCCAGCAAGAAGAAAAACAAGCCAGCTTCTACCGTATCTGTTCCAACGGCTTATGTGTCAACAGCACAGAACAAAATAGTACCTATTAATGTGATAGAAAATGGACGTTTATCTGCCAAGTACAAAATTGATTTGTTTGCCGAAGTGCAAGGAGTGATGCAAACCACATCAACAGAATTTAAGCCGGGGGCTCGATATACTAAAGGAGCGATTTTGGTGAAAATAAAAAGCGATGATTTTCACGCTAATTTACAAGCGCAAAAAAGCGTGCTTCAAAATCTAATTACTGGGATATTACCTGATTTAAAATTAGATTATCCTGAAGCATACAACCGTTGGGATGCTTATTTGAATGCTTTTGATATGAATAAAAGTATCGCACCACTTCCAGAACCTGCAACTGATAAAGAGAAGTTTTTTCTTACTGGGCGTAATATTTATACTACGTATTACAACACAAAGAATTTAGAAATTGTAATGCAAAAATATACGCTTACCGCTCCCTTTAATGGTGTTCTTACCGAGGCTTTGGTTACACCAGGTTCTTTAGTTAGAAACGGACAGAAATTAGGTGAGTTCATTAATCCAACCGAATATGAGTTGGAATTAGCGGTGAGTAAAACACTGATTAACGCCATTAAAATTGGCGAAGAGGTAAACGTAACAAATCCAGATAACACTTCAGAGTCATGGGTAGGTAAAGTGTCTAGAATTAACGGAAAGATTAATTCTGCCACACAAACCATTCAAATATTTGTGCATCTAAACGGTGAAGGGTTAAGAGAAGGAATGTACTTAGAAGCGAATATCTCTGGAAAAGATGAAATGAATGCCCTTGAAATTCCACGTAATTTATTGATGGATGATACCGAAATTTATGTGGTTGGTACTGATTCTGTATTGACTTTAGCACAAGTGAATGTGATGCATAAGTCACGTAGCAATGTTGTTATTCAAGGAGTTGAAAATGGCACTTGGGTATTGGCTAAACCCATTCCGGGAGCCTATGCGGGTATGAAAGTGAATGTAAAAATTGAAGATTAAATCATGAGAAAGATTATTATTCATTTTATTAAGTACCCCGTAGTTGTTTCGGTTGTGATTCTTGGGTTTTTCCTTTTAGGAATAATGGGTGCAGTGTCGTTAAAATCGTCATTTTTCCCGCTCAATGAATCAAGAAACATCAATTTAACCATGAACTACCCTGGGGCATCTCCTGCTGAGATGGAAGAGGGTGTAGTATTGAAAATTGAAGATAACTTGAAAGGGTTAGTCGGGGTGGATAGATTTACGTCAACGTCTAGTGAAAACTCGGCAACCATTAAGGTGGAAGTACTGAAAGGTTTTGATGTTTCTACCGTACTGGATGATATTAAAAATGCAGTCGACAAGGTGCCTTCATTTCCAATAGGAATGGAGCCTCCAATTATCTCCAAAGAAATTTTCAGAACGGAGGCCGTCTCATTCGTGTTGAGTGGTGAAAACGTATCGCTTAAAACCCTCAAAGAAATGGGTAGAGGAGTGGAAGCTGATATTCGAGCGATAGATGGTATTTCACAGATTGAAATGTCGGGTTTTCCAGATGAAGAAATCGAAATTGCGGTAAACGAAGACCAATTACGGGCTTTTAACCTCACTTTTCAAGAGGTGTCAAATGCCGTTTCTGCAAGTAATATTTTGTCATCGGGAGGGTCTATCAAAACACCTCAAGAAGAATTTTTAATTCGGGTTAGAAACCGTTCGTATTACGGAGATGAGTTGGATTACATTGTGGTGAAAGCTTTAAGTAATGGAAATAAAGTGTACTTAAAAGACATTGCAAATGTGACGGATAAATGGTCTGAAAGCCCGAATCGTTCGTATTATAACGGAAAACCATCTATTAACTTTAAAGTAAATACCACGAACAGTGAAGATTTAATTACGGTAGCAGAAAGCACGCTTAAATACATTGAGGAATACAATAAAACTCATAATAATGTTGCGCTAAATGTAACTCATGATGCATCACAAACTATTATTCAACGTACTGAGTTATTGACTAGAAATGCGATTCAAGGAATACTGTTAGTGTTGTTCTTTTTAGCACTATTTTTAAAACCAAGATTGGCGTTTTGGGTGGCATTCGGGTTACCTATTTCATTTTTAGGAATGTTCATTTTTGCCGGAATGCTCGGAGTGACCATAAACGTTTTATCCCTCTTCGGAATGATAATCGTTATTGGTATTCTGGTAGATGATGGAATTGTGATTGCAGAAAATATTTACCATCATCACGAAAAAGGAAAGACTCCTATTCAAGCAGCAATTGATGGTACTATGGAGGTATTGCCTGCAATTGTGTCGGCTGTAATGACTACGCTTATTGCATTTTCCACCTTCTTCTTTTTAGACGGAAAAATTGGAGAGTTTTTTGGCGAGGTAGCTATTATTGTGGTGCTTACGTTAACCGTTTCTTTAATGGAAGCATTGATAATTTTACCATCACACGTGGCACATTCTAAAGCGATTACTGCTAGTCAGAAAACGTACTTTTTTAATATCTGGGCCGATAAGTTTATGGATTTTACCCGGGAAAAATTGTATGACCCGTACTTACGCTTTTTCATACATCATAAATTACTAGGTTTTGCCATTCCAATTGCATTGTTGATGATTACCATTGGCGCCATTGGCGGAGGAATTATTCGATTTACTTTTTTCCCGCAAATAGCGAGCGATAGAGTGGTGGTAACCTTAAAAATGCCGCAAGGAACGAATGAAGCAATTACAGATTCTATTATTTCGAGCATTGAAGCTAAAGCGTGGATATTAAACGATTCATTAGCCGAAGAGTATAATTTAGATGAACCATTTGTAAATATTATTAAAAAGGTAGGTCCCGGAACAGCAAATGCATCCTTAAACATCAATTTACTGCCGGGAGAACAAAGAAACTTTCCTTCTTACATTGCATCTACAAAATTAGGAGAGATGGTTGGTAGTATAGATGCTGCCGAAGCGCTAACCTATGGTTCTGGCAGTAACTTTGGAGGCAGCCCTATCTCTATGGCGCTTATGAGTAGAAATACCGAAGAACTTAAAGAGGCTAAGGATTTCGTGAAAAGCGAATTACGTAAAAATTCGTTACTAAAAGATTTAACAGATAATGACCCTGCGGGAATTAAAGAAATTAATATCACTTTAAAAGCCAAGGCTTATGCCATGGGCTTTACCTTAAATAACGTAATTAGTCAAATTAGGAGTGGTTTTTTCGGACATCAAGTGCAGCGTTTTCAACGGGGTCAAGATGAAATTAAAGTATGGGTGCGTTATGATTTAGCAGAAAGAAGCTCGCTTCAACAATTAGATGATATGCGTTTGGTTAACAGTACCGGAGATAGAGTTCCATTACGTGAAGTAGCCAATTACTCTATAGAAAGGGGGGAGATTTCTATTAACCACTTAAATGGGAAAAGAGAAATTAGGATTGACTCAGATTTGAAAGACCCTAGCACGAGCGCGACCGATATGATGGCTGATATAAAGGCTGATTTACTACCAATAATGAAAGAACGTTTTCCGGGTGTGGATGCCATTTTTGAAGGACAGAATAGAGAAGCAGAGAAAACAGCAGGGTCAGCAAAAGCCGTGTTGCCTGTAATCGTATTCTTGATATTTGTAATAATTGCTTTTACTTTTAGGTCATTCGAGCAACCTATTGTGTTGTTGTTAATGGTTCCATTTTCGTTTATTGGTGTGGCTTGGGGTCATTACATTCACGGGTTTCCAATTAATGTTTTAAGCTTCTTAGGTATAATTGCCCTGATTGGAATTATTGTGAATGACGGACTCGTACTCATCAGTAAATTTAATATTTACCTGAAAGAAGGAATGAAGTTTGACGATGCTTTGATTGGAGCTAGTAAGTCGCGATTTAGAGCTATTTTCTTGACCACCGTGACTACGATTGCTGGACTTTCACCATTAATTTTTGAAACCAGTCGTCAAGCACAGTTTTTAATACCAATGGCTATTTCTATTGCGTATGGAATTGGTTTAGCTACGGTATTAACACTTGTAATGTTGCCTCTCATGTTGAAATTAAGTAATGAGATTAAAATACTATGGGGATGGTATACCACAGGAATTAAACCCACCCCAGAAGAAGTGGAAGGTGCAGTAATTGAATTAAAATCAGAAAGAGATGCAGGAGAATAATATATTGAAATTTTCACTAATGCTGATGATAGCTTTAACCGGTTTTTCATTACAAGCACAGGAAATTCTTCCGAAAGAAGAAGCGGTTAAGATTGCCATGGAAAACAATTTTGATATCCGAATATCAAACAATAATGTGGACGTTGCAGAAAATAATGCGAGTATTCAAAACAGCCGGTATTTACCATCCGTAGTTGGTAATGCAGGTGGAAATTATTCTAATTCAGGTGGAACAGTTACATACACCCAAGGAGGAGAACAAAGTTTTGAAAATAATGAAACTAAAACCTTGAATGCTAGTTTGGGTTTAAATTACACCATTTTTGATGGATTTGGGAGAAGTAATACGTACAAAAAGTTGCATGAAAATTATCACATTTCCGAACTTCAAGCGCGTCAAATAGTGGAGAATACCATTTTAGGAATATTCAATTCGTATTATGAAGTGGCTCGATTAACCCAAGATGTAGAAAACCAAAAAGAGAGTTTGACTATTTCGAGAGAACGTTTAAAGCGTGCTAATTATAATTCGGATTACGGAAGAGGTTCGCATTTAGATATTTTAAATGCGGAGGTGGATTATAATAATGATAGCATTACTTATCTAACTAATACACAGTTGCTTTCTAATGAAAAACGTAATTTAAACTTGCTATTAGGAAGGGATGTAACTATTGAATTTGAGGTAGATACGCAATTGGTGTATGCAGAAAATTTAATGTTGGATATTTTAGTGGTTCATGCTAAAGACAATAATGTAACCCTTCTACAACAAGAAGGTGCGTTGAAAAATGCGGAATTTGATATTAAAACGAATCAGTCTAGCGCTCTACCAAAACTGAGCCTGAACGCAAATTATGGTTTGAATCATGGTGTTTTTGGAGCGACTTCATTCGTGGATAATTCTTTATCTCATGGATCAAATCTTGGTGCAACTCTAAGTTGGAATATTTATGATGGAGGTTCTACCCAGATTAAAAAGCAAAATTCAAGAATCGCATTAGAGAATCAAACCATTTCGTTAGCGAAAGAGAAGTTGAATATAGAACGGAATTTAAGCAACGCGTGGACCGTTTACCAAACGGCATTGTTTATTAGAGATGCGCAACAAAAGAATGTGGAGACCGCGCAAACCAACTTTGAATACAGTGTAGACCAATATAAGTTGGGTCAAATTACAAGTATTGAATTTCGTCAAGCGCAATTAAATTTATTGCAAGCGCAACTTCAGTTAAATCAAGCGAAATTTTCGGCTAAAAATGCAGAGTTATTCCTTCTTCAAATTAGTGGAGATTTAAAGCAGGCTACTTTTTAGATAAAGTTTAAAAGCTAAGTAACAGATTGAACTGAATTCAATCTGTTACTTAGTACTTATATCTATCGTCATTTAATTTAGTTTTGTTTCTTTACAAAGTTCATGATTGAAACCATAGATTCCGTTGATAAGCAGTTGCTCCTTTTCTTAAATGGGTTCCATAATTCATTTATGGATACCGTGATGTGGTACACTTCATCAGCTCCCTTTTGGATTCCATTTTATATACTACTCCTATTTTTGATTATTCGTAAAGGATGGTCATCTGAGGTTACGGAAAACCTTAAAAACATCGGGTTCATTATCGTTTCTATTTCGGTAGCCATCTTGCTGGCCGACCAAATTTCATCAGGTTTCTGTAAACCCTTTTTCGAGCGTTTGCGCCCTTCACATAGTCCGGAACTAAAAGGGTTAGTCCATTTACTATCTAATACAAACGGTGATATATACCGTGGTGGCCAATTTGGTTTTGTGTCCTCGCATGCGGCTAATTCATTTGCTATAGCTTGGTTTGTGGCTGCAATTTTGAAAAGTAAAAAAGCATGGACTGTTTTATTACTTTGGGCGGCAACCGTATCTTATTCTAGAATCTATTTGGGAGTGCATTATCCAGGTGATATTATAGGCGGAACAATTGTTGGGATTTTATCGGGATATATTGCAGTCAAATTATACTTTTATCTTTCTCAAAAATGGCTGAACTAAAATTATTAATACCCATTTTTCTTGGAGGCGGAACCGGTGCTATGCTTCGATTTGGTATCAGTGTTCTCGTGGTAAATAAATGGAAAAGCTTCCTACCTATTGCCACCCTAGGAGCCAACATTATTGCGATTTTAATTATGGGTCTCACGCTTTATTATGCTGAGTCAAAAATGGAAGCTGAACCTTGGTTAAGAGCTTTTATCTTGATTGGCTTTTGTGGTGGATTGAGTACGTTTTCTACTTTTAGCTATGAAACCGCATTATTATTAAAAGGGTATCATTGGGGTTACGCCCTAGGAAATGTTTTGGTAAGTGTAATTCTTGGGCTATTGGTTATTTATCCTTTTGTTCGGATTTTGAATAAATAGTAAAACAATTTCAGCCCTATTTCGAATAATTAGTAACCAAAAACAGGCCTTATAATTCCCATTTTTATTTTCATAAATTTAGTGGTTTTTGGAATGGGTTCTTCCAATTTTACTTCAGAATGACTTTAGGGTTATCGTTTTTGAATCAATTCTAAGCGCTTGGTAAGCTTTGAAAATCAGCCTATTGTTAAAATACTCATAATTTTTATCATCTGTTTTTTACCATTTGGTCAATCATTTTAAACATAGTAAAAAAACTTGGAGGGTATTTGAATTTATCTTTATACTTGTGCTCTATTACAATAAGATTTTGATTTTGTCGTACTAGGAAAAAGCAAGGATTAATTATAAACACTAACTATTATGAACGCAAGATTTTTTTACGCAGCACCAATCTTTACCAACTCCCCAAAATTGATGGTTCTATCAGAAGACAACGTTTTATATTCTGAATATAAAGAATATGAAGTGTTAAATGTTGAAAAGGTAGATGGCGTTAGTTTTACAACATTCACAGAAAGTGAATTTGAAAATGAGGATTTTCCGGTATTACTGGAAATCGGATACAAAGAGGCCAAAGAAATGCCTTTAGCAGGTCAACCAAATTGGATTGACAGGTATGTTTCAAGTCACAATATTTCGGTGGAGATGGCTTTACAAGCTTAATTAGATAAACTTTAAATTGAAGCCTCCTTTTTGGGGGCTTTTTTATGCTCTAAATTTTGGTTTGATAATGACTTAAACCATTTTATAAATGAAAAAGCCATCAATCCGAAAATTGATGGCTTTACTAATTTGTGTGTGATAAGAAATTACAACTGTGGTTTAACCAAGGTGAAATTAACCGCTTCAATCGATTTAACTTCTGGAACAGCTCGTTTTATGGAGTCCACGATACTATTTGCAAAAGTCATACTGTTAAGCGAACAGCTCGTGCAGTTTCCTTGTAACTCAATTTTCGCCACAAAATCATCCGATAAATCTACTAGCACTAAATCACCTCCATCTTCTAACAGATATGGTCTTATTTGCGCGAGTACGTTATTTACTCGATTGGTAATTTCTTCTTTATTAGCCATAACTATTTTGCTAATTCATTCACTTTAGTTTCTACTATTTTTACCAAATCCATAAAGGCTTCCGCTTGCGGTGTTCCATTTTGAAGAACCGCTGGACGTCCAGCATCACCAGATTCACGTACACTCGTAACCAATGGAATTTGACCTAATAATGGAATTTTTAAATCTTCCGACAATTCTTTTGCTCCGTCCTTTCCAAAAATGTAATACTTTTTTTCTGGCATATCTTCCGGTACAAAATAGCTCATATTTTCTACTATTCCTAGAATTGGAGCGTTGATACCTTCCATATTGAACATACCTACTGCTTTACGAGCATCTGCCAGCGCAACAGGTTGCGGAGTAGTTACTACTACAATTCCGGTTAATGGAATGTTTTGAACCAACGATAAATGGATATCACCCGTGCCTGGTGGAAGGTCAATTAGCATGTAATCTAACTCGCCCCAATGGGTATCGTTGGCCATTTGTTTTAAAGCACTGTCTACCATAGGTCCTCTCCAAACCATGGCTTGGTTAGTTTGCGCAAAAAAGCCAATCGACATAATATCTACGCCCCAAGAACTTTTTACTGGAGTCATTTTTTGTTTGCCGTCTATTTCAATTCCACCGGGTACTGATTTTACTTCGTCAAACATCATCGGCATAGATGGCCCATAAATATCGGCATCTATTAATCCTACTTTGTATCCAAGTTTTGCTAAACCTGCGGCAAGATTTGCAGTGATGGTAGATTTTCCTACCCCACCTTTACCCGAAGCCACAGCTATTACATGTTTTACGGTATGTAAAGATTTGCGTTGACCTTCTTCGCGTTTGTTTTGATGACGTTCTAATGGTTCAAACTCAATGTTTACTTCCACATCTTCAGAGACATGTAATTTTAAATAATGTAATACCGCTTCTTCCATGCGTTGTTTGCTGTGCATGGCTATATTGCTTATTTTCAACTTAAAAGAAATTTCATTTCCTTTAATTTTTACTCCTGAAACCAAATTGGCACTTACCAAATCTTTTTTCAGGTCGGGTTCGATAACATACGAGAGCCCTTTTATAACATCCTTTTCAGTAATCATTTTGTTCAAATTTTGAGCAACGAAAGTAAGCTATTTAGAATGGTTCTAAAGTGATAAATGTTTCATTTAAGTACGGGTATAAATTAGGAATGGCAACATTTTTTAACTCGCCCTTACTTTTTTGCTCCCCGCATTTCTGTATTCTTGTAAAATGAAAAAAATGGCTAGAGTGATTCGTGTGTTAATGGCCCTATTGGTGATTGTTTTAGGAGCTACTTCATGTAGTTATCAGGATCCTATTCTAAAATCTTTTGATGGTATTGAGGTCATTACCATGGAAGGAAATAATGCGGATGTGGATTTAAATTTCACCTTGGAAAATCCAAATCATCAAAAAATAAAATTGAAAACGGCCACGTTCGATGTATTGATAAATAAGATTTTTATTGGTAAAGCAACTCTTTTAGAGCCTACTGAACTCCCAGCAAATGGAGAATATAAGATAGGCATGAAAATGAATTTAGTTTTAGAGAAAAGTATTGGCGACCTTGCTTTATCCTTAGGTTTAGCTATTTTAACCAATGATATTCACCTGCAAGTAAGAGGAGATGCGAAGGGTTCTTTAGGCTTATTCTCCAAGACATTTCCTGTGGATCATTCGGAAAAAGTGGATTGGCAGGATCTAAAAGGCTTGAGCTTCTAGAGATTTTTGAAGAGTAAATTGGTTTGAGTATATTTAAGTATCTTCGACCTCAATCATTTAAATCTACCGTTATGCGTTATTATTTTTTTATTGGAGCCATTATTATGGGACTTATATTTAACATTACAGCAGGTTTTTCTCAGTCCGAATTTAGTGGGCAAACCATCACATTTAAAAGCTTGGATGGTATTGATATTACAGCCGATTTGTACGACAACGTGGAGACCGACAAAGATGTATCGCCTATTATTTTACTTTTTCATCAAGCACGATTTAGTAGAGGGGAGTACCGCGAAATTGCGCCTAAATTGAATGCAATGGGTTACACTTGTATTTCGATAGATCAACGCTCGGGAGATGAAGTGAATGAGGTTAAAAATGAAACTCATTTACGAGCAACGTCAAAAGGATTACCAACTAAATATCCGGATGCTTATCAAGATTTACAAGCCACTTTAAATTATGCGGTAAGTGAGTTTCCAAATAGAAAAATTATTGTTTGGGGTAGTTCATATTCCGCTTCGTTGGTTTTTATTCTCGCCCAAAAGAACCCTGATTTAATTGCAGGGGTGGTTTCTTTTTCGCCCGGTGAATACTTCAAATTGGAGGGAAAGACCATCAAAGAATTTGCGGAGGGTGTAAAATGCCCCGTATTTGTGACTTCTGCGAAAAATGAGCATGATTCATGGGCAGAAATATTTAAAGTTCTTCCTGCGCATAATAACCAATCATTTCTACCCAAAGGGGAGGGTTTCCATGGCTCTAAAGCGTTATGGGAAGCCCATGAAGGAAACCAAGATTATTGGGATGCACTTGTTGCATTTTTAGAAAGCTTGAGGTAAAAACCTAAATTGGAGGATGCCAAAATAAACCCTAAGTCTGGCACGTTTAAATATATATTACAAGGATATTTCGATACGGAACTGTAGGTGTGAGAGCGCTTATAAATGATTACTTTATTATACTGAAGTAACCTTTGTAATTGGGCTATAATATGTATTTCGGATTGTTTACCCAATAGTAGAACGACTCCAATTGTCACTTAAATTTATGGTAAAAAATTCCTTGATTTTAGGTGTATCATCAAACGATTTCTTATTCAGTGGCTCGGTCTTAGGGTAGTCAGTTTACCCTATCCTATTACCTCTTGCAGCCTGTAATCGCTGCGTTATTACAAATTAACAAGCATAAAAAAAGGCGCTCATTTGTGAGCGCCTTTCTATAATTTTATGGATGATTAGTAAATGGTAATACGTTCCATTTTTACTTGATCACCTGATTTTACGATAACGATATATAAACCTTGAGCCACATCGTTTAAGTTCATTTGTGTTTGAAGCTCAGACTGGTTTTGACTGTCAATTGATTTTTGTTTCACCAAATGACCATCTGTAGCCAATATTTCAATTTCCACCGATTGACCTAAAAATCCTTTCAAGTCAATGGTTAAATCTCCTTTTGTTGGATTTGGATACATGGAAATTTCCAAGTTTTGACTTAGGTCGTTAATTCCACTACACACATCAAATTTAACGTTGATTGTATCCGTTCCAAAACAACCGTTGGCGTTTTCTATGATGACAGAATAATCACCATCTACGGTAACGGTTTCCGTTTGATTGCTACCACCTGTTGACCATTGGTAGGAAACAAAACCTGCTCCTGCATCTAAATCTATTGATTTCACACCAAAATTAGTACAACCAATGGTGTCGTTTCCTAAATCTACGATTGGTGAAGCCACTGTGGTTACAACCACATCATCGTTAGCAATACATCCGTTTGTATCGGTAGCAGTTACCATATAAGTACCTGCGCTGGTAACAATAATGGTAGCGCTCGTTTCTCCGGTAGACCATAGGTAAGAGGCAAAACCAGTTCCTGCATCTAGCAGTTGGTTGGTGCCGTCACATAGATTAGAAATATCATTTCCTAAATCAACTCCCGTACCTGGGAAAATGGTCACATTCACGGTATCGTACGTTGTACAACCATTCAAATCAATCGAATTGAAACCGATTACACTAGAAGTATCTACAGAAATAGAAGCTCCGGTAGCACCAGTAGACCAATGGTAACTGGTGAACGAAGTACTTGCAGTAAGAATGATTGGATCCACACAATTGGAAGTATCACTTGGCAAGCCAGATGGAGTAAGTGGATTAACCGAGTTGATGTCGGTTGAATCGTTAAATAAACATCCGTTCGCATCCGTAATGGTAACCCCATAATTTCCTGCCGTTAATCCAATTGCATTATTACCTGTTTGACCGTTTGACCAAACCGTAGTGTATGGTAATGTTCCTCCGGTAGGATTTACGGTAACTGACCCAGTTACGTCAAAGAAACAAGTTACGTTAACAATGTTGTACCCAATATTAGAAATGGCAGCAGGAGCGACAATATTAACCGCATAAGTGGCCGTACAATTGTTGCTATCTGTAATGATAACGTTGTGTACTCCATTTGCAAGTAACGAATCAGTTGTTGTGGTATTTCCGGATGCCCAAGCATATGTATAAGGACTAGTTCCACCCGTAGCTGATACTTCTGCAATTCCAGTGGAATCTGCAAAACATAGCGGATTGGTTTGCGATACCGTTGTTCCAACAATTGGAGTTGGTTCGGTAACCACCACATTCAATGTGTCGGTACAATTCAAACTATCCAATACGTAAGCGTAATAGGTACCTGCAGGTTGATTCATTAATGTATCGCCTAAGTTACCGGTAGACCAAGAGTAAACCAATGGATTTATTCCTCCAGTTGCATTGACTAAAATGTCGGCAGATGAATCGCTGTTACAAAGAATAGCCGATTGACTTACTAAAGATAAATCTAAACTAGAACGAGTAGTTAATGTTACCGTAGTAGAATCAATACAACCATTTGCATCGGTAATGGTAACGGTATTTACTCCGCTAACCAAGGTAGTTGGATTATTAACCGTTTGTCCACCTGTCCAAGCATAGGCGTAAGGAGTAGTACCACCAGTGGCCGCAACATTGGCGGTTCCAGTAGCATCACCAGCACAATTTACATCCGTAGAACTAACTAACGAACTCGCTAATACAGCCGGCTCAGAAATGATAGTCGAAACGGTGTCTGCACAACCATTAGCATCGGTAACTGTAACAGCATAGCTATTTGCAGCTAGATTGGCTCTGTTGGCCGTGATAGCACCAGAAGACCAAGCGTAGGTAAATGGAGAAGTTCCACCAGTTACCGTAGAAGTTATTGAACCATTGGTGTCTCCATTACATAAAGGAGCGGTGGTACTTAAAGCAGTTGCTAATACCATCGGCTCGGTAACGGTAACGGTTAATGAATCTAGACAATTGTTGGCATCGGTAATGGTTACGTTGTACGAACCAGCGGCAACGTCATTTAATAAGGTATCCACATCTCCGTTACTCCATAAATAAGAATAAGCAGATACGCCACCGGTTACATTGATTCCAACGCTACCATTGATATCACCATTACAAAGCACATTGCTTTGAGAAGAGATAGTTGTGTTTAATTGCGTAGGAGATGTAATAGTCAATAAAGTAGTGTCTTGACAATTATTAGCATCCGTAACGGTAATAATATATGCTCCTGCAGTTAAAGAAGAAGCCGTAGAAGTAGTAGCTCCTCCGGTCCAAGCATAGGTATATGGAGATGCTCCACCGGTAGCAGAAACAGTTCCTGAACCAATGCTATCTCCAAAACAAGTGTTGTTTACACTAGAAGCCACTGAGACAGCCATTGTGGATGGTTGTGTTAGATTAGCTAAAGTAGAATCTACACAACCATTAGCATCGGTAATAGTGATGCCATAAAACCCAGAAGTTTGATTGTAAATACTATCGGTAGTTGAACCGGTTGACCATAAATAAGAATAAGGCGATGTACCACCTGTTCCCGCGGTAACTGCAAACCCTGTGGCTGAACCATTACAAGCAACGTTTTGCACGTTTGTAATAGATGCAGTTAATGCTACCGGCTCGGTAATCGTTACCGTGGCAGAATCTTTACAATTGTTAGCATCTGTAACGGTGAAGGTATAAATACCAGGACCAACGCTAGAAATAGAATTGGAAGCAGAAGTATTAGACCATAAATAAGAATACGCAGTAGTTCCACCAGAAACAAAGATGGTAGCCGCTCCATCTCCCGCACCGTTACAAGAAACATCAGTTCTTCCTGCTAACAGTAAAGTGATAGCTTGTGGCTCGGTGATGGTAACTGAAGTAGATTGAGAACAACCATAACTGTCGGTCACGGTCACGGTGTAAGTACCTGCGGATAAATTAGCATTCAAAGTATCGGTAGCTCCATTAGACCATGCGTAAGTATACGGAAGACCACCGCCTGTAGCTTTGGCTGTTGCTGAACCTGAACCCACACCATTACATAAAATTTGCGTGGTGTTAGTTATTGAAATAGCTAACAATGTAGCTGGTTCAGTAATAGTAACAGCCGAAGTGTCATTACACCCATTCATATCGGTAATGGTAACGATGTAAGCGCCTGCCACAAGATTAGAAGCCATACTTGAAGTCGCTGAATTGGACCAAGAATAACTAAATGGTGTGGTTCCTCCGGTGGCTAAAGCAGTGGCGTTTCCTGTTGCGCTACCTTTACATTGTACATCGGTAGATGCGGAAATGGAAGCAGTTAACGATACCGGTTGAGTGATGGTAAACGAACTATCTTTTTGACAATTGTTAGCATCCGTTACGGTTACAGAATAATTACCAGTAGATAAACCAGTTATGCTACTCGTTGTGGCAGCGTTACTCCAAGCGAACGTATAAGCAGAAGTTCCACCACTTACCGAAGTAGAAATAGACCCATCCGTTAATCCGTTACAGGTAATGTCCACTACAGTAGGTGCTAAATCCAATGCCGAAGGTTCCGTAATCGTCACGTTTGTTGTATCCGTACATGCATTTGCATCGGTAACAGTAACCGTTACAGTTCCTGCTGGTAAGGTAGTATTTGCTAAAGTAGTCGCTCCATCCGGCCATGCATAGGTATAACCTGGAGTAGCACCAGATGCTACAATGGTGGCGCTACCGTTACTCAAGCCAAAACAAGTGGCGTTTGAGAATACGTTGTTGGTCACCACCAAGGCAGTTGGTTCGGTAATAGTGACATTATCTACTTGTTCACAAGAATTATTGTCGGTTACGGTTACGGAATAAGTACCAGCAGCCACATTAGCTAAACTAGCAGCTGAAGCGCCATTGGACCAACTGTAAGAATAAGGAGAAGCTCCTCCAGTTCCAACCGCAAGAGCATTTCCGTCTGTACCGTTGTTACATAACACATTTGAAACGTTATTAATACTTACGGCCAAGGTAGTTGGCGTGGTAACCACCGTTCCTGTTGCGGTAGAGGTACAGTTGTTATTATCCGTAATAGTTACGGTATAGGTGCCTCCCGAAATTCCGGTTAGCATAGCGGTGGTGCCACCATTACTCCATAAATAAGAGTAAGCAGCGGTTCCGCCTGTTACACTTGAACTAATGGAACCATTACTTAATCCAGCACAGGTTTCTGGGGTAGTACCAGAAATGGATGCCACTAAAGCTGTTGGTTCGGTAATAGTGAATGTAGTATCGTGCGTACAGCTAGTATTATCTGTCACGGTTACGGTGTATGTTCCAGGAGATAATCCAGTCACCCCAGATGTGGTTGCACCGGATGACCAAAGATAAGTGTATGGAGAATTACCACCGGTTACGGCAGTAGAAACAGAACCATCATTTAAACCGTTACAACTTACATTAGAAAGTGTTTCGTTAAAAGTCATTGGAACCGGACCTCCCACAGTAAGGGTCATCGTATCGGTACAAGTATTTGCATCAGTGATGGTAACCGTATAATTTCCTGCATTTAAACCTAGTTGCAGTGCTCCGGTGTTACCACTAGACCATGCATAGGTATAAGGTGATGATCCGTTTGTAGCATACACCACCGCTTGACCGTTGCTTGAATTTGCACAAGTAACATTAGTGGTGGTTAACACATTTCCTACCGGAGCAGCATTTACCGCAATATGCATAGTGTCCACAAACGAACAGTTAAATGCATTGGTAATGGTTACCAAATAATCGGTAGTTTGCGTAGGTGTTACCGTTGCGGTAGCACCAGAACCCGAAATAGTTGGATCACCTGTTGGCCAAGTAAAACTAGATGCGCCATAAGCTGAAATAGTGGTTGTTTCATTCGGACAAATAGCGGTTGGATTCATTAAATAAGCCGTATTTGGAGCCGGTGGAACGATTACCGTGATGCTATCCACAGCACTATGACAAGCATTTGCGAAATTAGCTGCGTAATACGTGGTAGTAACTTGGGGATGGATGGTTAACGTAGACCCACTTCCAACAGACTGAGTAGAATCCGATGACATGGCATCTTTAAACCAATAGTTAACCACGTTGGATGTATAACCATAGGCGATGTCTATCGAGGTTTCGATGGTACAATAACTACTACTATAATTATAGGGTGTTAATTTAAATGTCATATTCCCATCGGCCAACCAAGAAGTAAGTTGACTACTAGAAAAATTGAAGGTAGCAGAGCCTGCATTGGTACAATAACCATAATTGTAACGGGTTCTACCCATATAGTTATTGTTTTCATCATATAAATATAGGTATCGATAAGATGAACCAAATTCTCCTTTAAAATGTACTGTTACCGTTAAATTTCCTGTACTAGTTGTCGGTAAGGAATTAAAGGTATGCACCATTTGTGAATTGTAATACGGGGTAGGGCTAGTTGAAGACGAAGATCTAGTCAACGAATTAGTTATCACTCCCACATTTGCATTTGCTGCGATTAACGTTCCTGCCGTACCTGGACAATAAAAAGTAGTGGTAGATGTAATCGGTCCAGCGGTATCAATTTGAGCTGCAGATGTTACATTGATCGTATCGTAAATAACACAACTATTAGCATCTGTAATGGTAATTACATTCGTGCCACCCGCAACCGCATTATCGGTTGAATCGGTTGCACCAGATGGCCATAAGTAGGAATAACTTGGTGTGCCACCGGTGACTGAAACAGTTGCTGACCCATTGGCATAACCGTAACAAGTAGCTCCACTATTTATTGTTTCTGTTGAATTAATTGGGGTCGGAGTAGTGACACGAACTGAATCTGAAACCACACAATTATTGGCACCCGTTACGGTGTATTCATAATTTCCAGCCCCTATATTAGTGATAGAACTTGTGGTGTCACCATTTGACCAAGAATAAGCGTATGGTGTAGACCCACCGGTAACCGTTAATGTGGCGGTACTATTGGTGTCGCCATAACAGGTTAATGCATTGGCTGCATCTGTCACCGTTGGCGATGGTAATACGGTAACCGCCACAGTATCTGCACAAGTATTCGACCCATAAGTAGCAGTAACGCTGTAATTTGTAGCGGTACTTGGACTAACAGTAATGCTAGAACCGGTGCTTGAATTACTCCATAAATAACTTCCAGAACCACCTGTGGATCCTGCGAATGAAGTAGAAACGGCATCTGCCGAAAGAATGTTTTGGTTATATATACCCAGACCGGTATACGAATTTTGGTGAGTGAAATACCATTTATTATTCCATCTAGAATAAATCACGTCTTGGGTACTACTGTACATATCTACACTAGTACTTAAGGCAGACCAAGTAAATGTACTCAAGTCAAATCGACCCATCGAACGATACGTTCCATATCCTAAATTTCTTTGTGCATGACCCACCAATGATTGACCGTTAGGTCCACATTCAGCAATTCCCCATGAAGCCCAACCATATCCATAGTAGAAACCGCCATTAATATTGCTGGTTCCTAAATTTTCTACGTTACCATTGGCAAGCGTAATTTTATAAAAAGTGTCATTGTAATTCGCCCAAATAATAACGTATCCGGTTCCTGCAAAAATTGCTGAACCTGAACCTGCATTAATACTTTGCGACAAGTTAACGGTAGCGCCATAATTCAGATTGGCATCCATTCTTCTAATAGCGTTAATGTTGCTAGTAGCTGAAGAGGTGAAACTAGAATAACTGGTGTTCCATAATGTGTACAGCTCACCGGAGTTTAGGTCTGAAAAAATACCATCTCTACGGGATAAAGTGGTGTTGGTACCTAAGTTTAAATCATATCGCGAACAGTATGAAGCACCATTGGTATATACATAATTTGGGGTAACGGCTATACCGCCTTGTTGCCCTCCATTGGTATTGTACACGTTGTTCATATTGGTTTTAGTAACCGATTGGAGTTGAAATCCACAACTTACGCCTACAGATAGCACCAAACTATCGGCCGAACACATGGAAGTGTCGCCTTGGTATATTCGGGAATCCAATAAATTCACGAACGTAGAATCTACGGTTTGACAATTATTAGCGTTAGTTACGGTAGCATAATAATTACCCGATTGAGGCACGTAGGTAGTTTGGGTAGTTGCACCGTTACTCCATAGGTAACTAGAATAAGTGCTTCCAGTGGTAATCTGAACTGAATCTACATTACAAGCGTTGGTAGTATCCGATAATGTAAAAGTTGGATTGGCATTAATAGAAACCGTAACTGTGTCAGCACAAGAAGTAGATCCATGCGATACAGTGACAGAATAATTGGTAGTGGTAGTAGGTGAAACGGTAATAGATGGAGTGGTTGCACTGGTACTCCAAGCAAAACTATTAATAGAATTACTTCCACCTGCGCCATTATGATTCGCATTTGAATATCCAATGTTTTCACTTAAACTTCCAAAAGTGGTCGAATATTCTGATTGGTAATACCATCTATTATTCCAAGGAGAATAAGTAATACACGCCATATCACCAAGAGAAACGTTTGAGAATGAACTTGCCGTACTAAAAGTACTGGTACCCAAATCAAATCGGGTTAATTCATTGTAGTTTGTTCCAAGAGAAGTGTTTGAATTTGCTCTAAACACAAAACTGTAATTGTTTGCATTACACTCCGCAATTCCCCAAGAAGCCCAACTTTCTGTGTTGTAACGCACATTACCCAAGTTGTAAGTGCCTAAATCTGTTACGGTTCCCGAAGGCAACTCAATTTTGTAGAAATGTTGATCGTTGTTTGACCAAAGCACTACGTAACCTGATCCTGCAAATACGTAGGAATAGTAACCTGCATTAATGGTTTGACTTAAGTTAATTACGGCTCCAGTATAGTTCAACGAAACATCCATTGTGCGTAATGAATTAATGGAGGTAGTGTACGTATTACTACTGGTGAAATTACTGTAGGTTGAATTCCAGAAAGTGTATAGTTGACCGGTAGACAAATCACTAAAAATTCCATCTCGTCTAGAAAAACTGTTATAAGACGTAAGGTCTGAGTTATAACGAACCGTGTAATTATCTCCGGTATAGTACAAGTAATTTTGTGTAACCGCAATTCCACCACGATCATCACCCGCTCCGTAGTAAGAAGATGTGTTATAATACGTGTTATTTCCCATGGAGGAGAGTACAAAATAACAACCACTTTCAGTATTCATTTCTAAACTCTCACCGGCACAAATAGTGGTGTCGCCCGTAGAAATAGTTGGTTTTAATAAATTAACAAATGTTTCGTCCACTGCAGTACATGTATTGGAACCTGTTACCGTAACGGAATATGTTCCAGAAGTACTAGCAGTTAGTGTTGCGCTAGTTGCGCCTGAGTTCCATGCGTAAGATGTGAATGTGCCCGGGTTTAAAACAGTGCTGTTTCCACAAAGTGTAGTTGTATCCGTTAGGGTAGGAGCTGGGCTAGCTAAAGCGGTGGCAACAATGGTATCCGATTTTGAACAAATACCGTTGGAAACCGTTACTTGATACGTTCCAGCTGTGGTAACACTTAATGTAGTGTTAGTTCCACCGGTAGACCAATTGTAGGTAAATGCTCCAGCTGGCGTGGTAAGTGTAGTGGTATCTCCTGGACAAAAAGAAAAATCAGCCCCTAAATTTACAGCCGGTACGTTGATTGTAATTGCAGAGCCATTATCTGCACCTACCTGAACCGGATTGGTGGATACTACTCTAATTTTATAGTTTCCACCAGGAGTGGTATTCATAGGTATGATTCCAGAAATAGTTCCTGCCAAAGTATCGGTAATAGAACCAAGGGTTACTGGGCTATTAAAACTACCTGTAGCGTCCGAAAGTTGCGCGGTAAAAATGTTTCCAGCATTGAATGTTAATGCATTGATAGAGAAATTTACACTCACACTAGAGCTGTCACAAAATGGACCAGTTATATTTGAAGTCTGTAGTCCGAAGTTTAAAATATTATAACCTGTCCAAGTATACGAACCGTTCACAAAAAGTTTGTCATTGGTGTATGAAACCCCATAAGAATAAGGAGCAGCAGCAGAGGATGGTAATTGGCTATAACCTACGTAAGCATTCGTAGCTTTATTAATGAAAAGAAGTCTACGATTGAGTCTATCGTACAAACCAATTTCTTTACCGCTACAACCGGTATACACCACGTTATAACCAGAAATGGAATAACTAGATGGCATTCCAGTAATAGAAGTAGCACTTAAGTAATTACCTGTTAATCTAGAATATTTGTATAACGAACTTCCGTAGTAATAATAAATAACATTACCTGCCGGATCATAGGCGCCCTGTGAGTTATAATTAGGTTGGTGGTTTGTACCAGAAAAAATTGTGGTGTAACCTGTAATGTAACCATTGGTGTTTTTAGTAAAAGCTATCAATCCAAGGTTGTAATACCCGTTACCCTCCAGTTTGTTGGTGTTTGGGTTCCACCAAATACTACGAATTCCGTAGCTACTATTATATGTAGAATTCAATAAAGTACCCGTAGTGCTGTAGGTATAAATACTATTACCCACCAGGGTATAATACACGTTATTCACCGGGTTGTAAGCGGTAGAATATTGGTTGGAACTGGTTCCAGTGTTCATGCTTAAGGAACCAACCGTAGCTGTAGTCTTTATGGAACATTGGGCATTTACAGTACCCGTAAATGCGAAAAGCGTAAAAATTAAAGCGTAAATTTTATTCATAATATATATTTAGATCGTTCTGATTTTAAAGCAAAAAAGTATCCTAATTAACGGATTTAAGATAATTCCGCGAATATAACACCCAAAGGAGCTTTCCCAAAATCTTTTTTGTTAAATGGCAACTAGATATTGTTCAGATTTTTACGGAAGAATATCGGAAGGAAAATTACACGTGGTTATTGGGTTAAATTGCTCATTTTTTTACTGCTCCTGTATACTAGACGAATTTAGACTGAAAGTTAGTGATAGTAGGCTTTAAACAAGTTGGTTAACTAGATGTTTAGGTGAAAAAAAGACCCATTCGAATTACCGAATGAGTCTCATGAATTTTGATGGATAGGCTTATTTAATAACCCCTAATTCTTTTCCAATTTTGGTAAAAGCGGCAATAGCTTTATCAATATGTTCTTTTTCATGTCCAGCAGATAGTTGAACTCGAATTCTTGCTTGTCCTTTTGGTACCACTGGATAGAAAAAACCAATTACATAAATTCCTTCGTCCAATAGTTTATTGGCAAATTCCTGCGCTAGAGGAGCGTCATATAACATAATGGGAACGATGGCCGAATCACCATCTTTAAATTCTAATCCAGATTTGCGAATTCCTTCTTTGAAGTATTTCACATTTTCTTCTAATTTGTCGCGTAACTCAGTGGTTTCATTCAGCATGTCGATTACCGCTGTTGCAGCTCCTACAATGGATGGCGCTAAAGAGTTTGAAAACAAATATGGACGAGAACGCTGACGTAATAGGTCAATGATTTCTTTTCTACCCGAAGTGAATCCGCCAAGCGCGCCTCCTAAACCTTTGCCCAAAGTGGAGGTGATAATATCCACACGACCCATAGCTCCCGCCAATTCGTGTGTGCCTTTACCATTTTCACCAATAAATCCGGTAGCGTGGCTGTCATCCACCATTACTAAAGCTCCGTATTTGTCGGCTAAATCACAGATTTTGTCTACTTGAGCCACATATCCGTCCATAGAGAAAACACCATCGGTAACAATGATTTTAAATCGTGCGGTTTTAGATGCTTCAATAAGTTGTTGCTCTAATTCTGCCATATCGTTATTTGCATAACGGAAACGTTGCGCCTTACATAAACGCACACCATCAATAATGGAAGCATGATTTAATGAATCAGAAATAATAGCATCATCGGCCGTTAAAAGAGGTTCGAAAACGCCTCCATTTGCATCAAATGCAGCGGCATATAGAATGGTGTCTTCCATACCTAAGAAATCAGATATTTTAGCTTCCAATTCTTTATGAATATCTTGTGTTCCACAAATAAATCGTACAGACGACATTCCGTATCCACGTTCGTCTAAGGCTTTATGTGCAGCTTCGATTACTTTTGGATGAGAAGATAATCCAAGGTAATTGTTCGAGCAAAAATTCAATACTTCCTCTCCTGTGCTTACTTTAATAGAAGCTCCCTGAGGAGTGGTGATGATTCGTTCGTTTTTATATAATCCAGCGTCTTTAATTTCGCTTAATTCGGTAGCTAAATGCTCTTGAAATTTTCCGTACATAATGTTATTTTATTGGACGCCAAATATACAAGAATAGAAACGATGAAATACTGATTTTGGTGAGGGTTTACAAATCTTTAAAAAATGGGAAGAAGGCTTTGATTCGTGTTTATATATTGTGAATTGAAAAGAGGGGAAGGTTAATCAAATTCGATTTATCCTATCGATTTCTCAATCAATCCAATTAAACTATGAATTACCTTGATATGGATTTCTTGAATTCGGTCGGCATATCCTTGATGCGCTACACGAATTTCTACATCGCAATGCTGTGCTAATTCCCCACCAGATTTACCGGTTAAACCAATAACTTTAACGCCTTTGGCTTGTGCAGCTTTGGCGGCATTGATTACATTGGTAGAGTTTCCGCTAGTACTGATAGCCAATAAAACATCGCCTTGTTGCCCCATACTTTCTATAAACCGAGAAAACACAAAGTCATAACCGTAATCGTTTGCAACGCAACTTAAATATCCTTGGTCAGAAATAGCTATGGCGGGTAGCGAAGGTCGGTCATCACGAAATCTACCGGTTAACTCTTCTGCAAAATGCATGGCATCGCTCATGGAGCCACCATTGCCACAAGAAATAATTTTATGTCCGTTTTTAATCGCAGTAACCATGAGTTCACCGGCATTTGAAATGGATTCCAATTTAGAATTATCCATCATAAATTTGGATAGTACTTCTTGTGATTCGGTAAATATTTGACGAATAAATTCTTGACTCATGGTGTTTTTTTGATGCCGCAAAACTAATGAAAAGCAGGAAGTCGGAAAACGGTAGACCAAAGTTACTTTGGCTTACCGTTTTCCGACTTCAATCGCACTTTTATTTTCCTTCGTTGAACAGTTTTTTACCGCGTTCTAACCATTCTACATATTTCGCAATGTCTGGGTCGTATGCCGCAGATTCATGCAGTTGTTTTTCGTTATGGTCGATTACGATATAATACGGTTGTGCGTTTGTGCCATATTCACGTATTTGCATATCGCTCCATTTGTTTCCAACCGTTTTGATTTTTTTCCCCGTAGTGGGTGACATATACTGTTCAGATTCTGATAAAACCGTTTTTTCATCCACGTAAAGCGAAATCAAAACATAATCGTTTTTCAACATCTCAAGTACGTGGGGGTCACTCCAAACTTGCTCTTCCATTTTACGGCAATTCACGCAAGCCCAACCTGTGAAATCTAATAAAACCGGAAGATTAGCCTCTTTTGCATACGCCATTCCCGTTTCGTAATCGTGAAAACAATTAATGTTATATGGACAATGGTCTGGCTCTGCTCCTTTTGGGATTTCTGAGTTTGATCCAGACACTACCACGGCAGAAGACTTGTAACCTACACCATTGGGTGATTCACTGTAAAATGCTGGTGGCGGAAATCCGGAAATTATTCTTAATGGCGCTCCCCACATTCCAGGAACGAGGTATATAGTGAACCATGAAACCAAGATGGCCAAAAGTAAGCGTCCTACAGAAATACCATCTAAAGGTGAATCATGCGGGAGTTTAATCCACCCAAATAGGTAGATAGCTAGTGTACCAAATACGGTAATCCAAATGGCGATAAATACTTCACGTGGCAACCAACCGGCTTGTAAAACTAAATCGGCATTCGATAAAAATTTGAATGCTAAAGCTAGTTCTAAGAAACCTAAAACCACCTTAACGGTATTTAACCACCCCCCCGATTTTGGTAAAGAATTCATCCAACCTGGGAACATAGCAAATAACGCAAAAGGCAAGGCCAGTGCGGTAGAGAATGAAAGCATTCCTAAAATAGGTCCCATATAGCCACCCGTAACTGCGGCATCCACTAATAACGTCCCGATGATTGGTCCGGTACATGAAAATGAAACAAGTACTAATACAAAAGCCATGAAAAAGATACCGATTAATCCGCCTTTGTCGGCATTGGCATCCGCCTTATTGACCCATGAGGATGGAAGCGTGATTTCAAACGCACCTAAAAATGAAATGGCAAAAACCACTAACAGCACGAAAAATGCAATGTTAAAATAAACGTTTGTGGACATTGCATTCAGTGCATCCGCACCAAAAATGGACGAAACCCCAAATCCAAGGACCACATAGATTCCAATAATAGAAAGTCCGTAAATAATCGCGTTGCTAATTCCTTCTGCTTTGGTTTTACTTTGCTTGGTAAAAAAGCTTACTGTCATTGGTATCATTGGGAATACGCAAGGAGTTAGCAATGCGGCTAATCCTCCTAGAAAACTTAAAATCATCACGCTTAACATAGAGCGTCCTTCAGCGGGTTTTTCTGTTGTTGCAGTAGGCTCTTCAGCAATTGCTTCTTCGGTATCCATGGCTTCTCCGCCATTTCCAATAACAAATGTAAATTCTACCGCTTCTGGAGGAATACACGTATGCGCGTCACAGGCCATAAAATAAACCTCTGCGGTAATGGTTAAATCTTTTTGTTCCACTTTCACCTTTTGAGAAAGGGTAACCGTGGATGCATAATAGTTTAGATCCATGTCAAAATTAGGATCAAATTCCACAATTAAATCTCCTTTTTCTGTTGGCTTTTCAATGGGAGCTAATCCCGCAGGCGATAAAATATTATATTCTGTAGCAATCGGGCCATCGTCTCTCGGAAGTTCCATAGAATACAAATGCCAATGCTCCTCTATAGTAGCGGTAGCTTGCAATTCGTACACTCCATCTCCCAAATCCACAATTTTAGACTCCCATGTTACTGGGGTTAATATTCCTTGGTTTTGAGCTGGAGCCACATCTCCAGAAACAGTAATGGTTGGGGTAGATTCTGTGGTAGTTTCTGCCTTTGAGTCTTCGCTTGACGCTGCTCCTTTTACGTTAAATTCAAAGTCTAATAACTCCGGTGGCAGACATTTTTCGTCATCGCAACTCATAAATTCCAACTCGCCCGTAATCTTAGCTGAGGTGGATAACAATTTTATTTTCTGCGTAAATTTCGCTCCTTTTTCAAAGTACTTTAACGTCATTTGAAAAACCGGGTCTTCAATGGTTATTCCTTTAGGTTCCGTCATTTCACCAATGAGTTCATACGCTTTGGAAGCTTTAAACGCAAATGAAGTTGGAATTGGCCCTCCTTCCTTAACGAATTGAGAATACATGTGCCAATGTGATTCAATGGAGGCTACAAATTGTAATTCAAATTCATTATTGCCTAAACTTTTGGTTTTGTATTCCCATTTCACCGGGTTGAAAATTTGAGCCGAGGCGGATGTCCAACCATTGAAGAGTAGGGCTATGCTTATGATGATAACACTAAAAAATTTATTTCCCATTGTTGTTTATTTTACAAGACGTCAAAAATATATAATATGTGGAATGAGCTTCCCTCAAATAACTGACTTTTAACATCTAATTTTTCATTCTATAATTGGTAGCAAAGAATGGTTTCGTTTATTCAATAATCTGACTTGCTTACGACATTTCTTCGTTTTCCAGTAATTTGTATTTTTTGCGGATAAAATGTACCGATAGGTACATCAAAGGTGTGTCTGCTAAAGCGAACAAAACTTTATACATCCATCCATCTTTAATTAGTTCTCCCATTTCTGTAAAAGTCATTTTGCCTATAAATAAAACACCCACTACCAAAGTGGTATCTAGCAATTGAGAAACAATGGTGGAGGCGTTATTTCGAAGCCAAAGGTGTTTCCCATTGGTGAGGCCTTTCCAAAAATGAAATAATTTTAGGTCGGCAAATTGCGCAATTAAATATGCTAACATAGAAGAAAAAACTACCCGGTAGGAATTGGCAAATACGGTACTGTATACACTATCACTAACAGGAGACTTTTCTATAGCGGGAAAAACATTTCCAAACCAAAGGATGATTAGAATAAAAACCGAAGCAAAAAAACCGGTGATAACCACATTTGTGGTTTTTCGTTTACCATAGATTTCGGAAAGAATATCGGTAATTAAAAAGGTGAAGGGGTAAGGAATCATACCAGCAGAAATTACAAACTGCTTAAAACCAAGGTCAACGGTTACAAACTTGTTGGCAATTAAATTGGTTACCACCAATGAGGCAATAAATAAAGCCGCAAGTGTGAGGTATAAAAAATCAGCCTGTTCCTTTAATCGTTTATCCATAAATGAAAATTAATTACGCGATAAAGGTAATTTTCTTTTCATATTTCGTTAAATTACATGCGTTTATTCTGATCCTGGTAAAAATTGAAATTGGTTTTTATGGTTCATAAATTCGGCATGACATTTGAAACAAGCGAATTCTTAAGAAAATTATTTAGTAAATTCAAAATTTGTAAATCATGAAAATCCGGGTTCTCTTCATTCTTTTTTTCGCAGGTTTTTTACAACTTGCGTTCTCTGACGGCACACAAAACAACGAATATACCTCACTTAAAATAGTGGATTATCCAGTTTTTACAAAAGGAGAAAAACTGCAATACTTAGCACATTACGGTATTTTGAATGCAGGAATTGCCACCGTAGAAATTAGCAACGGAATTCATTATGTAAATGGGAAAAAAAGCACCAAAGTGGTCGGTAAAGGATATAGTACGGGGACTTTTGATTTCTTTTTTAAAGTGCGTGACTCGTATATTACGTACATGAATGCGGAAACGCTAGAGCCATACCGCTTTGTGCGTCATGTGGATGAAGGCGGATTTGTTTTTGATCAAGAGTATAATTTTAATCACGCCAACCAAACCGTTACAACCGAGAAAAAAGATACCGTCAATGTTCCTTTGGGAATTCAAGATTTGGTGAGTGCTTATTATTATGCAAGAAGTATTGATTTGAACCATTATAAGGTAGGTGATGTATTGACCTTTAAAGCTTTTGTAGATGGAAAAGTAGAGCCTATTCGTATTAAATATATTGGAAAAGAAACGGTGAAGATAAAATCCGGAAAATACAGGTGCTTTAAATTCCAACCTATTGTTCAGTCCGGTCGTGTTTTTAATGATCCAAACGATTTGGTGGTATATATTTCCGATGATAAGAATCGAATTCCTGTGCTTGTGGAAGCTAAGGTTATAGTGGGTTCTGTAAAATTGGAATTAATGACTACGGAGCGATTACTTCATCCATTAGCTAAATTGTAAGGAGGGTTACCCAAACAATATTTCAAAAACATCATCCACTTTTTTGACTAATTTCACCTCGATAGAAGTGGAGTAACTGCTGCTCAGTTTATTGAATGACGATACGAAAATGCGTCTAAATCCTAATTTTTCGGCTTCCGAAATGCGTTGTTCAATTCTAGCTACAGGTCTAATTTCGCCTGAGAGACCGACCTCTCCGGCAAAACAATCTTTTCCGTCAATGCTCATGTTTTCACTGGAGGATAGAATGGAGCAGACTACGGCTAAATCTACCGATGGGTCGTCTACTTTGATGCCACCGGCCATATTTAAGAAAACATCCTGGGTACCTAATCTAAATCCACATCGTTTTTCTAAAACCGCCAAAAGCATATTCAATCTGCGAAGGTCAAATCCGGTAGCCGATCTTTGTGGAGTTCCATAAACTGCGGTACTCACTAGTGCTTGAGATTCAATCAACATAGGACGCAATCCTTCGGTAATTGCTCCAATGGCAACTCCGCTTAAGTTTTCATCATGCGTTGAAATCAATATTTCCGATGGGTTGGAGACTTCTCTTAACCCAGTTCGTTGCATTTCATAAATGCCTAATTCATTGGTTGAACCAAACCTATTTTTGATAGATCTTACCAGTCTGAAAAGATGGTTTCGGTCTCCTTCAAATTGAAGAACGGTATCTACCATGTGTTCTAGCACCTTGGGACCGGCAATGTTTCCATCTTTGGTTATATGACCAATAATAAATACAGGAACACCTGATTCTTTTGCGTATTTAATTAATTGACTGGTACATTCTCTAATTTGACTCACACTACCAGCCGAAGCTTCAATTAGCGGAGAATGAAGGGTTTGTATGGAGTCAATCACCACAATATCGGGTACTAAATCTTTGAAATGCGTAAATAAGACATCTAATGCGTTGTCGTTAACCACATAGCATTCTTCATTTTGAATTCCGGTGCGATCAGCACGCATTTTTATTTGAGAAGCGCTTTCTTCACCCGAAACGTATAACACTTTTTGAGAAACCGATAAAGCCAATTGAAGCATCAAGGTAGATTTACCAATTCCTGGTTCGCCACCTATAAGAGTCACCGAACCTCTAACTACTCCACCACCTAAAACACGATTTAGTTCTTTGTCTATTAGCTCAATTCTTGGTAAATCTTCGAAAGTCACATTCTGAATAGCTACCGGTTTAGTGGTTTTCTTATCCGTTAGTTTTTCTGCAAAACTCTTTTTATTGGGGTCGGTAATTACTTCCTCAACGTATGTATTCCATTCACCACAAGAGTTACATTTTCCTACCCATTGAGGGGAGTTAGCCCCGCAATTTTGACAGATATATGCTTTTTTAATTTTTGCCATGACCCATGTTTTTTGTGCGTCAAAGATATTTATCTCTTACGGAGTTGGAGTATTAAAAAGAATGACTTTGGTAAAATTTGGTAACTATTATTGCTGATTGAGGGCAATAATCTTTTTTTCAATGGCTGTAGTAGAAAACCCTTCTAAAAAAGGAATAACAATGACTTGTCCGTTTTGTGCTAAAACGGTTTCCCTACCCACAATGTAGGTTTTTTTGGAAGAGTCTGTTTCTTCGGGATCGTAATCCCCTCCCTTTACAAGTACTTGAGGTTTAATGTGGTCAATGAGTTCTTGGGGTGTGTTTTGATGAAAAATAATCACCGCATCTACAAATTGCATCGCAGCAAGAATAATGGCTCTACTGTCTTCATCCTTAATGGGTCTTGCTGGTCCCTTGTGCAAGGTTTTTACAGATGAGTCTGCGTTTAGGCCAATAATCAATTTGGTTCCTTTACTTGCAGCATCGGCTAAATAAGCAATATGTCCTTGATGAATTAAATCAAAAACCCCATTGGTAAATACCACTGTTTCACCGTTTAGTTTCCAGTCTTCAACGGTCTTCAATAATTGGTCTAATGGTACTATTTTACTGCGAATAGACTTCATTGGATAGTGCTTTTCGCTTATTGTAAATTGGGATTAATAACATGGAGCCGGCTCCTAAAACTACCACCAGTAAAGTTTGAAATACCCAGGTAATCCATCCTAAAGCAGCTCCAGCTGATTCACTATATCCGTAAATGGTTAGGGCCGCTTGAATAGCTAGTGGATAAGCTCCAATACCTCCATTGGTCAATGCCATTGCTAAACCACCCAACACAAAAGCAGTTAAGGCTTCGCCAAATGAAATAGTAGAAGTCTCTTCCAAGGCAAAGAAATTAAAGTATAGCATCAAAAAATACATCACCCAAATAAAACCAGTATGCGCTAAAAACAGCCCTTTATTTTTCATGGTTAAAATAGAGGTGATTCCAGAAACAATACCCTGAATGGCGGATTGAATTTTTTTCAAAATTTCATTCTTCCATTCTTTTTTGTACACTAAATAAAGCCCTACAACACCAGCAATCGGGGTCGCTATTAAGGCAAATAGCACTAAGTCACCTGAAATTTTTCCAAAATACTCCGAAAGTAAGGAATTTACATAATCGCTAATTAAATCGTACTGAATTAGCACCACAGTTGTAATAACCGCTACCAGCATAATTAAATCAGCAATGCGTTCAGCGATTACGGTACCGATGAGTTTATCGAATGGGATTTTGTCATACCTATTCATAAATCCGCATCGAGATACCTCTCCTAAACGAGGCACAGCAAGATTGATTAAATAACCAATCATTACGGTAAAAAAACTATTGATTGAATCTGGTTTATAGCCTAATGGGTCTAAGGTATATTTCCACCTTACAGCTCTACTTACATGGCTCAAAGTAGCAGGAATAACAGCTAAAATTACCCACCAATAATTGGCGTGGCTAACAGATTCCCATATTTTCTCCTTTTCTACTTCCGTAAGTGTGTCCAAAAAATACCATACCAAATACACCCCCAAACCTAATGGGAGACCAATTTTTAATGTGGAAATTGCGAATTTCTTTATCAAAGGTTGTTATTTAAGTAGGTTGTTTTCTTCATTTGGAAATACAATAGCGGGTTGGAAAGATTTGGCTTCTTCAAAATCCATTATTCCATACGAAATAATGATTACCAAATCACCTACCGCTACTCTTCTTGCAGCAGGGCCATTTAAGCAGACTTCTCCGCTACCACGCTTACCTTTAATGATATACGTTTCTAGTCGTTCACCATTATTAATATTAACGATTTGAACTTTTTCGCCTTCTATCATATTGGCGGCATCCAATAAATCTTCATCTATGGTGATACTACCAATGTAATTTAAGTCCGCCTCTGTAACCTTTACTCGGTGGATTTTTGATTTGAAAACTTCAATCTGCATTTGCTCTCTAAAATTTGTGCAAAATTAGCATTAATCTTTTTAACCAATGTCACGGAAACTTAATTCCAAAAAATCGTTAGTTTAGGGCAATGTTGTCAATGAGTCGAATACCTTCAATATGAGCAGCTATAAAGGCTCGGGCGATTTGTTTTTTCGAATTTACAGGTTGCAGATTTAACGTTTCAGCTATTTCAAAATATTCTAATTCTATTGTTTTTTCTTGTTGGAATGTCAATTTTACGCTCTCTTCAATCTCAGAATTGGGTAATATGGGGTAGTTTTCTTTCGCCCATTTTAATTGCTCAATTAATATTTCAGCGGTTTTTAACCCAGATGTACTTAAACGGACATTTCTAGAACTCATGGCTAGTCCAGAGTCTTCTCGTTTAATATCACATCCCATAATTTGAATTGGAAAACCTCTTTCAGAAACGAGCTTTTTAATCACCGCCAATTGCTGAAAATCTTTTTCTCCGAAAAAGGCAAAATCGGGTTTAATTTGCTCAAAAAATCTACCTACCACTTGGGTAACACCCAAAAAGTGACCTGGGCGATGCGCACCTTCCATTACCCCTTCTAGCAACCCAAGATTCACAACGGGGCTTTTATAGCTCGTAGGATATACCTCTGAGACGGTAGGTATAAAAACTACATCGCATTTTGATGCTTCTAATAGTTTAAGGTCTTGATTTTCAGTTCTTGGGTAATTTTCTAAGTCGGTAGTATCATTAAATTGTGTGGGGTTTACGAAAATGGAGCAAACCGTGAGGTCGCATTGCTTAATGGATTTGTTGACTAAAGAAATATGTCCTTGATGTAATGCCCCCATGGTGGGTACAAACCCTACTTTCAGGCCTTTATCTACTTGCTTATTTAAAAAAGCTCGTAATTCTGTAAACGTTCTATAAACTAACATTGTTAAACTACTTTAAATCACTCATTGCGTAGGGGGCAAAGCTATTTGAAAACTTGATTATCACTATAAAAAGTAGTACTTTTGTGCGAATTTTTACGAAGAGAAGGAATCTAAAGCAGTTTTATGAGTAAAATAAAAGTCTTGTATGTTTCGCAAGAAATCACCCCTTATGTGCCAGAGAGCGAAATGTCAACCTTGGGAAGATACCTGCCACAAAGAATGATGGAAAAAGGAATGGAAATTAGAACTTTCATGCCTCGTTTCGGGAAAATTAATACAAGAAGACATCAACTTCATGAAGTAATACGATTATCAGGTATAAACCTTGTAGTGAATGATATAGATCATCCGTTAATCATAAAAGTGGCATCTATTCAACCCGCAAGAATGCAGGTTTATTTTATTGATAATGAAGAGTACTTTCAACGAAAAGCATTTTTGATTGATGAAATTGGGGAGGCTTTTCCGGATAATGATGAACGCTCTATTTTCTTTGTGAAAGGAGTTTTGGAAACGGTGAAGAAATTAGGCTGGTCGCCCGATGTTATTCATTGTCATGGATGGATGGCTGCGCTATTGCCTGCTTACATAAAGACTACTTTTAAGAATGATCCATTGTTTAACGAAAGTAAAATCGTGTATTCCGCTTTTAGCGATGTGCCGAATGGAGATTTGAATCAAGAGTTGAAAGGCAAGTTGAAATTTGACGACATGGATGATGAGATTTTGAAACATCTGGATTCCATTTCTTACGATGGATTACATAAAACAGCAATCGAATTATCGGATGCCATTATTGTGGGAGATGACGCTTTAAGCGAAGAGGTGATGAATATGATTGACGAAAAAGATTGCCCGAAATTGATTCATGATAACAATCCAGATGAATACGGTGATCCATTCGAAGCATTATACAATCAGATTCTTGATAGAGTCGAAGTAGAAGAATTACCGAACGACTAATATTATTCTTACATTTTTAAATAAAGTTTGGTAATCAATGAGAATACCTTTTACAGTAATTATCGTACTTCTTGTAATTTTTAGCACTTCTTGTCGCAAAGGAGAGTTGATTGGTCGGGAAGTACAAGTTGGTGATAGTGATATCTTACTGTTGACTACAGATAGTTTCCATATTGATGCCAGAACCATTGAAGCGGAACCGGAAAGAACCGATGAGCTTTTTGAAGGAATGCTTGGTGCTTATGATGATCCTATTTTTGGGTCAACCGTGATTTCTTACATTTCTCAATACCATTTGGAACAACAAGGATTTGTATTCCCTACCGATGCAATATTTGATTCCGCTTTTGTGTCATTTCGATTAACCGGAGGTTATAGAGAAACAGGCATTGATGGTAGGGTGCGATCCATGGTACATTTTCAGGTGTATGAGTTAGCTCAGGATATTACCCAGGAAGAAATCTATAAATCAAACGAAAATGTAAAGGTTAAACCTGCCATAATTGGTGAATTCGAAGGTTTGGTTGGTTTGTTTGATACGGTTTATGTAGGTCAAGATCCACAACCGTCTCAAATTAGAATAAAAATGGATGATGCTTGGGGAGAAAAAATGGTCCATACAGATTCTAACAATTACTTGACCAACGAAAGTTTTACTTCTTTCATGAAAGGTTTGGCGGTTTTACCTATTCAAACTAATCAAGCTAATAGCAACGGTGTAATTTTTTACTTTAATCCGTTAAGTACATTTACCAACGTAACGATTCATTATCATACGGATACAGATACCACTCAGTTTTCGTTTGTGCCGGATGATTTAACGGCTAATTTCATGACTTTCAAGCATGATTATGCCAATGCTCCTATTCAAGCGGTGTTAGACGATACCGTAGCGGGGAGTAATCAATTGTTTTTACAAGCAACCATCGGAACAGATGTGCAAATTGAATTAAGCGATATAGTTTCAAAATTTGGATCGAGTCCTAAAGTGATAAACTATGCGGAACTTTTTATTCCTGTAGACACTAATCAACCTTATACGCCTATTGCAAAGCTTTCGGTTAGTAGAAAATTGGAAAATGGAACAGCCGAATTTTTACCAGACCAAATTCAATCAGGTACACGTGTAATTGATGGGACGTTTGATGCAGATAGTGCGCGATACCGTTTTTTAATTACCCAATATGTGCAAGAAATAATACATAATTATACGCCAGGCGATGTGAAATCAGAGGTTTTACTATTGAGTGCCTTTGGTAATAATACATTAGCAAATAGATCAGTTGTCAATGGGCCGCGACCTAACGACCCAACGGCTGAGAAAATGAAAATAGTAATAACATACACCCCCCTAAACTAGAAACGAATGTGTGGAATTGTAGGATATTTAGGCCATAGACAGGCTTATCCAATTTTGGTAAAAGGATTACAAAGATTAGAATACAGAGGATACGATAGTGCTGGTGTAGCTCTTGGTACCCAAGGCCATATTGAGGTAATCAAAAAGAAAGGAAAAGTAATTGATTTGGAAAATGAAGCTAAATCAAGAAATATTTCTGGTAAGATTGGCATTGGACATACTCGGTGGGCAACACATGGGGTACCAAATGATGTAAATTCGCATCCTCATTTTTCAGAGTCAGAAAACTTAGTAATTATCCATAATGGAATTATTGAAAACTACGATTCATTAAAAAAGGAACTCATAACAAGGGGGTATTCTTTTCAAAGTGATACAGATACGGAAGTTTTAATCAATTTTATTGAAGAGATTAAAAAAGTAGAAAATACCACCTTAGAAAAAGCGGTTCAAATTGCCTTGACCCAAGTGGTTGGAGCGTATGCTATTGCCGTGATGGAAAAAGACTGTTTAGACCTAATGGTGTTAGCCAAAAAAGGGAGTCCAATGGTAGTAGGAATTGGCGAAAATGAATTTTTCGTGGCTTCTGATGCATCTCCGTTTTTAGAATACACTAAAGACGCAGTTTACTTGGAAGATGAGGAAATGGCGATCATTAAATTAGGCGAAGGTATTAGTATTAAGACCATCCATGGAAATGAATCTGTGGATCCTAATATTCAAAAATTACAGTTGAATTTAGAAGCTATTGAAAAGGGCGGGTTTGAACATTTCATGCTGAAAGAAATTTATGAACAACCACGATCTATCAGAGATACGCTAAGAGGGCGCATGTTAGTGGAACAAGGTTTAATAGCGATGGCCGGTTTTCAAGAGTATGAAGCCAAATTTACCAACGCTCGAAGAATTGTTATCGTAGGTTGCGGTACTTCTTGGCATGCGGGTTTAGTGGCAGAATACCTGTTTGAACAATATGCAAGAATTCCAGTAGAGGTAGAATACGCCTCTGAGTTTAGATACAGAGATCCTGTAATTGGTGAAGAGGATGTAGTTATTGCAATTTCTCAATCCGGTGAAACGGCAGATACTTTAGCAGCCATTGAATTGGCAAAGGAAAGAGGTGCGACCATTTTTGGCATTTGCAACGTAGTTGGTTCAACTATCGCTCGAACCGCACACGCAGGAGCGTATACGCATGCTGGGCCAGAAATTGGAGTAGCCTCTACAAAAGCCTTTTCATCTCAGGTAGCTGTACTTACTTTAATGGCGTTACATTTAGGTCATAAAAAGGGAAATATTTCGAATTCAGAATTCCATACCTTATTAACGGAGTTGGACCAAATTCCGAATAAGATTGAGAAAATGCTAAATTTTGATGACCAAATATTAAGAATAACAGAAAGATATGGCAACATGTCTAATTTCCTTTACCTAGGTAGAGGGGTTAATTTCCCAGTGGCATTAGAAGGAGCGTTGAAGTTAAAAGAGATTTCTTACATTCATGCAGAGGGGTATCCTGCTGCAGAAATGAAACACGGACCAATTGCCTTGATTGATGAAAACATGCCCATTGTAGTAATTGCAAACAAAGGTTCTCAATACGAGAAAATTGTAAGCAACGTGCAAGAAATTAAAGCTCGTAATGGTCAAATCATTGCGATCGTAAACGAAGGGGATTCGGTGCTATCTGAAATGTCAGATTTCTGTATTGAAATTCCTGAAACGATTGAAGCCTTTACGCCATTAATTACTACCATTCCATTGCAATTACTTTCATACCATATAGCAGTGATGAGAGGATGTAATGTGGATCAGCCAAGAAATTTAGCAAAATCGGTAACGGTAGAATAACACGCTTATTTTGCCC
The DNA here is from genome assembly GCA_963974475.1 of uncultured Flavobacteriales bacterium. Classification (GTDB taxonomy): domain Bacteria; phylum Bacteroidota; class Bacteroidia; order Flavobacteriales_G; family Salibacteraceae; genus CAJXZP01. The sequence continues at coordinate 74,450 of CAXBCR010000003.1, forward strand.
ACATAAATACCTTTGAATTTGGAGAGTAGCTTTCTAAATTGGGGGTGGCTATAATGGCGATAATATCGGATACTACCAAGACGCCAAAACCGCCCCCCAAGGTGAGCGTGTAAATTATTGGAACTTTGGTAGAAGTGCCTAAATAGAGCCTGTGAACACCAAATACGCCCAAGGTTACGGCAAGTGAAACAGCAATAATTTTCTTGCGTCTAAAATGCTGTTCAGTTGAGGTGTTTTCCAAAAGAGATATAATTTCCGATTCATCTAAAATCAACAGGTCATTTTCTGAAACATGATTCCAATCTTGTTCAGGTGTACGGAACCCTTCAATGGCAAATACCCGTACAGATTTGTCGGTGTTCGCAGTGGCACAAACGCCTTGTGCTGAGAAAAGCAAGAGTATTAAAATGTAACCCCATTTTTGCTTCATCTCCTTTAATCAATAAGTGATTGAATATCCGAATTAATGGCTGCTTTAATAGTCATGTCATCGCTATTCCAAATAGGGTAAAACCCTTCATCATTCCAGATATTTCTAGCTACATAAGCTCTAAATCGTTTTGAAATATATGGTTTTGAACGTTCGAAATCTTTTTTGTTAAAAGCAATTCCGCGTTGTTCTGCAAATTTTATGAGTTGATTTAGCATGACCTCGGTCACTTTAAATTTGGCGATATATTCTTCAGCAGAACCGTATTTTAAAATTTCTGAACGGTGGTTGTCTGCGTAACTGAATGCAAAATCATATACCGTTCCTGAATAGGCTAATTTGTTTAGATAGCTGGAACCTAATGTTGTATCTATGGGGACAAAAATATCAGGAATGATTCCTCCTCCACCATATACGTCCCTACCTGAGTCAGTTGAATAGCGAAGCGAATCTATTACTGTGATGCTGTCTTTAGAAAGCATCTCACCATTTTCATAGCGATGGTAATAATCCTCATTATAATTCTCCACACCATCTTTATACGATTTCTGTATGCATCTACCCGATGGGGTGTAATACCTGGCAATAGTTAACCTGGTTGCCGATCCGTTAGGCCACATGGTTTGTTCTTGTACCAATCCTTTACCAAATGAACGTCTCCCTACAATCACTCCTCTATCATGGTCTTGAATGGCTCCAGCAAAAATTTCACTTGCAGAAGCAGAGCTTTCATCGATTAAAACTACTACCCCCATGGTTTTGTATAGGGCTTTATCTTTTGCTAAACTTTCGGTTTTTCTTCTTGCTTTTCCTTCTGTAAAAACTAAAAGCGTGCCCTTGTCAAAAAATGCATCTAGCATATTGGTAGCCGCATTCATGTATCCTCCACCGTTTCCACGTAGGTCAATAATTACTTTTTTGGCCCCCGAAGTAGCAAGGTTTTTCATTCTATTAAAAAACTCTTCGGAAGTATTTGCACCGAATCGGTCTACCTTTATATATCCCGAAGTGTCATTAAGCATGTATACAGAACTGATGCTATGAATTGGAATTTTATCTCTGGTAATGGTAAATATTAATGGTTCTGATTTTTTTCTATTTACGGTAACCGACACTTTCGTTCCCTTAACTCCTTTTAATAATTTAAGAACGGTGCGATTTTTTACCCCAACTCCTGCAATAAGTGAATCGTTTACTTTAATAATACGATCTCCGGCTTTAATTCCTACTTTTTCTGATGGACCACCAATAATAGGGTCAATCACCACTAGGGTATCTTTTTGAATGTTGAACTGGATACCAATTCCATCAAAGTTGCCTTCCAAAGGTTCGTTCATTTCTGCGAACTCTTCAGGAGTAATATAATAGGAATGAGGGTCAAGTTCTTGAAGAATATGAACTACCGTTTTATTAATAAGATCTTCCTTACTTACCTTATCCACATATTCGGCATCTATGTAATTAAGAAGTTCTGTTAACATGTTAAAGCTAGAGGATGTTGGAACTGGGCTTTTTGAATTGGAATTCGGATTAGATAATGAAATCCCAATAAAGTACCCCACACTTAAGGAGATTCCTATTATAATAGGTACGTATACCTTCCATCCAGATGTGTTTTTCATAACGGTTTTTAATTGCGGCAAATTTAATGCGATGAATAGAAATTAGCACGTTTATTTGGAAAACACCCTTATTCTCTTTAATCCTACATTTTATTGGGGTTTACGTAGTGTTTTAAACTATTTGAATAAAATGAGGTATGACATTGAGATGGAATTATTACAAAATTACCTAGTTTTAAAATATTTGGTCAAACACTTTAACTATTTGGTCAATAGTGATCAAGAAGAGTAAATAGTTTAAGATTTCTTAACACAACTGACATTTTAGTTTTAAATTTTGCCTCTCAAAATGACATAAAACCGCTTGTAAGGTTTTAACTGTTTTGTTTTCAGTAGGAAAAACAAGAGATTCTCTTAAGTGAGGCGGTGAAGTTTGGTGACTTCAAAAATTAATGGGTATTCACCCACATTAATAATCATTAAAATTAGTAATAATTAAATCTATGCTATGAGGAACAAAAACTATTTTTTGTTATTTATCGGGATGCTATTTGCCTCGGTAACATTTGCTCAGGTCACAGTTAAAGGAACTGTAACTGACAAAGAAGACAACTCTCCACTTCCGGGTGTGACGGTTGTCATTCAAAATACAACCAGAGGTACCGTGACGGATATCGATGGTAAATACGAATTACAAATTGATTCATTGGGTCAAACCTTAGAATTTAAATTTGTTGGGATGCAAACGCTTGCAATGGTTGCTTCTGGAACTACTGTTAATGCAGGAATGAGTTCTGGTGTTGAACTAGATGCAATGGTAGTAACTGCTTTGGGTATTTCTAAACAGAAAAAAGCGTTAGGTTATGCAACCCAAAAAGTGACAGGTGAAGAAATGAATAACGTTAAATATGATAACGTTGTAAATTCAATGTCTGGACGTGTAGCTGGAGCGCAAGTAAAACAAAGTGGAAACTTTGGAGGCTCTACTAACATTGTGTTACGTGGAACAACTTCTATGGTAGGAAATAACCAAGCGTTATTTGTTATTGATGGTGTGCCATTGGACAATTCAAATGTGAACTCTTCAAGCCAAAGACAAGGTGGAAAAGGATTTGATTATGGTAATGCGGTTTCGGATTTAAATCCAGACGATATCGAATCAATGAACGTTCTTAAAGGTGCTGCGGCAACTGCTTTATATGGTGAAAGAGCTGCAAATGGTGTAATCATGATTACTACCAAATCAGGTGCTGGTAAAGCAAAAAAAGGTATTGGTGTAAGCTTTGCATCTAATGCAACTTTCGGAACAGTTGACAAAACTACATTCCCTAAATACCAACAAGAATATGGTGGTGGTTATGGTCCTTATTATTCTGGTGGTACAAAACCAGGTTTAGAGGAGTATGATTTTAATGGTGATGGTACAGATGATTTTGTAACTCCATTTACGGAAGATGCATCAATGGGTCAAAAATTTGACGGATCTCCAGTTTATCAATGGGATGCATTGATTCCTGAATCTGAGAACTATAATAAAGCAACTCCTTGGCAAGCTGCAGGTGATAACGGAGCTATTTCGTTTTTCAATACTGCTCAATCTTATGCGAATAGCTTAAGTATTCAAGGCGGAGATGACAAAACATCTTTTAGAGTTTCATATAGAAACCTTAATCAAAAGGGTATTTTACCAAACTCTTCATTAAATCGTAATAATATTTCTGTAAATGCTTCACATAAAGCAACAGATAAGTTAACGGTTAGTGTAAACGCGAATTACGTAAATACTAAAGCTACTGGTAGAAATTCAACAGGTTATTCTGATAACATTATGACTAGTTACCGTCAATGGTGGCAAACCAATGTGGATGTTACCCAATTGAAAAGCTTGTACGAAAAAACCAACAGAAACGTAACTTGGAATCCAAATTACTCTTATGGTGGAGGATCAACTGATCCAATTTTCTGGGATAATCCATATTGGACAAGAAATCAAAATTATCAAAATGATGTAAGAGACAGAATTTTTGGTAATGTGACAACCAAATATGATTTTACCGAAAACTTTAGTGGTATGGTGAGATTTACAGTAGATAACTATTCTTTATTAAGAGAGGAAAGAAGAGCTGTTGGTTCAATCGCAACTCCATTTGGTGTGCCTGCTGCGGGTCAAATAACTCCAGCTTCTCAAAATTCTGGTTATTACAGATCAGACAGAAGATTTAATGAAAACAATGTGGATGTTATTTTAACATACAATAAAGACATTAACTCTGATTTCAATTTAAATGTAATGGGTGGAACTAACTATCGTGCAAACAAAATGACACAAGTTAGTGCTTCTACCAATGGTGGATTAATTGTACCTGAATTATATGCGTTAACAAATGCAGCTAGCCAAATCAACTCTGAATTAGAAACAGAAGTAGGTGTTTTAGGTGTGTATGGAGCAGCAACCTTAGGGTATAAAAGTTATTTGTTTTTAGATGTTTCTGCAAGAAATGACTGGTCTTCTACATTAAATGCAAACCAAAGAAGTTATTTCTATCCAGCAGTTTCTGGATCATTTGTATTCAGTGAATTAATGGATAACAAAAACATTTCTTTTGGTAAAGTAAGATTAAATCTTGCGCAAGTAGGTAAAGGTGCTTCTTGGGGAGTAGCGGGTAAAACACCGTATTCTATTCCACCATCATTCACTAGTCCATTAGCAACTGCTGGTGTATCTTCATACAACAGTGCGTTAAAACCAGAAAGAACAAATTCTTTTGAAGCTGGTTTAGAAATGTACTTCTTGAATAGAAGAGTTGGATTTGATTTAGCGTATTACAAAACAAATTCTAAAGATCAAATTGTAAGTGTGCCGGTTTCTTATGCAACAGGTTACAGTTCAAAATGGTTGAATGCAGGTGAGCTTCAAAACCAAGGTGTGGAACTTTCATTAATGGGAACCGTTATTGATAAACCAGACTTTAAATGGGATGTGGCTATCAACTGGTCTAAAAACACCAATAAAGTTATTTCTTTAGTAGAAGGAATTGATAACCTTCAATTAGGATCTTTCCAAGGTGGTATCACTGTAAATGCACGTGTTGGCGAAAGTTATGGTGCTATTTCAGGATCTGATTACGTTTATGCTCCAGACGGAAGTAAAGTGGTTAAATCAAACGGTTATTATGCTATTTCGGCAACTAACGATATCGTTATTGGTAACACTACTCCTGACTTTAATGCAGGTATGACCAATACATTATCTTACAAAAACTGGGGAATGAGTTTCCTTATCGATTGGCAAAAAGGTGGCGACATCTTCTCATTGGATCAATGGTACGGAATGGGTACTGGTTTATATGAAGAAACTGTTGGTACAAATGATAGAGGTAAACCTGTAAGAACTCCAGTTGCTGATGGCGGTGGTGTAATCTTAGATGGTGTTGTAGCTGATTTAGATGCAAATGGAAATCCAACTGGTACATATTCTCCAAACACAACGAGAGTTGAAGGTGGAGATTATAGAGTAGGTGGATGGGCTAGAAACCCAAATAAAGGATATATTTATGATGCTTCATACATGAAGTTACGTGAGTTATCTATCCATTATACCTTACCAAAATCGTTGTTAGCTAAAACTTTCATTTCAAATGCAACAGTAAGTTTTGTAGGCTCAAACCTTTTGATTATTTACAAAAATCTTCCTCATGCTGATCCAGAGGCTGGATTATCTTCAGGTAATTTACAAGGGTTTCAATCAGGTGTTCTACCAACAACAAGAAACTTTGGTTTTAACTTAAAAATGAACTTCTAGAAAAAGCAAATATGAAAAACAAAATTATATATGGATTGGCGATTGTGGGAGTAATGGCATCTTGTACGAAGAAATTCGATGAGATGAACGTTAACAAAAAATTGCCAACAGAAGCACCTGCGCAAGCATTGTTTGCTAACGCGGCTAAAGACATCAGTAGACAAGTAGTGACATTAAATGTGAACCGTAATAATTTAAAATTATGGTCTCAATATTTAACACAAACTACTTATACAGATGAGAGTAATTACGATTTAAGAACTCGGAATATTCCCCAAAGTGAGTGGAGAGCAATGTATCGCGAGATTTTGAAAGATTTAGGGGAAGCTAAGTCATATACAAATCAAGAAGCTTGGACTTTACAGGCGGATAAAGATGCGCAAACTAATAGGTTAGCAATCATGGAAATATATGAAATATATTGCTATGAAAGATTAACTACCATTTTTGGTGATATTCCTTATTCTGAAGCGTTTACTGAATCAAACTTACCTAAGTTTGATGATGCTATGACTGTTTACATGGATTTGGATAAACGCCTTACTGCAGCTATCGGAAATTTGAATTCTGGTGCAGGTAGTTTTGATGGTGGATATGATAATCTATTTGGTGGTGACATCGATATGTGGATGAAATTCGCTTATGGAATGAAAGTGAAAATGGCAATGACTTTAGCTGATGTAGATGCAGCAAAAGCCCAAACCATGTTAACTTCAGCTGATGGAAAAGTATTTGGCTCTGGAGAGCAAGCTGCTTTTACATTTATGTCTGTTTCACCTAATACCAACCCAATGTGGGAAGATTTAGTGAATTCTGGAAGAAATGACTACGTTGCTGCAAATACAATTGTAGATGCTATGAATACGTTGGATGATCCTAGAAGATCTGCTTATTTCACCATGGCTCCGGATACAAATGTATATATCGGTGGTATTTATGGTGCTTCTAACAGTTACAGTAAATACAGTCATATTTCTTCTTATTTTGAAGATCCAACACAACCAACAGTTTTGATGGATTATGTTGAAATGGAGTTTTATTTGGCTGAAGCTGCAGCACGTGGTTTAAGCGTAACAGGAACTGCTAAAGAACATTATGACAATGCAATTACTGCTTCAATTATGAATTGGGGTGGAACTGCTGCTGATGTGTCTGCTTATTTAGCTAATCCTACTGTGGATTACACTGCAAACACTGCATCTTGGCAAGAAAAAATTGGTACTCAATCTTGGATTGCAAACTTCAACCGTGGTATGATCGGATGGACTAGCTTTAGAAGAATGGATCAACCAGTATTGAATGTTGCTGCAAACAATCCAATTGCAACACCAACACGTTATACGTATCCAACCAACGAACAAACGTTGAATGGTGCGAATTACAGTGCTGCTGCTGCCGCTATTGGTGGAGATTTAAAATCTACAAAATTATGGTGGGATGTTAACTAGTTAGCAAAACGCTTAATAATATTAAAAGCCAGAAAGGAATATTCCTTTCTGGCTTTTTTGTTTGATGGATTACCAATAAACCGGATGGTTACATTACAAAAAAAGGCCGAGAACGAATTACGTTCTCGGCCCTTTTTTAATTTTATAGTAATGCTATAAACAAGGTGTTCTTCCTCCGTCTACTGGAATGTTAATGCCATTAATATAGCTCGCAGCTGGAGAGGCTAAAAATGCCACAGCATTGGCTACTTCATGTGGCTCTGCAACTCTTTTCATTGGAACCACTGAGGCCATAGCAGATAAAACTTCAGCAGGAGTTTGTCCCGTTTTGCTCGCTTTATTTTCTGCAATAGATTGCAATCTAACCGTGTTTGTAGCTCCAGGTAATACATTGTTTACGGTGATGTTAAATTGACCTAGTTCGTTCGCTAATGTCTTCGACCAATTGCCTACGGCTCCTCTAATCGTGTTAGAAACGCCTAAGCCATTTAGAGGGGCTTTAACGGAGGTGGAAATGATATTTACAATCCGACCAAATCCATATTCTTTCATTCCGGGAACAAGTGCTTGGGCTAAAATTTGATTTGCAATTAAATGTTGGTTGAATGCTTTTCTATATTCTTCCAAATCTGCATCAATTGCCAATCCTCCCGCTGGGCCTCCAGTATTGTTTATCAAAATATGAACGGGTTTTTCGTTGGCAATAAATTGGTCCATCACCGCTTTTAAAGCAGAGGGATCCGAATAATCTGCAGAGATGAAGCTATGTCCGTTTTCTTGATGAGGTAATTTAGCGACCTCCTGTTTTAGCTTTTCTTCATTTCGTGCCACTAGAATGACTTGCGCTCCCATTTGTGCTAACTCTTCGGCTACTGCACGCCCTATTCCTTGAGTACTGCCACTTACAACAGCCCGTTTTCCTGATAAATCTAAATTCATTGTGATTGGTTTTAGGCAAATGTAGTTTTGATTATTAGTAGGGCAAAAGGAATCACAGTTTTATATGTTGTTTTGTAAGCTTTTGTTGCAATTACACTGGTTGATTGCTACCCATTTATTAAAGATGAAGGAGGCTTTAAGTGGTAAGCATGTTTATCGTATTTTAAAAAGGTAAATAGTTGTAGGAGTTGACTTTAAATAGTATATTAGCATTATAAATAAAGTATGTTTTACCTAATATTAAATCTAATGAATTTTACAACACCAAACAACACCAAACAACACCAATAAAAAAATGGTTGGTGTTATTAATTCTCATTTTGTCCATTAATTTAACCTATTGTCAAACTACATCAATTCTCTCATTTGTTAGTGATGATTTAATATCTGCTCCCTTAAATATTAAAGAGGAAGTTAGTAAACTGGAACAACAAGGGTTTTATGAATTTATTGGGTTTTATTCTGTTAATGAATTAGATGAGGTTCAAGTGAGTGGAAACTTATTGCTAACTGTTAATTACAATAAGCTTTCTCAATCTAATTTTGTCTTTTATGCGAAGGATGTGGAGTTTTCAAATGACAAATACCATTGGTTTGGAGAGTATGCCCCTGAGACAGAATCAGTAGCTCCTTCTTTTATTGATATTACAAAAAATAGTGAGGGTCTTTACGTATTTTCGATGAAACTGGAAGGGGTTTCGCTAAGGGGTCTGAGCTTAAGTGATGGTTCGATGGGTGTTTTTGAGTATATAAAAAATCCAAATGTATGTTATTCGTGTATTGTCTTGGATACAATCTTATCTGACTCCATACAAGTTGGTCCACAACATTACCTTGATATGAAAAACTGTGGAGAGAATTGCCCTGTTGATATTTTGTTTCTGTATACTGCTGCGGCAAAAAATGCCACCAATAATATTGAGAACGAGATAATTACAGCAATGAAGCAAACTAAATCTATATTAAAAAGAAGTGGCGTAGGATCTTGTAAAAGTGACTTTAATATTGTGGGAATTATTCCAGATTTTGTATTCCCACATTCTAATTATTCAACATCTTATTATCCTAAAGAGACCTTAAAGAGACTTAGTGACGTACTTCATTCACAAGCTCCAATTTTACGTACTCAATACCATGCCGATATTGTAATACTTATTGATGACAATTATATTAATACTTTTCATAATCTTGAGCAAGGTTATTTTGGAACAAGATTTCTAAAATCACCATATATGTATGCCATCCTTGGGGTTTCTAACTTGAACAATACTAACTATGCTCTTGCCCATCAATTGGGGCACTTATTTTCTGCAAGGCATACTTATAATCCATTCTCTAATGATCCACAAGGTACGTATAACGGTGCTGTATTTGGAAATTGGCCATTTTTGCATTCTACTATTATGGCTGAAGATGGAACTACCTATTACGTGCCTTATTTATCCAATCAGTATTTGGAATATAAAACCTTTTTTGGATCATTTCAAATGGGTTCGGTGAATCAGTCGGCAGCTTTTGCTTTTATAAATGAGGCTTGTACGGTAGCAGATATGGTGATAAATCCAATCCCCGCGCCTTTTGCTGCCTTTATAAATGGTGATAAATATGCCTGCCAGTGTAGTAACGTTGTATTAGATGTTTCCCTTCGTAATGCTCCAGTTGGAACTGTTACCTATGAATGGTTTAGTAGTACTGATGGAATTAATTATGTGAGTGCAGGAAGTGCCATAAATCAAAGTATTCAAGCCTCTTGTGTCGTTGGACACGTGGTTCATGTAAAGGTACGCGTTACTGCAGGAACTAATATTACCGAGTCCATTGGGTTTATTGAAACTAGCAATAGTGTAGGCGGTCATTCTTGTGCGTTTAAAAAAGAACCTAATTCAGTTGAAGAGGTAACAGTTAAAGATTCGTACTTTGTTTATCCAAACCCTGTTACAAATTCTATGACTATTACAAGCGAATCTGGTTTTTTGATTGGTGAATCAATTGAGGTGTATGATGTTACAGGTAAATTATTAATAGTCAACAAGGTAAATAGCATTGAGAAAAACCAAATTATAAATGTAAAATTGCTTAAAAGCGGAAATTATTATTTAATTATAAACCAAATGGGTGGAAACAAGACAACGCTACCATTTATAAAATCAAAATAGTTATGAAATTTATTAGTTATACCATTATTGCTCTTTTAGTTTTTACATTAGCCTGTAAAAAGAAGAAACCTTATGTGGGTTTATGTGATGAAATTGAATGTAAAGAAACAATCGTTAACGTAAACGGAAGTGATTATCTTTTTGAACAGACCATATTTACAAACAGTCTTGTCCCAGATACTGGGTCTTTATTATTATTAAAGAAATATACCATTTCAGGAGTCTCAGTAATTGAAGGCTATAGTCTTACTATTCCTACCAAACTGGGGATGCACAAGTTAAAAACAACACAATTTATTAATTTTGTTTCCTATTCAATTTCCACCATCGATCCAGCCGACACCTTTGAGGAGGGTGATATGGTGGATAGCTACGATAATTGGGTGGAAATAAAAGAGCAATGCAAAGGTTCATTGCGGGGGACAGTGCATGTTCAGCTTTCTCTCTTTCCTCTTGGGAAAAAATCGGTTGTTTATAAAACAGATACGCTTAATGTTCATTTTGATTTTTCCGTGAGCCCAAATTAAAATAAAGGTTATACGTTTATTACGCAGGAATAATAAGACAACGATTAAATTTTTAAATGTAGGGTTGATTTTAATTAGTTCATGCAAAAAAGTAGTAGACCCATGCGATGTATTAGAATGTAATGTTACAAAATGAATATAAACAACAAGGCACGAACTTTTCATCATTCTGAAATTGGAACGGAATCCCCGGAGTATATTGATTATGTAACCTATAATGTGCTTAATGATTATGATGACTTAAATTCTGAATTGATTTCGGTAATTGGTTTGTATCCAGTAGTTTTGGTCTGGTATGAATTGAAAATTGACGCAGAACATTATTTTGTTGATTTTCATTATCAAACAGAGTCAGATAATCCACAAATGGTTGAATCCTAGGGTAATTGGGTAGAAATAACCCAAATTTGTGGTGGAGGGTATAGTGGTACGATAAATTGTCAGTTGGAAGTTATGAGTTAGGCAAGTCATTTTACACAATGCAGATGCGCTAAATATTCATTTTAATTTTTTTATTCGTAATTAGAATTTGATAAACAAATTATAAAGCAAAGCCCTGATGTTAGACTCTAATATCAGGGCTTTCTGTATTTTTACAGCCTTTAAAACAAAGCATTATGGCAGTAGCAAAACCGTTTAATTTATGGAAGTGGATAGAGGATAATGAAGATCTTTTAAAACCGCCAGTAGGGAATAAACAACTCTATACGGAATCGGGCGATTATATAATAATGGTGGTAGGTGGCCCCAATGCCAGAAAAGACTATCATTTCAACGAAACTGAAGAGCTATTTTTCCAATTAAAGGGAGATGTGCAAGTAAAAGTTCAGGAAAATGGAGAGTCGGTAACAATTGATATTAAAGAAGGTGAAATGTTTTTGCTTCCTCCAAGAATTCCTCATTCCCCTATTAGAGGTGAAAATACCGTTGGACTTGTGATAGAAAGAAAACGTCAGCCTAGTCATAAAGATGGGTTAGCTTGGTATTGTGATGAATGTAACGGGCATTTACATAGTACTTTTTTCCCGTTAGAAAGTATTGAAAAAGATTTTTTACCTCGCTTTAAAGAATTTTATAATTCGGAAAAACTTCGAACATGTAAAAAATGTGGGCACGTAATGGAAGTGGATACGCGCTTTACTGATTAGGTTTTTAATGAGTTAATGGTTTAATGAGTTAATGAGTTAATGGTTTAATGAGTTAATGGTTTAATGATTCAATGCTTTAATGAGGGAATGATTTAATGCTTTAATGATTCAATGAGTTAATGATTCAATGATTTTATGGGTTAATGAGGGAATGATTTAATGATTGGCTCACTCAATGAATTAATGCTATGATGGGAATGCATTATTAAATGTACGAATGATGGAGTGGGTGGATGATGATTCAATTACCAAGGCTTCATTTTTTAAATTAAAACGAACAGAATGAACAATTATAGTGGTTTAAAAATAGATACACATACGCATATCATGCCTAAACATATTCCTGATTTCGCGAAGAAATTTGGGTATGAAGGGTTTATCATGTTGCATCATCATCATGATAATGACCAAGTGGATATGATGGAGGGAGAAAAGTTTTTCCGGACCGTAGAACCTAATTTGTTTGATCCAATCATTCGTATAGAAGATTACAAGAAATCAAATACGCAGGTCCAGGTTATTTGTACGGTTCCTGTTTTATTTGCCTATTTTGCTAAACCTGAACATGGTTATGAAGTAGCACAGTTTTTAAATGACGACATAGCCAACACAGTAGCCAAAAACCCTAAAAATTACATTGGGTTGGGCACGTTACCAATGCAGGATGTGGAGCTTTCAGTAAAAGAACTCCATAGAATTAAAGAAATAGGATTAGCTGGAATACAGATAGGCTCCAATATTAACGACATGAATTTGTCGGAAGAAGTGTTTTATCCTATTTGGAAAACTTGTCAAGAATTAGGACTTGCCATAATGGTACACCCATGGAATATGATGGGTTTTGAGCATATTAAAAAATACTGGCTGCCTTGGTTAGTCGGAATGCCAGCAGAAACTGCTCGTGCGGCAGCCTCAATGATTTTTGGCGGTGTGTTTGATAAGTTTCCAGAGTTAAGAGTTATGTTTTCTCATGCAGGTGGGTCATTGATTCCTACTATAGGACGTTTAGAACATGGTTTCAATTGCCGACCTGATTTGGTGGCCGTGGATAACCCTAATAACCCAAGAAACTATTTTGGCAAATTCTGGGTAGATAGTATTACGCATGACCCTGATTTATTGCACTATATTATCAAGCGGATTGGTACGGAAAAAATAACCTTGGGAAGTGATTATCCGTTTCCATTAGGTGACTTAGAAATTGGAAAGTATATTCTGGATATGGGATTATCGGATTCTCAAATTGAAGATATTTATTGCAATTCACCACTAGCTTGGTTAGGTTTGGATAAAGCTGCCTTCATGTAAAATTTAACGTGGTATGCGTAAAGCCTGTATTATCCTTTTATTGTTTTTTGTTGCCAGTCATTCCTTTGCACAGAAGAAAGAAGGTAATAAAGAAGAAAATCGCCCTAAAATTGGTTTGGTGCTGAGCGGTGGTGGAGCCAAAGGATTTGCTCATATTGGAGCCATAAAGCTATTAGAGGAGGTTGGAATAATACCTGACTACATTACTGGTACGAGTATGGGGAGCATTGTTGGAGTGCTCTATGCCATGGGATATACGGTAGAGGAAATGGAGCAAATTTCAGATACCACCAATTGGAATTCAGTTTTGTCGAATACCGTTTCACTACACGAAGTAACCTTAGCTGAAAAATCCTATTACGGAACATTTTTAACGGAATTGGATGTAAAGAAAACAGGAGTTTCTTTGCCAGGTGGACTTATTGAAGGTCAAAATTTGCTTGAAACCTTATCTAGTTTGACGCATCCCATACATGGAATTAATAATTTTTTAGACTTCCCCATTCCTTTTACCTGTGTGGCCACCGACATCGTGAACGGAAGGCCTGTTGCCTTAAATTATGGTGATATTACCACGGCTATACGAGCAAGTATGGCAATTCCCACAGCATTTACTCCCGTAGAATACGATACTCTTTTATTGATTGATGGTGGTTGGACAAGAAATTTGCCTGTTCAAGAAGCACGAGATATGGGAGCAGATATTATAATTTCTGTAGATGTTGGCGCTGCCTTAAAAAGTAAAGAGGAACTACAAAGCATGATTTCTATACTGGATCAAACGGCCTGGTTATTGAGTGTTCAGGATACCGAGAAACAACTAGAAATGAGTGACTATGTAATCAAACCAAAGGTTTCTAGTTATTCAACATTTGATTTTGAAAGTGCCGACACTTTAATAGCTATTGGATACAACGAGGCAGCTAAATCTCGGAATGAGTTTAAAAAATTAGCGGAGCGAATTTACCCTACCGGAAGAAATGAAAAAGTAATAGTGAAACCAAATCTAGATACCAAGTATGTGATAAATGATATTTCAGTCCAAGGATGTTCGCTTACCTCCGAAAAATTTGTAAAGGGAAGACTTAATTCTTTGAAAAAGGATTCGGTAACCATGAAACACATTGAAAAGGAAATAGGCCTGCTCTATGGATCGATGTATTTTAAAAAAGTAGGGTTTGAAGTGATTCCAAACAAGGATTCTACCCAAAATTTATTGATAAAGGTGGTAGAAGATAACCCTGCCAAATTGAAATTGTCATTTTATTATGATACGGAAAACAGTCTGGGTCTAAATGTGAACCTAACCCTTCGAAATATTCTACTAAAGAATTCACGATTAATTTTTGATGGCTTTGTGTCTGAAAACCCCATTTTTGGACTAAAGTATTTGAAATATATTGGAGTGGATCAAAAGGGCTTTTTGTATACGGAAGGGGATGTTACCATTGATAATAGGTTTTCTGGCACTAACCTTTACGGACAACCTAGTACGTTTAAATATAGAGAGTTTATTGGAAATATTGGGTTGGCCTATACCATAAACAATAGTTGGGTTTTTGCGGCAGAAACCGGGATTCTCTCCGCCAAGGCTAGTCCAACAAGTAACCCAGACTCACTAATCGCGGATTTATTTCAATCCCAAATACCGCTTCGAGGCTTGGTCAAGCTAAACACCTTCAATAAAGCTGTTTTCCCTACAAAAGGCTCCAAAATTAGTATGTCGGTCAGTTATAGTATGAATGTGAATGTTACCGCCAATTTGCAGCCCGATGTTACCAGTATTACTAAAGATGAAATAAATAATCGCCTTAAATTGAGACCGTATTTCATGTATCGTTTTTCTGCGCAACATTATTTCCCAGTTCGCCCTAAATTATCTTTATATGTGGATGGAAAACTTGATTTTGCTACCTCTTCGGATATTGGATTTAATGATTATCAAAAAATTGGAGGAATAGCCCCCATACTTCGAACGGGGACTCCTTTTTGGGGATTAAATAGAAATGATTTTGCATTAACTCAAATGGCTGCATTCTCCGTAGGTTTTCAATGGAATATTGCTGGTGAGTTATATTTTAAAGGAAAACTGAATTACTTAAACTCGAAGTATCCAATGGAGTTTTTTGCGAAAAAGGATAAAAATCCTGTTGACTTGATTGAATCAAACGATCCTAACAAATTTAAATTTAATGAAGAGTATTTGGAAGAGATTTGGGGCTATGGCGGTGAATTAAGTTACAATTCGCCTATAGGTCCCTTACGAACAATGGTGCACTATAGTCCGAAGGCAAATGTGGTACATTTCTTTGTGGGAATAGGTTATAACATATTTAAATCTAGCGGGGATTTCTAAATATGAAGGCTGTTTTAAGGTAAAATTACTATAAGAAAACAGTCAACAAGATCAATAGATTATAAGTAGTACTTAACGCTATCTTTATATTACTTTTGCAGCAAATCGTGATATATGAGTGATGCCATCCAACACGAATGCGGAATCGCATTTGTTCGTCTTTTAAAGCCATTAACTTATTACAAAAAGAAGTATGGGACGTCCTTTTACGGGCTGAACAAGATGTACCTCTTGATGGAAAAACAGCACAATCGCGGCCAAGATGGTGTGGGTTTGGCCAATATTAAATTGAACATGGAACCCGGTCAACGTTATATTTCACGTCATCGTTCGGTAGATCAGCAACCCATAAAAGACGTGTTTGAACACGTGAATGCTAGGTTTGCAAAATATGAGCAAGATGAACCTTCCAAACTCCAAGATGTGGAATGGTTAAAACAAAATGAAGCCTTTACAGGAGAAGTTTTCTTAGGTCATTTACGCTACGGAACATTTGGTAAAAACACTATCGAAGCTTGTCACCCATTTTTGCGTCAAAACAACTGGATGACACGTAATTTGGTATTGGCTGGTAATTTTAACTTAACGAATACCGATGAGCTTTTTGATATATTAGTTAGAATTGGGCAACATCCAAAAGAGCAAACCGACACAGTAACGGTGATGGAGAAAATTGGTCACTTCTTGGATATGGAGAACCAGGAGTTGTTTGATAAATATAAAACACTTGGATACAGTAATCAGGAAATCACCGATTTAATAGCTAAAAACCTAGACGTAAAAAATATTCTTAAACGTGCATCTGAAGATTGGGATGGCGGTTATTTGATGTCGGGTATCATTGGGCATGGAGATGCCTTTGCATTTCGGGATCCAAACGGAATTCGTCCGGCATATTATTACATGGATGATGAGGTAGTGGTGGTAGCTTCAGAACGCCCAGCTATTCAAACTACATTTAATGTAGGTTTTACCAAAGTAAAAGAATTGGAACGTGGTCAGGCTATGATTGTGAAAAAGGATGGAAGTGTTTCTTTTGAGCAGATTATCGAGCCTAAAGAAAATTTGGCTTGTTCATTCGAACGTATTTACTTTTCACGTGGTTCGGATAGAGAGATTTATCAAGAACGTCAGAATTTAGGAAAAAATATTTTTTCTAAAGTGCTAGAAAGCCTAAAAGGTGATTTAAAGAACACCGTTTTCTCATTTATTCCGAACACCGCTGAGGTGTCGTTCTACGGGTTGATGAAAGAGGCAAACGCCTACTTAAATTCTTATAAAGCAGAAACCATAGCAGGGTTAGGAGAAGAAGCGACCACAGAAAAAATCAATGAAATTTTAGATTTATCGGTTCGTATGGATAAACTGGCGATAAAAGACGCCAAACTACGTACGTTCATAACCCAAGATGAAGGTAGAAATGACTTGGTGGCGCATGTGTATGATGTGACTTACGGAGTAGTTCAAAATAAAAAGGACACACTTGTAATGATTGATGATTCAATTGTGCGTGGAACTACATTAAAGCAAAGTATTCTGCGTATTTTGGATACCTTACATCCTAAAAAAATCATTATTGTTTCATCGGCTCCGCAAATTCGTTACCCGGATTGTTATGGAATTGATATGGCTAGAATGGGTGATTTTATCGCATTTAGAGCGGCCGTAGCGTTATTGGAAGACCGGAAAATGAGCAAGGTTTTGGATGAAGTGTACAAAAAGTGCAAAGCGCAAGTGGATTTACCAAAAGAGCAAATTATGAATTACGTAAAAGAGGTTTATGACCCTTTTACGGTGGAAGAAATTTCTACGAAAATTGCTGAATTGGTTACTCCGGTGGATATTGATGCGGAGGTTGAAGTAATTTATCAAGGTTTAGAAGGATTGAAAAATGCTTGCCCTAAGAATTTAGGTGACTGGTATTTCTCTGGAAATTACCCAACTCCGGGTGGGTTTAAAGTGGTGAATAAGGCTTTCATAAATTACATGGAAGGAAGTAACGAAAGAGCTTATTAATTCTATTGAGATTTTAATGAGCATACAACCAGGCGGAACAAAAAACGTACCCGATAATTTTATCGGGCAAGTAAAATGGGAGAGCCCTTCCAATATTGCTTTAGTGAAATATTGGGGTAAAACCGGAAATCAAATTCCAGCTAATCCATCTATTTCATTCACATTAGGTGCTAGTAAAACGATTACAAAAATCGATTATAAAAAGCGCAAAAATGTAAGCACTGGCCCTCAGGTTTGCTTTCTTTTTGAAGGGAAAGAAGCAAGCCAATTTGGAGAGAAAACCTTTTTGTTTCTAAAAAAAATAGCCGATTACTTTCCATTTCTAACGGAACTGGAGCTAAATATAGATACCGAAAATACCTTTCCCCATTCTAGTGGAATAGCTTCATCGGCATCGGGAATGAGTGCCATGGCTTTGTGTTTAATGAGTATTGAAAAAGCATTAAATCCTGAAATCACGGAAGCCTACTTTTACCAAAAAGCATCATTCATAGCACGGTTGGGATCAGGTAGTGCATGTCGTTCGGTTTATGGTGGATTAACTACCTGGGGACGGAGTTCAATACTGGGTAGTAGCAATGAAATTGCAGTACCATTAACCCAAGTCGCTCCTATTTTTCAAGATTTTCAGGATACGATTTTATTGATTGAACGCGGTCAAAAAGAAGTATCAAGTACGGTGGGCCATGGGTTGATGCACGCTAACCCTTTTGCCGAAAATAGATTTGCTCAGGCCAAGGAAAACACGGTTAAATTGGCCCATATTCTACAAAGCGGTAACTTAGATGAGTTTGGTGCCTTGGTTGAAAGCGAAGCATTAACGTTGCACGCAATGATGATGACTTCCACGCCTTATTTTATGTTGATGAAACCAAATACCATTGCGGTAATTCATGATTTATGGGCGTTTAGAAAGGTTACCGGAAATCACGTTTATTTCACACTAGATGCGGGTGCAAATGTGCATTTATTGTACCCCAAATCGGAGGCAAAAGAAGTGTTGCACTGGATTAAAAATGAGTTGGTTGGCTATTGTGAAAAACAGATGTATATTTGTGATGCAGTAGGGACCGGTCCCAAAGCGTTATAAAATGATTAAAGAAGCACTTTTTCATTCAAAAATTTTACTCTTCGGAGAGTATGGAATCATTCAGGATTCTATGGGCTTGTCTATTCCGTATAAGGCATATATGGGTGAGTTAAAATTTGAAGATACGGATGAAGTAGGTGCTCAAAAATCCAATGCACATCTGGTTAAATTTTATTCACATTTAGTGGATATGCAAAAGGCTGACGAACTGCCGGTATCTTTAGATTTAACCACTTTTGGTCAAGATATTTCAAAAGGCATGCACTTTGACTCTACCATTCCACAAGGATATGGTGTTGGGAGTTCTGGAGCTTTGGTGGCAGCTATTTATAATAAATACGCGGTTAACCGGATTGACCCAGATTCTGATTTATCCAAAAAGAACATTTTAAAATTGAAATCTGCCTTTGGTATTATTGAGTCTTATTTCCATGGTAAAAGCTCGGGGATTGACCCGTTAATTTGTTACCTGAAATTACCGGTTCTTATAAAGTCTAAAAGCGATGTAAACACCATTGGTATCCCTGCACAAAAGGAAGGGGAAGGAGCCATTTTCTTAATGAATACTGGGCAAACCGGAGAAACGCAGGGAATGGTGAATATTTTTATGGATCGGATGAAACAGGAAGGTTTCCGTAACATGATAAAAAAGGACTTTAAAAAATACAATGACCTATGTATTTCTGCTTTTTTAGAGGGTGAAACACAACCGTTATTCGATAATTTGAAGCATTTATCCTCCTTGGTGTTGCATAATTTCAAACCCATGATTCCTACCACTTTTCAAAAGTTTTGGGAAGATGGATTAAAATCAAATGCCTACTATTTAAAGCTTTGTGGCTCAGGCGGTGGTGGTTTTATTTTGGGTTTCACTCGTGATTTCCCTAAAGCCCAAAAGATGCTTCATGGTCAAGACCTAGAAGTGATCTATAAGTTTTGAGCCCACTATTCAACAGACGTCAACGGTACGCAATTTTCAAATCTTGGTATTTACTTTCTTTAGTAAGATGGTATAGCATTTTGGCCGTGATGGTGGCGCAATATTTGGCGGCTATTTACCTATTGAATAATGGTCCTAATAAATTAGCTTTATTGAAGGATCCTTATTTGCATATTTCCATATTTGCTACCGCTTTTGTAATTGCTTCAGGGTTTATTATCAATAGCTTTTATGACTTGGAAAGAGATACTATAAATCGACCGGACAAAGTGATATTTAGCCGATTGGTAAGTCAAACTACTTGTTTAAATGTTTATTTTTTCTTTAATACCGTGGGGGTCGTATTAAGTTTTTATGTCTCCAAACGGGTAATGCTGTTTAATTTTTTATTTAGTGTAATCCTTTGGTTTTATAGTCATAAACTAAAGAAAAAGGCTTTTTTAGGAGAGTTGTCTGCCGCTGTTTTAACGTTGGCACCCTTCTTTGTAGTGGCGGTGTATTACCGCATATTTACGTTTGATATTTTCTTGTATTTAAGTTTTATTGGACTCATTGTTTTGATTCGTGAAATAATAAAGGATATTCTTTCCGAAAAGGGAGATTTGATTTTTGGGTACGAAACACTGCCAATAAAAGTGGGAACAAAAGGTGCAAAGGGAACCATCTTATTACTCATGGGGTTGACCGTATTTCCCTTTGCAGTACTCTATTATTTGCATGGAACTACATTAGTAATGGGCTACTTTTTTATGGGAGAAATCTTGATTGTGGTTAGTGCCTACCTCCTACAAAAAGCAACAACCGAAAAAGATTTTGAGCGGCTTAATACAATTTATAAATTCTTATTGTTAGCAGGGGTTTTGAGTATTCCTTTGGTATAAGTATTTTAATTGTATTACCGGATTAAGGTTACTTGTCCGTATAACACCTTACTGTCGGTAGTATAACCGGGGTTGTACCAAATTCGATAAGAATAAATTCCAGCCGCTGCAGGTTTTCCATTTATTCTTCCATCCCACGAATTTTTTATATCAAGCGATTCAAATACTTCTAAGCCCCAGCGATCATAAATCACAATTCTAAATTTGCTGGTGCCATCAGAGAAAATTTGAAAAGTATTGTTGAGGTCATCTCCAGATTGCGGTGTGAATGCGGTTGGAATATACAGACCAGCATCGCATGGTTCGAGGATAAAACTAGTGGTAGTTTCACAATTTCCGGGGGAGGTAATGACTACACCGTACTGACCCGGTTCTCTAAATTCGTTCGCGTTGGAGGTAGATCCATCCGTCCATAGATATGTGTGGTTAGGAAAGTTAAATGACCGTGTAACAATGTCCCCGTAGCATATTATGGTATCCGGAGCAAGCGAAGCAACCACGGGGGTATCAACGGTTAATTGAAAACTATCGGATACGGTTCCACAAATATTGGTCAGATAATAGATATATAAATCAGGGGCGAAAAATGTTTTTTGAAAATTTGTATCTCCATCATTCCAAATAATTTGATCCGCCACATCAAGGTCAATCCCTTTAGTAAATGATTGTTGAATGCATATAGCAGTGTCCAATAAATTTTGGTTTATGCTCGCTTTTGTAACCCTTGAAACACGTAAGGTATCGCTAAAAAAGCCGCATACATTGGACGTAGAAATGCTGTATAAACCGGGAGAATTAATGGTTCTTAAAGGATTTGTTGTTCCGTTTTCCCAAATGTAATTATTGGTAGTGTCGGGAGCTTGAAGTATGAGTGAATCCCCTTCACATAAAATAGTATCTAGTCCTAGGTTAAACAAAATGGGTGAATCATAGATTAATGAAATAGTATCATTGTCATGTCCACAAAGATTTATTACTTGAACAGAATAGAGGCCTGTAGTATCCGCAATAATGGCCGAGTCAGTACTTCCAGTATTCCACAAAAATGTGGATCTACTCCAAGCCGTACTGAGTGTTTGAAGGTTGGTGATACAATAAATACTATCTACCCCTAAGTACGTTTGAGGGGAGGTATCATATTGTACTAAAATAGTATCCGAAAAATCGCCACAAGCGTTACTAACGGTCAACATGTAGGTGTACGGAGAACTAACAAGTGTAGTATTGCTTGTGCTACCATTATTCCAATGGTAAGAACGCCCTGTTACGTTGCTATTCAGTGAAAGTGTGTTGCCGCTGCACAAAATAGTGTCGGGGCCAATATCAACAATCAAGCTAGAGTCTAGGGTAACGGAAATGGTATCCGAATCTGACCCGCACATATTGGAGGCGGTTCCCCAATAGCTAGTGTCTTGCGAAGCTATAATGGTATTGGAAGTTTGGGAAGTACTCCATAAATACGTAGCGCTTGTGGCTGACATACTTAGAGGAATAGTTGCCCCAGCACATAAAATAGTATCCGATCCTAGATTTACAATTGGACTATCGATCACCGTTATATTTTTGGTTTCTATGCTCGTACAATTACCCCTTGTAATGGTTACGGAAAGGGCAGAGTCGCTAACCACATTAATTAAAGGAAGCGTATCTCCGGAAGCCCATATATAGGTTGAATTTGTCGTATCGGTGGCGTCCACTTGAATGGTATCTCCATTACAAATTGTAGTATCAGGCCCAAGATTTACATTGGGAGTAGGTAGGCTACTAATCAAAATTGTATCAATGGATTCACATTTTGGGCGAAATGATATGTCATCTAGAGCGAAATCGTTACCACCCGAAGCCGTATTTTGGTTGGTTATACAAATAGTGGCACTAGTGGTTGTGGCACCAGAGGTCCATGTTTGAAAATAGTTTTGCCAATTGCATGTTAAGCTACTCACATTATGGTTGGGACCTAGACTTACATTATTTACTTTGAAGCTTAAAATAGCGGGACTATTGGATACTACCGAAGTAATCCAAGCCGAAAAATAGTAGGTTGTATTTGGAAGAACGGTGATCGTTTGACACCATACGGTAAGATTAGCGGTAGATGACCCATTTACAATCATATACTTTCCAGTGCCAGAAGTGTGATCTGTGCAACTTGGGAAATTGATATGCGTTAAGTTAGAATTGGTACTGATAGCATATTGCCCAGCAGCGGATAGCAACCCCCAAGAGCCACCTGTTCCGTAGGTGTGTCCGGTAGTAAACCCTGTGTTTCCAGCCTCAAAATCGCCATTAGTAACTAAGTTAGTAGTATCCATTTTAGTCGCCTTACACCAATATGTGCCAGGATTGGATACGTTGATATTGGCTGTAGTTGAGGAAGTGTTCCAAAGGAAACTGATATATCCCGGTGGGGCAGATAAGGTTAAGCTTTCGTTGACGCAAATGGAAGTGTCATTTCCTAAAAAAGTGGTGTTACCGCATTGGGCGACCAACACGTTTTGTGAACCTGCAAAAATGAGTACAAAGAACCCTATTATTTTCCAATTGCTACCGCTCATTCCCAAGAAATAAAAACACCATATTCAGTGCTCCGTAATATACGCGAATATAACCAATTATGTAAATAAATCATTGGGCTATGCGTGAGTTAATGGAGATTTTTCGTCTGGTAAAAAAGCAATTTGGTATCGGGATTATCATTGCAAAGAAATGCTTCATGTACTACCTTTGGTTAAAACCTAAACTATGAATTATTCGGAATCTATTTCATCTAAATTACCTCGCGTAGGGACGACTATCTTTACAGTTATGTCGCAATTAGCGGCTGAACATAACGCCATAAATTTGTCGCAAGGGTTTCCAGATTTCCCTGTTTCTCCCGAATTAATTTCATTGATTAATGAAAACATGAAGTTAGGGTTTAATCAATATGCACCGATGCAAGGTGACTTTGGTTTACGAGAGGAATTGGCCATAAAAGCATATAATTTGTACGGACGGGTGTATG
This sequence comes from uncultured Flavobacteriales bacterium, assembly GCA_963974475.1. Taxonomy (GTDB): domain Bacteria; phylum Bacteroidota; class Bacteroidia; order Flavobacteriales_G; family Salibacteraceae; genus CAJXZP01. The sequence goes on from CAXBCR010000003.1 coordinate 98,057, forward strand.
ATCCCGAAACGGAGGTAACCGTTACCGCTGGTGGAACCCAGGCTATTTATACTGCTATCACTGCGTTTTTACGAGATGGAGATGAAGTTATTGTTTTCACACCTGCGTATGATTGTTATGTTCCAGCCATAGAATTAGCGGGTGCAAGTCCGATGTTTGTGGAACTACATGCACCCGATTTTAAGGTAGATTGGAACGAAGTTAAAAAGCTGGTAAACCACCACACTAAAATGATTATTATTAACTCTCCTCACAACCCAAGTGGAACAATTTGGAGTGCGGAGGATATGCAGCATTTGGAAAAATTAACGCATGATACTGGAATAATAATTTTGAGTGATGAGGTGTATCAACACATTATTTATGATGGAGCAAGCCACCAAAGTGTAGCTCGTTTTCCCAATTTAGCGAGGAGGAGTTTTTTAGTCGGTTCCTTCGGTAAAACTTTTCATGCAACAGGTTGGAAAATAGGGTACGCTATGGCTCCGGTAGAATTAATGAAGGAATTCAATAAGGTTCATCAATTTGTTACTTTTGCGGTAAATCACCCCATTCAAAAGGCGATGGCTACCTATCTTCAAAATGAGGATAATTACTTGCATATTGGTGAAATGTATCAGGCCAAGCGTGATTTGTTTATTAAGGCTTTACAGGGTTCAAAATTTACCATAAAACCAGCTCAAGGCACCTATTTTCAATTATTGGATTACAGTGAAATTACAGATAAAAAAGATACGGAATTTGCTCGCGAATTAACCATAAAGCATAAAATTGCATCTATTCCTGTTTCTGTGTTTTATCAGAACAATAGTGAAGATAAAGTGCTTCGTTTTTGCTTTGCGAAGCAAGATGAAACTCTTTTAAAGGCGGCAGAAATTTTGTGCGCCATATCGTAATTCTTCGTGCTAAATTTATAATTATTTCAAGCCTGTAAATAGTGGGTTGAACATGTTGGGAGTCAATTATTAAATATAGTTTTGCACCCTCTTGAAAGTACTCAATTTAAATATTAAAAGGTTCCTGATTTGGCGTGCAAAAAACATGTCGGATAAGCACTTTGTTTATCTACTCAGTATTGTAGTAGGTCTGTTATCTGGACTTGTAGCGGTTTTGCTTAAAAAAGCGGTGCATATTGTTGAGTACCTATTGCGTACGGGTATAAGTCATGTACACGATTACCTATTTTTTATTTACCCAGCAGTAGGAATCTTTTTGGTCGTACTAATTGCAAAATTTGTGATTCGAGAAAAAGTAGGTCACGGAATCCCTATCATGTTATATTCCATATCTAAAGGCAATGGGAATATTGGGAAAAGAGATACATGGGCATCGGTTATTACAGCATCTATTACGGTAGGATTTGGTGGTTCTGTAGGTCTGGAAGGGCCAACGGTAGCCACAGCGGGAGCCATTAGTTCTAACCTGGGACAGTTACTTAGATTAGATTATAAGAAGAAAAAACTATTAATTGGCGCAGCTGCATCCGGAGCACTAGCCGCTATTTTCAATGCGCCTATCGCAGCCATTGTGTTTGCTTTAGAGGTAATTATGTTGGATCTTACCATTACATCGTTGATACCGTTATTACTTTCTTCAGCCACGGCAGCATTAGTATCTAGACTATTATTAAGCAACGATTATCTGTTTCACTTTAAGGTAATTGATGGGTTTAACGTAAATGATTTCTTCTTCTATATTATGTTGGGATTATTTACCGGAATACTATCTGTACATTTTACTAATACATATTTTTTTACGGATAAATATCTGAAACAATTGACAAATTTTTATGTCAAAGCTTTGATAGGAGGAGTGGTGGTGGGTGCCATGATTTTTATTTTCCCACAGTTATATGGTGAGGGTTATTCAACTATTAATGCGTTGATAGCAAATGATTTGGAGTCTGCTCTTTCTCCTTTTTCGTTATTTGATATTTCGGAGAATGCGATGTTAGGGTTTCTATTATTAATGGCGCTTCCTGTATTGAAAGCATTTGCAGCATCGCTTACTCTGAATAGTGGTGGGGTTGGAGGAATTTTTGCTCCAACATTATTTATTGGAAGTTCAGGAGGGTTTGCTTTTGGACATATTCTTACTTACTTAGGTTTTGAAAATATTTCTAAAAGTAATTTCACTTTGGTGGGTATGGCGGGTGCTATGGCAGGGATTCTGCAAGCTCCATTAACGGCTATATTTTTAATAGCTGAAATCACTGGCGGGTATGCTTTATTCTTGCCTCTAATGATAACAGCGGTTATTTCATTTTTGTTTGCCCGATACTTTACTCCATATAGTGTGTACACTAAGCAGTTAGGAGAGGGTGGTGATTTAATTACGCATCATAAAGATCGTGCGGTACTTACGTTGATGCGATTAAATAATGAAATTGAAAAGAATTTTTTAACCATAAATGCCTATGATAAATTAGGTGATTTAGTAAAAATTGTGGCGCGCTCTTCTCGAAATCTATTTCCTGTAATAGATGAAAACAACACATTCTTAGGTGTGGTAAATCTCAATGATATTAGAGAGGTAATGTTTGACCGTGAAAAGTATAATGAAGTGTATGTGCATGAATTAATGACTTCCGCTCCTGAATACATTTATTTTACGGATACCATGGAGGCAGTAATGGCTAAATTTGATCATAGTGGAGCGTGGAATTTGCCCGTTGTAAGTGATGATAGTAAGTATATCGGGTTTGTTTCTAAGTCTAAATTGTTCTCAGCATATCGTAAACTGCTGCGAGATTTTTACGAAGAAGGAGATTAGTCAAGTTAGCTAAAACTTAAAGTCAATTTGGCGAACTACATAGCTTGGAATAGGAATTCCGTTAAAGGTAGCAGAGTTAAGCGGTGGTAGTGATTTTATGATGTCCGTAGCCGATTCATCGAGTCCCAATCCTAATGATTTTAATACTACTACATCACTAATTAAACCCAATTCGTCCACTTTGTAGCGTAATAGCACAGAGCCATTCACGTGTTGTTTTAGGGCTTCTTTAGGAATGATTAGATTATTCGCAATATAGATTTTTTCCATTGCAGCCCCTCCTTCCATTTCTGCCGGAATTAATTCAGGCCAATAGCCATAGGCTGTTTCTCTTTGAATGGCAAAAATATGCTCCTGTTGGTCGGCAAAGTCTAGATTCATTTTGGTAATTTCCATACCCGGTAAATCAGGATAAAACCATAGTAATTTTTGATTGGCATTTACCTCCTCATTTTTAACGGTTACCCAGTCTTTTTGTGGAGATTTATACCAATTGGTATCTAGGAACGAATCTGAATAAAAAGTCTCTTCCGTATTCACCGCACCAAATGAATCGTAATAAGTAAATTTACCTCCTTTATTCCCGTTGATGTAGTTAAACTCTTGCATTAATTTATTGCTCTGAAACATTTTTGATTTTCCATTTAAAAAACCATAATTATACGAGGTTTGAAAAAGCAATTCTCCGTAGTTGTCAAAAACTTCCCAAATGCCATGTCGGTAGCCATTTTTATACGTGCCTTTTTCTATTTCCTTGGGCGCAGCAGATAGGCTTTTTTTCGAGAAAACGTCATGTGGATTGGTCTCTGCAAAATCTAGGGTAAAAATTAGTTTGTGAAATTTTGAATAGATTTCCCATTTTCCAGCGGGTATATTATTTTGAAACAGGCCGGTTCCGCCATTTTTTCCGCCCATATCAAATATGTGAATAGAATCATTTTTAAGTCCGTTTACATAATTGGTTTGAGAATAGATACTCCCATTCGAATAATAGCGATTTAAAATCCCGTTACCATCCCTAAAAAGGTCGTTTTTTCTGGGCAATCCTCCTGAAGAACGCGATTCAATAACCGTGGTGAGTTTCCCTTCTCGGTAATAAAAATGTTCCCAAACTAGTCCGTTTTGGTGGTACAAATAGTAATCTCCGTGACGTTTATTATTCCATTGTTTCTCGTAGTGAAATAGGTTGTAGTTTCGGTAATAGTACGAAAGGGTTTTAGTTTCTAATTTGTTTTGATAGCTATATTCATGGTTGAGTGCAATAATCTCATCATTATAGTATTGAATACATTGGGTAGGGTTGCCGGTAGGCGTATATATAATATCGATGGCTTTCGCATGGTTATAATAAAAGCCTTGCCAATGCCCAATTGGAACACCATGATTGTATTGAAATTTGGCTTGAACGTCACCTTTAATTCCCCATAAAGTCCACTTACCATGCGGAACACCATTTACATACCGTGCTTTTAGTTTTTGTTGGCCATTGGGGTAGTACAAGGTCCAATACCCATCCATTTTTCCATCCTTGGTATTCCCTTTTACTTGTGTTTTGTTTTTGTAAATAACCAGGTAGCGCCCATTAGGAATACTATCTTGGTTGGCCGTTACATCGCTCAAAATTTTTAAATCCTCATTTACATCTAGCTGAATTTGAACCACCTGTTGGCCATAGCTACAAAAAGCAAAAAATGTAAATGCTATGAGGGCGAAAAATCTCATTTATCTAGTTTGGTTTTATCTTGGTCTAATCCTAATTCGGTGGCCACTAAATCACTTATTGCATTGTCCTCAAAGTGTGGCTCTGGATCAAACAGCCCGGGGTCTTCTTCCTCATCGTTGTTTGATTTGTTTTTTATTAATGACCAAGTCATGAGTAAGCTTGTAGCTAGAATGATGTAGAGTAGTATTCCGTTTTCGAAATTGGGGATGTCAAACTGTTGAGGTATGGCAAAAAACAATAAAACGGTGATTAATCCTCTAGGAGCAATAAAAACCTGCGGATGAATATCTTTACCCACGGTGATTCTTAAAAACAACCATCGTAATCCAAAAGTGATTATTAAAATTGCAGCACTCTGAATAAATACCATGAGACTTACCAGTTCGGCTAAGACAATGGTTGAACCAAATATCACAAAGAAAAAAGTGCGTACGATAAAAGCAGATTCTATGGTGATTAGTCTGAAATCAGTCAGAATTTTATCAATTTCGGTGCTGTCTATCAGTGGTTTAAGTGGACCTTTGAAAAATAGCTTCGAATTATTGAGGATTAGTCCAAAAACCAGAATAATAAGTAGGGAGGAAAGGTGATATAGTTTCCCAATAGCATAAAGTAAAATTAGTACACTGATTAGCAAGAATAGTTTTACATTGGATTTCAATTTCTGAAATACAAGAATTAGAATGTAACTAGCGATGACTGAAATACCTACCGTTAAGCCAACATTGGTACCTAAAGCCACCCAAAAAGAGGAGGTAGATTCGGGCTCGAATTGTTGAATCATTAAATAAAAGAATGTAATTCCTAAAATGTCGGAAAAGGTGCTTTCATAAATCATGAATTCCTTTTTGTATTCGGTAAGACTATGTACGGACGGCAACACAATGGCGCTACTTAAAATTGACATAGGGATGGCGTATAATAAGGAGCGTTGAAATCCTGCGTCTAAAAACAAGTGCAAAACACCCGCAATAGCAAAGGAGGTGGCAACTAGGCCCAATAACCCAACCAAAAAAGAACGCCATAAAATGGGCCATTTTTCTTTTTCTAATTTGAGATCAAGTGCGGCTTCCAATACAATCATAATAAGCCCTACTATGCCAAGTAACTCAAGCAATGGCATTAAATCTTTATTTAGAAACTGTAGGCTTTGATTAAAAAGGGTGATGATTACACCCAACACGATTAGAAGTAATACAGAAGGAACATTTGTTCGTTTGGAAATGATGTTAAAAATATAGGAGAGTATCACAATGATAGAAACTCCTATTAGCAAATGATATGGTGATAATCCGTTCACGGGCACAAGATATGGAAATAATAGGTAATTCTACTGGAAAATAAAATGAGGGAGTTTTGTTATTTACCTTTTGAAAACTGAGACATAATGCTAGTACCGATTTGGTAAAAACTGGTTCCGATCAGGTAATCTAGTTTATCATCAAACGAAGATGAGTTTCTGGTTACTAGTCCACTATGTAGTTCTTTTCCATCCACATCTACAATGGTGTAATGTACTTTTATTATTCGAGGATAGTTGTCACCTTGAATGGCCACTTGGTTTACATCCATAGGAATAGCCATTTCATACTGATTAATAAATACAAAAGTGCTGGCATGATATCGTTTATTTAGTAGGTATAAGAAATCGCTATTTAGCACCTTGATGTTGGTATATAATGGTTTTGTTTCTGGGTTGCTTACAATTTGTCCCCCTTCCATATATGTTCCTTTTCGTGGTTCTGGTTGAGGCTCTTTGGTATTAAATTTCTTTTTCCATTTGTTTAGTGTCGACTCCTTTTTCTTAGGTTCGGGCACGGGCTTAAATGTGTAATCAATGGACTCATATACAAAATCCATGTCTTCTGGATAGCCAGTTTTGCTTTCTAAAATAACACCCGATGGAACACTATCGTTAAAAGCAGCGGCAATTTCCGATGCTAAAGAAGATAAAATAGTATCGCGTAGTTGTTCAAATTTAATGGTGTTAGCATCCATCATTTTTTTATCAAAGTAGGAGCTATACATTTTAAAACTAGCCGGAATTATCATCACATCCACGTTCATGGAATCGATGGCTAGATGTGCTTTATGACTTTTTGTATTATAACTATCCTCCTGTGCAATAGTTGCAACGGAAGTTGCAAAAATGGCTATACTTAATAAAATTAGTTTTTTCATTCTCCTCCCAATAATTTTGAAATACCACTCCACAAATCATTCCCATTTGCAAATAGCATTAGTCCAACCAACAGAATTATACCCGTCATTTGTGCATATTCCATGAATTTTTCGCCCGGTTCTTTACCGGTAATCATTTCATAGATTAAGAACATCACATGTCCGCCATCTAGCGCGGGGATAGGCAAAATATTCATAAATGCTAAAACCATGGATAAAAATGCGGTCAACCCCCAGAATCGTTGCCAGTTCCAAGTGGAAGGAAAGAGGTTTCCAATGGTTCCAAAACCACCAATTTGAGAAGCTCCTTCTTTTGTGAAAACGAGTTTCATTTGACGCACATAATTCACCAAGGTGTTTTCGGCCTCTTGATAACCTGCAGGTATAGACCCAAAGAAAGTGTATGTTTTGGTATTGAATTTAAAATAATCAAGCGGGCTTTTGTTACCTACACCTATTTTTCCGTTTTCTGACACTAAAACCGGAAGGGTAATTAATTCTTCATTTCGTAATACGCTAATTTCAACGGTTTCTCCTTTATTATCACCAACGGCTTTTACAAAATCGTTGAAGTATTTAGCTGGTTGACCATTGACCTCTTGAAATTCATCTCCTTTTTTTATGCCTGCTATTAGGGCATTAGAACCTTCTAAAATGGTGTCGGCAATAAAGGGAACACGTTCAGCAAAGGGCGTTCTTTCTTTCCGTGTAAGCACTTCGGATTTAAAATCTGCTGGTAGATTTACATGCACATTCTCTCCATTTCTATTAATATCTACCGTTTTGATATTGTCATCCAACATCATTTCAAGGAAGATGTCATGGTAGGTCATTTCATCGGAAATGGTAATTCCATCTATTGAAACAATTTGATCCCCGTTTTGAAACCCAATTTCCGTCATATAAGGACTTACTTCTACTCCATATACCGCTTCGTTGGCTGGTAAATAGGCTTTGCCCCAGGTGAATAGAATCATGGAGTAAATTAGAATTCCTAGTAATACATTGACCACTACACCACCCACCATGATAATGAGTCGTTGCCATGCGGGTTTTGTTCTAAATTCCCAAGGTTGAGGTTCTTGCGCTAGTTGTTCGGTGTCCATTGACTCATCAATCATTCCTGAGAGTTTCACGTACCCACCTAAAGGAACCCATCCAATACCATATTCGGTATCCCCTTTTTTAAATTTAAAAAGAGAAATCCATGGATCAAAGAATAAGTAGAATTTTTCTACGCGTACTCCAAAAAGTTTTGCGGGTAGAAAATGACCAAACTCGTGTAAAATAACTAAGATTGATAGACTCATTATTAATCCGAGAGCCTTGATAAGAAAATCTTCCATTTAATTGACTAAAAATTAAGCTGCAAATGTACTATTTTGAATCCGTAGCAGCGTAGTCACATCAAGTAGGTTTAAGACTTTTTTAGGATTGTTCAAACCGTTGGTTCAGATAAAGATGAAGTAAAATTAGGTGTAAATAACTGGTATTAAATTTTGTAGCCTCGCCAGGAATCGAACCTGGATCCTAGGTACCGGAAACCTATATACTATCCATTGTACTACGAAGCCTATTTTCACCCAAAGGATGTGGCGCGAAAGTAGTGAAGTGATTTAATTTGAGGGTGAACAATGCCTAGAATTCTTTTAAAGAGCGTGAAAAGATAGGGGTATTTTGGTTTGGCATGCTATCCAATACCTAAGTAATTTAATATTTGAGCGTAATTACGAATGGTAATAAAGCATTGCGAAGTGGCTAAACTGGACTATAAATCTGTAATTTTGGGAGTGTTTTTTTAGCACCTTTTTTGGCGTGTTTATATCGTTGGTATGTAGTTTAAAATCATCTTAAGCCAATTTTAAGCGGTCAGAAAACAATAGGTAATTTGGTAATACTCATATTTGTAGGATGAAAATATTAATAGTGGAAGATGAAGAAGGAATTTCTTCTTTTTTACAAGAGGGTTTAACAGAAGAGTCGTTTGAAGTGGATGTTGCCATTGACGGTAAAACAGGACTAAAACTTGCGCTTTCGGGAGGGTATGATTTGATTCTATTAGACTGGATGTTGCCGGGTGTGAGCGGAGTAGAAATCTGTAAGCAATACCGAAAAAGCAAGGGAGAAGCACCCATTATATTTCTTACGGCTAAGGATACTCTAGATGAAACATTGACCGGACTGAAAGCGGGGGCGAATGACTTTATTAAAAAGCCATTTCATTTCGAAGAATTATTGGAGCGAATTAGAGTTCAATTGCGCTCTAAAATGGGGATTTCCTCTGAGTTAACGCTGGGAGAAATTACCTTAAATACCGAAACCTACCAAGTTCATAAAGGTAAACTAGAAATTAGCCTTACTCACAAGGAGTTTTCATTGCTTGAGTTTTTAATCCGTCATAAGGGTAAAGTATGTAAACGAAAAGAAATTATTGAGCGTGTTTGGGACATTCATTTTGACTATAACACTGGGGTTATTGATGTGTATATCAATGCGCTTCGAAAAAAATTATTGCTTAGCAACACAGAAAACTACATTCAAACGGTAAGGGGAGTGGGCTATATAGCAAAAGAAATATGAGTGTAAGTTTTAAAAATAGAATTGCGTTTCATTACATGGTAGCTACGGCTATTGTGATGGCGATGGCATTTGGAATCATTTATTTGGTAGTGGAGCAAACGGTGATCCGTAATTTAGACTCTGATTTATCGTTTGAAGCCAATAAACATACGGGTGAAATTAAGGTGAATGGAGATAGCATTCACTTTAAAAATAAGGCTGAATGGGAGGAAATTGAACATACAGAAATTCAGGTTAATCCGGTTTTTGTACAGTTATTTAACAAATGGGGGCAGCTTATGGACAAGTCTCCCAATTTGAAGGATAATTACCTGGAATTTCACCAGCTAAAATTTGGTGAGCACGTAGATGCTAAGCTAAATAACAGAGCTATACGGCAGGCGCAAATTCCCATTTTAGAGGAAGGCGAAATCGTTGGGTATATTTTGGCGGCTATGTCATCTGAATCCGCGTTTTCGGTACTATTAAAGCTTAAAAATGTTCTTATTGTATCTTATTTGGTTTTGTTAGTGGGATTGTATTTTGTTTCCCGTTTTTTAGCAGGAAGAGGAATACTTCCGGTAACTGATGTAACTCGTACCATTACACGAATTACCAAAAACAATTTAAAAGAACGAGTAGATTTACCCGCTAATGAAGATGAAATTTACGAATTATCATCGGGCTTTAATGCCTTATTGGAACGGATAGAAAATGCACTGGAGCGTGAAAAACAATTTACCTCAGATGCTTCCCACGAATTAAGAACTCCCTTAGCAGCAATGCGAGGCACCTTAGAAGTTTTGGTGCGTAAGCCTAGAACGCAAGAACAATATGAGGAAAAAGTGGCTTTTAGTTTAAAGGAAATAGATAAAATGACTAATACGTTAGAACAACTATTGTTATTAGCTCGTTTGGATACCAATGCATCGCTCAAAGACCATGAATTAATTTCATTGCCGACACTGGTAGATGAGTCGTTGATGCGTTATAGAAATCAAATTGAAAGTAAAAATCTTTCCGTTGATTTTAAATTTAAGCCCAAAAAGAAATTGGGAGTCCCGCATTACTATAGCGATCTAATTATAGATAACGTGTTGAGCAATGCCATAAAGTATTCAAAAGAAGGGGGTAATTTAAAAATTTTGATAGATGCCATGGGAAATGAAGTGATTTGCGTGGTTACAGATGAAGGTATTGGTATCAAAGAATCGGATTTGACCAGAGTTTTTGAGAGTTTTTATCGTTCGGACGCCTTAGAACATAAACAAATAAAGGGGAATGGACTAGGCATGTCTATTGTAAAAAAGTGTGCAGACGCGATTCATGCCACCTTGAAAGTAGAAAGTGAATTGGGTAAGGGCACAAAAATTACCATCATATTTTAAAGAAATATTAAGATAATAAATAGGTATCCCAATTGACTCTCAAGGTATTTTTGGCGCATCCAAAACAATAGGTTTCCATGTTAGATAGAATCATTCAGTATAGTATTCACCACAAATTAATTGTCCTTTTGTTTACGGTTGGGGTAATTGGTTTTGGACTTTACTCACTTTCTGAAATTCCAATTGGGGCCGTGCCGGATGTAACGAATAATCAGGTTCAAATTATTACCACTTCTCGTAATTTAGCAACCGAAGATGTAGAGAAATATTTAACCTATCCGGTAGAATTGGAAATGGCCAACTTGCCCAACGTGAAGGAAATTAGGTCTGTTTCTAAATTTGGGCTTTCAGTGGTAACGGTGGTTTTTGATGATAAAATTGGGGCCTACTTACCGCGGCAATTAATCTCTGAGAAAATAGCTGCAGCCGAAGAAAAAATACCCGCGGGATTTGGGAAACCATTTATGGGGCCTATTACTACGGGTTTGGGAGAAATATACCAATATGTTATTGAAGTAGATTCAGCGCATCGCGATTGGTACACCTTAGATGAGGTGAGAACCATACAGGATTGGGTAGTGAAACGACAGCTTTCGGGAATTCCGGGAGTGGTGGAAGTAAATACGTGGGGAGGCTATTTGAAACAATATGAAGTAGCAATTAACCCAGAAAAATTACGAAGTTTAAATTTATCGGTAGCGCAAACCTATGAAGCGCTGCAAAAGAACAACAGCGTTGCCGGTGGCGGATATATTGAAAAAACCAATCAAACATTTTTCATTCGTGGCGAAGGGTTGTTGGGCTGTATCCAAGATGTGGAGGACATTGTGATAGAAAACCGCGAAGGCACCCCTATCTTTATCAAGGATGTAGCTACCGTTGGATTTGGTCATGCTACGCGATTTGGGGCAATTACCGGAAATGGCGAAGGAGAAAAAGTATTGGGTCAGGTAATGATGCTGAAAGGTGCAAATTCTAAGGCTGTTATTGAAGCAGTTAAAAAACGGGTGGCTGAAATATCGCCTACATTACCCGCAGGAATTAGTATCAACCCATTTTTAGAGCGAAGTGAATTAATTGCAAAAACGACCACTACCATTGCCGAGAATTTAATTCTTGGGTGTCTCATCGTGGTTTTTGTAGTAGTGCTGTTGTTAGGTAATCTACGTTCGGGTTTGGTAGTCGCTTCCGTAATTCCGATGACCTTATTATTTGCCTTATCGCTTATGTATTTATTTGGGGTGGATGCGAATTTGATGAGTTTAGGAGCCATTGATTTTGGTATCATCATTGACGGAGCGGTTATTATTGTGGAATTCATTGCCTTTAAAATGACGGCTGAGCGGGACCAAATTCAATCCTTGCCTAAGGAAGAAAAACAAAATTTCATAGATAATATAACCCATTTGGGAGCCAGTAAAATGATGCACTCCGCGGTGTTTGGGCAACTCATTATCATTATTGTGTTTATCCCAATCCTTTCTTTAGTGGGAGTAGAAGGCAAAATGTTCCGACCAATGGCGTGGGTATTTGTATTCGCGTTGATGGGAGCTATGTTGTTGTGTTTTACCTACGTACCTGTAATGGCGTCCTTGTTTATTCGTCCTTCCGATAAAACTAAATCTACCATATCTTCTAAACTGATCACTTTTTTAGAGGATAAATACGAACCTACCATTGCTTGGTCGTTAAACCACAAGAAAAGTGTGTTGGCCATGGCCTTTGGTTTATTGGTGGGTGTGGGTTTTCTTTTTTCTAGGATGGGAGGCGAGTTTGTTCCTACCCTCGATGAAGGGGATTTTGTGATTCAACCCGTATTGAAAACAGGAACATCCTTGAGTAATACGGTATTGACTACCACCCGAATTGAGGAAATTCTTAAACGATTTCCGGAGGTGGATCAAGTAGTGAGTAGAATTGGAGCTGCCGAAGTGCCTACCGACCCGATGTCGATGGAGGAAAGTGACGTCATCATAAAGTTGATTCCAAAAGAAGAATGGGTTTCGGCCGAAAGTAAAGATGAATTGGCCGATAAATTTAAGGAAGCACTTACCGAAATACCGGGAGTAGATTTTGAATTTACCCAACCTATTGAGATGCGTTTCAATGAGCTGATCACTGGGGTTCGGGCCGATTTAGCAATTAAAATTTTCGGGGAAGATTTGACCATTTTAGCCGAAAAAGCTGCGGAGGTTGAAAAAGCCATTAGAAATATAGAAGGTGCTGCAGATATTACCATCGAAAAGGTAGCAGGACTGCCGCAAATGTCGGTGAAATACGACCGGCATAAAATTGCCATTCATGGGTTAAATGTGGATGACTTGAACAACATTATCACTATGGGGTTTGCGGGCAAATCTGCAGGAACCATTTTTGAAGGTGAAAAACAATTTGATTTGGTAGTACGCTTTGATACAAATCATCATAAAACCATTGAAGATATTGAAACTGCCACCATCTTATTACCTAACGGGACCCAACTTCCGTTAAGTGAATTTGCTACTATTAAATATACCACTGGACCCGCAAAAATATCTAGAGACAATACCAAAAGACGTATTGTAGTTGGGGTAAACGTGAGAAATAGAGATTTAGAGTCAGTAGTAAAAGACGTGCAAGACATCGTGAAAAAGCAAATAAAATTACCTGCGGGTTACACGATTTCCTACGGAGGGCAATTTGAAAATTTAAGAACCGCTAGAGCCCGATTAAGTGTTGCGGTACCTATTGCACTTTTACTCATTTTTGTTTTACTTTATTTTGCCTTTGACTCGGTAAAAGAAGCGTTGATTATTTACAGCGCTATTCCCATGTCGGCTGTGGGTGGTGTGATTCTTTTATATTTAAGAGATTTGCCATTTAGTATCTCAGCTGGGGTTGGATTTATCGCTCTTTTTGGTATCGCGGTACTCAATGGTATTGTGCTGATAGAAGAGTTCAAAGAACTGAAGGCGAAAGGTATTCATAACATTAATGAACGTATTCTGATGGGAACGAAAAACAGATTAAGACCCGTTTTGTTAACTGCGGCAGCAGCTGCATTAGGGTTTTTACCAATGGCCATATCTACTTCGGCAGGGGCAGAAGTACAACGACCTTTAGCCACTGTGGTGGTAGGTGGATTAATTTCGGCTACCGCCCTTACATTACTTGTATTGCCAGTACTGTACGCCATTTTTGACCGTAAACGGTACCTGCGAAAGAGAAAAAGAGGTGGAATTGTGACCTTAATTAGTTTGCTAATTATCTTACCGATGATGGGTTTTGGTCAGTCGCAAATAATCAGTGTAGATGAAGCGGTAAACATTGCTTTACAAAATAATTTGGGTCTGCGTGCATCCGCCCAAAAAGTAGATCAGCGCAAACAGTTAGAGGGAAGTGCCATTGACATCAATAAAACTGAATTTTATTACAACAAGGATCAAAACAATATAGCTCCTAATAACTTACCGTTGAATGTATGGGGCATAAACCAATCTTTTCAATTTCCTACCATTTACGGGGCGCAGAAGAACGTGATGAAAGGTAAATCTAAAATGGCGCAAGACCAGTTAGAAATGGACCAGCGCACCGTTACCAAAGAGGTTCAAAAGGTATATTACGAAATAGTGTACTGGCAGGAAAAACAGAAAACATATTTGTTTTTAGATAGTTTGTATTCCACATTTGAGTATGCGGCTAATCGCAGATTTGAACAAGGGGAAACCAATTATTTGGAAAAACTGACTTTCGAAACCAAGCGAAAAGAAGTGACAGTACAGTTGAATCAGGTGAGTGAAAACATCGTAAAAAACTATATTCAATTGCATCAATGGATGCAAACCGATACTACCTATATAGTGGGTGATTCGGAATTGAAAAGAATCGTGCAAATTCCGTTAGACACTTTGACTCATCCTGCGTTAATCTACTATGCGCACGCTAAAGATGTGTCGCTAAAGGAATTGAAATTACAAAAGCAGAAATTACTTCCCGATTTAAATGCATCCGTGTTTATGGGAACAAATGATGGGGTAGGGAACCAGAAATATACAGGGTTTCAACTTGGAGTTGCGCTACCATTATGGTATGGGAATCAAAAATCAAAAATTGATGCAGCAAAAACAGGTTCTAGTATTTTAGAGAATGAACGGACGAATTATAAAATACAATTGGCCGCCAAGTACCAGTCATTTCAGTCGGACATTAGGTACTTAGAAATAGGAATCTCATACTATGAAACACAGGGTAAGGAATTAGTTACGCAAACTTTATTTCATGCCAACAAAGCATTTCAAAATGGAGAATTGAATTTTTTACAATACATCCAGTTGATAGAAAATGCCAAAGCAATTCAATCTAATTACCTCAGTACGCTGCACCAGTATAACATGACCGTACTTGAAGCAAATTACTTAATAAATTAATAATGAAATTGATGTTTTTAAATAGAACACGTACCATGGCTTTGAGCAATTTAATGCTAATTGCCTTGCTATCTTTAAGTTCTTGCGCCACAAGCACAGCGCCTTCTCATGAAGGTCAAACGGAAGCTAATGAGTCACCAAACGGAGTGGTAGAATTAACCACAAAGCAATTTGAATCTTCTAAAATGAAGTTGGGACAAATGGAATTAAAGCAATTCCATGGGATAGTAAAGGCCAATGGAATGTTTGACGTACCACCTCAAAATAGAGTTTCGGTAAGCTCTTATTTTGGCGGTTCGGTCAAAGAAATTGGATTGTTGCCCGGTGAACCAGTTAAAGCAGGTCAATTATTATTCATTCTTGAAAATCCGGATTATGTTCTGCTTCAAGAAAATTACTTGGAAGCTAAAGGGCAGCTTATTTATCTACAAGCGGATTATGAACGCCAAAAAAACTTACGTGCCGATAATGTTTCATCACAGAAAAATTTCCTTAAAGCTGAATCGGATTACATTGTAACCAAAGTTAAATTGGAGGCATTAAAAAAGAAATTGGAGTTAATGAAAATTGACCCAAATTCGTTAACCATTGATAATATTCGTACCACTATTCGAATTACTTCTCCGATTGATGGCTATGTAACCACCGTCAACATTACTAGAGGAATGTTTTTGAACCCATCGCAAGTGGCATTAAACATTGTGGATACAGACCATTTACATTTAGAATTAAACATTTTTGAGCGCGATTTACCAGATGTGAAAATTGGGCAAATTATTCGGTTTAAAATTCAAGAACATCAAACAAAAGAATATTTTGCCACGGTACATTTAGTGAATAAAACGGTCAACCCGGTAACAAGAACTATAGGTATTCATGGGCACTTATTAGACGAAGATATCAATGATCAGTTTACCCCAGGAATGCATGTGGAAGCAGAAATATATACTTCTACATCCGAAAAAATTGCGTTGCCTGAAACCGCAATTGTAGCTTCCGAAGGGCGAAATTTTGTATTAGAATTAGTGAACCAATCGGAGAATGGGTATTCTTTTCAGAAAAAGGAAGTGCTTGTAGGTGATTCCAATGAGGGATATGTGGAAATTAAAAACGCGGGTGAATTTGCAAAAGACGCTACCTTTTTAGTGAATGGCGCCTTCAATTTGATTACAGAGTAACATCAAATGTTATAAATTAAAAAAAGGACTGTACATCACATACAGTCCCTTTTTTTTGTAAAATACTGGTTAAAAGAATGTAAACCTAGCCTTTGAACCCTCGATTAAATTTCCAGAAAAATCCAAATGGCTTTCAAATTGGAATCCAATTATCAAATTAGGCTATTTCTTCCGCTCCTATTTCGTCTTCATTTTCGCTAGTTGGGCTTGGTTTTGCCACTTCTTTTTCTTGTCCTTTTAAATAGGTAGGAAGATTCATTCCTGCCATGTCAAACATTTCTTGCAAAGGGGGTACCGATTGGTATAAACCCGAAAGGAAATTTGAGGTAGAAGTTTTACCCTCTGCGCCACTTCCGCTTCCGCTATCCCAAACCGTTACTTTATCAATTTTAATATTCTTGATTGCCTCACTTTGCATTTTAACTAACTCGGGTAGTTTGTCGGCAATCATTATCATTACAGCATCCGATGAGCTGGATCCTGCGGCCGCTACTAACTCTTTAAAACCTTCGGCTTGCTTACTCAATATTTGATAGGTTCCTTTTGCCTCAGCGTCCATTTTCATGTAAATCGCATCGGCTTCCCCTTTGGCTAAACGTCTTATTTGTTCGGCTTGTGCTTCGGCATCAATTTCCACTTTTTGTTTGTCGATTTGCGCTGGTATCACAATGTTAGCTTCTTGCGAGGCCTTGTCTCTTAAAGCACGCACAATTTCTGCATCTTTTTCGGCCGAGTAGGCTTCTTCCAATGCTTTTGCAGTCTTTACTTTTTCCGCAGCCGTTGCTTTTCTACTGGCTTCCGCTTGTGCTTCTCTTCTAAGTGCATCTGAATTTGCGATAGAAATTTGCGATTTATTTTCACCTTCTACCGACCTTGCGTTGGCTTCGGCTACTTGTATCCGTTCCAATTGCATTGCAGCTGCTTCCCCCACTTTCGCATTGGCATCCGCATCTGCTACTTGAATTCGTTCATTTTTGTCGGCCACAGCTTCTCCAATTTTTGCTTGCGCTAAGGATGCGGCTACTCGGGTACGTTCATCTTGTTGGGCATGTGCCTCACCAATAGAACCGTCTCTGTTTTTTTCAGCCACGCTTTGACGCGCATCATTGATTGCTTTGGCTGCTGCTTCTTTACCTAATGCTTCAATATAGCCCGATTCATCTTTAATATCGGTCACATTCACATTGATAAGTTTCAGTCCAATTTTCTTCAATTCGTTTTCTACATTGGATGCTACATTCGATAAAAATTTATCTCTATTTGAGTTAATTTCTTCAATGTCCATCGTAGCTACCACCAAACGCAACTGACCAAAAATGATGTCTTTGGCTAAATCGTGAATGTTTTGCGGAGATTGACCCAACAAACGCTCCGCAGCATTCATCATTAAACCCGGGGCAGTGGTGATTCCAACGGTGAATCGAGAGGGTACATCTACCCTAATATTTTGGCGAGATAAGGCATTGGCCAATAAAACCTCAATAGAAATTGGGGTTAAATCTAAGAATGCGTAATCTTGAATGATAGGCCACACAAAAGCGGCTCCACCATGAATACATTTGGCCGAACGGGAGCCATCATCGCCTTTCCCTACTTTCCCATAAACAACTAAAATCCGGTCGGATGGACATCTTTTGTACCTTTTGAAAAGGGAGTAAATTAAAATGAAAATAAATAAGATTCCTATGCCTGCGGCAATTACAATATAATCCATCTGTTGCTATTAATTTAAGTTATTATTACTGGTCACTACTAAAATATGCTGATCTACTACGTTTAGTACTTTTACAATTTTACCGACCAAAAGGTCTTCTTCATCATTGGTCATGGCTTCCATTTCGCGCATGGAACCTTGAACGTTTAATTGTATGCGCCCTAATCCATTTCCTTTTTTAGGTACGATAATATATACTTCTCCCAATTTACCGATAGCGTTTTTGGTCTTCATGGTTCCGTCTTCTACAAGTTTGCTCATGAGGTAAAAAATGGTGGCCATCAGTACCATCATAAAAATTCCGGATACCGAAGAAATGGCCATGGTTACCATTTGCGAATAGCCCATATCTATCATTCCGATTCCTACCCAACCGAAGATGGTAAAGAAACTAACGAGATTTTTAACCGTGAAAAATTGAAACCCGATTCCTTCATCGGCATCGAGGTCTATGTCTACATCACCATCTACCTGGTCAAAATCGCCTATCGCAAAAGTGAGAATGAGCATTATAATAAAGATAGCGGTAGATGGTATTGCGAATGCCCAAAAAATTTGTTCAAACAACACTTTATCTGCCCACCAGGAAGTAATATCTACTAGTATCATTAAGGATGTATTTTGATGGGTATAAAAATAAGCCGTACTCCTGTAACCACAAAGGGAATTTGGCCCACTTATCCAATAATTTTACCGCGCCCAAAGTTGGAACCAAAAAAGGAACAAGGGATAGGGTTATCTTGCTTAGAAGTATCGAAATTATCTTTCCGAAATAGCTACCGCTACTCTGATTCCGTCCACCGCTGCACTCATAATTCCTCCCGCATATCCTGCACCTTCTCCAGATGGATAAAAGTTCTTGATTTGAGGATTCTCCAACGATTCTTTGTCGCGTGGTATTTTAACCGGTGAGGAAGTACGTGATTCCACCCCTACAATTTGTGCTTCGTTGGTGAGGTAACCCGGCATGGATTTTCCCCATGATTTAAACGCACTTTGCAGTGGTCTAGAAATTTCAATCGGTAATAAATCGCGCATATTAATCGATTTCAAACCGGGTATGTACGAAGTTTCGTTCAGTTCTTTGGAGTATTTTCCTCTTACAAAATCTTGTAATCGCTGCGCTGGTGCTACTTGCGAACCGCCACCCATTTCAAATGCTTTTTGTTCAATCGCCTTTTGATATGCGACCCCAGCTAATGGGCCATGTTCTTTTTTGTACGGTTCAAATTCTTTTTCGCCTACAGTAACCACAATTCCAGAATTAGCAAAACGCGAATCTCGCGTGGAGGTAGACATTCCATTTACTACCACTTCTCCTGGTGCAGTTGCTGCCGGCACAATAAAACCACCCGGGCACATACAGAAAGAGTACACGCCTCTTTTACCAATATTGGTTACTAAATTATATGCTGCTGCAGGTAGGTTTTTATCTCGGTCCTCATCGCCACAATGGTATTGAATAGAATCTATTATTCGCTGCGGATGCTCTACTCGTACGCCTACTGCAAAATCTTTTGCTTCGATAGTAATGCCGTTTTCATGCACTTTTTCAAACATATCACGAGCCGAATGTCCTGTAGCTAGAATTACAGCCTCACCCACAAAATCGGTCCCGTTTAGTGTGTTCACCCCTTTCATTTGGTGGTCTTCGATAATAAAATCAGTGACACGCGTATCAAAGTGAACTTCTCCACCAGATTTTAAAATTTGCTCGCGCATACTTTTTATAATCTTAGGCAATTTGTTGGTGCCTATATGTGGATGAGAATCTACCAAAATAGCGGGGTCAGCTCCGAAAGCAACTAATGTTTCCAGTACTTCTAAGGTGTAGCCTTTCTTTTTTGAACGGGTATATAATTTCCCATCCGAATACGTACCTGCGCCACCTTCTCCAAAGCAATAATTGGAATCTTCGTCTACAATTCCTTTTGAATTCAGGTTGCTTAAATCTTTTCTTCGGGTACTCACATCTTTACCACGTTCTAAAACAACGGGACATAACCCTTGTTCGATAAGCTTTAAAGCAGCAAATAATCCTGCGGGTCCACTTCCCACAATCACCACTTTCTTTTGGCTAGAAACGTCTGGGTAAGTGCGCATATAATTGATTTCTGCAGGTGGATTTTCGTTGATGTAAACTTCTAATCTTAATCGGATTAAAACCTTACGTTTTCGAGCATCTATCGATTTTTTTAGCGTAGAAATATGCGTGATTTCACTTTCTTTTACATCCAGTAATTTGGCAGCAATTTCTAAAACTTTATCTGCGTGATTTGCAGCACCCGGAGATACGGCAAGGTTGATTTCTTTAATCATAATCCAATAAAATAAGTTGATAAAAACAGGAATAGCCCAAAGGCTACCCTATGCGTGTGCGTTTTTTGACTTCCAAATGAAAAACGCACCAATGAGTACCACAGGGATACTTAGCCATTGTCCCATGTTTAGCGTCATTCCTTGTTCAAAAGCTTCTTGATTTTCTTTAAAAAATTCCACAAAGAATCTAAATCCAAATACGAGAACCATAAACATTCCGAATAAGAATCCTTTTTGTTCGCCTTTGTTGTATTTCCAATAGGCTTGATACAACACCACAAAAGTGAGCATGTAGGCTATTGATTCATATAGTTGTGCTGGATGTCGGGTGAGGTGGTCTCCCAATCTCACAAAGTCGACCGCCCAAGGCAAATCCGATGGTTTTCCAACAATTTCGGAGTTGAAAAAATTACCTAATCTTACCAGCGACCCGCCAAATGTCATGGCAAGTACGGTACGGTCCAAAATCCAAAGTAAGGATTTTTTAGATACCCGTTTACTCCAAATCCATAACGAGAAAATAACTCCGATTACCGCTCCGTGACTGGCTAATCCGCCTTCCCATATTTTTAAAATATCTCCAAGGTTTTGAGAGTAATAATCCCATCCGTAAAAGAACACATGACCCAAACGAGCACCTAGAATAGTACCTATTAACACCGTCATAAAGAGTGAGTCCACCCACTCTGGTTTAAGGTTTTCTTTGGCAAATATCTTTTCTTCAATGCGGAATCCTACCATAAATGCAATGGCAAACAAAATGCCGTACCATCGCGGATGAATGGGTAAATTCTCAAAAAGAGAAGGAAATATTTCGGGATTCATATCCCATACTATGGTTGCAAAAGAAATCATTGGTCTTCTAAAATTACGTGTTCCATTGTTGGAATGGCTGCGGTGTCTTTTTCAACGTTTTTGACTAAAAATTGACGGATTTCCGTATCATTAATCAAACCAATTAAAGTGTCTAAAGCAATTTTTCGTTGTGATTCGTTTTTCCATTGGGTCACTTCCTTTGCGGCAGTAAATCGCAAATAATCTTTGTATTCATTCACCGTAAAGTTACTGTCCACAAATGTAATTTGTTGCTGAATATTGGTTTCAGAAGTGGGAACGCCTGCTCTATTCCATACGTAATTCACAATAAAATCATAAAACTCCGGATTGCTGCTAGCGTTGGTGTCGTTGATATTCAACACGTCTGTAAAATGAAAGTAATCGGCAGATAATTCTTGCGAATTTTCGTTTCTATACAATGGATAAGCCTCTATTTGACTCGCCATAAAATACAAATTAGTCAGCGATTCTTGCTGCATAAATCGAGGACTTCCGGTGGGATGATTAGAAATATACATCACCAACTGTGTGTCCATTTTACCCCGAAGTAGTTCTATTGATTCGATAAATTGTTTTTCATCATAGGCGTAATACCTGTTTTGATTGGCCAAGAAATTTGCTTGTTCTAACGCACGGTCAAAAAGATAGCGCGATTCGTATTTAAGCTTACCCGAATAATCTGGTTTTTCAGTTGGTTGAGTAGCATCAAAATCTAGCGACAGTCTTTTGCCATGTTGCACGAAATAAAGATTTTTATTATGGTCGTATTCCAAGTAATAATAACCCTCTAATAAATCTAAAGGTCGCACAAAAATCCCGTTTGAATCTACGGGAATATCTAAATAGAAAGAAGGTTCACGGCCTTTTATTTTTTCCAATGGAGTGAGCGCGCTGTAAAAAGATACGGTAGAATCGGTAAGATTTAAAATTTCAGCATCTACGCCATTTTTTACCGGTTTTTCTTTGTTCCCGCCACATGATATAAGTAATAAGGAAATACAACCTACTACGCAATAGGTTTTAAATGACTGTAAATTCCGCATAAAATGCTCCTCCATTTATTGTTCCTGTAACTTTATAGTATAGCCTTCCGTTATTATAAAAACCGTCAATTGTGTCCGCATATTGATAAACTCCTTTTCCGTTTTTAATATCCGATAAAACCATGCTGCTAGATGATCCAGAAATTGTACAATCAAATGAATCACCCCCTTGTGTCGCAACGTGAATAAGCTTTTTGTCAAGTCCACTCACCACCAAATTAATTTGACTTGAAAAATTATCGCCTGGATTGTCGGCATAATTTACCACATAATTCCCGCTAAAAGGACCGGCTATTTCTCCTGTGATATCAGGGTCTACCGTAATTGTTGGAGGCTGTTGGCAACCGCTAAATGTAGCAATGGCCACACCAAAAAAGGCGAAAATGGCGAATGTTAAAAGTTTTCTCATGGCTTAAATTATGCTTTGTCTTGTTTTACAACCCGTAAAGTTAACTCTTCTAGTTGTTCTTGCGAAACCGGAGAAGGAGAATCAATCATTACATCACGTCCTGAATTATTTTTAGGGAATGCGATGAAATCTCTAATAGACTCTTGCCCTGAAATTACGGCTGCAATTCTGTCTAATCCGAAAGCAATTCCTCCGTGTGGGGGTGCTCCGTATTCAAATGCGTTTAATAAGAATCCAAATTGTTCTTGGGCTTCTTCTTTAGTAAATCCTAATGCATCAAACATCTGACTTTGAATGTTTTTATCGTGAATACGGATAGAACCTCCCCCTAACTCTACGCCATTCACTACCATATCGTAAGCGTTTGCATATACGTTTTTCGGGTCGGTAGCTAGTTTCTCTAAGTCTCCAGGAATTGGAGAGGTAAAAGGATGGTGCATGGCATGAAAACGACCACTTTCTTCATCCCATTCTAATAGTGGGAAATCTACAATCCATAAAGGAGAAAAGCCTCCATCACGGTATCCTAAACGGTCTCCCATTTCTAAACGAAGCACGTTCATGGCGTTTTGCGTTTTTGCTAAATCACCACTCATTACCAACATTAAATCGCCCGGTTGTGCATTATCTAATGCGCCCCATGCTTGCAAATCTTCTTGGCTGTAAAATTTATCTACCGATGATTTTACGGAACCATCTTCATTAAATTTCACCCAGATTAATCCTTGAGCGCCTACTTGAGGACGTTTTACAAAATCAACTAATTTATCTAAATCTTTTCTTGAATAGGTGGCTAATCCTTTGGCTACAATACCAATTACAGCTTCGGCTTCGTCAAATATTTTGAAATCATGTCCTTGCGCCAAATCGGTCAAGTACTGAAATTTCATATCAAATCGTGTATCTGGCTTATCCGAACCAAAATCACGCATGGCATCATCGTATTTCATACGAGGAAACTCTGGTAAATCCACATTTTGCAATTTCTTGAATAAGTGTTTGGCTAAGCCTTCAAATGTTTCTAAAATATCATTACGTTCCACAAATGCCATTTCGCAATCAATTTGCGTAAACTCTGGTTGTCGATCGGCACGTAAATCTTCATCTCTAAAACAACGCACAATTTGAAAATAACGGTCGTAACCAGAAATCATCAATAATTGCTTAAACGTTTGAGGCGATTGAGGTAACGCATAAAACTGTCCCGGATTCATACGCGATGGCACCACAAAATCACGTGCTCCCTCTGGAGTGGACTTGATTAAGTAGGGTGTTTCAATATCTAAAAACTCACGACTATCTAAAAAGTTACGTGTTTCAAGGGTGAGTTTATGACGCAAACGCACGTTGTTTTGCAACGGATTTCTACGTAAATCCAAATAGCGGTACTTCATTCTAATTTCTTCTCCACCATCCGTATCATCTTCAATAGTGAATGGAGGCGTTTTAGATTGATTTAAAATCGTTAGTTTACCTACTTTAATTTCAATCTCACCGGTAGGCATTTTTTTGTTCTTACTGGAACGTTCAATTACCTCACCTTCAATAGAAATCACAAATTCACGACCAAGAGTACCAGCTTCTGAACCCAATGCCTCATTGTCTTCCATGTTGAAAGCCAATTGCGTAATTCCATAACGGTCACGTAAATCAATAAATGTCATACCGCCCAATTTACGGGAGCGTTGCACCCATCCGGAAAGGGTGACAGTTTGACCTACATTCTTAATATTCAGTTCTCCACAAGTGTGCGTACGATACATTTCTTCTTGGTTTTAAAGCGGGCAAAATTAATGGAATATCGCTGAGAATGGGTGTGTTTTAACGGATTTTATATATAAGGTGAAAGGGGTAGGTTTTAGGGAGTGAAAAATGGGTGGTAATTGCGATTATTTCTTGGTAATAATAGCAATGGGTTGATGTGTTATTGCGAAAAAGTGTCAGTGGATTGATATTTTATTGTAAAAAAGTGTCAGTGGGTTGATGTTTTTGCATAGCTTTGTAATGCATTAAATATATTAGCTATGGAATTGTTACAAACCAAATTCTATCAAAAATACAAGTTTACCCATACAGAAATGGTTCGAGAAATAACTCATTCTATCGATTGGTCTAACCGTTTAATTGGAATAAAAGGAAGTCGTGGAGTGGGCAAAACCACCCTGATTTTGCAACACATTAAACAAAACTACAAGCCAAATCATAAGGTGCTATACATCAGTTTAGACGATTTATATTTCACGCAAAATTCTTTATACAGCTTGGTAGATTCGTTTCATAAAAAAGGGGGAGAATTATTAGCGATTGATGAAGTGCACAAATACGAAAATTGGGCGATTGAAATAAAAAATATTTATGACGATATGCCAAGCCTTAAAATGATTTTCACCGGCTCATCACTTTTGCATTTACACCACGCTAAAGCTGATTTAAGCCGAAGAGCAGTGATGTATCAAATGCCGGGACTTTCGTTTCGAGAGTTTTTAATATTTCAACAAAATGAAGCCTTTAAAAACTACTCTTTAAATGAGATTTTAGAAAACCACATTGAAATAGCTATGGAGATTTCATCTAAGATAAAACCCTTGGAGCTTTTTGGGCAGTATTTGAATTTTGGATATTATCCATTTTATAAAGAAAACAAAAATTCTTTTCACCAAAAGCTATCGGAAACTATATTGACTGTTTTAGAAGTGGATATTCCCCAATTTGCTAGTATTCAAACTTCCAATATCACGTATTTAAAAAAATTACTCGCAATTATCAGCAATTCCGTACCCTTTAAACCAAACATGAAGTCGCTAAGTAGCCGCACCGGAATAAGCTTAAACACCATGAAAGCCTATTTAAAACTACTTGCTGACGCTGAATTATTGCAACTATTATACGTAAGTGGGAAAGGGATAAATAGCCTCAACAAACCCGAAAAAATATATTTGGGGAACACCAACTTAATTTACAATCAAGGAGGCGCTACGCCAAATATGGGTAACATAAGAGAGACCTTTTTCTTTAACCAATTGCAAGTTAAACACCGTGTAGAAGCTTCAAGAAAATCTGACTTCTTAGTGAATGATACGTTCACTTTTGAGGTAGGTGGCCAAAACAAAACAACCAAGCAAATACAAAATATTGAAAACGCTTACGTGGCGAAAGATGATATTGAAATAGGAGCTGGAAACGTTATTCCGTTATGGTTATTTGGTTTTTTGAATTAAATGGGGTGATTTAAAAGAACCAAGATAACACACTGAAAATCACCCACCCCCCCCTAAAATAGTAAATCCATTTAACACTATTTATTTGGATTTACCGTTTGTTCCGTAGTATAATTGTAGCACCAAAAACAACGACCAACATTTTTACTCCGTAACAAATTCATATTTATTAAACAATACCCGATCCACAAATAATACCGAATGAAAAAAATTAAAAACCTGTGTGCGGTACACCGCGCCATCAAAACTCAAATTAAAGGATCCACCCCCGAAATTGCAAAACAAGTAGGATTATCACGAAGCTGTTTTTACAAATACATAGAAGGAATAGAAAACTTTGGTGCAGAAGTGGCTTACTCACGTACTGCCCGATGCTTTTCGTACCAATCTCCATTCGAACTTAAGTTAGAAATTAATGCTGAAGGCATGAATCAAATATATGGAGGAAGAAATTTTCTTCCGTCCACGAAAAATGGACGGAAGGGTTTTATGTTTGGCATCTCAAAGGAGGATGACCACCTTAATTTGAAATAACGAAAAAACAGACAACCCAAGTTGTCCATTAAAATATTCTGATACGTATCGGAAAAAGAAAAAAAGGAAGTGCGGCAACACTTCCTTTTAAAGACGCATCTAGTCTCGGCTTGCCGGCTATGATAACGTGTGCATATCAGCAACTGTAGGTGCCGAAAATGCAGTGGCAAAGGTATTTTTATTTTTAGAGTAGGTGTTTTAAATATATTATTATGAAAAAGTTAGAAAAATTGAAATCAAATAAACTTGATTTATCAATGCAAAAGTCGGTAAAAGGTGGACTCCCTATCTATGTGCCAATCCAAATGGTTACCCATGTTATTGATTCAGGAAAGATCGGGCCGCAAAATGCCAGTGATGAAGGTAATCCTGGATATTATGATACTATGGATTAATTATTCAATTAATAAAAGAAGGGTAGGATTCTACCCTTCTTTTTAATAAATTTTACTTTGATGAAGTATTCCATTTTAATTTTTCTGTTATTTATAACAATGTGCCTTTCTGGACAGAATGTTGTCCGAGGTAGAATCATTGATGGAAATAATGAGGGTGTTTCTTATGCTACCATTCAAACTGGAGATAATCAAACTATTTCAAATGACGGTGGTTACTTTGAACTGAAAACAAACTTGGACACGGTTGTTTTAACCATTAGACATGTTAGTTTTTTGACCAAAACGGATACCATTAATATTCTTACAAACGATAGGTTTATTAGCATTACGCTCATCAAAAAAGAGATTAATCTAGATTCTGTTACAGTTAATGAAAAGCGATACCCTGATTTTTTGATGGACTACGAAATTTCCAAAGGAGTTATTTATACGCTCAACCGCAGAAATAAAAAGCGATTTGTGAAAACCTTCAATCCTGAAAAAAGTTGGTTAATAGAAAAAGAGGTTTCTAAAAAATACAACGACATCAAAAAAGATTGTTTCGGTAATATTCATCTTATAGCTGACGATAGTGTGAGGCAAATTTTTGTGTATAACAATGATATTTTCACCATTGCAAACTTCTCTATAGCAGAATTTCAGAAACAGTTAGAACCATGCGTAGCTGCTTTTGATAATAGAATTATTACATCAAAATAT
Source organism: uncultured Flavobacteriales bacterium (assembly GCA_963974475.1). Taxonomy (GTDB): domain Bacteria; phylum Bacteroidota; class Bacteroidia; order Flavobacteriales_G; family Salibacteraceae; genus CAJXZP01. Next base: position 125,435 of record CAXBCR010000003.1, read on the forward strand.
GCCAACCATGACCAACAATTAATTCTTGATTTGTACCACAATAAATCAGTTACACATTTTGCTAATATATGGGATGAAGAAGCTACTAAAAATGCCCAATCATACTATTCTGAAATCATTAGATTGTATTATCAAAACACGCCTGAGGAACAAAACATTATTGAACTAGGGGTATGGGATGGAGACCTGGTAAAGCTTATTGTTCCATACGCAATAATAGCTTCAAATGGAACGATTCTTCGTTCTGGTTGGACTACGGAACAAATCGGTTGGTATAAAAACGTTGCAGCCAAACCATTGTATTGTCCTGTTTTTGTTCTGGATGAAAATTTGATACTATTTGATTTTGTGAACGGGGTATTGAAAACCTATCGCTTTGATGGGCAATTGCTTAACTCTATACCAATTTCATTCCACAAGAATAAAGGATGGGTTGAGCAAGTTTTAGCAGATGAAGCAACAGGAAAGTTATATACCATTTACCAACTAAACGGGGCTTATTTCATTAGCGAAATAAATACAGAAGATGGTACTATTAAAGAGTTAAAACCTTGCTTCTCGAAGCAATACCCAGAAAACATTAGAGTCTATAATGAGAAGGTATTCTACATTTTTGATTTTAAATTACATAGCGTGCTAGTTGATGACTAACTGCCAGATTGTCAAGATGGTGAGCATTATTTAGGGCTAGCTATTTTGGTGAAATACTTCCTTATTTCATCCTGGAAATTCCCCCACCTATTCCTTAGCCACGTAATTCCATAAATAATATAAAACCCCAATAATACCTAATCCACACATTATTTTGAGCAGCACGTATGGGGCGAAATAAATACCCATGATTAAGGCGGGCAATAAAAAAATACTTAAAATGTGCGAAATCCCTTGTGTGTCTTTTTTCTTCATCGTTGAAATTCGCTTTTTTTGGTTTAGCTCATTTGTTCAAAATCCATCCCGAAAATAGCTGAGAAATGGCCTAGCAATTTAGCTTTAACCTCTTCCATATCCACTTCCTTGCCCAGCTCTCGTTGAATAGAGGTGACATCTTTGCCAATAATTCCGCAAGGAATAATGTTTCCAAAATATTCTAAATTTGTATTCACATTCAACGCAAAACCGTGCATTGAAATCCAACGAGAAGTTTTTACGCCAATGGCACAAATTTTTCGTTCTTGTGGAGTACCTGGTTCTACCCAAACACCCGTAAATTTATCGTAAATCTCCCCTTTAATACCGTAATCGGCACAAACTCGAATTACCGCCTCTTCCATGCCTCGGAGGTAGTAATTAATGTCGGGTTTAAACTGGTCCAAATCTATAATAGGATATCCCACTAACTGACCCGGACCGTGATAGGTGATGTCGCCACCACGGTTAATTTTATAGAAAGTAGCCTGTTTTTCTTGCAAGCCTTTTTCATCTAGCAATAAGTTGTCAAGCGAACCACTTTTCCCAAGGGTGTAAACATGTGGGTGTTCTACGTAAAAGAAATAATTAGCGGGTGGAGTTGCGTTTTCCAACTCCTTGTTGGCTAGTTTCTTGGCGACACTGGCGTCAAAAATTTCTTGTTGTAGATCCCACGCATTTTGGTAATCTAGTTTTCCTAAATCTTTGAAAAAAACTTTTGGCATTTCTTATTTTTTTAAACCAGTTGATAACTCCAAACTCCCAGCAATCAACTACTTCGCTAGTTCCGACTTCAAAAAGTCAATTACTTTAACTTCTACTACATCCACATCGTTCAATTCGCTTAAACGCATAGAAACCCAATCGCCTAAATGAATATGGTAAAGCGTACGAGCAATTTTAGACTCTCCCTTACTGTATATTTCGTACACTTTGTTGGTGTATTTCGAAATGATGGTTTTGTTAATTTCAATTCGTTGTTGGTTTTTAGCGCTATCATCCGAATTGCGTAAAATAACCACCGACATGTTGTCGTTTGCTCCTGCCCAACCCACAAGTTCGTTGTGGTTCATTTCTGGAATGGTGTGGTGCCAGCAAAGCATTTTTGCATTTTCGTTTATTTGTTGACGTAAACGAGTAGCAATTCCTTCGTAGCCAGCTGCGGCATAAATTACAGGCATAGTGCCTTCCAAGTTTTCAGCCAGCGCGTTGGCTTCTTTTTCAATAGTGGCTTCTTCGGTATCTAATAATGCGATAGCCGCATTTATTTCGGTATTAATGTCGAAATGAGTTAACCCGTAATGGTTAAATAAAAACAACAATGAAACCAATGAATAAGATAACATAGATCGTGGTGGATTTCCGCCTTCTAAAACAATTTGATTTAAATCATTTTCAGCGGCAATTTCGCCCGCTCTACCTCCGGAAGTAATAAAAGCAACCTCAGCACCCGCTTTTACAGCCGCTTCAATCACAGAAATAGTTTCTTCCGTATTTCCAGAATAGGTAGATCCAATAACTAGGGTGTTTTCATTCACCCATGAAGGTAAATCGTAGGTTTTGTTGACTAAAACAGGAACCTTTACATCGCTTGCTAGCTCTGAAATAATGGTTCCGCCAATTCCTGACCCACCCATACCGGTAATCAAAACGTTGGAAATGTTTTTCTGAGTGGGTTTTAATGTAGTTCGATTGCCTATGGCTAAAGCATCGCTTAATTGCTTGGTGAAATCTTGAATTAGTGTCTTCATATTTGTCAATTTTAAGGACGGCAAATGTAATCTAATCCATTCTATTTTTGGTGTAAAGTTGGAGTGCTATTTTATAACCTTAAAAGGCAACGTCCCACCAATTTAAAAACAAGGCGATTACCTATGTAAATTAACCCAGTAAATACTTGTTGTAATACCAATAAAAGCAGTATATTTGCAGCCAAATTAGGAATGGGAAAAGAGGGGTCGAAAACCCCTCTTTTTATTACCAACTATTTTGGTAATAGGGTTGAAATTTTTGATTTCAAAATAAGTTATTGATTTTTAAGTAATTAAAAATGATTAAAGAGTCAACGGTACGAACATTAATTGATGAGACTACTGAGGGAACGGACATTTTCTTGGTAGATTTAAAGATTAGTAGTGGTAATAAAATTAGCGTTTTGATAGATGCTATTGGCGGGTTGCCCATTACCGATTGCATGAAGGTGAGTCGTGGTGTGGAGCAGAATTTGGACCGTGAAGACGAAGATTTTTCCATAGATGTTTCGTCTCCTGGGTTAGATAAACCCTTTAAAGTTTTTCGTCAATACGAAAAAAATATCGACCGAAGCATTCGAGTTGTCCTAGAAGATGAAGGGGTGCTGGATGCGAAAATAGTAGCGGTTAACGAAGAAGAATTAAAAATTTCGATGACCATAGAACAAATTATTACCAACGGTGATTTGTTAGAAGGAATGAAAAAAGGAGATGACCTAGTGTTAGCTCAGAGTGATGTTAAAGAAGCAAAAATTAATATTTCGTTTAGTTAAGCGAAAATTATACGTACAATTATGATGAATACAGATCAACTTATTGAGTCGTTTTCGGATTTCAAAGAATTCAAAAACATTGACCGTGTAACCATGATGAACATTTTGGAAGAAGTGTTTCGTGCTATGATTATTAAAATGACCGGTACCGATGAAAATTATGACATTATTATCAATCCGGACAAAGGAGATATCGAGATTTGGCGTAACCGTGAAATCGTAGATAACGATGAGGTGGAAGATGAGAATATTGAAATTTCATTAGCTGATGCAGTTAAAATTGAACCTGATTTTGAAATTGGGGAAGAGGTAGCAGAGCAAATGCAATTAGAAGATTTTGGTCGTAGAGCAGTATTAGCATTACGTCAGAATTTAATTTCTAAAATACATGAGTTAGAAAAAGATTCTCTTTATAAATTGTATAAAGATAGAGTGGGCGATATCCTTACGGGTGAAGTTTACCAAATCTGGAAAAAAGAAGTGCTTATCTTGGATGATGAAGGAAATGAATTGATTTTACCAAAATCAGAACAAATCCCGAGTGATTATTTCAAGAAAGGTGAAACGGTTCGTGCCGTGATTAAAAAAGTGGATATGCGTAACAACAATCCAGTAATTATTTTATCGCGTACGGCTACAGAATTCTTGGGTCGCTTGTTTGAATTAGAAGTGCCAGAGATTTTTGACGGATTAATTACCATTAAAAATATTGTTCGTGAGCCAGGAGAACGTTCTAAAGTAGCGGTTGAATCTTACGATGAAAGAATTGATCCAGTAGGTGCTTGTGTTGGAATGAAAGGGTCACGTATTCACGGAATTGTACGTGAGTTACGTAACGAAAACATTGATGTAATTAATTACACTTCCAATCCGCAACTATTTATTGCGCGTTCGTTAAGTCCAGCTAAGATTACCAATACCGTTATTCATGAAGAAGAAGGAAAAGCAGATGTTTTCTTACGTCCTGATCAAGTTTCTTTAGCTATCGGTAAAGGTGGACACAATATTAAATTAGCGAGTAGATTAACCGGATACGAAATTGATGTTTACCGAGAAGAAGGTAACGACAATGAGGATGTGAATATAGAAGAGTTTACGGATGAAATTGATGGCTGGATCATCGATGCATTAAAAGCGATAGGATGTGATACGGCTAAAAGCGTTCTTCGTTTATCAAAAGAAGATCTAATCCATAGAACGGACTTAGAGGAAGAGACTGTGGATGCAGTATTAAACATTTTCAAATCTGAATTTGAATAAAATCACGTGAAAATGATTTAGATTATATTAATTTGCCAACAAATACATAACTTTCCATAATATGGCAGGTAAAACAAAGAGATTAAATAAAGTAGCGAACGAATTTAACGTAGGGGTTTCCACTATCGCTGAATTCCTTAAAGAGAAAGGTCATGATATTGATGCTTCTCCTAATGCGAAAATTCAACCAGAAATGTACAGTTTGGTGTTGGATAAATTTGGTTCGGATAAAGCTAGAAAAGAAAAATCTCAAGAACTTAGACATAAAAAGGTAGAGCGTAAAACTATTACGCTTGAATCGGATAAGCCGGTGGTACCAGAACCTATTGAAGAAGTAGTTTCTACCCCTCCTGTAGTGGAGGTTGTTACCCCTGTTGTTGAAAAAACACCTGAACCTATAGTGGAGGCAACTCCCGTAAAAGAACCGGCTCCTGAAGTGGAAGAGGTTAAGGTAGCGCCTGTTGTGGAAACCGAAGCTCCTAAATCTACGGAAGTGGAGATTAAGAAAGGTGATGTTGGCGAATTTGAAGACGGTAAAGGACCCAAAATTTTGGGAACCATTCAACTGGAAGAAAAGAAACCTAAGGCGAAAGGGAAGGGAAAGAAAAAACCAGAACCTAAAAAGGAAACTCCAAAAAAACAGAAGCAACCTAAGGTGGAGAAAAAACCAACACCTGTAGCTCCTCAGCCAGAGCCTAAACAGCCAAAAGCACGTCCGGCAGAGCCAGAAATGCTAAAAACAAATGTGGCTAAATTGGCAGGTCCAACGGTAGTCGGAAAAATTGAGCTTCCAACCAAACCAGAGAAAAAGAAAAAACCAGTTGCTTCGTCTAATAATCCAAACGGAAATAAACGCAAGCCTAGAAAACGTATTCCTACCCCTGGAGGAGATACTAGAGGTCCTAATAGAGGACCAAATGTTGGTGCTAATCGTGGGCCAAATAGAGGTCCAGGTACTCGGGGTAAAAAAGGACGTAAACCAGAACCCGCTGTTGCACGTACAGATGAGCAAATTCAGAAAGAAATTTCAGAAACTTTAGCACGCTTAAATAGTGGTGGTAAAAAGAATAAAGGTGCCAAGCATAGAAAAGCCAAAAGAGAAAGAGGCGCATTGCAAGAGCAAGCGGAATTGGCTGCACAAGAGTTCGAACAAAAATCAATTAAAGTAACCGAATTTGTTACGGTTAATGAGTTAGCAACCATGATGAACGTTACGGTTACCGATGTTATTTCTGCGTGTATGACACTAGGAATGATGGTATCGATAAATCAACGTTTGGATGCAGAAACGCTAACTATAGTTGCAGAAGAATTTGAGTACGAAGTTGAATTCGTAGGAGCGGTTTCAGAGGAAGAAGAGGAAGTAGAAATTGTAGATGCAGAGGAAGATTTAACTCCAAGAGCACCAATTGTTACCGTAATGGGTCACGTAGATCACGGTAAAACTTCGTTGTTAGATAAAATTAGAGATGCAGATGTAATTTCTGGTGAAGCGGGGGGAATAACCCAACACATTGGAGCTTATATGGTGACCTTGGAAAGTGGAAAAGAAATCACATTCTTAGATACACCAGGGCACGAAGCGTTTACAGCAATGAGAGCAAGGGGTGCGCAAGTTACTGATATTGCAATTATTATTATTGCTGCAGATGATAGTGTGATGCCGCAAACGAAAGAGGCTATTAATCACGCACAAGCGGCTGGAGTACCGATGGTATTCGCGTTCAATAAAATGGACCGTCCTGATGCAAGTGCAGATAGAATTAGAGAACAGTTATCTCAATTAAATATTTTAGTAGAAGAATGGGGCGGTAAGTACCAAACGCAAGAAATTTCTGCTAAAAGTGGATTGGGAGTAGAAGAATTATTAGAAAAAGTATTGTTGGAAGCAGAAATGCTTGAGTTGAGAGCTAATCCAAATAGAATGGCTCAAGGAACAGTGCTAGAAGCTTCCTTAGATAAAGGTAGAGGTTACGTTACCCAAATGATTGTGCAAACAGGTACAATTAGAGTGGGTGATTTTGTAGTAGCCGGACAATACTTTGCGAAAGTAAAAGCCTTAACCGATGAACGTGGAAAATCAGTAGATTCTGCTGGACCTGCACATGCGGTTTCGATGCTTGGTTTTGCCGGAGCTCCAAATGCGGGTGATGGATTTAAACAATTCAAAGAAGAGCGTGAAGCGAAACAATTAGCTACTAAACGTGAGCAATTGCAACGTGAACAAGGACTAAGAACACAAAAACACTTGACATTAGATGAAATTGGAAGACGTTTATCATTAGGCGATTTCCACGAAATTAATGTGATTGTGAAAGGTGATGTGGATGGTTCTGTAGAGGCATTATCAGATTCATTAATGAAATTATCGACCGAAGTAGTTCAAGTGAACGTAATTCATAAATCGGTAGGTCAAATTTCTGAATCGGATGTATTGTTAGCTACCGCCTCGGATGCGATTATTGTTGGTTTCCAAGTTAGACCATCCATGAGTGCTCGTAAATTAGCCGAAAGAGAAGAAATTGATATTCGTTTATATTCTATTATTTACGATGCAATTGCGCAAATGAAAGATGCCATGCAAGGTATGCTGAAACCTAAATTGGTGGAAGAAATTGTATGTAACATCGAAATTCGCGAGACATTCAAAATATCTAAAATTGGTACCATTGCCGGTTGTTATGTATTGGATGGAACCATTACTAGAAACACGCAAGTACGTGTAATTAGAGATGGTATTGTTGGATATTCAGGTAAACTAGGTTCATTGAAACGTTTCAAAGATGACGTGAAAGAAGTGAAAGCAGGTTACGAATGTGGATTGAACATTGATGGCTACAACGATATAAAAGAAGGTGATATCATTGAAGGATACGAACAAAAAGAAGTAGCGCAAACATTGTAAGCTTCGTCTTTTAAATGATAACAAACGGTCATTGAGATTATTCTTAATGGCCGTTTTTTTTGTGGGTAAAAACAGGTGAATTTATTTATTGATTTTAATAGGAATAGAAGACGATGAAAAACCATCTATCCCAAATTACTCCCTTTTAAATACGCTATAAGGCACTAATTAAAATAAACGGAAATAGGGGGAAGTTTGTCATAATTTTGTAGTGGAAAAACGTGTAATTATGACAAAATACCTTCTTATCGCATCGCTTCTTTTAGGTTCGATGGCCACAAAAGCACAAGATTCATGGAGTCTTGAAAAGTGTGTGGAATACGCGCTCGAAAACAATTTGGATGTTCGTCAAGCGCAAATGAATGTTCAAAATTCGCAAACCAATGTAATGCAATCTAAAAGTCAGTTTTTACCAAGTGTAAACGCTTCGGCTTATTACGGGTATAACTTTGGACAACGTATTGACCCCTTTACTAACCAGTTTGCGCAGAGTACGGTTAATACGGGTAACTTTAACTTGAGTGCGAATTGGACGCTTTTTGCCGGCCTACAAAACTTGAATCAATTAACCCAAAGTCAATACAATCAACAATCATCTGATTTTGCGTATAAAAATGTGCAATACCTGACTAGTTTGGCAGTGACCACTTCATTTTTACAGATTCTATTTAATCAAGAGTCGCTAAGTGTGGCGCAAAAACAAATGGAAATTACCACATTGCAGGTAGAACGAACTAAAAAATTGGTAGATGCCGGAAGTGCGCCTAGAGGTAGTTTATATGATATTGAAGCCCAGTATGCACGCGAAGAATTAGCAATGGTGGATGCCGATAATCAATTGATATTATCGTACTTATCGCTGAAACAATTGCTTCGATTACCAGGCGATTTCAACATGCAAGTTGTGGTGCCAACAACTTATGATAGTGCGTCATTGGCATTGCCTACAAGTTTGAATATGGTGATTCAAACGGCTTATGAAACGTACCCAAGTATAAAAAGTAATGAGTACGCTTTATTGAGTGCCGAGAAACAAATTAATATATCCAATAGCGCCATGATTCCTCGTTTGTCGTTAAGCGGTTCGTTAGGAACAGGATATTCTGGAAATGCAAAAGATGTAGTAAGTTCTACCCTAACCGGAACGGATCCAATTGGATGGGTGGAAGGAAATCCTACCAGTTTGGTAGTTAGACCATCGTATACCACAGAAACGAGGACGCAAAAATTTAACGAGCAAATTACTGGGAATTTCAATCAATCTCTTGGTTTAAGTTTATCCATACCTATTTTTAATAAAATGAATAACATGGCGGAAATTAATCGTGCCAAAGTGAATTATTCCATCCAAGAAACAACATTGGAGAAAGAGAAACAAAACGTAAGACAGGATATTGAAAAAGCGTACACTTCCGCTTTAGCTGCGTTTAAAAAGTTTAAATCGACCGAAAAAGGATTGGTATCCTTGAATGAAGCATTTAATTATGCGCAAAAAAGATTTGATGTAGGAATGATAAACTCTGTAGATTATAACGTGGCTAAAACCAATTTATATAAAGCGCAAAGTGATTTGGTGAAAGCTAAATTTGATTACATTTTTAGAATGAAAATATTAGATTTTTACCAAGGAAAATCATTGAGTTTGTAAATCCATTTACTGGATACTAAAAAAATTACTATGACTAAGAGAAATTTACTTATTGCTGCTGGAGTGATTGGGTTTGCCGTTTTGATGTATTTCGTTATGCAGAAATCGAAACAAAAGGATGCTAAATATACCATCACTACCGAAAAAGTGGTATTAGGAAGAATTACCGAAATGGTTTCGGCTACCGGAAGAATTCAACCAGAGAAGGAGGTGAAAATAAGTCCGGAAGTTCCCGGAGAAATCATTGCATTGCCCGTAAAAGAAGGGATGAAAGTAACGGCTGGTGACTTGTTAATTACCATCAATCCAGATTTGTATCAAGCATCGGTGAGTAGAGCTCAGGCAGGACTAAACTCTGCCAAAGCCAATATGGCGAATGCAAAAGCCAGACTTGCGCAATCTAATGCACGATATACCAATTCTAAAACTAATTTCGACCGTCAGAAAAAGCTAAACAAGGATGGAGTGGTTTCCGACTCCGATTTTGACCGTATTAAAAGTGAGTATGAGGTAGCAAAAGCCGAAGTGGTAGCAGCCGAAGAAAGTTTAAACGCTGCACAATACAATATTAAAAGTGCTGCAGCCACAGTTAAAGAGGCGACCGATAATCTAAAAAGAACCACAATATACGCTCCCATGGACGGAACCGTTTCTAAGCTAAATGTAGAGCTAGGTGAACGAGTGGTAGGAACGGCTCAAATGGCAGGTACAGAATTGATGCGCGTAGCCGATTTAACCCAAATGGAAGTGCATGTAGAGGTCAACGAAAGTGATATTGTGCGTGTTAAAGTAGGCGATAAGGCAACGGTGGAAGTGGACGCTTATTTGAACAGAAAATTTGAAGGTGTGGTTAAAGAAATTGCAAATTCTTCCGCTTCATCCAACTTGCAATCTAGTAATGAAATAACGGTTTTCAATGTAAAAATTAGTATTGACAGAGAATCGTACAAGGATTTAATAGACCCCGAAAACGCACATTTAAGTCCGTTTAGACCGGGTATGTCGGCCAATGTGGAAATTATTACCAATGAGTTGGACGATATTCTAATGATTCCAATTCAAGCTGTAACTATCCGCCCAGATACCAACCAAAGTGTGAAACGTAAAATGAAAATTAATTTAGATGACTACTCGGATGATGAGTTATTTGAAGTGGTTTTTGTATACGAAGATGGGGTAGCCATAATGAAAAAGGTAACCACCGGAATTCAAGACACCAAAAATATTCAGGTGTTAGAAGGTTTAGCTGAAGGAGATGAGGTTATTGCAGGGCCATATTCAATTGTGTCAAATAAGCTGCTTAATGAAGATAAGGTTGAATCTAAAAGCAAAGACGATTTGTTCTCGGAAGATAAGGACTAGTAGACCTTAACTGTTCTTAATTTCTTACTATTTCAAAAGAATAGGCTCCGCAATTTTAACATTAAGACATGAAGGAAAAAGAGCAAAGACCTTAACTGTTCTTAATTTCTTACTATTTCAACGGAAAAGGTTCAACATTTCCAACATTAAGGCATGAAGAAAAAAGCAAAGACCTTAACTTTTCTTAATTTCTTACTATTTCAAAAGAAAAGGCTCAACATTTCCAACATTAAGGCATGAAGAAAAAAGCAAAGACCTTAACTGTTCTTAATTTCTTACTATTTCAACGGAAAAGGCTCAACAATTTTAACATTAAGGCATGAAGAAAAAAGCAGAGACCTTAACTGTTCTTAATTTCTTAATGTTTCAACGGAAAAGGCTCAACATTTCCAACATTAAGGCATGAAGGAAATAGCAAAGAGCATCCGGAATTAGTACTACTTTTGCAGCCATGGCGAAAATCTTAAACATAGAAACATCTACCACGGTATGTTCCATAGCGATTGGAGTAAATGGAAAAGCAGTAGCGGTAAACGAAATCAATGACGGGTATTCTCATGCCGAAGAAATCCAAGGATTAATCGAAAAATCATTAGCCGAATCAGGGTTGAAGATAACCGATTTGGACGCTATTTCGGTAAGCAAGGGCCCCGGCTCATATACCGGATTAAGAATAGGCGTTTCCTTAGCCAAAGGACTCTGTTTTGGGTTAGAAATTCCATTAATATCGGTTCCTACCTTAGAAGCTATGGCCGCTCACCCATCCGTTTTAATGCATAAAAATGCCCTCCGTGTTCCCATGCTTGATGCCCGAAGAATGGAAGTGTATTCCTGTGTTTTGGATGCCGAAAACAAGGTAATTTCAGAAACCGAAGCAGTAGTTTTGGAAGACGATTCATACCTGCCCTTTTTAAGAAATAATGAAGTGGTTTTCTTCGGTCCCGGAATGAGTAAGTGTAAAGAAAAATTTTCGCGACACTCAGGGGCTATATTTGAGGATGAAATTATGCCATCTGCCCGTCAAATGGTATCACTTTCCGAGCAAAAATTACAAGATAATAGGATAGAAAATGTGGCCTATTTTGAACCGTTTTACCTCAAAGATTTTGTGGCTGGAAAACCCAAGAAGTTACTGTAAACTGTAATCCATCAATCCTTTTTTAGTCCTAACAAATTGGTTAATTTTGAGAACTTTATTTTTCATTAAATAAAGACAGATTTTATCGGATATATGTGGGAGTTACTAGCTAGGTTTATTGTTAGAAGAAGCGTTTTTATACTAATCACCATTTTGGTTGGTACAGCCGTGGTTGGGTATAATTCAACGAATTTGAAGTTGCAATGGACCCTTCCGAAAATGTTGCCAGATAGTGATTCTACCTTGGTGGCTTACAACGAGTTCAAAGAAAAATTTGGGAATAACGGACAGTCGCTCATTCTTATTTTGGAGGAAAACCCATTGGATGATTTAGCCCTTTTTAACTCTTGGTATCGTTTCGGTAATCAAATAGAAAACATTCATGGTGTAGATACCGTAGTTTCAGTAAATCATCTGTTTAATGTTGTTAAAGACACAATCAATAAGCGTTTTGATTTAGCAAAAATTGTTCCTCATGAACTAAAAACGGAGGCAGAGTTAGACAGTGTGCGTGCGTTAGTGTATTCCTTGCCATTTTACGCCAATAGAATAATCAACGATACCAATCATGTGAATTTAATGTTGGTGACTTTGAATCAAGATATCTTTAATTCAAAGCAGCGAGAGCCGTTAGTTTCCGAAATTTTTGAAGATGTAGATGCCTACGCCAAAAAGAATAACTTACACATTCATTACAGCGGAATGCCCTATATCCGTACCATGATTACGCATTTGGTCAAAACAGAATTGGGTCAATTTTTAGGTTATGTAATTCTGGTAACCATCATTATTTTAATGATATTTTTCCGTTCTTTTTCACCGGTATTGGTTTCCATGCTGATTGTGATTTTAGGCGTGACGTGGAGTTTTGGTATCATTACATTCTTTGGATATGAAATCTCTATTCTAACCGGAATTATTCCACCTTTGATTATTGTGATTGGGATACCCAATTCTATATATCTCATAAATAGGTACCATTCTGAATACGCTGTTCATCAAAATAAAGTACTAGCCATTAGTCGAGTAGTTCGAAAAATTGGGCAAGCTACCTTAATGACGAATGTAACCACCGCAGTAGGTTTTCTAGCGTTTGTGTTTACTGAAAGTACCATTTTAGTGGAGTTTGGTATTGTGGCTTTCGTTAATATCATGATTTTATTTGTGTTGTCTATTTTCATGATTCCTGCCATTTTGAGTGTTTTGCCAGTTCCAAATCCGCGTCAAATGTATCATTTGGATAGAAAGGGATTAAATAAAGTGGTGGATGGATTAATACATTTAATCACTTATCACCGTACCAAAATCTATTGGGCATCCGCAATTTTGGTTGCTGTTTCTATTTACGGATTAACCTTAATGACTACTACGGGTAACCTTACCGATGATTTGCCGCATGACGGCAACGTAGTGAAAGATTTACACTTTGTAGAGCAAAATTTTAGTGGGGTGATGCCTTTTGAAATTGGAATTGATGGTTTAAAACCCGGAGTAGTCTCTAAAGGGGCCATGCTTAAGCGAATAGATAAATTGAATACCTTGTTTGCGGAGTATCCAGAATTTGGGAAACCAATGTCGATTGTAGAAGGGGTAAAATATACCAAACAAGCCTTTTACGGAGGAGACCCTGCTAAGTTTGAACTCGTGAAAGGAAACGAGAAACTTTTTATTAAAAAGTATTTGGATAATACAAAAGGGAACTCAGATATGCTTCACGCCTACGTGGATAGCACTGGGCAATTTGCACGCGTATCCGTACCTATGAAGGATGTGGGTAGCATTGAAATGGATTCTTTGTTGAGTAGCCTGAGACCAAAAATTACCGCCATTTTCCCAGCCGAAAAATATAACGTTGAGCTGACAGGGCCAGGAGTAGTTTACCTAAAAGGAACCAAGTATTTAGTAAAAAATTTACTGCAAAGTTTAGCCTTGGCTATTCTAATTATTGCAGGCCTGATGGCAATGTTGTTTAAATCGTACCGCATGATTATTATGTCAATCTCAGTAAATTTAATCCCGTTATTGGTAACTGGTGCCATGATGGGTTTCTTTGGCATTCCTTTAAAACCTTCTACTATTTTGGTTTTTAGTATTGCTTTTGGAATTTCGATTGATGATACGATTCATTTTCTGGCCAAGTATCGACAAGAATTAGAAAATTGCCAATGGGATTTAAAACCTGCGGTAATTGATTCTATTAAAGAAACTGGAGTGAGTATGATGTACACTTCCATTATTCTGTTTTTCGGTTTTGGCGTTTTTGCTTCCTCCGAATTTGGTGGTACCCAGGCCTTGGGTGTTTTAACATCGCTTACCTTAATTGTAGCCATGGTGGTTAATTTAATTTTGTTACCCTCTTTACTATTAACTATGGGTAAACAATTAACCAATAAAGCATTTAAAGAACCCTTAATAGAAATCATTGATGAAGAAGATGACATTGACTACGCTGGATTGCGCATAGAAACTGTAGAACCAGATACAGCTTCAACAATGAAGGACTAATATTAACACTTAAAACTATACGATGAAAGGTATTATTTTAGCAGGCGGATCAGGCACAAGACTTCATCCATTAACTTTAGCTGTGAGTAAACAGTTAATGCCTATTTACGATAAACCAATGATTTACTACCCGTTATCTACCTTAATGGATTCGGGTATTCGTGAGATTTTGATTATTTCTACCCCCCAAGATTTACCATTATTTGAAAAATTACTCGGAGATGGAAGTCAAATAGGGTGTCAATTTAAGTACATTGTTCAAGAAGTGCCCAATGGGTTGGCCCAAGCATTTGTAATTGGAAAAGAGTTTATTGGAGATGATTCGGTAGCTTTAATTTTGGGAGATAATATCTTCTATGGAACCACATTAGCAGATAAACTAAAAGATGCGTTAAACCCAAAGGGAGGTGTAGTATTTGCATATCATGTTCGGGATCCAGAACGATATGGTGTAGTAGAGTTCGATACGGATGGTGTGGCTATTTCGATAGAGGAAAAACCCGAAAATCCGAAATCTAATTTCGCAGTACCGGGGTTGTATTTTTACGATAATAATGTAATTAAAATAGCCGAAACCATTGAGCCGAGTGCACGTGGTGAATATGAAATTACGGATGTAAATAACGTGTATTTGGAACAAGGAAAGCTTAAAGTACAAGTGATTGATAGAGGTACCGCTTGGTTGGATACCGGAACTCATGCATCGTTGTTGCAAGCAGCGCAATTTGTGAATGTAATTGAAGAACGTCAAGGACTTCGCGTAGGTTGTATTGAAGAGGCAGCTTACCGAAATGGCTTTATTGATGATGCACAATTACGCATTTTAGGTAATAAATTTATTAAAAGTGGGTACGGACAATACCTGCTAGACATTTTAGAAGAGTAATGCAGAAAATTAGTGATATTTCCAGTAAACTGGAAAGTGGAATTAAAAGGTTAGGACTGAATGGAAAGCCAAATGGCTTGTATGAACCCATCCGATATATTTTGAGTTTGGGTGGTAAACGCATCCGACCATTGATGACGCTAATTGCAGCCGAAATGTTTGACTCTACTCCCTATAATGCTATGCCACAAGCTTTAGCTATAGAAGTGTTTCATAATTTCACATTGCTTCATGATGACATAATGGATGAAGCACCATTACGAAGGAATCAAGAAACGGTTCATTTAAAATGGAATGTAAATACCGGAATTTTATCGGGCGATGCAATGCTTATTAAAGCATACCAGCTTTTGAGTGCTACACCGCATATCTATTTACCAGAGATTTTAGCGCTCTTTAACGAAACAGCATTAGGTGTTTGCGAAGGGCAGCAATTGGACATGGAGTTTGAAGAGCGTAATGATGTTCAGATTCCGGAGTATATTGAAATGATTCGGCTAAAAACTGCTGTTTTGTTGGCATGTGCATTAAAAACGGGAGCCATTATAGGGGGCGCTGAAAATGACGCCATGGATAAAATGTATGAAATTGGCGAAAATTTGGGGATTGCATTTCAACTGCAAGACGATATTCTGGATGCTTTTGGTACGGCTAAAATAGGAAAGCGACAAGGCGGTGATATTATTTCTAATAAGAAAACCTATTTATTGATCACTGCGTTAAAAGAAGCGAAAGGGGAAACCTTAGCGGAATTAAATAAATGGATTGAGGCTAAAGAATTTGACGAGGAAGAAAAAGTAGCGGCCGTGTTACGCATTTTTGAAAAGCTGAATGTTCGCGCTATTTCTGAAAAAGAAATGAGTATTTATTCCGATAAAGCGTTTAAAAGTCTAGACGCGCTAGCACTAACTGTGGAGAAAAAGGCAAATATACTTTCGGTAATGAATACCTTGTTAAAACGAGAATTTTAGATTGAGATGAAAGCACTTCAATGGCAAAAATCTAATCAAGAATTGGTGGTTAAATACCCTGATTTAACCCAAAAAGTATGGGCTCAAGTAATAAAAGATTTTTCGCTTGAGGCAATGGAAATCAACGAGATTGAAGTGACCACATTGGATGAAATTTACAACCAAGTTTATCC
The DNA here is from genome assembly GCA_963974475.1 of uncultured Flavobacteriales bacterium. Lineage (GTDB taxonomy): Bacteria > Bacteroidota > Bacteroidia > Flavobacteriales_G > Salibacteraceae > CAJXZP01. The sequence goes on from CAXBCR010000003.1 coordinate 141,713, forward strand.
AGAAGTAACACGGTTTATCAAGTTTGATTTCAACGCGCTGATGCGGTTGCTTTATAGAATTGATATCAGTGAGTTGGCCGTAAAAAAACAAATGGATCTTATGCCAGATGACACCGCTCAAGCTATCAGTAGCTTAATAGTGAAACGAGAAATCCAAAAGGTGGTGCTAAGAAAACAATTTAGTGCAGGAATATAAATTGCACAATTAATCAATAGTATTACATTTGCCGACCTTAGTTTTTGAGTTAGGCTTGAAGATTGGGGGAATGTAGTTGTGGGGCTGAAAGTGAAATTTCACTTTTGGTTAGGCTTCTAGAAATGAATTTCGTTTGTGAAAGCGATAAAAATGAATATCCTTGGTTTAGGTTAGTTGGATTTGATTATCCTACGGATTTGGGTCGGATTAAATGAGAATATTTTTTGCTAAAGCTTAGGGTGGAATTAGAATATTTTTTGCTAAAGCTACGGTTGGATTTAGAATATTTTTTCTAAAGCTAGTGATATTAAGAATATCCTACGCTAAAGCTACGGATATTAAGAGGGGGATTAGCTCAGTTGGCTAGAGCGTTTGACTGGCAGTCAAGAGGTCATCGGTTCGATTCCGATATTCTCCACCAATGATTAGAAAGGGTTTCAAGAAATTGAAGCCCTTTTTTGTGCGAAGTTTTCTTAATGGGTACTCCGCAAGGATTTAACTAAACTTAATTAGACTAATTTAAAGAAAAGAACCCCTTTCTCAATTGCATAAATATTTGCATTATTGCACCGTAATGGCTGCGTAGTTCAATGGATAGAATAGAAGTTTCCTAAACTTTAGATCCAGGTTCGATTCCTGGCGCGGCTACAATACTAAAAGCGCAAATCATGTCGAATTCCGTGTTTTCGAAGCTTAGGTTGAAGCTACAGGTAATGCTGAGCTTTTTGGTGATTGCGGCCTTGTTGGGTTTTTCGCTGAGACTGATTCACGCGGGGGTTATTTCAGCTAATTTCAAACATATTTTACACACCCATTCACACATCGTTTTGTTAGGATGGTTGTATAATGCCGTGGTGGTTATTCTACAATATTCCATTTTCAAAAAAGAGGAAGGCCCCATGAATCGTATATTTTGGTTGAGCCAACTTACGTTTTTAGGCATGATGCTTTCCTTTCCGTTTCAAGGGTATGCTTTTGCGTCTATTACCTTCTCTACATTGTATTTGTTTTGTTCGTACGCCTTGGTCTATTACCTGTTTAAATACAGTAAAACGGTTGCAAATAAAAATGTAGGGTCCCTAATTAAATGGAGTGGAGTGTATCTCGTATTATCCAGTTTTGGACCTTTTTCGCTAGGATTTATCATGGCCAAGGGGCTCGGAGATACCTTTTGGTTTAACCTATCTATTTATTGGTTTTTACATTTTCTGTACAATGGCTTTTTTGCTTTAATCGTGTTCGCATTCATATTGTCGCGAATTAAAAGTGAGAACTATCAAAAGCTCATTTCTAGGCTAATGATTTTTTCTGTATTGCCCTTGTATGGTTTATCGGTATTATGGTTATCACCAAATAATTCGGTATATGTGATTGCCTTTTTAGGGGCTTTGTTTCAATTTGTGGCCTTTGCATTGTTGTTGGCTAACAAAGGGTTAAAAAGTTTATTCACTACCTTTTGGCCTAAAACGCTTTTAAAATTAGCTATGGTTTCATACGGGTTAAAGATGATTTTTCAAGTGGCTTCGGTTCTTCCATTTATTCAAGACTTTTTAACGGAGACGGTGTCTTATGCCGTTATCGGGTTTATTCACTTGGTGATGCTTGGGTTTTTCACTCTTTTTGTATTGGCTGTTTTTATAGAAAGCCAATGGATTAAAATTTCACGTGAGGTTAGCATTGGGTTGATTTGCATTATTCTAGGAATTCTTCTTTCAGAGAGCTTTTTATTTGGTCAAAGTATTGCCGTGTTTTATTCCTTACACTTTATGCCTAATTATTTTGAATGGTTAGCGGCCGTTAGTTCCTTAATGCCTATTGGTTTTGCATTGCTATTATGGATGTTGTTTAAAAAGTAAAAAAGTTAAAATATCACGGAAAACCATTAGAAGAATAACCATAGAATTGCCCTTCATTTGTATCGATTCGAAAATCAAGGATGAATAGCTGTTTGCTTTCAATAGAATGAAAATTCTGGGGCAAGGGTTCGGACGCATAGCCGGGCTAAATCAAATGGAAGGATTCCTAAACCAGGTACTATTTAGTTGCACAATTTAAATGTACCTCAAACCCCTTACCCACTTTTGTTTGTTGTTCATCCCCTTGGATGCAAACATTTTACGAGTGGGTAGATTATTGAGCGTAAAAAAACTGTTCCATTCTGACTGCTTTAGGTGGAATGGTTTTTTGCGTTCTAATCAATGGGTAATAAATCAAAATTAGGGTGTTAAGCATCTACAGGTAATATAAATATAGCGCAAAAAAAAACGGGAATGCCTGTCTCATTATGAGCCAAATCATTCCCGTTTTTTGAGTTAAACTAACTTGTTTTTAATCAAATACTCTGCTATTTGAATGGTATTTGTGGCGGCTCCCTTTCTAAGGTTGTCGGCTACAACCCACATGTTTAATGTATTGGGTTGACTTTCGTCTCTTCGTAATCTCCCTACAAAAACTTCATCGCGATGATGTGCATATTTTGGCATCGGGTAGGTGTTTGTATCCGGGTTATCTTGTAATACAATTCCATCTGTTTCGTGCATTATTTTACGTACATCATTGATGTCAAATTCCTGCTTAAATTCTACATTGATAGCTTCAGAATGACCTCCTTCTACCGGAACCCGTACTGCAGTGGCAGTAATCGCCAAATTAGGGTCGCCCAATATTTTTCTTGGTTCCTCTACCAATTTCATTTCCTCTTTGGTGTAATCGTTTTCCAAGAAAATATCGCAATGCGGCAAACAATTTTTGTCGATGGTATACGGATAAACCATTTCACCTGTTACCTCGTTCCGTTCGTTTTCCATTTGTTGTACAGCTGCTTTTCCGGTGCCCGAAATAGACTGATAAGTCGAAATAACGATTCTTTTAATTCCATATTTAACTTTTAATGGAGCTAATGCCATTACCATTTGAATGGTGGAACAATTTGGATTGGCTATAATTTTATCTTCCTTAGTTAAAAGGTCTGCATTGATTTCAGGAACAATAAGTTTGTGTGCTGGATTCATTCGCCAAGCCGAAGAATTATCAATTACGGTCGTTCCAACAGCCGCAAATTTGGGGGCCCATTCCAATGATGTTTCTCCACCTGCAGAAAATAATGCTATTTCTGGTTTGGCGGCAATGGCATCTTCCATCGATACAATCTTAACCTTCTTGCCGTTGAAAGTGATTTCCTTACCTACCGACTTCTTGGAAGCAACCGGCAATAAGGTATCAATATTCATTTGGCGTTCCTCCAATAATTGAAGCATCACCCTTCCTACCATTCCGGTAGCTCCTACAACAGCAATTTTCATGTTTAAAATTTTTGCAATGTTAGGTATTTTTTCGCCATTTTAAAACAAAGTTTAACACTTCGTAACTATTTGTAATTCTTGTATTTATAATGTATTTTGTATATTTAAAGACTATACTGGCTAAAATAATTTTCAAAGAAATGCAACACACTTAAATTTATGCCGGTCTTTTTAATCAAGTGGGTAAATTTGGCTCCCCCATTTGAATGAACAAAAACAATTAAAACATCATACACATGAAAAGATTTACTGTACTAATTGCATTGGCTGCCTTTACCGGAGTTTACGCCCAAGAAGAAAACCCAACCGTACCTGAAATTCCTGAACCAGTATCCGTTACACAAGATACCTCTACCGTTCGAGTGAACGGAAAAAGAATTATCATCATTTCAGATACCAAAGTAGAGGAGAAGAAAGAAAAAACAAATACACGCGTTGTTTCTATTTTTTCTACCCGTAGAAATCGGGTTTGGGAAGGATTTGAAATTGGATTCACCGGAGTAAGTTATACTTCCGATTTTAATACATCTATTCCTGCGGGTTTGGAATATTTCGACCCTATAGAATCTAACTCCATTAATTGGGCAATTAACCCGTTTGAATTAGATGTGCGAATTATTAATGAGTATGTAAAATTTTCTACCGGTTTGGGCTATATGGCAAAAAACTTCACGTTAGCCAATAATTACCTGTTAACCAAAGACCCTGACGGAATAACTAGAGGTTACCAAGATCATACACGTACCTTGGTTCGAAACCGTTTCCGTACTGGATATATTACCGCTCCGGCTATGCTGTATTTTAATACAGATAAAGACCCTTCCAGAGCTTTTAGAGTTGGAGCTGGTGTGGTTGGCGGAGTAAAAATATTTGAAGCTTATCGATTAAAACATTACCAGAACGGGCATAAAACCCGCGAAAAGTATAACGGAGGATACAATGCCAATCCATTTATGTTGGATCTAAGAGCAGTAGTAGGTTACGGAGGAATGAATTTATATGCCACCTATTCTACGCAAGGATTATTCGATTCTGGCAAAGGACCGGAAGTGTATCCATTCACAATAGGTATTGCATTTGTAAATAGTTACTAACCGCTAATTTTCAGTCTGATGATAAATACATTTAAAATTCTTATAATTAGTTTGATTTTGTGGGTGTTCCAATCATTTACACTTAAATCAAATAGTAATATTATTGGCTCGTACGGAGTTTCAACCAACGATCCATCCGTAATTGAAATGGTGATTAAAGAAGATCATACTTTTATTTATAAGGATTTCTCTAATCCCAATAGTCGAATTAATATTTCAGGAAGTTGGGAATTGGTCAAGGGGCAAGAGGTGTTGTTAACTTCTAATTTTAAGGGAAAATTCCATAATAAATGGAAATTCTCAACCGATGGTAATGTTGCCAAATCAAGAAGAGGGATGACTTTTTATACTCTGCGTAAAAACTAAAAACTTGAGTTTGGAATATACTATTTCAACTGGCGTTGCCCGGTAATTAGCTACGAAATATTTAATAGCATAGATGTATCTGCCTTGTTTTCTCCCGTAGAAAACAGGGCTTTTTTTTAACAAAATATGCGAAGATAGGGTCTTCAAAACACTTGCTAATTGCCTCATAAATAATAAGATTATCAATTTATTAAAAAAAGTGATTTTTGATTATAATATAGGTCAAAAAAAAACTACTTTTGCCGCCTTAAATTGAAACTGAGTTTTAAATAATAAGCATACTCGATATGTCTGAATCAAAAGGAAAAATTTCCCAAGTAATTGGAGCGGTAATTGATGTTACCTTCGAAGGTGACCAAACCTTACCAAAGTTATTCGATGCACTTTCTGTAAAAAGAGAAGATGGATTAGAGATTGTATTAGAAGTACAACAACACATTGGAGAAGATACCGTAAGAACTATTGCCATGGATTCGTCTGATGGTTTTAGCCGTGGAATGGTAGTGACCCCAATGGGAAAAGCTATTTCAATGCCTGTAGGCGAAGCTATTAATGGACGTTTGTTTAACGTTATCGGTAATAGTATTGATGGAATGCCAAACTTGGATAGAACGAACGAAATGCCAATTCACAGAGGGGCTCCTCGTTTCGAAGATCTTTCTACTTCTTCGGAAGTACTTTTCACAGGTATTAAAGTAATCGACTTAATTGAACCTTACGTAAAAGGTGGTAAAATTGGTCTTTTCGGTGGTGCTGGTGTTGGTAAAACAGTATTAATTCAAGAGCTAATTAATAACATTGCAAAAGGACACGATGGTCTTTCAGTATTTGCCGGTGTAGGTGAACGTACTCGTGAGGGTAATGATTTATTGAGAGAGATGTTGGAATCTGGTATTATCAATTACGGTGAAGCATTCATGAAATCAATGGAAGCAGGTAAATGGGACTTAAGTCTTGTAGATACTGCCAAATTGAAAGAATCTAAAGCAGCATTCGTTTTCGGTCAAATGAACGAACCTCCTGGTGCACGTGCACGTGTAGCTTTATCAGGTCTTACTCTTGCGGAATATTACCGTGATGGTGATGCAGATAGCAACGAAGCAGGGAAAGATATTCTTTTCTTTATTGATAACATTTTCCGTTTCACTCAAGCTGGTTCAGAAGTTTCAGCATTGTTAGGTCGTATGCCATCAGCGGTAGGTTACCAACCAACTTTGGCAACAGAGATGGGGGCAATGCAAGAGCGTATTACTTCTACTAAAAATGGTTCTATTACATCTGTACAAGCGGTATACGTTCCTGCAGATGATTTAACGGATCCAGCACCAGCTACAACGTTTGCTCACTTGGATGCAACAACTGTACTTTCACGTAAAATTGCAGAGTTAGGAATTTATCCAGCAGTGGATCCATTGGATTCTACTTCTCGTATCTTAACTCCGGATGTGGTAGGTGAAGAGCATTACGAAACGGCACAAAGAGTAAAAGAAATTCTACAACGTTACAAAGAGTTGCAAGATATTATCGCAATTTTAGGTATGGACGAGCTTTCTGAAGAAGATAAAGCTGCTGTTCACCGCGCTCGTAGAGTTCAACGTTTCTTGTCGCAACCTTTCCACGTAGCTGAGCAATTTACCGGACTTCAAGGAGTTTTGGTATCTATCGAAGATACAATTAAAGGTTTCAACATGATTATTGATGGTGAATTGGATCAATATCCAGAAGCAGCATTCAACTTGAAAGGAAATATTGAAGACGTAATTGCTGCTGGAGAAAAACAGTTAGCTAGCGTATAAAACTAAAAGAATATGCAATTAGATATTCTAACACCAGAAAGAAAGCTATATAGTGGAGACGTGACTTACGTTGAAATGCCAGGAATTGATGGGTATTTTGGGGTAATGGACAACCATGCAGCTATGATTTCAGCACTTGGAGCAGGTAAAATCACCGTGGATCAAGTAAAGGCCATTTCTCCTGATGAGGATGCCATTGATGCGTTTCTTGATGAAGCTACAGAAAAACGTTTTACGTTTGATGTGAAAGGCGGAGTTGCAGAAATTTACCATAATAAAGTGATTGTTCTTTTAGATTAAGCATTCAAAAATTATAAAAAAAAGAGGAACTGAAAAGTTCCTCTTTTTTTATGTCTTTATTTTTGGCTAAGGCACCTTCTACGTAAAACTTACCTTCCCTAAACTATAAATTTTGGTTTTCCTTGCCTTTAGTATTGCCTAATTTTGATTTCCATAAAATTGGATTTTAGCAATTAGCAACCTTCCAATCCTAGGATAAATAAATACTGCTGTTTAACTGGAGTCCCGTTTGCTGTAAGTGCTGGTTTCCATTTAGGCATTTGCGATATTACCTCTATCAATGCCGCATCCACCTCCGTATTTCCAGAAGAGTTTTCCAATGATACTTGGTCCAAATCGCCAGTGGGAGCCACAAAAAACAAAATTTCTAGTGGTTTTCCTCTAGTAATCTCTAAATTAGAAACAACCGATTGGGTTTCAGATTTTAAGTATTCAATCATGATTTTATATCCACCGTAATACGAAGCATTCACCGCAGGAACAACTGACAGCAAAACGTTCATTTGTTGAGGGTCCATTTTTTTGGTAATGTTGTTTTCGGTGGTGAAATGTACCGTTATATCAAGGTTGGTAGAAACAGTAGCCGAATTAAATAGCTCTTTTTGTGCAGAAGTCAATTTCTCATCTGGCCCCGAAACTTTTACTGTTTGGTTGTTTAGGGTGCTCGCTATTTCAACTGAGGTATAATGCTCAATCCATTTAGAAGGATAATTTGGAATCACCTCCGAAATAGAGGTCGCGTTTTGTAAACTTTCTTCAGTAACCGAATGGCCTTGAACGGGACGCACAGTATATTCTAATGGTATTTTTTTGGGAGTCTCATTATTGTCAAATGGTTTAGGAGTCCAAATACTTTGTATGCTATCGGCATTAGAATATTGGACTGTATTCTTTGAATTACCCGGCTTTGACTTTACGGATGGACTTACCCAATTAAAAGCGCTAAACACAAGCGTTAATGCCGCTAATAATGAAGTTATAGTTACTGTTTTCATATTCTTGAATGTATGGATTGAGTCACAAAGATATATGCTTGAGAATTGGGATATTGAAAACAAAATGTAATCAATTGTTATTGAAATGTAAATTGGACGGTTAAAGTCAAATAATAAAATAAATTCGCCAAATGTCTTCCAAAACCATTCGGTTCATATTTATTGCTATGCTTGTTATTGTGGGCTTGTTGTTTGTAACACAGGCCTATTGGTTTAATAAAGCATTTGCACTGCAAGAAACCCAATTGGATGATAGAATAAATATAACCCTTAGAAGCGTAGCTGATGGGTTGCTAAAATTAGATAATGATACCACCGCAAGAATAGCTCCGATTACCAAGACTTCGTCCAATGAGTTTTATGTTCGAACCGATTGCTATTTTAGTCTTCGCAGCTTAGATAGCCTTTTACGACAAGAGTTTTTAAAGCGCAAATTGGACCTTGAGTTTGATTATGGCATCGTTACAGATGAAAATAAACAATTGGTACTAGGCAATACGTTTTCAACCATGGTTAAGGTTACAGATATATCTTGCCGGATAAGAAGGGATGGAAAGGAACGAAGAAATTTTAAAATTTTGCTCACCAATAAAACGGGCTACCTCCTAAATGCTATGGGTATTTGGGTTTTTTCGTCTGCTAGTTTGATTCTCATTTTGGTGGTATTTGTGTTTATCCTCGTTTCCATACAAAAAGGTAAAAAACTGGACCTTTTGAAAAAGGACTTTGTAAATAACATGACGCATGAGCTTAAAACACCTATTGCTAATATCACCGTAGCTTCGGATGCCATGCGGAATCCAAATATCAAAATGGACGATGACAAGTTGCGTAAGTATGCGGAAATTATTCATAAAGAAAATGCGCGGTTACATCAATTGGTGGACCGGGTTTTGGAAATTGCTACCATTGAAAAACACGAGGAATCGTTGCTCATAGAGGAAGTGGATTTGCATTCCGTAATCCATGACATCGTGGGAAGTTTTGCAGCATTAATTCAGCAAAAAGAGGGAAAGATTATGTTGGATTTAGACGATTCTCAGGTGCAGTTAAATGCCGATAAGATCCATTTATCTAATGTGTTATACAACTTGATTGAGAATGCTATAAAATATTCGTTGGGTAGTCCGGAAATTCGGGTGAAAACGGAACGAAATGAAATGGGAGCAACCATTCATATTAGCGATAAAGGAATTGGGATGAGTAAAGAAAATCAGCACCGAATATTTGAGAAATTCTTTCGTGCTGAATCCGGTAATTTACATACTACCAAAGGACATGGATTAGGTTTGAGCTATGTGAAAATGATTGTGGAAAAACACCACGGAACTGTTACCTTTAAAAGTGTAAAAGGTAAGGGGAGCACATTTAGTTTATTTTTACCTTATTAATTATGGAACCAAAAAAGCACATTTTACTGGCAGAAGATGACGAAAGTATGGGCTTTCTGTTGAAAGATAGTTTGGAGTATTACAACTATCGGGTCACCCATTTTCCGAATGGTAAATTGGCGTTGGATGCGTTTAATTCACAACCATTTGATTTGTGCGTTTTGGATGTGATGATGCCTGTAATGGATGGATTTACATTGGCAACTGAAATTAGAAAAACGGACTTTAACGTACCCATTATTTTTCTTACAGCTAAGGTGATGAAAGAAGATCGCATTAATGGATTCAAGCTTGGTGCAGATGATTATGTGACCAAGCCCTTTAGCGTGGAGGAGTTGTCGTTACGCATAAAAGCGATTTTAAGTAGGGGCGAACCCAAGCAAAAGGCCACACGTATTTTACACTTTGCTAATTGTGAGTTGGATACCGTAAACTTAAAATTGATAACCAAAACTCAAACGATTCAACTGACGCAAAAAGAATTGGATATTTTGGAATTATTTGTATCTCATCCCAACACGCTGTTAAAACGGTCGTTTATTCTAAAGTCTATTTGGAAAGATGATAGCTATTTTATAGGTCGCAGTTTGGATGTGTTTATTTCCAAATTACGAAAATACATTCGTGAAGATGATACTGTAAAAATTGCGAATGTGCATGGCACTGGGTATCGCTTCGAAATTACCGATTAATTTGCTGTTTCTTTCGCCAATTTAGCTGCGTAAAGCATGCGAGCTATTTCTAAAAATTGCTCCACATCTAGTTGTTCTGGTCGTTCTGCTGCGTAATTTTCTGCAAGGGAAACCTCATATTCGTTCAACATCCCTTTTAATGAGTTACGTAATGTTTTGCGCCTCATTCCAAATGCTGTTTTTACCACACGTTTAAAAAATTTCTCTGGAATATCTAATTCTTTACGATCATTTCGAGTCAATCGAATAACGCCAGAATTTACTTTTGGGGGCGGGTCAAAATGCTCTGGGCCGACACTAAATAAATATTCAATATCATACCAACATTGTAATAACACACTGGTTACGCCATATTGTTTGTTTCCTGGAGCTGAGGCAATTCTTACCGCAACTTCTTTTTGAAACATCCCGGAACACTCAATAATTTGGTCTTTGTTTTCCAAAACCTTGAACATTATCTGGGTAGAAATGTTGTATGGGTAATTTCCGATTAGAGCAATTTTATCTTCGGTAATTTGGCTCAGTTGCATTTCTAAAAAGTCACCCTTAATAATACGTTCGCCCAATTGGGGAAAGTATTTTTTTAAATACGCGATTGATTCAGTGTCAATATCAATTACCGTAAGATTTTCACCATGAATGCGAATTAACTCCTCGGTTAAAATCCCCTTTCCTGGACCAATTTCAAGAACCTTCTCGTATCCCGAACTTTGGAGGGTATGGGCAATATCGTGTGCAATTTGGTCGGAGGTTAGAAAATGCTGACCGAGATGTTTCTTTGCTGTTACTTTCATTATACAATTTCCAATAAAGTTCTAAATGCCACAAAATGGTCTTTGTATCTGGTAGTATGTTCCTCTTGTAATTTGGGGGCCAAATTTTCTTGATAATCCTCCAAGGTTTCTAAATCTTGGCAATGGTATTGAATGGAGTAATTGGTTCCTTCTTCATCTTCTACCAAAACCTTTGAAAAAACATGGTGCGAAAATTTACCTGTGGCTAATACCGCTGGAATATGAACATTTTTCATCCAGTCTATCCAATCATCATGCATTTCGTTGGAAATCTTTACCGTAACGTTATAGATTATCATTTGTTTTTATTTGGATTGCAAAGGTGGCGAATTGCTGCGAATATTCGACCTGTTTTATGGGATAATTCATTCCAAGAGTGCGATGTATCAATCATTTTGAAGACTATGGAGTACACCTGCTAAAAGAATAAATACTTGAATTTGGTAATTTTTATTCGTTGAGAATTTATGTTTTTTTGAAGGATTGCAATTAGTAAACCGCCCTCATATAAATATTCATAATGGGTCACCTGCGCACCGTCTATTGATTCATTCATGGTGAGTAAATTGCCGTTTTTGGAATATTCTAACTGGTATTTTACTTCCCGCCTAGTGGTTTCTTTTATATTATGAGCGTAGCTAACTAACCATCCATTATGATACGTGTAATAGGTCGTTTCTCGACTAGCTCCTCGAATAAAACGGGTGCGTTCTTCCTTTTTTCTACCCTCCTTGTCTACATCTACAAGCGTGTATTTGTAGGTAAGATTTTCGTTGTTTAGCCAATATTTTTTATACTGGAATTTCGAGAAAACATCATAGCTAAACTTGTCTTCTTGGATGGTTTTGGCAGTAGTAGCATCAGCCTTTTGAATGGCAGTTATCATCCCATTTTCATCGTAAATATATGATTTCAATATATTGGAATTGCTAGAAATGATATGTTCTGTAGCCAAATAGCCCTTATTGGAAAAATAATATTGGCTGGAACTTAATACCCCAGAACGATTGGTATGTTCCCATTTTTCTACCTTACCAATCTTATTAAAGATAAATACAGCCGTTTCTGCCGAAAAAACAATCTTTTCGTTCGGTGACTTATACATGACTGAAGTGGTAATTTGATGAATTCCTTTTTTCTGGATTAAAGTGTCGTTAAAAAATGGCTGTTGATTTAATAGCGCAGGAAAACCATTGGCAAATTGCTGTCCAAAAAGTCCAATCTGAATAACAAAAATGTAAAGGAAGAGTAGAACGTATTTATTCACTGGAATTCTGTTTGTAGTTGGATAGTGTTCCACAAAAAAATGCTATTTAATCAATTTTAAAGCTTCATTCAATTGGCTTGTGGGCAATTGACATGCCTTATCCACACATACATAATAAATGGTTTCTGCACTTACATATTTACCTGTTAATAGCGGAATATTGCTTGGCTTGGTACTACCCAAAACGATTTTATTTGGAATGTAGTATTGTTCTAATTCTGATCTTTTTTCATCCGCATTTTGTCCCGTTATTGCAACTTCATACATAGGATATACATGGCGTAACATTAGGTTTCCCCAATGAGAATAGCCCGAACCGTAGGAGGATAATTGGTGTTGAATAGTGTGCAACATATTCTCGCTTTTATCTAAGAAATCGGCATTATCCAGTACAGTTCCAACCAAAAATAAAGCATTGGCCATACTTGCATTAGAGCTTGGAATTACATTATCGGTTAGTTCCATTTTTCTTGCTACTAAAGCAGGATCTAAATCGGATGTAAAAAAGAACATTCCACTGGTGGAATCGTAAAAATGTGTTATGGCGTAGTGGGATAATTTGGTTGCTTCGTTGAGCCATTTTTCTTCAAATGTAGCTTCGTATAAGCGAACCAACCCTTCAATAGAAAGTGCGTAATCTTCCAAATACCCATTAATATTGGATGTATCATTTTTGTAATTATGATTTAATCCTCCGTCATTTCTTCGTTGAGTAACGGTAATAAAATTAGCCGTTTGCTGGGCGATTTTTAGAAATTTATCATCATTAAATGCAATGTAAGCATCTGCAAGCCCTTTTAACATTAGTGCATTCCATGAGGTAAGACTTTTGTCGTCTAATCCGGGGTGAATTCTTTTTTCGCGATGTGCCAATAGTTTTTCATTCGCTCGGGCCACGGTTTCGCTTAATTCTTGGGTGGTAATATTTAATGATTTAGCCACCTGCTCATCGGTGTCATTACGTAATAAAATGTTGTTCCCATGTTCCCAATCGGCTTTTCCTCCTACATTGTAATAGGTTTTCATTACCTCAAAATCATTGCCCAAAACTGTTTTAAACTCTTGCTGGGTCCATACGTAATATTTCCCTTCTTCTCCTTCACTATCCGCATCGAGCGAAGAATAAAAAATACCATTGCCAGCATGTAATTCGCGTAAACAAAATTCAATGGTTTGATAGACGGTTTGTTTATAAATCGGGTTTCTGTATCGCGTAAATGCTTCCGAATATAAAGAAATCAATTGGCCATTGTCGTACAGCATTTTTTCAAAATGGGGAACTTTCCAAAGTTTATCGGTAGAATAACGGGTAAATCCGCCACCAATTTGGTCGTATAATCCGCCAAATGCCATTTTCTGAAGGGTCAATTGTACCTGATCATCCACAAAAGTATGGTGTCCTAAGGCAGCATAACGCATTAGAAATTGGTAATTATTGGGTAAAGGAAATTTGGGAGCTCGATTGGAACCACCTTCAATCGTATCGAAATTTGATTTCCATTTCACCACCATTTCGTCCAAGGTTTCGGTACTGAAATTAGCCGGAGTTTCATTTCTAGTAATTAGCTCACTTTCCTTAACCCCTTTGGTTAAACGGTCTGCATATTCTTCTACTTTCTTCGGATTGGTTTGGTATTCATTGGCCAATTTGGATAAGATATCCATCCAACTATCTTTAGGAAAATAGGTGCCGCCATAAAATGGTCGTCCATCGGCCAAGGCAAAACAATTTAATGGCCAACCGCCACTTCCGGTCATTAGTTGAACCGCACTCATGTAAATTTGGTCAATATCTGGGCGCTCTTCCCGATCCACTTTGATACAGACAAAATATTTGTTCATCAATTCAGCCACTTCTTCGTTTTCAAAGCTTTCATGCTCCATCACGTGACACCAATGGCATGCGGCATAACCCACACTTATCAATAGGATTTTATTTTCCGTTTTTGCCTTATTTAAAGCTTCTTCGCCCCATGGATACCAGTTTACCGGATTGTGGGCGTGTTGGAGTAAATACGGACTCGTTTCGTGAATTAAATGATTGGTATGTTTATGTGCTGGCATTGTTGCTGTTTTGGATGATTGACTTTGACACGATTCGAAGCCGAAAGATAGAAGCGTATAAAGAAGTATAACTCGCATACTTAAGTTTCGAATCATTTGGTTTCTATGTGATTTTAGCATTTTTTTGACGTGTCCCTATTGAAGGCTCGAAATTACGCTTTTGATTAGGGTGTTAATTAAATTATGCGGAATATTTACCAAGAGAATAAAGGGATAAATCCATTAAAGCTGGATCAGCCTGCAGAATCTCCACCTCCTAAGTGGCTTCCATTTGCAATGGCTGCATCATGGTTTGGTGGTTTGTTTTTGTTGTTTTGGATGTATAGTTTAACCGACATTAGCTTAACAGAAACCTTGAAATGGTTTGCTTTTTTCGCGTTGATTCTAACTTTGATTCCTTATAAAATGACCGTTAGGTTGTTGCCCATAGAATTCCATTTTATGGTGGTAATAAATATTATGGGTTTAGGTCCAGTTTTAACTAGTTTGTTTTTGGTGATTAATTTTATTTTCGCTTCAAGTCCTGTAGAGCATAACCATCCAATAAAGCATTTTCATGCAGGTAAAGAGGGTTTTAATGGTAGCGATTTAGTGTTGGTGTTAAAAGATAACGCATTAGCTAACCAGAAAAAATTTAGGAGTTTTGATTACGGACAATATGTGGATGAGGTTTTGGATAGCAAGGTGTATAAATGTACCATTAAATCAGGCTTGTTTGGGTATGATGTATTGGTAGATCCTAATTTTGAATAAAGGCTGTTATTAAAAAAGGTGCAAGACTAAAAGCCATGCACCTTTCGAAAATTTGATGGTTTTTTTTATTCCTTGTAAAACTTAATATTTCGGGTAGCGTACATCACAATGGCTAGAATTACGAACAACCCAATACTTCCCATCAATAGGGCATAATCTTGTGAATTGAGCACGAAAAACATAAAAGCGTAGATTCCACCCAAACCTGCTGTGAGAAAGGAGGCCATTTTTCTTTCTTGAAAAATAACAGTGCTGTAAAACCCGATAAGACCTGCCACTAAACAGGTAGAAACGATGTAGGCAGCATTAAATCCAAAATGTTCGCTGATAGATAATAATAAAGTATAAAATAAAACCAACGCGGAACCCACCAAAACGTATTGTAATGGGTGGATTCGAATTCCATTGGCTAACTCGATAAAGAAAAAAGTTAGAAATGTAAGTAACACCATTAAACTGGCGTATTTGGCAGAACGAAGTGTTTTTTGATATTCGTCTACCGGGACAATTAGATCAACCCCAAATGTGGAATTGTCAAATTTGTATTTATTATGAAGCCATTGTTGCGGATAGTTTCGATTATGGTAGATTACTTTCCAATCAGCTACAAAACCCGAGTCATTTACTTGCGGTTCTTGAGGTAAAAATGCACCATCAAATTTTGGGTCGGCCCATGAAGAGGTTAGTTTTACGTGTGTTTGTTTTCCAATAGGGGCAAAGCGTAATTTGGAACTTCCAAGCACTTTTAAGGGGTAATTAAACTTAATAGGTTGATAGGCATTCCTATTTTGTATTCCATTTTCATCTTGGGTAACGCTGTGCAAATCAACTTTTCCGTTTACTCCCGATTTTAGCATGGTTGCCATTTCAATTCCGGGCTCCATAACAATTTTCTTTCCTTGCCAATTCACAGATACTACCTCCGAAATACCACGCATATCAGTAATTCCAATGGCAATCTTAGCCTCATCCCAAATCATATCGCTATCATTTAAGTTGAGAGCTTGAAGGTCGATTTTGTCAAAACTCCCCGATACTTGTAAATCTGCATCGTAAAGCATGACCTCGTATATACCTCGGTGTTTTTGATGAGGATTTACTGCTCCAACCACCTGTAAATCGGATGGTAAAAAGTGGGCGTACTGTTTTTGCTCGTAATATTTGCCGTTTTCGTAAACTCGTGTATTAAAAGGAATGGTTAGTACTGGACCGGTGAGTGTTTGGGCATTTCCCCATTTGGAGCTGACTTCTTCCACTACCCCTGTTCGCGCTCTTGAGCGTTCGCTAATTAATGATTCTACCATGTTTTCAGGGATTAATAGGATGAGGAGTAAAAATCCAATGGTGACCATTTTTAACATAATAGATGTTTTTACCCAATTCCCTGCTTTTTCGAAGATGCCTTTTTCTTTGTTTTCCATTTTTTGTTTGTTTTTAATTGATAAATAAAAGTTACTTTGAAATTCAAAGTAGATTGAGTAAATTTTTTTACATATTGGTTTGTTCTAATAGTTCCGCCAACCCCGATAGGTGAAGGGTAAATGCTTTTTTACCGATTTGAGTAATGCTGTATTTGGTATTTGGTTTTTTGCCAATAAATGATTTTTCAATCTGAATGTATTTTAATTTTTCTAGTGCGGTTGCGTGACTCGCCAAATTTCCGTCTGTAACTTGCAGCAGGTTTTTAAGGGTTTTAAAATCCAAAAACTCATTTACTGCCAAAGCAGACATCATCCCTAATCGGATTTTGTTATTGAATGCCTTATCTAATTTTTCTATTGGATTTCTCATGTTACTTAGACTGCGAAATTAAGCTGCTTTTTCGTATTTCAAATACATCCAAATACCATAAATAATATGCAAAACTCCAAATCCGAAGGCCCAGAAAAATAGTCCGTAGCCTACAAAATAAGTCGCTAATAAACCCACAACAATTTCAGAAAATCCTAATACTTTAATATCTGTTAATGTGTATTTACTTGCATTGATTAAAGCTAACCCATAAAAAATTAAAGTGCCAGGTGCTACAATTCCAGCCAATCCTTTTGAAAGTAGAATGAGAAGGAAAACACCTCCAATAACCAAGGGGGTAGCGAGGCTTATCACAAGGCGTTTGGCAGTTTCATCCCAAATAGTTCTACCTTGGCTTTTGGCCCTTTTCTGAGTGAGTAGCATCCCTGATAGTAAACTCAAACCGAGAACGGAAAAGGCGACAACAGCGAGTTTTATTACTACCATTTTTGGTAAATCAGTTACAAATGAACGCATAAAGTGAGCGTCAAATTGATACAAAATAGTCCATGCAAAATAAGCTCCAATAAGTGCAAAGGTACCCGCTAATATCCCTGATGCTCCACTCAAGGAAATAAATCGTGAAGAGCGCTCCATCATGTTTTTTATGTCGGCAAGGTCTTGAATATACTTTTCTTTCTCCATTTTGATTTATTTACATAGTACTTTGAATTACAAAGTAACTGTATTCTTTTTAATTTATTGCAATTCGGCTTAATTTTTTGTCCAAAATTGTTGAGGGCATAATTCTAATTGGGTCAGAACTAATCAGTGGGTTGTTTTATCTCTAAACACACGTTAAAATTTGTCAATTTCCTACCTTTGCATAATATGGGTATTTCCCATTCGTTTTTACCGAAATTTTACGAAATGTCGAAAGCTATAAAGGGTTTTTCAAAACTCACCAAAGAACAAAAAATAGATTGGATTTTAGAAAATTACTTTACTGAAAAGGAAGCTGCCAAGGCAACCTTAAAACAGTACTGGAATGAAAATGCGAAGCTGCAACAAACTCATGATGAGTTTATTGAAAACACATTAACCAATTATTATTTGCCTTTTGGAGTAGCGCCAAATTTTAAAATCAACGGGGAGATTTACACCATGCCTATGGCTATTGAGGAAAGCTCGGTAGTGGCAGCTGCGGCAAAAGCAGCAAGTTTTTGGATGAACCGTGGTGGTTTTCAAGCACAAGTAGTCTCGACAAAAAAAATAGGACATGTGCATTTTGTGTATTATGGAGATTACGACAAATTGTTAAAGTTTTTCATAAGTAATAAGGCTAAGTTTTATAAAGATACGGAAACCATTACCGCAAATATGCGTAAACGTGGAGGTGGTATTACAGATATTATGCTGATTAATAAAGGTTATGAAGAGCCCAATTATTATCAAATCAAGGCCAATTTTGAGACCATTGATTCGATGGGTGCAAATTTCATAAATACTTGTTTAGAACAGTTTGCGCAAACCTTAAAAGCAGAAATGGATGCTTCCGATATTTTCACGGAGGAAGAAAAGGATATTCAAATTATCATGTGTATTCTTAGTAATTACACTCCGGAGTGCTTGGTGCGTGCGGAGGTAAATTGCCATGTAGATGAACTTGCCACCGAGGGAATGAGTGGGCTAGAATTTGCACAAAAATTTGAGAGAGCCATTCATGTTGCTACTATTGAACCTTATCGAGCCACCACTCATAATAAAGGAATTATGAATGGAATTGATGCGGTGGTTATCGCTACCGGGAATGATTTTAGAGCCATTGAAGCAGCGGCACATACTTATGCAGCAAGATCAGGGCAATATCGTTCGCTTACCAACTGTACCATTTCTGAGGACGGTCAGTTCCGTTTTTGGTTGGATATTCCAATGGCCTTAGGAACGGTAGGAGGGTTGACTACCTTACATCCGATGGTGAAATTTGCATACACCCTGTTGGGAAACCCAGGAGCCAAGGAACTCATGATGATTATTGCCGCTTCGGGATTAGCTCAAAATTTTGGCGCTTTAAAGGCGTTGACTACTACCGGAATTCAACAAGGCCACATGAAAATGCATTTATTAAATGTGTTGAATAATCTTGGGGCTACGGATAAAGAGAAAGATTTCTTTAAAATTTACTTTAAAGATAAAGTTCCACGACACAGTGATATCGTAAATAAATTTAATGAAATGCGCTCAAATCAGGCTAATTAATGTCCAACACTGAACGATTTTATGCACATGGTAAATTGTTGATTACCGGAGAATATGCGGTATTGGATGGTGCTCTAGCCTTGGCTATCCCATGTAAATTTGGTCAATGGTTGGAGGTTCAACCAGTGGATAAATTGGACGGCATTATATGGAATAGCTTGAATGTAAAAGGAGATTCATGGTTTAGTGTTTCTTTAGATGAAAAGCATCAAATCACTCAGACATCCAATTCGCATATTGCAAATAAACTGAGAACAATTTTATTGCGTGCAATGGAAGAAAATCCGGCATTTACGGAAAAATTGAAGAATAGGAAAATAACTACCTCATTAGAATTTGACCGAAATTGGGGGCTTGGATCTAGTTCAACACTGATTCATTTAATTGCTCAATGGGCGGAAGTTGACCCTTTTGTTTTGCTTCAAAAATCTTTTGGAGGTTCCGGATATGATATTGCCTGTGCAGATGCAAATGGACCAATTACCTACAAAATTGGAAGCCCTGCCCAGGTTCAAAGAGTAGTGTTTCAACCAAGTTGGACTGCTCAAATGCATTTTGTGTATTTGGGTAAAAAACAAGTGAGTAGCAAAGAAATTGCAAAATATTCGGAATTAAATATCGATAGGAATTCCTTAGCCAAAAAGGTAAGCCAGTTGACGAGAGACCTTATAGATTGTGCCGATATAACGCAATTTAAGAAAATATTACAGGAGCATGAAAATTTGCTTTCCAAAGTGTTAGGTTACCCTACTATCCAGTCCCAATTGTTCCCAGCCATTAAGGGAACTATAAAATCGTTAGGAGCTTGGGGAGGTGATTTTGTGTTGTTTGTTGGTGAGCAAAGCGAGCTAAAGAAAATTCAAAAAATGGGTTTTGAAACAACGTTGACGTGGAACGAAATGCTTCTTATTTTTGCTGATTCGGAATAGATATATTCACGGTCGTACCTACATTTTCTTCACTGGTTAAATCAATGGTTCCATGATGAATTTCAGCAATTCTTTTGGAAATTACTAATCCTAAACCATTTCCGGGAATGTTTAAATTCACGATGTTTTTGGCGCGGAAAAAAGAAGTAAACAAATGGGGAATGTCCTTTTCTGGAATACCTATTCCTTCGTCCGTAATAATTACCTCAAAGTGACCTTCTGCAAATACAACCTCACAGGTAACAGACCCTTCGGTGGAATATAACAATGCATTTTTCAAAATATTACAAATCATATTGTCAAAAAGATTTGGATCGTAATATTGAACTCTTGGCGTGCCGGTAATAATTAAATCGATAGTTCGCTTGTTAAAATTTTCGGCAGCTTGCTGATTTATTACATTAGTGATAAACTCTACTAAATTTTGCTTAACCGGGTTAAATGGCATTTCAGAAGATTCAATTTTACCCAACGTATCAATATTGTTAAGCAAATTAGTTACACGCCCCACTTGAGCCGTTATTTTGGCAAAATGTTTTTCGAAAGGCTTCATAAAACGATCTCCCAAATCCTCGGCATACATTTCCAATAACCCAACACTAGATTGAATATTGGAAAGTGGTGTTCTAAACTCGTGCGAGGTCATGGTAAGGAATCTCGTTTTTAATTCATTTAATTCCTTTTCTTTATGGAGGGCTTTTTTCATGTCCTCCTCCGTTTTTATTTGGGATGAAATATCTCTGGTTGCTGCAATAAACGTTCGTTTTCCTGACGCGGCAATGAGTGGTTGCATAATGGTTTCTACCCAAATATACCCCCCTTCGGCATTTCGTAATCGGTATCTTTCCACTACTCGTTTAGCACCGTTTAGCAACTGCTTAAAAATATTATTGTAAGTCTTGTCTCTATCCTCTGGGTGAATATCCCGTATAGAACTTGATCCAATAAATTCTGAAGCGTTCCTCCCTAACATATTTCTAACAGCATTCGAAATGAAGAGATACTTGCCCGATTCGTCAATTTCAACAATTAAATCGGTAATGTTTTCGGAAATACGAGCAAGTCTATTTTCACCCGATTTTTTATCAATTTCAACCCTTTTACGCTCATTAATGTTGATGAGGGTTCCCTTTAATTCTTTTTCTTCGCTCTGGTCTTGTCTTTTTATGGTAAAGTGAGCTTCCATCCATACCGATTTTCCATTAGCAGCAATAAATCGAATTTCTTTTGTGATATGAATGGGTTCGTTGCTGGTGACAGGAGTTTCTAAAACCTCCGAAAATATTGCTCTGTCTTCGGGATGAATGTATTTAGATGATTCTGTACCCACTGATTTATCTACCTTCAAAAGTAATTGGCGTTCCCAAGCAGAGTTTATAAATGTAAAGACTCCATGATGGTCAATTTCAAAAATAATTTCATGAATAGAACCAATCAGTCCTTTGTACTTCGCTTCGCTATGCGCTAGTTTTCTTTTGTATTGAATTCTGGAAGTGATATCTGTATTGGTAGCCACAAATTGCAACGGAATTCCATTATCTGAGAAGTTTACGTTCGCCCGGGTCAATACCCAAATGTAGTTTCCATTTTTGTTGCGAATTCGGTACTCGCATTCATATGAACCAACTCCAATTTTCATGAACGGGTCAAGCACTTGTAACACAAGGTCTTTATCATCCGGATGTAGGAGGTTTTCAAAAGTCTCAAATGAATCTTCAATTTCGTTTTCGTCAAATCCCAACATTCTTTTCCACTGACGTGAAAAGTGCATTTTGTTATGCGTTAAATCAATATGCCAATATCCATCATTTGAATTTTCTATGGCTTTTTGTAAAATATCCTCTTTTGAAAATAAATCTTGTTCTAAAATTTCGGTATGCAAAAAATGCGCGAAAATTTGATTTGCAAAGGATAGGTCTTCTGCTTGCTTAGTTGACCAAATCCTTGTTATTTCTGTTTCTAAAATACTGATGTAGCCAATTAGTTTGTTGTTTGCTTTAAGTGGAAATATGAAAAAGGCGGCTATACCTAGTTGTTCGATATTTGAAGATGTTTCTTCATCAAGCTCACTCGTTAATGCTTGAAACGGCTCCGTTTTCCCTTTTCCAAGGCTTAAAACTGATTTGGAAAGTGGTGTAGGATTGTTGTTTGTGGTAGTCTCATGCCCAAATTGAATGCTTTGTTGTTGCAAGTATTCATGAATATTGGAAGATACCACTGGAACAAAAACACACCATTGAGCATAAGTATATTCAGACAATAGTTTCAAATATTTTGAAACCTTGTTGTCGAATTTCCCATCAGAATTAAATAGTTGAAATACCCTATTTAATTGAATTGAATTGCCATTTGTTACAGAAGGATCCTTTTTTACCATGAAATCATCCAAAATGTATTGCCAAAAGTAACGCCATTATGTTACATTTGTGTCAATAACGAATCAAAACGTTTAAACTTATGTCTAATATACTCGTAATTGAAGACGATGCCACTGTAAGAGAAAACCTTGAAGAGCTTTTAAAGTTTAAAGGGTATACAGTTTTCGTTTCTGCAGATGGAAAAGAAGGATTGGATATGGCTTTTAAAAAAGAGCCAGATTTAATTATCTCTGACATCATGATGCCGGAAATGGATGGGTACGAATTGTTGAAGCACGTGAGAGAAACTCCTGCTTTGACCAATACACCAGTTATTTTGTTAACGGCAAAAACCATGACCGAATCTAAGATTATGGGATTGGAATATGGAGCGGATGATTACATTACCAAACCATTTAACTCGAAAGAGTTAGTTGCAAGAATTGCCAATTTAATTGAGATTAGACGAAAGTTGAAAGCAAAAGCCTATTTGGAAACAAATAAAACAGAAGTAGAGTCTACCGAAGATATTTTTATGCGGGAGCTTATTGTTTTATTTGCAGATAACTTAGACAAATCACATTTTGCCATTGAAGATGTTGTGGTGGAAATGGGATTGAGTAAATCAACAGTTCAAAGAAGAGTTAAGGCGATTACGAGTAAGACATTCAATCAATTTTTACGTGAATTTAGATTAGAACAAGCAAAACAAATAATTGAACAACGTGGAGGAAATATTTCTGAAATAGCATACGCCACAGGCTTCAATAGTGTAAGCTATTTCTCATTTTCATTTAAAAACTATTTTGGATTTCCTCCAACTGAAATCGTTCCCAAAGATGCTGGGTTTATTTAAAAACTAAGACTTTCCATTCTTCTGCGTAATACTGAACTGCTAACGGTTAATTGATACCGTTGCATTAAGTATTCCTTTATTTCTTCTAAATTAGATTTCCCTCGTTGCTCAAATTCTAAGATGGTTTTTTCTAAAAGCCCCAATCTTTCTTTTCTCAAATTTTTCATACCCCTATATTTAATTGATTTTCCCTAATATCAACGTCATAAAGATACTGTTTGTTTTATTTTACCCAAACTATTAACACTTATTAAGGCTTGATTACTAGTGTAGTCCTTTCTGTGTCTAGGATTAATTTTATCCACATTTCATTAACAATTTCGAAAACAGGAATTTCGCCATTTAGCCTAATCAGTTCAAAAAAACACTACTTTCGCTCTCATGTTACGATTGTTATTCACACTACTTGGGTTGTTGTTAATGAATGTGGTGCCTGCTCTTGGACAAAGCGTTGGCGGTAATAATCAGGAATTACAAGAAATAGCGGATTCCGAAAAATGGAAGTTTAAGAAAAACGTTTTTTTGGAAAGGCCCGCTTCGGCTACCTTCGATGTGACGTATTACAAATTAACGTTAACCATAAATCCGGATACCTTTTTTATCGCTGGGTCGGTAACCGTTTTTTTTGTGCCGAATCAAAAATTGAATGAGATTACCTTTGATTTAAATTCGGTGTTAACGGTTGATTCCGTGACGTATCAAGGGGGAAATACTCCATTTACCCATGCCGATAATGTAATTGGTGTCCCCGTAGTTTTATTACCAAATTCATTAGACTCGGTTACTATTTTTTACCATGGCCAGCCACCTGCAAATGGAAGTTCATTTGTAAAGAGTAGCCATAACGGTAGTCCAATTATTTGGACACTTTCCGAGCCCTATGGCGCTTCAGATTGGTGGCCGCATAAAGAAAGTTTGACCGATAAAGCAGATTCACTAGACATGCTAGTTACCGCTCCCGTTGGAAACAAAATAGCTGGAAATGGGGTGCTGGTAGAGGAGCGAATTACTCTTAATACTATAAGATCCCATTGGCGATGTAGGTATCCTATTGTTCCCTATTTGGTAGCGTTTTCGGTAACGAATTATTCGGAAATTCAGTCTATTTCCGATATGGTGAATGGAAGCTTGATGGTCCAAAATTATGTCTATGTGGAGGATAGCGCTGCGGTGGTAAATGATTTGATGGCAACCGATACTTTATTAAGATTTTACGATTCCTTGATTGGGCCATATCCATTTATGGATGAAAAATATGGTCATGCACAATTTGGATGGGGAGGTGGAATGGAGCATCAAACGATGAGTTTTATGTATCATTTTAGCTTTGGATTAACCGCACATGAAATGGCTCATCAATGGTTTGGTGATATGATCACATGCGGGTCTTGGCAAGACATCTGGTTAAACGAAGGGTTTGCAACCTACTTTACCGGTTTACCTTTAGAGGCATTGCATCACCCATCTGAATGGTTGGCTTGGCGACAGAAGAATTTAGAGCGTAGCACTTCCGAACCAGATGGGAGCGTATTTGTTTATGATACTACAGACGTAAGTCGAATTTTTAATCCGAACCTATCCTATGCCAAAGGCGCTTATGTACTCCATATGCTTCGAAAACAAATTGGGGATACAGCTTTTTTTAAAGGAATAAGAACGTATGCTGATGACGCTAGCTTGAAATATAAAACAGCTTTAACCCCTGATTTATTTCGACACATGGAAGCTGCAGGAGATACCAGCTTAACTGTCTTTATGAATCAATGGATTTATGGAAAAGGATATCCAAGCTACAATTTAGAATGGGAGCAAATTGGGAATACATTATCTATTAAATTGGCCCAAACAACTTCGCACTCCTCCGTGCCATTTTTCTATTTGAATGTACCCATTCTTTTAGTGGGCGATGGAGGTGAGCAAAAAATAGTGAAATTAAACCATGTTGAAAATGGGCAGTCTTTTCATAAATTGGTTGATTTTAACGTAGTTCAAATTGTAATTGACCCTGAAATGGATATTATTTCGAAGGCTAATTTTGTAATAAATAAATCATCATTTACCGAGTTAGTGGTATATCCAAACCCTACAACCAATCAAATTCAGGTGGTGCCAGCAGGTCAATTTACGCGAATTACGGGATATAAAATAATTACATTGGATGGAAAATTGATTAGCAAAGAATCTGATGTTATTCACACTACCCCTTGGTCAATAAATCTTTCCCAAGTAGCGCAAGGAAATTATCAGCTAATACTGTATTCGGGAAATACTCAGTTGGTGAAAAAGGTTATGATTATTAGGTAATTAAATTTTACCGAAAATGCTTTTTAATTTTAATAGCATTACCCCGAAAAAAGCTTCTTTAAAAATTCCGCCCGACATTTTTGAAGTACCTTCTTGTCTATCCGTGAATATAATAGGCTCTTCCATTACCTTAAATCCTTTTTTCCAGGTTCTAAATTTCATTTCAATTTGAAAAGCATATCCTTTAAATTGTATATCGTCAATTGAAATTTCTTCTAAAACTTTTCTTCGGTAGCATTTAAAACCTGCGGTGGTATCACGAATTGGCATTCCGGTAACTATTCGAACATAAGCAGATGCGTAGTAGGACATTAATATTCTTCCCATTGGCCAGTTGACCACATTCACACCTTTTATGTAACGAGAGCCAATAACTAAATCTGCATTGTTTTTTACCGCTGAATTATAAAGCACAATTAAATCCTCAGGATTATGCGAGAAATCGCAATCCATTTCAAATATGTAATTATAATGATGATTTATGCACCAATGAAAACCATGAATGTATGCGGTTCCCAAACCTAACTTCCCGGATCGTTCTTCAATAAAAAGTCTATTTGGAAATTCCTTTTGGAGGGATTTAACTACAGCTGCAGTGCCATCTGGCGAACCATCATCGATTATTAATAAGTCAAAAGCTTTTTCTAAAGAGAAAACTTTTCGAATCATTTTTTCGATATTTTCTATCTCGTTGTACGTTGGTATGATGACGATGCTGTCGTTCACTGTTCTTTAGTTTTGGTGGCGAAGATAATTCAAGATACTTTAAGGAAGAAACGCGAAAAGCGTTGAATTGCTAAATTTTCACAAACTGCTCATTGACTTTGTTTACAGCCAAAATTTCGTCCGTATTTATGTGGATAAAAGAGCTAAAAATGGTAGGAACCTATTTACCTTTGCCGCTTATTTTACGAATAAAAAGCGTGTAACATGGCCTATAAATTTTTTGATATAGAAAAGAAGTGGCAAGCCTATTGGGCTAAAAATAAAACATTTAAAAGTCAAATCAATAACGATAAGCCAAAGTACTACGTGTTGGATATGTTTCCTTATCCTTCTGGAGCTGGGCTTCATGTTGGGCATCCATTAGGTTACATTGCTTCGGATATTTTTGCGAGATATAAAAGATTACAAGGTTTTGAGGTTTTGCATCCTATGGGATATGATTCATTTGGCCTTCCTGCGGAGCAATATGCCATTGA
Organism: uncultured Flavobacteriales bacterium; assembly: GCA_963974475.1. GTDB lineage: Bacteria > Bacteroidota > Bacteroidia > Flavobacteriales_G > Salibacteraceae > CAJXZP01. The sequence continues at coordinate 168,361 of CAXBCR010000003.1, forward strand.
AACGGGGCAACATCCAGATACTACCACCAAAGAAAATATTAAAAGATACAGAGCCCAATTAGATAGAATTGGTTTTTCGTTTGACTGGGATAGAGAGGTGCGTACTTCCAATAAAGAATACTACCAATGGACGCAAAGTATTTTTATTAAGCTATTTAACTCTTGGTTTAATTATGATACCTGTAAGGCATTGCCTATTGAAACGCTTATTAGTGTTTTTGAACTTACTGGAAGTCAAAGTGTAGATGCAGCATGTTCGGAAGAGCTTTCGTTTACAGCTGAGGAATGGAAAAATTGGTCGGAAGAAGAGCAGTATAAAACGCTTTTGAATTATCGAATGGCTTACTTGAGTGAAACCACCGTAAATTGGTGTGCTAAACTAGGAACTGTATTAGCTAACGATGAGGTGAAAAATGGTGTTTCTGAGCGAGGAGGTCATCCGGTAGAACAAAAGAAAATGAAGCAATGGTCGTTGAGAATAACGGCCTATGCAGAAAGACTTTTAACTGGTTTGGATACAATAGATTGGCCAGAATCTGTCAAAGAAATTCAACGAAATTGGATTGGTAAATCGGAAGGTGCTACTGTTGCATTTGGTGTTAATGGTCATGCGGATAAAATTGAAGTTTTCACAACTCGTCCGGATACCATTTTTGGAGTTTCCTTCATGGTTCTAGCTCCCGAACATGAGTTGGTCCAAAAGATTACAAGTAACGAGCAACGAGAAGAGGTGGAAAATTATATTGAAAAAACGAGTAAAAGGTCGGAAAGAGACCGAATGAGCGATGTAAAGAATATTTCTGGAGCGTTTACCGGAGCGTATGCTATCCACCCTTTTACGGGAGAAAACATTCCTATATGGATTGGTGATTATGTTTTGGCTCATTACGGTACCGGAGCAATTATGGCCGTTCCTTCAGGTGATCAAAGAGATTGGGATTTTGCCAATCATTTTGAATTGCCTATTCCTAATATCTTAGAGGGAGCAGATTTAACCAACGGTGCTGTTGAAGATAAAAATGCGGTGTTGACTGACTCTCAATTCTTGAATGGATTAAAAGCCAAAAAAGCTATTAAAGTGGCTATCCATGAAATGGAAGTGAAAGGAATTGGAGTCCGAAAAATTAATTTTAAATTGAGAGATGCAGGCTTTAGTCGCCAACGGTATTGGGGAGAACCAATCCCGGTATATTTTAAAAACGACATGCCCTATGTTTTGGATCGGAAAGACCTTCCATTAGAACTACCAGTGGTAGATAAATATCTTCCAACTGAAGATGGAGAACCACCATTGGCACGGGCTAAAAACTGGGAAACAACTGAAGGACACCGATTAGAGACGAATACAATGCCTGGCTGGGCAGGTTCATCATGGTATTATTTACGATACATGGATCCAGGAAATGCGCATGCTTTGTTTTCAAAGAAAGCCGTTAATTATTGGGGACAAGTAGATTTGTATTTAGGCGGTGCGGAACATGCTACCGGACATTTATTATACGTTCGATTTTGGGCGAAATTCTTGAATGACTTAGGCGTAATACCATTTGATGAACCAGCAAAAAAGCTGATAAACCAAGGCATGATTCAAGGGGTCTCCAAATTTGTTTATCGAATGAATGGTACAAACACCTTTTTGTCTAAGGGTCAAATCAATGGTAAGCAAGTCACAGCCATACATGTGGATGTGAGCTTTGTAGATGGCGAAATACTGGATACGGAAGCATTTAAATCTTGGAGAGTTGAGTATAAGGATGCTGAATTTGTATTGGAAGTAGATGGAACTTATATCTGCGGTAGTGAGGTTGAAAAAATGTCGAAGTCTAAGTACAATGTGGTTAACCCAGATGAATTAATAGAGCGATATGGCGCTGATGCACTTCGGTTACATGAAATGTTTTTGGGTCCAATTGAAATGCATAAACCTTGGAACACGAAAGGAATTGATGGGGTTTCTAGGTTTTTAAGAAGATTTTGGGCCTTATTTCATGATGATGATAATAATATCATTGTGATGGATGAAGCGCCTTCAAAAGAAGAATTAAAAATCTTGCATAAAACCATAAAGGTAATTCAAGATGATATGGAACGATTCACTTTCAATACCATTGTGAGTCATTTAATGATTGCGGTAAATGATTTTACAGCAATAAAGTGTAAGAACAAATCGGTTCTTCAGGATTTGGTAGTGTTAGCTGCCTGCCATGCACCACATATCACAGAAGAAATTTGGAAGGAGTTGGGTAATGAAGGCTCTGTAGCATATGCAAAGTTTCCAGAATTTAAGCCAGATTTATTGGTCGAGTCAAATCACACTTATCCAGTATCGTTTAATGGTAAAATGAGATTCAAAATAGAATTGCCAATAGATATGGATGCAAAGGAGGTAGAAGAAATTATTTTAGCGCATGAAGACTCGCAAAAATGGCTAGAAGGCAAAGCTCCGAAAAAACTTATTTATGTAAAAAAGAAAATAATTAATGTAGTGTTGTAAAAATCAAATGAAAATTATATTGTGGTTCAAAAAAATTGTTAAATTTACGGCACCTAACATGAATGTCGAATAATAAATAAAGCAAACCCCGAGCTATGAGTGTAGATATAACGGAAAAGAAAAAACAACTTAAAGTTATTTTAAAGTCAAACATTGCGAAAGCATGGTACCAACTTGATAAAAAGTCGTACGAGTCTTGGCTTGAAGGTAGAAAGTCTTCCAAGAGAGAATTAAATTTTTAATTGTAAGCCGTTTCATTTTTTTGAAGCGGCTTTTTTCGTTTTGGAGACTTTTTAATGAGCAAAAAACGAGATGTATTGAGTTTGAACGTTTAGCCTTTCTAGAGATTTTTCGAATAGAATTCTTTGGTTAGTAACAAAACTGCATAAAAAAACTCCCAAATCCAAAAGGAAATGGGAGTTTGAAATTGTTTAAATCCTTATGAAAATGCAGGAATACCAGTGATGTCCATTCCTGTAATAAGAAGATGAATATCATGAGTTCCTTCATAGGTAACTACAGATTCTAGGTTAGCCATATGTCGCATACATGAATATTCACTAGTAATACCCATTGCTCCATGAATTTGTCTTGCTTCTCTACAAACCTTTAATGCCATATCTACATTATTTCTTTTCGCCATTGAGATTTGTGCAGAAGTAGCTCTACCCTCATCACGCAATTGACCTAATCTAAATGTAAGCATTTGTGCTTTTGTGATTTCTGTTATCATTTCAGCTAATTTCTTTTGAACTAATTGAAATGATGCAATTGGTTTGTCAAATTGAATACGCTCTTTAGAATATTGAAGAGCAGAATCATAACAATCCATTGCCGCGCCAATGGCGCCCCAAGCAATACCATAACGAGCCGAATCCAAACAAGAAAGTGGTGCTCCTAAACCAGAACGACCAGGTAACAAGTTCTCTTTAGGAATTTTTACATTGTCAAAAATTAATTCCCCTGTAATCGATGCGCGTAAAGAATGTTTTCCATGCATTTCTGGTGCAGAAAACCCTTCCATTCCTTTTTCCACCAATAATCCGTGAACTCTTCCTTCTTCGTTTTTTGCCCATACCACTGCAACTTGAGCGATAGGTGAATTAGAAATCCACATTTTAGCACCATTTAAAAGATAATGGTCTCCCATATCTTTAAAGTTGGTGGTCATTCCACCCGGGTTTGATCCATGGTCTGGTTCGGTAAGTCCGAAACAGCCAATATATTCACCCGTAGCCAATTTTGGTAAGAATTTTTGTTTTTGTTCTTCGCTTCCGTATTTCCAAATAGGATACATTACCAATGAGGATTGAACTGATGAAGTAGAACGAATACCTGAATCTACACGCTCAAGTTCTTGCATCAACAATCCATAAGTTATTTGGTCCAAGCCTGGGCCACCATATTCTTGCGGAATATAAGGTCCAAAACAACCATACTCACCTAGTCCTGGTACTATTTGCTTAGGAAAAGTAGCGCGTTCGTAGTAATCTTCAATAATAGGAGATACATCCTTTTTTAACCAAGCACGTAAAGAGTCGCGAAAAAGCTTTTGCTCTTCGGTTAACAACTCGTCCATTAAATAATAATCGTGTGCTTCAAATCTATCTGTCATATCTTTAATTTTGGGGTGCCAAAGGTATCTAAAACTTCATAGAAATTTGTTCAAAATTCCACGATTATTTGAATATGCTTCCGTAAATAAAAGAACTAGGGGAATTACTTTTGTCTGAAGGAAAATGAAAGAATTAATTACTGGAAATTTGAATAGCGTTAGCGATAATCAGGTTGGTTCCATCGCTACAGCTGAAGGTGTACCCTTTCTAAGCAAAAAACCGGTATTAGATGATTTTTTGTGGAATGGTTTCGAGCCTATTTTTTATTCGCATCACAAATTAGAGTTAAACTTACCTCCTAAAAACTTTGTTGAAAAGCAAGAACTGGATGGAACAGTTTCCTTTTTATCCTATTTTATCATAGCCCTAGTTTGGTCTTTTCTATACCGAAAAAACGAGAAAGATTTTACTGGAATTGTTAAGTCGTTTGTCAGTAACAATTCGTTGATGCAGGAGTTTGAGGACAGCAAGAGCTCCAACGGAGTGGTGTCCATTACCCTATTCGTTACTGGTTTGGTAATTTTAGCTATTTATTTTTCCCAAGTCATTGAATGGTATTCTCCTAAAGTAAATTTGGGTGTGTTTGGGCAATCGGTATCCTCCGTTTTGCTAATAGGAATGGTCCTTGTTTTTGGGTTGTTAATCAAGACTTTGGTTGTTGGAATTGCTTCGTTAGTATTTAGTGCACCCAAAATATTAGGCACCTATTTATCTCTAAACGTTATTTCCACTCAGATGTTAGGGATTTTACTCTTCCCCATAATAGTGATTCTAAGTTTTGGAATTGAACTAAATCCAAGGTGGGTTTTGGGTATGGGAGGGGTAATGCTAACGCTAACGTTTCTCTATAGGTTGAGCCGGACATTTTTTTTAGGAGTTAAACAAACTAACAGTCAAGTGTTTCACATTATTTTGTACATTTGCGCCCTCGAAATTCTGCCCTTGATGGCTATTGGAAGAGTGTTTTTGGACTCTCAAGTACAGTAAATTCAGGGCGAACCAAACTACCTAATTAGGTTTTTTTTATGGATTTAAAAGTAAAAACAATACTTGTATCGCAGCCGAAACCGGACTCGGAAAAGTCACCGTATTTTGATGTAGGCCAGAAGCATAAGGTAACCATTGATTTTAGACCGTTCATTCATGTGGAAGGGGTAAGTGAAATTGATTTTAGACAAGATAAAATCAATATCTTGGATCATACTGCGGTTATTTTTACCTCTAGAAATGCGGTAGACCATTATTTTAGAATTTTAAAAGAATCTAGACAAACGGCTCCTGATTCGATGAAATATTTCTGTATTTCGGAATCCACTGCATATTATTTACAGAAATATGTGGTGTATCGTAAAAGAAAAATTTTTCATGGTAAGCAACGTTTCGTAGATCTTATTGATGTGATGAAAAAGCATAAAAAGGAAAGCTTTTTATTGCCTTGTTCTGACATCTTGAAAAAGGAAATTCCAGAACTTTTAGAAAAGAGTAAGTTTAAATATTCGAAAGCGGTATTGTATAAAACCGTTTGTTCTGATTTGAGTGACTTGGAGGATGTTTTATACGACATGTTGGTGTTTTTCTCTCCTGCAGGAATTGAATCATTATTAAGAAATTTTCCGGATTTCAAACAAAACAAAACTAGAATTGCTGTTTTTGGTCCTACGACCGCTAAAGCTGCTAAAGATGCTGGATTTAGAATAGATATTCAGGCGCCCACTCAAAATGCGCCTTCGATGACTATGGCAATTGAGCAATACATTAAGGAACATAATAAGAAATAACATATTTCTTATACTAAAGTGCTAAGGGTTTCGAAAGAAACCCTTTTTTTGTGCTGTGAAGTTTGAAAACAAACGAAAAAACCATTTAAAAAGTAAGTTGGTAATTGATCAACTTTTTTCTAGCGGAAGGGCACTAAAAAAAAGCCCTTTTCGTTTGGTCTATCTTGTCGAATCCGAAGGAAGTTTTATAGGGGATAAAATTTTGGTTAGTGTTCCAAAAAGAAATTTTAAATTGGCGGTCTCAAGGAATAGAATTAAACGAGTAATATCAGAAATATACCGGATTCATTCCATTGATTTAAAAACACTGTTAGCTTCACAAAATAGGAGTCTGGCTATCGGGATTGTATACATAGGAAAAAAAGAACCTACGTATTCCGAAGCAGATCAAAAAATTCAAGGATTGTTGGAGGAGTTGATTCAAAAACTAAAGTTAGAAAATGAACATATTTAAAGGGAAAAGAACCTCCATTTGGGCGGTGGCTATTTTAACCACTTTGTCAATTGGGCTATTCAGTTTTCAGGATAGTTATTTTGAAATTAGTAAGAACCTAGACATTTTTGTGTCGGTTTACAAAAACGTAAACACGTATTATGTAGATGAAACGGAGCCTGGAGACCTTATGAAAACAGGTATTGATGCAATGCTACATAAATTGGATCCCTACACTGTGTATTATCCAGAGTCAGATATTGAGGATTATAGATTTATGACTACGGGGCAATATGGAGGAATTGGAGCTTTGATTTCTAGAAAAAATGGATTTGTTTACATTTCTGAACCCTATGAAAACTATCCAGCCCATAAAGCAGGACTTCGAGCAGGAGATAAAATTTTGAAAGTAGATGGCAAAATAGCCAAAGGGAAAAGTACCCAAGAAATTAGCGACTTTCTAAAAGGTGAACCGAAAACTGATTTGGTATTGACCATTGAGCGGATTGGTGATGAAACCCCAAAGGAGATTACCGTAACCCGAGAGGAAATTAAAATAAAAGATGTGCCCTATTTTGGTGAAATTGCCCCACAAACTGGATACATAAAACTAAATGGATTTACTGAAACCGCTAGTGCCGAGGTGAAGGCTGCATTACTGGATTTAAAAAAGAATAACAACATCACCAATTTAGTTTTGGATCTTCGTGGAAACGGTGGTGGTTTGCTTAGAGAAGCAGTGAGCATTGTTGGACTTTTTGTTCCTATTGGCACTAAAGTGGTGGAGACTAAAGGCAAAATTACTGATTGGAATGCAACTTATGTTACTACCAGTCAACCGGTAGATACTAGCTTGCACCTGGTAGTGTTGGTAAATGGAGGCTCCGCATCAGCGTCTGAAATTGTTTCTGGGACTATTCAAGACTTAGATCGTGGAGTTATTATTGGTACCAACACTTTTGGAAAAGGGTTGGTGCAACAAACGCGCGATTTGAAGTATAATTCTAAAATGAAAATTACGGTTGCTAAATACTATATTCCAAGCGGAAGGTGTATTCAGAGGTTAGATTATTCCCATAAGGATGAGGATGGTAAAGCTTTGGTTGTTCCAGATTCGTTGCGAAAAGAATTTTCGACAAAATCGGGTAGATTAGTTTTAGATGGAGCAGGTATCGAACCTGAAATCAAAGTAACTGGAATGGATGCAAGTCCAATTTTAATTAGTTTGGTACGAAAACAATTAATTTTTGATTACGCTAATTTATATCGTAGCAAATTGGATTCTATTGCATCTCCAAGTACGTATTCCTTTTCGGATGCCGACTACGAAGATTTCAAGGAATTCTTAAAGGATAAGGATTACAATTATTCTACCGATACGGAGAAACTACTGAAACGATTAGAAAAAGTATCGAAGGATGAAAAGTTTGCCGATGAAATTCAGGCAGATTTAAAGAAATTGGAAGCTTCTATTTTTCAAAGTAAAGCAAAAGATTTGGATATTTATAAGGCTCAAATCTCCCGGTTTTTGGAAAGTGAAATTGTTACACGTTATTATTTTCAAACCGGACAAATTGAGCAAGGTTTGGTAAAAGATGAGGATGTGATTGTAGCCAAAAGGGTTTTGAACGATGCTAAGGAGTATCAATCTTTACTAAGCGGTTCGATTAATTAGTATTTTGTTTTTTGAGCAACCTACTACATAATAGAGCAGAGATACATCAAAAGGTATTTTTTTCAGGATTAATTCTGTTGGTAATTGGAATGCAGTTTTCGCATTTTCTGGTGAGTTTAACCACCATGATTTTATCATTGAATTACCTTCTTGAAGGAAAATATATATCAAAATTACATTCCATTTCGAAACGTCTACCCGTTATGATGTTTTTTGGGCTGTTTTTATTGCACGTTGTTGGGCTATTCTGGAGTACTGATTTAGCTTATGGTGGTCATGACGTTCAAATAAAACTACCCATTTTAGCACTACCTATTATTTTAGGTTCATCCGCTAAATTAACCGTTAAGCAATTTGAATGGGTGCTTGTTTTTTTCATTGCAACTTCATTGGTCAGTAGCATAGTGGGGTCTGTTATTTATTTTGTTTTATCACAACCTGGAGATGATTATAGATTAATGTCTCCTTTCATGTCGCACATCCGATTAAGTTTGATGATGGGTGTAGCGGTATTTAGTTCGTTTTATTTGAGTCAAAGGTCCACCCAGTTTCAACAGTTTTCAGGTTGGCTAAGAGGTCTTGGGTTTTGGTTTATTATATACCTTTTTATGCTTCGAGCTATGTCGGGCATTGTGGCGGTTTTAGCGGCTAGCTTGGTGCTTGTTTGGGCGCTTACTTCCAACTATAGGGTCAAGTATTCGCGGTGGATAAAAACGGGAATAATTGTTTTTACCGTGCTCACAATCGGGTATGTGTATTACCAGGTGCAAGAGTTTTACGATATCGAAGAATTATCCCTCAACACGGTAGATAAACATACTAAAAGTGGTGAGGAGTATACATTTGATTTGGATAAAAAAACCTTTGAAAATGGGCATTATACCTATTCTTACATTGCTATTAATGAATTGCGAACAGAGTGGAATAAAGAGAGTAAGCTTGATTTTGATGGTGCTGATTTAAAAGGCCAAAGTCTTCAGTCAACTTTAATAAGATACCTAACCTCTAAAAACTTAAGAAAGGATAAAGAAGGGGTTGCAGCTTTGACTCATTTGGATGTATGGGCGGTGGAAAATGGGATTGCAAATGAACGATTTCTTAATGAAAAGAGTTTAAACACAATGATTTATCGATACATCTGGGAGGTGCATAATTATTCGCAAGGGTTTAATCCTCAGGGAAATTCGTTGGCTCAGCGCTTTTTGTTTTGGAAAAATGGGGTGGAAATTTTGAAAGAAAATTGGCTTTATGGCGTAGGTACCGGTGATGTTCAGTTGGCCTATAATGAGCAGTACGATAAAATGCCTTACGAAATTATGGGTAAATACCGTTTAAGGGCGCATAATCAATTCTTAACCATGGGAGTTACCTTTGGAATTTTTGGATTAATCTATTTTTTATGCACCATGTTTTCAGGGTTTTGGCTAACCAAAAATGCCAAATCCTATTTGTTTTTGGGTTCTTTTATTATCCTAATGGTGTCTATGCTTGATGAGGATACATTGGAAACGCAGTTTGGAGTGACCTATGCAATGTTCTTTTACTTTCTATTTTTGTTTCACCAACCTGTTAGTGAAGAGGTAGTTGATTAAACGCTTTCCTGGTTTTGCCAATGTTGGCGCAGCTTTTTGTATTTCCAATAAACAGATTTTGCGGAAATGATGGAGATTTTCAATCCTGAAGCACCATCTAAATATCCCGAGCGAATAATCATGTCTTTTATGAAAGAAGCGAGTGGGTTTAGTATCAATTTATATAGGGGTGCTCTTTTGCCTTGATTAAACATGTCCTGCGCTGCTATGGTTGAAAACTTTACTTGCTGTGCAATATGTTCTTCTTCCGTATAGTAGGTGTAGTGATGTAAATCGCCTTTTAATAGCGTGATCGAGGTAGGTGATTTAAATTCAATAGTTTCATGAATTTCACCCTTCCATTTTCCTTCCCGTTTATTCCAAATTCTAATTTTATTATCTGGATACCAAGAGGTGTGTTTAATCCAATGGCCACAATAGTTTACCATTCGATTCACGGAATAAGCACCCGTGAAAGGTTGGTTTTTTAGCTCTAAAATGGAATTTTTTAGTGGCTCGGATAAAGCTTCATCCGCATCCACCGACAAAATATAATCGTGAGTCGCTGTTTGATTACCTAAGTTTTTTTGTTTGGAGTACCCTAGCCATTCGTGCGAAATTAGAACGACATTAAACCGGTTACAAATCTCAATAGTTCTATCGGTAGAGAAAGAGTCTATTACTACAATTTCATCTACAATTCCTGATAGAGACTTTAAACATCGTTCAATATTTTTCTCTTCATTATACGTGATAATAACGGCCGAAATTTGAATCATAACACTTCCTTTATATACACTCGTTTTACTCTAGGAGGAATACTCGAAAGAATTTCGTAGCTAATGGTTTCTGCTTGTGAGGCTACTTGCTCCACACTTATGTTGTGACCAAAAATTTCAACTCGGTCGTTTATTTTTGTAGGTAAACCGGTTACATCCACCATGAGGAGGTCCATGCATACATTTCCGATAATAGGTCGTTTAAACTCGGATACAAAAGCGAAACCAACTCCGTTTCCTAGTCTTCGGTCCACACCATCGGCATATCCAATAGGGACTATGGCAATTTTCATGTCTTTTTTAGCGATAAAATTGCGACCGTAACCTATGCTTTCTCCTTCCTTTACATTTTTGAGTTGTATCACAATTGAATAGAGGGAGGAAACTGTTTCTAGTTGATTTTGATTAGTACCAGAAGGAGTAACACCATACAAGCCGAGGCCAAGTCTCACCATGTTAAACTGTGCATCGGGAAACCGTTCAATGGCAGCCGTATTCGAAATATGTTGAATGAATGGATAAGTTACTACCGTTTTTATTTGTTGAATTAATTCCTTGAACAGTGCTATTTGAGCATTTGTAAATGGGTCGTTTTCTGGTGCATCGCTAGCCGCTAAATGTGAAAATACCGAGGCAATTTTGAAATGAGATTCACTTTTCAGGACTTGCAGTAAGTCACTTAGTTCTTCTGCCCGAAACCCCAATCGGTTCATTCCGGTGTCTAATTTAATATGAATAGGATAAGCAGAGCGCATGAGTCCTTCGGCATTCAAAGCATCGTTGTAAGCTTCTAAAATTTTGAGTGAGTAAATTTCCGGCTCTAAATTATAATTAATGATAGAAGGAAACGATTCTTTGGAAGGGTTCATAACCATTATAGGAGTATTAACGCCAGCTTTTCTAATTGCCATACCTTCGTCAGCGTATGCTACTCCTAAATAGTTTACACCTTCTGACTCAAGAATATTAGATACTTCAGGGCCGCCTGCACCATATCCATACGCTTTTACCATCACCATAATCTTCACTTTAGGTTGAAGCTTTTGGCGGAAAAAGTGCAAATTATGTTTTATGGCGTCTAGATTAATTTCCAGTCTAGTTTGATGTGTTCTAAGAGCTAATTTGGAAGCAATTTGTTCAAACTTAAATGACCTAGCACCTTTAATTAAAATGGCTTGATTTTGAAAGTCGAAAGATTGAATCTGGTCTAAGAACTGATAGGTATTTAAAAAGAAATGCCTGTTGGGGATGGTGATTAGGTTTTGGTTTTCATAAATTTCTTTTCCAACTCCAATAAACTGATAAATTTGATGATTTGCTAATTCCAAATTAATTTGTTCATATAACTGATCGGGTAATGAACCACTTTGAAGGATATCAGAAAGGATTACCGTTTTTTTTGACCTGCCTAATCTATCTAGCGAATCAAAAGCAATGCTAATGGCAGTAACATCCGCATTATACGAATCGTTTAAAATAACGCTACCGTCAATCCCAATTTTTTGTTCTAGCCGCATGGCAATAGGCTCTAATCTATTAAATCGACTTTGAATTACGGAATTGGAATAACCTGCATTTAGCATATATAGCCAACAATGAATACCATTTTCTATAGATGCGTCATCTAAGAAAGGAATGCTTAGTTGAATATCTTTCGAATCGTAAATAGCTTTAACAATGCTTTTTTTACCATCATGAGCCACACTCATAATATTTAAATCGCATTCTTCATATCTACCCCAGCGTAGTTGCTTTTCCCTTGAGAAGAGCTGGTTTACTTCGTTTAATATGATTTCAGAATCGGTACAAAAAATTAGCTTTTCTACATTTTTGAAAAGTTTCATTTTTTCTTTAGCCTTTTCATAAATATCGCTAAAATTTTCTTGATGGGCTAACCCAAGGTTGGTAAAAATACCAATGCTGGGTTGGATAATCTTTTCCAAAATTTCCATTTCACCACATTGGGAGAGGCCCGCCTCGAAAATTCCAAGGTTGTATGATTGGTTAATCTTCCAAACCGAAAGAGCAACTCCTAACTGAGAATTATAACTTTTTGGATTTCGTACAATGGTGAAATCTTCGTGCAATAGTTGATAAAGCCATTCTTTAATAATGGTTTTACCATTACTCCCCGTAATTCCAATTATCGGAAAAGACGCAGAATTTCTTTGGCATGTGGCCAGCCTTTGAATGGCAGCTAAAGTATTGGGTACCCTAAAAATATTGGCATTGGGTAGTTGTGGAATGGGCTTGGATACTAGAAAATCACGAACGCCCCTTTTATACATAGTCTCCACAAATTGGTGCCCATCTCTAAAATTACCAGGTAGGGCTACGAACAAACTATCTTGAATTAACCCTCCTTTTCTACTATCAAAAAGTAGGCTTTCAATTAATGAATCTGGGGAAACAATTTGGTGTTCACCATCCAGAATTTTTCCAATTGTTTTTGCGCTATATGGAGTTGCCTTCATTGTTTACCTTGGAAGATTTATGATGATCTCTATCTTGTTGTTTTTGGTTATAGCATTTTCTACACAAAGGTTGATAGTTTTCTTGCTCTCCCACTAATACTAAGTCGTTACTTTCAGTAAATCGATAGGAGTGGTGTGCTAAATCGCCACAATCCACACAAATAGCATGTACTTTGGTGATGTATTCTGCAGTAGATAATAAAGCTGGCATGGGACCAAAAGGCTTACCTAAAAAATCCATGTCCAAACCCGCTACAATTACTCTAATACCTTGATTAGCTAGTTGATTACATACGTCAATTATTCCTTCGTCAAAAAATTGTACTTCGTCAATTCCCACTACATCTATACCATTTGCCAACAGCAATATGTTGGATGAAGCTGGCACTGGGGTTGATGAAATCGCGTTTTTATTATGAGAAACAACTTCTTCCTCATCATATCTGGTATCGATGGATGGTTTGAAAATCTCTACTTTTAATTGAGCGAATTGTGCTCTCCTTAACCTTCTTATGAGCTCTTCGGTTTTGCCAGAAAACATAGATCCACAAATGACCTCAATCCATCCTCTTCGGGCATTTTGATTTACAAGTTTTTCTAAAAACATTTATTACGTGTCATTTGATGTGAATAATTGGATTGATTTAACAAAATCCAACAAAATGGCTGTTATCGAATAATCTGATTATCAGTCATTTTCTAATCTAATTGACAATATAGAAAATAACTAATTCAGATGTACACAAATCTAATTAAATTTGCGTTTAAGAGGTAAATTGTCGATTATTTTGTGTGGTAATTTTTGCCATCACTAAGACTAACATAAAAATTTCAAATGGGCACGCGAGAAAAACTTTTCAGACAGAAACTAGCAGATCAAATAGAAGCTTTATTAACGATTTCGGAAAAAGTATATACTTCTGAAAAATTGGATAATAAATGGTTGAAGAAAATGTTATCAAATACACAAGAGGTTTCAAGAGCGCTTACAATCTATCAGTTTTTGCATGAATTGCCAGAAAATGATAACTTGTTAGTTGAGTTTTTGGAAATGAAGGAGCAAGAAAAAACCGCTAATTCAGAACCGGAAATCCCTAGCTACGGTGAGGAGATTTTGAAAGAAATTGATGAATTTGAAACAGAACATTCCGTAGAAGTTTTTGAGGTGCAAGAGAAGGTTGTGGAGCCTGTTACTGTTCTTGAGGAAGAAACACCAACCCTTGCCGAACCGGTAGCCGAAACATCTGAAGTGGAAGAATTAGCCAGTGAGGAGGAGACTTCTGAGTTGGCGGAAGAATTGCCGACCTCGTCCATCCAGGAAGAAATTTTGGAGCCTGAAGAAATAGAGGTGGAGGTGGTTCCCGACCCAGAGCCGATAAAAGAAGCGTTAACTACCGAATTAAATGATGCCGTAGCGAGTACGGCCCCTTCTGTAGCAGATAAATTGAGCAACAAGTCTATTCAAAAGCTCGCAGATTCGATTGCATTGAATGAACGTTTTTTGTTTTCCAACGAACTATTTAACGGGAATATGGAATCATTTAAAAGAGCACTTACGGAGTTAGACCATATTGCGAGTAAGGAGGATGCAAATCGATATATTGAATTGCAATTGAAAAAAGAAAATAATTGGATTATGGAGTCCGAAACGGTGCAGAGTTTCATTACTTTAGTAGAGCGAAGATTTAATTAACAAGGTCCGATTAAAAGATATTTATGGAAAACGCAATAAACAAACAACATTTTAAAAACCTGTTATCGGTGGCTTTTGCCGATGGTATATTGGATAAGGCAGAATTAGAATTTTTATTCAAAAAGTCTGATAAATTTTTCATTACCGCGGAAGATATTGAAGGGCTAATTGAAAATTCTATGCACATTTCTCCAATGGTTATTGAAGATAAAAAGGAACGTGCCGAAAAAATGCTTGATTTAATTCAAATGATGCTAATTGACGGAGAGGTTAACCCCTTTGAAAGAAGATTGTGTATGAGCTTTGGAGTCAGCCTTGGTTTTGCTCCAGAAAAAATGGATGCTATTATTGATGGTACCACAAAAATTATTGAGGAGGGTGGAAATGAGGATCAAATGTTAGAATTAATTCAACAATTTGATTAACCTACAGCACCTAAATTAAGGAGTATTTAATTATCGATTATAGTAATTCCAAATAAAATGAAGCCACTTACGCTAGTGCCAACGCCCATAGGTAATTTAAAGGATATTACTTTTCGGGCAATTGAGGTGTTGAAAGACGCTGATTTAATTTTAGCAGAAGATACCCGCACCTCCAGAAAATTATTGACGCATTATAATATCGATACCAAAATGTCGTCTTTTCACATGCATAACGAACATAAAGTAACCGAACGATATGTGAATCTTTTGCAAACCGGACAACATATTGCCATGATTAGCGATGCCGGTACTCCTGGCATTTCCGACCCCGGGTTTATGCTAGTTCGCGCTTGTGTTGAGGCGGAAATTGAAGTAGAAGTTTTGCCGGGCGCAACTGCGTTTGTACCAGCTATTGTGGCGTCAGGAATGCCGTGTGACAAGTTTATTTTCGAAGGTTTTTTACCGCATAAAAAAGGGCGACATAAAATATTAGAAGCCCTTGCTGCCGAGCCTAAAACAATCGTGTTTTATGAGTCTCCTCACCGATTGGTTAAAACGCTTGATTTGATTGCTCAGTTCTTTGGCGAAGATCGTCAAGTAAGCGTTTCGAGAGAGCTTACCAAATTGTTTGAAGAACACAAACGTGGCACCTTGGCCGAAGTTTCAGCTCACTATAAAGAGCATCCTCCCAAGGGCGAGATTGTTATAGTAGTAGCCGGTTGGAAAAAAGAGAAATAGCTACCAAAAGGGGGGGTTACCTTAATTTCTTGTTAGATTGATGGCGGTCTTTATCTCGTTTAGTTTTGACTACCATTTTATCTTGAAATGCTTTTTCTAAATCAACGCCCGTTTGGTTTGCTAAACAAATGGCTACAAAAATCACATCTGCTAGTTCTTCACCTAAATCTTTGTTCTTGTCCGATTCTTTTTCGCTTTGTTCTCCATAACGTCTGGCAATTATTCGAGCTACTTCGCCTACCTCTTCCGTAAGTTGGGCCATATTGGTTAGCTCATTGAAATAGCGCACACCCACTTCTTTAATCCATGTGTCTACTTGTTCCTGTATTTCGGTAAATCCCGCCATTATTCTTTGTTTTTAGTATCAATAAGGATGGTAACTGGACCATCGTTGGTTTGTGTTATTTGCATGTTCGCTCCAAACTCACCCGATTGAATGGGTTGGTCTAGCAGCTGGAAAAGTGCGTCAATAAAATCTTCGTATAGTTGACTTGCGTAATCCGGAGGAGCAGCCCTGATGTATGAAGGACGGTTTCCTTTTTTTGTTTTTGCGTGGAGCGTAAATTGGCTAATCACTAAAATGTTTCCTTTTACCTCTTGGATGTCCAGGTTCATTTTTTCATCCGAATCGCTAAATAGTCGTAGTTTACAGATTTTTTCAGCGAGCCAATTTACATCTGTTAGGGTGTCCGAAGCTTCGATTCCTAATAAAACCGTGTAACCTTGTTTTATTTCTCCTACCTTTTTTTGGTGGACAACTACTTTAGCTTCTGAAACACGTTGAACTACTGCACGCATGGTTGACGATTTTTTGGTATTCCAAATGTAGGTAAATTGGAATAGGGTATGCTAAATTATTAACCTAATAAAACCCGATATGTCTCCCGGGTTCTTTGCTCCATGTAAACAATTCTATTGTCTTTTAGGTGTGCAATAATGTCTTCATTATAATGCCTAATGGTAATTAATTCAGCATCGGTATTGTATTTAACATCAAAAGAAGAGGAAAGGTCATCAATCAATGCTAATAATTGTGAGGTGGAATTATGCACTGCAACCGTAAAGTTAACGGCAGAATTTTGCATGATGTCAATCTTAACTTTATGCGCAGAGAAAATCTCAAAAATTCGACTTAAATGCTCTTCTACGATAAAGGAGAAATCTTTCGTGGCTATGGTAATGAGCCATTGGTTTTTCTGATTGATGTAAGATGGTATAGCCTTATTAGTGACGGCATCCTGACTGATTAAAGTCCCATCGGCATCTGGGTCTACAAATGATTTAACCCACATTTTAATTTCTTTTCGTTGAAGGGGTTGAATAGTTCTAGGGTGGATTACCGAAGCGCCATAATAGGCGAGTTCTATGGCTTCATGAAAAGAAACCTCTTCCAGCTTTACGGCTTCAGGATACTTTCTTGGATCCGCATTTAATACGCCTGATACATCTTTCCAGATTATCATTTCTTTTGCATTTAAGCAATATGCAAGAATTGCAGCAGAGTAATCCGAGCCTTCTCTACCCAGCGTAGTGGTATCATTATTAGCGTCTGAAGCTATAAACCCTTGGGTAATAATAACGCTAGTTTCCGAAATATTCGGAATTAATTGTGCGTTCATTATTCTTTCGGTTTCCTCCCAGTTCACTCGTCCTTCTTTAAAGTTGGAGTCTGTTTTAATAAGAGTTCTGGCGTCCACCCAAATAGAGTTTAAACCACTACATTTTAGGTGGTTGTCTATAATAAGTGTACTTGTAAGCTCGCCAATAGATACAATTTGGTCGTATAATTTATCAGGATCGCCCGAAAATTCTGTTTTTGAAATTTGAATTATCTCTTTAAATAAATCAGATACTCGGTCTTTTAACCATGTTCGGTCTAATTGAAAAAGCGTATCAATAATTTGGTTATGAAAGGCAGTAAATGTAGAAATGTGCTCCATTAATTTTCCGTCATTTGTTATCACGGACCGATGAATGGCTTCTAAAGCATTAGTGGATTTCCCCATGGCTGAAATCACAACTACAAGAGGTTGGCCCTTGTATTTGTTTAGGATTGTAGTTACATTTCTTACCGCATCCGCATCTTTTACCGAGGCTCCTCCAAATTTAAAGACTTTCATATTTTGAATTTGGTGCAATAATAATACGATTAGGTATTCTTTAAAATGCAAAGGCACATGAAAATCAATTTTTTGGATGGTTAACATTTTTTAGGACATCCAAATCAAACCCTATTGCAATATTTTGGTTTCCTTTGTGAAAAAGAGAAAATATGTTGAAAAAATCATCAAATCCGGTCTTGAATGAAAAGTCGTTTCAAAAAGCGGCTGCTTCTTTGTCGGACACTAATGTGATGACCGTAAAAGGAACTATTCAAAAAACAATGGTAATGACCATTTTGGTTTTTATTAGTGCCATGTGGTCATGGTCTAATCCAAGTAATATGTGGATGCTAGTTGGTGGAATAGGAGGCTTAATTACAGGTTTAATAACTGTGTTTAAGCCAAATGCCGCGCCAATTTCAGCACCTATTTATGCGGTTTTGGAAGGCCTGTTTCTGGGTGGAATTTCTTTGTTAATAAGTAGTCAGTATGGAATGGGAGGAATTGTAATACAAGCCATCACATTAACTATTGGAGTACTTTTCTTGATGCTATTTTTATATGCCTCAGGTATCATAAAGGTTACCGATAAATTAAGAATGGGCATTGCTGCTGCTACTGGTGCAGTTTTTCTTATGTACATGATTAATTGGGTAATGAGTTTCTTTGGGGCGGCCTTTTTCACTTTAGCTGATACCTCTTTAATGGCTATTGGAATAAATTTGGTGGTCGTTGGAATTGCTGCATTTAATTTATTACTCGATTTTGATTTTATTGACCGAGCCGCAGCATCAAGAGCACCAAAAGCCATGGAATGGTATGGCGCATTTGGTTTGATGGTAACACTAATTTGGTTGTATATTGAACTTTTAAAATTGCTTTCTAGATTAAATCGTAGATAATGAACAGAAGTATAAAGTTTATTGGAGGCTTAGCAATTACGTTAAGCCTTTTTTCGTGTGTAAATGAACAAAAGGAAACGGTAAGCCCGTTTAAAGATGTCCTAAATTTTAATTCGGAAATAGGGTATCTTGATGGTAGCTTAACCAAAAAATTGGAAATGGATGATAAAATTGAATCTACCCAAATTTCTGCTCCTAATTGGGAAGTGGAGTTAAAACCATTTTTGGATGCGAATTTTAATAAACCAGCCAATAAGGGTAAATACGCACGTACAGAAGTAAAAAGTGACCTTTCTGGGTTTAGGGATGTGCGTTGGGTGGCTAAGGAAGATAACCTGTTGGTTACAGAAGCTATTTATCGTTATAATGCAACAGAATGCGTTTCTGCTATGATACGAATCGAGAAAACTTCAGCGGCCTACGACCATTTTGAAACGTTGTCGTATGTTAAAAATTCGGGCTATTCCATCGAAAATGAGCAAGTGTTGAGCCACGTTACCAATGAAAACTTCAATTTAATGGCTGAATTTGACGGTAAACCCCAACCATGGAGAATGTTTTTTGAAATTGGAGATAATCAGGTCATACCCGTAAATTTTGATTTAAAACCCACCAAAGATGGGTATTCCTTGCTTTTTCATCAAGGAAAGGAAGTGATTGAAATGGCAGCTAGTAAAGAATCGGGCGTTTATCACGTAGAAGTTCCTGTTTTTCAATCGTTCCTCACCTTTGTAATTACGGGTAAAGGTATGACGGGCAAGTTTCATAATTTGGATAAAGGCGATGACTATATTATACCATTCACGGCACTTAAGTTGCCATACGCTGCAATTGTGGGTGATTATTCTAGCCAGGAATCTGCTAATTTTGATGGAAAATGGGAAACACATTTTGATACAGCCGATGAGGCTTATGCAGCCATTGGCCTATTTGATAGGTTAGGGGATGACTTAATAGGAACTTTTGCCACAGAAACAGGTGACTACCGATTTCTACAAGGGAAAGTGGTAGGTGATAGTTTTTCCCTATCCACTTTCGATGGATCACATTTATTTTTATTTACAGGTCAAATTAATGGCGATAAAATTACCAACGGGAAGTTCTATTCAGGTATCCATTATCAAACTACTTGGAGTGCTAAAAAGAATGATAGCTTTAAACTAATTAATCCGGATGAAATGACTTCACTACGTGAAGGAGTGGAAAAAATAGATTTTAGTTTTCCTAATATGGAGGGAAATATGATTTCCTTGTCGAATGAAAAGTATAAGGATAAGGTGGTTGTTTTACAAATTCTAGGCTCATGGTGTCCCAATTGTATGGATGAAACGCGTTATTTTAATGAGTTGAATGCGAAGTATAATGCGCGTGGTTTAGAAATAATAGGATTGGCTTTTGAACGTAGTACAGATTTTAACAAAGCAAAAGAAAGTCTGCAAAAGGCTACGAAAGATCTTGGGGTTTCTTATCCGATGCTAATTGCAGGGACTCCAAAAAATTCACAAAAAGCATTACCCATGATTACGGGAATAAAATCATATCCAACTTCCATTATTTTGGATAAAAATGGGAAAGTAGTAAAAATTCATACCGGTTTTTATGGGCCAAGCACGGGTACGTATTACGATAACTACACCCGTGAAATGGAGGCTCTTATGGATGAATTGTTGGATTAAATCCAGTCCCTAATATGTGATTTATATATAGAGATTACATTAATTGTATTCATGCATAACATTATTAGTCAGAGATTTGCAATAAATAGTCTTGGTTAGGGTAAAACTTTGAAGTACCCTTAAATTGTTGCACCTTTGCTTCGCAATGGGGTTGTTTTTCCTCGATGTTTTAAGCGATACTTTTTTTT
This sequence comes from uncultured Flavobacteriales bacterium, assembly GCA_963974475.1. GTDB lineage: Bacteria > Bacteroidota > Bacteroidia > Flavobacteriales_G > Salibacteraceae > CAJXZP01. The sequence goes on from CAXBCR010000003.1 coordinate 188,905, forward strand.
ATGGTAAAGTCAAATTCAATATCTCCACATTCGTTTCATATTCCTGTGATGGGAATCGCATTTACGATTGATACCCCTATAAAGGTGGCACATTACGGAATATCCTCTGTGGTTTCGTTGGTGGATGATGAGTTGATTGAGCAAATGAGAGAATTACATTCTACAAAGAATGGGTTTGATTTCATTGCGATTCCTAAATCGGAAGAAGATGCGCGGGCAAAAAGAATTACTGCGTACTTGGACTTAATGGATGTTATAGTTGCAAGGAATTTTAAAGCAGTAAAAGAGTCTAGCTTTGAAACTGGGTCGGAAATTACGAAGTATTTTGAAATGCTTGCAGACGATGTACCGCTAAAGAAAGCCTACTTAAAAATGCTTCAACTTCCGGAAGGTAAATCGAAAGAGTTGTTGCAATCAGGGTTAAGAGAAAATATGCAGCCGGGTAGTATTGATGTAAACATCATGACTAAATTAGATCGAGTTACCTATTCCAAAAAAGAAGCGTTACCATCCACATTTAATGAAGCCCATTCTGCGTTAAGAGGATATGCCAATAGTACAGTGACTTCCTCCATCATATTTTCGGCTGGAATGAACCCTAGATTGTATTCGTATATTTCAGAATTTGATGGCTTTTATCCAGATAGTAACGGGTTTATTAAAAAGAGAATTGCTTTAAAAGTAAGTGATTATAGATCTTCCCTCATTCAAGGAAAATTTTTGGCTAAAAAAGGTCTTTGGGTTTCGGAATATAGAATTGAATCAGGTTTGAATTGTGGAGGTCATGCTTTCGCATCCGATGGTTTCTTAATGGGGCCAATCTTAGATCAATTTAGATTAAATAGAGAGGAGTTAGCAACTTCTGTTCATCATATATTAAAGGATTATTTGATGAAAAATGAGTTGTATGTACCTGCTGCTCCAATGCCTATCAAAATTACGGCCCAAGGTGGAGTTGGAACCCATGAAGAGCATGAGTTTTTGAGAAATCATTATGGAATGGATAGTATAGGTTGGGGAACACCAATGTTACTAGTTCCGGAGGCGATTACGGTAGATGATCATGCAAGAAGCCTCTTGGTTAAGGCAAAAGAAGAAGATTTATATTTAAGTGATATATCTCCTTTAGGAGTTCCTTTTAATTCCTTGAGAGGAAATACCAAAGATTTAGAAAAACAAGCGAAAATTGATGCGGGAAGACCAGGGTCAGCGTGCCCGTTAAACTATTTAGAATCTAGTAAAGAGTTTACAGAAAGAGCTATTTGCACTGCTTCTCGTCAATATCAAAGGCAAAAACTAAAAGCCCTAGAAGCACTAGATTTAGCCAAAGCGGAATACAAGAAACAATATGACAAGATAACCGATAAATCATGTATTTGTGTCGGTTTGGGCACCTCTGCGGTGATTGTCAATAAGATGGAGAATATTTTCCGAGGCGACACTGTTTCTATTTGTCCTGGACCAAACATGGCTTATTTTGATGAGGTAATTTCGTTGAAGAAAATGGCGAGCCATATTTATGGAAAGATAAATGTATTGAGTGATACCTATCGTCCAAATATGTTTATCAAAGAAATTGGTTTGTATGTAGATTATTTGGAAAACAAAATCAAAGAAGCCACTCTTCCGCTCGATAAGCAAATGAAATATTTCAATACTTTCCAAAAGAATATGGAGGAAGGAATTTCTTATTATAAGGATTTATTTTCCAATGTGATTAAAAATTCGGAAAGTATGCAAGCCAAAATTGCAAGTGAAATAGATGAGTTAGAGGAAAAACTAAATTCGTTAAAGGTAGAGTTAGCTGTGTCTGTAGCGTAATTAGAATAATTTTAAGTAAGGTCGTTTCATTGTGAAACGGCCTTTTTTTTGTGCGTGTTTTTACCGAATAATATTGAAACCGGAAATAGGTTAAAATAAAAAGAGGTTATCTTTTTCAAGATAACCTCTTTTTGAAAGTGGTGCCTCCAGGAATCGAACCAGGGACACATGGATTTTCAGTCCATTGCTCTACCAACTGAGCTAAGGCACCTCCTTGTTCAACACCCTCGTTGAACGGGCGACAAAAGTAGAAAAATATTAAACTTTACAAATAATAAAGTAGAAAATATTTCAATTTAATTTCAATCGTTAGATTTGCAGTGAATAAGAACTATGAATTTCGTACTAGATATAGGGAATACCAATGTAAAAGCAGCCATTTTTGATGGAAGCGAATTGGTAAAAAAGAAGGTGGTTAGCTTAGGTGACCTCGGAAATGTGATTGATCAGTGGTTTATTTCGTATACACCAACGCAGATTATTGTTTCGAGTGTCTCTGCAACCAAAGAAGAATTAGCAGTACTAATTGATGAAAGAGCCAATTGGCTATGGTTTGATAATACCGTGAAATTACCCATAAGTATCGAATATCAAACTCCCCAAACTCTAGGTTCTGATAGGTTGGCGGGATTAATGGGGGTGTATAATGAATTTGCCGAAAAAAATGTATTGGTTATTGATGCTGGTACATGTATTACCTATGATTTGCTTACCTATGATAACCGTTATTTTGGAGGGTCAATTTCTCCTGGATTAGAAATGCGTTATAAATCGTTAAATAAATTCACCAAAAATTTGCCTTTATTAACGCCAATTCAATCTCCTAGCTTGGTGGGTCAGACTACCGAAGATTCTATGCATTCCGGTGTGGTTAAAGGGATGGAGCTAGAAATAAGAGGAGTGATAAATGCCTATAAAGAACGCTTTGGGAACCTTGTAGTAGTGCTTACTGGAGGAGATAATAAGAATTTTGCTATCGAGGTAAAAAACACCACTTTTGCAGACCAAAATTTGATTCTTAAAGGATTGAATAAAATTTTAGATTTTTACTATCAAAAAGCATAATTCATATTTCGTTTTAGTGATACTTGTTTTGATGTTTGCACAAGCAAATGGTCAGAATAATATTACCAGCTCTCCATACTCTCTCTTTGGTATTGGAGACCCATTGCCGTTAAATAATACAATGGGCTTATCTATGGGCGATGTAAAATATGCATTAGCGCGGCCGTTTTATGTGAACTCGGCTAACCCAGCAAGTTACGCTTCTCTAAAAGCTGCAACGTTTTCATTTGGCGCCATGCTAAACAGAACGCGTACATTTAACGAAACAACAAGTCAAGATAACGATAATGGTACTCTTCGATATTTCGCATTAGGGATTCCATTGCATAAGAAAATAGGAATTTCTATAGGAGCTAAGCCATTTACTTCTTTAGGCTATGGCATTCAATTTAATTCTCTTAACACCCCTTCTGGCGATTACTATACGAGATATGAAGGTGAGGGTGGTTTAAGTATTGCCTACGGAGGAATAGGATTTAAGGTGTTAGAAGATTCCATACAGTCCCTGAACTTGGGTACGAATGCTAATTTTTATTTTGGAAACAAACGTCAAACGACCTTAAACAACCTAGAAACTACACCAGGGGCATTAAACGCCATTTTTATGGACAACTTTGTAACCAATGATTTTGGGTTTGATGTTGGGCTGAATTACAGCGTGAAGTTGCATAAACTTTTCAAGGTTGAAAACAGTAAAGAAAGTACATTGACGTTAGGTGGGTCATATAGTATCCCAACGCATTTAAAAACACGATTCGAAGCCTTTTCTGGTGCTTTCTTTTATAATGGTTCTAGAGCTGTAATTGTTACAGATACGTTAAATTATCAATTAGATTCCACTTCGATTTATTTACCTGCTCGCTATGGAATTGGTTTAAATTATCAATTATATAACCGTCATACCGGAAGTTTGTTGATTGTGGAAGGCGATTACGAATACAACGGATGGAGTAAGCTGGAAGTCAATGGGAAGAACAAAGGCCTAGAAAACTCGAATAGATATAGCGTGGGTGTACAACTCATTCCAGAGGTGGGTGCGGTAAGACAATTCTTTTCCGTAATTCGTTACCGAGCAGGGTTTAATTATACCTCTACAAGAATAAATGTGGGAGGGGATCAAATTGAAGATATTTCTGGTTCGTTTGGTTTTGGCATACCACTTGTAAAGTCTAAATCCATATATCCATCTTCCTCCACCATTGATTTTGGTGTGGTAGTTGGCAACAGAGGAACCGTTAGCGGAGGATTAATTCGAGAGCAGTACACAAATATTCATATAGGACTTTCTTTCTCGCCTAATTATTGGGATAGATGGTTTAAAAAACGAAAAATCAATTAGAAACATGAAAAAGCAATTATTCGCCATCGCGTTATTATTTATGTCTGTAGGGGTTTTTGCCCAAGATAAATATGGCGCAACTGAAGAAGATAAAACAGTATGTTTAGAAAACACTTCATTATATGTGGAGTTTTACAAACAAAAAAATTATAAAGACGCGAAAGGGCCTTGGTTACAAGCGCTTACCGTCTGTCCTAAATCTTCGAAAAACCTATATATTAAGGGAGCTGCAATGTATAAATCCTTTATATCTAAGGAAAAAGATGCGGCTAGAAAAGCCGAGTTAATAGATACTTTAATGTGGATTTATGACCAACGTATTATTCATTTCGGTCAGGAAGGTTCTGTATTAGGTAGAAAAGGAACGGATTTAGCACGTTACGATAAATCTAAAACCAAAGAAGCGTATGAGATTTTAAAGAAATCTTTTGAATTGGAAGGTAATAATTCGAAAAAAGCGGCTATTACTACTTATTATCAATTGGCCGAAAAAATGGTTAACAGCGGTGATTTGGAAACCGCTACATTGATTGAGTTATTTCCAAAACTATCTAATGTTGTGGTGCATAACTTAGAAAAGTCAACCAAAGAAAAGGATAAAGAAAACTGGATAAAAGTGGCTGCTGTTTTAGAGCAAATCTTTTCTAAATATGCGGGATGTCCTGAATTGGTAAAAATATATACGCCTAAATACGAGGCAAATCCGGAAGACACGAATGTGTTAGTTCAAATTATCGCATTCTTTGAAAAAAGTGACTGTACGGATGAAGCTTTATTTTTAAAAGCGTCCATGTCGTTAGATGCTATTAGTCCTTCGGCAGTTTCTAAATTTGGTATTGGTAGATCGCTTCTTAAAAAAGAACGCTACTCTGAAGCAATAGGTTATTTTAAACAATCAGCAGAATTGTCAAAAACCAATGTTGCCAAAGTGAATAGCTATAAATACATCGCATTAACTTCATTGCACTTAAAGCAATATGCAAACGCTAAAACGTATGCTTTAAAAATGATTGCTTTGGATTCTAAAAATGCAGATGCGTATATGATTATTGGGGATGCTTATTTATATGGTTCAAGAACCGTAGGTGAAAATTCTTGTGAACAAGCTGGCGGATATTGGGCTGCTCCTGCTAAATATGCAAAAGCAAAAGCGTTAGATTCTGAATTAGCGACTAAAGTAGATAAGAAAATAGCTTCGTGTAAGAATCAATATCCTAAAAAGGCAGATTGTTTCTTTATTAATATTGTAGAAGGCCAATCATACCATGTAGGTGGGTGGATTAATGAAGATGTTACAGTACATACAAATTAAAATAAACAAGCCATTTAAAGTCCTTAATACTTCGGTATTAGGGACTTTTGTGTTTTGGTTCATCGTATTGGCAATAAGTGGTTGCCGAGAGAATGCTATCCAAGAAATAGCCCAATTAGACCAGGAAGGCGTGGAGTTACCCATTTCCACGAGTAAAGACATGATGGTACAATTTTCGGATTCGGGAGAACGGAAGGTGATATTGAGGGCTCCGGTTTTGGAGCGGTTTATAAATGTAGGTGAACCTCCATATGATTTGATGCCTGAAGGAATAAGAATTGAATTTTTGGATAGCCTAGGGAAAATAGAGGCCCAAGTAATCAGTGGACATGCCATTTACTATCCCCAAATTGAGGAATTGATTTTAAGTATAGATGTTCAAGTTTTCAATACCAAAAAAGATAAACTAAATACAGAGCATTTGGTTTGGAACGCAAGAACTCATCGGGTAAAAGCGGATAATTTTGTGAAATTTACCACCAAGGATGAAATTATTTATGGGGATGGGTTTGAAGCAAATCAAGATTTATCAGATTACACGATGAATCACATTAAGGGTATAATATCGGTAGAAAATGAAGGTCTATAATAGAATAATGGAGATTTTTTGGCTCATTATGGGAATAGGAATATGGGGGCTAACATTGTATTTTTACATGCATGACATGTATGCCGATGAGTTGAAATTTTATTTCATGGCTGGATCTATGGCCATTGTATTATCGATATTTCGAATTTTCTATCGTAAAAACCAATCGTAAATTTTGATAAATAATTGCTTACTTTTGAAGTAGGCAATACGCTATATGGGAAATGATTCGTTATTAATTGTTGTTTTTTCATTGCTTTTTTCGGCCTTCTTTTCGGGCATCGAAATAGCATTTATTTCGGCCAACCGTTTAAAGGTTGAGGTGGATAAGAATAAAGGTGAATTTGGAGGTGCTTTTTATTCAAAACTAATTAATCAGCCTGCTCGATTTATTACCGCTATGTTATTAGGTAATAATATTTCATTAGTGTTATACGGTTTGGCCATGAGTACGGTTTTGACCCCTATGATTTCTGAGGTAACTGAAAATGGATTGTTGGTTTTATTCATTCAAACCATAATTTCTACGCTTGTAATCCTGATACTAGCCGAATTTTTACCCAAGGTTGTTTTTGCACAAAATTCAAATGGTAGTTTGAAAATATTCGCCCTTCCTGTGATGCTTATCTATTACCTTTCTTATCCTATAGTATCTTTTGTGAATATGCTTAGTAATGTTATTTTTAAGTACATTCTTAGGATTGAAGTTTCTGAGCAAAAAATATCATACGGCCTAGTCGATTTGGATCATTACTTAAAAGAAATTTCATCTGGAAACATTGAAGAAGAGGAATTAGATAATGAAATTCAGATTCTTCAAAATGTATTGGACTTTAACTCTGTGAAAGCGAGAGAATGCATGGTTCCAAGAAATGAAATTGTGGCGGTTGAGATACATGATTCTGTGGAGGAGTTGGTTCAAAAATTTTTAGATACGGGACATTCAAAAGTGTTGGTGTATAGAGGTACAATAGATCGTATTATTGGCTATACCCATTCGAGTGATTTGTATGAAAGCCCAAGCGCAATTAAGCATATTTTAAGACCAATATCCGTAGTGCCCGAAACCATGGCAGCGGATGAAGTGATGAGTAGTTTTATCAAAAAACGTCAAAGTATGACGGTAGTGGTGGATGAGTTTGGTGGAACGGCTGGGATTTTGACTTTGGAAGACGTAGTGGAAGAAATTTTTGGAGAAATCGAGGATGAACACGACAAAGGTGATTTGAAGGAAAAAATGATTTCCGAAAATGAATTTGTATTTAGCTCAAGATTAGAAATTGATCATATTAACCAAGAGTATGCGATAAACCTTCCTAAATCAGACAATTACGAAACGTTAGCGGGATTGATTTTAGAGCATTTTGAGTCGATTCCCATGAAAGGAGAGCAAATAATTATTGATAATTTTGAGTTTGACATATTATCTGTTTCTAATAATAGAATAAACGAAGTGAGACTAACCATTAAAAGCGTGAATTAAGGTAATAACAATAAGCCCTTTAATAAATAGAATTACTATATTCGCAGCCCAACAAAAAAAGCAAATATAATGGCGGCAATTGGATCAATTAGAAAACACTCAGGACTGTTAATCGGAATTATTGGTAGTGCAATGCTACTATTCGTATTAGGTGGTGCCTTAGAGTCAAGTAGCACATTCTTTAATGGTGCGAATAATGAAATTGGAGAGATTAATGGAGACAAAATTTCTTACCAAGATTTCGAAATAAAAGTAGCTGAATTACAAGAGAATTCTAATGGCGCTTTAACAGATGAGGCACGCGAGCAAATGCGTAACCAAGTTTGGAATAATTTATTGAAAGAAGCGGTACTTGGTTCAGAGTATTCTGCGCTTGGTTTGTCTGTTTCAGACGGTGAGCTTTTGAATATGATTAAGAATGATCCGAATAATGCCAATTTGAAACAATATTTTTCGGATCCTCAAACAGGTAAGATTGTTGAGAATTACGCTAATCCAGATGGGTCACTTAACGGACTTGCAGTAATTAGTTATTTGCAACAAGTAGTTTACGCAGAAACTGAAAATTCTGCAGAGGCTTTAGCTTCATGGTCAAATTTTCAAGAAAGTTATTTACGTAAACCAGCTGTTGATCGTAAGTATGCTAGTTTATTAGCAAAAGGAATCTACATGACAGATGTAGAATTGGAAAGAACCCAGATGGATCAAGGTAGTAAAATTTCATTCAACTATGTGAGTTTATTTTATAACGATACTCCAAACGAATCTATTGAAGTTTCGGATAGCGATTTGAAAGCGTATTACAATGCACACAAAAACGAACCTCAATTTGAGCAAAAAGATTTAACAAGTTCTATTTCGTTTGTAACCTTTGAAGTGCTTGCTTCACCAGAGGATAAAGTGCAATTGAAAGAGGAATTAGCTGAATTGAAAACTGGTTTTGAAAATGCTGCTTCAGATACATTGTACATCAACGAAAACGGTGATACACCTTTCAATATTAAATGGCACAAAGCAGGAATGTTTCCACCACAATTTGATTCTACTATCGCTAATGCAAATGTAGGAACTGTTGTAGGTCCATTTTTAGATTTAGAAAAATTTGAAATGGTAAAGGTTATGGACAGAAGAACCCAACCAGATTCAGTTATGGCAAGCCACATTTTGATTCAATCACCGGACGGTGATATGGATGCAGCTGCTGTAATTGTGGATAGTTTAAAAACTGCCATCGAAGGTGGTGCTGATTTCGCTGCATTAGCTACGGAATTTTCAAAAGATCCAGGATCTGCTGTTAAAGGTGGAGATTTAGGTTGGTTTGTTGCCGGTCAAATGGTGCCTGCTTTTAACGATGCATGTTTCGGTGGTAAAACTGGCGATTTAGCTGTGGTTACTACGCAGTATGGTGTTCACTTAATTAAAATCACCGAGCAAACAGAAGCCAAAGAGCAAGTGTTAGTTGGTATTCTCGATAACGTAATAGAGCCAAGTCAATCTTCGTATGAAACAGCTTACAATGCAGCTAGTACGTTTGCAATTACTAACAACACTGCGGATAAATTTTTAGCAGCATCTGAAAACTTAGACAGATTATCTGCTCCTGATTTACGTCCAAGCGATATGAAATTGTTAGGTCGCCCAAATACGCGTGAAGTGATTCGTTGGGTGTTTGAATCTAACGTAGGTGATGTTTCAAACGTGTTTGAAAATGGAAATGAGTTTATCGTTGCTTTGGTAGAAGATGTGCGTGAAAAAGGAATATTACCACTAGAAATGGTGAAAGAACAAATTACACAATCAGTAATTAACGAGAAAAAAGCAGAATTGTTTGCTTCTAAATTAGCAGGAACAGATTTGAATACTATAGCTGGCGCTGCTGGCTCTTCGGTTCAACCGGTTAACGATGTAGCGTTTAGTGCATTTAGCATTCCTGGGTTAGGAAACGAACAAAAATTGTTAGGAATGGCTTTCTCATTAGAGCCAGGTCAAGTTTCTACGCCTATTCAAGGAGAACGTGGTGTCTACGTAATTCAAATTGGACAAAAGAACATTCCTGAAAACGTTGAGGTAATTGACGGTACACGTCAAGGTTTAATGGCAGCATCTGCTGGTCGAACTAATTTTGAGCCATTCAATGCCTTAAAAGCGAATGCAGAAATTGAAGATAATAGATATACATTCTTCTAAAAGAATCAAATTATTTGGAATGCCATGAGAGTTTATCTCATGGCATTTTTTTTGTCCAAAAAACAGGCGTAGGCATCTTTTAGCGCATTAAATATTTGTAAGTTTACAACTCTAAATTAAAACGCACCTCATGAAAAATCTATTGATTATAAGTACTTCCACCGTGCACGGTAAACCTTATTTATCGTACATAAAAGACGAAATAAAAAATCACTTTTCTGGAATTTCTGAAATTGTGTTTATTCCCTATGCTCGTCCGGGCGGTATTACTTGGGATGAATACACCAGCGTTGCACGTTCTTTTTTTGAATCTATTGATATTAAAGTAAAAGGAATTCATGAAGGAATTAGTATGAAAGAAACCCTTGAAAATGCACAAGGGGTTTTTACTGGTGGCGGAAATACTTTTGTTTTATTAAAGGAGGTGTGGGAACAAGGTATAATGGATATTCTTCGTTTTAAAATCAAAGAAGGGATGCCGTATATGGGAACCAGTGCAGGGTCTAATCTTGTCGGACAAACCATTAATAATACGAATGATATGCCTATAGTGTATCCACCCTCATTCGATGCTATTGGAGCCATTCCGTTTAACATTAATCCGCATTTTATGGATCCTGATCCCAACTCAAAACACATGGGCGAAACACGAGAAACGCGTATAAAAGAATACCTAACATATAATAATTTGAGGGTAGTTGGGTTGCGCGAAGGAAGCTTTTTGAAAGTGAAGGGAAACACTATTGAATTGGGTGGTACACTTTCTATGCGCGTGTTTGAAAAAGATGTAGAACCGTATGAAGTGGAGCCTGGATCGGATATTTCCTTTCTAATGAACGGCCAATAGCTTTATCGGGATTTCATCCGTACTTGGTTATTAGATAATTACAAAACTTTACATAAATCGAATAAAATGAGAATAGGAATATTACTTTCAGGAAGCGGAGTATATGATGGCTCTGAAATTCAAGAAGCTGTTTTTAGTTTACTAGCAGTAGCCGAAAATGGAGGTGAAGCATTATTTATGGCTCCAAATGTGAACCAAATGCATGTAATCAACCATTTGACGGGAGAGGCAATGGATGAGTCTAGGAATGTATTGACGGAATCTGCACGTATTGCACGCGGAGACATTGAAGACTTGGTTAACATCTCTTTTAATGATATGGATGGATTAATCATTCCAGGTGGATTTGGGACGGCAAAAAATCATACGGATTGGGCAGTAAATGGACCCGATTCCACAATTCATCCTGAGGTGAAAAGAGTGATTACAGAAATGGTGAATGCCAAGAAACCGATTGTGGCGTTATGCATGGCTCCAACCACCGTAGCCAAGGCGCTAGAAGGAACAGGCAAATCACCAAAACTTACGGTGGGTACCACCACAGAAAAATCGCCTTATGATATTGGCGAAATAGTGGAAGGAATGAAAAAGGTGGGCTCTGTACCCCAAATGAAATCTGTTCGAGAGGTTACCGTGGATAATGAGTTGAACATAATCAGCGCTCCTTGTTACATGATGGAAGCATCTGTATTGCAGGTTAGAGAAAATATAAAACAGGCGGTTGCAGAAATGTTTAAAAAGTTAACTTAGGTTAAGTAATCGTAAATGTTTGGTATAATAATCGTTAACTGTTTGATTAATATCATTTTTGAGTGTAAATTCGCATAACTAAATTAATAATTATGAAAAATTTATTACCTAAGGCTTTAGCACTATTCCTACTTTTATTTGCGGCAAACCACCTTTTTGCCCAAGATAAAATTTACAAAAAGAACGAAGAAGTTATTTTATGTAAAGTAACTGAAATTGGAGAGGAGGAAATCAAATTTACCAAAGAGGAATCTGGGGAATTGGTTTACGTTTTGGATAAAGCAAAAATTGAAAAAATTGTATTGGAGAATGGGAAAGAACTCGTTTTTGCACGAAAAATGACGGATCCTGAGTTGTATACCGATCAAAACAAAAATGCATTTAAAATAGGTTTGTTTTCACCAATGACTGGCGCTTTGAGTCTTTCGTATGAAAGATCTTTGAAACCGGGGAAAAGTATAGAAGGAACCCTTGGGTTAATTGGTCTAGGAAGAGATAATTCGGATAAAAACCCAGCTGGTGGGTACCTAAAAGCGGGATACAAGTTTATTATGACTCCTGATTTTGAGATGCGGGGAATGCGTTATTCGCATTTGTTGAAAGGCTTTTATTTTAAACCAGAGTTGAATTTTGCATATTACGGACGAGATTTTGTAACGTATAATTATAACTATGTTCAACAAACCACTAGAGGGTCTGTTGTAGCTGGAGCACTTACGCTTTCTTTTGGTAAACAATGGGTTATGAGCAATGTGTTTCTAGTAGATATGTTTGTAGGATTTGGGTATGGTTTTGATTCGTACAAAACAAATTCAACTAGTTCAAATAGTGAGTACTACAATAATGAAGGATACCATTATGGATTCATAGTAACTCCTGATTTGCCAATTGCATTTACCTCAGGGTTTAAAGTGGGGTTTTTAACTAAATAGAAAAATATTATATAGGAAAGCCTGATGAGGGTCAGGCTTTTTTTATGCGCAATACGTTCGGTATCTTCTTTAGTAGCGTGTAAAATTTACCGGATTCTTTTAAATAAATAATGAGCCTATAAGAAAAAATATTCCCTTACGCGATTCATTTTGATTCATTCTTGACATTTGCTTCCCCGACTATTCTCTTAAAAAATTACTTTTGCAGCCTTATGAGTAAAAGAACAGTTGAAGTAATGGCTCCCGTTGGGAGTTTTGAGAGTTTAAGAGCCGCCTTTCAGGGTGGTGCTGATGCCGTTTATTTTGGTATTGAGCAATTAAACATGCGTGCACGGTCGTCTATTAATTTCACTACCGAAGACTTGGTTGAGGTAGTACGCCTTTGCCATGAAAATGGGGTGAAAGCTTTCTTAACGCTCAACACGATTCTGTATGATCACGACATCAATTTGATGAAAAAAATCGTGAAAACTGCTGCTGATAGTAATGTAGATGCCATTATTGCAATGGATCAAGCTGCCATTAGTTACGCGCATAGTCTAGGAATGTCTGTTCATATTTCTACTCAAATTAATATAACTAACATAGAGGTTGTTAAATTTTACGCGCATTTTGCCAATGTGATGGTGCTATCTCGTGAGCTTACGCTACAGCAAGTGAAATCTATTTGCGATGCGGTAAAGAAAGAAGATGTTAGAGGACCCAATGGCGAATTAGTTAAAATTGAGGTTTTTGTGCATGGTGCATTATGTATGGCTGTTTCAGGGAAATGTTACTTAAGTTTACACACAGCCAACTCATCTGCCAACCGTGGAGCTTGCAAGCAAAACTGTCGTAGAACCTATGAGGTGAAGGATAGTGAAGGAAATGAACTTCATATTGATAATGAATATATCATGAGTCCGAAAGACTTATGTACGATTACTTTTCTAGATCAAATTATTGAAACAGGAGTGAGCGTTCTTAAAATAGAAGGACGTAGTAAAGGTCCTGATTATGTGAAAGAAGTAACCGCAAGTTACCGTGAAGCTGCCGATGCAGTGGCAGAAGGAACATTCACCTTTGAAAAAGGGAAAGAATGGGAAACCAGAATGGATAACGTATTTAACCGTGGATTTTGGGGAGGCTATTTCTTAGGAAAAGAATTAGGTGAATGGACAGATGAAGATGGTTCAAAAGCCAAAAAGAGAAAAGTGTACATTGGAGACGGCTCCAAATATTTCGGTAAAATAGGGGTTGGTGAATTCATTATGAAAAATGGAGAATTATCCGTTGGTGACGATATTATTATTACCGGACCTACTACTGGAATTGTGGAACATAAAGTTTCTCATCTTCGATTAGAAGAACAAGATGTAGAGTCGGTTAAAAGAGGAGATAGTTTTACTTTTAAGATTGAAGACAAAATTCGCCCTGCTGATAAAGTGTATAAAATTGTGGATGCGTGATTCAAATAGTTCAACACCGTCATAAATGCATTGGCTGTAACGCCTGCGTGGAAGCTGCTCCAGAATATTGGAAAATGAGTAAGGCCGATGGGAAGTGCTACCTCACCAAAGCAAAACAAAAAGGGGCATACTTTATTTTAAATGCACCCGATTTTGCTTTGGAAGAAAATCTACAAGCAGCCAAAAACTGTCCAGTGAATATTATTTCCGTAAAAGAATTGTAAGTACTTTTTTGGGATAGGTAAAAGAAGTAAGAAAAAGTCTTATTAATATTTCACTTTCAAATCTTCATCGTTATACATCATTAAGTAGTTGTTATACCTGCTTTCCGATATTTCTCCTTTTTCTAAGGCATCTTTTATAGCACAACCCGGTTCATTGATATGTACACAATTATTGAATTTACAATCGCCTAAAAACTTTTCCATTTCTGGGAAGTAATGAGCCAAGTGTTCCTTATCAATATCAATCATCCCAAAACTTCGCAACCCCGGAGAGTCAATTAGGCGAGCGCCAAAATCGGTAAAATGCATTTCAGCAAAAGTAGTGGTATGCCGTCCTTTGTCATTGTATTCAGAAATTTCATCCACCCATAAATCTAATTCACTATCCAAGGCGTTAATTAGCGAAGATTTGCCAACCCCCGACTGACCGGTGAATAAGGTGGTTTTGTCTTTCATTAAAACCTTAAGGTCTTCAATTCCTTTCATGGTAATAGCCGAAGTGGCTAACATTTGATACCCAATAGGACCGTAAATACCGATGAGCTCGTCAAAACGTTGTTCGTCTTTTTCTTGATAAATATCTACCTTGTTAAAAGCCAAAATTACTGGAATATCATAAGCTTCAGCAGTAGCAAGAACTCGGTCCACAAAACCTAGTGGTGTTCTAGGCATGGCAACCGTAAGTACCACCACAATTTGGTCCACATTAGAGGCAATGATATGCGACTCTTTACTCAGGTTAGTCGCTTTACGAATAAGGTAGTTTTTACGTGGCTCTAATTCGGTTATAACGGCCTCCTCTTCCTCGCTATTTAAAACTTCCACAACATCGCCTACGGTAATCGGGTTGGTCGTTCTAATTCCCTTCATACGGAATTTTCCTTTTAACCTTGCGTCAATAAACTCTCCGTTTTCTAAACGAACTTCGTACCAACTACCCGTTGATTTTGTTACATATCCTTTCGCCATGAACCTTTTTAATGTTGGCTTCAAAAGTAGGTTTTTGAGGTGGGTTAGTTACGAAAGCTTTATCGTATTTTTGGAGCAATCAATTTTGAAGTATGTCGATATCGGTAAAAAACATCACGAAAATTTACGGAGAACAAAAAGCATTGGATAATGTATCGTTCGAAATAAAACCTGGAGAAATTGTTGGCTTTTTAGGCCCAAATGGCGCGGGTAAATCCACCATGATGAAAATTATTACCGGATATTTACCGCAAACGGAAGGAACTGTGTTGGTTTTGGATCGGAAGATGGAAGATGATTTACTGGGATTGAAACAAGAAATTGGATATTTGCCTGAACATAACCCGCTATACCTTGAAATGTATGTGTGGGAATTCTTAGAGTTTGCGGCTAACTTAACGCATGTAAAAAACAAAAAAGAGCGTATTGCCGAAGTAATTGAATTAGTAGGATTAGGTAAGGAACAAAATAAAGTGATTGATAGTCTTTCAAAAGGTTACCGCCAACGTGTGGGATTAGCCCACGCTATTTTGCATGACCCTAAGGTGCTTATTTTGGATGAACCCACTACCGGGTTGGACCCAAACCAAATTGTGGAGATAAGAAACTTAATTCGAAAAATTGGTAAGAACAAAACCGTGATGCTTTCTACGCATATTATGCAGGAAGTGGAAGCGATTTGCAGCCGGGTAATTATTATTAATGACGGAAAAATAGTTGCTGATAAACCGATTGAAAACATCAACGAAGTTTCAGAAGGATTTAGAATCATACGAGTGCAATTCAACTCTATGGTAGCGGATTCTATTTTTAGCGAAATCCCTGAAATTATTGAAGTTACACTAGTGGGCGAGAATACCTACGAACTTAGAACGCAATCGAAATTAGATATTCGTCCGGAATTGTTTTCTTTAGCGGTTACAAAAAATCTTACTGTACTTGAATTAACGTTGGTAGAACGTCATTTGGAACAAGTTTTTCAAGATTTGACTAAAAAAGACTAATTTTTTGTGGAGCGGAATGGCCAAACCTCCAATCCCAATTATTTGGGAAAATCATTTAATCTATTAGGTCATATTTATAATCCGCTAAAAAGATTTTTCTTGGGTAACCTTCCTGAGAATGTCATTGCGACCGCTGTTCCATCCATTCGTAAGCATGAGCATTTTTTGATTGTTGGCGCTGGAGCCGATAATACGGTTCTTGAGTTGGTGAAGCATAATAAATGCACTCAAATAACTCATGTAGATATTTCTTCGGTATTATCAAAAAAAGGAAAAAAGAGGTTTCGAAAAACACATCCTAACAGTACGTTACTCGTTGATTTTATTGTTCAGCCGTTTCTATCGTTTACCAGCGACACTAAATATGACGCTGTTATTTTTCCATTCTATTTAGATGTGTTTTCGGAGGAAGAGGTACGAATGAATATTCAACATTCTAAAAAAATGATGAATAAGGATGGGATATTTTACGTTATTGATTTTAATTCTTCCAACGATGCATCGGTAAAAAATAGGGTTTTAGTAAAACTATTGTATCGGTTGTTTTATCCTTTTACCCGTGTTAAAAGGAATGCTGTTCCTGATTATACGCAACTTTTTATGGAGGCGGGTATGGTAGAGTTAGAAAGGAGATTAATTTG
Source organism: uncultured Flavobacteriales bacterium (assembly GCA_963974475.1). Classification (GTDB taxonomy): domain Bacteria; phylum Bacteroidota; class Bacteroidia; order Flavobacteriales_G; family Salibacteraceae; genus CAJXZP01. Next base: position 205,516 of record CAXBCR010000003.1, read on the forward strand.
TGATAGTAGGTATACCTTTCACGAATTTACTTTAAAACAAAGTCATTAAAATAGCTGCCAAGGTCACTAGTCCAAAATGAAAAATCATAGTGCCTTCCATTACAAATGCATTGAATAAAGTGGCATTGTTTTCTCTAAATTTGGTTAAAATATAAGTGGTCCATAGATTAGCCAAAATAACCGCTACGCCAATTTCCCAACCAAATAAATGGGTGTAATAGGACTGAAAAATAACCAAAGCCGAGGATGAATTCACAAAAACAATAGCTAGTTTGATAGCATTTGAATCGCCTAAAACAAGGGGAATAGTTTTTAAACCCCAACGTTTATCTAATTGCACATCTCTAATGTCAAATGGAATGGTAATAGCTAGAATGAATAAAAAACGTTGAGCTCCAAGTAGAATTATATTAAGTAGGGAAACCTGGTGCAAAATTAGTAATGGAATAGTAGAGGTAGTAAATGAAACGACCAAAGAGATGGCATAAATTTTTACTCCAGGAATATCGCGAAGCCTTTTCCATCCGTTTAACGTAGGTAGGATCGGGATAGAATAAGCTAAAGACAAGATACCTAGAGGAATCAGTATTTGAAAAGTGAAAAAATCTATTTGAGAAGAAAAAAACAAGGTTCCAATGATGCCAAACAAAACTGCACCATAGGCAATAAAGGGATGTTGGTTGACCGCTCGCTGAGATTTTGTGTATTCTACGGGTATGGTAAGCTGAATACCAATAAGTCGGTGCAAAGGGTAAAGAAATAGCGTAGAGAAAAATAATAGTCCTAAATAATTTGCGTCAAATTTCAGAGTGCCAACGTACATATACGATTCTACTGCCAAGGCCAAAATAGGAATGGCTACATAGGCGTTGCTATGCGCAAGACGGAAAAGTGTTTTTTTAAGTGGATTGGATTTGTGATGATGATGGTGATGGTGGTGGTGATGATGGTGTCCCTCATTTATTACTGGTTTTTCATCCTCAGTGGAAGGGTTTAATTTCAAATCTTTAATACCCTCTATATGTGTATGAGGATTAGTTTGTTGCATTGCCAATAAAAATCCCTAAAACTGTTCCAACTAAACTACTTCCAAGTGCATTGAATGCTTTTTTGCTGCGTGCAACTTTTATGTATCCTTCTTGATACGCAGGGTGACTCATGATTTGGGTGTTTCTTTCGTCATTGAATTTTACTTTAACAGTAGAAACTCCGGCTGCAACAGTATAAACTAATGGTACAGATGCCACATAAAAACCATCTCTTAGAATGTACCCAAACGTAGCTCCAAATGCGACCCCAAATACGGTGGTTAAAGTGGGTTTATAATATTTTTTAGCATCCTGCTCGCCATAAATAAATAATTGCATTTCGTGAACGGATAGGTAGTGATCATTGTTCTCACTAAGAAAATAGATAGTGTCTGTTTTTTGTTGTGCATATTGAATCATGAAAATTAGCTCTGAAGAGATAGTCTTTTGAATCGTTTTATTGCGTTTTTTCAGGTTGTAGGTAACAGCCGTACTGTCGGAATTTACCACTTCTACCTCTAGAACCTTTCCATCTAATAGGGTAATGGTGTCTTGGGCTGTAGCTAGGCCAGAAAAAACCAGTGAAGAACAAAATATGCAGACCGATATAATTTTCATGTGTAGAAAAATAAATTTTGCCAAAGATAGATTAATTCACACATTTTACGTAAAATCCTTGTTGCTCCACCGCATTCCGATTTGCCATTAAAAGTCATAATCATGGCGATGAGAAAATGTTACTTTTGTGGACTTTTAAAAACGAAATAATTTAAAAATTGCTTTATGGAATATAGAAATTTCACAAGACGCCATATTGGTTTAAATGACCACTATGAGGGTCAAATGCTTGATTATTTAGGGTACAAAAATATTGACGAATTAATAGAAGATACTATTCCATCTAATATTAGGTTGAACGAGCCCATTAAAGTAGGTGCTGGGATGACCGAATTAGAATACGGAAATCACGTTAATGCACTGGCAAATAAAAATAAGCAGTTTAGAACATACATTGGTATGGGCTATTACAACACCATTACTCCACCAGTAATTTTACGCAACGTATTTGAGAATCCAGGATGGTATACTGCCTACACTCCTTATCAAGCAGAAATTTCTCAAGGTCGCTTAGAAGCCATGTTGAATTTCCAAACGATGATTGTGGATTTAACTGGTTTACCATTGGCTAATGCTTCGTTATTAGATGAAGCTACTGCAGCTGCAGAATCTATGTTGATGTTTTTCCATACCCGTTCAAGAAGTCAGGTGAAAGAAGGCATAAATAAGTTTTTTGTAGAAGAAAATTTATTTCCTCAAACAGTGGACGTAATTGTGTCTCGTGCCAATGCCTCTGGTATTGAATTGGTATTTGGAGATTATAAAACTTTCAAAGGTGATGAGTCATTCTTTGGTGCAATTGTGCAATATCCAGCAGCTAATGGTGAAGTAGAAGATTACAAAGCCTTTGGTAAAACAATGAATGAAGCGGGAATTAAATTGGCTGTAGTGTCTGATTTAATGGCATTAGCTTTAATTGAAGAGCCGGGTGCTTGGGGTGCTGATTGTGTAGTAGGAAATTCTCAAAGAATGGGTGTTCCTATTGGATATGGTGGTCCACACGCAGCTTTTATGGCAACCAAAGAAGAGTATAAAAGAAGTATTCCAGGACGAATTATTGGTATTTCACAAGATGCCGATGGAAATCCTGCATTCCGTATGTCCCTTCAAACACGTGAGCAACATATAAAAAGAGAAAAAGCAACTTCAAACATCTGTACAGCGCAAGCATTATTGGCTGTTATGGCTGGTTTTTATGCCGTATATCACGGACAAGATGGAGTGAGAGCAACTGCCGAAAAAATTCACGCCAAAGCGGTTACCGTTAGTAATGGAATTAAAGCAGCTGGTTATACGCAAATAAACGATTCGTTTTTTGACACTATTTCATTTGAAGCATCTGCGGAGCAATTAAAGGAAATTGAGAAAAAAGCACTTGCGGCCGAAATTAACTTCCGTTATTTTGAAGGTGGATTTGGTTTGAGTGCCGATGAAACAATGACCTTAAAAGATGTAAATGATGTTTTATCTATTGTAGGATCGCCAGCAGCAAAAGAACTTTCAGCTAATGTTGAAATTCCAGCCAGTTTAAGAAGAACAAGCGCTTATTTAACCAATACTGTTTTCCGTAAAAATCACTCGGAAACAGAAATGATGCGTTATTTGAAAAAATTAGAGAATCGTGATTTATCATTGACTCATTCCATGATTTCTTTAGGGTCTTGTACCATGAAATTGAATGCAGCAAGTCAAATGTTGCCAATTGGAAATCCTGGTTTTATGAATATTCATCCATTTGTTCCTGTAAATCAAGCCCAAGGGTATGCGGAATTAATTGAAGAATTAAATAAGGATTTAGCTGATATTACTGGTTTTAAAAGAATGAGCTTTGAGCCAAATTCTGGTGCGCAAGGAGAGTATACTGGATTAAAAGTTATTCAAGCTTACCACCAACATCACGGGAATTCACATCGTAAAATGTGTTTAATTCCAAGTTCTGCACATGGTACCAATCCAGCATCAGCAGTGATGGCAGGTATGGATGTGCTCATTGTGAAAAGTTTAGAAAACGGAGAAATTGATGTAAACGATTTACGTGAAAAGGCAGAATTGCATAAAGATAATTTAGCGGCCTTAATGATTACATATCCTTCTACCCATGGGGTGTTTGAAGCATCTGTTACAGATATTATGGATATTATTCATGATAACGGAGGTTTAGTTTATATGGATGGAGCAAACATGAACGCGCAAGTGGGATTAACTTCTCCAGGAAAAATTGGAGCGGATGTTTGTCACTTAAATTTACACAAAACTTTTGCTATTCCTCACGGTGGTGGCGGACCTGGCATGGGCCCAATTGGTGTAAACGAAAAGTTAGAGCCATTCTTACCAAGTCACAAATTAGTGAAAGTAGGTGGCGAACACGGAATTCATGCAGTGAGTTCAGCACCTTACGGTAGCGCATTGGTTTTACCAATCTCTTACGGATATATTAAACTTTTAGGTTCTGAAGGTTTAGAAAAATCAACCAAAGTGGCTATTTTAAACGCGAATTATATGCGTAAAAAATTAGCTGACAATGGATTTGATATTCTTTTCTCTGGAGAAAAAGGAACAGTAGCTCACGAAATGATTGTGGATTTCCGTAAATATAAAGCAGACGGTATTGAAGTAATTGATGTGGCAAAACGTTTGATGGATTATGGATTCCATGCACCAACGGTTTCTTTCCCAGTAGGCGGAACATTAATGATTGAACCTACCGAAAGTGAATCAAAAGCAGAGTTGGATCGCTTTATGGATGCCTTGATTCAAATTAAATCAGAAATTGAAGCAGTGGTTTCAGGAGCGGTAGATAAAAAGGATAATGTATTGAAAAATGCACCGCATACCGCCAAAATGGTTGCGTATGACGAATGGACAAAACCATATAGTCGTAAAGAAGCATCTTATCCTTTAGACTATTTGTTAGAAGCTAAATTCTGGCCTTATGTACGTAGAATTGACGATGCGTTTGGTGATAGAAACTTGGTTTGTAGTTGTTTACCAGTTTCAAGTTACGAGGATTAATATTTATTTCATATAATTGAAAATTAAAAGAAATGGGAGTAGCTTTGCGGTTACTCTCATTTTTTATGAAAAAGAATAACGTTTTTGCTATGATTAAAAAATTCATTATTGCCTTCTTAAGTATTATTTCTACAGGTGCCATTGCGCAGGTAGAAGAAGTAACCTTTAAATCGTTTACAGAACCCATAACCATTTTAAGTTCCAATGTTGTATCCAGAGCCGGGGCTCCTGTTTCTACTGCAGCTGTTGACACCATTTGGATGGACGACTTTTCTGATACCGCAAATTGGAGCTATCTGGGAGATTCAAATGAATGGAATATTGACTCGGTGCTTACTGCAAATTTGATATCTCAGGGATTTGATGTTGCACTGAATTCTGTGTCTGGAGGAAATTTTGCTATCATTGATTCTGATCGGTCTGGAGCTACAGGAAGTCAAAATGCAGTTATTGAATACGTTGGAGGAGTTATTGATTGTAGCGCAAATCCAGATGTGCGATTGGTTTTTCAAACCTATTTGAGGCAATACAACGAAACGCGTCAAGTTTTAATTTCGAATGATGGTGGTATCGTTTGGGATACCATTAATGTACTTACGCAGTTTGGTACCTCTATTACAAGCCCTAATGGATATACGGAGATTGTAAATATTTCTGCTGTGGCAGGAGGTCAAGCTAATGTGAAAATAAAATTTAGATATTCTGGCTCATTTGATTGGTTTTGGAGTATTGACGATGTAAGAATCGTAACCGCCCCTAAAAATGAATTACAATTAACGCAAGAATTTTATAATGGCACTACAGATGCTTCATACGCTACCTATTATACTATGATGCCATTAAGACAAGCAGATTCTGCTATTATTAGTTTTGGGGCAGCGGTAAAAAATGATGGTGTAGCCAATCAAACCAATACGCATGTTCGTGTTAATGTGGCCAATAATGGCTCCGTAGTTTATTCTGATACTACAGATTCCATTATGACCGTTCCTAACTCAACTACCGGATTTAATTTTGCTAGTACCTTTACTCCATCTAATGGGGTGGGTGTTTATGAAATTGAAATGGAAGTGGCGTCCGACTCAACCGATGAGGTTCCTCGTAATAATACCATTAATCGGAAATTGGAAGTAGCCGGTTCGCAATATCGAAGAGATAATGATTTGGTGACCAATGAAAATTGGTTTGATGCTAGTACGTCATGGGAAATGTTGTTGAGATATGAGATTTTTGCTGAAGATACCGTAGTGGCCGTTTCTGCTTACTTCCCTTTCAACTTTTCTTCAGGTAGAGGAGTAGCAGTAGGTGATTCAATTTCGTTCTTTGTATATTCTGCATTAGATTTAACTAAACCTGTAACCTATAATGATGGGTATATTGTTCAAACCTCCGATATGAACGGATGGATAACCTTACCCATGCCAGCTCAAAAACTTTCTGCAGGATTGTATTATGCCGGATTTAAGATATATAATAATAGGAGCTCTGTAGGAACTAATAGTACGATTAATGTAGCCACGGCTCCGTATACAAGTTTGATAAGAAGAAACGTTTCGGATTCTACCGATCCGTGGGGATATACCACTAATTTCACTCCCTTTATAAGAATGTATACTAAAAATGATAGCGCATGTACAGGTGTAAATATTGATATTACTACAACAGTAAGTGATTCAAGCACCTTAGGAGCTATTGATATTTCGGTAAGTGGAAGTGGCGCTCAACCGTATAATTATCAATGGTCTGGTCCAGATTCGTTTGCTGCCAATACCCAAAACATTAGTGATTTAGTTACTAGAGGGATGTATTATGTTACCGTTACGGATGTTTTTGGCTGTGAGGGAATAGATTCTGCCTTGGTTGCGGGTACAGTTTCTGTGAATGAATTAGCTACATCCGAGTCCTTTTCCATATATCCTAACCCAAACAACGGGAACTTTCATGTAATGGGCGCGGTAAAAAATGCAGGTAACTATTCTATTGTTGTTTCTAACTTAGTGGGTCAAACCCTAATCCGAAATACGATGTATTTGTCGGGTAGAATGGACGAACAAATTAATCTATCTAATTTTAAATCAGGATTATATGTATTGACTATTTCGGGTAGCGAAGGAAAAATTGAAACTGTGAAATTTATAGTAAAATAAAATTTACGATTTTTATAAAAATGAAAAAGCCCTTTCAATGTAAATTGAAAGGGCTTTTTCATTAATTAGTTTTTTCTCATTTCAAGTATTGGGTTAATAATTTTTGTTTAGGGCTTTCGTGGTATGGTTTATAAGGTTATATTTGAGGCTTAAATTAAAAAAACAACAAATTATGAAAAAAACATTACTATCAATGGTGGGTGTTGCTGTTACAGCTCTTGCTTTCGGGCAAGTGTCTAATAACGCTCCAGCTCCACAAAAAGTGATGCAATCTAACGGAACTACTGAATTATCTGTAGCACCGGTTGCAACATATTCAACCCGTTCAGCATCAAGAGGAACGGCTGCTTTAGGTACTATTCATTTCAGTGAAACATTTGGAGCAGGTTTAGCCGGTGACGGTTCTAATGGCGCATGGACTACAAATGGTACAGTAAGTGGTTCTGCTGATCCAGATGCAGTTTGGGAATATAGAGGACCTTCTACTACTCCTGGAGTAGGTACAGGATCTCGTGGCCAATGGGCTGGTACTGCAGGTGTTGCTGGTGGTGCACCATTAACTTCTGCTACTTCTGCTAACGGTTTCTTTATTTTTGATTCAGATTACCTTGATACTAAAGGTACAGGTGCAGGTAACGGTGATGCTGTTACTCCACACAAAAGTTGGTTAATTTCTCCTGCTTTCAGTACTGTAGGTTCATCTAACATTACCATTAACTTCTCAACTTATTTCAGAAGATTTCAAGGAGAGTGTTTCGTATTATTATCAATTGATGGTGGTACTACTTGGGGTGATTCAGTTGTTATTATGGACGTTAACTGGGCAGTGAACGCTGCTAGTGATATTGATGCTGTGATTAACGAACGTGTACCTTACATTGAAAACCAATCAAACGTGAAAATTGCTTTTTTCTTTGATGGTGAAACAGCTTCAAATGCAAATGGAAGTGGTTATTATTTCGCTATGGTGGATGATGTTGTATTATCTGATTTAGCAGATAACGATTTATCTATCGGTGCTGCTTCATACAGAACTTTACAAGATACTGGTGCTCCAAGATATTATTCTCGTGTACCTAACTTTTTAGCTTCTTATGACACTATCCAATTTAGCGCTACAGTGACTAATAACGGTGGTGCTATTCAACCAAACACTCATGTAACAAATAACATGACTACTCCAACAGGATCTAGTATGTTAACTTCTAACATGGTGAACTTGGCTTCAGGTGCTTCTGATTCTTTAATCATTGCTACTACTACAGTTTTAGATCAAGGTGTTGGTACTTATTCTTGGGCTTTCTCTGTATCTTCAGATTCTACTGAAGATATTGATTTTGATAACGCTTTGGATACAGTAACTGTTGATGTAACTGATACTACTTATTCAAGAGATTTCGGTGCAACTGGAAACTTCTGGTATGGTTCTGGAAGTACTTACGAAATTGGTGTTGCTTTTGACGTATATGAGTCAGCTAAAGCTACTTCTATTTCTGTTGCAGTTGGAGCAGCTTCAACTCCAGGTGAAGTAATTAGTGTTTATATCTACGATGCAAGTACTGATTTATCAACTCCTGTTACAAGTAGAGAATTTATCGTTTTAGATTCTAATACAGTAGGTGATTTAGTATCTTATTCAATTCCTCAAGTTGTTTTAACTCCAGGAACGTATTATGTTACTTATAAAACATATTCTGATGCAGTTTATTTCAGAGTATCTGATTTTGATGCTACGGGTGGAATGGCAGTTACTAATCCTTCTACAGGAACAGGATGGTCATTTACTACTTCAGTACCTGCAGTACGTTTAAATGTAACTGATTATTTATTTGTATGTGATTTAGAGGTTACTGCTAGTCAAACTGCTAATAATACTGGTGTTGCTGTTGCAGCTAAAGGAACAATGCCTTACGCTTACTTATGGAGTAATGGTGCTACTGGTGCAGATTTAACAAATGCAGCTCCAGGAACATATACTGTAACTGTAACTGATGATAGCGCTTGTACTGCAACTGCTTCTGTAGATATTATTACTGGAATTATCGAAAATGAAATTAACGGTTCAATTTCTTTATATCCAAATCCAAACAACGGTACTTTCCAATTAAGTTTAGAAGGTGTTGATGCTGGTGTATATAATGTATCTGTTACTAACATGATTGGTCAAACAATTTATTCAAACCCAATCAACGTGGGTGGAAATTACAATGGAAACATTGCATTGTCTAACTTAGAAAATGGAGTTTACTTCATGGAAATTTCAAGTGAAAACGGTGAAAGATCTGTTGTTAAATTTGTGGTGAAGTAATTCCCATAATATAATATTGAAAAGACCTGCTCAAACGAGCAGGTCTTTTTTTTGTCTAATTTTTGCCTTATGTTAGAAATGAAACCATTGGAAAACTGGCCTCCTTAGCCCAAATTATTAGCCTCTAAATTGCAAATAAAGTATGATTTAACCTTTGAAGCGATAGCCGTCTGAAGGAATGTGAATGAATCGTTTATTTTTTTGAATTCGTAAATAGCTATTTGTCAGTAAAATATGTGGTGAATTCTTGATTTGTTTTTTTTAATCCTCATTGGAAACAATTTACATGAAAAACGTTTCCAATTCATAAAAGCGTGTTACATTTGCCGCCATGAATGAAAAAGAGACGGAATATATTATACATGCATCCGAAATTTTCTTGACTCACGGCATAAAAGGTATGACAATGAGTGATATGGCCAGTAAATTGGGGATATCCAAAAAGACGCTCTATACTTTTGTAAGTGACAAAAATGATTTGGTGAAAAAATGTATCCAACTTCACATAACCGCGAATGAGTGCGAAATGAATCAGGCGTGTTCTGATTCAGACAATGCAGTGGAAGAACTAATTAATTTCAGTAGAATCGCAGGTTCCAAAATGAAATTAATTCACCCATCTATCTTTTTTGATTTACAAAAATACCATCCTGAGGCTTGGGCCTTAATTCGCGAATTTGAGGATAAATCCATTTTGGATTTAACCAAAAACAATTTGAGTAAAGGGATTCGTGAGGGTATTTATCGTAAAGAAATGAATATTGATGTAATCGGCCCCTTATACGTGTCGGTGGTGCAAAATATTTTTAACAGTACAACCAAAATTCAAGAGGGGTTGTCAATTGCAGATTATTATTCGGAGATATTCAATTATCACATCCGGGGAATAGCTAATGAAAGAGGAATCAAACTTATTAATCAATATTTAAATTAAAATTAATGAATCAATCAATTCAAAAAAAGATGCTAGCAATCCTGTTTCTTATGGGAATTTGGGCGACTAGTTTTGGTCAAGCAGAGGAGTTCAGCTTTACGCTGCAACAAGCCCGAGATTATGCCGTAGAGCATAGTTATAGCACACAAAAATCTGTAATGGACCAGGAAATTGCAGTTAAAAAAATGAAGGAAGTTACCGCTATTGGTCTTCCTCAAATAAATGGTACTGCAGATTTTAAAAACTACATTGATATTCCTACTTTTTTAATTCCTAACCCAAATGGAGGGGATAAAATTCCGGCTCAATTTGGTACAGATTATAATGTGAGTGCAGGTGTTTCAGTAAGCCAATTAATTTTCAACGGTTCGTATATTGTAGGTTTACAAGCGGCTAAATCTTACCGTGAAATGAGTGAGAAGGCGGTGATTAAATCTGAAAGAGAAATAAAGGATGACGTGACCAAAGCCTACGGAAACGTAATTATAGCGGTAGAGAACTTTGAGACTATTAAAGGAAATAAGAAATATCTGGAGGAAACCTTGAAAGAAACGAAAGCTTTATTCGAAAGTGGGTTTGCTCAGGAGCAAGATGTTGATCAGTTAACTATTTTGGTGCAAAGCGCGGAAATTCAGTTAAATCGAGCAGAACGGTTACAAACTATTTCGCAAAACTTTTTGAAATTTCAAATGGGATTGGAAATTTCCAAGGCAATCACGTTGACCGATAATTTACCTGTTATTGTAGCGTATGGGAATGATTCAAACATTGTGAATCAAGTATTTGATGTAAATATGCACATCGACTATAAAATTGCTTTGAATAATCAAGAATTGCAATTGTTGAATTATAAAAATACCAAAGCCGATTTCTTACCTACACTAGGTGCTTTTTATCAATATCAAACTGGATATCAAAATTCGGATTTATCGTTTAAAAGTGAATATTGGTTTCCAACCACACTATGGGGTTTACAACTTAATATCCCAATTTTTAGTAGTGGACAGAAAATGTTTGTGAAGCAACAAGCGGAATTAAATTGGAAAAAAGCGGAAGTAGATTCAAAGCAAGCTGAGGAAGGACTTTTGGTTGAATTTTTGACTAGTAAATCGCAATACTTGTTCACTATTGATCAATATAAAAATTCGAAAGATAACTTGGATTTGGTACAGCGAATTGTGGACAAAGAGACCCAAAAATATAAGGAAGGAATGTCCTCTTCATTAAATTTAGCGAATGCTCAAATTCAATTTTTTCAAATTCAAGGAGCGTATATTCAATCCATCATGGAAATGATAAACGCACGTTCAGCAATGGACAGAATATTAAGTAATTACTAATCCTAATCAATCATAAAAACAATAAAAATGAATAAATATTTATACATTATCGCGGCACTTGCATTAGGGTCTTGTTCTACAGAGCCTAAAGGCGATTATCTTACCGAGTTAACTACCGAAAGAGATAGCATTAAAACAGTTTATCAAAATTTAGGTTCGGAGTTAGCTAACTTAGAAATGATGATTTCTAAACTAGATACGACTTCCCGTTTGGTGAAGGTAACGGTACAGAAAGCAACCAACGAAACTTTTGAGCATTACTTTAAAGTATATGGAGGTATCAATGCTGATAAAAACACGACTATTTATGCGACTTCTTCTGGCGATGTTGTGAACGTTAAGGTGGAAGAAGGACAGACCGTAAAAAAGGGTCAAGTACTATTTAAAATTGATTCTGAAATTTTAGAAAGCGGAATTCAAGAGGTGAAAACCCAACGCTCGCTAGCCAAAGATGTTTATGATAAGCAATCCGCATTATGGGCAAAACAAATTGGGTCGGAGTTAGATTATTTACGTGCAAAAAACACTTTGGAGTCATTAGATAGTAAATTGGCTACGCTAAAAACACAATTAAGTAAAACGTTTGTTTCTGCTCCTTTCAATGGTACAATTGATGCCATTTTCATTAAAACAGGCCAATTGGTTAGTCCACAAGTGCCAACCATGCGTATTGTGAATTTAGATCAGGTGTATTTAAAGGCAGATATTCCAGAAAATTATATCAAAGTAATTGCTAAAGGAAGCCCAGTAAAATTGCATTTTCCATCTATCGATGTGGAATTAGATACTAAAATTGATGAAACTGGAAAGTTTATTAATCCAGCAAACCGTACTTTTTCTGTGCGTGTTAACATTGAAAATAGCGACAATCTTTTTTATCCAAACTTGTTGGGAATGCTTGAAATTCAAGATTATGGAAAAGAAAATGCGCTAGTAATTCCCGCTCGATTAATTCAAGAAGACGCTGAAGGAAACAGTTTTTTGTTCTTAGCTCATGAAATTGATGGTGCGGTGAAATCTGAAATTAGAGAAATTACTGTGGGAATGACCTATGAAGGACAAACAGAAGTTTTGAGCGGATTAAACTTGGGAGATTTAGTGATTGATAAGGGTTCTAGGAATGTTAGTAATGGCCAATTAATTGGCATTACTAAATAATAAATCTCGTTAATAAAGCATTTATGAGCAATCAATTAGAAAAGAAATCGGACGTGAAACCGTTTGGAATCACCAAGATGGCTATACAAAACAGAACGACTGTTTTGGTGCTGACCTTCATCATTTTTATGGCGGGGTTAGGAGCATATGTTTCAATGCCTAAAGAAGCTTTTCCTGAGGTGGTAATTCCTCAAGTATATGTGAGTACCATATACCCAGGTAACTCTCCTTTGGATATTGAAAAACTAATTACACGTCCAATCGAAAAGGAAATCAAATCGGTTTCGGGTATTGATGTAATGACCTCGACTTCTTTGCAAGGGGTATCAACTATTGAAGTTAAGTTTGATTTTAGTGTAACTCCAGAAGAGGCGTTGCGTAAGGTGAAAGACAAAGTGGATATTGCCATGTCTAACCCTGATTTTCCATCCGATTTACCAGCAGATCCAAATGTGTTTGGAATGAATTTTTCGGAAATTATGCCGATTCTAAACATTAATCTTTCTGGTGAGTTTTCATTAGAAATGTTGAATGAATATGCAGAGTATTTGGAAGATAAGATTGAGGACATTCCTCAAATTAATGAGGTAGATATTCGGGGTATTAATGACAAGGAGGTAAAAGTAGAATTGGACCTTCTTAAAATGGAAGCTACCAAAATAAACTTCAAAAATGTAGAAGACGCAATCAACTTTGAAAACATGACCATTTCTGGTGGTAATGTGCTTATTGATGGGTTTAATCGTTCGATAAGGGTAGTTGGTGAGTTTAATAACTGGCGTGACATTGAAAACATTATTGTTGGATGGGAAAAAGGAAACATTGTTTACCTGAGAGACATTGCAACGGTAAGTTTCGGTGAAAAAGAAAAGGAATCCTACGCACGTGAATACTCTGAGTCGGTAGTAAGTTTAGATGTGAAAAAAAGAGGGGGAGAAAACCTTATTGAAGCCTCTGAAGCGATTGCGGTTGTAATTGAAGAAGCACAAAAGAACTATCTTCCAGAAGGATTAAGTATTTCTATTACTAATGATCAAACGGATCAAACTAGAGACCAATTAAGCGAGCTTGAAAACTCCATCTTATTGGGGATGATTTTAGTAATTGCTGTGTTGTTATTTTTCCTTGGACTACGTAACGCCTTATTTGTAGGGGTTGCTATTCCGTTATCTATGTTCCTTTCGTTCTTAGTATTGAGCTCATTAGGTGTTACACTTAATGTAATGGTGCTATTTTCTTTAGTACTCGCATTGGGTATGTTGGTAGATAATGGAATTGTGGTAGTGGAAAATATTTATCGTTTAATGGATGATGGTATGCCCCCTGCAAAAGCTGCACTTGAGGGTGCAAGTGAAGTGGCTTGGCCAATTATTGCATCCACTGCAACTACCTTAGGAGCATTTATTCCGTTGGCTTTTTGGCCAGGAATGATGGGTGAGTTTATGAAATTCCTACCAATCACCTTGATTATTGTTTTATCCTCATCACTTTTTGTTGCATTGGTTATTAATCCAGTATTAACTACCATGTTTATGAAAATTGAGGAAGATGATTTCAGTATTTCATCGCGGGTAATGATCGTTATGTTTGGTCTATTGGGATTGGCATTTTTCATGGGATTATTTCCTGGACTAACGGACGGAAACATTCGTTATCAAGTGGGCCCAATGAAAGAATTGGCGGATTTGTTACTTATGGTTTCATATATTATGGTATCCGTGGTGTTAATATATTTCTTAGGTAAGATGATGTTTTTGGCACCTACTACCTCCAAGAAAAAGGTGGCTATTCCTAGTCTTATTTTAATGGGAATTGCTTTATTATTCTTGTTTACTGGACAAATTGTATCTGCCAACTTTATTGGTATCACGGGAACGTTTTTATTAGTGAATGCGTATTTGATTTATCCTGCAAGTGTTTGGTTTAAAGACACAGCTATGGATAAATTAGAAGTGCTGTACGATAAGTTTATTCAGTTTGCATTGCGAGGAAGAAACCCTTATAAATTCTTAGTGGGTACATTCGTTTTATTAATTGTTTCAATGGGACTCCTAGGGGCTTTTATGCCGAAAGTGATTTTCTTCCCTAATAATGAGCCAAAGTACCTCAATATTTTTATTGAAAAACCAATTGGTACCGCCATCGAAGAAACTAATGAGGTGACTAAAGAGGTGGAGAAAATGGTGTTGGATGCCATTAAGGTATATGAAGAGCCAAATCCTGAAACGGGGGAAATGGAGAACTTTTTAATCAATTCAGTTATAGCGCAAGTAGGTAAAGGAACATCTGATCCAGCACAAGGATTTACAGCTGGAAGCACCCCAAATCGGTCACGTATTACCATTTCGTTTGTGAAATATACCGAACGTCATGGTATAAATACAAACGATGTATTATCCGATATGCGTGACTTGGTGAAAGGAATTCCGGGAGTTAAAATTGTAGTGGGTAAAGATGCGAATGGACCACCTGCTGGATCGCCTATTAATATTGAGGTATCTGGAGAAGATTACACACAATTAATAAATGAAACCGATAAAATAAGAACGTTTATTAATAATTCGAACATCGGTGGTATTGAAGAGCTAAAGCTCGATGTGGATCAAGGTAAACCTGAAATGCCAATTATTATTGACCGTGATAAAGCGCGAAGATTAGGTATTTCTACTGCTCAGATAGGTAGTGCATTACGAACTTCATTATTTGGGAAAGAAGTGTCTACCTATAAATCGGGTGAGGATGATTATCCTATAAATATTAGAGCCTCTCAAATTTATAGAGACAATCCGGACGCACTAATTAATCAACGTGTTACTTTCAAAAACATGAACACAGGTAAAACTGTTCAAGTGCCTATTTCTGCATTGGTTAAGTTTAGTAAAACTTCTACTTTTAGTGCGGTGAAGCGTAAAGATTTGGATCGTATTATCACCATTTCTTCTAACGTATTAGAGGGGTATAATGCTAATAACGTAGTGAAAGAAATTGAGGCTACTTTACAAGCCTACGATTTACCAAGTGAAAACACTATAAAATTCACAGGTGAACAAGAACAACAAGCAAAAGAAATGGCTTTTTTGAGTAAGGCTTTAGGAATAGCATTAGCATTAATTATTTTCATTATTGTTCTTCAATTCAACGCATTGTCTACTCCGGTTATTATTGGAACATCTGTGCTGTTTAGTTTGATTGGGGTGTTGCTAGGATTAGTGATTTTCCAAATGGACTTTGTGGTTATGATGACTATGATTGGTATTATTTCGCTCGCAGGTATTGTGGTAAATAACGCCATTGTATTAATTGATTACACCAATATTATTTTGGAACGTAAACGCGAAGAACATAACCTATCAGAGGATGAGAAGTTACCGTTTAACGAGGTGGTTAGAGCCATTGAAGAAGGTGGTAAAACAAGACTTCGTCCGGTATTGCTAACCGCTATTACAACCGTTTTAGGTCTTATGCCGTTAGCGGTAGGATTAAATATTGATATCTTTAGATTCTTTACGGAGTTAGACGCACACATGTATGTAGGTGGTGATAATGTTGGTTTCTGGGGTCCAATGTCATGGACAATTATTTTCGGATTAACATTCGCTACATTCTTGACTTTGATAATTGTACCAGTGATGTATTACATTACTAATAGATTAAAATACAAAATAGGAGGACATTAAAGAAAAACCATATTAATAATGAAGAGGGTTTCTAGTAGGAGCCCTCTTTTTTTATGCCGCTATTTGTAATTTTAAAGACAGATTTGTAGCTGTCAATAAGTCTACCTTTGTTTTCAAATTCAGAACCGATGGACAATACAGAAAAAAGACATTACGCAGTTTACGACCCTTACGATAGAGTTCTTACCCTAAAAAGAGGCGATGAGGTACTTGCAAAAACCACCAAGGCCATCATGGTCAAAGAGGTTGGGAAAGGGGTTTATGATCCTGTTTTTTATATTCCTAAAGAAGATGTGAAAATAAAATTAAATCCAGAAGACAGAACATCAACATGCCCGATAAAGGGAGTGGCTTCTTATTGGATGCCGGAGATTCCAACCGATAATTATTTTGCTTGGAGCTACGAAGATGCGAATCCAAGAGCTAAGAAAATAAAAGGGCATATTGCTTTTAATATGGCGGATGTGACGTTGATTTCAGAGCCCATTTAATAAATAAAATGCATCGGTAGGCTTCCTTATTCCTGTTGTGATTTTATGTTGTTTTATCATTCCTTAAAAGACCTGTTTCTGTATTACTCTTCATGGTGATAGGTTGATTTATTGACGTTAAATAAGTGGAAAAGTGCTTAGAATGGGGCTAAAGACCGGTAACTAATTAGTGGCTAAACCGCATTGTTAGACCAGTCTAAATATTGATATTTGCATCATCTAAAAATTTTGAATGCAATCAATTAAATTGGCCATTATTTTGGTCTTTATTCTAATTCTATCCAATGTTACTATGGGGCAAACTGGGTCTATTTCCGGTATAGTCACCTCTAATGATATAGCTCTAGAATTTGTTACTGTCCAAATAAAACAACTACAAATTGGTGCGATGACTGATGTAAACGGGAGGTTTGTAATAAAAGACATCCCGTACGGAACCCATAAAATTGAGGCTACCATAATGGGTTTTGAAACTGTTTTCAAAACTGTTAACATCCATTCCAACACAGAAATAACGGCATTCAATTTTGATTTAAAGGAATCTCAAATCCTACTAGATCAAATCGTTGTTACCGGTACCAAGACCTTTAAACGCCAAACGGAGTCTGCGGTAATTGTAAATATTATGGATAGTAAAACATTGGAAGGAGTTCAGGCGTGTAACTTATCGGAAGGGCTCAAATTTCAGCCTGGTTTACGAGTAGAAACCGACTGTCAGACGTGTAACTATACTCAATTACGAATGAATGGCTTAGCTGGTGGGTATTCTCAAATTCTAATTAATGGGAGGCCAATTTTTAGTCCGCTTACCGGTTTATATGGTTTAGAGCAAATTCCGGCAAATATGATTGAACGCATTGAAATTGTTCGGGGTGGAGGATCTGCGCTTTATGGATCAAGTGCCATTGGAGGTACGGTGAATGTGATAACCAAAATTCCTCAAAAGAACGGTTTTGATATCGGTTACACACACCAAAATATTAATGGAGGTGCATTAGACAACATTTTAGGTGGAAATGGCACGTTCTTAAATGAGAATAAAACTGCGGGTATTTCGCTTTTTGTGAATAACCGAAGTCGAGAATATTACGATCATAACGGAGACAATTACTCAGAATTACCAGAACTTGAAAACAGCTCTTTTGGCACCAACTTATTCTTTCAGCCAACCAATAATCAGAAACTTGAACTTAGCATTAGCAATTTAAATGAGTTTCGGTATGGGGGTGAAATGGTTCAAAAACCAGCTTACCTTACCCAACAATCGGAGGAAAGAACCCATAGAGTTTGGATTGGGAGTTTAGATTATCAAATCAACCTTAACCATGACAGCACATCTATAATTGCCTATTTAGCTGCCCAAAACACCGAAAGGAATCATTACACCGGTATTTTTCCGGATGACAGCCATGGCATTGCGAACCATTTAATTAATGCACCGTATGGTTATTCTACCAACACTACCTTGCAAGGCGGGGCACAGTTTAATCAAAAGGTTAGAAGTTTTCACGGGTTAGGAAATGTACTCACTTTTGGAGGTGAGTATGTAAGTGATGACGTTTACGATGAAATAGACTCATATCAATATAAAGTGGATCAACTCACTCAAAATTTTGGTGCTTTTGCACAGAGTGATATGGATATCACCTCATCATTAAATTTGCTTACTGGAATTCGCGCAGATAAGCACAATTTAGTGGATTATGTAATTGTTAGTCCACGGGTATCCTTGCTTTATAAACTCAAAAAAGCGACCCAATTTCGTTTAACTTGGGGGACTGGATTTCGTGCGCCACAAGCTTTTGATACCGATTTACACATTGCATTTGCCGGAGGAGGAGTATCTAGAGTAACCTTATCAGACAACCTAAAAGAGGAACGTTCTCAAAGTTTTAGTGGGTCGGTTAATTCCGATTTTTCCAAAAAGAAATATGTAGTTGGTTTTACTTTGGAAGGATTTTACACTTACCTAAAAGATGCCTTTTACTTGCAACCCTTAGGTACTGATGCACACGGTGAACGTTTCGAAAAACGAAATGGTGATGGCGCTACCGTGCAAGGAATTACTCTTGAACTAAGAGCTAACTACACTAGAAAATTACAATTAGAAACCGGAATAACCATTCAATCTAGCAGATATGACCAACCGGTTGAGAATGCCGTAAACTTAGAAGCAAAAAGCACCTTTCTTCGCACTCCAAATGTGTATGGTTACGGAACCCTTTCTATTACGCCAAACAAAAAGTTTAGCACTACAATTAATTTAGTTTATACAGGTACCATGGAGTTGGTTCACTTTGCTGGAGCGCCAGAATTAAGTGAAGATACCTATTTTGATTCGCCATCATTTACAGAAATAGGGTTCAAATCTGGCTATACCTTTAACTTGAAAAGTATGCATACGGGATTAGAAGTTTTTGGAGGGATAAAAAACATTTTTAACGCCTATCAAAATGATTTCGATACTGGAAAAAATAGAGATAGTAATTTCATTTATGGCCCCGGAATGCCTCGAACATTTTTTATGGGTGTTAGGTTGAAGTCGTTATAATAGTTCAAATAGTGATACGATGACTCTGAGTCATCGTATCACTATTAAATATCTAACTATTCTCTTCAACCCATTTCCTAGCATTCATAAATGCATGGATCCAAGGAGAAACCACATCGTTTTTATTTTCTTCTGGATAATAACCCCAATTCCAAGGGAACACGGAACGTTCAAAGTGAGGCATCATGGCTAAATGACGACCATCAGCACTGGCAATACCTGCAGCGTTATAATCTGAACCGTTTGGATTTCCTGGATATTCTTCGTTGCTGTATTTACCTACAATATTGTATGCGCTTTCCGCTTCTGGAAGGTTGAATTTACCTTCACCGTGTGCTACCCAAATTCCTAATTTTGTTCCTGATAATGTCCCTAACATTACCGAGTTATTTTCTGGTATGGTTACATTCACAAATCCTGATTCAAACTTACCTGATTCGTTGTGTAACAAAGTAGGATGTTCGTTGTGTTCTGGATATAATAAGCCGAGCTCGCCCATTAACTGACATCCATTACAGATACCTAAACTCATGGTGTCTTTACGTGCGTAGAATCCATCTAAAGCTGCCTTTGCTTTCTCGTTATACAAGAATGCACCTGCCCAACCTTTGGCTGAACCTAGCACATCTGAATTAGAGAATCCACCCACATAAGCAATGAAGTTTACATCACTTAAATCTTCGGCTCCGGAGATTAAATCGGTCATGTGAACGTCTTTCACATCAAAACCGGCTAAGTACATTGCGTACGCCATTTCACGGTCGCCATTCACACCTTTTTCACGAATAATGGCTGCTTTGATACCTGAGTTTTCTTTGCGGTCAGGATTTAATCCTAACGCGGCAAAGTCCCCTTTAAATCCTGTTGGGAATTTGTAAGAGATTGCTTGTTTTTTGTAGTTCTTAAAACGTTTGGTAGCTAATACTTTACCCGATTGTTTTTGGTCTAATAAGTAAGACGTTTTATACCACGTATCGCGTAAGCTATCTATATCAAACATATACGATTTAGAAGCCGTTTTAACAGACATCATTCTGTCGCCAATTACGGTTCCAATTACATGATGCACCGCGTTAACGGCTTTCATGGCATCGGTTACATCTGCTAAATCATCATTGGCTACTTGTAGTAAAATACCTGCTTTTTCGGAGAAGAACAATTGAACGTCATCCGCTCCAGCAATATTAGATAAATCAATGTTTAATCCTAAATCGGTTTCTGCAAATGCCATTTCTAACATCGCGGTCAACATACCACCGGCAGAAATATCGTGACCCGCTAAGATTTTGTCATCCGTAATTAAATGCTGTACCGCATCAAATGTAGCCGCAAATTTGGTAGCTGATTTAATGTGTGGAGCTGAATTCCCCACTTTATTCAAAGTCTGCGCGAAACTACTTCCACCCAATTTGAAATCGTCTTCCGAGAAATCAACGTAAACTAACGATGATTCAAAATTTGGTTTCAATACAGGCTCAACAACTTTACGTAAATTACTTACTTCGCCTACGGCTGATATAATTACCGTTCCGGGAGCGTAAACCACATCGTTTTTATATTTCTGAGTCATAGAAAGCGAATCCTTTCCTGTTGGAATATTCAATCCTAACTCACAAGCAAAATCGCTAATTCCTTGAACCGCCTCATACATACGAGAATTTTCACCCTCTTGTTTTGCAGGCCACATCCAGTTGGCACTTAAAGAGATGCCTTTAATTCCATCTTCAATAGGCGCCCAAATAATATTGGTCAAAGCCTCAGCAATACTGGCTTGAGAACCCGCAGTTGGATCAATCAATGCCGAAACTGGTGCGTGCCCTAAAGCAGTTGCAATTCCTTTTTCGCCACGGTAATCCATTGCCATCACACCCACATTATTCAACGGAAGTTGAATAGGACCTGCGGTTTGTTGCTTGGCTACTCGCCCGGTTACACAACGGTCTACTTTGTTGGTTAACCAATCTTTACAAGCCACCGCTTCCAATTGTAAAACGTTATTCAAATACTCTTGAACATTAGCAGCATCATACGTAACACCCTCAAAGTTTGAAGTCGCTGCTTTGTCGGTCAATATGGTTTGTGGAGATGAACCAAACATGTGTGTTAAGTCCCAATCCATTGGGTTTACACCCGTTTTTTTATTTTCAAATACAAAACGGTGATCACCTGTAGTTTCACCTACCACGTAAATTGGTGCGCGTTCACGTTCTGCAATTTTGGTTAGATGATCAATATGTTTTTGGTCAATTACCAATCCCATACGTTCTTGCGATTCGTTACCAATAATTTCTTTATCAGATAAGGTCGGATCGCCAACGGGTAATTTATTTACATCAATTACACCACCTACTTCTTCCACTAATTCAGACAGACAGTTTAAGTGTCCACCAGCACCGTGGTCGTGAATAGATACAATTGGGTTAATGTCTTGCTCGCTTAAAGCACGAACCACATTATACGCTCTTTTTTGCATTTCTGGGTTAGAACGTTGAATAGCATTCAACTCAATTCCGCTAGAAAACTCACCAGTAGCAACCGAAGAAACAGCGCCACCGCCCATTCCAATACGGTAATTATCTCCACCCATAACTACGATTTTATCGCCCGTTTTAGGAGTGTCTTTTAAAGCATCGCCTAGCTTTCCGTAGCCAATTCCACCGGCTTGCATAATTACTTTATCAAAACCGTATTTCTTACCTGCTTCTTCGTGTTCAAAGGTTAATACGGACCCGTTGATTAACGGCTGGCCAAATTTATTTCCGAAATCAGAAGCTCCGTTAGAAGCCTTGATTAAAATGTCCATTGGGGTTTGGTACAACCAATCACGCGCAGCCATTTTTTCTTCCCACTCACGATTACCATCGTCTAAACGAGAATAAGCCGTCATGTAAACCGCAGTTCCGGCTAAAGGCATAGAACCTTTTCCACCAGCCATTCTATCACGAATTTCACCACCACTTCCAGTCGCAGCACCGTTAAAAGGCTCCACTGTAGTTGGGAAATTATGCGTTTCTGCTTTTAAGGAAATTACCGAATCAAACTCTTTGGTTTCAAATTCAGAAGCTTTTTCAGGATGCGCAGGAGCAAATTGTTCCACTCTAGGTCCCTTTACAAAAGCCACGTTATCTTTATATGCAGAAACAATTTTATTCGGATTGTCTTTCGATGTTTTCTTGATTAATTGGAACAGTGAATTCGGCATTTCCACGCCATCAATAATAAACTGTCCGTTAAATATTTTATGACGACAGTGCTCTGAATTTACTTGCGAAAATCCAAATACTTCACTATCGGTTAATTTTCGGTCTAAAGAAACAGCCACAGAATCTAAATATTCAATCTCCTCTGCACTTAGCGCCAAACCTTCGCTTTGATTGTAAGCGGCTAGGTCGTCAATGTAAATTACTTTTTCTGGTGCTAACTCAATGGTGTAAATTTCTTGGTCTAAGTTAGCATACATGGCCTGCAACATAGAATCGTGTGCTGCTTTGTCATCTGCAACTGCAAAAAACTCTTCAATACGCTCAATACCTACAATTCCCATATTTTGAGAAATCTCAACCGCATTGGTACTCCAAGGGGTGATCATTTCTTTACGAGGTCCAATATGGAACCCTTTAACGGAATCAGAATCTACCAATTTGGCACCGCCAAAAAGCCATTCTAATTTAGGGAAGTCTTCTGTAGTCAGATTTTTGGAGAGTCCAACAGCATAAATTTTATCTGTTGAAGTGGCAAAAAATTTAATCATTTGATAGTTGTTTTAAACCTCGTTTTGCTTGCAATTTACAAGGCTGCAAAAGTAAGAAAAGTTGGTGGGGTAACCAATTGGTGAATACGAGTTAAAGTAAGAAGTTTAGCGCTTAGGTAGAATCAGACGGTTATTAATGTTTTAGCGTATTTATTGTTTTGGTGGTGAGAATGTGTAATTCACATTCTTAGGGTAATGCTAAAGTTGTATTTTTTGGATTATTCGGAAGTATGATTGGGAGGAGTTTTATGGTTTGAATATGTTGAAGACCATGGAATTAGTTCGCCATTTTTAAGTATTAACCCCTTGCTTGATTTAGAAATAATCATCTTATTATTAACTACGTAGGACCGATGAATTTGCTGAAAATCCGGATGTATTTGATGCCAGTCTAGCAGTTTACTTCGAATTAAGGTGGTTCCTTTATTGGATTGAACTTCGCAATAATTTCCTGAAGATTTAATGTAATAGATGCATAAAGCATTGAGTTTTATTTCTCGTTTTCCTTCTTTTATAATAACTATATTTTTTTTTATGTGCTGTAAACGAGCCATTTCTAAATCTGCAAACAAGCTATTTTTGTTTATGGGTTTTACACTATAGCCAATGGGGTTAAATTCTAATGCGGTGGCCAAGGTATCTTGATCGGCAAATGAGGTTAAATAGATAAATGGTTTATGGTTTTGTCCAAGTAATTGGGCTAAGTCCATTCCACTTTTTTCCTCTTCTAGGTTAATGTCAATAATTGCTAAGTCAAAACATCCTTCTTCAATGAGTTTACAAGCAGATTTGTAATTGTAGGCCACACTTTCGACTATATAATTATCAAGGGAGTCAATTAATATTCTAGTTCTTTCTGCTACAAGAGCTTCATCATCCACAAGTAAAATTCGAATTTTCATAAATTTGTTTAATAAGAAAAGTAAAAAGTAGTAGAATTATTAGCACTTTCCCAACGAAGCTCACCGCCCAATTGCTTCACCAATAAATGGGTTATGTATAAACCGGAAGAATTTTGATTAGAAATGCGGTAATCTTTTGGCATTTCAGGGCCATTATTTGTAATGGAAAGCCATATTTTATCTTCCTTCTTTTTTAGGGAAATGCTAATTCTGGGTGATTTGCTATCTCCTCCATATTTTAGTGCATTGGTTAGCAGTTCGTTTAAAATTATGGATAAGGCACTGAGGGCTTTGGATCTTAGTTGTATTGGATCTAATTCAATAGTTACATTATCCTCTAGCGTATTGAATAAAAATAATTGGCCTTTTATTACCTCTAATAAAATTTCATCGGATGCATAAACCTTTTGAGGTTCTAGGCTTAAAATTCGTTTGTGTAAACTGGATAGTAAATCAACTCGCTCTAAGCTTTTTTGAAGCGCTTCGCTTATTTTAGGGTCGGATTCTTGATTTGCCTGAATTTCCAATATCGCGCTTAAAGTAGATAGGTTGTTTTTTAAGCGGTGATTCATCTCATGCATCAAGAGTTTGTTTTCTTCATTGGCTTTGGCCAAGTCTACATTTTGTTGCTTTATGATTTTTTGATTTTGGGTGGCTATTAATTTCTTCTTACGCTGGTCAAATGCGATTAAAAGTATGAGCATCAAAACAAAAACAGTAATAATAATAATGGAGATTAAATTTTCTTTTTGTTTTTCTTCGGCTGCAACCACTTGTTCTGCTTTACTCAGCTCATTTTGTAAACGAACGGTTTTAAATTTAAAATCAGTCGAGAGCATCTTTATTCGATCTGAACGATCATAAACAAGTTGCATAATCATGGATAAACTATCTGCATAGTTGTATGCTTGCGCAAAATTGCCTTCTTCCGCATATTTCTCTTTCAAAGAATAATATAGTTCCATTTTACTATCTATAAAGGATGTTTTTCTTGCTATTTCTTGAGCTTTCTTCAAATAAACCAAAGCTTTCTCTTTATTTTGCATGCTCATAAAGTGGCGATATAAGGTCAAACACATGGAAGTCCCTAATCGAAAATCTTTAATTGCTAAAAACATACGTAACGACTCTTGCTTCAATTCAAGCTCTAAACTGTCATTTTGAACAAAATGTGCATGTAAAAAAGCGGATGTTGCAATGGTTGATTTATTACCAATTTTCTTAGATAGTTGATACGCTTCTTTAGCATAGAACCGGGCAGAATCAGCATCTCCTAACACCCGATTATAGGAGGAAGAACGAATAAATCAAACTGCTTTTAAACTATCATTTGAAGACCCAAAAACTAGCGGTTTGGATAGGTTTAAATACTCCTTAGCCAGTTCTTTGTTGGCTGATTTTTCTTGTATTAGAGATAAGGTAAGAAAAACCTTAGCATTAACCTCCTGTCCAAGTTCAAAACTAATTATCTCATTACTGAGTTCAATTGCCTTTTCATTCAAATTCAAATTCTCCAAAACAAATAGGTAATTGGTACAGAGTTTTTTAAATTTATTGGATGTAGTATCTGTTAATCGGTATTCATGGTAAATTTTATTGGTCAACTCTAGGGCGTCAAAAGCGTAGCCTGTTGATACAATGGAGTCTATTCTGTGTAGGTCAGCATCATATTGTTGTAAATCTTGAGCACCCAAAGAACTAGTTAAAAGAAAGAAAACCCCCAATAACAGATAAATGAATCGTTGTTTGTATTGATGTTGAAGGTACATTAAATAAAGATAATACTTTCTAAATGAATTGAGTGAGACTTTTATTCGAGCGGTTGCAATTTAAAAAAAAGAGTTGGCTGAATAAAAAAAAGAGAGCAATTTATATAATCGCTCTCTTTTCATTACCTGTTAACTAGTTTATTGCGTAATTATTAATTTTTGATATTCATTACCTACATGAATGAAGTATACTCCAACTGCCAGTTTTTCTGAATAGTAAGATTTAGTGTTTTGAATCACTTCTTCTCTAATCAGTTTACCTGAAAAATCAATAATTCTTATTGGCGTACCAATGGCGCTTTCATCAATCTCCACTACAAACTGCCCTTTGGCAGGATTAGGATAGATTTTCAAATGAACGGAATTTTCAGTTATTTTATCAATTCCAATAACAATTATATTGGAGCAAACAGAAGTGTCAACACAAGCTCCTTGAGTAACAATCACCGCATAATTAGCGGTTAAACTTGGGGCGAAACCTTGATTTGTTGCACCTGCAATAACGGTATATCCACCAGTGGAATCGCAACGTAGCCATTGATATGAATCGGCATTTGAATTATTTGCCATAATGGAATCACCAATTACAGTAACCGAAGCATCATTTTGGTCGATGGTTAAATCTAACGTAATTACCGAATCACAACCTGCTGCATTTAAAATGGTATCGTTAT
>CAXBCR010000004.1:0-198675 GCA_963974475.1 uncultured Flavobacteriales bacterium
TAGTCTTTGAGTGAGAACGTGACCGTTCTTTTCTCTTTGTTGATGTGCCGTATTCGGTAATTGCTAATCGCTATTTTGTGAGTGTACCTTCCCAAGTATTCTATTACACTTTTGTTGGTTTTAAAGGCGTTTTTAGCAAACACCACCCATTTCTTTTTGAATAGCGCATCATAGAGCGATTGCGGTATATCAGGCAACTCTTTACGGAGTTCTGTCACAAACTTGGCTCTAAAAACAACGCTCATTGATTTAACTGGAAACAAAAACTTCGGGTTGTTTTTGCCGTTTTTGCTTTTTGTATTTTTCCAGTTCCCCGACTTGGTAACGCCTCCGCTGGGCACAATGCAATGCAAGTGCGGATGAAGAGAATTTTGACGTTTAATCCGCATATCTTCCATCCCCATGACTTTATACGCAGCCCGAAGTCCGAAAACAGTGTGCTTAAAGAAACTCTCTGATGGGGTTTTGTGAAGGTTAGAGCAGTAATATAGATAATCATCTATTTGTTCTTTACACAACTGCTCAGGGCTACACATGTAATGCAATGCCAAATGCGATAAACATCTTTGGTAATTGGTTAAAGTACTTTTTGCTTTGCCATTAATGGCAAAACTGCGATCTAGCTTACCACACAAGATCCCAAAATCTGGAACGCTATCTTTCGCTCGCTCTACAATGGTCTTCCTTTTTTTTAAACATATCTAAAAGATTTTTAATTAAGCCATAAAGGTATCTTCTCTTTTTTTATCTTGCACTTATTAAGCTCACGACTGAAAGGAGGGTTCGTTCAACACCGTGTATAATTCATAAGGGTTTCAGAGGTTTTCGAGCTTTATCTCCCGTATCAATTTTGGGTGGTAACTTGATAGGTTTGAAGCCCGCAATCCCTTACGAAATCATACACTAACCGTTGTGCTTAATGCGACAAAAAAGCCCTTAAACATGAAACATGTACTTTTTTTCGTATTTTTGGTACGTATATTAATTACATGAGACAAAATGCACCATATAAAGAGTCTTGATTATCTACCTCCGAAAAGAGAAAAAGTAGAAACTTTAGAAATCCTCAGACAATTGAGCAAATCATCACAATCTTTAGGAGAACTAAAGGGAATTGCTCAAACTATGCCTAATCAAGAAATGCTTATAAATGCAGTAGTTCTTCAAGAGGCAAAGGATAGTTCTGAAATTGAAAATATTATTACCACACAGGATGAATTATATAAGGCGTTAGCAACAAAAACAAAACAAGGCTCTCAAGTAAAAGAAGTCATAAACTATCGTAAAGCAATTTTCTTAGGTCATGACTTATTAAAAAAACAAGGCTTTTTAAGATTAAAGGATATTGAATTTTTGCAAAAAACCATAATCGAAAATAACGCTGGAATTAGGAGTATGGCTGGTACCGTTTT
The DNA here is from genome assembly GCA_963974475.1 of uncultured Flavobacteriales bacterium. GTDB lineage: Bacteria > Bacteroidota > Bacteroidia > Flavobacteriales_G > Salibacteraceae > CAJXZP01. The sequence continues at coordinate 1,413 of CAXBCR010000004.1, forward strand.
AAAAAATGATACAACTGGAGAAGTAGTTTATACACCTCCTCAAGAAAAAGAGCAAATACTTGATTTATTAGGTAATTTTTTAAACCATTTTAATTTAAAGCAAGAAGATTTTCCTCCCCTAATAAACATGGCAATCCTCCACTATCAATTCGAAAGCATTCATCCATTCTATGATGGAAATGGACGAGCCGGAAGAATTCTGAATATATTATACCTAATAATTAACGACCTTTTGGACATTCCAATCTTATATTTAAGTTCATACATAAACGAAAATAAACCTTACTATTATAGATTACTTAATAAAGTAAACAAATCAAACGAATGGGAGGAATACATCCTATACATACTGAAGGCAATTGAAATAACATCAAACAGAACGATTCGTAAAATTAATTCAATTAACAATCTACTTTCGGAAACAATAGAATTTGTACAGCTTAAAGAACCGAAAATATACCGAAAAGAACTTATTGAATTACTATTCGAACAGCCTTACTCAAAAATCGAATATGTGGTTCAAAAACTAAATGTGGAAAGAAAAGCCGCATCAAGATATTTAAATAGCTTAGAAAAACTCGGGATAATTACGTCCGAAAAAATTGGTCGCGAAAACATCTATGTAAACAAGAAATTAATCGAAATATTGAAAAAGCACTAAGCACAACATAGTACTGAGCTAAAAAACAAGTCGAAATCACTTTATTTATTAAAAATTTTTTGAGCTGTGGATGGCTCAAAATTTTCAATAAATAGCAACCTCAAAGCTCCCGTTTTCAAGCCTTATGCTGCTTTTCGTGATACATGAAAGGCATCATACGGGATTCCACTTTTATTGATTCCATACGCTTGTTTTAATGGCTTACCACAAACGGCAACCAACGCTGATTTTTTACACGTTCCTTTTGCCGTTATTCTTTCATATAGCGCCTTACATTGTAGGCCAGTGTTTACTGGCTGTAAAGCTGCACATAAACAAATGGTTTCTAAGCATAGGATTTCCCATCTTACTGATATAGCTCCTTCCTCGTAAACTAGACCCGCTCTTGCGGTCTACAGGGGCTAAACCTACATAGGCAACCACCTGCCTAGGAGCGTAAAAATCTCTAAACATATTGGTATTCACTAAAATCAGTAATGCTGTCTTTTTTCCTATCCCTGGTATACTCATGCTATTGCTTAATTCTTGGGGTGCTTCTGCTTTAAATATCTGCTCCACACTTTTCTCTAATTTCTCTATCTCTTTTATGGTCCGCTTTAATTGTAATTTTAACGAACTTATCATAACCCCATTGGTTATCCCTCCACTGTAAAGGTTATGTAATTTGTTTTTTAACTGAGTAGATTGCTTGATATACAACGATATCAACGTTAACTCAAGCTTACTTTCTTCTATAAATGCAGGTTCGGGTTCCCAGCCAACAGGTTGTTGCTCTTGTCCAAACATGCAAATCATCTTGGCATCGCTCTTATCCGTCTTAGTTCTCTTCATTTTCATCTGAATAAACCGCTTGATAATCAATCCATTTACCACACTGATTTTAATATCAGACTCATAAATGAATGAGGCTAACTGTACATGATAACAACCCGTGGCTTCCATCACACAGTGATCATCTTGGTTAAGGGTTTTTAAAAACGATTTAAACCCATTCTTGTCATTAACAAATTGAGTGTGACCTGTTGATGAATTCCATACATCAAAGGTGTCTTTTGAAATGTCTATTCCAATAACTTCCATACCTTTACTTTTTTGGAAAGAACAGTGAACCGGATACATCTATCTAAAAACAGGCTTTGGCCTTGACAACTGATCGTATTTAGGGGTTGAAAAGAGCAGGGACTAACGTATGTTGACGTGTTCTGTTTACACTAGCTCTATATTATTCTTGTTCTGCTCTTTTGTTCTTTCTGATTTAACATTGCTTTTATGATATTACAAACTTAGACGCTCTATATTTAATGCTTTAAAAAGTGGGTTAAGACAGCCCTTCTCTCGTAGCACGGTTAGGTTTAATTTTGGTCCCGATAGCTATCGGGATTACCGTCCGACTCAGAAAGTAAAAACAACCGACCCCGATTTTTTTCGGAGGAGCTCATGAGTACCTTTGAAAACAAACAAGACGAATAAAAAATAAACGTTACCTTGGTCGTGCACTTCCGAACACTGCGCTGTTCGAAAACGCACTAAACATAGCGTAACGTTGTAAACCATTAAAACTCTTATGAAAGTCATCAAAAACCTTCTGTATATTTCTATAATCATTTTGACTTCTTGCAATCTAAAAGGTAGCTCAATTGATACGCTAACTAGCCAGATTGAAGTTGCGTCAACAAAACCTTCTTCTTTTGAAGCAACTACATAACCTACACCGACTCAAAAAAGCTGTTCATACGAAAACCAAACATTTTCTCTTGGATTTGGGGTTTTTGAGCCTTTAGCGGAATTTAAAATATATAACGACAGTAATTTGACTGACCTTTTCTCCGATGTTAACACCTTTGAAGATGGTCATATAGTTAATTTTTGCGCTAAGTTTCATAAACCCGATTATGGAATAATGCATCTTGTTTGCCTTGACTCGACCGAAAAAACTTATAAGGTTATCGTTAATGAATCTGACATCAAGTACGTATCCAAGATTGATAATGGTTCATTTTGGACTTGGGAAAAATACATTTTGAATTCAATTGGAATTAACGCAAAACATCCTTTAACATTAAGTATAAAAGACAATCCGAAATCTAATGCATCTACAATTGATTCTACGGGGAATATGAACTCCTATTGTGCTAATACAATTAGTGGCGATTGGATTAATATTAGGTATTCATGTTTATACGAAAATGATATTGTAGAAGAATGTTTTTCTGCTAAAAACTGTAGTAAAACTGGATGGATTAAATGGCGAAATGAAAATGAACTTCTTATTGCAATTTATTTAATGCCATAAATATAACGGTTTACAACAAAAGTAATCGTTGCGCAACCCCAATTCAACCTAAAACCGAAGGTAAAAAGAGACGTTTTAAGCCACTTTGATTAATTATCACCGCATTAGTTTAGCTAAAATTAGAACTCTTAAATGGGCTTTATTGAAGCGAAATAGACGGTTTTAAACCAAAAAATAATAAGCTCCGCTTTCTTTACATTTTCCTTCGCTTTTTGGGTGATGAATTTCATGTATTTCTTCAAATTGTAGGCTATGGCCGATAAATGCATCAGACACTCTCTCATCTTTAAGGGGTTACTCTTCTTTTATTCAAATTAAAGTGGTAAGTTGGGCAACAAACACACTACCTATATTTAATGCTTAAAATTGGGATTGGGTAACTCCCTTCTCTCATAGTAGGCTAAGGTTTATTTTTGGTCCCGATAGCTATCAGGAAAAATTAGATGGATACTCACCTATTCACGAAATCCTTACGTATTTTCTATTCTGTAAAAATTTGCTATATTAGGTTTTTAAACATGCCTCTGATCATAACAAGAAGATTTCTATGCATTTTAAAATCAACATAAAATGACAAAAAAAATTTCAAGATTAGTACTATTACTATTTATTACAAGCAGTAGCGTTTTTTGTCAAATTCCACACCTAGAAGGCAAAATAATGGTGTCAGTAAAACTAGGAACAATTGACGCAGACATAACCTTAAAGAATTTACCTAATACCAACAACTACACTATTTGGTTAAACTCAGGATTAAACATTGAGTATTTCAGAGATCAAAATGACCAATTCAACTTTTCCTACAACACTACATACAATAGTGATATTTCATCAGAAGCTTTACAGTACTATTTTCCTTCAAATGATAATAAAAGTAGGTATTTACCCACCGCATTTAAAGTAAAATACACAGGAAAATTCCCTGTCATCTCAGATACTACAAGAGCTTATGATTGGGAAGACTGGAAAGGAAACATTGCCTTCAACGCAAAAACTCTGAGAGCATCTGAGCAAAGTGCTTGGTACCCGATTCTTTACGATATACAAAATGATTTAGTTATTGATAAATATTCTTTCAATATTGAAGTGGAATGCACCGATTGCCAAACACTTTATTTAAATGGTGATGAACCTAAAAAAACAACTATTGCACGCTTTCAATCAGAGCAGGCCGTTCCTCTTTTGATATTTGTTGGCAATTATGAATTCAAAGAAATAAACAACATATTTATTCTCAATTCAAATCTAAATATCAACAAATTAAATACCCTCACAAATACAACAAATGCCATCATCAATTTTTATGAACGTATTTTAAAAACCCCTTACGGACCTCCTGTTGTTTATTTAAGTTCCACTCCTGTTTCTAAAAAAAATGAATGGATGTTTGTTACCTATCCAACGGTAGCTGTAATTGGAATAGATAAATATAAATTAGATAATTACTTCGATAATGAAACTTTTCAATTCAAGCAAAAATCAAATATTACATTCATTGCCCACGAATTAGCTCATTATTATATTGGAACCATGTTTGTTCCAAACAGTAAATTGAAATGGCTCTTTTTAGAAGGAGTAACGGATTACTTATCCATAAAAGCGGCAAAGGAAATTCTAGGTATTGAAACGTATAACATTATAGTCACTAATTACATGAACGAATTGCAAGAGTTCAAACCCAAACCCTTAAATCAAATTGTAAATGCAAATCAAATAAACGAAACTTACCGATACCGGTACACCCCTTTGTTGCTATTAGCAATAGAAAATGAAATTGGGGAAGTAAAAATGTATGAATGGATAAAAACGCTTGTTAATACTAAAAACCAAATGACCGACTACGAATTTTTTATTCAATCCCTTTCCAAGGTAGGTATACCAGAAAAGCAAATGAACTATCTGATGGAAAATTATATTAACAACCCTAATTCCAAAGAAAACATTTTTAACACCCTAAAATAAAAATCACCTGTAATTATTAAGCATAACGTAAAGTACCTTATACCCCAACCAAAAAGTATACGACTTTCGAAAATGCGTATAACGAGTTAAGCTTACTTCCTTCTGACCTTTGTCCTGTAATTTTAATATTAAAAAATAAACACAATGGAATCAAATCAATTTGGCAAAAAAGGTTGGACACCAGACAGAATTGGAAAATTGAATGGTAAAACATTCGTCATTACAGGTACTACTAGCGGAACCGGTTTTGAAGCTACAAAAATATTGCTGTCCAAAGGTGCTAAGGTGGTCATGCTTAATAGAAACCCAAGAAAAGCAGAAGACACCATTAAAACTTTAAAGCAAGAACTTGGAAACCACATAGCGGTTTTAGCTATAACAATGGATTTGGCTGTACAAGCTTCGGTAAAAAAAGCAGCGGAAGAAGTCTTAAAAACAGTTCCTCAAATTGATGCACTCATCTGTAATGCGGCAATTGCTCAAGTACCTCAACAAACGCTAACAGTAGACGGTTGGGAAAGTCAAATGGGAACGAATTACTATGGAAATTGGACACTTCAAGCTTTATTGTTTCCATTGATTGAAAAATCTAAAGGTCGAATTGTAACAGTAGGAAGTCTTGGATATGATATGGGAATTAAAACCATAAAATTTGATGATTTGAATTGGGATAAAGATTACACGCCTAATAATGCTTACAGTCAAAGTAAACTTGCGCAGATAATGTCGATGTATGAACTACAGGACAGACTAAAAGAAGCAGGTAAAACAACTGTTAAAGCTTATGCCTGTCATCCTGGGTCTTCACGAACCAATTTAATAAATACAAGTGGTAGTTTTATGATGAAATTTATCTTTAACCTCATGAAATTATCTCCGTTAACACAATCGGCCGAAAAAGGGGCCTATCCGCAATTGATGTGTGCCACCGAGTTACAACTTGACCAGAGAGGTTTTTACGGACCAACCGGAAGAAGTAATTGGACAGGTCCAGTAGGAGAGCACAAATTGGAGCCACACGCTAAGGATAAAGCTATAGCTAAAAAACTGTGGGAAACTTCAGAAAAAGAAACAGGTGTAAAATGGAATATCTAAGTTTGTAGTATGCAACATTTTAAATCATTGTCATCGTTTTTAGATTATATAGGGCTGCCTCGACCTGAGCATCCTATGTTGAGCGTGTTCAATTCAAAAGGCGATGGAAATCTACCTTGTCCAAGAGAAAGTTCACCACCCATAACCAATGATTGTTATACCATTAGTTTTAAAAAATTTGTACAAGGAAATTTAAACTACGGACGAACAAAATATGATTTCACTAATGGAGCTTTAATTTTCATTTCACCAAGACAAGTTTTGCAATGGGATAGCAGCGTAGTTTTTGAACAAAAAGGATTTTCAATAAACTTTCACGAAGATTTTTTAAAAGGAACCGAATTAGCTCATCAAATAAAAAAATACGGTTTCTTTTCATACTCAACCAATGAAGCCTTGCATCTTTCACCAAAAGAAGAAAAGCAATTAGAATTGATAGTAGAAAATATCGAATTAGAGTATCAAAACAATCAAGATGAGTTTAGTAAAGAAATTATTATTTCTCAATTAGACACCTTTTTAAAGTATGCCAATCGCTTTTATGAAAGACAGTTTTTACATCGAAAAGAAATATCTAACGATTTATTAACGCAATTCAATCAGCATTTAACCGAATATTTTGAGTCTGGACAATTGCAAGAAAATGGTATTCCAAGTATAGAACAAATCGCAGATAAGATGTCTGTTTCTCAACGTTACTTAAGTGATACACTTAAAAAAGAAACGGGTAAGTCCACTACCGAACATTTACAATTGCATTTAATAGGTGAAGCAAAAAATATATTATTACAACCCAATAAGAGTGTTTCAGAAGTGGCTTATGAATTAGGGTTCGAATATCCACCCTATTTTTCAAGATTGTTCAAAAAGAAAGAGGGTATGAGTCCAACCGAGTACAGAGTGAAATTTAAATTGAATTGAGCATAAGCTTTATTGTATCTGTACAGAACTATTGATGCGAAATCAATGAGACCAATGAAAACGAATATTAAACACATTAATTAAACTATGGATCTATTAAAATTAGCTACAGAATGGGCGAAAGCGGAAGTTTTCTCCACACGATTCTTTATCCTTTTTGCCATATTATTTTTAATCGGAAGCATTGGATTTTGGCAGTTGGCAAAAACGGATTTAGCAAAGGCTTATATCATCCCTACTTTAGTAGCGGGCTTATTACTGATGACTATAGGTCTTGGTTTATTTTACACCAACAAATCAAGAATTAACCAATTTGAAAAAGCGTTTACTGCGGATGCGTCAGCCTTTTATCAGTCTGAAATGGAACGGACAGAGAGTACGTTAAAGGAATACACGGTTGTATTTAAGGTAATTCCTATTCTAATTATCGTAGCCTCTTTACTTATATTATTCATTAATACACCCATTTGGAGAGCAATTAGCATTACCACAATTGCTATGCTAATAGTTATCTTATTAGTAGACGGAACCGCTTACGCTAGAATTCAGGCATACCACAAAGATTTGAAAATGATTGAAATAAAAAATTAAATACACCCAATAATGATACTCGTTGCCCAACCACAATGGTAACGCGGTAGCGTGTATTATAGCTATGTATAAGAATGAGATTAAAAAAATACCATTAATTTTATTCGTTTCTATGCCTTCGAAAATTCCCTAATTTCGAATCCGAATTAAAACACATGTGTTAAGTTTGTTTGCATTGCAGTTTGGCAAAGTGCCTAAGCATAATAAACCTTTAGCGCTAGCCGAATTAAAATAGATGGTGGGTGTATAATAATAAACGCGGATAAATGAACGAAAATTCAGAGGAACTAGATAACTATTTAGACAATCATTACATACACAGAAGTAATTGGTTGAGGGCAGCAGTTCTTGGTGCAAATGATGGAATTTTATCCACTGCCAGTATTGCCATTGGTGTGGCAGCGGCAAGTGATTTAAGAGAACCCGTTGTTTTAGCAACCCTAGCTGGATTGGTGGCTGGAGCGTTATCCATGGCAGCTGGAGAATATGTTTCTGTAAGTTCACAGACAGATGTGGAGAAAGCGGATATTGAAAGAGAAAGAATTGAATTAGAGGAAATGCCAGAAATTGAACTTCAACGTTTGGCTAAAATTTATGAAGATAGGGGCCTGAAAAAAGAAACTGCTTTAACGGTCGCAAAAGAATTAACGGAACACGATGTGTTAGGAGCTCATATTAGAGATGAGTTAGGAATAAATGAAATAAGTCAAGCTAAACCAATTCAAGCTGCTTTTGCTTCAGGTGCAGCATTCACGGTTGGGGGATTACTTCCTTTTTTAGTCACCTTATTTCTTCCTCTTCGTAGTATGGAGTATTCTCTGTATGGATTTGCTATATTTTTCTTAATCTTTTTAGGCGCATTAGCAGCTAAAACTGGAGGTTCAAGTGTTAGTAAAGCAATTTTAAGAATTACTTTTTGGGGAACCATTGCAATGGGCCTAACCGCTTTAGTAGGATATTTGTTTAATGTGAATATTGGATAATCATATTTCAATAGCCAAATTTCCACCCAATTTTACCCAAAATAAAAATCCAAATTCATCAAAAACAGGGGTAAAAAAAAAGAGTCAACTTTCGTTGACTCTCTTTTGCTCCTCCACCTGGACTCGAACCAGGGACACCCTGATTAACAGTCAGGTGCTCTAACCAACTGAGCTATGGAGGAATGCTCATAATTTGAGGTGTGACACTCAAATCGGGGTGCAATATTATGTTTCTTTTCAATTATATGCAATACATTTGTGAAAATAATTTTAATCATTTTTTTTATGAGTTTATTAGTAGTTGGTTCTGTTGCATTTGACCAAATTGAGACCCCTTTCGGGAAAAGCGAAAAAATAGTGGGAGGTGCGGGTACGTATATAAGTATCACCTCTTCATACTTCACTAACGACCTCGGTATTGTATCGGTTGTTGGCGATGATTTCCCACAGGAATACATTAATCTATTTCACCAAAAAAACGTGAATACAGATGGTCTTCAAATCAAGGAAGGTGAAAAATCTTTCTTTTGGGCGGGGAAATACCATAACGACATGAATTCTCGTGATACTTTGGTTACCGAATTAAATGTTTTAGGAACATTTAAACCCGTTGTTCCAGCATCTTTTAAAAATGCGGATATCTTGATGTTAGGAAACCTTTCGCCCGATGTTCAATTAAGCGTAATCAACCAAATGCCAAAACGTCCAAAATTGGTTGTTTTGGATACCATGAATTTTTGGATGGATATCGCTAAAGATGATTTAGATAAAGTAATTGCAGAAATTGATGTGTTAACCATCAATGATGAGGAAGCGCGTCAATTATCGGGAGAGTACTCTTTAGTAAAAGCCGCTCAAAAAATCCTTAAAATGGGGCCTAGCACCCTTATTATCAAAAAAGGGGAACACGGTGCTTTATTATTTAACGAACATGAAACGTTTTTTGCACCCGCTTTACCTTTAGAAGAGGTATTTGATCCTACAGGAGCTGGCGACACTTTTGCAGGTGGCTTTGTAGGTTATTTGGCTAAAACTGGCGATGTATCGTTTGCGAATATGAAGAGAGCTATTATTTACGGTTCGGCTATGGCTTCATTCTGTGTAGAAAAATTTGGCTCGGTTCGTATCGAGAATCTTTCCGAAACTGAAATTAATAATCGCGTTCAAAAATTTGTGGACTTGGTTCAATTTGATATTTCGTTGTAAACGAAGTTAAAAGACAAAAAAAAAGCCAATGGTATATTGTTATACCATTGGCTTTTTGCTTTAAAAGCATTTCTTTTCCTACTCTAATATACTTAAATCTAAATCTTTATAAATAGCTTTTACATCCGATTCACTAACCTTACCGGTCAAATTTATGGTGAGTACAAATCGGTTATTCCACGCCAATATTAACGTGGTGGTTTTAGCACTTTTATCGCCCATTATATACCCCTTTTTACCATCCAATAAAAAGGTTTTTGCAAACGAATTTTCGTCCGAATAATTTAAATCTTTATTTAAGTCTACCGCCATAGCATCTACCATATCATTTGCATTCACGTAATCAATGATAGAGATTTTAATATCCAGTTTTCCCTTCACATACTCTGCTACCGCATTCGAAAATGCAGTGCCTTCTATGTTAATGGTTAACCCTTCTATATCACCTGTAAGTTTAGCTCCAAATACCGTATTAGGAAACACCTTTTGTAAGGTAGCATGCGGTGTGGGTGTTTGACAATAAACCGAAAAGCTTATCAGTAAAACACTGATAATTAGGAAAAATTTTCTCATTTATTCGAATTATTTACAAGCAATTTTATTCACACGGTTTTGATGTCTTCCCCCTTCAAATTCATTGGATAAAAAAGCATCCACACATTGCATATTTACTGCAGCATCCACATACCGAGCAGATAAAGCCAATACATTAGCATCATTATGCAATCTAGCCATTTTAGCCAATTCTGGATTCCAACATAAAGCAGAACGAATACCTTGGTGTTTGTTTACGGTGATATTAACACCATTTCCACTTCCACAAATCACAATGCCTAACGGAAATTCTCCGTTTTCAATAGCCGTAGCCAATGGATGCACATAATCAGGATAATCAACAGAATCTGGACCGTTTGTACCAAAATCTTTTACTTCGTATCCTTTTGCTTCTAATACGATTTTTACCGCATCTTTCAATTCGTAACCCGCATGGTCACAACCTATTGCAATCATTTTTTTATCACTTCCCATAAGACCAAAAATACAGATTTATATAGCGCTACCACAATTCCTGCAAATAATTTATACGGAATTATTAACCTCCTATAAACCTAGTTTTAATGGTAAATAAGATGGAATATACGAGTAACTAATCCGAACGCATTTCGTAAATTTGAAAGATATAAAAGTGCCAATCAAACGATATAAATTACACAGTCAATGGTTGGGTTTTAGTCCATTTTAAAAGACTTTTTAATCTATTAAACAAACCATTTTAATAAGTTAAAAAAATGACAAAACGACTGTTAAAAATGAAATAACATGAAAAATGAAACTCAAATAAAATGCCCTAATTGTGGTTCAACCATCGATGTTCAAGATATTTTATCACACCAACTAGAAGAGGAAATAAAGCATAAATATCAAGCCGCTTTAGCCATTGAAAAAAAGAAAAACGAAAGTGCTCAAGCAGTATTAGCAAAAGAAAAATTGGCGTTTGAGCAAAAAAAGAAACAGGAAAATGAATTATTTCAAAATAGACTGGAAACTCAAGTAAAAATTGAGAAAAAGGCAATCGAAGAAAAACTTAAATCCAAGTTAATAGAAGAGCAATCCGAACAATTTGAAGCTTTACAAAAAGAGTTAAACGAAAAATCCGAACAAGTCAAGGAATTGAATCGTTCGAAAGCGGAAATAGAAAAACTAAAAAGAGAAAAAAGCGAATTAAAAGAAGCCGCAGAAGCAGAGGCACAGAAAAAACTCAATGAAACCCTTTCTACTGAAAAAGAAAAAATAAGAAAAGCGGAAGAAGAACGAAATGAACTTCGTTTTAAAGAAATGCAAAAAAAACTGGATGATCAAATCAGTTTGACTAATGACATGAAACGCAAACAAGAGCAAGGCTCCATGCAGATGCAGGGTGAAGTGCAAGAATTAGCTATGGAAGAATGGTTAGCCAATCAGTTTCCGTTAGACACCATTGAAGAAATAAAAAAAGGTGCCCGTGGCGGTGATTGCCTCCAATTTGTGCACACCCGTTCTTCTCAAAATTGCGGGGTAATATATTACGAAAGTAAACGTACCAAAGATTTTCAACCTAGTTGGATTGAAAAATTCAAGGCCGACATCCGAGATAAAGGAGCTAATATTGGCGTTTTAGTAACTGAAGTAATGCCATCGGATATGGACCGAATGGGGTTAAAAGAGGGTATATGGATTTGTAATTATGAAGAATTTAAGGGATTGTGCGCGGTTTTACGTGAATCTATTGTGCAACTCAGTACCGCCATTAGTTCGCAAGAAAATAAAGGCGACAAAATGGAAATGCTTTACTCCTTCCTAACCGGAAATACCTTTAGAATGCAAGTAGAGGCTATTGTAGAAGGTTTTACTCAAATGAAATCGGATTTAGAAAGCGAAAAACGTTCTATGCAACGTATTTGGAAACAACGTGATAAACAAATTGAAAAAGTGATTACCAATACCATAGATATGTATGGTTCCATTAAAGGGATAGCCGGAAATGCTGTACAATCCGTAAAAGCATTGGAGCTTCCTGGCGCAGATACGGATGAGCTAGAAGAATTTTAATCCGTATTCACCCATTTTTATTCATACCTGTCTACTCCTTATATATAGGGTATAATTTCATTCCGTACATATTGAGAATATATTGGTGTATAAAACCATTCAAAACTCACCAATAACTTTTATCAAAATGAATAAAATCCACCTAAAAATATACGCATTTTTGTGGGGTAATTATACGTGAATTTAGGCATTATTTTAATGGTTAATAAAACCTTAGTAAGGTGTTAATAACGCGGGTAAAGATTGGATAAAATTAATTAGGTTTTCTGCTCAAAAATATCAATTCGATATTTAAATGATCTGACCTAATTTATTAAACATTTTCTTTCGCTTACTTTTCAACCATAATTAAGGATGTATTGAACAGTAAATTTAGAAAAGTTATCCTGTAAATAAGAAAATAAACATATTGTTAACAACGTTAAATTTTACTCATTTCCAACGCATTTAATCGTAAATTCGTGTTCATAACTACGTAAATAGTTTGGATAAGTATTTATAAAAAGTTTTAGTAAGAAAATCTATACACAATGCTAACAGCATAGTAGTAATAGTAGTTTGTTTTAAGAATTTTTAAAAAAAAGATGTATAAATATATAGTACTGTTCATAACGTTTCTTTTGATTGGAAATTTGAGTTTCGCCCAGTCGGAAATTGACCCAAATGGATATAATGTTTTTTACTATCCAAATGGAGAAAAATCTTCGGAAGGAAATTTCGAAAATGGAAAACCAGAAGGATATTGGAAGAATTATTTTGAAACAGGTGTTTTGAAATCGGAAGGAAATCGAAAAGACCATGAATTGGATAGTACCTGGATTTTTTATTACCCGAATGGGTTATTAAAAGAAAAGGTGAATTATAAACATTCACGTAAAAATGGGGAAACCTATTTGTATTCAGAAGAAGGTTTTTTATTAGAAAAAAGAAACCTCATCAACGACACCATTCAAGGCATGTCATACCATTATTTTTCAGATTTAACTCGGGTGGAATATGAAAAACCGTATGAAGGTGGAATGCTGAATGGTAGAGGATATCAATACGCCAGAGATGGGAGAATTATTGGAATTATTTCATACGAGAAAGGCGTTTTCAAAAGTGTGCAAGCCATAAATTCTTACAATTCAAAAAATCAGAAAGCAGGTTTATGGATTACCTATTATGAAGATATTATAGATAAGAAAGCTAAGTTACTAGAAGGTAGATATAAAAATGGGTTAAAGAACGGCTATTTTAGAGAATACGATAAAAAAGGAGTTCAGCTTTCTACTACCAAATATGTGAATGGACAGGTAGTTGAAAATGCGGAAGAACTCATGAGCGTAGATTTGGTAAGAGAATTTTACCCGGATGCTAGTGTGAAATGGGAAAAAACATATTTAGGATCAAAACCACATGGCATGTGGAAAGAGTATGACACAGCTGGGGTAGTAATAGCTACAATTGTTTACAATTTGGGTATCAAACTGGGAGAAGGAGTTATGGATGGTCAAGGAATAAAACAAGGCCATTGGAAAGAATACTACAAAGAGGGTGTGTTAAGAGCGGAAGGTGATTATCAAGATGGTGCTCGTATAGGTTCCTGGAAATTTTTTCATATAAATGGCAAATTAGAGCAACAAGGAAAATATAGAAAAGGCGGTAAACCAAATGGACTTTGGGTATGGTATTACGAAAATAGTAGCGTTCGCAGAGAGGAGAACTATATCAACGGAAAGGAAGATGGAGAGTTTATTGAATATGCAGAAGATGGAGAAATCATTGAGCAAGGAGAATATGTGGAAGGGTTAAAAGAAGGAAAATGGGTGGTAAACACCGGAGATTATATTGAAACGGGTGAATATGTAGAAGGAATGATGCATGGTATATGGGAAGGAACTTTTAAAAGTACTGGTAAAACCGCTTTTAAGGGAGAGTACTTAGAAGATGAGCCTAATAATCGCCATACATATTATTATCCTACTGGAAAAAAAATGTTGGAGGGTAAATATCAGTTGGGATTAAAAGTAGGCGATTGGAAACGTTATGATGAAACGGGCGTGTTGCGATTAACCATTCAATATAAAAATGGGGTTGCGCAAAAACTAAGCGGGAAAAAGATACTTGGTAACCCGGATGAATAGTTTATAATCAAATTATTACGTTATTATTACCATAATAAAATTAACCTATTTAAGAATATTTAGCTAACCATATTTTTTTAGGTTTCCTACTTTTAGGTAAAACCACCCTGACTATAGTCAGTACATTGTGGTGATGACTGTCAGTTACAAAACAAATTAGATGCCTTTTATTTGTAAATGAAATATTACTTTAGACGCCAATCTAAAAAAATAGCAATAATGAAGAAAAATAAAATTATTGGGATCGTAATTTGGCTGATAACGTTAGTAGGTCCTATGAAATCATGGATATTTAATGATTTTGGAACAGGGTTTTACTATTTATTGATGTTTCTGCTCACATTAGTGGGTGTTTCAGTTGGAAGTTACTTCTTTTCAAAAACTACCGTAAAAGGGGTAGCTTGATTTGGTTTATATTGATTGATTGAAAAATGCCTAGCTGGGAAGCTGGGCATTTTTGCGTTCTATATTTTTGTTTGGTTAATAATTCAACGAAATCTAGTTATTTAATATATCTAATTCAAGTCTTTATAAAATCCTTTAGAATTCAGGTTAAACGCCTATTTTCTGTATATTGTATTTTCAAAATCAGTAATTTTAAAATTCACCTTCACATGAAGTTTTTACGATTTAGTATCGTTTTTTTGGCCATCATTTTTTTAAATTTTGCAGCTCTTATTGCGCAAGAAACTACCGCTATTAGTGGAGATAGTAACACTACCATAAATAGTATTTCGCTAGAAGAAATATCAGGAGAAACCGAATCTTTACAACATCGATTAGCTAGTTTAAAAGAGATTTTAAAACCAAGTTCAATTACCTTAGAAGTAGATTCTATTTTGGATACAGCGTATTTTGAAATTAGTGCAAATAGAGATTCTTTATATGAAGAAATTGAGCTTTTAACACGAAGAGATTTAAAAGAAAGAGAGGTTTCTTGGAAAGGATATAAATCAAAATTAAAATCGTATCAATCTATTTTAAATAGCAGAACTGCAGATATTACCGATGTGAATGATGAATTGGTAATTGAATATAAAAAATGGATTTTAACCAAAGAAAAATTATTAGAAAATAGTGAATCAAAAGAGGTATTTTCTAGTTTGGATACTATGATTTTAACGCTTAATTCAATGATTGATATTGCACATATTAGATTAGATAGTGTTTTTACCATTCAAAAAAGATTAACAGAATTAGTGTTAATAGTTGATGAGGTTAACTCTGAAATAAATCGGATTGAGCGTCAAATTCAAAAAGAGTATTTTGTACTAGATAGTGACCCTTTTTGGACAAGTGATACCGATTCAAATGAAATAGATAGTACCGAACTAGCTCATCAAGCTAATAGTTATGGAATTAAAATTGGGTTAGCTAAAGATATAGACGCCTTAAAAATATTCGTATCTCAAAATATTAAAACAGTCTTGTTTCAAATTGGGATATTAATTTTTCTATTTATCATTATCATTCAAATGAATAGGCGATATAAATCGCTAAATATTGTTTCTGAAGATTTTAGTGAAAATCAAAACCAACAAATTTTTAAGCATCCAGTAGCATCAGCTTTGGTGATTGGAATAATGATAACCGTATATTTTTATGAAGCCATGATTCCTATTTTTACGGAATTAAATGTGCTTCTTATTTTGTTAGCTGCATGGATTTTGTTACCTGTGATAACCGTAAAAAAAATACGTATTTTCATGGGTATTTTGATATTAGCCTATTTTATTCAAATTATTCAAGTCTATTTTGAACCACGTTCAGATATAGTAAGATGGATGCTTTTGATAGAATCTATTTTACTCATTGGAGGAACAGTATTTGGAAGAAAAATAATTTTAACTAACCCAGTTAGTTTTGATAAAATCAATTTCTTATTTCGATTTATTGCACCGCTCTATTTATTCTTATTAGCAAGTACTATTATTTTCAATTCAATCGGTATGGTAAACCTATCGGTAATGCTAATAAAAGGAGTTCATTCTTCTATTGCGCTTGGATTAGTAGTGTTTGTAGCCGTGCGTGTTATGATTAGTATTTTAGTACTATTCTTTAAGCTTAGAGAAAAAAATAATATGACCGCTTTATCTGTAATGGTAGAGGCTACGCATCAAAGATTTCAACCGGCTTTAGTTTTTATAGGAATGATTCTTTGGTTGTTTTTTACCCTTAATGGATTTGATGTCTATACCAACATATTGGAATGGATAGATGACATTTTGCAAATTGGTTGGCACTTAGGGGATATGCGTATTTCATTAGGAACCATTATCTTTTTTATATTCCTTTTCATATCTTCTTTAGTATTAGCCAAATTCGTGGCGACAATTTTCCAAGATGAGTGGATGATTGAAGTACTACCACGAGGTGTAGCACCTGCAATTTCATTACTACTTCGTATCATTATTATTACGATAGGAATGTATTTTGCTTTTAATTCAGCAGGTTTGAATTTAAGTGAACTAGGATTCGTTTTTGGAGCACTTGGAGTGGGTATTGGGTTCGGCTTACAGAATGTAGTATTAAACTTTATAGCGGGGCTTATTTTAGCTTTTGAGCGACCTATTAACTTGGGGGATACTATTGAAATTGACCAAGAAATGGGTGTGGTTACAAATATTGGGGTTAGGTCTAGTAATATTAAAACCTATTCTGGATCAGAAGCAATTATTCCGAATGGTGATTTGATTTCTAAAAAAGTGATAAACTGGACATTAGCTAATCGGGATAGACGTAGTAAAATAGTAATGAAAACTGCACCTAATGCAAATCCAGAAAAAGTGATGGAACTTTTTAACGCTATTGCGAGTAGTTATGATGTAGTGTATAAAGACCCAGAACCAAAAACGTATTTTTATGGATATGACGATTTAGGAAACCTCAGTTTTGCTTTGTTGTACTGGACTACCTTTAATGACACTTTAAAAACAGATAGCGCTATAGCATTGGAAATTTATAAAACCTTAAAACAAGAAGGTATTGAAGCACCTATGCCTAATCAGCGAAATTTTGAGTAAAGTAGATGGTTATGTATTGCTAAGAAAACACCTTATTTAGTAGTTTCTCCACCCATCTCGGTAAATACACTATCTATGGGTTCCCAAAGCTCAATTTTATTTCCATCTGGATCCATGATGTGAACAAACTTACCGTAGTCGTAAGTTGCAATTTCATCAACTATGGTCACGCCATTTTCTTTGAATTGTTTCACTAATCCTTCTATATTTTGAACACGGTAATTCACCATAAAATCTTTGGTAGATGGTGCCATATAGTCGGTATCTTCTTTAAAAGGACTCCAACTTAAATAATTGATTTCTTCTGGTCTATGCGCATTTCTGAATTCAAACGATGAGCCATAAGGACTAATAGCTAATCCTAGATTTTTTCCGTACCATGCATTTGTTTTTTCAACGTCTTTTGTTTTAAAAAAGATTCCTCCTATTCCGGTTACCTTTGGTTTTAATTCACTCATAATTATCAAAAATTTATATTTCAAAGGTAAAACAGATTTGAATTAGAATGCTTGATTTTTAGCTACATTTGAAAAATGGAAGAAAAGTTAACTGGATCGATACGTAAAAACATTTCGATAGGTGGATTCGTTGAGATAGTACAAAAAGAAGATCAACGAACAGGCATGTTAACGGAAGGAGAAGTGGAAAGGATTTTAACCAAATCATCGCAACATCCGCATGGCATAAAAGTGCGATTAACTACCGGTGAAGTAGGTCGGGTAAAATGGGTTTTACCAGAATGAAAATATTAACCCAATACATAAAAACACCTGTAGGCGAATTGATTTTAGGTTCGTATAATAATCAGTTGTGTCTGGCTGATTGGCGGTATCGTAAAATGCGAAAAGCAATTGATGCACGGATTAAGAAAGGATTGGATACTGATTATCAAGAAGGAAATTCTGCGGTACTAACCGAAACAGAAAAACAGTTGAATAGTTATTTTTTGGGAGACAGAACAACATTTGAAATCCCATTATTACTAGTAGGCACTGATTTTCAAAAAAAAGTTTGGAAAAGTTTACTAGAAGTACCGTATGGAAAAACAAATACCTATATGGGATTATCCACCATTTTAGGAGATGTTAAGGCCATAAGAGCGGTAGCTACAGCCAATGGTGCAAATGCTATTTCTATTATTGTTCCGTGTCATCGAATCATTGGTAGCAATGGTGATTTGGTGGGGTATGCTGGCGGACTACCTGCCAAAAAGAAATTGCTTGAATTAGAAAATCCGTTGCGTAAAAGTCAAATGAAAATGTTTTAGTTAAACTTGAAAGCTACAAGGTTTTCTTTAAAAGAGTGGAATTATGTAGTGCCTTTAAAATATCTTCCGCACTAGCTCTATTTTTATAGTCGTAATCAAATTGCTTATAAATAATTACCCCTTGCTTGTTGATGATATAGGTTGCAGGTACAGGTAGTTTTGCTTTTTCCTGTCCGTTATTTTGTGCGATATCTGTATGTAAAAATTTTTTAATCTTATTCTGATATTTTTCATTAACATCAAAAATCACATCGTAATCCCGTAGAATTTGCAAGGAAGTATCGGATATAAAAATGAAATCAGATTTTGTCTCTTCTTTCGTTTTTTTGGCATTTTCTACTAGTTCTGGAGAAATTACAAGTACGGTTGCCCCTGTTTTGTTTATTTCTGGTAAAGATTCGTTCAATTCACTCAAATATTTATTACAAACCGGGCACCATTCACCTCGGTAAAATAACACAACCACCGGCCCTGATTTTAATAGGTTGTCGGTATCTAATTTTTTTCCGCTTACCGTTGTGGTATTAATTCGAGGAGCTAATGTATGTACTGGAATTCCAATAGGCAAGGTGTAATTTGTATCCATTCCATGTTTCATGGCATTTTGTTGGGCTATGGATGTGATTGAGATAATTGCCATAAGAAATGCGATTGAAAAGTGTTTCATTGATTAGCTTTAGGACGCAAAGGTAAAATCCAAATACATTGCATTTGGTCACCTATCATCCTTTTGGTTACTTTTTTAAAAATGAAACCGAACGGGCAATCGCTTCTATTTCTCGATAATATTCTCGTTTATCAAATTGGGGTGCATACGCATATCCTGAAACACAATAAATCATTCCTTCTTCTTCATTTAAAATAAAATAAGTAGCCATTGGACCTCCCATAAAATCATTTTCCATTCGCCATAAACCGTGAATTTCTTTCGCAAAATGACCTTGATAATCCATGTCTTTTGTGATTGGCGGTTGGTATCTATACTCGGTGGTCATAAAACTACCTTCCGATGGACCAGGGATATATGCTTTTAAAACTGAATCTCTTTTAGCGAATAGGTTTTCATCTAAAAATTGTTGTTTTGCGGTATATCGATATTTATAGATTAAAACAGCTTGACTAATTTGATGTTGATAACCCCCTTTTAATTTTTCTCTTTCTATCCGTATCCACGCATGTGCTGAATCTATATTAGCAATCACTGCTTCTTTAGGAATTACCATTTTCACACCTAAATTGAATACTAATTTTTTTTGAATTTTATTATTTGGATGGGCTTTATACTTCGAATATAATCTGTTAAATTCTTTAGTTTGAATAATTCGAATCATTTGATCCGCGTTTTCATCCAATAGATCTAATACTTCCTGTCTTGAACTCGCAATCATTTTAATAACTAACTGGCCCTTAGCCCATACATTTTTGTGGTAGGTAATTTCTCCTTTGCTAAATCTATTCGTATCAATTTCTAAAATAATCACATTTCTAAAGGTTTTAAATACCCTTTCAAAATCGGAATAATTGGTGCGAACTACGTTAAAAAGGGGTTCGTCTTGCGGCATTCCATATACCGGTTTTAGGAAATGAGATTGGAATTTTTCACCAATTTGACCTTCCCATTGATTTTGAGTTGCAACCAAAATAACTTCTCCAGGATTTCCGGAAATAGACATTAACATTTGGTTTTCTTCCTTATCACCACAAGATGATAATAGGAACAAACCAGCCGATAGGAGAACAGTAATTCGTTGTAATATTCGCATGTTGTTTGAATTTTTGTTACGCTTCTGCTACTATAATTTTCGTGCCAACTTTTAATTTTTTATCCGTCAAACTCTTATTCCAGGACTTTAATTTTTCAATGCTAGTACCATGAGCTTGGGCAATTTCCCAAAGCGTATCTCCCGATTGGATTTGGTAGAAGGTATAATTTCCAGACTTGGTTAAGTCCACTTTTTTAACGGTTTTACTGTTCGTATTAGTTGCTGCCTTATAGCTTCCTTTTGGATAAATCACTAATTTTTGACCAATACGTAGGTTGTTATTTCTTAATCCATTCCAACGTTTCAGGTTGGAAACGCTTACATGGTATTTATTAGCTATTTTACCTAAATAGTCTCCCGAACGAACCGTATAAACTACTCTATCTTCGCTAAATTTTTTTATTTTTTTACCCTGATTTGGTTTTTCCTTTTGAGCTAACTCATAGACCACTTGCTCATTTTGAACAAACAATTCTGCCTTTTCATGGGGTAGGTAAAGTATAGCTGTTTTGTTGCTATAAGCAGGAATGTAGTTTAATTTATAGGTTGGATTAAAATAAGCAATATCCTCCACTTGCATATCTAAGCTTTGAGCCAATTGATCAAAGCCTAATGGTTTCTGTAAATGAACAGTGTCCATTTCAAAATAAGTTGCTTGAGGCATTACGGCATAAATGTTATGAGCAGCAGCATTATTCAAAACGTAATTTACAGCGATAAAGGCAGGAACATACCCCCTAGTTTCACGGGGTAAATAAGGATATAAATCCCAATAATTACCATTGCTAGTACCTGATCTTCTCATAGCTCTATTTACATTTCCGGGTCCACAATTATAAGCAGCTAAGGCTAAATCCCATTTATGGTAAATGCCGTATAAATATTTTAAATATTTCAATGCCGCTTCGGTAGATTTTATAGGATCCATACGCTCATCCATATAAGAGTTTTGGTGCAAATTATACATTTTTCCGGTGGCATACATAAACTGCCATAAACCTACAGCTCCGGCATGGGAGCGGGCTTTTGGATTTAATCCGGATTCAATAACAGCTAAATATTTTAATTCGAAAGGCATTTCATATTTGGCTAGTAATTCTTCCATCATAGGAAAATAATAATGCTGTAAGCCTAATAATTTAGCGGTTTGCTTTCTGCGTTTGTTAGCATATAACCGAATAAATGCTTCGGTGCGGTCATTATACACCAAGTCAAAAGGTGTAAGTTTATTCATAGAATCCAAAATAGTGGCGTAGTGAGCAGAATCATATTCAGGAACACTATCAGCGGAAAAACCATACACATTGATTTGATCTTGAGCAGTGTCGGGGGCTATCATTTCCAAATACGGAATTCTAGCCATGTGATCTAGCATATATACTACCTCATCGCCTGGTTCAATAATTAAACTATCCGTTGTGGTAGAATCATTCGCTAATTTGGCGTTTAATCCGGTGGTGGCAAATAGTAAATAAATAAAAGAAAGTATTACTTTTTTCATCCTTATAATATGGTAATAATCAATAAAATATGTTGGTGATTTTGGGTAATTTAACCCATTAGCAAAGTACATAAAAATGGCCCTTTGCCGTGTGTGCAAATATTGTTTTTTTCACTGTAAGATGTTGGTATTTTATAGGTTAAATGGTGTTAATTAAATGACTCAAATCCATGGTGAATGATTGGGATAAAAACTCCGGATTGGTGCTTGTTTTTTCTAATTCTGATAGCGCTTTTTGGATATCAAAATGGTTTTGACTCATGGAATAAAACAATCCTGATTTGGCTAAATGTTTGGCTAAATATTCTTGTTCCGTTTGACCTGGAGTGGGGATTAGAATGGCCTTTTTTTGTAGATAAACCAAATCCATAATGGTGGAATACCCAGCTCTTGAAATAATGGTTTGAGCATGAGTGAGCAACCATTTTAAATGCGCTGTTTGTAAAAAGTCAAAGTAGGTAATTTGGGAAGGAAATTTAGGTGGTTTACCATTTGGACTCCCTCCTACCACAACCGATTGAATAGGTAATTTTGAAAACTCTTTAATGACCAATTTTTCAAATATGGTACGTTGCGGTTCCGGACCTGAAATGACCGCTAATATAAAAGCAGGTTGAAATATACCCTTTGGTTTTACCTCAATAGGTTTATTAGAAAACCTGCTTAATGTACCGATAAACTTTACCGGTTTTACTCCCGTAGTATAGTGACCAAGTTTACCAGAAAGGTTTATTTTTTCTTTAATATCAGGAACCCAAATTTCATCAAAATGACGTAAGAATTTAGCTTGTAACCTAGCAAGTAGATGCTCTGCAAATGGGGCAGCCACTTTTAGTTGATGGCTTAGGTAAATAGATTTTACGTTTGCATTATACATCCCATACCTATTGTCGGAAATAACCACATCAATTCTGTGTTTATCAATAAGATTTTCTAAAACAGACTTTTCCTTTTGTATAGTTCTAAGTATTCCTGGAACTTGTTGAATTAGTTTAATGAATAAACTTCCTTTTTTAGGATACCTAATATGGTAACTTGGAAGTGTTTCGGTGATTAAATTGGGATATTCTTGGGTTAATAACTCTAAAGCTACTCCATCCGAAGCAATGATTATGGTATGCCCTTTTGCAACCAATGCATTGATAATTGGAATACATCTGGTGGCATGTCCAAGTCCCCAATTTAATGGTGCTATGAGAATTGTTTTTTGCAATTATTCGCTTTGTTCGTTGTGGCGAAGTTAATACAATCAAGATACAGCAATTAACAATAGTGCTTCTCTTCAAAATCTTATTTTTGCGGCAAATAGAGTTGGTATGTCAAACAAAAATAAACTGCAACGATTTGCGGAGGTAGCAGTGTTTAAAAATGTGCTTGAACCCTCATTGAAAGATGTTATTGATAGCGATAATGGCGGGGTTATTAAACCTCATCCTATTCAAGGCAAATGGAGAACGGAGTTTTTTGAGAACAACTTACCATTGGTGTTGGAATTAGCTTGTGGCGGTGGTGAATACACGGTAGCATTGGCTCGTCAAAACAAAGATTTTAATTATTTAGGAATTGATATTAAAGGAGCTAGGCTATGGAAAGGAGCCAAAATAGCATTATCGGAAGGATTAACAAATGCGGGTTTTATCCGTACACGAATTGATTTTATTACCTCTTTTTTTGAAAAAGATGAAGTGGATGAAGTGTGGATTACTTTTCCAGACCCACAACCCCAAAAAAATAGGGCTAGAAAACGATTAACAGCTCCCCTATTTATGGATAGGTACAAACAGTTTTTGAAGCCAGGAGCGGTGATTCACTTGAAACACGATAATGATTTTTTCTTTAATTATACCCTCGAACAAATTGAAGAACACGGATATATCTTAGAGTTCGTATCGCACGATATTTACGCGGATTTGGATAAGGTAGAAGATCCTAAACTAAGAGAGATTTTACAAACCCGTACCTATTATGAAGATAAGTTTTCGGAAATTGGGCATGTCATTAAGTATTTAAGATTTAGAGTTTCTTAGGGTATGACGGTGATTAAACTCTCTGAAAAGAATAAAGATTTCTTTGATCGTGTGTATCAAGTAGCTCGTTTAATTCCAGCAGGAAGAGCGACTAATTATGGAGCGATCGGAAAGTATTTGGGTGCAGCTAGATCAGCCAGAATGGTGGGATGGGCCATGAGTGGATGTACTAAATCAGAAAGTGATATTCCTGCACACAGGGTAGTTAATCGTCTTGGTATATTATCTGGAAAAAATCATTTTTCTTCCCCTACCCGAATGCAGGAATTACTAGAAATGGAGGGTATTGAGGTGAAGAATGATCAAATAGTAAATTTCAAAGAAATATTTTGGGACCCAGAAGTAGAGTTGAGGTTAGAATAGTTGAATTATTCGATTTCATTTTTTAGCCCAATAAAACCCACCTTTATCACACATCGGGGTTTATTTTTTAATAAAGCATTTGTTTTCAATAGTTTTGCGGTCATACACCACGCTAATCAAGCATTGTTTAAGTACATTTTATAATGAAAAAAAAATTCCTACTCATTGTTCTTTTTATCGTTTTTTATATTCCGGTAAGTTGGGCAAACCAAGATTCTGCTGTTTTTGCTGCAGAGGAATTTATTCTGAATAACGAAATAGATTCTGCAAAAGCCAGTATTGAAAATATTAAGGGCTATGAAAACAAAGAAATTAGAAATATTTGTAGTAGAATAGTCAATAAGGATAACCTCACCTATTCGGAGTATAAAGTATTTGTAGAAAGCATTTATGCAAATAAAATAGTAGACCCTGTTAAATTGTCCGAATTCATTGAAACATGTATTCCTATTCCCTCTGGTGGTAAGTTGAATTATGATTTTGTGCGCATAAAATGGATGCAAATTTATGGGCTACTGAATGAACCTGAATTGGACAAGGCAGCCGAAATTCAAAAAGAATTAGAAGGTTATGTAAGTCGGTTTAACGCAAAGGACTCAGAAGTAAAGCGTGCTAAAATTCTAGTAGATGCTTATTACTTGGTTATTTATCAAATTAATTTATCTGCGGATAAAGCTGATGCATTAATTGCGGAGGATAGGCTTATAGTTGAAAAAATAAAAGATACCAACTTACTTATTTTATTGAATTTTTTTAAAGCCGATTTTTTGATTGGAAAAGGGGAATTGGATGAGTTTATTAAAATTAGTGAAGAATCTTTATGGTTAGATTCACAATTAGCGGAACGAAGTTACTTTTACCAATCCACGGTTTTGCATTTAATTGATGCCTATTTTTATAAGGGAGGCAAAGAACAAGAGGCTTTGAAGCTTCTTGATGAATTATATGATAACCCACACACACGAAGTCAAACGTATTCTTATTACCCATCGTACCTAGCGAATATCGAAGTTCCTTCCGCGGAAAGCGAAGCTATTTTTAAAAAATTCGGTGTGGATAGCATGTTAGGATTTGCCGAAAAAATTCTTAAAATTTCGAAAACCGAGGTCAATTCTAACGAGTATTATTATGTACTGTACATGCTATCGGTAATGTTTGAAAAACACCATGATTTAGAGCATGCGATTTGGTATACACGAGAATCAAACCAGGTCATAAAAAAAACATATAGTACTGAATTAGCAGAATCATTAGCTGCTCAAGAAACAAAATTATTGCAACAAAAGCAGGAGCTAATTTTAGCTAAAGAACAGGATAAAAGTAAAATGTTTTTAATTATTTCGGTGCTAACCGGTTTAATAGCAGTGCTATCTATCTCGTATTTATTACTTAGAAAAAACAAGGAGCGACAACTTGAATTAAAAAATAATGAGATTACAAAGCAGCGAGATGAAATCAAAAAGAAAGATGCTGAAAAAGCTATTTTGTTACGAGAAATTCATCATCGGGTAAAAAATAATTTTCAAGTAGTGTCTAGTTTGTTAGAGTTACAAGCGGTAGGTATTGAAGATAAAAAGGCAAAAGCACTCGCGTTGGAGGGTAAAAACCGAATTAATTCGATGGCGCTTATTCATAAAAAGCTGTACGAAAATGATGATTTGCAGATGTTTTTTGATGATTACATTAAAAAGCTAGTATCCGATCTATCCCAAATTTTCGGGAAGGCCGAAAATTTACAATTGGTTATTAATGTACCGCATGTGGCATTTGATGTTGATACCGCTATACCGTTAGGGTTGATAATTAATGAATTGGTTACTAATGCATTAAAGTATGGGTTAAATAATAATTCTCCAAAACTAGAAGTAACCATTGCCGAAACAGAGTCTGATTTATACCTACTACATGTAAAAGATAATGGCACAGGTTTGCCAGGCGGTTTGGATATAAAAAAATATACCAGTTTAGGGTTACAATTAGTAAATGGACTATCTAAGCAATTGCAAGGAGACCTTTCGTATAAAAACGAGAATGGAGCTCATTTTCTGGTTTCTTTTAAAGATACGCATGGACGTGCAGCAATAGAATAAAAAACAATGGATCGGGTCAAAGTATTAATTGTAGAAGATGAGATGATAATCTCACATGGAATAAAATTATCGTTACAATCCAATGATTATGATGTTATCGGTCAGGCGGTCAATTTTACAGAGGCCATCGGTTTATTAAAATCCGAAAAGCCAGATATCGCTATTCTAGATATTAAATTATCAGGGAATAAAAGTGGAATTGAGTTGGCTAAAGAAATAAATAAGACGTACGAAATTCCATTCATATTTTTAACTTCTAACACGGATAAACTAACGGTTGAGGAGGTGAAAAGTGTAAACCCTTGGGCTTACTTAGTAAAACCTTTTAATGAGGTAGAAATTGCCACAGCAATAGAATTAGCGTTATATAATTTTTCAAAAAAATACGAAACCAACTTTAGTCAAGACAACCTATTGGTTAAGGATTGCTTGTTTATTAAATCCGGAAATAGTTTTGTTCGAGTTGACTTTAAAGAGATTGTATATATCAAAAGTGCTCATGTGTATATTGAAATTTATGAGCAAAGTGGAAGGAAACATATCGTGAGAGGTAGTTTAAACCAATACATGAATAAGTTTCCGAAACCATTCTTTAGAAGTCACCGGAGCTTTATTGCAAATTTGGCCTATCTCACCGAAATCCTTCCAAATGTTCTTGTAGTAGGTGAGAATGAAATACCATTAGGAAAGAAAAATAGAGAAGAATTATTGGATTTAGTGAATAAAACATAATCCTAATTTTCATGAGATTTTACCGAATTGAAAAGAAAGAATATCAATTATTAGACCCTCAGAACATCCTAAGCTTCATTCAGAACATTTTTTTTGCTACTAGTATGTGCTGACATTTCTTTGTGTACACGTGATAGGGTTGGTATAATCAAACTCCTAATACTACACAGATTCCACACACAAAGAAAGAGCTGTTCATTTTGGATGGCTCTTTTGAGTTTTTGGCTTTTTGTAGGTGGAGAAACGGGTAGTTTATAATTCTTCTTTTACTTTATCAATCACTTTTTCTTCTACCGCTTCTTTTACTTCATCTATTGCTTCTTCTAACTGTTCGGGGTGGTACCAATCTGATTTTGTTATTAAAGGAATAACCTCCTCGGTAATATTACGGATGCTTGTATAGGCAATAGAATCGTTTAAAGTCTTTTTATTAACGATAGAAATATGCGTATTAAAAAAGTCGAATAGATAGAAAGCAACACTTAATAAAACAATGGTTTTAAGCATTGAAAACACTCCTCCCATTACTTTGTTTAGCGGTCCAAGCATTACCATTTTTACCGCTTGGTTTACAATTTTAGCAATGAGATGCACCCCAAAAATAATGGCCATAAAAGTGATAGAGAAAGCAGTAATAGAAATATATTGTTCGTGTATTTCTGTTTTGGATTTTAATAATTCAGCAGCATAATCTGAAAAATAGATAGCGCCAATTACTCCTAAAATAAGGGCAACAAAAGAGGCTAATACAATTACAAATCCTTTGGAAAATCCTTTATAAAAAGAATATGCCAAAGCAATTAATACGAATGCGTCAATGTAATTAAAATCCATTTATAATAAGGCTATTTAGCTGGGTCTGCACTAGCAGAATTGGCTGCAATTTGAGAAATATCACGGTCAAACATATAGATACCACTACCCGACTCTGTTCCTATAATTTTTAATTTATCTAAAATAGTTCTAGCCAAAGCTTCTTCTTCAATTTGTTCGGCTACATACCATTGTAAGAAATTGTGGGTGGTGTAATCTTGCTCTGTTAGGGTAAGATGTACAAGCCCATTGATTTGATTAGTTACTCCCATTTCATGGGCCAACAACTCGGTAAACAACGCTTTTAAATTTTCAAAATCATGTGGGGGTTTATTAATCGCTGGAACCACTGCATTTGCACCACGTTCGGTCATGAATTTGACGAGTTTAAGCATGTGTTCGCGTTCTTCATCAGCGTGGGTATACATAAAAGTAGCTACTCCTTCAAAACCTTGCTTTTCAGCCCAAACAGCCATGGATAGGTATATATGCGATGAAAATCCTTCTACGATAATTTGCTCGTTTAAAGCAGCCTCTACTTTTGGTGAAAACATAAATTCTATTTTTTTCAAAGATAAGAATCTAGTAGGTTGAGTAGATTGGGTAATGGTATTTTTTATTACTACTTAGAGGGGGGTAATTATTGAAATATTAATGGGTTAAAACTATGAGTTAATTAACAATTAATGATTAGATGATATTATCAAAATACAGAGTTAATAATAAAAGACCTACATTTGCACCACAATTCAAAGCTGCGAGACACCCTTCTCGTGAGTCTCACAAGAAATTCTCGTAGTACTATAACCACCCAACAAATATTTCATGGGAAGAAAAAACAAAGGAAAATTACATTCCAAAAAAGGAAAAAACCTTAAAAAAATAAAAGATCAAATATTGGACGTGTTTACACATACTCCTAATAAAATTTTAAATCATAAACAAATTGCCGCTCGATTAGGTTACACTAGCGGAAGCGATAAAAATTTAGTAATTAAGGCCCTTGGAGGGTTGAAATCTGCTCGAAAATTACAAGAGCCTTCCGCTGGAAAATTTGCAATAGTAACCATGCCAAAGTTCGTGACAGGTAAAATAGAACTTAAACGAAATGGTGTGGCTTATGTAATTACCGACCAACTTGAAGAGGATGTTTTCATTCCACCAAAGTTTGTTTCTCACGCCTTAGATGGCGATGAGGTTAAAGTAGCCCTATTAGCCAAAAAAAGAGGTGCTAGTCATTCCGGACAAGTGGTTGAAATTTTAAATAGAGTTCAAGAAAACTTTGTAGGAATCATTGATATTTCAAAAAACTTTGCGTTTTTGGTTCCTGATAAAGCGAATATGCCAGTGGATATATTTATTCCGTTGAGTAAACTGAACGGGGCCAAAAATGGAGAGAAATGTATTGCAAAAATTACCGAATGGCCCAAAGCTGCTTCTAGTCCATTTGGAGAAATAATTGATGTGCTAGGAAAGGTGGGTGATGCGGATACTGAAGCATATTCCATCCTTGCTCAATTTGATTTACCGCATAGATTTCCTGAAAATGTAGAAAAAGAAGCGGCAAAAATATCACTCACCATTGGTGAAAAAGAATTGAAAGCTCGAAAGGATTATAGAAAAGTTACCACTTTTACTATTGATCCTGTAGATGCAAAAGATTTTGATGATGCGCTTTCTTTCAAAACTTTGCCAAATGGCAATTTTGAAATTGGAGTTCACATTGCGGATGTAACGCATTATGTTAAACCAGGTGATATGATTGACCAGGAAGCTATTGAACGGGCTACCTCAGTTTATTTAGTAGACAGAGTGGTTCCAATGCTTCCAGAGGTTTTATCCAATGGGGTTTGTTCGCTTAGACCCAATGAAGATAAATTAACATTTGCAGCCATTTTTGAGATTACCCCAACGGCAAAAATTGTAAATACTTGGATAGGTAGAACTATCATTCATTCGGATAGACGTTTTGCTTATGAGGAAGTACAAGACATCTTGGAAGCGGGAAAAGGCGAATACTCGGAAGAACTGATTCAGTTGAATACCTTGGCTAAAATCATTCGCAAACAGCGTTTGGAAGATGGTTCTATCGCCTTTGATAAAGTGGAAGTTCGCTTTAAATTAGATGAATTTAAAAAACCAGCAGGAGTTTATTTTAAAATGCAAAAGGATGCTCATAAGCTGATTGAAGAGTTTATGCTTTTGGCTAACAAAGCGGTTGCCGAACGAATTGCTTTACCTAAAAAAGGAGAGGGAATTAAAACTTTTGTGTATCGAATTCACGATAAACCTAATCCTGAAAAACTGCTTGCATTTGCCGATTTTATTAAAACATTCGGTTACAAATTCAACACTAAAACCGAGAATATAGCGGAGTCAATGAATCAACTTTTAATGGAAGTTCAAGGACAACGTGAAGAACAAATGATAGAACATTTAGCCATTAGAACGATGGCAAAAGCGGTGTATAGTACTCAAAATATTGGGCATTATGGGTTAGGTTTTAAAAACTACACCCATTTCACATCTCCTATTCGAAGATATCCTGATATGATGGTGCATCGTTTATTGCAGCATTATTTGGATGGTGGATCATCTGCTGATGAACCTCAATATGAAAAATGGTGTAAACATAGTTCGGAGATGGAAAAGAAGGCTTCGGATGCTGAGCGTCAATCTATTAAGTACTTCCAAGTTCTATTTATGGAAAATGAGGTTGGAAAGTCTTTTAATGGCATTATTACCGGAGTAACAGAATGGGGTATATATGTAGAAATCATTGAGAATAAATGTGAGGGAATGGTTCGTTTACGTGAAATAAGTGGCGACTATTTTACATTTGATGAAGGGATGCATCGAATTGTTGGAAATAATACCGGGCGAGTGTATCAACTTGGAGATGAGGTGGAAATCACGGTTAAAGATGCTGATTTGGCCAATCGAAGATTAGATTTCGTTTTGGATTAAATACAAATTATATAATTAATGAACCGACTAATGATTGAATTAGTCGGTTTTTTTATGCCATATTGAGGCTTAAGGTTCCTTATTTTTAGTACATTGTCATTACTTTAAAGGGAATAAATGAAAGAACAAAGTCCGAGGAAAAAACGCGTCTTTATATGTGAGGATCATCTTATTTATATAGATGGGTTAACTAATATAATTGAAAAAAACGAGGACGAGTTTGAATTGGTGGAAGCGAGTCAAAATGGAATGTATGCGGCTAAAAAAATTCCATTTTTAGCTATTGATATTCTATTACTTGACCTGAATGTTCCTGGAATTAACGGATTGGAAGTTATTTCGCTTTTAAGAGTAAAAAACAAGGATATTAAAATAATCGTAATAACGATGTATGATGACCCTACCATGATTCGGAAAGCGGAATTAGCAGGGGCAAATGCGTATTTATTAAAAGATGTTTCAAACGAAACTTTATTGGAGGTTATGCGTCACCCAACCGGAGGACAATTTTATATTCAAGAAGGACTAAAACACCCGGATAATGCTATTTTTAAAGATTCATTTTCAAGTGTGGTGAAACTTACTATGCGCGAAAAGGAGATTGTGCAATTAGTAGTAAGTGGATTAACTACCGTGGAAATTGCCGAAAAACTTTTCTTATCCACTAATACCATCGAAACGCATCGAAGAAATATTTATCGGAAGCTGAATATAAAAAACTTACCAGATTTAGTGAATTTTGCCCATTCCTATGATTTAATGAATTAATCCAATCAAATTTCTTAAGCCCATTCAAATCGTGTATTTTTACATCACTACTTTGGGTTTATGAGTGAATCAAAGATTAATTTTCTATTAGTTCTTATTTTATTATCCGTATGCTTTGGGTATTCTTCCACCGCTTTTGGGCAAAGTGAGATAATGGAAATTTATCCTGATTCCATCCTTGATTTGTTTATGGGAGGAGTAAAACAAGTGGAAAAGGAGATTTCTTTAGGGGTAATTTTTGGTTTTGGAATATATTTTGGTTCTATTCTTATATTACTGATTTACGGGTTATTAGTATGTATAAATGTACGCCAATTCGTTTTCTTATGGTTTTCATTATTCATTCTATTTTTAACCGTACATGTTACACTTATTTCAGGGTTAGTGCTCGCATCAGATCACCCCCTATTTTCGAAGATTGGAATGATCAATGCGGTTTTTATTCAAATTAGTTTTACCCGTTTTTTCCAATACTTGGTGGATATAAAACGGCAATTTAATAAGCGGTTTCATTGGCTAAACTACTTGGTTTATGGTAGTGTGATTTTTGCGGTAGGTTTTTTCGTTTTGCCATTTCCACAATTATTTATTTCATTAACTCGTATTATTCTAGTCCTTTCTATTGCAATTGTAATTTGGAGTTTGCGAAATAATGCAACCTTAATGCAGCGTCAAAAATCATTAATACTGGTAGCATTAGTTTTTTTAATTGGTGCGGGTGGTTTGTTAGGATTAAATCAATGGACTAGTTATTACCCAAAAGAACAGTTATTTAGGTGGGGTATTGTGTTAATCTCGTTGCATATTTTATGGATTTCTATATCTGTTTTGTACCGAGTTAAAAAAACGTACGATTCGAAAGAGTCGCTTTGGTTGGATATTAGGAAAACCAAAAAAGCACTGTTGGAAGGATATTTAAAAGGAGTTGCAGAAGAAAAACAAAGAATAGTATCGGAATTACAAAACAATGTTATTCTAGAGATTAATATGTTAAGTGAGGCCTTTTCCAAGATTCCAAATGCCTCGTCAAATACATTACGCGAATTAGGTGCAATTAAAAACAGCGTTAACAATGTAACTTCTGAATTGGTAGGGAATCAAAATAGTTGCTCTTTGTTTATGGAGGATGTAAGGAATTTTGTGAAAATGCATCAAAACGAAAAGATTGATTTTACCTTGGACTATTTTAACTTTTCAGGTGGACTCACAGCCTTAATTGAAGAGCAATTGTTTAGAATAATTCAAGAGGCTGTGCAGAATATAGAAAAATATGCAAATGCCTCTCAGGTAGTGATTCAGTTTATTCAAAACGAAGCCGAACTTATTCTTTCCATTGAGGATAATGGAATTGGATTCAATTCGAATAAAAAATCGGAAGGGATAGGCCTCCTTAACATGCAAAAACGGGCCTTTGATATTGGCGGAACTTTAAATATAAAATCATCGCAGGGAAATGGAACATCCATTTTTGTAGCTATTAGTTTAAAGAAATGAAAGAGGTAAAAATACCATATC
Source organism: uncultured Flavobacteriales bacterium (assembly GCA_963974475.1). Lineage (GTDB taxonomy): Bacteria > Bacteroidota > Bacteroidia > Flavobacteriales_G > Salibacteraceae > CAJXZP01. The sequence goes on from CAXBCR010000004.1 coordinate 34,669, forward strand.
AATGTTTTTTGAGAAATTCATTTCTTAGCCTGTTTGTTTTCTTTAGCATACTTGGTTTTGCTAATGACAAAGACGTGCTGGTGCTAGATGATTCATTAGATAAGATTCATTTAGCCGATTACGTAACAGTTTATGATACTTCTGTATGGGTGTCTCCGGAAGATATGTGGGCTGTATCTCAAAATGCAAATGTTTTTCATTCCGTAAAATCCACTAGCTTTGGTTTTTCTACGCACTATTATTGGATTAAAGTTCAGTTATTGAATGAGTCGGATAAGGAAATGGAAACGGTGATTGTGGTGAATAACCCGCATATTGATTACTTAGAAGCATGGGAAATAACATTGGACAACGCAATTCAATCAATTTATGTGGGTGGTGATGCCTTGGCATTTGGAAAACGGACGTTTAAAAATAGAAATCTTGTCATACCTGTGAAATTAGTTTCGCATAAACCAAAAACGGTTTTGCTAATGGTGGATAAAAGAAATGCTTCGGTAAGTGTTCCTATGACTTTGAAAAAAAGAATAGATTTTGAAAAACAAGAAAAAAATGAGCATCTATTTTATGGAATGTATTTTGGAATTTTATTGGTTATCATTGTTTTTGCACTGTTTGTATTCAGCGTATTACGTGAAATAATATTTTTTTGGTATGCGTTTTACATTTTCTTTTTGGGTATTTATTTAATGGCGCACATAGGTCTTCTTTTTCAAATAGGTTATCCAGATTTTAATGCGTTTAATGATTATTCAAGACCATTTTTTATCACGCTGAGTACTTCTGCTCTCATCCAGTTTATTCGATTGTTGCTAAACGTAAAACAATTGTTACCGAGAATAAATCCCATTTTCACCTATGTAATTGTTGTTTTGAATGCCACTACTTTTTGGTGGATATTGACACCTTTTTGGCATGACAATCAAACAATAGTGTATTTGAATATTCAGAATTTCACTTTGTTGTTTGCGCTTGTTTTAGTACTGGTTTCATCTATTATAACGTTTAAGCAGCAACGTGTGGTGGTAGCGTTTTTTTGGATTGCCTTTATGGCCATTTTGGGTGCTGGTCTTTTTATTATTTTGATTGAATCTGGATTAATTAATGAAAATGTGGTGGCGGTAAATCCGTTATTTATTGGTTCTTTAATAGAAGTAATTGTTTTTGCCATGGGCTTATCGTATTGGACTAAAATAAACGAAAATGACCGGCTTAAATTAGTGAACTTAGTTCAAAAAAGTAAAAAGCAAATGGTGGATGCTTACGTTAATGGAATTGAAAGTGAAAAACAGAAAATTTCATCCGATTTGCATGATGATATAGGTAGTAGATTGAGTCATCTTAAACGATTATCCGAGGAAGATTACAAAGATTATCCGGAAATAATTCAAGGGTTTGAACGTGTAACCAATAAAGTGCGTTCCTTATCGCATGAGTTGGCTCCACCTCTATTTGCCAAAAACGAATTTTTGGTTTCCATAAAATATTTGGTACTAAGTCATGAGTCTCCCGAACTGGAGATTTCTTTGCAAATCTTTGATATTCCAGATAACTTGGATGAGTACATTACCAAGCATTTGTATAGAATAGTGCAAAGCGCGCTTGGTAATGTGGCGCAGCCGCATTCAAAGGTAACTGCTGTGGATATACAGTTTTTCTATTATAATAACGAGTTGGTTTTAGCAATGGAGGATAATGGTACGGGTAGTGTATTTACTAAAGACAACCCTGGAATGGCCTTTAAGGAAATTAAATCGCGCGTGAAGAGTATCAATGGAACGATAGACATTTCTTCTACAAATAATCGCGGAACATCTATTATGATTACCGTAAAGGTTTAAAACATATTAGCGGTTTTCCAAGTGTTTTTTTAATCGGTTTAATTCCATAAACCACTTTTCGTCCGCCATATATGCGCCTTTTGTAATCCAATTAAACATTTCTTGCTCCCGTAAAAATTCATGTGTTTTAGTGGCAGAAAACACTTCAATTTCTTTTTTTTCAATTCCTTGTTGTATGGATTTTTGAAAGTTTTCGGTGTTTAAATTAATGGTAGAATCATGCTTAACACGTATTCCATACATCACAGAATTGGTATCTGTAAAATGAAATGCCTTGAATTCTTTAGCGCTAATGTGTTCTAAATACTGGCATTTATTTAAGGCTTGGTCATATACTAAATCGCTGTAGATATTTATTATTTCTTCGGCTTGTGCTAATTGAGTTGATTTCATTTTTTGCCACGTATCGGCATCAATTCCTTGGGAGGCGATGAATCGAATAAAATCATCTTTTAAATTTTCTAATTCGGCATTAGACAGTCTTTGATATTTCATGCGGTCTTAAGTTTTCTAAATATGCAATTAGATGTTTTCAAGAATTTTTCGAGCTTCATCTACATGTTGCTCCGCATTTCCCATTGAGTCAAAAACGTATTGAATAATCCCTTTTTTGTCTACAATAAACGAAACTCTTCCTGGAATCATATCCATGAACTTTCCTTTTACTCCGAATGCTTTTCTAACAACATCTTCCTCATCGCTTAGCAATGTAAATGGTAAATTGTATTTTTCAATGAACTTAGTGTGCGATTCAGGTGAATCACTGCTAATACCGATTACCATGGCTTCCAAATCGGTAAAAACTTCAAATTCATCGCGAAATTTACATGCCTCCTTGGTACATCCAGGCGTATCATCTTTTGGATAAAAGTAAATCACCAAGTTTTTCTTACCAATGTAATCTGCCACTTTGAATAAATCTCCGTTTTGATTTTTTAATTCAAATTTGGGTACTTTACTACCCTTTTCAAGGGTATGTATTTCATCTTTTTCTACCCATTTGAAAGCAAAGAAGGCTATTGCTATGAGCACTAAAACAACGATTGTGATTTTCATGATTTTGGTTTTGTTTGCAGGTGCAAAAGTATAGTAAATCAAAGTGGATTAATAAAGATATAGAAAACTTACTAGTGGCAACTTATGAAATTTATAGGATAGTAGCAGGTTGGTTTTATTACTTTTGAGGTCTGTTTTGTTGCGGAAGCCACAAGTAACTAATTAGTAATAGAAGTGGATTTTAATATAAAAAAGCACACTAATTTAATTGCAATAGGAATTGTACTGTTGGTGGTAATTGGTATTACTGCCCAGAATATATTATTGACTAATTTAGGGTATGATTCGGTATTTCATTCCTTCTATAATAATTTCATCATTTTTAGAAATTCGTACTTTCATTTACTGAGTAACGAAAATCTTTTTATCCATTACCCTGAAATTCAAGGTGATTTATATAAGTATAGTCCAACCTTTGCGCTACTTTTTGGTCTTTTTGCTTACTTCCCTGATGCCGTGGGTTTATTTTTATGGAATGTACTAAATGGAATTGTTTTCTATGCATTATGGCAATTAAAATTACCGGCTGTTAAAAATAAACTTTGGATAGTAGGTTTTGTTTTGGTAGAGTTTATAACGAGTATTCAAAATTCCCAAAGTAACGGACTCATGGCTGGTCTCATGATTATGGCTTTTGTGTTTTATGAACGAAAAAACGTTGCGTTGGCTACGTTAATGATTATGCTATCGGTATATATAAAAATTTTTGGCGTGGTAGCATTTGCCTTATTTCTACTGTATCCCAATAAATGGAAATCCATTGCCTTCGGAGCGTTATGGATGGTAATTTTGTTTGTGTTGCCCTTAATTGTTGTTTCACCGGAACAGCTTTGGGTGCAGTATCACAACTGGTTTGAAATGCTGGTGAATGATAAGGCCGTGGCCTACAGCCCTTCGGTTGTGGGTTGGTTAAAATCTTGGTTTAACTTCACTCCTTCATCCAGTGTAATTTTGGGGATGGGTGTGCTTTTATTTATGGCTCCGTTTGCACAAATAAGAAAATATAATTTACTCAAATTTAGACAGTTAATATTAGCTTCTATTTTGATTTGGGTAGTTATTTTTAATCATAAAGCGGAGTCACCTACTTTCATTATTGCCATTTCGGGTGTGGCTATTTGGTTTTTTTCTCAAAAAATAAATCCTGTGAATTTTGTCCTGTTGATGATTACCTTAATTTTTTCTCAACTATCCCCCACTGATTTGTTTCCGGCTTCTGTTAAAGAGGCGTTTCTGTACAAGTATGTAATAAAAGTGGTTCCTGTAATTTTAGTGTGGGTTAAAATCTTGTATGATTCATTTTTTCTAAATTTAGAAAATGAATTACCCGAATTGGGTAAGGTACCAGACTCCAACTAAACCCATTAAAATTCTAATTATCTCTAGTTTTATGGCATAGGGTTTATTGTCTGTTAATGTGCCAATACTCCATATTGAAAAAAGAACGAACAGTGCTAATGCTAGTGCATTTTGTAAAGGTAATTGGCTGTAAGAGAAAAGGGTGTAGGAGGAAATTCCAATAAGCAATAAAAACTGAAATGCGGTGTAGAGAATTCTACTAAGTGAAATTTTTGAGTTGTACTTAGCTGTTATTTCTTTGGTTTTCTTTTCATTGTTTACCGACCATCCGGGGCCATAGAAAATAGCTTTTAGTTTATTCGCCAAACCATTGGATTCTGCCACTTTTAGGGCGATATCACGAACGGGAATTAGGGTGGCATTGATTGGATTGAAAGTTCCTAATTGATTAGTTACACCATAATTTGGTGTTTCCTCCTCTTCCTGAAAAGTACCGAATAAGCGGTCCCAAATAATGAAAGTGCCACCATGGTTTTTATCCAAATATTTGGAATCTCTTCCATGGTGTACTCGGTGGTGCGAAGGTGTATTGAATAGATATTCAAACCAGCCTAGTTTTTGAATATATTCGGTATGAATCCAAAATTGATATAAGGTAACAAAGGCACTCATAAATAAAAACCATACCGGGTCAAAACCTAAAAGAGCGAGTGGCCAAAAGAAGGGAGCGGTGAAAAATTTTTGAAAAGTACCCTGTCGTAAGGCAACCGATAAATTGTAATCTTCGCTTTGATGATGCACTATATGACCCACCCAAAATAGGTTGATTTCATGTGATTTTCGATGTGCCCAATAATATAGAAAGTCCACTCCTATAAATAGAATAACACCCCAATACCAGGTGTGTTGAATTTCAAATAAGCGATAGTTACTATATATGAATGTATATAATCCAATAAGGAAAACCTTTGCAAACAAACCTGTAACCTGTTCCGTTATTCCTGCGCCAATGTTACCGATTACATCACCAAAACGGTATTTCTTTTGGTTTAAAACGGCATCGGCTATCCACTCAATCGAAATAAGCACGAAATATACTGGAATAGAAAGAATGATGGGATTTATGGACATGTAATAATTTGAGCTCGAAAATTAGCGATTATTCTGAAAATTGAAGTAGAATATGGTGGTATAAAATAACAAAAGGCTGAAAAACCGATGAGTGATTCGATTTGACAGCCTTGTTATTTAAGGTTAAGATTTAATTCGTACAAATTCCACTAAACTATTTTGTACCTCTTTAAAGTTTTCATTATTTAAGTAGCGATTGAAGAAGATTTTAATAAAAATTCTACGTTTATAAATGCAATACTAAGTCGAAAACACCTACCCCCTACCTATCCGCAGGATAGGTTTTGGGCAATTAATTTACTTTTTTTGCATTTTTTTTGATAAATGGGGCTAAAAAAGGACTTTCGCTGGAAGTTTTTTCTCCATTTATGACCACCCAAGAGTTTGCCATGGTTATTACGACAATTTCTAAAAGTGATTGGGCGTGTAGTTTTTCTCTCAAATTAGCAATTTGAAATCGAATAGCAGGTTCTTTTTTGTGTAGTTTTTCGCTTATTTGTTTTACTGAATAATTGTGACATAGTAAAATTAGCACTTCATTTTCAGCATTGGTTAGGGTAGGTTTTGGACGAGGAAACTCGTGTTTAGGTTTGTTTTTCCAATACTCTTCAGGGATATGATAGTTGGCCGTGTATCCTTTAAGTAAAATATCCTCCAAAATTTGATTTAGGGTAATGAGGTTTAATTCAGCTGTACCTATAAACCCTGAGACCTTGAATTCTTGCAGGAAACCGACTAAATCCACAGGCAAACTGGACCCTAAAATAATAACATAAACCTGTCCAATTTTTTTTAAATTTTCCGGGCTGCTGTGTGTCATAAAACTTTGTGAGGGTTTCATGAAAACGATATGCTGGTCGTATTCAGAAGTCTTGATGTACTTGTGGAGTTCTTGATTCTGATTTCCTATGTAACCAACATTCAACCGAGAATTTTCTATTAGTTCTTTAAAAGAACGTAACAGTTTTGAATTGGAAGCTATAATGGAAAAAGATGTTCTAAGCACTTGGTCTAAATAAGACGGGGAAATTAAAAATTTATTTGATATAAATTGTGTAAACATCTTTAATCATTTTCTCAAGGTGTTTAATCGATGCGTGTTTTCCAGAAAATATGGTATTCGGATATATTAGTGAATGTTAATTTACTGTTTTTGTAACCGCATAACCTTGAAAAATTACCGTTAATTAAGTTTTGAGATGAAGCATGCGTTTATGATGTAAAATTGCAAGGTGATTAAGTTAAAAGGCATAAATAAATCCTATAAAGTAGGGCAGCATAGTTTGCAGGTTCTTAAAAATGTGAACCTTCATATTAAAGAAGGTGAAATGGTATCGATAATGGGTTCTTCTGGTTCGGGAAAATCTACTTTATTGAACATTTTAGGAATTTTAGATACGTATGATAGTGGGGAATACCTGCTGAATGATGAACTTATTTTGGAAATGAGTGAAACAAAAGCGGCCCGACATCGAAATAAAATGATTGGGTTTATCTTTCAATCATTTAACCTCATCACGTTTAAAAACGCCATGGAAAATGTAGCTCTTCCACTCTATTACCAAGGAATGAGTCGCAAAAAAAGAAACGCCCTTGCCTTAGAATATTTAGACAGAGTAGGTTTAAAAGAATGGGCGGACCACATGCCAAGCGAGATGAGTGGGGGTCAGAAACAACGGGTTGCCATTGCGCGTGCCTTGATTTCTAACCCCAAAATTATATTGGCGGATGAGCCTACTGGTGCTTTAGATAGCAAAACATCGGTAGATGTAATGAAGCTTTTACGAGAGATAAATTTAGAAGGTATAACCATCATTATTGTTACGCATGAGCAGGATATTGCGAATGCTACCGATAGAAATATTGTACTAAAGGATGGAGAAGTAATGACGGTTACTAAAATGGCTAAAGAGTATTTATAAACCTTTTTTAATTTAATAGCGACTAACTATAAGTACCAATGTTTGACATAGAAAAATGGCAAGAAATATTTGATGTAGTAAAGGCCAATAAGTTACGGACTTTCCTTACAGCGTTCTCAGTATCGTGGGGTATTTTTATGCTTATTATTCTATTGGGAGCGGGTCAAGGACTACGGAATGGGTTTGAAAAAGAATTTAGCGATGATGCTGTAAATAGTGTTTGGTTACGGACCGGAAACACCAGTATGTCGTATAAAGGTATGAAACCCAATAGGCGAATTACCATGACCAATGAAGAGTACGACCTGATTTCCCATTCATTTGAAGATATTGACCATATTACAGGACGTTTAGGAATTTGGGGCTCTAACATGAATTACAAAGATAAGTCTGCAAATTTGCCCCTGCGAGGCGTTCATCCGGATCATGCCGTAGTTGAAAACACCATTATTACCCAAGGCAGATATATCAATAATACGGATGTAAAAAACAAAGCGAAAGTGGTTGTTATTGGTAGAGATGCTGTAAAAGAATTGTTTGGCGAAGAAGACCCAATGGGGAAGTATATTTCTATTTGGAAGGTGATGTATAAGGTCATTGGAGTTTTTAATGATGAGGGCGGAAGATGGGAAAATAAAATGGTTTACATGCCAATTACCACCTCTCAATTGATCTATAATTCAAAAGGACGGCTTGATCGTGTAATGTTTACCACTGGAAATGCCTCGGAAGAGAAAGTGAACCAAATTATAGAAGAGACAAAAAAAATGCTATCGGATAAATTGGTTTTTGACCCCAATGATTCGCGTGCATTGTATGTAGATAATAACGCAGAAGAGTACAAAATGTTTACGGGTATTTTCACTGGAATCAATGCGTTTGTATGGATTATTGGAATCATGACCATTATTGCTGGAGTGGTCGGAATTAGCAATATCATGATGATTACCGTAAAGGAACGAACCAAAGAAATTGGGATAAGGAAAGCCCTTGGTGCAACTCCTGGTTCTGTAGTATCTATGATTTTATTGGAGGCGGTAGTCATAACCACAATTGCAGGATATACCGGTTTGGTGTTAGGCGTTTTTTCACTTGAATATATTTCAAATCTAACCTCAGAACCAGGTGCGTTTATGAATCCTGGGGTAGATTTTGGCGTGGCAATGACATCCACATTAGTATTGGTGGTTGCAGGAAGTATAGCTGGACTTATACCTGCGCTACAGGCAGCAAGAGTTAAACCAATTGTAGCATTAAGAGACGAATAAAAGATGTTTGATATAGACAGATGGGCAGAGATTTACCAGACGCTAAGCAAAAACAAATTGCGTAGCGCGCTTACCGCTTTTGGGGTGGTTTGGGGAATCATTATGCTTATTGTGATGTTGGGTGCTGGTTCAGGATTGCAAAATGGAGTATCCAAAGATTTTGCTGGAAGGGTTTCGAATAGCGTGTTTATGTGGTCACAAAGCACATCTATGCCCTATAAAGGATTTAAAAAAGGCCGCTGGGTTAGGTTGGATAATGATGATACAAAAGCATTACGAAGTATTCCCTCTTTAGATTTATTATCGCCCGGGTTGCAACTTGGAGGATGGAGAGGCGCAAATAATGTTTCATATAAAAGCAAAACGGGGGCGTTTGAAATTAATGGTTTTAACCCAGAAGTACAGTTCATCAAATTACTCAAAATGCAATCAGGTAGATTCCTCAATGATCGAGACATGCTTGAGGATAGGAAAGTGTGTGTTATTGGAAAAATAACGTTAGCCACCTTATTTCCGGATGAAGATCCATTAGGTAAATACATTAAAATAAATAGCGTATATTTTCAAGTAGTGGGCACGTTTCATTCGGGCTTAAAGGGTGATGATTCAGAGAATGAAGACCGCTCAATTTATATTCCGTTTACCACTTTTCAAAAAGCATTTAATCAAGGAAATATGGTGCACTGGTATGTGATGACCAGTAAGAAAGGAATTAAAGTGAGTGTAGTGGAAGATGAAGCAAAAGCTATATTGAAACAACGTCATAATGTTCATCCCGATGATCCTAGAGCAATTGGCGGCTGGAATTTAGAGAAAGAGGTTGAAAAATTTAATATGATTTTTAACGGGATTAAAGCTTTATCGTGGTTTGTTGGTGTGCTTACCCTTATGGCTGGAGTGATTGGAATCAGTAATATTATGCTCATCATTATACGCGAGCGAACCCAAGAAATTGGAATACGGAGAGCTTTAGGCGCTACACCCATAAATATTGTGATTCAAATTGTTTTAGAGTCTATGATTTTAACCGTTTTAAGCGGTATTGTAGGAATTATTTTTGGAGTTTGGCTTCTTGAGTTTGCGGGTCCATATATCCAACATGATTATTTTTCAAATCCGGAAGTTCAATTTTCTGTGGTGCTCAATGCATTTGGAATTTTGGCTATTTCAGGAATCTTTGCCGGCATTATACCATCATTACGTGCGGTACAAATTAAACCAATTGAAGCATTAAGAACAGAATAAATATATTGAAATGAAAATAGCTGTTAGAATAGGAATATTATTGACCATTTTGGGTGTTTTTGGATACACCATGTATTATTTATACATGAAAAATGAGGAGCCAGATGCCATTTTTAAAACGGAAAAACCGTTTCAAAGTGAGGTGATAAAAAAGACGGTTGCCACAGGTTCGGTAGTTCCAAGAAAAGAGATTTTAATAAAACCCGTAGTTTCTGGAATCATTGATAAGGTGTATGTAGAGGCCGGAGAAATGATTAAAAAAGGCGAAGTTATTGCTCGGGTAAAAATTATCCCTAATATGGTTAATTTGAATAATGCTGAAAATAGAGTTCAACGTGCTAAAATTGACTATGATAATGCCTTAATTGACTTTAATCGCAACAAGAAATTGTTTGATGATGAGGTAATTTCTACATCAGAGTTTCAACCATTCGAACTTCGCTTAAAGAATAGTAGTTTAGAGGTGCAGGCTGCCGAAGACAATTTACAAATCATAAGAGAAGGAGTTAGTAAGAGTAGTAAAAATGCTTCTAATACCTTAATTAAAAGTACAATAACAGGAATGGTTTTGGATGTGCCCGTGAAGGAAGGAAATCAAGTAATTGAATCAAATACCTTTAACGAAGGAACCACCATTGCTTCAGTGGCAGATATGACAGATATGATTTTTCAAGGAAAATTGGATGAATCGGAAGTTGGAAAAGTGCATGAAGGAATGGACTTGATTTTGACTATTGGTGCGTTACAAGATTTAACTTTGGGGGCTAATTTGGAGTATGTTGCGCCAAAAGGAGTAGAAGAAAATGGGGCAATTCAATTTGAAATAAAAGCTAAGATTAACCCGGAAGATTTGACATCTAATTTTATTAGAAGTGGATATAGTGCGAATGCTTCTATTGTTTTAGAAAAAGCAGATTCTACTTTGGTGGTGAAGGAAAGCCTTGTCGAGTATGTAGGCGATTCTACCTTTGTGTATGTACAAACCAAACCGCAAGTTTTTGAGCGTACAGAGATTAAGGTTGGGCTTTCTGATGGTATTATTGTAGTGGTGAAGAGTGGGATTACAAAAGACAGTGAGCTTCGTGGTAGACAAGATATGGGAATGATGGGTATGGAATAAGTTGCGTATCTCAATCAAGCTGTAAAGGCGAGGCGATGAAATGGCGTTTTATTCATTATTATCTAATAAGGAATAAACATTTTTGGGTTTAAATCAGTATTAAAAGGTATCCCAAAATGGCTCCACCAAGAACGGCCCACATGGGGTTAATTTTTTTATACCCAAAGGTGACAGCGATGCTAATTATTGCAATGACAATGCTTCGCCAATCGGCCAATGTTTCGATACTCATTTTTATTAATACACCTGCAATAATTGCTACGGCAGCTACATTTACGGAGTCTAGGAAAAACCCAAGGAGAGGCGATTTTCTTATTTTAGGAACCAATGGATTTAAAATCATTACCAAAATGAATGAAGGTAAAAATAACCCAACAGAGGCAAGAACCGCACCCCAAAATCCGGTTAATTGGTATCCAATAAAAGTAGCTGTAGAAAGAATGGGTCCGGGCGTGAATTGACCTACGGCTATGGCATCCATTAATTGCGAATTGGTAAGCCATCCTTTGGCAACTAACTCCGCATCCAAATAGGCAAATAGCACATATCCCCCACCATATAACACTAGTCCAATTTTCAAGAATATCCAAAATACGTTTGCCGTGCTGATGGCCAGCGAAGGAACGGAAATGACTGATGTTAGAAACAGTGGTGCCACTGAAAATGTAGCATTAGATGAGTTGCCATTTTTCATGTAAAAATAAAGAATGCCTAAAATCCCTGCACCTAATAATGCAGTAATTTCGTTTAATCCTAATAAAGCAGCAATGAGTACAATTACGGCTAAAACAGATAGCTCAATGCTTTTTAAAGATTTCTTACCCAATTTTATTACCGCGGAGGTAATTAATACTAAAACAGCTGGTTTAATTCCGTAAACAAAAGGTTCAAATTTGGGAAGGTGACTATATTCGGCATACAGCCAAGCGAAAACTCCTGTAATGAAGATAGCAGGCAAAATAAATGCTAAACCACCCACAATAAGCCCCATATTTCCAGCACGCTCCTTGCCAAGATGCATGGTCATTTGAGTGGAGTTTGGACCTGGAATTAGGTTGGTGGCACCCATCAAATCCAAAAAATGCTGATGGCTTACCCACTTCCTTTTTTCAACAACTTCCTCCTCTAACATGGCAACATGAACGGCCGGACCCCCAAAAGAGAAAACACCCAATCTAAACATCACCTTCGCTACCTCAACAAGTTTTTTGTTGGAACTCATGCTTAACTTTTTTAATGCGCTTGAAGCCAGTTATCACCCGTATTTGCATCCACGTCCATAGGCACATCAATTTCCATCGCTTCGCTCATTAATTCTTTGACTTTTTTCATTAGGTCTTCTGCTTCATCCTTTGTCGCATCAAAAATCAATTCATCATGTACTTGTAAAATCATTTTTGATTTTAACCCAGCTTCGTTCATGTAAGCGTGAATTTTTATCATCGCCAATTTTATCATATCAGCCGCAGAACCTTGGATAGGCGAATTAATAGCATTTCGTTCGGCAAACCCTCTCACCACTGCATTAGCAGAGTTGATATCGCGTAAATAACGTTTTCTGCCAAGTACGGTTTCAACATACCCGTTTTTTCTTGCGGTTTCAATGCTAGAATCCATGTAGGTTTTAATACCTGGAAATTGTTCAAAATAACTATCAATTATCTGTTTGGCTTCCTTTCTTTTAATATCTAATCTTTGCGATAATCCGAACGCAGATATTCCATAAATGATTCCAAAATTGACCATTTTGGCGTGAGAACGTTGTTCACGGGTTACTTCCTCTAACGGAATTCCATACACTTTTGCTGCGGTAGATGCGTGGATATCCTGACCCGTTCTAAACGCTTCCAGCATGTTTTTATCGCCCGATAATGCGGCAATTATTCGTAATTCAATTTGTGAATAATCTGCAGCAAGTAACGTGTGGTTATCATCGCGAGGTATAAATGCTTTTCTAATTTCCTTACCTCGTTCACTTCTTATTGGAATGTTTTGAAGATTAGGCTTATCAGAACTTAATCTACCGGTTGCGGCCACTACCTGGTTGTAACTGGTATGCAAACGAAGTGTTTTCGCATTGACCAATTCGGGTAAAGGATCCACGTAAGTATTCTTTAATTTCACCACTTCTCTGTATTCCAACAATAAATCAACCACAGGGTGTTTTGTTCGAAGTTTTTGTAGAATGTCTTCCCCAGTAGCATATTGTCCGGTCTTGGTTTTCTTTGGCTTATCAGAGACTTTTAAGTGGTCAAATAATACCTCTCCCACTTGTTTTGGCGATGAAATCAAGAATTCCATTCCAGCCTCGTCATAAATTTGGGCTTCTATTTCTTTAATTTCTGTATCAAGTTTAGTAGAAAACGTTTGAAGTAATGCGGTATCTAAATAGACTCCCTCTTCTTCCATATCTGCTAAAACTGGAATTAAAGGCATTTCAATTTCATTAAAAAGGGATATTTCCTTCCCTTGTTTCAATTCTGGCTCAAAGTATTCTTTAAGCTGTAGAGTGATATCGGTATCCTCACACGCATATTCGCAGGCGACTGGAATTTCAACCTCACGCATTGTTTTTTGGTTTTTCCCCTTCTTTCCAATCAATTCGGAAATTGGCATGGGTGTATAACCTAATTCGTTTTCTGCTAATATATCCATGCTTCTCCGGTTATTATCGGGATGCAATAAATAATGAGCGACCATGGTGTCAAATAAAGGACCTGCAACCCGAATATCGTATTTTTTCAATACTTGGATGTCGTATTTCAGATTGTGACCAACTTTTTCCGCTCCGTTTTCAAGAATGGGTTTAAATTTAGTTATAATTCTTTTTGTTTCTTCGGTATTCTCCGGACAAGGAACATAGAATCCCTCTCCAGTTTTTATGCTAAAAGCGATTCCCACCAATTCCGCTTCCCATACATTTAGTGAAGTAGTTTCTGTATCAAAACAAAACGAATTTGTTTTTTCAAGCGTGCTAATTAAATGGGTTATTTTCTCATTAGTATCGCATAACACATAGTTATGAGGTGTGTTTTCTAAATTTCTAATTTCCTTCTCGGTTTCTACTTCAACCGGTTCAGTAGAAGCCGAATTGGAGAACATATCCATTTGTTCCCCAGCCGGTTTGGACACAGTTTCGATAGATTCACCTAAAATTCTTTCAGACAATCGTCTAAACTCTAATTCTGTAAAAAGTTCCTTTAATTCCTCTTTATTAGGTTCTTCCAATAGGGCTTGTTCTACATGAAAGTCATGAGGTAAATCGGTAATAATGGTAGCTAGATGTTTAGACATGAATGCCTGCTCCTTAAAGTTTTGGAAATTCTCTAGCTGCTTTCCTTTTAACTTATCCAAGTTTTCATAAATCCCTTCAATTGAGTCATATAATCCAATCAACTTTTTGGATGTTTTTTCTCCAATTCCGGGGACTCCCGGAATGTTATCTACTGCATCTCCCCATAAACCTAAAATATCAATTACCTGTTCCACTCGCTCTACTTCAAAACGCGCACAAACCTCTGGTACTCCCCAAACTTCAGCAGGATTTCCCATACGTCCTGGTTTATACATAAATATGTTATCAGATACCAATTGTCCAAAATCTTTGTCTGGGGTCATCATGTAGGTAGTGTATCCTTTTGCTTCAGCTTCTTTGGCTAGGGTGCCAATAACGTCATCTGCCTCATATCCATCTACAACTACAGCCGGAATATTCATCGCTTTTAAAACGGCATAGATATACGGAACCGATAACTTAATATCTTCTGGTGTTTCATTCCGATTGGCCTTATAGGCCTCAAAAACTTCTGCACGCTTTAATTTGGTTGGTGGGTCAAAAACTACTGCTAAATGCGTTGGTTTCTCTTTTCTTATAATTTCAAGCATAGCATTTACAAAACCAAAAATAGCTGAGGTGTTCATCCCTTTGGAATTTATTCTAGGGTTTTTGCTAAAAGCAAAATAGGCTCTAAAAATAAGTGCAAATGCGTCTAATAGGAATAGTTTTTTATCTGTGTCTTTGGTCTTCATATCAATAAATTGAACCTCAAAAATAGCTCGATTACCATTTTATATTGGTAAAGATATCGGATTATAGTTATTAACAATTAGAGTCGATTTAAAGAGTGATTTTGGCGATTTTTACTTATTTCTGACTATTGGACATGGTTTGCATAAGGGGTGTGGTGATAAGAGGTTGTATAGATTATCATCAATCATGTTTTCAGCTGTTTATGCTTTTTTCATTTATCCCTAAAATAAGTTAATCTATCACATAAATGACCAAATGGTTAAAGCTGGTGAAATTTTATTGATAAGGTTGTTAATAAATCGTATTTTTGCCTCGAACAAAAACAATTCATTATGAAAAAACTACTTACTACTGTTTTCATTTTTTCTTCGCTTGTTTCATTTTCACAAAATGGACCAGGAGGAGTAGGGCTCACTGATGGGAGTTCAAGCCTTGTTCTTTGGTTGAAGGCAAATGATCTTCAATTAATTAACGGATCAAGTGTTACTACTTGGCAGGATCAATCGGGCTACAATAACAACGCACTTGTTTCTTCTGGAGCCCCAAAGTATATTGATGATCAATTAAACAACCAGCCGGTTGTTCGCTTTGATGCTTCCTTGCATCAATCTTTGGTTGTACCGCATAATGCCGTTTTTAACTCGGATTATGTGACTGTTTTTGTTATTGCCAAATTAAATGCTGCTTCAGATAGTAAAGGAACTTTTTTAATTAAAACCTCCAACCAAAACATGAATAATGGTTTTGGAATGATTCGTTTAAACTCGAAAGAAAAAATAAGATTTTTTGCTGGAAATTATGGTGTAAATAGAGATTCTGAGCATATTCATTACGGAATGTTTGATTTGTTTACGGGTAATTATAGAACAGGATCATCGAATGATAAAATTACTACCATGGTTAACAATTCTGGAAACTCTACTACCGCTACTGGTACAGGTATTCCTTCTGGAAATGACATGTTTATTGGAGCTCGACCAGCAAATGGTGGTGGATTAAAATCGTATTTGGATGGAGATATCGCAGAAATTGTTGTTATTGCAAATGATATGCCTGCAACGGATAGAATTTTGGTCTCAAATTATCTAGCCGCTAAATATGGTTTTGCAATTGGTAATGATAAATACAGCTACCACTATACACATCCTAATGATGTGATTGGAATTGGTCGTTATGGTAATTTTACACATCCTTCATCTACTGCTGGAGTGCTTGAATTACGTGAAAAAACATCAAAACCATTGGTTAATGGAAATTTTTTAATGGTAGGTCATGATGGTGGTTCAATGAACACGATTTCAACCAATCTTCCAGCGGAATATTCACAACGTTTTGAGCGTACTTGGAGAGCTCATGTAAATGGTGCTATATCTAAAGAACGTCTTATTTTCCATTTAGACGGAATGGATGTTCCAACTGACCCATTGGAATACGCTTTATTAGTGGATTATGATGGGGATGGAAATTTCTCGAATGCTGTGGTTATAAATGCCAATAGCGTTAATGCAACTACCCATCAAGTAAATTTTAATAATGTGGAATTACACACTAGAGCAGTCTTTACCTTAGCGTATTACAAATCTATTACTTGGGACGGAAATGTATTTGCAAATGGTTCAGGACCTGCAAATGCTCCAGATCAAACAGATGGAGGAAGAAGATTTATTGTTACGGGTCCTAATGCGGTAATTGCTAATACTGCAAACGTGAATTCTGTTGAGGTTTCAACCGGTGCAAGTGTGAATATAGATTCTACAATTTGTTTCACTGTAAACACCTCTATTCACAATGATGGGGTAATTAATATTTCAGATGATGCGTCTTTAATTCAACGTACTGAAGGCGTTGATATGAATACAGGAACAGGAACCTATATAGCTAAGCAAACAGGTTTAAATAGCCAGTTTGGATACAATAACTGGAGTTCTCCAATGCAACATTCTGACTTAACTAATGTTTTTCCAGATGTAAATGATTGTGATTTGTTAACGTATAGTGCAACAAAACAAGACTGGACGTATGATTTCCCGGATGGTTTTTCTACTATTTGTAATGGAAATCCGGTAACATTTACTGCTGCAAATAGTATTCCTGGTGGGGATGGTATAATGGATGTAATGAGGGGTTATTTTATCACTGGAAATACCACTAATCCTCAAAAAACCTTTTCAGGAAAAATCAATAATGGAGATTATAGCAAAGTAGTTTACGCAACTAATTATGGTAACAATGCAAATTGGGATGACGATGATTGGAATTTTATTGGAAATCCTTATCCATCAGCATTGGATCCTGTTGCTTTTTGGCAAGAAAATGCGGTGAACAATGCAAGAATTACGGATGCGCTTTATTTTTGGGATGATTTAGGATTGAGTGGTGGTGCTTATGATCAGTACAATGATTATTCTTCTTGGAATTTAACCGGTGGAATTGCTTCTGATAATTCATCAAAAATTATTGATAATTTACATCACATTGGCGTAGGTCAAGGAATGATGATTTGGGCATCCGATTCAATGGGAACTGATACCATTGGTCATTTTAGAAACGGAGCCATTTTAGATACCTTAAAAATGAATACCATTGTTTTTAATAATAGCATGCGTTCATGTAAAAATGGATTATTTTTTAAAAATCAACAAAGCGAAAAAGAATTAGTTTGGTTGTTATTAAGTGCTCCTTCTGGAAAGAAAAGTAAGTTTCTTTTAGGAACCGTTCCAGGTGCAACAGATGCCATTGATAATGGATATGATGCTAGAAGAGTTTCATATACTCCTGGATTAGAATTTAGCTCCATGGTATTGAATGATACAACTAGTTACGTTATTCAAGGATTAAATCCTTTGGACGTTCTAAATAATAGTAAACATGTGTCTCTTAAAATAGTAAGTGATGAAGGTGGGCTTCACACTATTTCAAGAGCTGCATTTGAAACAGGTGGTGCTCCAGTAAAAATGTACTTAAAAGATAAATTATTGAATGTTATTCATGATTTGGATAATGGAGATTACCAAGTATATTTAAATCCAAATACTAGAGATTTAACACGATTTGAAATCGTGTTTGATTACGATGGTATTAATAATGCAGCAAGCGGAACCAAAGGTGGTGTAACATCTGTTAAAGATGTGGATTCATTCTTTAGTCTTGCTCCTATTGCAAATGGATTTACCATTACTTCTACCAAAGGTATAACAGGTGCCATATCCGTTTATGATGTAGCTGGCCATTTGGTTTATCAAGAAGTATTGACGCAACAAATCACTAACAAAACAATTATTCTTACGCAATCATCTGGAGTGTACATTGTGAAGGTTTCCGACCAAAATAATGAAGTGCATACCAAGAAAACGCTGATTCAGTAAAGTATATAATAATTATCAAAAAAGGGGTGCGTCAAAGCTCCCCTTTTTTATTGATACAAATTGAGTTAATAGTTTGAATATTAATCGTTATTTTTGTATTGACTATTTCTATTCCACCATGAAAAAATTATTATTAATATTAGCAATTGGATTATTCCAATTTTCCTCGGGATATGCTGCCATTATTTGGTATGCTGCATCCTATATCGTTCCTTCCCCAACTACTGGTAGTGCACCTGGACCCGGAGATGCCGCAGAAGATTTTTCACTTATTGCGGGAACTTGCACGTTATCTTCAAATGCTAGTATACAAAGTATTACCTCTTCAGGTGGTAACAGCCTCATTATTTCGGGGTCTAGTACTATTACCGTTGGTGCTGATGTAAATATTGGTTCTGGCTGTAGTCTTACCGTACAATCGGGGTCTACATTAATTATTACAACGAGTATTGCTAACGGAGGTACAATTACCGTTCAAAAAGGGGCTAATCTAATCCAAGTAAATAATGTCTCGAATTCTGGTGCAGGATCCTACAGCATTAATGCTACCGGTAATGGGAGTGCATCTCGTTACAATCTATGGTCTTCACCTGTATCATCTTCTGTTATTTCAAGTACCTTTTCTGGATCAGAAATTTGTGATATATATTATTTTAATGCTTCAGCTCAAGCTTGGACTAGGGATGTTGCTTCTTCGACCTGTGTGCCCACTGCGCCCACTTCTGGTGACGGTGTGATGAATAGCGGTCGAGGCTATGTGGTTGCCGGAGGAGGCTCTGTGTCCTTTTCAGGATCTATTAATAATGGAAATGTTAATTCAACGGTATCTACAGGTTCAAACCCTGGAAGTGGTTGGGCAGGAGATAGTTGGAATTTGATTGGAAATCCATACCCAAGTGCTATTAGTTGTACAGATTTTTTAGGGGCTAATTCGGGCAATATTCAAGGAACGGTTTACCTCTGGGATGATGACGGTACTGCAGGGGGTGGTTATGATGGTGGTACTGACTTTGCTACCTGGAATTTGGCGGGAGGCTCTGGGTCACCTGGTGGTGGTGGTGGAACAGGAACTGTTCCAAATGGTTTTATAGCTACGGGCCAAGGCTTTTTTGTACAAGCTATTGCTGGTGGTAGCGTTAGTTTCACCAATGTAATGAGGGGTGGAGATAATTCTCAATTCTTTAAAAGAGAAAAGGAAGATATAGTTCGTGTGCGAATGAATGCTATTTCACCTAACAATTATTCGAATCCAATTTTGATTGCATTTTCTGATTCAGCAACTGACGGTATGGATTGGGGATATGATTCAAAAAAACTTAGTTTCAATTCCAATTTTAATTTTGGTTCTTCCATGGAGGGTGCTCAAGAACCGTATGTTATTCAATCTTTTGCAAAGGCAGCTTTATTAGATGAAAAGGAAGTTCCTCTATCTGTTTATTCAAGTGAAAGTGGCGTAGTTGTAATGGAATTATTGGCTACAGAAAACTTAGATAGTAATGTAGTGATTTATTTAAAAGATTCAAAAACAGGTAAATTACAAGATTTATCTTCAGGTCCATTTTCAGTTTATTTAAATGCTTCCGAAACTTACAAAACTAGGTTTTCTGTAATTTTTGTAAATAAATCAGGACCAAATCCAACCGGAATCGAAACGGTGGATGAATTGTATATGAATGTGTATTCTTATAATAACACGTTATATGTAAATGGAAAAAGTAATTCTTTAAATTCAGTAGATATTATCGATTTGAATGGGCATGTGGTTATGACTCGTTCTTTGAATGGTTCAGAAAGGAGTTCCATTTCCGTGAATGAATTGGCACCTGGATTATACGTAGCTAAAGTGACCTCTAATTCGAATGAGATTGGAAGTCAAACTTTTGTGGTCAACTAAAAATAATTTTTAGCGAATTAAAAAAGGGAGATAATAGCATTATCTCCCTTTTTTTGTTGTCTTCTATTCTCTACTCCATCTCCCAGTCGGTAGAGTGCTTCGTGTCTTTTATGGTAATTTTCAATTTACCCAATAAATCTCTTATCCTATCGGCAGACTCAAAATCCCGAGTTTGTCGTGCGCGTTTTCTTGAATCCATAATAATTTGCATTAATTGATTCACTAAATCATTAGAATCTTCGGCATTTCCTTCTTTCTGCGCTACTTGTTGTAAACCTAACACATCGAAAGTAAAACCTCTAAATAAACGTTTAAATGCTTCCAAATCTTCTACTGATACCTTAGCGGTTTTATTGCTGATAGCTGTAATAAACTTTACACCATCAAAAAGATGAGCGATTAAAATAGGCGTATTAAAATCATCATTCATTGCGGCTGATAATTTTTCTGACCATTTAATTAGGTCAAAACCTTCTGTTTCTTCGCTTGTTTGAAGAGAATCTAAAAGTAATTCTGCTTTCATTAAGCGAGTAAACCCCTTTTCAGCGGCTTCTAGTGCGTCACTCGAGAAATCCAAAGAACTGCGATAATGAGCTTGCAGCATAAAGAATCGGACCACCATTGGAGTGAACGCCTTCTTCATTTTATCATTATTTCCTGTAAATAATTCGCCTGGTAAAAGAGTATTACCGGTTGATTTACTCATACGTTGTCCATTTAAGGTCAACATATTTGTGTGTAACCAATAGTTCACTGGTTTTTCGTTATGTGATGCTTTATTTTGAGCAATTTCACATTCGTGATGTGGAAATTTCAAATCCATACCTCCACCATGAATGTCAAAGTGGTTTCCTAGGTATTTTGAGCTCATTACAGAGCATTCTAAATGCCATCCAGGAAAACCATCACTCCATGGAGATTTCCAACGCATAATGTGCATAGGAGACGCTTTTTTCCATAAAGCAAAGTCAAAAGGATTCTTTTTCTCATTCTGACCATCTAAACTACGCGTATTACTTAAAAGTTCTTCAATTTTTCTTCCAGATAACTCTCCGTATGAACCGTCAAACTTGTTATTGTATGCTTCAACATCAAAATAGATTGATCCATTACTTTCATACGCTAGGCCATCGTTAAGAATTTGTTCGGCCATACTTATTTGCTCCACAATATGTCCTGTTGCAGTAGGTTCAATGCTTGGTGGTAAATTATTAAATAGCGCTAAAACGTTGTGAAAATCGAGCGAATATTTTTGTACAATTTCCATTGGCTCCAATTTGTTGAGCCGTGCTCTCTTAGATATTTTGTCTTCTCCCTCGTCTGCATCATTTTCTAAATGACCGGCATCGGTAATATTTCGAACATACCTAACCTTGTAACCTAAATAAGTCAAATATCGGAAAATCATATCAAAAGAAATGAAAGTCCGACAATTTCCAAGATGTACTTCGCTGTAAACCGTTGGTCCACACACGTACATCCCCACGTTGGGGGCATCTATTGCCTTGAAAATTTCTTTTTTTCCTGTTAAGGAATTGTGTACTTGTAATTTAGATTCCATGTGTAAATTAGTTCATTTTATCGCGGCAAAAATAGGATGTTATTTTCAGAATCCAATTTGATTTGCAATAAGCTTACACCTTTACAGAAGTGTCAATAATTTTATGGCCATGGTTTGTTTTTAACTCATCGCTTATGCTAGCTTGAATGGCATACATTAACCGATCTATTACTCTTCGTTTTAGAAATTGTCGAGTAACCACTAAACTTATTTCGCGAACTGGGGTTATGCCTTCAAGCTCTTTTACCATATCTAAGTTTTTTGTTGGAATAGTAGCTAAACTTAAATCAGGTATTAAGGTCATTCCATTTTTCACCTCTACAATCCTCTTCAGTGATTCAATGGAGTGGCTTTCAAATCTAAAATTATCTCTAAATATTTGTTTTTTAGATTGATTACAAATATTCATTACCTGATCTCGAAAACAATTCCCTTCTTTTAACAACCAAATGTCGTCAATGTTTAATTCGGAAATATTGATAGCTTTTTTATGGTAGTTTTCGTTAGAACGAGACACATACCCATAAAATTTCTCGTAATATAAAGGGATATTTAGTATTCCAGTAGTTTCAATCGGTGTGGCAATAATACCCACATCTAGTTGTCCATTTTTGAGCTTTCGAATAATTTCTTCTGTTATCTCTTCCTGAACGGAAACGTTTACATCTGCATTATCCTTGCTAAAGTTATTTATGAACAAGGGGACTAAATAAGGAGAAATGGTAGGGATGATTCCGATGGCTAAATCCCCTTTTTCGATCTTTTGATACTCACCTACCAAATCATGTAATTTTCGAGATTGCCCCACTACTTCTTTGGCCTGGGCAATTATTTGTTCCCCAATGGTAGTGGGTATTATTGGTTTTTTTGTACGATCAAAAATCATAACCCCTAACTCTTCCTCTAAGTTTTTGACTTGTGTTGTTAAAGCTGGTTGAGTGACATACCTCTTTTTAGCGGCTTCAACAAAACTCCCATGTTCAGCAATAGCCAGAACATATTCAATTTGTGTTAACGTCATATTAATTTGTTTTATTTAGATGCAAAGTAAATAGGTTTTCGTAATAAACAACTAAAAATTGATTGATTTTTATTATCTATTAAATTTTATAATAGAAGGGCTAAAATTAACCCTCTGTTATTCGTTATTTTTGAAGCCATATTACTTTCTATTCTTGGAAAGATCATTATTGTATTATTTAAGTAAGTAGGATGAAAAAAAATAATTTAATCACAAGCTTCGCTTTGGTTTTGCTAACTGTTGGAGTAAATGTACACGCACAAAAGCAGCGGATGACCCCAGAGTTATTATGGGATTTAGGAAGGGTTAGCGGAGAAACAATTAGCCCAGATGGTAAGATGCTGTATTTTGGAGTTACCATGTATGATATTGATGCAAACAAAGGGAATAGAGATTTGTACATGATGCCTGTTGAAGGTGGAGCCGCTACGCAAATAACTAAAATGGATGGTAGTGAATATGGAATTCAATTTACTCCGAATGGAAAAAAAATAGGGTTTATGAATTCCGGTCAATGGTGGGAAGCAAACTTAGACGGAACCGATGCGAAACAAATAACCCATATAGATGGTGGAATTGCAGATTTGAAATACGGACCAAATGGAATAAAGGTGGCCTTTACCGCAAATGTAAAAATGGATAAAAACGTTAAAGAATTATATCCTAATCTCCCGAAAGCAGAAGCTAGAATAATGGATGATTTAATGTATCGCCATTGGGATCATTGGGAAGATGGGTTTCGTTCGCACGTTTTTGTGGCCGATTATTCGAATGGGGTTATTTCAAATATGGTTGATATTATGGCCGATGAGCCGTATGATTGTCCACAACAACCGTTTGGAGGTAGTGAAGATTATGTCTGGAACCCGTCCGGAAATAGCGTTGCCTATGTAAGTAAAAAGGAAGTAGGTGTAGCTGCGGCTCAAAGTACTAATACCGATATTTATTTGTACGATATTGTGTCCAAAAAGACATTAAATCTAACTAAAGAGCACTTAGGCTATGATCAGAGTCCTTCGTTTTCAAAAGATGGTAAAACCTTAGCATGGTTAAGTATGAAAACCCCTGGTTATGAGTCAGACCAGCAATTATTAATCACTAAAAACTTGGAAACTAATACAGAGGTGTATTATGGAAATAATTGGGATAATACTATTTCTGGCTTTTCTTGGAGTGCAGATCAGAAAAAATTTATTATTAGAGCTGGTGTGGATGCTACCTATCAAATATTTGAGACCAAAGTATCCACTAAACCAAACCACAGCAATGAAATAGTTCAGATTACAACCGGACAACATAATGTTGGAGGGTTAGTTGGTGAAACCAAAACTACATTTATCGCTTCGCAAACAGACATGAATCACGCAGCGGAGTTATATGCTTATTCTAAAAAAACGGGTGAAGGCACTAAATTAACTACTGTTAATGATGCGATTTATGCCAATGTGGAATTAAGCCATGTGGAGAAGCGATGGATTAAAACCACAGATGGAAAGCAAATGCTAACTTGGATTATTTATCCACCTAATTTTGATAAAACAAAAAAATACCCTTCACTTTTGTATTGCCAAGGAGGACCGCAATCGGCTGTTTCTCAGTTTTATTCATTTAGATGGAATTTTCAATTAATGGCTGCTGATGATTACATCATTATTGCTCCAAATAGAAGAGGGTTACCTACTTTCGGGGTAGATTGGAATCATGCTATCTCAAAAGATTGGGGCGGTCAACCTATGGATGATTACCTAAGTGCGGTGTCGGAAATGAAGAAAGAATCTTTTATTGATTCGGAAAGAATTGGAGCAATAGGCGCAAGCTATGGTGGATATTCTGTTTACATGTTGGCAGGTATTCATAACAACACCTTTTGTAGTTTTCTATCGCATTGTGGATTGTATAATTTAGAAAGTTGGTATGGAGTAACGGAAGAATTATTTTTTGCCAATTACGACATTGGAGGACCCTACTGGGAAAAACCTAAGCCTAAATCCTATGATGCTTTTTCACCACATAATTTTGTAGGAAACTGGAATACACCAATTATGGTGATTCATGGTGGAAATGACTTTAGAGTACCGATTAACCAAGGTATGGAAGCTTTTCAGGCGGCAAAAATTAAAGGCTTGAAAACGCGTTTCTTGTATTTCCCAAATGAAGGCCATTGGGTGCTAAAACCACAAAACGGGCTGTTATGGCATAGTGAGTTTTTTAAATGGTTAGATGAAACGGTTAAAAACAAATAAGAATAAATAAAATATATTTTGAGATGCCGGGAATGCAATTTTCCGGCATTTTTATTTTCCCTTAAATTTTACGTTAAGTACCACACCTAGCATAACTAACCCAATTCCAGCAATGGTAGTAATAGGAGGGATGATATTGAATAACGTTAAATCAAAAAACAAAGCAAACGCAATACCTACATACTTTAAGCTAGCTACCTTATTGGCTGACTCTGCTTGCCATGCCTTAGTCATATACACTTGTGCTATTTGTGTAAAGATTCCCATAGCTAACAGAATTAACCACTCTATTCCAATAGGAGATTTCCAATAGGTTAATGAAAAAAGAGTCATAACGGGAATAGCTATTAAGGGGAAATACAAAACCACTACCACTGGATGATCGGTATCTTTTACCCTACGGATCATGTTATATGCTAAACCTGCGAAAACAGAAGCTAAAACACCTATGATAACGTATTCCGTTTTTATTTCGTCATTCCATCCTTTCATTACCAAAATTCCTAGAAAAGAGATAGCAAAAAACAGCCATTGGCGCGATTTCATAGGTTCTTTCAGTATCCAAATTGCGAATAAGGAGGTGAAAATAGGAGATAGATATTGGATGGTAATGGCTGTAGCAATTGGCATTTTTTGAAGGGTGTAAAAAAACATAGATAATGCCGTTACTCCAAAAACCCCTCGAAGAATTAGAAATTTCTTGTTATTTCCAAATGGAGAAATCCCTATTTTCCAAATCATTACCAAGCTAATAACAAGCGAAACAATACTTCTAAATAGAATTAATTCCGTTACAGGGAATCCATCCAATAGTTTTACGCACACCTGCATTAGTGAAAATGCAAATGAGGAAAGTAGCATGTATTTTACCGCCTTGTTCATTTGTTTTAAAAAGACGCAAAGTTGAACCAATTTTAGAAACCTACCTGTTTTGAGTTGCTTATATTTGCTAGTTGTCTAATTTAAAATATTAGCGTTGTGGGAGAATTAAGAGTTGGTGTATTAGGGAGTGGAAGTTGGGCTTCTGCCATTGTGAAGATGCTAAGTGAAAACTTAGACAATGTGAACTGGTGGGTGAGAAATGAGAAATCGGCAAAGCATATTGTTGAAATAGGAAATAATCCCAGATATCTTACCTCTGCAAAGTATGATGTTAGCAAATTGAATGTGTTGACTGATATTAATGATGTAATAGAGAATTCGGATATTATTGTATTAGCTATTCCATCCGCATTTGTGGTTAAAGCGTTTGAAGAGTATCCCATTGACTTAACCGGAAAAAAACTTGTTACCGCGGTAAAAGGAATTATTCCTGAGCATAATCGCATTCCTGTTCGTTTTTTCCATAAGGAATATGGGGTTAAATATTCGGATATGTGTATGATTTCAGGTCCATGTCATGCCGAGGAGGTGGCTTTGGAAAGGTTAAGCTATTTAACCATTGCTGGTCCCGACTTGGAGTTTAATCAGCAGATAGCTAATTTGTTGAAATGTAGATATATTAAAACAACTATTTCAGATGATTTGTTTGGTACAGAGTTATCAGCTATTTTAAAAAATATTTATTCTATTGCTAGTGGGATCTATGCTGGTATTGGATATGGAGATAATTTTCAAGCCGTGCTAATTTCCAATGCTATTCAGGAAATAGATCGACTTATAGAAGCAATTAACCCGATTCCAAGGGATGTGTTATCATCGGCTTACTTGGGAGATTTGTTGGTTACCGCATATTCTCAGTTTTCTAGGAATAGAAATTTCGGGTTTATGATTGGAAAGGGGTATTCTGTGAAAACAGCTCAAATTGAAATGGATATGGTAGCTGAAGGATATTATGCTACCAAAAGTATGATGGAAATTAATAAAAAGTTTGGCGTAGATATTCCAATTATTGAGGCTGTTCATCATGTTTTGTATGAAAAAATATCACCCATTATTGAAATGAAAATTTTAGCCGACAGACTGAGCTAGGTTATTTCTCACAGTTGAAATTAGGTTGATATATGGAAAGTGAAGTTTCTGTTAAGGATTATATCAAATTACATTCGGTTATTTTGATATGGGGATTCACTGGCATCTTAGGCAAAGTAATTTCAA
The DNA here is from genome assembly GCA_963974475.1 of uncultured Flavobacteriales bacterium. GTDB lineage: Bacteria > Bacteroidota > Bacteroidia > Flavobacteriales_G > Salibacteraceae > CAJXZP01. Next base: position 61,762 of record CAXBCR010000004.1, read on the forward strand.
TTCCTTCTATCTCAATTGTTTGGTATAGAACGTTGATTGCGGTAGTTAGCTTAGTTTTATTCCTAGTAGTTAAAAAGCGTAACTTAAAAATTCCTGGTAAACTAATACTGAAGTATTTAGGAGTAGGTATTGTAGTGGCGCTTCATTGGGTGTTTTTTTTTGAGGCTTTAAAAGTTTCTACGGTTTCTGTTACTCTTGCCACGTTGGCTTCTGCTACCTTATTCACTTCCATTTTAGAACCCATTTTATTTAAGAAAAAAATTGTTGGATATGAGATGGTGTTTGGACTCATTGTTATTCTTGGGTTATTTCTGATTTTTAGTTTTGAAACAAAATATCAATTAGGAATTTTTTATAGTTTGATTTCTGCCTTTTGTGCATCCTTATTTACGACCATTAATGGTTTTTTTGTGGCCAAAGGAGGTTCTCCAATTCGTATTACCATGTATGAAATGCTTGGAGCGGTTTTGATTATTTCGATTTATCTTGGAATTACTGGAAACCTTACATTTCAAACTTTGAGCATGCTGAATAACGGAGAAAAGCAATTTTGGTTGGATCTTACTTATTTACTTATTTTAGGAATAATTTGTACGGCTATAGCATTTGTGATAAGCGTGGATGTGATGAAAAAAATGAGCCCATTTACGGTTTCTATTAGTATAAATATGGAGCCTATTTATGCTATCATATTAGCTTTAATATTTTTCGGGGAAAGCGAGAAAATGAGTTTTGGATTCTATATTGGTGCAGCAATGGTAATGGTTACGATATTTGGAAATGGAATAATGAAACGTAGGCTTTCAAAAGCGAAAGAATAGATGATGGAAATAAAAGAGGAAGATTGGGTATTGGCAAAGCTAAAATTTGAAAAAATTTTTGGTGGTGGAATTGAAATGGATGGTATCCTTTTTTTGATTGGTGTACAAGAATTAGGTCAGGGGTTCAGGACATTTGAAAAAGATGAGAAAATGAATCTAATGCATATTGCTGTATGTAGATTGTTAGAGCCTTATAATTATTACCAATTTTCGCATAGAGACGAACAAGGTTGGCCACATTACCATCAGAATGATGATTTACCAGGGTTATCCAAAAAAGAGCAGGATTTACTCTTAAAACAAGCCGTTATTACTTACAGTTGTACAGAGTTATAGTTTGAACACTGGTCTGTTCTGGTTTGATACTTATAAAAGTTACCCCGCAAATACTATCTTTAGTAATAACCATTGTTGTATCCGGTAAAGCACCAAAAATTTGAGTGTCACGAATATTTCCAGCAGCGGTAACTTCCAACACTTTAGGTAAATCAAATTTGTGGGTATAAATTCCATTTTTGTCGGCTGTACCAAATATTTCTATTTCACAAGGTTTGTTTACCGATGAAGTGCAAGCTAAAATGATGTTTGCAAATGGCACAGGATTTCCTGCTTCGGTAAGCACTCTAACCTCAGCAATGGTGTCAGGAACTGTGTTTTTACAAGAGGTAATAAACACAAAACCAATTAATGATAATGATACTACGATGTTAAATATATTCCTCATTTTCAACGCTTTTTCAATAATGATAGCAAACACATTGCTTAATAGACTTTAGTTGTTTGCTTTAAAAGGCCAATATTAGCCATTTAGCATGTTATTCACAAGTTAATACGAGGACTCCGCTAAAAAGTTGCCTTAACGGATGCAATAAAGTTAATTCCTGGACTTGTAATTCCAGATGAATAAGGACGATATCTTTGATTAGTTATGTTTTCTATTCCTGCGGTAAACAGGATGGTTTTTGTAATATTTATGGCTGACTTGATATTCAATGTATACCAGCTAGGAGAATAAAGGTTTCCGTTAATATCTGCCAGATAAATGTGTGGTTTTTTTAGTTCGGTAGGAGCCATTTTGGAGTTTGAAATTTGTCCGTTGTAAATTACATATGCATTGATTCTCCATTTTTTATGGGTATAAATAAGGTGGGCGTTTGCGAAAAGGGGAGAAACGTGTCGTAAATTGTTACCCTCATTATCCACTCCATAGGTGTAAGTTAGATGCCCCGTTACTTTTAAGGGTTTATAGAGTGTGGCTTCTAAACCAAAACTAAATCCTGTAAGAATTGCGCTGCCTGTATTAACCGTTGATTCTACTTGACTAAGAGTTCCGTCATAAACAATGGAATCTTGACCGTTAAATTGAACGGGCCTTTGCACCAAAGCATCTACTAAAAAGGAATAAAAACCGGACAATTCCATTTTGAAATTTCGTTCCTGATTCCAATATTTTTCAATTAACGCATCTATCGAGTATAGGTATTCTGGTTTCAAATCAGGATTTGGAATAATTACGGTGCCTGGTTGCGAATCAAATACTTTGGCTATATCATCAATATTTGGCGCTTTATATCCAGAAGATGCGTTAAGGTTAATTTGCGTAGTAGGGTTAGGCCTATGTGCAATTCCTAAACTACCAGTGAGGGCTCCGAGATTTTGATTAATGTGTGATGTTTCTACACTTTTGTAGAAGTTGGTATCCAACTCAGCATTAATCCGGGTTTGATTGTATCGCATTCCATAAATCATGGTTGTTTTACTGCTATAGTTGACTTTAAAGTTTAGGTAGGCGGAATTACTAAAGTATTTTGATCCATCAGGATATCTAGTTATGATACTTGTTGTAATTCCTAATGAATCGTTTGTGGCGTTGGAATTAACACCATTGTAAATAGATTCAATTCCGTAGTATAAAGTAGATCTTCCGCTAATTGCATTATCGAAATCTAAGTTTGCTGATAGCATGGACACTTTTTCTATTTTGGTGCTTCGGTTAGGATTGTTGAATTTGCGATTTATTCTGCTTTCTTCAAAATTTTGTACGGAAATGGTAGCTTTTAGGTTGTCGAATAAGGCATTGGGTTTGTTGATGTTTAAGGCTAGTTGATTCATCATCCATTTTTGAGGACCGTAATTCCACTGTGCATACTTTAATGTGCTTTCATCCTTACGTTGAATAAGGCGGTCATACCTTGGTATATTGGAAGTGTTGGAAAATAAAAAAGTATAATTAATCAGAATGTTTTTATTCCATTTGAATCCTAATTTTTGTAAAAGATTTAGGGAGGAATAGCCAGATTCAATTTGAGTTATTGGGTTGGAATTGTTTTGCATTTGGTCTATCCCGTTTACTGTATGTACATAATCCTTTCGTAAATATTCTTCTGGACCATTGGTGCCCATTTTTAAATCAGCGAATTTATTATAGGAAATAGAAGTGACAGAACTCCACCTTTTACCAGAAATGGAAAAATCCAAATGCGGAGCTAATTCTAAATTCGAGCTGCTAAATCGCATCATTGCATTCCCTGTGGTTTGGATGGTTGAGTCAGAAAAATGAGTGGAAATGGTTTGAAAATCCATTACGCCACCCAAAGCATCACTGCCATACATTACGGAACCTGGACCGAATACAATTTCACTTTTTTCAATGTAATTTGGGTCGATAGAAATAATGTTTTGCAAATTTCCTCCTCTAAAAATGGCATTATTCATTCGAACTCCGTCCACTACTATTAAAACCTTGTTGGCTGAAAATCCTCGAATCATTGGGCTACCTCCACCCAGTTGACTTTTTTGTACATACACCTGACCGGTAGAAGCAATTACATCGGCTGTCGTTTGTGGGTCGTCCCATTTTATACTTTCTGCATTTACGGTAACAAGTCTGTTTGGGACTTCTTCTTTTGCTTGTCCTCGTTTGGTAGCTGAAAAAATAAATTCATCTAAGTTTAACACAGTAGGGTGTAATTCCAAATAGTAATGCGTAGAATATAAATCCTGTTTTTTGAAAAGTATTTGGGTGTAGGAAGTGTGTGAAATAACCAGTAATTCGTTGGCATTAAATTCTGAAATATCCGCTTTCCCATTTGTGTCTGAAACTGTTGACTTGGTAGCGTTAAGATTGAAAATATGAACTCCATAAATAGGTTGTTTACTCGCGTAATCCACCAAGATAAGGTCTTGAGATAATCCAATAAATGGGATTGCTAGCCATAGGAAAAACCCTAAAAGCTTTAAATTTGAATGCATTATTTAAATAATTTTTCCAGTATGTGGTGTGAATGTATTTCTCCCAATCCATGAATATGTATTTGATAATACGATATGATGGATTGTAGTGTTTCTCTACGTTGAATGTTATTTAATTCTAAGGCCGATAGCGTATCAAATTTCGTACCTAAAACGTTTCTAAAATGTGTCACTGTTTCTCCATGTAAATATGAAGGTGTGTTTAGATAATTTGATGAGAAATTGCCTTCCATCATATTGAAATACTCCCCATCACTTAAACGTGGGTAAAAACCTAAATATCGTGTGAGTTGGAATAAAAAAACTAAGTGGAAATTAGCGTAGTTTGAAGAAGATATGTCCAAGAATTTAAGGGCCCCTTCCATGTAATCAAACATTTCGGGGTCTGGTTGCGGTTCTTTAATGCTCTTATGTAATATCTCAGATAAAAATAGAGCCATCATCCTTTTGGCCATGTGAGTTTGTATACCGATGAATGGGTAAGTTAATTTTATGCCGTTTGGATGAATTAGTTTTTCCGTGTTTTTAAAATTTCCAGCAAATTCTATGATGCTTAATGGTTCAAATAAGGCACTTTTTGTTCTTGATTTATTTTTTCGAACCCCGTTTACCAAGATACTTATTTTGCCATATTCACGAGAAAACACCTGTATAACTAGACTGGTTTCAGAATACTTTACCTTATGAAGTACGATTGCTTTGGTGCTAGCTAACATTTGGCAAATGTAAATGGTGTTAGCCGAGTTTTTTAGCTATTTCGTAAACATTATTTTGGACACTTGTGAGTCCTTTCCTTCCGTATCAATTCCGAAAACTAAATACACTCCTGTAGCAACACGTTGTCCATTCATATCATTTCCGTTCCATACTGCTTGTGTTCCTTCAGCAACGGTTGAGAACACCAAGTTACCGGCAATATCAGTAATCCTCACTTCTGAGTTAGCCGATAATCCTTTAATTGCGATTAGGCCAAAGTATGATTCAGGTACAGGGTTTGGGTAAGCGTATGTACTTGCGGTGGTTACTTCTGTACCCGTTGCCGTTCCTTTAAACGCAATCATTCCTTCATTTGTTCCAAACACTACTTCGCCAGTGGTTTGGTTAATTGCTATCGCTCTAATGTAATTGGAAAGTAAAGGACTATTTTCTGCGGTAAAGTGATGGAGTTCTTTGGTTCCGTCAGCCGACATTAAAAATACGCCTGAACTCCTTGTTCCAAACCATTTCCTATTGGCGCCATCAACTGCTATAGCTGTGACCGTTTCAGTACCGAGTAAATATTGAAAGTAGCCATCTACAGATACAATTATTTGTTGGGCGTCTACATTTGCACCCTCGTCAAAAACATTGCCAGGGGAGTAAAAAACGGCTACGCCTTCACTTGTTCCCACCCATATTTTGCCATCGTTGTCCATTGCTATGCTGTAAACATCTTTGTTTGGCAGTCCGCCTGTACCTGTGGCTGCTCCTAAAATTCTGGATTGGTCATCGGTTATATCGTCTAAGGTGCCATTATCATCAAAAACTAAAATTCCTTTTCCTGAATTTGGAAGCAATGCCCATTTGTAGTTGTTAACACCCACCAAAATTGGCCCTGTTAGGTCGTTGGTGGTTAAAGAGCCAAAGCCGTAAGAGTAAATTTTCTTATCTGCGCTTAGCACTGCTATGGAATTGGTGTTTCTAGAATTGGTCATCCACAAATTGCCTTGGTCGTCAAAATCTAAGCCGGTTATACCTACCCAATTTTTGATGTCTACCGCTTCTTTTAGGTCGCTATTAGTATTGTTGTATACCATTTTGGTTTTGTGGCCTTCAAACGCTATTAATCCACCTCCTAGCGATGCACCATAAGCTAGGTCATTGTTAAAGGGGTTTACTTTAACGTCTAGAAAATCAAAAACACCATTTAATGCGGTATCTTGAAATTTATTGATGTCACCCCAATCTAGGTTTTCATCCCTCCAGAATACGCCTTCGTTACTGTAGTTATTGTTCCAGTTGTTTTCTCTTCCACCAGCGGCTATCCAAATTTTATTGTTTACGATATCCATTCCTTCCACACTTGCACTTTTCGGACTTTTTGGATTGATGATTTCGTAAACAAATTCTCTAGGACTTTTTACTAATCCATAGGAATTGTCTCCCAACCAAATTATGCTGTCTTTACCTAAAGTGGCGTCTAAGCAAGACACGAATTTACCTTCTCCATAATTGTATATTTTGCGTTTTTCGTTCCAAGTGGTGTCGTATTGTGACACAAATCCTAAGTGCGAAATAAGGATAAAATTTTCGTGGGCTTCAATAGATTCAATGTCTGTTCCTTGTGTTTCTACAACTTGAGTCCAATCAGAATTGTTTTGTTTTTGGTATAGTGTATCTGCTAATTTCGCAGTACTAGCGAGGTTGGTGTAAATGGTATTGTTGTATGATTCAATTATATCGTAGGCAGCGTTTGGATATTGGATAGAAACATCTGTTTTCCAGCTTTTATAAAAGGTTAGTTGTGGGTCATTTTTATACGCTTTTCGGATTCCTCTTTCGGTAGCGGCATAAATAGTGTCGTGACTTATAGTGATATCATTTACAAAAATGAAATCGCCATTGGTATCTATAAGGTAGGTATCGGCAAATTCTTTTCGAATCATATCAAATTTTACGATGCCAAATCCAGTAGCGATGTATGCGTATTTGTCAAGCATGTATATGTTGTTAAGGGACTTGTTTCCCGCGATGGTTTTACGATATAAATCGGTGATGGTTATAATTTCCGTTTTGGTAACGATGTCAATCTTTCCATTTGAATATCCAACTAGGAATGATTCCGAAATTTGATTAAACCCAAGGCATGTAATTCCTACATCCGATAAACCTGCAACTTTTGAAAACCTGAGAAAGCTGTTGTCTTTTTTGGTTAATTCAACTAACCCATAATTTGTAGCACCGTAGACTACGTCATTTCCCTCCGCAACAGAAAAGACGCTATGGTATGGTGAGTAGTCTACCCATTCATTAACTTCCGCATTTTGCGAATGAAGGGAAGCCGAAAAGGATAATACGATTATGGTAAGGACGATTTTTTTTAAGTAATTTTTCATATTTCTAAATATCCTTTGACAAACTGTGAATTGTAAATTTTATTGTAAAACCCTAGTTTTAATTACCTCAAGCATAAAAAATGGTAAAATGCTAATAATGAGGTATTTAAAATATTCTATTTATAAAGATTACAGAGGTGAAATGAATGGTAGTATTGTTTTCTAAAAGTTTCGCGCTTAAACTTGCTAGAATTAGCTAGCGTTTTAAAAAATAATGTTTCACGTGAAACTATCGGCCTAAATAGACTAAAATTACAGAGATGTCAGCTGGAGATACTCCGCTTACTCTAGAGGCTTGGCCTAAATTAGTAGGTTTTATTTTAGAAAGCTTTTCTCTGGCTTCATATGAAAGTGATTTAAGTTTGCTATAATTCATATCCTCTTTAAGTAAAATATGGTCTAAGTTTTTTAAACGGTCTGCAAGCTTTCTTTCTCTTTCAATATATCCAGAATACTTTACGGTAATTTCCACCTGTTCTAAAACTTCCCTGTCTTCTGCTTTGGCTTCATCTAATTTAGATAATGATTCGGAAAAAGGTAGTAAGTCCGAAATTCCAATTTGTGGCCTGCCCAGTACGTTGACCATTTTAACCTTTTGTTTAAGAGTAGATGTGCCAAGTTTTTCTAGGGTGGGATTCACCTCTTCTGGTACGAGGCTTTGCTCGTTTAGATGTTTTAAAATTCTGTTTGTTCGAGTTAGTTTTTCTTCCAATCGTATCATCCTAACTTTATCGGCTAGTCCTATTTTAAACGATTTTTCGGTAAGTCTAATGTCTGCATTATCCTGTCTTAATAGAATACGATGTTCTGCTCGTGAGGTAAACATTCGATAGGGTTCTTCTGTGCCTTTAGTAACTAAGTCGTCTATTAAAACCCCAATAAATGCCTCGTCTCTCGAAAGTGTGAACGGTTCTTTTTCTTGAACGGAAAGCGCAGCATTTATACCTGCCATTAAACCTTGACCAGCTGCTTCTTCATACCCAGTGGTTCCATTTATTTGTCCTGCGAAATAGAGCGATTTTATTTGTTTTGTTTCTAATGTGTTGTGCAATTGTGTTGGTTGGAAAAAATCGTATTCTATCGCGTATCCAGGTTTGAGAATTTTCGCCTTTTCAAATCCGGGTATTAATTTTAGGGAAGCTAATTGTACCTCCTTTGGTAAAGATGTGGAAAATCCATTTACATATACCTCCATAGTATTCCAGCCTTCAGGCTCTACGAAAATTTGATGTCTATCTTTGTCTGCAAAGCGATCTATTTTATCTTCGATGGATGGGCAATAACGAGGCCCTAGCCCTTTAATTCTTCCTGTGTACATAGGTGAATCGTCAAAGCCGACACGTAAAGCATTGTGGACATCTTTGTTTGTGTACGTAATCCAACATGGTCTTTGTTTATCTAGAATTTTAGATTTTAGATACGAAAATTTCCATGGTTTTGTGTCTCCTGGCTGGATTTCCATTTTGCTGAAATCAAGACTTCGTCCATCTACTCTCGGAGGGGTTCCTGTTTTCATTCTTCCGGTGTCAAAACCTAAATCTATCAAATTTTCGGTTATTCCTAACGAAGGCTTGTCTCCCATTCGTCCTCCTGAAAATTGCTGTTTTCCAAGATGCATAATTCCATTTAGAAAAGTTCCTGATGTGAGGATTACCTTTTTTGCAGTTACCGTTACACCCATTTGGGTTTTTATACCCGTTACTTTATGGTTGTCCGTAACCAATGAGATTACGGTGTCTTGCCAAAAATCTAAGGTTGGAATTTGCTCTAATTGGTTTCTCCATTCTATGGAAAATAAGACGCGATCATTTTGTGTTCTTGGACTCCACATAGCGGGTCCTTTAGATCGGTTTAGCATTCGGAATTGGATAGCGCTTGCGTCTGAAACTATTCCTGAAAGTCCTCCAAGTGCATCAATTTCTCTTACTATTTGGCCCTTTGCAACTCCCCCCATTGCTGGGTTGCAAGACATTTGTCCAATTTTGGAAATATCCATAGTAATTAGTAAAACCGAGGAGCCCAAATTGGCAGCCGCTGCAGCTGCCTCTGCGCCAGCATGTCCTGCTCCTACTACTACTACATCGTAATTTTGTAACATTAACTTATGGTTGTTTCACGTGAAACGTGTGTTAAAATTCATATTGATTTAAGTAGAACTGCTCTTTTGAACGCATTTGAGCAATGTCTTCTTCTTTTTTATCCTTGTATCCGAGTAGGTGTAAAACACCATGGATAGTAACCCGTAAAAACTCTTCTAAGTATTTTATTTCTAATATTTTAGCGTTATCTTGTATTCTATCAATACTTATGAGAATATCTCCTGAAATTTTTGGATAATTTGAGTTGTCAAAGGTAATAACGTCTGTGAAATAATCATGATTTAAAAACTGCTTGTTGTAGCCTAATAACTCTTCGTCAGACATAAAAACGAAAGACAAATATCCGGTTATTTTACCTTCGGATTCGATGGTCTGGTTAATCCATTTTTCCAATTTCTGCCATTCCGCAAAATGCGTTTGACTATTTTCGATAAAACTAAATTCCATATTTACTTATTTAACCGATGAATTATAGGATTGAACTTTGTCTTTGTAATAGCCAGATAATTGTGGATTGAACATTCGAATAAGTTCTAATTCAAACTCTTTCATTTTTGCGTATTCTTTTAATTGCGAAGCGTTTTCCTTCTCATAATTTTGGGCTGTTTCAGACTTTCTTTGATTGTCTTTTTCTCGTTGACGTTGTGCGTTTTCTGCTTGAAGCATTTTTACCTCGATATCCTGTTGACGGCTAAAGAACTCGTTATCTAATTCCATATTAATAATGTTTTCCTCGTTTTTCTCAAGCAATTCTTCTAGTTTTTTTAACTCTCCTGCACCTTGTAAATTTCCTTCCTTACCCAATTGTTCGGACATTTTTCTAATTTCCTCACGAATTCGTTCTTGTTGAGCTGCCATTTGGGCTAATTCCTTACTCATTCCGTTGCCCATTTGTCCGGGATTCTTTTTGCCTGGAGTTTTACCTTTTTCGCCCTTTTCCATTTTTTTCTTTAAGGCCTCTATTTGTTTGGCTAATTCTTGTTGTCTTTTTTTGGAATTGGATAGCGATGGTTTTGGTTTTCCTGAACCTGGTTTGGAACAACTGCCCGAACCTTTCTTTTTCTTTTTTTGTTGCTCCTGCATTTGTTGGATTATTTCATCCAATAAGACCGCCAAATTATTAATGGAGGTTAATGACTTTTGTTGGTTTAGGCTGGTTTGGGGCAGTCTTCTTTCTGCTAATTCTTTTACACTTTCATCCATGTAATGGGTTACCGACTTAACCTCTTTGGTGATAATTGTTTTTATTTGAGGAACTCGAACGCTTAATGCGTATAATGAGTCTTTCACCATTTTGGAATCATCTAACAACTCTCGTTGATCTTGGTTTAAGGTTACCACACGGGGGTCATTTCTATCTACCTTTTTTACCGAGTTCATTATCTCTTCTTGATTAAATGAAAGTACCAAAAGGTTTTCTAAAATATTTCGAAGGGCATCCAAGTCTTCCCCTTCCTGGGAAGAGCTGCTCATTTCCATACCGTTTTCCATATCTTCCTTCATTTCCTTCATTTTCTCACCTGCATCTTTTTGGTTTTCTGAAGATTCTTGTTGCTTGCCTTCTTTGGCATTTTCTGTTGCTTTTTCTTGTTCTCTTGAAATTTCTTCTTGGTCCTGTTTTTTTGTGTCCAACTCATTTGGCTCTTTTAACTCTTTGTTTAAAGAGTCTAACCGATCCATTTCTTTTTTAAAATCTTCAAATTCCTTAGTAAGTTCTTCTTGTTTTTTAATGTTTTCTTCGGAATTTAATTCTTTGCTTTTTTCGGATAAGTCCAATTGTTTTTGGGCTAGTTTATCCAGTTTTTCCAAATTCTTCTCTAATCCTTTTTCTAGTTCTAATTGTTTAAAGATTTCCAAATTCCTATCCAATTCTTTTTCCAAATCTTCTTGATTCAATTTCATTTTTTCCATATGATCCTGAATCTTTTCTTTATTCATTTGCTCTAGTAGCTTTTCTAATTCTTCATACAATTTTTTAGTTTCCTCATCTATTAGGTTTTTGTATAAATCATCGAGTTGCTTCTTCTTTTCTAGGATGTTTTCGTTATTTGTTTCTTTCTCGTTTTTATTGCGTTGTTGTTCATTTATTTTTTCGTGAGAATCCTTAATCCGGTTGTCTAAATCTTTCTTGTCGCTTACTAATTTTTCTAATTTCTTTTGATCATCCCAATCCAGTTGTTTTTTGGTTAGAAGTTCTTTTTGGATGGCTTTCATTTCTTTGCCAAGCAATTGGGCATCTTTAGAAATACTATTTAATTCTTTTTCTAATTCTTTACTTTTTTCAATGGTAGCACTATCCTTTTGATTATCAGATAAAACGGATAAAGTAAATGTGTTTGATTTTGTCATTTTATAGCCCATAATGGCATCGTTATCTCTGACTTCAAAAACTACCTTTGTACTACTAACTAGTTTGCTATTAGGTAATTGAAAGCTGAAAACGTGATTTATTTCATCTTTTGGAATTGAAATTCGCTGTACCCAATTACTATCTTCAGAAGAGAATTTTGCAAGTAATGAATGGAATCCAAAATCGTCTTGAATACTTCCTACAAAAAAGGAATATTCCGATTCTATTGAGTCCAATTGCATTTTTACATTGATTTTAGGTCTTTCGTCTGTAATTAGAACAATTTCTCCTGTGTATCCTATAGTTTCTAATTTTAAGTCATCTTCCATTTGGAGTTTAACCTGTACATTTTTATCAATGGATTGGGTATAACGAAGAATTTTTTCCCTTTGGTCTAAGCTAATTACCAAAGAATCATTCATCCATAAACGACTATGAGCAGCTTCTTCAATTTCCATGTTCCAATATAACTTGCTACCTGCATAAACTTGAATATCACTGGGATTAATTAATTCTATGGGCTCCTTGTTCATGTAGGGAGGTAGTTTTACCGTAACCAATACATTCGAAACCTTGGGTTGTTTCACGATTTGAACGTTGTGCTCGGTACTAGTGTATCCACCTGCTTCAAAGGAATAGGTAATGTTTTCTGATACGTTTTTGGCTATGAAATAAAATTCATCATTAGATTTAACGGTCCGGTATTTTACCCCATTTAGCTTAATAAAAACCTCGGAGGGAATTTCATCTCCAATTAGTTTTACACCTAAATTTATAGAAGACCCTTTGCTTATCTCATCTATAGTATTTGTAAACGAAAAGTCGAATGGGGCAATGTTTGAATAATCAACCTCATAATGGTATATTCTTGTGCTGCCTTCTGTTATTATTCGTGCATTAAAAAAGTATAAGCCCAAAATAAAACTTAATGGTAACAGGAAGAAAAATACTTTTTTGTTCTCGCTAATTTGTGGCGCTGCTTGTGTAAACTCGAATGGTTCAAAAAATTGAGATTTTTGTTCTACCGCTGCGAGCGCCAATTCGTTGGGTTTAGATGCGCTTAAAAATTGGACAATATTTAGAAGTTTATCATCTATTTCAGTGAAGTGATTGCCAATATATCGGGATGCCTCTTCATTACTAATTCCTTTACGAAGGTGAAACAGGCGTAATATCGGAATGAGAATCCAAAAATAGAATGCGCTCAAAAACACAACGATAAGGGAATAAAAAACAGTGAATCTTACAAAGGTGGGTAAGGATACATAGTAGAATAACAGGTCAAAAACCAGAAAAAAGGCCAAAATAATGCCTAATGAAATAAATATTCCACGCGTTAATTTGTTGAGGTAGAATCTTTTATAGAATGATTCTATCTTTAATAATAAGTTTTCAACATTTATTTGGGTAAAATTCTCCATATTTGCAATTCAGTCTGACTTTGAGTAAGTCATTCCGAGCCTAAACTATACAATCAATTGCATTATTCAACAATATTTTAAACTATGTCATTTAAAATCTTCTCTATCAAGCGCACAAAGGTGTTAAAAAATCTGCTTGCTTTTGCAATGTTGGTTTTAATTCCGGCTATTTCGTTCAGCCAATTAAGGTCTCAGTACTGGAAAAAATTTAAAAATGAAGTGTACTTTGGAGCTGGAGCCACCACTTATTTGGGTGACCTAGGCGGAGGCGTTGAATCAGGAAACCATGGATTGAGTGATATTAATATTAAAGCGACCAAATGGGCGGTCTCTACTGGGTTAAGAAGTAAATTAACTGAAATTGTTACTTTTCGAATGGATTTGACATATGGTACTGCTTCAGGGGCGGATAGTTTAACGGAAAATGTGGGTAGAAAAAGTAGAAATTTATCTTTTAAAACAACGTTTTTTACATTTTCTCCTTTAATTGAGGTGTATGTGTTGCCAGAGCGATTTGGAAGGGGAGCATCCCCTATATCAGCTTATGTTGCATCTGGAATTAGATTAATGTATTTTAATCCACAAGCCGAATTGGATGGAACATGGTATGATTTACAACCATTAGGAACAGAGGGACAATTATCAAATGCTGGCGCAACTACTTATTCTAAATTCACGGTAGTGTTACCATTTGTTACAGGATTTAAATTTGCGCTTCCTTCCTCAAAAGGTGGAAAGGAAGGAGCTTGGACTATTGGTGCAGAATTGACGGCCAACTGGATGATGACTGATTACTTTGATGATGCGAGTGGAACTTATTCTAATCCGGAAGCTATTCGTGCAGTCAGCGGAAATGTAGGCGCATCTTTATCTGATAGAAGGTTGTCGGGGTCTAATGGCAGTGGTGCAGGAGTAAGAGGTAATCCTACTGCGAATGATTGGTACGGAACTTTTCAAGTTATTGTTGGAAAACAACTTTATTCTCGTTCTGGTAGAAGAAGAAGATCTCCAAGTAGAAGTTCATACTTTTAAACCTAGCATACTCATAAATTATAAAATAGTATCTTCGCGCTCTTAAATTTTGAGTATGGATACGCAGAATGTTCGGGTGCGGTTTGCACCTAGTCCAACAGGACCATTACATATTGGAGGAGTTAGAACGGCTCTTTACAACTATTTATTTGCAAAAAAACACAACGGAACTTTTATTCTTCGAATTGAGGATACGGATCAAACTCGTTTTGTAGAAAAAGCGGAAGAATATATTCAAGAAGCTTTTGATTGGTGCGGAATAACCCCGGATGAATCACCTTGGAACCCCGGTAAATTTGGACCTTACCGTCAATCGGAAAGAAAACCAATGTATCGGGAGTATGCTGATAAAATGATTGCTAATGATACTGCGTATTATGCTTTTGATTCTGCCGAAGAACTAACGAATGTTAGAGAAAAAGCGATAGCAGCCAAAATGCCTAATTGGCAATACAATCATATTACTAGAAATTCCATGCAGAATTCTTTGACCTTATCAGAAGATGTGGTAAAGGAGAAAATTGCAAATGGTGACCCGTATGTAATTCGTGTGAAAATTCCTAGAAATGAAGAAATTCGGTTTGAGGATGTAATTCGGGGATGGGTAACGGTAAACACATCCAACTTGGATGATAAGGTTATTTTTAAGTCGGATGGGATGCCAACTTACCATCTAGCAAACATTGTGGATGACCATTTGATGGAAATTACACATGTGATTAGAGGTGAAGAATGGTTGCCGTCAGCGCCATTACACGTGCTATTGTACCGTTATTTGGGCTGGGCGGACACCATGCCAAAATTGGCCCATTTGCCGCTTATTTTACGCCCTGATGGAAATGGGAAATTGAGTAAACGTGATGGAGATCGATTAGGTTTTCCTGTATTCCCACTTAATTGGACAGACGATAAAACAGGGGAAGAATCTAGTGGATATAGAGAACGAGGTTATTTCCCGGCAGCTTTCAATAATATGTTAGCCTTTTTGGGTTGGAATCCAGGTACCAATGAAGAGCTTTTTAAATTAGAAGAATTGGTTCAGGCTTTTACATTGGAAAGAGTGGGGAAATCGGGAGCTAAATTTGATGCGCCAAAAGCACTTTGGTACCAACAGCAATATCTTCGCTCTACTTCGAATTCGGACTTAGCGAATATGGTATCGCCATTGGCAAAAGAAAATGGCATAGAAACCTCCTTAGAAGTCTTGTCAAAGGTTTCTGGGTTGATGAAAGAGAGAGCTACGTTTACAAAAGACATAATTAACGAAGGGATGTACTTTTTTACAGCGCCTCAAGATTATGATGAGAAAACAGTAAAAAAGAAATGGAAGGAGCACACCCCGGAAATTTTGAATGCTTTGAAGGAAGATTTTGAAGGTTTAAGTGATTTCACTCATGATTCTATTGAAGCAACCTTTAGTGCCTTTTTAGCTAAAAGAGAAATAGGGTTTGGTCAAATAGGACCAGCACTTAGATTGGCTGTAAGTGGTAAAGGAATGGGACCTTCTTTATTTGATATTTGTGATATATTAGGAAAAGAAGAAACCTTAAAGCGGATTGAGACTGCATTGAATACCATAAAAAAATAATGGGAGTAGTTGAAGTCACTGGAATTAAAGTAAGAGCCTTTCATGGGTGCATTGCTGAAGAAGCATTGGTAGGAGGAGAGTTTTCTATTGATGTAAGAGTTCACGCTCCGTTTGCAATTGCAGCAAATACCGATGACCTGAATGAGGCAATTGACTATGTTTTGGTTACCGAAATCGTAAAAGAAGAAATGGCCATTCGAGCTAAGCTTATTGAGGTAGTTGTGATGCGAATTGTGAAGTCTATTGAAAATAAATTTCCAATTGCTACAGAGGTGGAAGTGAGGTTAATAAAACATCGGGCTCCCATTGAATCGGATGTGAAGTCAGTAAGTGTGTATTTAAATAGTAAAGATTTAAGCTAAATTCACAGTAATTATTACATTTGCCGCCCAAGCCACTAATAGGGAATGGTAAAAAGGGTCTCGTGGCCGAGTGGCTTAGGCACCGGTCTGCAAAACCGGATACAGCGGTTCGAATCCGCTCGAGACCTCCCGTAAAACCTCAATTGCTTTGCAATTGGGGTTTTTTTATGACCGGGTTTTTTCTTCTAGTTTATTCCTGATGGATACCTAAAAACCACTTTTCAATTAGCGAAACGTTTTTAGCTAAGAGATTCATTAGCAATTTTAATAACAGGTTTATTCCTTATTTAGGAATCTTAAGATAAGCGTAACCTGAAGTAAAAAAGCCTCATTAACCACTTTTTAAATTCAAAAAGCTCAAAAAAATTAGCACATATACAAAGTATAAAACTGAAATTTATTTTTTACTTTCTGATTTAAATGTATGTTTTTAATTAAAAAATTAATGACAAACGATAATTTATCGTATAATTGTACTTCTAAACATTTAAGTTATGAAGTTAAAAAACATTACTATTTTCGGTTTATTCGTATTAGGCGGATGGGTTTTAATGCGATGGGTAATTGGTGATATGGATGATAATCTTGTGATACGATATTTCATTTTATTGCCAGGCTTACTTTTTAGTTTCAATTTTCTTGTCCGCAAAAAGGTTGGATTTAAATCGTATTTCACCTCAAAATACAATTTTCTAACCTCAAAATATGAAGCTTCCGTGAGTAGTGATTTACCCGTGGAGTTAATGTTTCAAAAAATGGTGGAAGTCATTGAAAATTCATCCTTAAAATTGGTTTCTGCGGATGAAACAAGAAATGAAATTTTCGCTACCAAAGGGATAACTTGGCAATCGTGGGGAGAAAACATTTACATCGATTTCACCACAGAAAATGGTAAAACAAAAATGAGTTTTGTTTCTACTACTGTGGTAGGAATGGTATCTTGGGGCAAGAATGAGCGAAATTACCATCAGTTGTTATCTACCTTTGAAGAATCATTAACTATTTAGATAGTATGAAACAGTTTTGGAAAAGAGTTTTGGCAGCTTTGCTAATGGGCATAGTTGCTTTAGGATTTATTTATATTAATAAAAGCTATGGAAGTGAATATGGCGCTTTCTATATGTTGCTAGTTGTCTTAATGCCTGGATTAAATTCTTTTTTCAGGTTGTATAATTGGTCTAAACCATTTATTAGTTCTAGATATAATATTTTTACATCGAAGTACAGACGAAACTTAACAATAGACTTGCCTTCAAAAGTTGCGTATGGAAAATTTATAGAGGTAATTGAAAATTCGGGCATGGTGCTGGAGACCACTAACGATTCAAGTTTTGAGCTATTTGCTTATACTAAATCAAGTTTAAAAACAACAGGGGTGAATTTGTATATTCAATTCCTGCCTTTGAGTGAAGTATGTAGTAAAATGGCTGTCTTATCGGTTTCATTTATGATTTTTGATGATGGGAGAAGTCATCAAACCCTAATTGATTTAATTGATGAATTCGAAAACTCTTTAACCATCTAACCATGCAGATAGTCGTAAATTTAGATGTGATGCTTGCCAAGCGAAAGATGAAAGTAAAGGAGCTTTCTGAGATTATTGGAATTTCGGTGGTAAATATTTCTATATTGAAACAGAGTAAGGGTAAAGCCATTCGGTTTTCTACGCTGGCTGCTATTTGTAAGGCGTTAGATTGCCAACCTGGGGATATTTTGGAGTATGTGGAATGAGAACAAAAGATCTACTAGGCTTTAAAACCTAGCAGATCTAGTAGCTATTTTTAAATTTGGTTACCTCACATTATCCATTATTTCCTGAACCACTTCAGGATTCAACAAGGTAGAAGTATCGCCTAAATTATCCGTTTCATTACATGCAATTTTACGCAAGATTCTACGCATAATTTTACCGGAACGTGTTTTAGGTAACCCGCTAGTAAATTGTATTTTATCCAACTTAGCAATGGGTCCGATATGTTCTGTGATAATTTGATTAATCTCTTTTCTTAGGTTGTCATGTATACGTCCTTCACCTATTTCTTTTAAGGTAATGTATCCGTACAATGCGTTTCCTTTAACGTCATGTGGGAAACCTACAATAGCAGATTCTGCAACGGCTGGATGCTCGTTTATAGCATCTTCAATTGGTGCGGTACCTAGATTATGTCCGGAAACAATGATTACATCATCTACACGGCCTGTAATTCTATAATATCCTACGGTATCACGCAAGGCACCATCACCAGTGAAATACATGTTTTCAAAGGCTGAGAAATATGTTTCTTTATACCGTTGGTGATTTCCCCAAATGGTTCGAGCCATGGATGGCCATGGGTATTTAATACATAAACGACCATCTACTTGGTTTCCGTTAATTTCTTGTCCATGTTCATCCATTAAACATGGTTGAATTCCTGGTAATGGAAGTGTGGCATACGTTGGTATGGTTGGCGTCACATACGGAATTGGAGACAACATAATTCCGCCTGTTTCGGTTTGCCACCACGTATCTACAATAGGCGAATTTTTCTTTCCTACATTGTCGTTATACCAGTGCCAAGCCTCTTCGTTTATTGGTTCACCAACGGTTCCAAGTACTTTTAAAGAGGATAAATCGTAGCGATTTACATGGTCTAATTTTTCTTTCGCTAACGCGCGAATGGCGGTTGGAGCCGTATAAAATTGGGTAACCTTATGCTTTTCTACAACCTCCCAAAAGCGTCCAAAATCTGGGTAACTTGGTACGCCTTCAAACATAAGTGTGGTTGCTCCATTGGCTAATGGTCCGTACACAATGTAACTGTGACCGGTAATCCAACCAATATCGGCAGTACACCAATACACATCATTATTACGATAGTTGAATACATTTTTGAAAGTATAGGCAGAATACACCATATAGCCACCTGTGGTATGCACCATTCCTTTTGGCTGGCCGGTTGAGCCAGATGTATACAAAATAAATAACGGGTCCTCAGAATCCATTATTTCAGGGGCACATACATCAGAAGCCTCGTCTAACAACGGTTGCAACCATTGGTCGCGACCATCTTTCATGTGGACATCAGAATTGATTCGTTTTACCACTAATACGTTTTCTACACCCGGAGTGGTTTCTAACGCTTCGTCTACGATTCCTTTCAAATCAATGGTTTTAGCTCCACGGTATGAACCATCAGAAGTAATCACCATTTTACAATCACTATCGTTAATTCTAGTGGATAAAGCGGTTGCCGAAAACCCTGCAAATACTACCGAATGAATGGCACCAATACGAGCACATGCTAATAATGAAATAGCCAATTCTGGAATCATGGGTAAATAAATACAAACCCTATCTCCTTTGGCTACACCGTTTCTTTTTAAAACATTAGCAAATTTGTTTACTCGCTTATGTAACTGATTATAGGTGATATGTTCTGCCGGGTCATTTGGATTATTGGGCTCGAATAAAATAGCTGTTTTTTCACCATTCGTAAATAGATGGCGGTCAATACAGTTTTCGGTGATATTCAGCTTGGCGCCTTCATACCATTTTACTTCTGGTTTTTTAAAATCCCAGCTTAATACTTTATCCCATGGTTTACGCCAAACAAAATGTTCTTCGGCAATTTCGCCCCAAAAATTTTCAGGTTCACGAATTGATTTACGATACACTTTATAGTATTCTTCGAGGTGTTTGATGTGATAATTACTCATAATTTTATGTTTTAATGTTTCCCAATTTTATTCAATTCAAATACTTTTTCAATTTCTCCAATTATTGCTACATCATCTATGGTAGATGGAATGCTATATTCATTTTTGTCGGCAATATTTCGCAGCAATTTACGAAGAATTTTGCCAGACCTGGTTTTTGGAAGCCTAGAAACAACTACCACATCCCTAAATGAAGCTACAGCGCCTATTTCCTTCCGTACTTCTTTTACAATTTCTTCTTGAATTTTTGTGTGTTCAATGGTTTCTCCAGATTTTAAAACAACCAAGCCAAGGGGTTTTTGACCCTTTAAATCGCTATGAATTCCAAAAACAGCGCATTCAGCTACCGAATGATGTCCGGCCACTACTTCTTCCATTTCAGCGGTTGATAATCGGTGACCTGCCACATTGATAATGTCATCCACTCGACCGGTGATGTACACGTAGCCATCTTCATCTTTATACCCACCATCACCAGAGAAATAATAGCCGTCAAAACGTTTGAGATATCCATCCTTAAAACGGTCAGGATTTCCCCATAAATTGGTCAGCGTTCCTGGAGGTAATGGGAGTTTTACGGTCACCAATCCTTCTTCATTTGGAGCAGATTCATTTCCATCCGCATCCAGTATTTGAATATCATAACCACATACGGGAAGCGTTGCAGAACCTGGTTTTACAGGCATCAATTCCACTCCAACCATATTGGCTAGCATAGGCCAGCCCGATTCGGTTTGCCACCAATGGTCAATTACCGGAACTTTTAAATGTTCTTCGGTCCAACGCAAAGTAGCTACATCACAACGCTCACCAGCTAGGAACTGATATTTCAAATGTGATAAATCGTATTTTTTAATCCATTCTCCGTTAGGGTCCTCTTTTTTGATGGCTCTAATTGCGGTTGGTGCGGTAAACATAACTTTTACTTTATGCTCGCTAATTACCCGCCAAAAGGCCGATGCATCTGGAGTTTTTATGGGCTTACCTTCATATAAAACCGTAGTGTTTCGATTTAATAAAGGCGCATAAACAATGTAACTATGGCCAACTACCCAACCCACGTCACTCGCTGCCCAAAACACGTCTCCTTCATCTACGCCATAAATATATTTCATAGAGAATTTTAGTGCCGTGGCATAACCTCCAGTATCTCTAATAATGCCTTTCGGTTTACCTGTGGTACCGGATGTATACAGAATATATGATGGATGTGTTGATGGTAAATGTACCGGTGGAATAGCTACCGAAGAATTCACTAACTCATCCCAATCTACATCATAGTCTTTCGCTGGTTTTTCCGCTTTTAATTTTCGGTCAAATACAATCACATTTTTGGGTTTGTGAGCTGCAAGCTCGATAGACTCATCCACAAATGGTTTGTACGGAATTATACGGTCTATTTCTATCCCGCTGGAAGCGGTAATAATGGCTTTAGGTTGACAATCATCAATACGAATAGCTAACTCGTGCGGGGCAAACCCACCAAATACGACCGAATGAATTACGCCAATTCGGGCGCAAGCCAACATTGCAAAAATAGCTTGTGGAATCATTGGCATGTAGATAATAGCGGTATCACCCTTTTTAAAACCGAGGTCTTTCAAACCACCCGCTAGTTTAGCTACCTCATCATGCAACGTGTAATAAGTAATGTGTTGTTTTTTGTTGGTTACTGGAGAATCATAAATAATCGCATTTTGGTCTCCAAAACCATCCTCAATATGTTTATCGATGCATAGGTAACTTAGGTTCATTTCGCCATCTTCAAACCATTGAAAATAGTCATGCGCATCTTTAGAAATTATTTGGGTGGGTGCTTTGTACCATGCCAATTTATCTGCTTGTTCTTTCCAAAATTCTTCTGGTTTTTGGATGCTTCGGTCGTAAAAGTCTTGGTATTTCATGACTTGGAGTTTTTAGATTTAAAAAGACCAAACCAATTTGGGTTTAATATTTCAAGCTTTATCAAAGCCCAAATAATCACTAAAAAAGCCGCACCAATAACCACTGAATTCAAAACACCTACAGAAGCGCTGTTTTCATATTTGAATCGTAAAAATAGGGTTACAACGGCATAAGCAGATATGAAAATATCTGATGCTAAAGGACTTAATTTGTATTTCATCTCAATAAACGTATTTAATTAAACATTTTGTTGTTTGCACACAAAGCCAAAAGTTTAATCAAAAAGTTCGTTAATCTCTGATATTATTTTCTTTATTGAGAATGGTTTGGTAAGGTATTTATCTGCCCCAAGGTCCTTGCCCTTCTCAATATCCGACACTTTATTCTTAGCCGTTAAAAATACCATTTTTGTATGTTTTAACAACTCATTTTCTTTCATTTTTTTTAGGGTTTGATATCCATCTACTTTTGGCATCATAATGTCCAGCAAAACCACATCTGGTATACTGGTTTCAATGATTTGAAGCGCTTCGCTACCATCACGTGCAATGAATACTTCAAACCCTTGCTTTTTAAAAGCATACTCTAACGTCATTACAATGTTAGGTTCATCATCAACTATAAGAATTTTTCTATTCATAATTTAAGAGGTTAAAGTTAGTGATAAGGTAGATGAAAAACAAAGGTTGCTCCCGAGTTATTTTTAGATTCTGCCCAAATCTTGCCGCCATGGTTTTCAATAATTCTTTTACTGATGGCAAGTCCTAAACCAGACCCTTCGGGTTTAATCGTATTTTGGTGTTGTGATTGATAAAACTTATCGAAAATAAATTCTAAATCTTCTTCAGGAACGCCTTTCCCATTGTCTTCTACGCAAATCATAACTTCCTGATTCACCATACGGAAGCTAATCATTATTTGGCCTGTTTTAGGTTCACAAAACTTGATGGCATTGGATAAAAGGTTGGTCAATACCTGCAAGATTCTATCCTCATCATAGTTAAATTGGATGTCGTCATTTTCCTTTATGGTGATTAAAATGTCTTTGTTTGCTGCAATTTGACGTACCCCATTAACTGCTTTGTGCAAGGTATTCATCAGGTTAAAGGAATTGAAATTTAAAGAATGCCTATCCGTAGCCAACTTTTCGAAATCTAAAATATTATGGATAAGTCGCGACAGACGTTCGGAATCGTTTAAAATATTCTCCAGGAATTGACTTTTTATTTCGCTTGGCATATCATCTTCATCATCCAATAATAGTTCTGTAGCCGCCCTTATACCGGTAATAGGTGTTTTAAGTTCATGGGCTACGGTGTCCAAAAATTCATCTTTTTGTTGGTCTTTCAGTATAAGCTCATGATTAGCTTCTTTTAATTGATTCGTCAACTGGGTAAGTTCGGTTGATTTTTCAAGCAGTTTTTTGTTGTTTGCAATGGTGTTTTTTGACTCTTCCAGTATTTCCAGTACCTCTACCAAACTCACCTTTTCTTCTTTTACTACTTTGGCAATTAATATTTTAGCGGATGCACTACCAATACTTCCGGTTAATAGTTTTTCGGAGAAATTGATGAGTCGCGCATCGGCCATTTGAGTGTCTTTAGGTATATCGTACTTTCTAAAAAACAAATCCAATGCTCTGTTGGTTCTAATTGTACCTAAAAATTTGTTGAGTACGTTTCTAATATCCTCTACAAAAGCTTCTCCTTTCCACACCAAAGCATTGTCTTGTAGGGAGGTGTAGTTCTGATTATCAATAAACATTTCGGCATAGTTTCGTTCTCTATAATTTCCTTTTACAGAAACCGAAAACAACAAATAAGCGGAGGAATTGGCCATCATACTCCAGAAAAAAGCGTGAGCCGGAGGGCTTAAAAAGTCAATTCCGAAAAGCGCATAAGGTTTAAGCGCTGCAATACCCATTAAACCCTCATCCGTAAAAGAAGAGGAGGAAGAATAAGCTTCTAAAATGAAGGGTAGAATTAGCGTGTAAACGGTGACTAAAAAACCTAAAATAATACCAATAATGGAAGCAGTTGCCGAACCTCTTTTCCAAAATAGGCCTAAAAAGAAGGAAGGTCCCAATTGCGAAATCACCACAAACGAAACTAAACCGATGGAGAAAAGCGTGTGGTTAACCGAGAAACTAGCGTAGAAAGTATACGCCAGCATGATGATTAAAAAAATGGATACTCTCCGAATGGCTTTAATGTATTTCGCGTTTTTTTCGGGTTGGTTACTTACAAACTTGTTCAGAAACCCATACGGAATGATGAGGTTGTTACTCACCATTGTTGACAAGGCGAGGGTAGAAACCACCACCATGCTTATTACAGCAGAAAAGCCACCTAAGAAGACGAGTAACGACAGTAAGATATTTCCTTCGTTGAGCGGAAGTAATAACGCAAAATACTCTGCATTAGTAGTGTTACCAAAGGTAAGTGTGCCACCCCACGCGATGTAAATCACGAAGAAATTGAACACTAATAAATACAATGGGAACAGCCAAATAGCTTGCTTTAAGTGGCGTTCTTTTACATTTTCTACCACCGACATTAAGAATTGTCTTGGAAGTAAAAAAATGGCCATGAAAGAAAGTGAAATCATAAATAGCCAATTAAATCCATCTTCTACCCCTCCAAAAACAATTAAGTCAGAGAAATTGGGTGTTAATTTCATTTGCTCATAAATATCGGTGGTGCCATCAAACAAGTAGAAGGTCACATAGCCGCCAACCAACAAAAAGAAAACAAGTTTGAGAATAGATTCGAATGCGGTGGAAGCTACAATGCCTTTGTGTTTTTCAGAAGCATCCGTTTTTTGGGTACCATAAAACGTAGCAAAAACGGCCAGAATTACGGCAATGTAAAGGGTGGAATCGTTAAATATGGTTGTAGAAATATCATGCGATTTATTGGACATGATTTGAAACGTTTCTGAAACTGCTTTTAATTGTAACGAGATATACGGAATGGTTGCAATACCTGCGATAACGGTTACTAATCCACCAAGAAACCTGTTGTTACCATAGCGAAGCGAAATAAAATCAGCAATAGAAGATATTTTTTGTTGTTTGGTAATCCGAATAATTTTCCGCATTAATACTACCCATAAAGGAAAGGCAACAACTGGACCTAAGTAAATGGGTAAGAAGGTAAACCCTGATTTTGCGGCAATTCCAACGCTTCCGTAATAGGTCCACGCTGTACAATATACGGCTAACGAAAGGGTGTATACGTAAGGGTTATTTACCCATTTTGATTTTGAATTTTTCTCTGCCCAATAGGCGATGTAAAACAACAGGGCTAGATAGAGCAGAATGATGATAATTAGGAGGTAATTACTCATAATGCTTTTTTAAAATAACCATGGAAAGTATCACGCTTACAAGCCAAAACCCAAAAATAGAGAAGTACAAAACAGGTATTCCCCATACCGCTGCTTCAATGTTATATACGAGAATAAAAGGGACATTAAAAAGAAGAAAAAGAGCGATGGATAGAATCACCAATTTCTGCTCATGTCTTCTTTTCATCATAACTAATAAATTATGGTATAAAAATAAAAAAAATGCAGTGAGGAATTTACCTCACTGCATTTAATTCTGATTTTAAATTGTTTTTTAATGACTTGCTGCTGCCTCTTCGGCACCACTTGGAATTCTAATGCTTTCCACAATGTCTTGAACTTCTTGGGGTGGCGCAGGTGTCAATCTTGAAACTACCAAAGAAATTACCACATTAACTAGCATGGCTATGGTACCAAATCCTTCCGGAGAAGTACCAAACCACCATTCTGATTTTGGTAAAGGATCCATGATTCCTATTAATCCTGTTTTGTAACGAATCATGTA
The DNA here is from genome assembly GCA_963974475.1 of uncultured Flavobacteriales bacterium. Classification (GTDB taxonomy): domain Bacteria; phylum Bacteroidota; class Bacteroidia; order Flavobacteriales_G; family Salibacteraceae; genus CAJXZP01. Next base: position 87,239 of record CAXBCR010000004.1, read on the forward strand.
AAATAACATTAAAACGATTCCTACTACCATTCCAGAAATAGCCCCTTCTTTATTCATTCGTTTATCAAAGATACCTAAGATAATTGCTGGGAAGAAAGAAGCGGCCGCCAAACCAAATGCAAGAGCTACCACTGCCGCAACAAAGCCTGGTGGATAAATTCCAAATAAACCGGCAATTACAATAGCAACTACGATTGAAATTCTAGCTGCCATTAACTCTCCTTTATCAGAGATGTCTGGTTTGATTTGTTTTTTGATTAAATCGTGAGATATTGAAGTTGAAATCACCAGTAATAATCCTGCCGCAGTGGAAAGAGCCGCAGCTAAACCACCGGCAGCAACCAAAGCAATTACCCAATTTGGGAGATTTGCAATTTCTGGATTTGCCAACACCATAATGTCTCTATCTACGTAAAGCTCATTTGGTTGTTCTGGATTAGCGTTTGAAATTAAACGTTCACCACTGGCTCCACGTTCATTTGTAAACGCAGGTTTTTTGCTGGTTAATGAATTTCCAGCAACGTATTGAATTTTACCGTCACCATTTTTATCCGCCCAAGCTATTAAGCCTGTGTTTTCCCAGTTTTTAAACCACTGCGGTACAGATTTATATTCTGCATTAGAAACGGTTTCAATTAAATTTACTCTTGCAAACACTGCGATAGCTGGTGCAGTGGTATATAAAAATGCGATAAACAATAATGCTAATCCAGCAGATTTACGGGCATCCTTTACTTTAGGCACGGTAAAAAAGCGAACAATTACGTGAGGTAATCCTGCTGTTCCGACCATTAATGCTAGCGTAATTGCAAATACATCCCAAGTTGACTTGGAGCCACTAGTATATTCATGAAAACCTAATTGATGATGTAAAGCATCTAATTTATCTAAAAGATATGTTCCGTCAGAAACTTCACCACCCATACCAATTTGAGGAATAATACTTCCTGTCATTTGTAAAGAAATGAATACTGCAGGTACCATAAAGGCAAAGATTAAAACGCAATATTGCGCTACTTGGGTGTAGGTAATTCCTTTCATTCCACCTAAGAAGGCGAAAACAAAAACTACCGTCATTCCAATAATTACTCCAATGGTAATGTCCACTTGCAAGAATTGAGAAAATACAATTCCTACTCCTCTCATTTGACCAGCTACATAAGTAAACGATACAATAAGTGCACAAAAAACGGCTACCGTTCTAGCAGTATTGGAGTAATATCTATCTCCAATAAAATCGGGTACCGTAAACTTACCAAACTTCCTTAAATAGGGGGCGAGTAAGAGTGCTAATAGCACATATCCACCGGTCCAACCCATTAAATACACGGAACCATCATATCCGCTAAAAGAAATTAATCCCGCCATCGAGATAAAGGATGCTGCACTCATCCAATCTGCTGCAGTTGCCATTGCGTTAGCCGCTGGAGAAACCCCACCACCTGCAACATAAAACTCTTTAGTTGAACCCGCACGGGCCCAAATTGCTATTCCAAAATATAGTGAGAAAGTAATCCCTACTAATATCCACGTCCATAATTCTACGCTCATAATTTTTTTATTTATTTGTTAGTAGTGGGTTACTCATCGTAACCATATTTTTTATCTAATGCATTCATTAATCGTACGTACACAAAAATGAGTACCACAAAAACATAAATTGAACCTTGTTGTGCAAACCAAAAACCGAGTTTAAATCCTCCCAGTTTAAATGCGTTTAGTTCATCTACAAATAAAATTCCTGCACAATAAGAGGTTGCAAACCATACCAATAAAAGGATGGCGAGATACCTGAGGTTTTCTTTCCAGTATGCTTGCGCATTTGAGTCTTTTTCTTTCATAATCTTTTAAATTTTATAAGTATATCTGTGCACGTAGTGTAACTGTATTTACGCTACTACTGCCAAAAGCAGTGTTTTGGTATTCTAAGGTTAATTTTGAATTGTGACCACTCATGTAGGCGTTTACTCCAAGTCCCGTAACGTTTCTGGAATCACTAGAGGCATCGTAAGAATTTAGCCCAAATGAAGCGTAAGGTTGAAACCGAGTTTTCGTTTTATCTCCTGGCAAAACAAAACCTACATGCCCATAAAGCATGCTTCCTGTTCCGTAAGCTGAATATAAGTAGTTAGTTCCATAATTGTTGGTTTGATACGTTCCATAAGCAGTAATTGCAGCGTTTTTAGCGCCTATTGGAGCTTCGTAAAACACATCAACCGCCATAATATTCACATTCTCACCCGTTACATTTCCAGATATGGAATCGGTTACAATGGCAGCTCCATTTGGATGTAAGAAAAATCCAGCACCAATATTCAAAATCTTTTTAGCGCCTAAATATGAACCTACTTTATACGGTAAGAAATTAGACTCTTGGTCCATCAATGCGTATTCAAAATAACCAGCGTATGCAAATCCCGCATCTTTAGAACCTAAAATTCTTTTTCCTCCATACACGGCTTTACCAACGTTTTCGGAAGCTGCAGGATCACGGGTATCCAAAGAGTTTGTTAGTGCATCGTTTATAGCCACTCGGTATTGTAACTTTCCGAATGTACCTTTTCCAAAAATTCCAACGTGACGTGCAAATTGGTCAGTTAAACCTAAAGTAGACCATGACTGACGATTATTATCTAGGGTCATGAAGTTCAATGTACTTTGATTATTTAATCTAGAAATCCCATTGAAGTAATGCAATCCAGCACCAACTGCATGATTCTTACCTATCGTGTATTGTGCCCAAGCATCATGCATGAAAATTTGGGAACCCCCACCTGTTCCAACCGGACTCATGGTTGAGCTTCCTAAACTGTTTAGTCCAAAATGAGTAAGAATCATAAAACGATCCGTAATCTGCGCAAACATTAAAACCCGAGCTCTTCGTAAACGAATATTCATTGGGCTAATCTCATTACCGTTTTGGTCTTTTCCTGGGTCAACTGTGTAGTTACCCTGAACTTGTGCCCAGGATAAAATCCTAAAATATTTAGATCCATCATCATTAAACTTGATCTTGTACCCTCCATCATAATCGGGTGAACCTTGTCCGAAAGACAATGTCGCTGCGAATAAGGAGCAGCACACTAGTAGTAGTAGTAGTAGTAGTAGATTTTTCTTCATATTTATTGTTTTTATTAGTTAATAATTACCAAAACTTTTGGCTTTATGTGCAGGCCTAAAGTCCGTAAAAAACTAATCTGAAAAAAAAATACTATATATTTTTGGTAGGGATATATATACGATTAAAGGGTTAATCTCTAAATCTTTCCCATTTTATAAGCATAAACTTGTCACCAAGTTCGGTTACAATGGTACCTGAACCTTTCACATTTTCTGGGTTTGAGAAGTACACGCCTAACTCTTGGGCGTTCAATATTTTGTATGTGGGGTGGTAATTTGGGTTGTGCGGACGCTTAATGTTATGCTTTTTAACCCAGTTCATTACGGTAACGTGAGAGATGCCTAAAATACGCTCAATTTCACGGTAAGTTAAACCTTCTAAATGGAGCTGTAATGCCTTATTTACATAGTAATCATCAATTTTTTTACCGAGCTTATTTACGGTAAAATTATATCCGCAATCTTTGCACTTATAGCGCTGTCTATTATTGATAATTCCACTCTTTACATAGTGTTCTGAATTACAGTTGGGGCAAAATCCTAATTTCATATATATAAAATTAGCATAAATATATCAATTTAGCAAATATATATTCAGATGTTTTAAATAAACCCTTTGGATGCCCTACTTTTATTGCCCAACAGCAATTTAGCGATTATCAATACTAATGTGACGCGATGAACAATACCATTTCTTTACGGATATTTGATTTTTTAAAAAACTATCCGCCATTTAACATCCTTATACAAAGTCAGTTAGAGCAATTGTCAGCACAGGTGCAAGTATTGTATTTTGAGGAAGAGCAGTCTGTTTTTTCTCAAGGCGATTCTCCGCATGAAAACTTTTATGTGGTAAAGGAAGGTGCCATCGGCTTGTATCGGCATTTGGAGGAAGACGAAATTTTGGCGGATATATGCGATGAGGGAGACGTTTTTGGACTCCGACCTATTGTGCAAAACGACCAATACAGAATGGATGCCCGTGCAAAAGAGGAATCTATTGTTTATGCCATTTCTGTAGCTTTATTGAAAGAGTTTATTGCAACCAATGAGAAGATTAACTTGTACATTATTGCCAGTTTTTCAACCAATTTAAATGCTACACAGTTAACAGATAACCATGCGCTGTTTGGTAATGTGGAGTCTTTACAAAACAAGGAGACCACCTATTCAGATGTTCAAAAAGCAACGTATAGTGTACATCCTATTACCTGTAATATTTTAACAACTATTCAAGAAGCTGCCCAATTAATGGCCGATAAGAAAGTGGGTTCTATTATAATTGAAGAAGAACATAAACCCATTGGAATTATTACCGATAAGGATTTACGTATTAAGGTAGCAACTGGAAAAGTGGCTATTTCAGCACTTGTGTCTCAAATTATGTCTGCACCAGTTATAACCCTTTCAGATGGGATTACAGTAGCAGAAGCACAAATTGCCATGGTGAAAAACCAAATTTCGCATTTGTGTATTACTGAAAATGGAACAGTAGATTCCATCATACAAGGAATCATGTCTGAACATGATATTGTGGTGCAGCATGGTAATAACCCATCCGTACTTATAAAGCAGTTGAAACGCGCTAAAGAAACCAAAGACATTAAGTTTATCCGTGAAAAAGCATCCTTTTTACTGCATCGATACATGGAGCAAAATGTGCCGATTTCATTTATTAGCCATATTATGGCTGAACTCAACGACTTAATTACGCAAAAGGCAATAGATATTTCGTTAGCCGAAATGGGAAGTCCAGCTCCAACAGAATTTGCATTTTTAGCTTTGGGAAGCCAAGGCAGAAAAGAGCAATTGCTAATTACAGACCAGGACAATGCGCTTATTTATGCTAATGTTCCAGAAAGTGAAAGTGAGGCGACTAAGCAGTATTTTTTAAAACTGGCAGGAAAAATCACTACTAAACTCAATGAAGTTGGTTACGAGCTTTGCCCGGCAGATATGATGGCGAGCAATCCTAAATGGTGTCTCTCCGCTACTGATTGGGAAACGCAATTTAATAAGTGGATTTCTACTCCAACCGAGGATGCGATAATGATGTGCACTATTTTCTTTGATTTTGAATGCGTGTATGGAAATTCCGAATTAGTTTCTACCCTAGGCAAACAGGTGTATAAATCGATTAATGCGCATGAAATATTTTTAAACTTCTTAGGAAGAAATGCCCTGTTGAATCCACCGCCTCTGAGCTTTTTCAAGCAATTTGTGGTTGAAGATAACGGAGAACATAAGGACCAATTTGATTTAAAAAGTCGGGCTTTAATGCCGCTCATTGATGGTGCGCGCGTATTGATTTTTTCGCATCATTTGCAAGGGGTAAATAATACCATTGAGCGATTTAACGCCATTGCCAAACAAGAACCAGAAAATGCCGATTTATACATGGCTTGTGCCGATGCTTTTCGAGTGCTATTACGTTTTAGAACGAGTCAAGGAATTTTGCAGGAAGACTCGGGTAGGTACATTGATTTAAAAAACCTGGGAAAGAGTCAAAGGCTCAAATTAAAAGCGAGTTTTAAATCCATAAAAGCGTTACAAGATTTAATTAGAATGCGTTTTAACTTAGCGCAAATAATGTAATGTTTAACTGGTTCTCACATAAAAAGCATCCGGAGTTTTGGCAGGAGTATATGACTGCCATTAAATCTGCAAAGCCTGAAGAATTAGCAGATACCCGATTTGTGGTATTCGATACGGAAACTACTGGAATTCAACCAGAAACAGACCGTATTTTATCTATCGGAGCCATCAGTGTTACCGGAAATGTAATTCATGTATCGGATGTGTTTGAACGGTTTATTATTCAAGAAAAATTTAACGCAAACACGGTAGAAATACATGGGATTCTCAAGAATGGAGAACAACTTAAAATTACGGAAAGCGAGGCGATAGAACTGTTTTTATCGTACTTGAGTTCGAGTATCATTGTAGCGCATCATGCGGCATTTGATGTGGAAATGATAAACCGTTGCTTGAAGCGAATGAAGCTGCCAAAACTTAAAAACAAGGTGCTTGATACGGGAATTCTATATAAAAAATTGAACAATGTGCCTAACAAACATTATGGCCTAGATTTTCTCTGTACGGAGTTTAATGTACCTGCAAACGATAGGCATAACGCCCTTGGTGACGCTTATATTACCGCTCAAGTATTTGTAAAAATGATAGCGAGAATGAAGCAAGAACGTAAGGTAACTTTAGCCGATTTGTTTGTGAATAGGCAGGGTGTGGGGTTGTTATAGATTAATGTTTATTCCCCATTACAATCGCAATACTCGCCAGCCGTTTTATTGATTTGTTCGTCACAAACACTTTCTCCTTCCACGGTATACATTGCCGTACCATCTGCACTTCTAGCGGTACATGTTTTAACTTCATTCTTTTTACAACTTCCAAGACTTCCAAGAAGTAAAACACCTAAACTCAACGCAAAAACTAATTTCATAATTGTATTTTCTCCTAAACGAGAGAAAAAACAATTCTATTGTGGTAGTTAGAAATTATTATCGTGTTAGTCTTAGTATCAGCTCTTTAATAGATGGGTTCAGTTTTAGTAATTCTTTACTTGTGGCCATTTCAAAATCTTCAAATTCAAATCCGGGCGAAACGGTGCAACCTGCTAAAGAATATCCGTTTTCTACACTCACTTCAGAAGCAAACCAATCACCTGCTTTCACCACATATTGGGGAACTTCACCATAGGCGAAATTATTCCCAATTTTCACTAAACTGTAAATTCCATCTTTAGAGATAACATGTAAGTCAATGGCTTCTCCATCATAAAAATGCCACATTTCATCTTGACGAATACGGTGAAAAGCAGAAAAATTACCCGAAACTAAAAGGAAATAAATTGCGGTAGAAAACGAACGTTCATCAGCGCCATCATAAGGATTAGTAACCACGCCTTCGCTTCTGTAAGTTTCATTGTAAAACCCACCTTCCGGATGAGGTTTAAGATTCAAAATTTGAGTGAGTTCTTTGATTTTTTGATTGGTTTCGTTCGGTTTCATAGTTGAAGTTGTAATTTTTAATGCTGATTGGTCTACATCGATTACTTACGAAAAAATGCTCCGGCATTACCTACCGCGTCATCCATCGTACGAAATTTAAAACCTGTGGCAGTAATCATTTTTTGAGCACTAAAGCGGGTAGTGGATATGGCGGATTGGGCAGATTCTGATGTGACAACAGGTGGTTTTTGGGTAAGGAACGAACGTATTTTTTCAACCCGCCAGGAAAGGTCGACTAAAATTCCTTTTACTAAAATGGATGGTGCTTTCACCCCCAATGAGTGGGCAATTTTAGCAAATAAGGTTTGGTAACTTAGGTTTTCACCAATAAGTAAAAAACGCTCGGATTCAATGTCACTTTCTAGGAGCAAGACCATTGCATCCGCTACATCGCGAGCATCTACAAAAGCGTTTGCTCCTGAGGTGTAAAATTTAAGTCCCTTTTTAATGGTGCCAAAAAGGGTGCCGCTCGAACGGGATATATCTCCGGGGCCAATTACCACGCAAGGATTCACCATTACAGATGAAAGGCCTTCTGCGATTCCTCGCCAAACTTCATTCTCCGCAAAATGCTTGCTTATAGAATAGTTGGAGGTGACTTCTTCCTCATCCCATTTGTTTTTTTCGGTAACTATTTCATCCCCTTTAGACTTGCCAATGGCTGCGGTAGAACTAGTGTAGCACAGTTTTTTTATCCCCGCTTCAATGCAGGCATTTACCACATTTGCGGTGCCTTCAATGTTTATTTTATATAGCTTTTGTTGGTCTTTTGGATTGAATGAAACTAGCGCTGCGGTGTGATACACATAGTCAATGCCTTCCATTGCTTCCATCAAAGAATGGATGTCGGTGATATCGCCATTTACCCAAGAAATAGACGTAAATAATACTGAAGAATCATAAAAATCAAAGACCTTTTTAACGGCATCCAAATTGGAATTATCTCGTTTTAATGCGCGAATATTTTTGCCAGTTTGCGCTAATTTCAACAATAAGTGAGTGCCTACTAATCCAGTGCCCCCTGTAACCAAAACCGTTTCTTTCTGCATGGTAGCAAATGTAATGGGTATTTGAAAATGTACGAATGAATTGGGAGCAAATTAATTTTAAGCGAATGCTAATGTTTTGCCGAAAATAAACTATTCCCAATTCACAGGGTAAAGGGGAATTGGGTATAGCGGTAGTGATATGAAAATACAGTGTGGGAAAAACCTAAATACGTAATGCGGATGGGGTCAAAAAAGGAAAAGTAAAGGATATATTTTCGCAAACCATGGATACAAGTTGAATCCACCAAACTATGCTCATAACAAAGCGAATTATTATGTGGTAAATTTAGAAAACTAGCTAATTTTGAATTTCAATATAGAAGTATGGATGCCCCAATAAAAATGAATAAATATGCTGTAATTGGCTTAGGTCAATTTGGAAAAGCAATTGCAAGAACGCTAACTGAACGAGGTTCGGAAGTATTGGCGATTGATATAGATCCTCAAAAAATTGAGATAATGAACGGTTTCGTTCGTCATGCGGTTCAATTGGACTCTACCAACAAGCGGGCTTTAGAGTCACAAAACATCGAAGAACTATCGGCTGTGGTGGTGGCTATTGGTAGAGATTTTGAAGCACTATTGTTAACTTCCGTACATTTAAAAGAATTGGGAGTACAGCGGGTAATTGTACGGGCAAATGGCCCACAACAACGCATGATTTTGGAGCAAATAGGATTCAAAGAAATTCTTTCGCCCGAAGATGAGGTTGGAATCGCAGTTGCCGAGCGGTTACTTAATCCAAGTATTCTTTCATCGCTACAATTACGAGATGAGTACGAAATTGTGGAAGTACGCGCTCCGCATCGTATCTTGGGTAGAAGTTTGGAAGAATTATCTATTCGTGATCGTTATAACTTGACGGTGGTGACCATAAAAAGGGAATACAATGCGGGTGAAAGAGAAAATGGAACAACCATTTTTGAAAAACGAGTACTTGGCGTTCCCAATGCCTCTACCATTGTTCAAAAAGGCGATACATTGATTGTTTTTGGGACGACTACCGATATTGAGAAATTTACATCGGGTAGATCCATATCCGTATAAACACAGAACGAATTAGCATGAAATATTTTTTTATTACTGGTACTACCAGCGGAATTGGATACGCTTTGGTGGATTCTTTATTACGTCAAGAAAACGTAATGGTTTACGGGATTTCCAGACGACAAATTTGGAATCATTCGAATTATATACCGATGAACTTAGATTTATCCAACACGGATGAGGTGTGTGATTTTTCGTTTCCTGAGTTGAAAAACGTGGAGCAAATAACACTGATTAATAATGCGGGTCAAATAGGAGATATCAAACCTATTGGAAAATCGGATAATAAGGCGATTGCTAATTTGTTTACGGTGAATGTAACGGCTCCAGCCATTTTGATGAACAATTTTATTTCGCATTACGCAGATGAAAAAGCGGAGAAAATTATTCTAAACGTAAGTTCCGGAGCGGGCAAAAGCGCAATTGAAGGATGGGCACCCTATTGCGGCTCCAAAGCTGCGGTAGATTTATTAAGCTTAACCACTTTTGAAGAACAAAAACGAGCGCAAAATCCCGTAAAAATCTATGCGATTGCACCGGGTGTGGTAGATACCGAAATGCAGGGAGCAATTCGAAATTCTAATGCCGATGATTTTTCAAGACACGCGCATTTTGTAGCTTTAAAAGCCAATAACGAGTTAACATCACCAAGAGAAGTTGCGGAAAAGTATTTGCGGATTATTGCGAATACAGCTCTGTTTACAGAGTGCATTTTTTCGTTAAGAGATGTGAATTAAGAATTAACGATACTCCAAAATATCGCCAGGTTGGCATTCCAATACCTCACAAATAGCTTCTAAGGTAGAAAACCGAACCGCTTTGGCTTTTCCATTTTTTAGGATAGACAAATTAGCCATGGTTATTCCTACACGTACTGAAAGTTCGGTGAGGCTCATCTTGCGCTTGGCAAGCATGACGTCTAAGTTTACTATGATTGCCATTATATGGTAAGTTCTTGTTCTTGTTTTAACTCAATTCCTTTTACAAATATATGCGCTAAGACCCATAGCATAAGGGCAGCATAAATAATTACATCGGTATCATACATATCTCCACCCACGGTTACGGATGAAAATTCGAGACTTTTTTCAACCACATTTTTCATTATCCCCATATACACACGGGTCGTTACGTATAGCATTACCAACCCATAACTAATGTGTTTTAGGTTGTTAATATTCGCTATTTCAAAGTAGCGTCCATTCTTTATGTTTTTCATGAAGTTTCTAAATTTCCAAGTAATAAACCAACCGATAAGAATGAAAAATAACACGAGTTGTATCACTTTTTTAGTAACAAACATGGGAGCATCTACAAAACGTAATCTTCCATAAGCGTTTTCAATTTTCACATTAAAATCTCCGTTATCTAAATGCAAAACACCTGTTTCTACCACTTCAATTGGAACAGGCAAGTTGATTATCATTTGAAATTCATGGGAGTAATTTCCAAATAGAATAATTGCATTTTCTACAATTACAACCACTGTAATAATAGACATTAACCAAAATGAAATAGTACTTAACCAAAACAAGATCTTAATACTCAAAGGTGATTTTTGCTTTTTCATGACAATATGAATGAATGATTCAGAAAAACAAATGTACACGGTATTTGTTAATAAACAATGAATATATATTGTTTATCAATAAAAAATTGTTTTTAATCAATGTGATGTTTTTAATTTTCATTGTGAAATTTACAGTTCCGTAACCAATCGGATATTTTTCTCTAACCCTTGTAAAATTCGTAATTTAGCCGACTCCATTATAAAAAGCTATGAGAATTATATTTAAAGCAATTATTGCAATCATTAGTGCCAATTTATTTTTAGGGTTTCCATCGGTGTCTGCTCAAACAAATTGGTGCGGTGAAGTACCAATGACCGAAAAGTTTAAATTGGAGCATCCCGAAAAAGTACAGGAGATAATTAGAGCTACCGAACAATTGGAGCAAGAATATTCGAATTATAAGTCGGAAAGAGGCGCAAGAGCAGTTAAGGTGATACCGGTTGTTTTTCACGTGATTCATACCGGAGGAACAGAAAATATTAGCGATGCACAAATCTTAGATCAAATGCGCATTTTGAATGAAGATTACAACCAAGCCAATGCTGATTTGGCCGATGTTGTTCCCAGTTTTGTAGGCGTTATCGGTAATATGGGTATTGAATTTAGGTTGGCACAAAAGGATCCTTCCGGAAATGCCACTAGCGGTATTGACCGTATTGTTTCTAATCAAACTACCAATGGTGGTGATGCGGCTAAATTAAATCCTTGGCCGCGAAGTAAATATCTTAATATTTGGGTGGTTAAAGAATGGAATAGTTCTATTCCTAATGGAGTTTTGGCCTATGCATATTTGCCTGGTGATGTAGTAAATAGCCCAACGGTGGATGGGTTAATTGTAAAGTCTCAATATGTAGGAAGTATAGGAACCGGATTACCTATTTATGCACGAACATTAACGCATGAAATTGGACATTTTCTAAACCTATGGCATACCTGGGGAGATTCTAATAATCCGGGTTCATCAGGTAATTGTAATGGTGATGATCAGGTATTGGATACGCCAAATTGTATTGGAACCTTTTCCTGTAATACCTCTGCCACATCTTGTGGTTCTTTAGATAATGTTCAAAATCACATGGATTATGCCGATTGTACGGTAATGTTTACGGCCGGACAAGGCACTAGAATGAATGCAGCTTTAAGTTCATCCGTATCGCAACGAAACAATCTTTCTACTCCTAGTAACTTAACCGCTACAGGTGTTAATCAATTAACTAGTGCAGCATTTACAGCCAATAGATTAACGATTTGTCAATATGAGCGTATTGATTTTACAGATCAAAGTTCGTATGACCCCACTAGTTGGGCGTGGTCTTTTCCTAACGGACAAAGTGGAAGTTCTACGATACAAAACCCTAGCGAATCGTTTGCAGAACCGGGTTTGTTTGATGTCTCTCTTACGGCTACGCAAGGAGCAACATCTGTAACTGAATCAAAAGTGGGATACATAATGGTCAACCCAATGTTAGGAAAATATGCTCCATTTTCTGAAGATTTCTCTTCGGTAACTCAGTTGAATCATGAGAACTGGTACGGAATAAACGACCGAAACGATGCGTATAAATTTATGGCTGATGCTGCCAATGGATATTCAAAAACACCTTGTTTACGCATTGAAAACTTTGGAAACGATCATGTTACCTATGACGAGTTGCGGTCTACTACCTACGATTTAAGAATGTTTGCCAGTGTATCTGTTAGTTTTAAGGTGGCCTACGCCAGAAAAAGCAATAGTGATTTATCTAGACTCACCCTTTATATGTCGGATGATTGTGGTAAAACATGGTCTCCAAAATGGTCTGGTTTTTCTCCCAGCATTGCAAATACGTCTATAACGCCAACTGCTTTTATACCAGCTGATAACAGTGCGTGGAAAACGATAATTGTAAGTAATATTTCGGGTAGTTCTTTAGCGCAAACAAGCCAGTTTAGATTAGTTTGGGAAAACAAAAATGGAAATAATTTATACTTAGACGATTTCAACGTTTCGGGAGGATATACAGATATAGCGCAATTAAAATATCCATTAAATGGCTCCTCAGCCGTACCTAATAATCAAATCATCTATTGGAAAGCAATGGGTGGAGGAGTAGACTCGTATGAATATGAGTTGGACACCGATCCTGCATTTAACAGTGCAAATAAACAATCGGGTACCACTAGTTTTATTGCACTTACCGATGGGCTGGATACCCAATTTCAACCAACAGGTTTAACCAATGGTCAGAAATATTATTGGAGAGTTCGATTAATCAAATCAGGACAAGCCATGGCGTGGAGCGAGGTTTGGAATTTTACCGTAGCTATGAACGGATTGTCAACCCAAGATATTTTGGCAACCAAGTATCAGGTAAAAGTTTTTCCTAACCCAATGAAAAATAATGGGTTTGTTTCCTTTTCAATGCAAAAAGGAGCTTCGGTATCTGTGGTTATTTCAAACATTGTTGGCCAATCGCAACAAGTAATTAAGAGCGGTTATTATGGCGAAGGAACGCACGTATTAAACATCTCGGAGCTTCATTTAAGTGCAGGGGTTTATTTCATAAATCTTCGCATTGGTGATGATTCAATCATTCAAAAATTTATTGTTCAGTAACATATTCACCTACATGAAATTTATTATTGGGTCATTTTTGGCCGTATTGTCCGTGACTGGTTTTTCACAAACTATGCAATGTGGCACAGATTATTTTTACGCAAAAGAGTATCAAAAAGACCCCTCCTTTCAGAATGAGGTAGAACAAAACTGGATAATGAGCGATGGCCCGCTGCAAGAAAGCGCAGAACGTGGGGCAAGAGCGGTTCAGATTATTCCCGTTGTTTTTCATGTTTTTCATTCCAATGGAATTGGCAATATATCTTACGACCAAATTTTGAGTGCGATGGATATGATTAATGCCGATTTTAGACGAACCAATTCGGATACGGGAAATACCCGCGCGCTTTTCAAACCATTTGCGGCCGATGCCGAAGTGGAGTTTCGATTGGCACAAATTGATCCAAATGGAAATTGTACAAACGGTGTAGTTAGAGTTAACAATTCTGACGTGACCTACAATGCCGATAATACAGTAAAATCCTATAGCGCTTGGCCTTCCTCCAAATATTTCAATATTTGGGTGGTCAACACTATTGAGAGTTCGGGAGTATCTGGAATTATTTTAGGATATGCGCAGTTTCCAGGGTCGGGTTCTTGGAGCACGTATGGCGTAGTGATTCGAAATGATCGCGTAGGAACCATCGGTACTGCTACTTCTCGGGACCGAACATTAACCCACGAAATAGGGCATTGTTTAAACTTGCTACATACGTTTCAAAGTGGGTGTGGAAGCTCTTGCGACAATTCGGGTGATCGGGTGTGTGATACTCCTCCGGTTAAGATATCCACTCAAGGTTGCAACAGAGGTCAAAACCAATGTTCCAATGATGTATCCGGAAACAGTGTGTACACCTCTGACGTGGTGGACCAAATTGAAAATTACATGAGTTATGATGATTGTCAAAACATGTTTTCGCTAGGTCAAAACGTACGGATGCAGAACGCATTGACCAATTTCGCTACGTTAACCAATTTGGTGTCATCTGCAAACCTAACCGCTACCGGTGTATTGAATACTAATCCGGGGATTTGCGAGGCAGAGTTTGAATCAAATACACAGGTTATATGTGTAGGTCAAAGTATCACATTTACGGATGTTTCTTTCTTTAACCCAAAACAATTTCAATGGAATTTTGCTGGAGGATTTCCTATAGCATCTACTTCAAAATCAGTAACTGTTACCTATGATAAGCCGGGAACTTATGAGGTGAATTTAACTGTTACCGATACTTTTAATACTAGCGTAACAACAACAAAAACTAACTATGTAACCGTGTTATCTTCTTTAGGTCACACGGCACCATTGCAAGAATCGTTTGAAGGTGGTTTTGCCCTTGCGGATGTGGATTGGATTGGAGATGATTTCCCCAATAATTTCGGTTGGAAACTAGGCGTTTCGGGTGGCGCAACAGGTTCCAATGCATTGAAAGCAAACGCGTATGGGAAAACAGGAAAAATAAAATGTGCAAGTCCTGCGTATGATGCCAGTAATTTAGATTCGGCTACGGTGAGTTTTAAATATGCCTATGCACCCATCACAACTGGCGAACCTAGTAATTTTATTAAGGTGTTGGTTTCGGCAGATTGTGGAAATTCGTGGTATGTGCAAAAGGTAATAGGCGGAGCTGCTTTGCGTACGGTGCCTGCGTTAAACAGTGAATATCGTAACCCATTAAGTGCCGATTTTGAAAGAGCTACCTTTATTATTCCTTCTCAATTATTGACTGGAAATCTACGCATCATGTTTGAGTTTAACACCGAGGGAGGAAACAATTTATTTATCGATGATATTCAAATGTATGGAGAAACTGGGAATAGAGTGATTTTAGTCTCTCCGTTGAATAACGCTACGGATTTATCGGTGAAACAAACCTTAAATTGGAATGCCTCCAGTCAAGTGGATTACTATACGGTGGAGATGGATACAGATACTAATTTCAATTCGTCCAATTACGTTACCCAGCAAATAAATTATGCCACATCGGCTTCTAATAATAGAGATACCGAATTTAAAACAGATAGCTTGATGGATGGTGAAACCTATTATTGGAGAGTAAAATCAACATTAAATGGTGTAGATACCGCCTTTTCAGAAACATGGAAATTTACGGTCAACGCGTCTGTTTTAGGAATCCCAATGCAAGAGGCTGCAGTATCAGTAAGCGTGTTTCCAAACCCAGCAAATGAGGTGACATACATTCAGATTAAGTCAGCTTCAAATACGTGGGTAGAAGTAGGGCTTTTTGATGCTTTAGGAAAGCAAATTAGAACCCTTCACAGCGGTAGTTTATCCTCAGGCGAAGGTGTGCTAACCTTGCATAGAAACGGACTTAACAGCGGGTTATATTTTATTCAAGTGACAACTGAAAGCGGACGTTTTATCAAAAAGTTGATATTACAGTAGAAGATATAGTTACAGCATTTTACAGGAAATAAAAAAGGCTTCATTGATGGAAACAAAGAAGCCTTTTTTGTGGTTGAAAATCGTTTAGAATGTTTCTTTAAATTGCTTTAAGAAACGAGCGTCATTTTCATAAAATAAACGCAAATCATCTACCTGATATTTTAGCATAGCAATACGTTCAATACCCATTCCGAATGCGAATCCGGAATAAACATCTGGGTCAATATCAAAGTTTTTAAGCACGTTTGGATCCACCATTCCGCAACCTAAAATTTCTAACCATCCGGTACCTTTTGTAATTCTATAATCGGCTTCTGTTTTTAATCCCCAATACACATCTACTTCAGCGCTAGGCTCGGTAAATGGAAAGTAAGAAGGACGTAAACGAATGCGCGCTTCTTCTCCAAAAAACTCTTTCGCAAAATTGAGTAAGGTTAGTTTTAAATCGGCAAAACTTACGTTTTCATCAATCACCAAACCTTCTACTTGGTGGAATATACAATGTGCTCTAGCAGAAATTGCTTCATTTCGGTATACTCTACCCGGTGCAATTACGCGAATAGGTGGCTTTTGATTTTCCATTACCCGCGCTTGTACAGAACTGGTGTGCGTACGCAATGCAATACTTCCTGGTAAATCCACAAAGAAGGTATCTTGCATATCACGAGCAGGGTGTTCTTCTGGAAAATTTAGCGAAGTAAAGTTGTGCCAGTCATCTTCTATTTCAGGGCCTTCGGCTACCGAAAAAGCCATTTTATTAAAAATTTGAATAATCTCATTCATCACCAAGCTAACCGGATGACGCGATCCAGTTTCAAATGGAAACCCAGGACGAGTTAAATCAACATCTCTAAATTTTTCACCCACACCACTAGTGTCAAGTGTAGCTTTTAGTTCGTCAATTCTACTCATGGCAGCCACTTTTAGGTCGTTGATTAATTGACCCATCGCACGCTTATCTTCGGGAGCTACAGATTTAAAATCAGCAAACAGGGCTTTTAAGATTCCTTTGGACCCTAAAAACTTAATTCTTAAAGCTTCAATTTCTTCGGTAGTTTTACCTTCAAAACCTTTAATTTCTGCTAAATAATCTGCTATTTTATTTCTCATACCAGTCTCCTGTTTCTTGTGTGGCGCGAAAGTATAAAATTTTACGGAGGTGCAATTTTCTATTAGGCTTAAGTGTTGGTTTTAGTTTGATTGAAGAAGCCAAATTAAATTCCAATTTTGCATTTACGGCAGCAAATTTGTGAAGTATCACGTTAAATTTTAACTACTTTCGTTCTTATGGTTTTTAAGGTAAAGAAACGTACGCTTGGGTCGAGAATTTATTTCTCTATGATTGCCATGATTGTGATTTCTTTGCTAATCACTGGCGTTTCCACCATATACTTTTTTAAAAATCAAAATAATGAGTATCACCTAGCCCGGTTGAAGCGAAAAGAACAAGCGGTAATGCTGGCCTTAAAGTATTTCGTTATTGAGCATAATATAGAACGTGTAAACGAAACACTCGACAAAAAACTGGATGAGTTAGCCAATATTCATAGCTTAGATTTCAATTTGTATAATGAATATGGGCGTCTTTTTTATTCCACTATTGAGGATGAAACCAAAGAGTTTTTAGCCAAAGAAACTATTCCAGCTACCATTGTAGATTCGGTGATAACCACCAATGAACCCATCATTTTAGAAGAGAAGATGGACGACCAAAACTATTTATCTACTTATTTCATATTACGGAATCAATCTACGAGTCCCATTGCGGTGGTTAATATTCCGTATCATAAAGACGGAGAAAGGTCGAGAAATGAATTGAGTTCCTTTTTAAGTACATTAATTCAAGTGTTTTTGTTTCTATTTGTGGGGGCTAGTTTAGTGGCTTATTTCCTATCCAACTACATTACCAAATCATTGCAATCCGTATCTGAAGGGATAAAACAAACCAAGTTGACCAACGAAAACCCGCACATAGAATGGAGTGGTGATGATGAAATAGGCGAGTTGGTATCTGCCTATAATCGAATGGTGGATGAATTGCATGAAAGTGCAGATATGTTGGCCAAAAGTGAACGACAATCGGCATGGAAGGAAATGGCAAGGCAAGTAGCGCACGAAATAAAGAATCCACTTACGCCCATGCGACTCAATATTCAGCATTTGCAACGAAGTATTACCGATAACCCAGAAGATATTCAAGAGCGGATAGATAAGTTCACCAAAGTGATGATTGAACAAATTGATACGCTTTCGCGCATTGCAAGTGAGTTTTCTAATTTCGCAAAAATGCCTCGCCCCGTGATGGAGCGTTTAAACGTGGTTGACAGCCTAACTTCTGCGGTAGATTTGTATGCGCATACGCCAAATGTGGAGGTGATTTTCACGAATAAAATGGGTAACGTGGTAGAAATAGAAGCGGACAAGAAGCAAATTATTCGTGCAATGAGTAATCTGATTAAAAATGGTATTCAATCTATTCCTAGCCATAAAAAAGGAAAAATTGAGGTGGTGCTTTTTGAAGCAAAAGAGCATGTTCAGATAGCTGTTACGGATAACGGTAAAGGAATACCATCGATTGAGAAAGAGAAAATTTTCGAACCTTATTTTACCACCAAATCTGGAGGTACGGGATTGGGTTTAGCTATGGTGAAAAACATATTTAATGAGTTTGGGGCATCCATTAGTTTCCAAACGGAAGAGGATAAAGGAACCACATTTTTAATTGTTTTTTAGGAAAATAAATAGGAATATAGGAAAAATCCAATTTCACTGCTTGCAACAGAAAAAAATGTTTTGGCCTTGGAATTAACCCCATACACTGATTTTTTAGGATGGGTAATATTATTTAGAGAATGAATAATCCGAAAGTAAAAGTCCCATTCAAAATCCATACTTTTGAATCCTAAAATTTACAAAATGGCATTCGAAAATATAATAGTAGAAAATAATGGTGCAATAGCACGGATTACGGTAAACAGACCCGAACAATTGAACGCGTTAAATGCGGCTACCATCGCAGAATTGAGTGAAGCATTTAAGAGTGCGGAAAAGGATAACGCGGTTCGAGCCATTATTGTAACCGGAATGGGTGATAAGGCCTTTGTAGCTGGTGCAGACATTAAAGAATTTGCAGAATTTAGCGTTGAAGAAGGTAAAGAATTGAGTAGAAAAGGACATCAAATGTTGTTCGATTTGGTAGAAAACTTAACCACTCCAGTAATTGCTGCCATAAATGGATATTGCCTCGGTGGAGGATTAGAATTAGCCATGGCTAGTCACGTTAGAATAGCATCTGATAACGCCATGATGGGCTTACCAGAGGTGTCATTGGGCGTAATTCCGGGATATGGAGGAACGCAACGTTTAACTCAGTTAGTGGGTAAAGGAAAAGCGTTAGAAATGATTATGACTGCGGGCATGATGAAAGCGGAAGAAGCTAAAGAGTGGGGATTGGTTAATCACGTAACTTTTCAAAAAGAACTGATTACATTGGCAGAAAAAATTGCAGGGCGAATGGCTAAAAATTCACCGCGTGCAATAGGTTTAGCAATCCAAGCCGTAAACGCAGGCCAAGTAGATGGCGTGAATGGATTTGAAGTTGAGATTGAAAAATTTGGAGAAGCTTTCGGTACCGAAGATTTTAAAACAGGAACACAAGCGTTTTTGAATAAAGAGAAACCTAGTTTTACTGGGAAATAGCAGAATATTAAAGCAAACGAAAAAGCGCCAATCTAATCGGATTGGCGCTTTTTTTTGGTGAAAACACCAATTATTTTTTGCTTACGAAATTTGAAATTAAGTGATCTACCCCAAAATAGCTTTCACTCCAGGTAGTTCTTTCCCTTCGATTAACTCAAGTAATGCGCCACCTCCGGTAGATACATAACTCACATGGTTTTTTAAATTGTATTTATTGACAGCGGCTACAGAATCGCCTCCTCCTACTAATGAATAGGCGCCCCGTTCGGTAGCAGATACCACTGAAAAAGCCACTTGTTTTGTTCCTTCTTCAAATTTTTCAAATTCAAAAACTCCCATTGGGCCGTTCCACAAAATGGTTAGTGATTCTTCTACACAGGCTTTATATCTTTTAATAGCATCTGGGCCAATATCCATTCCCATCCATCCATCGGCAATTTTTGCAGTGGCACATTCTGATCTGTTTGCGTTTGGACTAAACTCGTCCGCTACAATTGAATCTTCGGGTATAAAAACCTGTACATTCTTTTCATCAGCAAGTTTCAACACGTTTAAAGCCGTATCCAAATAGTCATCTTCTACCAAAGAATTTCCTATCGTACCGCCTTGTGCTTTTATAAATGTATATGCCATTCCTCCCCCAATTATGAGGTTGTCAATTTTATCTAAAAGGTTTTCAATAATGCTAATTTTTGAAGATACTTTTGCTCCCCCAATAATTGCTGTAAATGGCGGTTTGGGATTGCTCATTACTTTAGCCACATTGTTTAATTCTTCCGCCATCAAAAAGCCAAAAACTTTGGAGTTTGGAAAAAACTGTGCAATAATTGCCGTGGATGCATGCGCTCTATGAGCAGTACCAAAAGCATCGTTCACATAAATGTCGCCTAACACAGAAATGGACTTGGCAAAATCTACATCTCCATCTTTTTCTTCGTTATAAAAACGTAGGTTTTCTAATAGTAGCAACTCACCCGGCTTTAGGTTGTTTGCCATGTTTTCGGTAGCTGAACCGACACAGTTGGAAGCGAATTTCACCTCTACATTAATCAATTTGGACAAGTATTCGGCAACTGGTTTGAGCGAAAATTTTTCTTCGGGTCCATTTTTTGGGCGTCCCAAATGTGACATTAAGATAACGGAGCCTCCATGCGCTAAAATATATTGAATGGTAGGCAATGCAGCTCGGATTCTGGTGTCATCCGTAATCACTTTATCCTCATTTAAAGGAACATTAAAATCAACTCTAACTAATGCTCTCTTGCCGGTAAAATCAATGTCTTTTACTGTCTTCATGTCGTATTTGTTTTTCGCACTTCAATAGTCGTATATTTTTTGAGAATACCGAAGGGAATTTAACGGTTTTTATCCTTAAAATTTGGCTAAGGTTTGAAGCTGCCCTAATCGGTATTAAATATTCATTTCTTGTTGAAAACCTCGTTTTCATACCTACAGAAAACCTAGTATAGTTACGGTTTATGACTACTTTTGGCTAAATGCAGTTTGAAGACGTTATAGGACATGAGGAGTTGAAAATTCAACTCAAAGGCATGATTGATAAAGGGCGTATTAGCCATGCGCTTATGTTTACCGGAAAGGAAGGAACCGGAAACCTGGCTATGGCACTTGCTTTTGGTAGTTATGTATTGGCTAAAAACAGCCAAGATGAGGCATCGGCAATGGCTAAATGCAACAAGCTAATCCACCCTGATTTTCATTTTTGTTACCCTGTAAATAGCAATGACCGTGTAAAAGGCTCCAAAATATTATCGAAAGATTTTATTGTAGAATGGAGAGAGGCCGTGATTGAGAATCCATATCAAACCTCGGGAGAATGGTTAGGCCATTTGGGAATTGAGAAAAAGCAAGGTTTGATTAATGTACACCAAGCCAGAGAAATTTTATCGAGTCTCAGTCTGAAACCATACGAATCTGAATACCGGGTAATGCTAATTTGGCTACCCGAAAAAATGAATACCGAAACAGCTAATAAACTGCTGAAAATATTAGAAGAGCCCCCTGCAAAAACGGTGTTTTTGTTAGTGAGTCAAAATCCGGAACAATTGCTGCCTACCATTTTGTCGCGCGTGCAATTGGTGAATGTAAAACCCATTGCGAAAGAGAATATTGCGAAAGCATTAGTGGAGTTACACGGGCAAGATTTAGAGAACGCACAAACCATATCTAAAATTTGTGAAGGAAACTATTTGGAAGCCCAAAAACTGGTCAGCGAAAACAAAATACGCGCTTTTAACCAGGATATGTTTATTCAGTGGATGCGGTTTTTGTGGCAAAAAGAATTTTTGGAATTAACCCAGTGGATTGAAGTTCTTTCTAAAGTTGGAAGAGAAAGACTAATGCTATTTTTCCGGTTTGGATTGCACATTTTTAGAGAGAGTCTGATTATGAATTATGCCGATGCTAGTATTCAAATGACGGGTGGTACTGAATTGGCTTTTATCAAGAAATTTGCGCCTTATGTAAATGAGCTAAATGCCATAGAAATGGTTACGCTATTTGAGGACGCAGAATATCATATTTCTAGGAATGCGAATCCCAAAATATTGCTCATGGATGTGTCATTAAAAATGATGAAACTAGTCCGTAAAAAAGCAAGTTAAATCAATAATTAAGAATCAAAACATCATAAAAATGCTAAACGTTAAAGTAATTAATAAGTCAAAACATGCGCTTCCTGAATATGCTACGAGTGCCGCTGCAGGATTAGATTTACGCGCAAATTTGGATGAATCAATCACCATAAATTCCTTGGAAAGAACTTTAGTAAAAACAGGCATTTTCATGGAGCTCCCGGTTGGGTTTGAAGCGCAAGTACGTCCGAGGTCAGGTTTGGCTTACAAAAAAGGAATTACTGTTTTAAATTCTCCTGGAACTATTGATGCTGATTACCGTGGTGAAGTAGGGGTGATTTTAGTAAATTTATCTACCGAGCCATTTGTGATAGAAGACGGTGAGCGCATTGCACAATTGGTGGTTGCCAAGCATGAACAAATTGCATGGGAACAAGTGACTGTTTTGGAAGAAAGCGACCGTGGCGAAGGCGGTTTTGGTAGTACCGGTAAAAAATAAATTGGATTCTAATTTCCTTAAAATGGAATTGGATGTCATTTCGGCTAATGAGGCGAGTATTTGAACTTAAAAAACGCCTATCTTTGCCGCGCAAAACAAAACAAGATGAGCACTTTAAGACAAGAAAAAGTATCGGAGTTATTACGTAGAGAATTGAGTACCATTATTCAACGTAATGAAGGAGAAATTCTTCGCGGTAAAATGACCACCGTAACTACGGTTCGAATAAGTCCTGATTTGAGTTTTGCTAAAGTGTACGTGAGTATATTTCCAACCGAAAACTTGAAAGAAGATGTGAGTGTGTGGAAAGAACATGTGTCTCAAATTCGATTTCAGTTAGGAAAAAGTATTCGTCATCAATTGCGTATTGTTCCTGAAATAGCATTTTACGGAGATGATTCGTTGGATTATGCCGAAGAAATTGACCAACTTTTAAAAGAGTAAACGCTATTGAATCTTCCCATTTTCATAGCAAAGCGGTATCTATTTTCAAAAAAGAAAAGGAGCGTAATTAACCTTATTTCATTTATTTCCATGTTTGGAGTGGGAGTAGGGGCTATGGCGTTAATATTGGTGTTATCGGCTTTTAATGGGATTAATAATTTAGTAGAAGGTTTGTATTCTAGTTTTGATGCCGAAATACGCATTGAGGCTACCCAAGGCAAAACTTTTACGGGTACGGATGAACTTCGTGCTAAAATCATTCGAGTTCCGGGTATTAAATCAGTTAACCGTTCTTTAGAAGAAACGGTTTTAATCAAGTATAAAGATAGTCAGGCATTTGCGGTAATTAAAGGGGTAGATTCTACTTTTATTACCCAAAGCGGATTGGACAGTTTGATGTGGGCAGGCGATGCCAAATTGTATGCCGCCAACGGAAATCCAAAACTAATTGTGGGCTATATGGTAGCCGAAAAACTGGGGCTTTTTATTCACAATGCGCTCCAACCCATTTTTGTGTATGCGGCTAAATACACTACCAGCACTAGCGTGAGTATGGAAAACGGTTTTTATACGGAGGCTATTTCTCCGGCAGGCGTATTTGCCATTAATGCGGATATAGATGCCAAATATACCGTAGCCCCTTTGGCGTTTGTGGAAACATTGCTGCAAAAAAAAGGGCAACTTACGGCTTATGAATTAGCGCTTTCCGACCCTACAAAAATTGCCTCGATAAAAGAGCAATTAGCGCAACAATTAGGGCCTGATTTCACCGTGAAAACACGGTACGAGCAAAACGAGTTATTGTATAAAACCAATAATACCGAGAAATGGGCCACCTTTTTAATTTTGACATTCATTTTGCTCATTGCCACTTTTAACGTGATTGGTTCGCTTACCATTTTAATCTTAGACAAAAAGCGAGATATTTTTGTGTTGCGCGGCATGGGAGCTACCGATAAAACCATAAAACGCATCTTTTTTACCGAAGGGTTACTGATCTCTATTACTGGTGGAATGACCGGATTGCTATTGGGAATTGTATTGGTGGTGATGCAAAATTACTTTGGTTTTATACCGGTGCAAGGCCTACTAATTGACCATTACCCGGTAGAGCTAAAAGTGGTAGATATGTTGTCCATTATGGGAATAATTCTTATCCTCGGTAGTTTGGCTGCTTTGCTACCCGCAAATGTGGTTTTAAAGCGGTTTAAATAGGTGGGTTGGCTAATCAATTAATCCTTGAAACCGAGGTTTTCAAAATCCTATCAAAGTCTATTCATAAAAAGAGTTTAGCATGTGCAAATAAGCATGTATTAGCGTGGTGTGCGCATTTAATCGGGTTGGTGTAGTTACCAAACAAAGAAGCCTGTTAACGTTAGCTAACAGGCTTCTTTGCATCTAGTATATGTGTGTTATTGAATTTGTTCAACTTCAAATTCTACCCGTCTATTTTTCTGTCTTCCTTCGAGGGTATTATTGTCAGCAATTGGATTTTCTTCCCCTTTACCGTTGGCATTGATTATAGCTTCATCCCAACCCATTGAAATTAATGCTTGTTTTACAGATTCCGACCGTTTGTGGGATAGACTTAGATTATATGAAGCTGAACCACTACTATCGGTATATCCAAAAATGGAAATCGATTTGGTTTTATCAAAATTTTCGGAGGTAGGTGGAAAATATTCTTTAAGATACTCCAAGCTTTGAGCGGTTAGTTTGGACTTATTAAGTTCAAACTTGATTTTGTCACTGCTCATACGTACCGTTTTAGTGGTGACTGCTTTGGGAATAACAACCGGAGTTGGTGCTTCCAAAGTATCTGGAGTAATTGCTTCTTCGGGCTCTTCTTCCAAGGCTATCACTGGTATTTCTTCCGGTATTTCTTTCACTACAGGATTATTTTCCAATGCAGCTCTATATAATCGCATACCTTTCCCTCCTCTATCTGAAGAAAATATGATGTTGGCTGAATCTATTTCAATCGCGTAAGATTCATAGCTATTGCTTTTATTAACGCCTAGAGGTAATTTTACTGGGGTAGAAAATTCGGTGAAATCCGCATTTTTCACCTCGCACATCCATAAATCAAAATTAGCGTCATCGGCTTGGTTCTTATCGGTTGCATTGGAAGAGAAGTACAAGCGTTTTTTATCGTTACTTAAATAAGGGGTGATTTCATCTGCATCGGTACAGATAGATTCTAAACGCATTGGTTTACCAAATTCTGTGTCGCTTTCGCGTTTAGAAATAAACATTTCAAAATTACTAGTGATGCCCTTTTTTTGGTAAATCAATAGCAAATCGCCATCTGGGTGCATGTACATTCCGTAACTCCAAGAAGTAGGTTTGAATCCTTTTACCTTGATTACTTGAGGCTCAGACCAGCCTATGGATGCACGGTGAACTTGAATAAGCCCTTGTTGAAAAGAGATTCTATCATCGGTAGACCCGGTAAGGTAAATGGTGTCTTGGTTGGTAGAAACTCCTACCACAGAATTGGTGTTTTTTACTACGAATGGTATTGAATACTCCGCGTTATTATCGCTATTAAAACTACGGATTTGCATTTTCACGTAGCTCTCGCCACTTTCCAATTGCGAAAAATATGCGCTGGCGGTGGATGGAATTAAAACCGGAGCAACCTGGTCGTGTAAACGGTTGGTGTCCGTAATAACTTCGGTAATGCGCGCATTTGGAATAGAATCTAATTGGACAAAAGCGCTATCGGTGGCAGCCAATCCACTGATTGAAATAAAGCCTATGGCTACTAGTATATTGTGTTTTAACATCTTATTTATTTTTTTGGAATGAGTAAGACAAGTAAATCTCGTGACTTCCTTTGGTAATGTTGCTTACATTAATAATTCCGGTATCGTATGAATATCCAAAACGGAGTTTGTCGTTGATATGAATACCTACCATGGCAATCCACATATTGGAAGTTCGGTAACCTGCGCCAAACCAGAAAGTATCTCGGTAATCGGCACGAACGTATAAGTCCATAGTGGTAGGAATGGTGTTACCTATTCGCGCATTTACGGTAGGCCTTACTTCCCAATCGTCAGAGACTCTAAATTTGTAATCGGAAGTGATGAAAAAGTGAGGAATGATGTTTTCGTCAATGTCATTTTTGGTGATAGACCACCATGCCATTTGTTCAGCACTGAATCCAAATGAAAATCTACGAGAATACAATACGAATGCAGCATCTAATCCTAAGAAACTGGTTGTTCCTCCATTTGATAAATACTGATTGTAAGCGGGGTCATCTGGACGAATAAGTTTCATTCGTTCCACATCCACACGCGAATTAGTGTAATTAACGGTTGGCGCAAAACTCAACATCAATTTTTTGGTGACAGGTAAATGATACGCTCCCGAAAATGAAAATTGTAAGCGATTAAAAAGTCCAGCTTTGTCATAGGCCATCATGCCATTATACGCCCAAAAACTACCAAAAGGAACCGCTGCTTTATTAGAATTACGTGCGGTGGTTGGCATGTTTCTACCGGCTTCAAAATTGGGGCGATTAATAGAGCCTCTGTAATTTAAGCGCGTGGTTATAGGCGCATTTTCTATGCCTGCCCATTGCTTACGGAAACTTAAAGAAAGCTCATTATCTGGATCCACACCGCTATAGGCTTGGTTGACCAATGAGCGATTTTCTAAATACAGATTTGAATTTGAAAGTTGTTGACCCATTACAGAAACTGCAAAAAGAACAAAACTGAAAAGTAAAACTTGATTTTTCATACTACTGTTTTTTATATTTTTTGGTATGGAGCGCATCCGTAAAACGAATGCGCTCTTTGCCTTTTCTTTATTTATTTGATAATGGTGATGTCGCCTGTAATTGGGTCTCTACCGTCCGTGAAATTAATTACGAAATAGTAAGTGGCTACCGGCAGAACAGCTCCGTTGTAGGTTCCTCCCCATTCGTTTTGATATCCTTTTTTGGAGTAAAGAATTTCTCCGTTTCTATTAAAAATGCTCAATTCCATTTCAGGTAAGAATGTTACCCCTGGAATCTCAAAATAGTCATTGTATCCATCACCGTTTGGAGAGAAGGTATTTGGCACTAATATTTCGCCACCCTCTTTTACCGTGATGTAAACAGATGCAGGTACACTTGCACAACCATCGGCACTGATACCAACTAATACATAATCCGTAGAAAGCATTGGTGTACATATTGGAGACAATAATGAACCATCATTTAAATAAAGGTTTGGAGTCCATTCGTATTTCACCACGTTTTTAGAAGTAGCATAAAGTGTTACTGCTTGTTCGTAATAAACGGTGGTATCGGCTCTAACTCCCACAATTGGCTCTGGGTAACGTGTCACGTCAACCGAACATGTGTTTGAATTACCAGACGCATCCGTTACTTTATACACATTGGTGGTTACACCTACTGGAAACACATTTCCAGATACAATACCCGATTCTAAAACTAGCGTAGTGGTGCAATTGTCGGTAACTACTGGATCTGGAACCGTGATTTCAGGACCACAATCAGAGAAGTTAGCGGTACACACTAAAGTAGGTGCAATAGAATCAATTACAGTAACAATAGCGGTTGCTGAACTCACGTTTCCGTTTGCATCGGTAGCGGATAAAATCACGGTATTGGCACCTAAATCGTTACAATTAAAAGAGCTGATATCCAAAGAGAACGATTGGATTGCACAATTATCAGTTGAACCATTATCAATATCAGAATCAACAATAACAGCCATTCCGGTAGCATCTAAATAAACCGTAATGTCTTGCGTAGCCATAATTGGGTCTATATTATCTAAAACGGTTACTTGCGCAGTTGCGGTGCTTGCGTTTCCGTTCACATCGGTAACGGTAAGTACTACTGTATTTGAACCTACATTACTAC
The DNA here is from genome assembly GCA_963974475.1 of uncultured Flavobacteriales bacterium. Lineage (GTDB taxonomy): Bacteria > Bacteroidota > Bacteroidia > Flavobacteriales_G > Salibacteraceae > CAJXZP01. The sequence goes on from CAXBCR010000004.1 coordinate 115,178, forward strand.
AATCAAAATTGGTAATATCCAACACCATATTCAATACAGAACAGTTGTCAAAAGAACCATTATTGATATCTGAAACTACAATAGAAGCTTGACCTGTGGCATCTAAATATATGGTTGCATTTTGTGTTGTTACTGTTGGCATTAACGTATCCATAATGGTTACGGTAGCGTTAGCAGAACTAATGTTTCCGTTTAAATCAGTGACTTGAAGTGTTACCGTATTTAATCCAGTATCGGCACAATTGAAAATTACTTGATTTAATGTTAAAGACTGAATAGAACAGTTATCAAAAGAACCGTTATCAATATCGCTTGTGGTAATCAAAGCAAACCCTGACGGATTTAAATATGCGGTATGATTTTGAGTAATTACTGTTGGACTGATGGTATCTATTACCGTTACGGTGGCTGTGTTAGTGGAAATATTTCCATTTGCATCCGTCACAGATAATGTAACCGTATTGTAACCCGTTTCAGAACAATCAAACTGCGTACTATCTAAACTTAAAGACTGAATAGAACAGTTGTCGGTAGAACCGTTATTAATATCGGCAATCGTAATAGAAGCAGATCCGGTGGCATCTAAATAAGCTGTTGCGTTTTGAGTAACCACAATTGGCGAAATAGTATCCGAAACAGTCACCGTTACAGTAGCCGTATCAGCATTTCCATTTACATCGGTAACAGTAACAAGAACTGCGTTTGTTCCAACGTTAGCACATGTGAAGCTTGAATTACTCAAGGTAATAGATTGAATAGAGCAATTATCGGTAGAACCATTATCAACGTTAGTTGAATCAATGGTAGCTGCTCCGTTAGCATCTAAATATGCGGTGTAATTTTGAACGGTAACAATTGGTTTCAAAGTATCCATTACCATAACGATAGCAGTAGCAGAATCACTGTTTCCATTCACATCAGTAACCAATAAGTAAACGGTGTTTGCCCCGATATTAGCACAGTTGAAAGTAGTGATGTCTAATTGCATAGATTGAATTCCACATGCATCGTTAGAACCGTTATCAATATCTGTGGTGGCTATCGTTGCATTTCCGTTATTATCTAAATAGGTATTGATGTTTTGAGTAATAACGATTGGAAGTATTGTGTCTTCTACAATAATGGTAATAGAATCTGATGCAGCACAACCTTTGGCATCTGTAACCGTAACAAAGTATTTTGCGTTTGATAATCCGGTAACAGTTGCTGTTGTTGCTGAATTAGACCATCCATAGGTATATGGTGTAGTTCCTCCAGTAGCCGAGGCCGTTGCGCCCCCATCTGTAAATCCGTTACATGTAGAGTTTGAATCTAGCGATGTTGCGGTAACCAAAAGTGTTGGTTCTATAATAGTTACCGAGTCAACTGCCAGACAGCCGTCAGCGTTAGTTACCGTTACAAAATATTTACCTGCAATTAAGTCTGTTACAGAAGCAGTCGTATCGTTGTTAGACCATAAAAAGGTATTTGAAGATACATTGTTCGTAGTGATGGAGATATCATCAAAAGTGAATCCATCTGAACCACTAATAGAAGAAGAGGTGAAGTTGTCTTGTTGCCCAAAACGTACCTCAAAAGTGGATGTTAAAGTTTGACCAGCATTAGCAATAAGTGTATCAATTCTTGGAATGACAATGTTGGTCCAAACTCCAGAAGTTATTCTTGGGCTAGATAGGTTGTATGCCTCAATCCAAGGACTAGTATTACTTCCTCTTACCCAAACACGGTCGTTTACATCTGTTTCATCTCCGTGATTCATCATCCAAAAATCGATGTTAATAGGATCGTTGGAATATGGACTTAAATCCCATGTATTTATTAAGTAATTTACAGGTTCAGGATAAGCCCCATTTACGGTAGCATCTAATGTTACCGAAAAATTACCTGTTCTCACATAACTTGCTCCAGCCGGAATACGAATACGTCCTTGGGCTGTTGAAGTTTCAAAAGAGGCTCCCGATAGTCCTAATAAAGTCGTATTTGCGGAATATGTACTTGCACCAGAATAGTTTTCAAATCCTTCAAAATAGATAGTGTTGATTTGAGAAATAGCTGCGGTAGCTGCTCCATTTGAACCACCAAAACAGAATACATTAGTATCAACTGTGGTTACCGTAGTTGGTATAGATGGCTCTGTAACGGTAATTGAAGATGTGGACGATAAACTGTTGTTATCTGTAACGGTTACAGTATAAGTACCCGCGATAAGTCCTGTTAAAGAAGCAGTAGTTGCAGAATTACTCCAAGCGTAGGTGTAAGGCGTGGTTCCGCTAACAACAGAAGCGGTTATACCTCCATTTGAATATCCATTACATTGTACGTTAGAATCAAGAACCATAGTTATAACTGGTCCAGCGGTAATAGTTATAGATTGAGGTGCTGATCCAGAACAAGCATTAGCATCGGTAACGGTAACCGTATAAGTTCCGGCAGAAAGGCCAGCTACACTAGCTGTAGTAGCTCCATTACTCCAAGAATACGTATATGGAGTAGTTCCTCCAGTAGCAGAAGCGGTTGCACCACCACCATTACCAAGGTCATTAGAATCTAATGAAATAGTGTTGGCTAAAATTGCGGGTTGCACCACGGTTGAAGAACTTGTTGAAGAACATCCGTTTGCATCGGTAACAGTCACCGAATACGTTCCAGCTGATACTCCAGTAATAGAAGCAGTAGTGGCAGAATTACTCCATAAATAGGTATAAGGAGCCGTTCCACCCATAGCAGAAACTGTAGCACCGCCATTAGATGCCCCGTTACAAGTTGCGTTAGAATCTACTACCGAACTAGCAGTTAATGTTAAAGGTTCGGTAATAGTTACTGAATCAATGGCGGATATGCTATTAGCATCCGTTAAGGTTACGGTGTATGTTCCAGCGGTAACTCCTGTAATACTCGCTGTTGTTGCGCTATTACTCCAAGAGTAGGTGTATGGTAATGTTCCACTGGAAGCTAAAGCAGTTGCTCCTCCATTTGATAAACCACTACAAGAAATGGTTGAATCTAAAGTAATACTTAAAGATGGTCCGGAAGCAATTACTACGGAGGCAGAATTGATGCAGCCTGAATTATCGGTAATGGTTGTGGAGTATGTTCCTGCAGATACACCTGTAATAGATGCAGTAGTTGCTGCATTACTCCAAGCATAAGTATACGGAATTGAACCTCCTGTTGCTGATGCAGTAGCCCCGCCAGTACCGCCACCAGTATCGTTTGAATCTATGTTGGCTGATGCAACCAATACTAAAGGTTCAGTAATTACTACCGACTTAGAATCTGTACATCCGTTTGCATCGGTAACAGTCACCGAATATGTTCCTGCGGTTACTCCAGTAATAGAAGCAGTGGTGGCTGCATTAGACCATGCAAAAGTAAATGGAGTTGTGCCACCAGTAGCGGAAGCGGTTGCACCTCCATCAGCAAAGCCGTTACACGAAATATTTGCATCAACAATTGAAGAAGCTACTAAATCTGCCGGTTGCGTTATAACCATTGAATCGATGGCTGTTCCACCAATAGAATCTGTTATTGTTACAATATAGGTGCCTGCTAATAGTCCGCTAATAGAATCGGTAGTTGCAGTGTTAGACCATAAGTAAGTAACTGGACCAGTAGCTCCAGATACGGTAGCTTTTGCAGTTCCATCAGCTAACCCATTACAACTAATGTTGGTAGCTGTAAATGAAATAGAAATACCGGTGGCTGATCCTTTATACCAATAGAACTTGACAGGAGTAAAGGGACTCACTAAAACATCTAGAATGCCATCATTATTAAAGTCCATGACTTCTTGCCTAGGAAATTGCCCAAAGTCGATAGTATCTAGAACCGAAGGAGGTGACTTTAGAGTTAGGGAGTCAAAATCTGGAACGGTTGCAGTTCCTTTATTTTCGACAGCCCAAGGATAACCAGCATCATCACAAACAAACAAATCTAGATCTCCATCGTCATCCAAATCCACTAAATTTGCAGATGGAATAAGCATATTATTGTATGCCCATCCATGTAGTGGATTCGCTGCATCATTTTTATAGTAACGAACAAAATTAGGTGATGTTGCCGTACCTGTATTTTCAAAAAACGCTGAAGAATCAGAACCTAAGGTAAGAAGATCTAAATCACCATCACCATCAATATCTGCCAAACAAGGGCTCGTAAACTCTGCGCATTGTTGAAATTGTAACCCTGGAATAGTGTCATGGGTAAAAACTGGAACGTTTGGCGTGCCGATGTTTCGAAAAAATATTATGTCGTCTAATTTAAAAGAGGCTGGGTTACTGTTAGTTCCGTATTCATAGCGAGAACCAAAGAATAGGTCTAAATCACCATCATTATCAATGTCAGCTAATTCCGGTTGTATTTGGTTAATACTTTGCCCTTTTCCAAGCTTAATGGTATCCAACGAAGCAAGTGCACGTCTTCCCCAATGTGGCTGAGTTGCTGTACCAATGTTTTCATAAAAAAAAGCTTTTCCTTCCTGTCCACCAATGATGAAATCAATGTCACCATCACCATCTAAATCACCTCCAGAGGGACATGCCAGACGATCTTGAAGGGTGTTTGGAAAGACAATGGTATCCAAACCAGCTGGATCAGAACCTCCTGTGGTTCCATAGCCGAGTTCCCAAGTGAAATTATAATTGATTTGGGCGTAGCCGTTAATTCCAATTAGTAAGGAAATTCCCAACAAAAGGAAAGCTATAATAAAATTTGAAGTGTGATGTACTTGTTTTATCATCTGTATTGGTGTTGATTTTACTTTTTGACAATTGATTTTTTGTTACTAGCAATTAAAATTTTGGAATCTTAAATATCTGCATTAAATCAAATTAAGGTTAACCGTAATGAATTACAAAATAAATGTTCTGAAAGTTGGCTTTTGTGTTCTAAACGGAGGCAATATTTAATTGCTTTAAAATAGAAGGTCGAGTTGTTATAATATTTGGTCGAATACTAAACAGGAACGAAATTGTAAACGCATTAAAAAATAGGCGGAAGTCAACAAAAAAATCCCGATTAGCATTGCTAATCGGGATTTTGAATAATGAGTAAAACCTAAATTTACATCACTATGAGTCTTTTGAATTCGCTAAAATTGTCAGTTCTAATTTCGATAAAGAACGTACCTGCAGCAAATCTTGAAACGTCTATTTGATTGGTTTCATTAGTAAGACCTTCGTTGATGTAAATCATCTTTCCGGTAAGGTCTCTAATGATGATAGCATAATTTGAAATATTTGAAACATCAATCGTTACCATTCCAGTATATAACCCTACTGGATTTGGATACACATTTATTTCTTTGTTACTAGCCAAATCAGCTATTCCTAAACCATCTACCAGAATACAATTTGAAGTGTCTACACAACCTCCTTCGGTTACAATTACTGCGTAGTTTCCACTTACAGTTACTAGGTAAGTTCTGTTAATGGCTCCGATAATAATTGCATTGTTGCTATCACAATTTATCCATTGGTATGAAGCAATGGTGTTGTTTGCTTCTAATTTATACCCTGTTTGTGTTATAGAAACATCAACCGATTGAACTATTAAATCAGTAATTACTGTAGAATCACAACCCGTAACATTTGTAAATGTGTCGGAATAACTACCAGTAGTAGTGTAGGTGTTTGAACCAACTGTAATTGACTCTCCTTTACAAATAGTAATGTTTTGTTGCGATCCATTCTCGTTAATGGTAAGCATAATGGTAATGATTGAATCACAACCCGCTTGGTTTGGAATGGTATCTTGATACGAACCAGTAGCGGTCCAAGTATACAATCCACTAGGAGAAGTGTAACTGTTACACGCATTTTCGGAAATGAAACTGTAGGTACTGTTGTTGGATGAAATAATGACTGATTCTATAGACGTACATCCATTCGCATCGGTAACAGTCACGGCATAACTACCAGCAGATAATCCGGTGATTGATGAGGTAGTTGCACTAGTTGACCATAAGTATGCATAAGGAGAAGTTCCACCCGTTGGAATGGCAGATGCACCTCCGTTTGGTAATCCATCGCACGTAGCATTTGAATCAACATCTGAGTTTCCAAGTAAAATATTTGGCTCTGAAATAGTCACAGTCGCAACGTTTGAACATCCGTTCGCATCAGAAACAGATACGGAATATGTACCAGCCGTTAATCCCGTAATAGAAGCAGTAGTAGCAGCATTGTTCCAAGCGTACGAATATGGAGTGGTTCCACCGGTAGCAGAAGCGGTAGCACCACCATCCGATATACCATTACATGAAACAGAAGAATCAACTACGGTTAACGCAACTAAAGAAACGGGTTCCGTTATCGCAGTGGAGCTTATCGCAGTACAACCATTGGCATCCATAATAGTTACAGAATATGTTCCTGCAACAACTCCAGTAATAGAAGCAGTAGTCGCTGAATTGTTCCATAAATAAGTATAAGGAGCCGTTCCACCTGTTGCAGATGCAGAAGCACCTCCATTAGCAAATCCGTTACAAGTTGTATTAGAATCTACAACAGATGTTGCTACTAATAAAGTTGGCTCTGTTATGGTCGCTGAGCTTGTTGAAGTGCAACCGTTGGCATCCGTAATAGTTACAGTATAGGTTCCAGCTACAACCCCAGTAATAGAAGAAGTGGTTGCTGAATTGTCCCATGCGAAAGTATATGGAGCAGTGCCACCAGTAGCAGAAGCAGTAGCGCCACCATTAGCAAACCCGTTACAAGTTGCATTTGAATCAACAATAGAAGCCGCTACTAAAATAGCAGGTTCAACCATCGTTACCATGCTTGCCGAAGAACATCCGTTTGCATCTGTAATTGTTACAGAATACGTTCCTGCACCAACTCCAGTAATAGAAGCAGTAGTAGCAGAATTATTCCAAGAATAGGAATATGGTGAAGTTCCCCCTGTGGCAGAAGCCGTTGCTCCACCGTTTGCTAAACCATTACATGTAATATTTGAATCAACTATCGAAGTAGCTTGTAAAACAGCAGGTTCAACCACTGTTACTTGGCTAGTAGAAGAACAACCGTTTGCATCTGTAATTGTTACAGAATACGTTCCTGCAACAATTCCAGTAATTGAAGCTGTAGTAGCTGAATTAGACCATACATAAGTGTAAGGTGCTGTTCCGCCAGTTGCAGATGCAGATGTACCACCATCGGCAGCACCATTACAAGTAGCATTTGAATCTACAATTGAAGCAGCAATCAACAATACTGGTTCAGTTACCGTAGCTGCGCTTGTTGAATAACAACCATTAGCATCGGTAACAGTCACTGAATATGTTCCGGCAATCACTCCTGTAATAGAAGCCGTAGTTGCAGAATTAGACCATACGTAAGTGTAAGGAGCCGTTCCACCAGTAGCAGATGCAGAAGCACCACCATCGGCAGAGCCATTACATGTTATGTTTGAATCAACCACAGAAGCCGCAACCAATAATACTGGTTCAGTTACGGTAGTAGAACTAATCGAAGAACAACCGTTAGCATCTGTAATGGTTACAGAATAGGTTCCTGCACCAACTCCAGTAATAGAAGCAGTAGTTGCAGAAGTATTCCAAGCGTACGTATAAGGAGCCGTTCCACCGGTAGCAGAAGCAGAAGCCCCACCATCAGTAGCACCGTTACAAGTTGCATTTAAATCGACTACAGAAGCAGCGGTTAAAACAGCTGGTTCAGTAACGGTAGCAGAACTAATCGAAGTGCAACCATTCGCATCGGTAATTGTTACGGAATAAGTTCCTGCACCAACTCCAGTAATTGAAGCTGTAGTTGCAGAAGTATTCCAAGCGTACGTATAAGGAGCCGTTCCGCCAGTAGCAGAAGCAGTAGCGCCACCATCGGCAGAGCCGTTACATGTAATATTTGAATCAATTACAGAAGACGCAACCAACAATACTGGTTCAGTTACCGTAGCTGCGCTTGTGGAAGAACAACCGTTTGCATCTGTAATTGTTACAGAATACGTTCCTGCAACAATTCCAGTAATTGAAGCTGTAGTAGCTGAATTAGACCATACATAAGTGTAAGGTGCTGTTCCGCCAGTTGCAGAAGCCGTAGCTCCACCATTGGCTGCACCGTTACATGTAGCATTTGAATCAACAACGGAAGCGCTTACTAAAATTGTTGGTTCAGTTACCGTGGCTGAGCTTGTTGAAGAACAACCGTTTGCATCGGTAACAGTCACAGAATAATTTCCTGCGGTTACTCCAGTAATTGAAGCTGTAGTAGCTGAATTAGACCATACGTAAGTGTAAGGAGCCGTTCCACCAGTAGCAGATGCAGAAGCACCACCATCGGCAGAGCCATTACATGTTATGTTTGAATCAACCACAGAAGCCGCAACCAATAATACTGGTTCAGTTACGGTAGTAGAACTAATCGAAGAACAACCGTTAGCATCTGTAATGGTTACAGAATAGGTTCCTGCACCAACTCCAGTAATAGAAGCAGTAGTTGCAGAAGTATTCCAAGCGTACGTATAAGGAGCCGTTCCACCGGTAGCAGAAGCAGAAGCCCCACCATCAGTAGCACCGTTACAAGTTGCATTTAAATCGACTACAGAAGCAGCGGTTAAAACAGCTGGTTCAGTAACGGTAGCAGAACTAATCGAAGTGCAACCATTCGCATCGGTAATTGTTACGGAATAAGTTCCTGCACCAACTCCAGTAATTGAAGCTGTAGTTGCAGAAGTATTCCAAGCGTACGTATAAGGAGCCGTTCCGCCAGTAGCAGAAGCAGTAGCGCCACCATCGGCAGAGCCGTTACATGTAATATTTGAATCAATTACAGAAGACGCAACCAACAATACTGGTTCAGTTACCGTAGCTGCGCTTGTGGAAGAACAACCGTTTGCATCTGTAATTGTTACAGAATACGTTCCTGCAACAATTCCAGTAATTGAAGCTGTAGTAGCTGAATTAGACCATACATAAGTGTAAGGTGCTGTTCCGCCAGTTGCAGAAGCCGTAGCTCCACCATTGGCTGCACCGTTACATGTAGCATTTGAATCAACAACGGAAGCGCTTACTAAAATTGTTGGTTCAGTTACCGTGGCTGAGCTTGTTGAAGAACAACCGTTTGCATCGGTAACAGTCACAGAATAATTTCCTGCGGTTACTCCAGTTATAGAAGCCGTAGTAGCAGAATTACTCCATACATAAGTATAAGGAGCTGTTCCACCGGTAGCAGAAGCCGTTGCACCTCCATTGACAAAGCCGTTACAAGTTACGTTTGAATCTACAACTGTAGCAGCAGTTAAAATAGCTGGCTGTGTAATAGTAACTGTACTAGTAGAAGTATTTGAACTATTATCTGTAATAGTTACGGTGTAGTTTCCGGCTACGAGTCCGGTAATAGCATCGGTAGTTGCACCATTACTCCATAAATAAGAATAAGGAGTTGGACCACCTGTACCAATAGCCGTAGCGCCACCATTAGCTAACCCGTTACAAGTAACGTTTGAATCTATGGTAGTTGAAGCACTTACTCCATTTGAATTGGTAATGATAACTCGTATCACTATACCACATAAAGCGCTGTCGCCAATTCCAACGTAATAATAAGAATTTGCTGGAACGCCAGAAATGGAAGCCGTTAAATCGCCTGTAGTCCATTGATATGTATAAGGAGGAACACCACCGGAAGCAATAGCAGTGGCACCACCATTAGAAGCCCCATTTGTAGTATTAGAGTCAATAACAACAGAACCGAAAAATTCAGGATGGTCAATAAATGTTACTGAGCTACTATCAGAACATCCGTTTGCATCGGTAGAAGTTACGGTGTATGTACCAGCTGAGGCAGAAGTATATAGTGACCCGGTATAACCACTTGGCCATAGATAAGAATAAGGCGCTGTACCTCCGGTAACAGAAACGAGCGCTTGACCATTATTGTCACCCTTACATTTAGGATGAGAAATTAATGAAACACTAGCTACTAAAGCAGCCGGTTGCGTTATCGTAATCGAAGCCGAACTTGTATCTGTATTGGCATCTGTAATGGTTACGGAATATGTTCCAGCAGCTATTCCAGTAATAGATGCGGTGGTAGCTGAATTAGACCAAGCATACGTAAATGGTGCAGTTCCTCCAGAAACCGAAGCAGTAGCAGCACCATCGGATAACCCGTTACAGGTTACATCTGAATGGGTAGCTATGGAAGCAACAGGACCATTTGAAATGGTTACGCTGACCGTATTTGAATTTATTTCACAATGGGTAACTGAATTAGAAACCTGTACATAATAAGTAGAACTATCGCTTGCGGAAACTGGTGAGAATTTCAATACCGATGCGGTGTCATTTAAAATTGGAGCAAACCCATTACTTTCGGTAACTAAACCAGCTTGGGTAGCAATATACAATTGTGAATTTGATTTATAAAAACCAGAAACAGAATTGCTAGGTAAACCGCTTGCGGTATTATATAGTAAAGAGAATGAATTGCCGCCATCCGTAGAAACTGCTGCTCCTGAGAGGGTTGCAGCATAAATATTACCATTGTTTTCATACAAAGATTTCACGTAATTATTTGGGAGTCCATTCGCAGTATTTTTATTTACGAAAGTATTACCACCATCTGTAGAAATAGAAACTCCTTTTGTGGTAGCTACGTAAATAACTCCATTAACCTGAATTACATCCAAACAGTAGTTGCCACCTAAACCATCAGCGGTAGTTTTATTTATAAATGATGTCAATCCATCTTTACTAATAGACAAACCTCCAGCGGTTGAAATAAGAATGGTGTCATTGTAAAAATCAACTCCTGTACAGTTATTATTAATTAAACCATCGGTTGTGGAGTAATTGGTATAACTAGTACCGTTAGTAGAATATGCAAACCCATTGGTAGTAGGGATATATGTTTTTCCTGATTTAATGGTAACATCTGAAATTGTTCCAAGAATTCCATCGGAATATCCTCTATAGGTGAAAGTAGTACCATTATCTGTAGAGCGAAACAAATTAGTACCAGCACCAATAAGTATTTCGCCAGCAATTTCTTTCACAAAACTGACAGATCCTAAACGTAAACCTATGTACCAACTTGGGTTTTGAGTAAAGTTCTGCCCATTATCGGTAGAAAATGAAATACCTGAAGTTGTTGGGACCCAAAGTTTACCACCAAAATCAAGCGGTGGTTTGGTGTTGTTACTTCTCAAGCCGTTGGAAGTTGTAAAGGTGGTAAGCCCGTTAGAAAAGCCAAACCATTGGTAACTTAAATTAGCGCCTGAAGTAACTACCGAAAGACTATCGTTGTTTCCAATAGCGGTTACAAGATCCGTTGGTTGCTGAGTAATAGTTGGCAACGGATTAATAGTAAGATTTAAAGTAATAATAGAATCACAACCACCTACCGCAATTAATGTATCGGTAGCCGTAGAATTACTACTGGTATAAGTAATACCATTCCAAGTGTATGACCCACATGCGGTAACAATTTCAGTCCCCGTAATTGCAGCCGGCTGTGTAATAGTAACCGAAGCTGAACTGGTATCGGTGTTGGCATCAGTTATCGTAACAGAATAGGTTCCTGGTGCCACACCTGTTATTGATGCTGTGGTTGCGGCATTAGACCAAGAATAAATATAAGGAGCCGTTCCGCCTGTGTTAGATGCTGTAGCACCGCCATCGGCAAATCCGTTACAGGAAACGTTTGAGTCAATTGCGATAGATGCCGTTATACCGGCAATACCAATATTTAATTGAACAGTATCAGTGTTAATTACACAACCAGACATTGTATTGGTAATTTGAGCAAAATATGAATTGGTATCCGCGTAAGTAACTGAACTAAAGTTGACGGTTGCCAATGTTTCATTGCTCATTGGAGCAAATGAATTCGTAATAATTTGCAGACCTGCAGTTGTACCTAAATAGGTTCTTGAATTGCTGATATAAATTTCTCTGACAGCTGCACCAGCATACAGAGTAGAGAAAGAATTTCCATTATCAATAGAAACACCTACTCCAGAATATGTTCCTACATATATTAAACCGTCTTTTTCATATAATGAATAACAAATGTTTGAAGGAAGTCCATCATTTGTAGTTTTAGTGGTAAATGTACTTCCACCATCGGTTGAAATAGACAATCCAGCAGAAGTAGCAACGTAGATGGTATTATTATATACCACAACATCCATACACGTATTAGATACTAACCCATCTGCGGTGGTTTTGTTTAAAAAGGTACTAAATCCATTCTTGGTGATTGATAGGCCTGATGCTGTTGCGAGATAAGCTGTGTCGTTATTAAAATCTATATTATAAATATTATTTGATGGTAATCCATCCGTCATTGTTTTGGTAGTGTAGGTTGTGCCACCATCTGTTGAAATATTTATTCCAGAAGTTTTTGTAGGAATATATAGATTGTTGTTTGGCGTAAAAAGAATATCCTGAGGGTAGATGTTAGGTAAATTAATAGAATTGAAAGTTGCCCCACCATCTACAGATTTATATGCTCCTAAACGGCCAATTACATATAAATTCCCTTGGTTCTCTGCCATTCCTCTAACATCTCTTGAAGCTAGAATTGGATCCCAGGCAGCGTTGTTTGAGAATGTTACTCCATTATCATCTGATTTTACTAAACCACCTCCCTGAGAAGTAAATGTTGTAGTACCTACCCAAATAGAATTATTATACTCAATTACGCCTAGTACCGCATTGTTTAATAGTCCGTCTGCAGTGGTACGTGTCACGGTGGTATCTAGTTTATTAAACCATTGATAGGTAACATTGCCAGATGCTTGCGTTGTGAAACTAGCAGGGCTCGCTAAAGGTGTGGTTACATCAATGGGCTGTTGGGTAATAACGGGCAACGGATTTACCGTTAAAATCAAACTAACAATAGAGTCACAACCTGTTGCGCTCGTAAATGTTTGAGACGCACTTGTGCTGGAAGAATATGTTACTCCATTAGACCATGTATATGGACCACAATTAGTAACGGTATCTACCGATGCTAAAGCAGCAGGCTCTGTTATAGTAACCGAAGCTGAATTAGTATCACCTACGAAATCAGTTATGGTAACGGAATAGGTTCCAGCTGTCACACCTGTAATGGATGCGGTGGTTGCGGCATTAGACCATAAATAAGTCATTGGAACCGCACCGGTAGGTGTTGATGCCGTTGCGCCACCATTTGCACCTCCATTACAACTAACGTTAGAATCAGTGGTTATTGAAGCGATAACCCCAGAACAGCCATTTGCATACGCAATGTTAAAGGTGTCAGAAATAGTGAAAAAATCGCGACTTATTGAAGCCACATAACTTCCTGGCGTTGTGAATGTAAATGAGTATGGATTAGCGCTACTTAATGTAGCTCCGTTATGAATCAATGATGCATTAAAATGTCCAGAGGCATTGAATCCAGTAATGGTAACTAAAGAATCTTTATTGATAATTGAGTTAGCCGAAGTTACTCCGTGCAAACCATTACCACTCATATCTTTCAATTCATGTGCGTAATCTGAACACAAAGCGTTTCCAGTATGGTATGAAATTAAATTACCATATTTAGGATGCGTATTAGAAATAGCATTATGCATGATTTTAGCAATATCCGAAAGGTCTAACACTTCGTTCCAGATAGAAACCTCGGTCATGTCACCATCAAAGAAGTTACTAGTAGATGAACCATCATATTCTTGACCTAATGAGATTCTACTAGTAGCAGAGATTGACTGTCCGTTAGAGAATGAGTTTCCAGCTACACCATCCACATAAAAGGTAGTGAGGTTACTAGCTTCATCGTAAGTGTATCCTACATGGTGCCAATTTCCATCGGTAACGGTAATTCCAGAATTACGGTTTGTACCTCCATCGTTAATCCATAATTGTTCGTTTGTTGCGATTCCAAAATTGGTAACCGTTCCAGTACCACTTGTATTAATACCTACCAATACCTGTTGGGTTCCTGAAACTTGTCCAGCGGCCCGCATCCATAAAAATACGGATCTGTTGGTGTTGATTAGGCTATCGGCTATTCCATCAAGCTCTACCCAATCAGAATTGCTTTTTACAAAGTGAAGTGTTGAAACTAAAGAAGTCTTTAACGTATCCCCCGTAAGAACATCAGTAGGACATAAAACTGTATCTGAAATTTGTGATTGAGCGTAAAAACTGTAATTAATAGATAGGTCTAAATAAACAATGCTGTCTTGACCGTTTGAATTGGTTAGGGTGTCAATATGTAAACCTGTAGTGGTGTAGGTATTTCCTCCTACAGAATACGTGTTATTATCACAAATTGTAACGCTTACCGCGTTACAATTCACACCTACATTGGTAGCAGGCACAAAGTTGGATGTAGTACCCGTATTTGCAAAGTTTGTTAACACGCCATGATATGCATTACTTGATGCATCTATTAAAGAGGTGATAGCGGTATTATTGCCATTTGAAACGCCTTGGTTAAAGGTATAATAGGCAACTAAATCGGTTACGGTTTCGGGACTTGAAATCTCACAGTATTTATGGTCTGCTATTTCTTGGTCTGTTTTTACGGTATTCCAAATACGGATTTCGTTGAGTGTTCCTTTAAAATAGTCACTCTTGGAGTTGCCATCGTATTCTTGACCTATACTCCATCTGTAATTGCTAGCAAAAGAAATGGTTGAAACGGTAGCTTGAGAAACTAAAAACCCATCCACATACATTTTAACAACACCATTATTATAAGTAGCGGCTACATGGTGCCAGGTATCGTCTCTTAAATCAGAACCTCCTGTATAACTATTTGACCCATCGTAAAAACTAAGAATACCATTGTTTAATCTAAATAGCATTGGATTTCCAGAACCTGTTGTGTTTACGGCTAAAATATGGTCCAACCCTGTTTGAGATGGGTCGGCTTTAATCCAGCTTTCAATACTCCAGGTGGTCACTCCATTCATGGAAGTAGCCACATCATTAATAGTTACATAATCATTCGAGCCATCAAAATGAAGTCCATTTCGTTCGGTACCAGTAGCCTGAACTCTAAAGGTAAATGGGGTTTGAGATGCATCGTTATTTACAATTGAAACATCAGTAAAAGCTAAACCATCTGAAGTAGGAGTAAATTCAATTTTAAATGAAGTAGTATCTCCAGGTAGAACGGTAGAAGCTGGTTGATTAATAACGGCAAATTGAGCATTGCCTGTTAAAGTTACCGAACCTGTAAATTCTAATGTGTCGGCTCCAGTATTGGTAATAAAATACTCTTTAATTATAGAACCCGTATGAGTAACAATGGAGCCCATATCTGTAAAATTAGATACGGACGGTGTTAAATCATTATTGGTAATAGTAGACGAATTTCCTATTAGGTTAATATCTGCTTCAGCACCAGTACCTGATAACGAAATAGAGCTAGAAGATGAACAAACAGTATCTGCGAACGGAATTTCTAAAGTTGCATTTTTTTGTCCGCCACTCGAAGCTGTAAAAAGGACTTCGATTAATGTGGAGTCGCCAACAGCTAAACTGGTATCTGGCCAAGTTAAGATTGAAAAATCGGATGCGTGTGTGCCTCCAATTATTAAATTAGAAGTGTCAATAATCACCTCTTGTTGTCTGTCGTTTTTCACATAAAAACTAGAAGTGTCAGATTGACTAGTTACTTCTAAGGTATCAAAAGTGATTGAAGTTGGTGTGGTTAGAGGTGCGCAACCCTCAGCAAATTCAAAAGTTAAATTGGTGGTGTTACCAATTCCTTGGTTGCTTTGTTGGTTTTCATTAAAAAATATTATGTAGTAATCTCCTGCGGGCATAAAGCCTGCGCTAACAGAAGGGTTATTAAAATCGTATATGCTTGTTAGTCCTGATGGTTGAGTTGGAGATCCTCCATAAGGAATCAAATCCCAATCATCGGTATATCCTCTACCAAGTTGAAGGGAGTCTCTAAATCCACAAAAATTTCCAGTTTGTGCGCTAATGAATTCTAAGTCGGAAAAAGAAGTTGGATTGGCCACTGTTGATCGGTACGCAATAATTGAACCGGCTAAAGGGGTAAAGTTGGTCATTTCTACTCTAAGAAGTCCATTAGATGGTAGAACGGCCTTGTAAACTAATACCGAGCAACAAGGTATTGTATAACAACTACCTTGCATGCCAGAAGCGAAAGCTCCATTGGCTGAGTTTACATTAGTTTCTGTATGCGGAAAACTATTAACAATAATAGGATTGGAAACAGATGTTCCAGCTTGCCCAAAGCTTGCAAACGAGGATAGGAAAATGAATAGAAATAATCCTTTTAGAAGTGATTTCATATTGTAGAAATTTGAAATTGAATTTGATGTTTACATTTTATTAAAAAGCAAAACAAAAGCGAGATAGAGCTAAAGCAATAACAAATGTTCTGAACGGAGGCTATAATGTTCTGAACGGAAGTAAAATGTAAAATGCTTTATGAGAAAGGGTTAAGATTAGAAATGTAATGGAAAAAACGAAGATTTTTACTCGATATTAATAGAGGCCATTAAATCGGCTCGGTAGGTTTTTCCAATCGGTACGTTTACCTTATTAATAATAACATTGACCGAGTTTATGGCGTCTAAATAGTTGAGGTTAACCATATAACTACGATGGGTCCGGTAAAAGTTAGTAGGTAGTTTTTCTGCAAAGGTGGTTAAGCCGCCTCTAATCACATGTTTTTCGTTATTTACAGTGTAAAGCTCTAAATACACATGGTCTGTTTTAATGAATAAGATATCATCAAATTTCACTTTTAAAAACATGTGTTTGTTTTTCACAAAAACGGAGTCTTTAAAAGCCACATTAGCTTTACTTGCCAAAAGTGCCTTGCGGTCTTGAAAATTATATAAAGCTATTTCAATGGTAGAATACAGAGATTCTTCATTAAACGGTTTTATCAAATACGAATCGGGTTTGGTAGCCTTGGCACTGTTTACGGTGACAGAATCTGAATTGGAGGTTAAAAATATAAAAGGCATTTGGCAATGGTCGTTGATGTAATTAGCTACATCAATCCCACTTTTTACTCCATCTAGGTTTACATCCAAAATGGCCAAATCGGCTCCTTCCTCATCCAAAATCGTGATAGCGTCCTCATAATTAGTTACTGGACCCACAACTTCATACCCCAAATTTTGCAAAATGAGAACCAGATTCATGGATATAACCATTTCATCCTCTACCACCAATATTTTTAACCGCTCCGACACTATGCAATAGTAAATGATTTTCCTTTAAAACGAACGGTAAATTCTGCCCCAGGTACATTAGCAATGGATAAATTTCCTTGAAGCTGCTGGCTTAGGTTGGTCACCAATTTTAATCCAAGACTATTCGTTTTTCTAATATCAAATTCTTCCGGTAGACCAGGACCATTATCTGAAATTACTAGCGTGTATTCTGAATTTTCGCCTTCCATTAAAGACACCTTAATAATAGGGTTTTCCAAATCTTTGATTCCGTATTTTATGGCGTTGGTAAATAACTCTGTAATTAATAAACCCAAAGGGATGGACGTATCTAAATTGAATTTAAGGTGGGCAGGTACGTCTACTTTCATCTCCACATTATCAGAATTGGCGTAGGTACTACTAATTTGTCGAATCAATTTGTTGAGGTATTCCGAGAATGATATGTTACCCGAATCATTGTTTTGATACAACATGGTATGAATCATAGCCATAGAGTTCACCCTGTTTTTACCATCTTTTAGCGCAAGTTTTACTTGTTCGTCCTTAATAGAATGAGCTTGCAGGTCGAGTAAACTCCAAATAATCTGTAAGTTATTTTTTACCCGATGGTGAATTTCCTTTAATAGAACTTCTTTTTCCCTTTTTTGTTTATTAATCACCTTGTTTTTGGTGGCTAATACCAAATTCAATTTCTTTTGGTTTCGGTAATAGATGGAGATAACCCCCACAAATAATAACGTTAATAACACTCCACCCACTAAAATTTTAATAATGAGACCTTGTGTTTCTTGCAGCTCATTGTTTTTTTCAATTTCCGATGTTTTTAGTAAGTTTTCTTTATTTAGAAACGCAATTTCTAGTTCCTTTTTTTCGGATTCAAAACGAGTCTGTTGTTCGGCTAGCGCATCAATTCTAGCTTGACTATTAATAGAACTATTTATAGTTATATATTCTTGCCCGTAAGGCACGGCTTTCACTGGGTTATTGGCTTTCGTATAGGCATTAAATAAGATGTATGCTGAAGTACTTTGCCCTTGTAATAAAGCTGATTCAACCGCCAAAGAATGCGCCTTTTTAGCTAAGGATATAATTTCGCGTAGGTCAGGAGAATTGTTTTCTGTTAATTCTAATTTTAATTGGGTATAATTATTAAGTACATTTATCTGCAATCTTTTTAATCCATCCGAAGGAATCATTTCGATAGCTTTTTCATATTCATCAATTGCCTCAGGGTACTTCTGTTGCCCCTCGTAAATTTTTGCAAAAAAGTTATGAGACCGCGCCATGGAATTAGAATCATTAAGCACTTGGAATATTGTATATGCCTGATTATAATAAAAAAGACTGCTGTCTGTATTTGTATCCTCATATACTTCCCCAATATTATTTAGGCATAAAGCTTCGTTTTTTTGATTGCCGTTTTCTTTAAAAAGGGCTAACGCTTTTGAGTAGTATACAATGGCTTGGTCCGTTTGATTAGCGGAATTGTAACTTAAACCTAGGTTAATGTAGGTAGTACCAATGTCAGGCGATTGGATATGTTCTTTGATTTTTACAGCTATGATAAAATTTTCAATGGCCTTATCTGAGAACCCTTGGTATTGGTAAAGTAACCCTAAGTTATTGTGAATTTTATGTAGGTAAACGGTATCATTTATACTATTTCCATAAACTATGGCTTTTTCTAGATAGAAGGCAGAGCTATCAAACTGTTCTACGTTCATCCAAAATGTACCAATAGTAAATAAGCAGTTTAATACTGCCAAGTCATTTCCTGCTTTTTCATACCACTTTTGTGCGAGCCTTACTTGTTCAAATGCGGTATCAGACCTGCGGCTGTAATGATAGTAAAAGGCTTTATTAAAATAACAGTTTCCTACCTTTTTGTACCATTTATTAGATGTTGCTACCACAATTGCGGAATCATAATAATTATTTGCGATTGAAAAATTACTAGCCTCATTCGCATAGGCCAAGCTTACAAGAACACTAAATTTCACGCTATCATTAGGTGCGTTTTTGAGTTCAATCTTTAGCGAATCTGTGCTTACTTGTCCAAATACCGGAATGGCATTAAGGAAAGTAATGGTGACAACAAAATAGATGGAGATTAATTTCATGCTGCGAAATTAGTTCAATTAGCATTGTCCAATGGGTTAGATTCCAATAATCTCTAAACAACATACCAGAAAAAATCCTGATTTATTCCGTCATAAAATCCATTCATCCTAAAATAAAACCCCTCACCAAAAAAATTGAAACTGACCATGAAATCCATGTATCTTGCGTCAAACAAAAATCCAACAATGATGAAGAAAATTTTCACCCTCTTGACGGTAGCCTCGGCTTCGTTATTTGCCACCGCACAAAAAACAGATTCGCCAGATGCGCTCATGCTGCGTTATCCGGATGTGTCGGCCAATGAAATTACATTTGTATATGCAGAAGACGTGTGGGTAGCCCCCATTAATGGCGGAATGGCCAAACGAATTACTTCGGCTACCGGAATGGAATTTCATCCCAAATTTTCTCCCGATGGCAATACCATTGCTTTTACCGGGAATTATGATGGTAACTATGATGTGTACACCATTAATCATCAAGGGTATGATGTAAATAGAATTACCTATCACCCAGGAAATGATCGCACCGTGGATTGGACTCCTGATGGGGCTGAAATATTGTTTGCCTCAGGTAGAAAATCTCCCTCCAATCGGTTTAATCAGTTTTATACCATTAGTAATAAAGGTGGAAACCCAAATCAATTACCATTGTTTTATGCCGAGATTGGCAGCTATAATAGCGATGGGTCAAAATTGGCTTATCAGTACCTAAACCGTACCACCCGAACCTGGAAACGTTACCAAGGTGGAACCGCAAGTGATGTGTTGATTTATGATTTCAAAACCAAAAAATCCACTAAAATCACTTCTTATAAAGGTACTGATGCGATTCCGATGTGGAGTGGAGATAAAATTTATTTCTTATCGGATAGAGGCGATAATCATAAAGCCAACATTTGGTCGTATAACACCACCGACAAATCATTTAAGGAAGAAACCCATTTTGATACCTATGATGTGAAATTTCCGAGTTTAGGAAATAACCATATCGTATTAGAAAATGGTGGAAAACTGTATTTGTTAGATTTAGCTACAGGCAAAACATCGGTAGTTGATATTCAAGTGCCATCTGAGCATATTATGGCACGTAGTGAATGGAAAGATTTAAGTCATAATGTAAATACTTTCTTTATTTCGGCTACTGGTAAACGCGGACTTTTTGATGTGCGAGGGGAGATTTTTACTGTACCTGCAGAAAGCGGAATTACCCTCAATTTGACCAATACTTCTAATGCCCATGAGCAATCTCCAAATTGGTCTCCAAACGGAAAGTATGTAGCGTATTTTACTGATATTTCTGGCGAGTACCAACTAGTGATGCGTAATGCGGATGGAACTGGAGAAGAAATAGCATTGACCAAAAATTTGAAAGGCTATTATTTTAATACCTTATGGTCGCCTGATAGCAAGAAAATTATTTTTAATGAGAGCGATGGGTCTGCACATTACATTGATGTGGATAGCAAAAAGATTACAGATATTGACCAAAGCCGTATGTCGGATATTACCGATTTCAAATGGTCGAGCGATAGTAAATGGATCACGTATTCCAAGGCCTTTACCAGTCAAAATAGTGTGATAATGGTGTATGGATTAAAAGATGGAAATACCCATAAAATGACCAGTGAATTTTACAATTGTGGAAGCCCCGTTTTCTCAGCCGACAACACCTATTTGTTTTATACTTCTAGTCGTAGCTTTTGGCCAACGTATAGCAATTTTGATGGCACTTGGGTGTATAATAATTCAACCGTTTTGATGGCAGGAACATTAAGCAAAACCGATAAGTCGATTCTAACTCCTTCCAATGATGTGGAAGAAATAGCTGCCGATGAAGATGCTAAAGATGACGCTAAAAAAGAGGATAAAGAACCAGAATTTAACATCGATTTTGATGGTTTTGAAGCTCGTTCGGTAGTGTTGCCGGTGGATCCAGCAAATTATGGAAACCTAGCTGCTGCGGATGGAAAATTAATTTATGGGGTAGGAACTTCAAATGGAGTTGCAATTAAAATGTGGAGCATTGAGGATCAAAAAGAAAGTACGGTTTTAGAAGATGCTTTTAGCTTTGAAATGTCGGCCGATGGTAACAAATTAATGGTAGGAACCCAATCGGGTGGCTATGCCATAATAAGTGCTAGCGCTGGTCAAAGCACCGGTGGAAGCACCCTTAATATGAAAGATGTGCGTGCATTAATTGACCCGGTGCAAGAATGGAATCAAATTTTTAATGAAGCATGGCGATTGGAACGTGATTTCTTTTACGATGCCAATATGCATGGCGTAGATTGGAATGAAGTAAAAACGCGTTATGGAAAATTAATGCCGTATTGTACTTCTCGGAGTGATTTAAACTATGTAATTGGCGAAATGATTGGAGAGTTAAATGTGGGTCATGCCTACGTGGGTGGTGGTGATGCACCTTATGCCGAACGTTTGGGTGTTGGCTTATTAGGTGCCGATTTATCTACCGATGGTAAAGCAGCGATTAAGATTGATAAAATTTATGTAGGCGCTCCTTGGGATGCCACTCGCTCTCCATTAAAAGAAGCGGGCGTAGATGTGAATGAAGGCGATTACATTGTTGCCATAAATCACCAACCCATTGATGGGACTCAAAGTCCGTATGCGGCCTTCCAAAATTTGAACAGGAAAGTAGTGGTTCTTACCATTTCTTCATCTGCCTCCGGAAGCGATTCGAGAGAAGTAGAAGTGGAGCTAATGAGCAATGAAGCGCGTTTGAGAAACCTAGCTTGGATTGAAGCGAATAGATTAAAAGTGCTGGAAGCTACCAACGGGAAATGTGGGTATATTTATGTGCCAAACACAGGTGTGGATGGACAAAACCAATTGTTTAGAATGTATCAAGGTCAGTTTCATTTGCAATCGCTAATTATAGATGAACGATGGAATAGTGGCGGACAAATTCCGGATCGTTTTGTAGAGTTGCTCAACCGACCGGTAAGAAGTCATTTCTCACGTAGAGATAAAGACCCAATGACCATTCCATTCAACGGAATGGACGGTCCTAAAGTGATGCTTGCTAATGAGTGGGCAGGATCTGGTGGCGACATGTTCCCCTACATTTTCAAGCAAGAAAAAATTGGCCCCGTAGTAGGAAAACGTACTTGGGGAGGATTAGTTGGAATTAGCGGAATTCCTAGCTTAATTGATAACGGATTCTTGACTTCACCCAACTTTGCATTCTTTAACCTAGATGGAGAATGGGATGTAGAAGGAAAAGGTGTTTCCCCCGATTATGAAGTGAACGCTACATCTGAAGATATGTATAATGGAATTGATACACAGCTAGATAAAGCAATTCAATTAGTAAATGATGGATTGAAAAACAATCCACCACCGAAAGTAGTTGTACCGCAATTCCCAATTAAAACAGGAATTGGTAATCCAAAATAAGGATTGTTAAAAGGATAGTAATGAAAAAAGAGTCTCTGAATAGAGACTCTTTTTTTGTGTAATTAACTAGGGAAACGCAGCGGTTTTTGGGTTGAATAAGTTGGGTTAATTTACCTTAACACCTTTTAAACGTCTTCTTTTTTTGTCATTAACGTTTTTGAGCGATTTCTTGATTTTTAGTAACGCCTGGTTTCCATTGGTTACTTTCATTAGGTTGCCATCGTAAGTTACATATTGGCCCGTATCGGTTAGGGTAGTGGTTAATTGATACAATTCCCAGTTTTCTCGTTGGCCATTTTTAAAGGTTAAATAGCCCTTTTTACCTTCTTCAAAATAAACTTGCAGTTCGTTTTTGTGGGTCACTTTTGCGACTGCTTTTGTGTTTTTAGGGATGCTAATATGATAGTAGTAGAAACCGTTATTAAACTTCACTTTCCCACCTTGAATGGCGTCATTTTTGGAAGTTGATTTATACAAAAGTTGAATAGGTTTGTCATTGTAAAATTGGACATTTTCAATGGCTAAATCATCCGAGCTTTCAATGCGGTATCGGGTAGATTCATCAAACTGTACTTTACAAGAGATGGTTAAACAAGCGATGACTCCGAGCGTGATAAAAGGTGTGATTTTCATAAAATTGTTATTTGATTAAACGTACCGAATCTAGGCAATCGTCATGCCAAAAATTAACCAACTATTAACATTTCAGGAAATGGTGAAAATTAATAATCCGATAGAATGGGTTTTAAGCAAAAAAAAGCGTCTTGAGAGTACTCTCAAGATGCTTAGCTTTTAGTGGGGGAGAATGATTTTTAGTTCAATTCTTCTAGTAGCGTTTTTACGGCTAATTTCCCTAATTCATTGGATGCTAAAGGACTTGCTCCAGTAATTAATTTTCGGTCTCTACACACGGTATTGTCCGATTCTGTGTTCACAATAATTGCTCCTAAGCCCTTCAGTTTTTCACTCAACCCTGAGGTCATGTGTCCAGGTAAATAACCAATGGCCGGAGTCATTTCATCTACCTCATCAGGAAATACCGCCATCTTATATCCTTTGTATAAAAATTCTTGATGGTCTAATGTAGTAGCTAATAGTGAACCTGGTCCGTGACAAAGTGTAATGGTAAATAAATCATTTTGATTAGCCCATTCCAACACTTTACCCACATTTTTATCTTGCGGAATACCATTCATTGCTCCGTGTCCACCGGGTACAAATACAGCAGCATACGAATCAAAATCAGCGAATGAATTATGAACAAAATCAGTTAACTTTTGGGGGTGTTCAAAACGCGATTTATACGCATTATAAATAGCTTTTACATTTTCGTCTTCTTCCGGGAAAGCCCACATTTCAAATACCACAGGTTTACCTGTTGGGGTAACTATTTCAAAGTCAAACCCAGCATTTTTAAGGTGTAGCATAGGCACAAGTGCTTCAACGGGATGATTTCCAGTAGAGAACATTTTTCCGTTTTTCATTTCCAAGTTTTTTTGTTCCGTGAAAATCACCAATACCTTCGATTTAGTTCCTTTGTATTTGGTGTATTCAATGTCTTCAAAATCTGTTTTAGAAACAGTGCCTAAGGTTAAAGCCAAACTAGAGGGGGTGTATGAACCATCACTTTCTAATTTAGGTCGGGTGGTGAAGAATAACGTTACCAACACGAGCGCAGTAAAACTTGCTAATCCTATCAAAATCTTTTTCATCATAATCTTTGTTTTTAAGTACGATGCAATGGTAATGCAGCTATTCTTGCTAAAAATTACCCTAGGGTAAGAAATCTATTTTTTTGCTTTTTCAACGCGTATTCGGCTCAAGCTTTGTTGGGTGATTCCTAAATAAGATGCGATATGATAATTCGGGGTATATTGCTCTATGTCAGGATGTTGTTCTAAAAACAAATCATACCGCTGAGGGGCAGTCAATTGCAACTGATTTAATATTCTTTTATGTAAACTAACCACATGACGCTCTAAATTTTTTCGTTGAAAAGCTTCAAATTCAGGAAATTGCGAATATATTCCTTCTAACCTCGAGGCGTTAAACTCAATAATATTTGAATCCGTTATACATTCTACGCTAAGTGTTGCCAATTCATTATTATAGATAGCAATGAAATCGCTAATCCACCAATTTTTAATGGCAAATTGTAAAGTGTGTTCTTTTCCATTTTCATCGACACAATACGACCTTAAACACCCGCTCGTTACAAAATAGGTGCTCTTCACCGCTTGCCCTTGTCTGATTAACAGCTTTCCTTTAGCTATGGATTTTTCTTTAGAAATAGAATAAAGATATTCTTCCGCTTTAGCGCTTAGCGTTATAATGCTGTTTATTTTTTTGATTAATGCTTCCAAATTATGATTGCTGTGTTAGCTGCTGGTATTACAGATGCCCTGTCTAGATTTTATTTAGGCTTTCGCTCCGAGTACTAATTTCTTCGTTTTGAAATTGCATACTATAATTCTGGCCATTATTCTCAAATGTTATTTCAAATGGCTCGGGCTTAACTTTCATGGAAGGTGTTGGAAACCAAATTTCTTTTAGTTCATAATTGGGTAATAGAAACATGCCTTCTTGGCTACCATTGGTGCCAAATCGTTTGATATCACCTTTCCAAAATGGAGTGCCAAATTTTGTGAGTAGTTCATTATTGGTTTTCTCTACATCATTTGTGGCCATTCCAATTTCATTGACACACAACACGTTAGAAATGTCAAAATCAGAACTAATTTCATTTTCCAAATCGTATCGAACAATGAATTCGGCAATATTTCCGCTTGCATCATAAAAGTAAAACGAATCAGCGTTCCAACTTTCAAATCTTTGGGTTTTCCGGCCGTTTTCAATGTCAATAATTGGAACCCGTTTTTCCATCCACTCCAAGGCTTGCATCAATTTGTTCGAAGGGATTAAAAAACAATAGTGATAGTTGTATTCTTGTTCTGTTTCTTCAAAAGTCAATTCACTCCAACCCATTTTTACCGTAAAAGCATTCGCAGTTTCGGCTACCATTTCAAAACCTAAAGTTTGCGTGTAGAATACTTTTTCTAACGCTAGTTTGTGGGTGAATAATTTTAATTTTAATATCCTCATATTGCAGTACTTAGCTTGTTTTTTATGACAATGAGCTTCAATTTTGCCTACATTTCAATATTATTCTCGTTTTTAAGGGGTGCCGGAATATTGGCCGGGTCTTCGTCAATAAGCTGTAATAAATCGCGCGTAATACCTCTAGAAATATTTGAAATAGGCACATCATTTGGCGAACCTTCAAATGGGTTTTCACCGGCTAATCCTATGCGGAGCATGGTGTTAAAAACCCATATCACAATTACGGTAAATGGGATATTTAACCACACAAAATAATGACCTATAAACGGATTGGATGCGGCTACCTCTAATCCCATATTTGCAAAGGCTGGAATAATAGCCATGGGTAATAACCACACAAAAATATGTACGAAATGAAACCCAATACTTCCGTATTGTTTGGGGTAAGGAAAGTTTTTTATGCGCTCTGTTTTACCCTGTAAAGCCGTTAATTCTTGCAGTAATTGTTGCAAGTTTAGTAACGAGAAATCCCAAATTTTCTTTTCATCAGTAAGCTGTCTCAAGTGTTTTGATTGCAGGCTAATAATGGCGTTGGGCTTATGGTCTTTTGACATTACATAGGCGTATTCTTCTTCCGATAAATAGGGCTCTAACGCTTCTTCCAACGGAGTTTGATATTCTGGAATATGGTAGGAAAAAGTCTCTTTTTCATGAATGTTTTGGTAAGATGCTTCCCATTGTTTTTTTGTCCGCATAGCGTACCGAAGCGCAGTTAACCAAGCTATATGTCGGTGGGTAATGGTTTTAATGATAGTAAATTCATCCTGACGAGCATCCACTCGGTGGATATAA
Organism: uncultured Flavobacteriales bacterium; assembly: GCA_963974475.1. Lineage (GTDB taxonomy): Bacteria > Bacteroidota > Bacteroidia > Flavobacteriales_G > Salibacteraceae > CAJXZP01. The sequence continues at coordinate 141,793 of CAXBCR010000004.1, forward strand.
AAACTGTCTTTAACCATAATAATTAGCGACCTAGAGGTATTAACTATACCACCCCAAATTTTACGTGCTTCCCAAATTCTGTCGTAAGCAGCATTGTTTTGAAAACCTACCATAAAGGCGACTGCAGTTCCAATTAATCCTACTGGAGCAAGTGGAACTTGCAACCATTTTATACCTAATAATTCGTATAGGATGGTGAATAGGGTAGATAGAATTAGAAAGAAAATGATTTCTTTCTTCGTCCAAATTATTACGCTCTTTAATGGATATCTTCTTAGTACAAACATGTTTCAAATGTAAACTAATACTGATTGATTCTCGAAAGTTGGTTAGCGCAAGGGTGATTATTTTATTCTATCCATTTTGGCCTAACAAATCGCAATGCCGGTGCAGTTCATAAATGGGGTGTTTAAACGCTACCGGAAATGGATGGAAAACGAAGGAAACGTATGTTAATACAGCACCAAAATGCCAATTACATATACGGCTACAAAAAGGATGCTCAATGCTTTCCACGCTGCATGGGCATGTTTGGCCTCAATGAATTGATACACCACCGCTAAAAATTTGATGCTGCTTACGGTAACAATAAAGTAAACCGCATGTTGCATTCCGTTTTCGGCAAAAATGGTATTTAAAATAATGAGTAAAACCAGTGCTACCCACGTAAATGTGTTTTTCTTGATTTCTGACATAACGCTTAGATTAAGTATAAAACGGGGAAAATGAGAATCCATATTAAATCGCACATGTGCCAATAGGTAGCACTTGACTCTACATCAAACATATTTTTCGCATCGTATTTATTCGATTTAACTCCTTGATACATATAGGTTAAAAGCCCCACGCCAAACAACACATGAATAAAGTGAAAACCCGTCATGAGCCAATAAAAAGTGAAAAATGTATTTGAACCTAATCCGATTCCGGCTTCAATTTTAAAATAATATTCCGCCCCTTTCACCACTAAAAACAAAACGCCAAAAAGGAGTCCGATTAGAATTTGTTGGGCTGCCTTACCATTTTCACCACTTCTTAATTGATGCAATGAATTCGCCATAAAATAGCCACTTGTAATTAGTATCACCGTGTTAATGGTTCCTACCACCGGATTTATATGCATTCGAAAGGCAAGAAAGTCATCCCATTCAATGCCTCGGTAATACATGAAAACCAACGAGGCGCCCAGGAAAGTGAAAATTTCTAGAATGATTAATAACCAGACCAAAATTCCTCCTGGGGGATAATAAATTGAATTGCTCTCGTAATTCTGTAAAGTTTTTTCGTTATCCATTTAATATTCGTCTATAAAACTTACTAAAAGCGACCGGTAAATCGGATGATTTAGGAAGTATGTTGTAATTATTATGCCCAAACATTTGCGGTAAATAATATTTGGCTTGGTGTTCAATAGCCAATGAGAACGCGTGAATGTGTCGATTATCTAGTTCTAAAAGTGCCCGTTTCACATCTTCAATTCCGTACGTGCCTTCGTAGGTGTCATAATCATTTGGTTTTCCATCCGAAAGAAGAATAATCCATTTTCTAATGGTGGGTTCTTTATCTATTAATGCGCCTGCGTGTCGCAATGCGGTGCCAATTCTAGTGTATCCTTCGGCCTGAATAGAGCCTAACCTATTTCGGGTTTTTACCCAATTTTCTTCAAAAGTTTTGACGTGATTATACGCGCAATTGTTGCGTGTACGCGATGAGAAAGTATCCACCTGAAATGAAACATCATAAGCCGAAAGCACCTCTCCAAAAAGCAAGACCGCATTTTTCGCGACCGTCAAAACGTGCTCATTATTTGTGTACCCATCGGCCGATAGGCTGGTATCCATCAAAATCAGTACAGATAAATCTTTTTTTCGTTTTCTTTTGGAGGTATAAATACGGTCGGATGGCGTGAGTTGGGCCTTCATTTCAGCAAAAGAATCAATGACCGCATCAAAATCAATTTCTTCTCCAGAAACCACCTTATTCACCTTTTCGTATTCGTTTTGAACTTGGGCAAAAAGCTTGAATAATTCATTTTTGGTTTTCACGTTTTCTCGCAGCACCTTGGAAGCGTAATTATCGGTATCTGCGCGTAAAAATTTGGGGTACACCTTACAGAAATCCTTTTTATAATTTCGCTTTTTGTAGTTCCATTCATCGTAGTGATGAAACTTACCGTTTTCGGTCTCCGCTTCTACATACACGCTGGATTTAGAATTTACAAACTCCGCTTTGTATACGGAATGTGAAATATCATCGGCCCGAACGGTGTGTTTCAAATTGAGCTCTCGTATAGCATCTTCATCATCGCTCAGGGTGTCATCGCCATCCATCTCTTTAAAGGAGCCGTTAAATTCGGATGCGGTATCCACTTTCTCAAAATTATTAGTCACCACATTATCTTCCACCTGCTTCTTGTCAATCCCCACCGTTGTGACTTCATCACTCGGGTTGGCATCTAGCTCAGTGGTAATTAATGCCTCTTCAATAAGTTCTTTCTTCGATTTTAGAGCAGTCGTTTTTATCTCAAATTCGTGCGGATTCATCCACATAAACCGGCCAAATAGCCAGCTCTCATCCACCGGTTTATTCTCTTTTTCAAAATGAACGTTCAATTCTAATTTCAGATGTTCGTAGATTTCTTTGGTCGCTGGATATTGCTCAAAAAGCTCTTCCAAAACACCAAGAGATGCCTTTACCGATTCCGCTTGTGATTCTGCGGGTTTATGCTCTTCAGAATCGGTCCAGTTGAGCCGTAGTTTTTGTTGTACGGATAAATACAAAACCCGAAAAACATAAAAATTGATATTGGTTTCAACGCTTTCAGAAAAAGATATGGAAGCAGGTAAATATAATTTCAATCCTGACCAACCGCCTTCTCTCTCGGAGGTAATGATTTCATTTTGAACGCCAGACAACGCTCTAGAAAGAATGGTTAACCTTGGTTTTAAAGGCTCTAAATATACTTTTCGGGCATTTTCCTCCTCATCCACTTTAGTGGTGATTCGCTGGTAAAACTTATGCAGCCTTTTGAATATTATTTGGTCTAATTCCATTTTTTAATTTGGTGCAGTTCTTTAATGAACGAATGATTCAATGGTTTAATGATTCAATAGTGAAATGATGTTTTAATGATGAAATGGTGAAATTGTGTAATGCTTCAATTTTGAAATCAATTTGTGAAATGGTCTTTGTCTACACATTGGATTTAGAATTTTTCTTCCTGTAGTTCGTATCTCATACGATTCCTTGTTTAAGCCACCAGTAACTCATTTAACCATTGTACCCATTAATCCGTTGTTTTATTTAATCATTAGCTCATTTAAACATTGTTCTATTAACTCATTGAATCATTAAAACATTATTTTATTAATTCATTAATCCGTTTTTTTATTAACTCATTGGCTCATTATTCCATTAGCTCATTTAAACATTACTTCATTTAAACATTATTCCATTAGCTCATTAAAACATTAACTCATTAAAACATTAACTCATTATTTTATTAACTCATTATTTCATTAACTCATTACATCATTAACTCATTATTTCATTAACTCATTGAATCATTAAACCCTTAAATAGAAAGACTAATCAAATCCTTCAAAGCCTCTAACGTGTCCTGGTCATCGGTGAGCGGTTCGGCAATAGCAACATTACACGCTAATCGTTTAGGTAAACCACTATTTATTAGAATAGCTGCATCCACAAGTAGTCGGGTAGAAACTGTTTCGGCTAAACCAAGCTCCGTTAAGTTCCTGATTTTCTCTCCCATACTTACTAATCGTTTCGCAATATCTTCTTCTACACCGGTTTCTTTAACCAAAATTTCGGTCTCAATTTTATGCTCTGGATAAACAAAAGACATTGAAACAAACCGTTGACGCGTGGAAGGTTTCAATTCTTTGAATCCCTTTTGGTATCCCGGATTGTAGGTGGCAATGAGCATAAAATCATCATTTGCCTTAATGGTTTCGCCCGTTTTATCAATAAATAAAGTTCTACGATGGTCGGTGAGTGAGTGCAACGCCACAATGATATCTGGACGTGCTTCCGCTACTTCGTCTAGGTATAACATAGCGCCTTCTTTTACGGCTTTAGTCATGGGGCCATCTATCCAAACGGTTTCGGCACCTTTTACCAAATACCGACCAATTAAATCGGTAGCAGACGTTTCTTCATGACATGCCACGGTGTATAAAACCCTGTCCATTTTATGCGCCATGTACTCCACAAACCTCGATTTACCGGTTCCTGTTGGCCCTTTTAATAACAATGGTAATTTGTTTTTAAAGGTGTGCTCAAAAATGATTTCTTCTTGACCTACTATCTTGTAATATGGTTGTTCCATTTATCTTGATTTATCGGTTTATCTTTTGCCCAACTTCTGCGTTTTCATAAAAATTTGATTTAATTATTACCATTCCGGTAACTCACAAATTAAATTTCCCGTCAGCCTTGAATTTGACCAAAATATGAAACCTTGCTGTATGCGCTAGAAATTAGCATGAATAAAAAAGGTTGAAAATAACGAATCATTTCCAACCTTTCTCTTCCAACTAATTTGATTCTATTTCAATATTAACCTTCAATTAAAGCCTCATCGGAAGGCATTCCGTATTTGAAGAAATTCACAATGTATAATGTTACTCCAGTAGCAAAAACTGCTGCACAAATTATGAGTACCAAGAAGTGAGGTTGGATTTCAATTTGTGTTTCCATGAAATCAACGCCCATTATTCTTTCCATATACACTTGTGCTACACCAGCAACTCCAAAAGCAACGGTCATTCCAACCATTCCTATGGTGGTTAACCAAAATGCCATTCTTGTAATGGTGTTGTCATACAATTTACGTCCTGTTAAATTAGGCATTGCGTACGCGATAATAGAGAATACAATCATTCCGTAAGCTCCCCAAAACGCCATGTGGCCGTGCATTGCAGTCACCAAAGTACCGTGTGTATATAAATTCACGTTTGGTAAAGTATGTGCAGCTCCTAATAATCCAGCTCCTACAAACGAAACGACAGCTGTTCCTAATGTCCAGTTCAAAGCAGTTTTATTTGGATGTTTCTTTTCCCCTTTTCGGTACATGTTAATGGCAAACAATGCCATTGCTAAGAATGCTAATGGTTCTAATGCAGAGAAGATTCCACCAATCCATAACCAGTATGATGGTGCGCCAATGTAATAGAAGTGGTGACCTGTACCTAAGATTCCAGAAAGGAAGGTTAAACCTACAATTACGTATAACCATTTTTCAATAACCTCACGGTCAACGCCTGTAATTTTAATTAATAAGAAGGCTAAAATACCACCCATAATTAATTCCCAAACTCCTTCCACCCAAAGGTGAACAACGTACCATCTGTAAAAAGAATCTAACGTTTGCGAATCAAACCAAATCATACCTGGAAGGTATAAAAGAGCCGCAAAAAGAAGTCCCATACTTAAAACTAATGCCGTGGTAGTTTGACGTTTACCTTTAAATAAAGTCATTAAAATGTTTAGTAAAAATGCCAGAACATCCACTACAACCAAGTAATCTAATGGTCTAGGAATTTCTAAGAATTTACGTCCTTCCCAATAGTTTAAGTGAAAACCAATAATGGCAATTACTCCTACAATTAAGAATGCAATTAATTGAACAATTGCCAATTTTGGCGACCATAATTCAGTTTGTGCTTCTTCTGGAATAATGTAGTATGCAGCACCCATAAAACCGAGTAATAACCAAACTACTAATAAGTTGTTATGTGTTGCTCTTGCTGCGTTAAATGGAATTATTTCATGTAAGCCATCGTAACCCATGTGCGCGAATCCCATAATGAATCCGTAGATTATCTGTAGCGAGAAAAGCATTAATGCCGCCAAGAAAAACCAGTATGCTATTTTTTGTGTTTTAAATTTCATATCAAATAATATTAAAGTCAGTGATTAATCTACTTTTTCGATTTTATATTTAGGCTTTGCAGGGAAACCATTCAGGTCCATATTGCCAATCCAAGTTAAAAAAGCAACCATATTCTCTGCTTCCTCGTTGGTCATTTCATAACCCACCATATTTCGTCCGTTTGGAGCCCATTTCTTAGCCATAAGTACAGATTTAATGTAACCCGGACCACGTCTTTCCACTACCTTGGTTAATTCAGGAGCGTAATACGCGCCTTCTCCCATTAAAGTGTGACAACCCATACAGTTGTTTGACTCCCATAATTGTTTACCGGCAATAACGGCTTCGGTAATGTTTTCTTCGTGAGTTTGTTTTCCAACTCGATTATTTACGGTGTCGTAGGACAACGCCAAGAATAATAGTGAAAAAATTATTGTTCCCGCTAGGAAGAATAATTTCGCCTGACTTTTTGATAGCATAGTATTTAATTTTACGTTAAATAAAAAGACTTCGATGTCTTTTTTAAATATGGCGTAAAATTAGATGAATTTGGATGACAATAGCATGATATTTGTCAGTAAATTATAGCGTAAAAAGGGGAGGTGCAATTGCTTTAAAAAGGGTTCAACTACCTATTATACAGTGAATGGAAGGTTTATTATGAATGACTTTCCATCTTTTATGGACGCTACCAAGTCGGCAATAGTTTTGTCATTAAAGAGTTTCCAAAGTTTATCTTTATAGGCTTTGTAATCATCATGAAGTGGGCAAGGATGCGTATTGGAACATTCGTGCATTCCAAGTCCACAACTAGAGAAAAAATCAAGCCCATCCATGACTTCAATAATTTTGATAATGGGAATACCCGTTCCTTTATCCTTCACAAAAAAGCCGCCATGAGGGCCTTTTAAGGATTGAATAATTTCGTTTTTTGTAAGTTTTTGCAATATCTTACCTAGGTATGGCGTAGGGATGTCTAATTCTTCGGCAATGGTTTTGATGCTTATTTTGTGACCTTCATCGGCCTTACAAGCGATAAGAACACTCGACCTTAATGCATAATTACATGATTTTGACAACATGCTACAAAGATAAATCTTCTTCCAAGGCGATCGCTTTTGGAAACAAAATATTATTCTCTAAGTGAATGTGCTGAAACAAATCGTTTTGAAACTCTTCTAATTTAGCATACATCGCTATAAAGGTATTACAACCTCCTTCGGGTACCGTAAAATTAGTACTGATAGATGCAATTTCTTTCATAACATCGCCTGCCAAATCGTGTTCTTTTTCCATTACAGAAACGGGACTTTGAAGACCAGGATGCGACACTTTTTCGTTTCTAGATTTTATTTCGATAAGATGTTTAATGTATGGAAAAAGAATTTGTTCTTCTTTTTCTAAATGAGGACGTAAATCGTTGACTAAAGTTTCGGTAAGTTTAGCGATAGTAATTACTTCCGGATGATTTTCACCATGTGCGGATGCCACTTTATTGGCGTATTCTATAAGAATGTCAAAGTTGTTTTTACAGTAAGTGTGATGGGTATTAATAATGTAATCCACTAAAAAGTCAAGATTCCAAGAATCAAAATCATGGGTAGGAACGGGACTGGTGTGAACCGAGTCTAGCTCTTTTTCTAGTTTTTCAAAATCTAACCCTTGTTCTTCGCAAGCGGATTGAATATTAACGTTTCCGCCACAGCAGAAATCAATCCCATTTCGTTTAAAAACATCCGAAGTTTTAATGTTTTCGGTTACAATTTGGGCTACCGTTTTGTCTTTAATATTGTCCATTTTACTAGTTTTTAGCAAGTTCAATATTACCACAAAAAATAAAGATATAAAAGTCCTTTATTATGATTTTGGTTAGGTTTTAAGGTGGGTAAAAAAGGGTTAATTTTTAAATGTGATTAATTTTCGCTTTAAGTAAACCCTTTGAATCCAATTAGGTAAAACTATTGCGCCAATAAAAAGATACGGATAATACGTAAAGAGTCGCCATAAAACGGCTAGAACAACTGCCAATCCTAGCGGGGTATAATCACTTAAAAAACTACCAAATGCCAACTCGGCCACTCCCGCACTTCCGGGGGTTGGGCTGATGAGCATAATAACCCACATGATTAACTGGCGAGATAAAACCAAAATATTTTCACTAAATGAAAGTGCAGTAAAGGCCATGAGTAAAAAATTGGCAACCAAGAATCGGGAAGTCCACGACAATGCGGTAGAGCCAAAGGTTTTTATCCAGAATTCTTTGGGCTTTCCTTTTAATTCTGTACTTGTAGTAATGATCTCGAATCCAGTTTGGGAAGCTGCTTCTTGCCATTTGCGTAGAAATGGGATTCTAAAAACAAACTCAAGTAGTTTTTTAAACCCTTGAGGACTAATAAAAATTCCGTAAAAAATCAGGGAAACTAAAAAAATCATAAATCCATATCCTATCCAAAACACTTGTTTTATACCTAAGGTATATCCCATTACCTCTAGCGTGGGAACAGAATCTGGAAATAAATTTGTTCCCGCAAAAAGGAATAAAAACGGAACCATAACCACATAAAAAAGCTCATCTAAAAATGCAGTAATCATCACAATAGCGGTACTTCTTCCGGTGGCAATTCCTTCTTTACTTAAAATAAAAATGGCTACTCCCGAACCGCCAACTACAGAAGGGGTAATTGCCGATGAAAACTCCCATAACATGATGTCGTCAAAAATGTTTCTCCAGGCTATTTTTTTCTCGGAAAGCGTGCGTAACCTAAACATGTAGCCTACATCGCGTAGGGCTGCAAAAAGAAGTGATAATCCCAACATTCCGATAACGGTTCCCGAAAATTCAATTGCACTCAGCACTTTCAGGTCTAAATCACGAACTAATAAGTATCCGGCTAAACTTACGCCAATAAGAATTGGAATGGCCATTTTTACGGGACTCATTAACCCGCGAATTGGACTAGACTGTTTTTTTCGTTTTACTTTTGCCATTTAAACAATACTTCATGAAGAACACGGTATTCTACCTCCACACATGCGACACAAGTAAACGAATCATGAAAGATTTGGGACTTGAATCCGGTTTTGATTTACGAGAAATCAAAAGTAAGCAAATAACTCCCGAAGAATTAGATGAAATGAAAGAATTGGCAGGGAGCTATGAGGCACTTTTTAGCAGAAGATCACGTCAGTTTGCGGCAAGAGCTTTAAAAGGAAAAGAGTTAACCGAAAATGATTACCGAGCCCTTATTTTGGATGAATATACGTTTCTAAAACGCCCGGTAACCTTTTATAATGGTGCTATTTATGTGGGTAATGCTAAGAAAGAGGTAGAGCGATTACGTTCTGCACTCCAATAAATTGGCTTCGATTTACGGCTTTTCGATACGCGTAATTTTAACCTGTTGAATCTCTATCGGATGGCTTTTGCTATAATTAGTTGGTTTTTTGAAAGATTGAGTACAATTGTAAGCTACCCCCAAATATTCGATATCCACCATAAATTCATGCGAGCCTAAGTCAGGTAGCGATAAAATAGAGTCGGAAATACCGGATGATATTTGAATTAAATAATCATTTTCACCAGTATTTGGTCGTAAAAAATACCCTTCACAGGTTCCAAAATCGTTATTGGCGATACGATAAATGCCTGCCTTCATATTCTTTTTTACTTCCCCTTTTTTAGAATGTAGATAGGAGGTAGGAGAATTATCGGTTGCAATACTTTCTTTTTTGCAAGAACAAAAACAAAGAAAGAAAAGAAAAAAACTAGAGATTTGAATAAAATTTTTCATGGTGTTTGGTTTAAAAGTTCACATCAAAACTAAAGGGTTATTTGTGTTTTGCCAAAAAGTAAAAACCATGAAGCATTGAAAACTAGGCAGTTATTTGTTTGACCTGCAAATGGTAAAACCGTTCACATTTATTTTCGACCTTTAAAATGACATTCTTCCCGAAAAAAAAGAAAGCATGTAATTCGAATAATTTGTGCAAATGGGACCTGATTTTACCGTTAATTTTATCTCAAAAATTGGCTGCCCATATTCAATAGTGAAATAGTACATTTGCAGCCATTAATTTAAGCAAACAGAAATGTCGCAATTATCAGAGCAGGAAGTAGTTCGTAGAGAATCTATGAACAAATTGAAGGACTTGGGTATTAATCCATATCCTGCTGAGGAATATGTGTCTACACATTACTCAGAAGAGGTGAAAGCCATTTTCGAAAAGGAAAATGAGTTAAAAGAAATCACATTATCTGGTCGTATTATGGCCAAGCGTATAATGGGAAAGGCATCGTTTGCGGAGCTTAAGGATAAACAGGGTCGTATTCAATTGTATTTTAATAGAGATGAAATTTGTCCTACGGATGATAAAACCATGTATAATGTAGTTTTCAAGAAACTATTAGATATGGGTGATTTCATTGGTGTTTCAGGATATGCTTTCCGTACGCAAGTGGGTGAAATTTCTATTCACGTTACCGGATTCAAAGTGTTAAGTAAATCATTGCGTCCGCTACCTGTGGTTAAAACCGAAGCAGATGGAACGGTGCACGATGCATTCTCTGATCCAGAGCAAAGATACCGTCAGCGATACGTAGATTTAATTGTTAATGACGGAGTAAAAGAAACTTTTATTACGCGTTCTAAAATTATGAATGCGATGCGTGAGTTTTTTAACGATAAGGACTACTTGGAGGTGGAAACGCCAATTTTACAACCTATTCCTGGTGGTGCATCGGCTCGACCTTTTGAAACGCATCATAATGCATTGAATATTCCGTTGTATTTACGTATTGCCAATGAACTTTACCTAAAACGATTGATCGTAGGTGGGTTTGATGGCGTGTATGAATTTGCAAAAGATTTCCGTAATGAAGGAATGGATCGTACCCATAATCCAGAATTTACGGTGATGGAAATTTATGTAGCCTACAAGGATTACCATTGGATGATGAATTTCACCGAAAAAATGCTTGAGCATGTGGTTAAAACAACCAACAATGGCGGGACTCGTGTAAAATTAGGTGATATGGATATTGACTTTGCAGGTCCTTACCCAAGAATTCCAATTTTAGATGCCATTAAAGCACATACAGGATATGATTTGAATGGAAAAAGCTTGGAAGAAATCTATGAAGTATCCAAAAACTTGGGTATTGAAGTGGATGACTCAATGGGTAAAGGAAAATTGATAGATGAAATTTTTGGGGAGAAATGTGAAGGGAACTTCATTCAACCTACCTTCATCACTGATTATCCGGTTGAAATGTCTCCACTTTGTAAAAAGCATCGTGATAACCCAGAGTTAACCGAGCGTTTCGAGTTAATGATTAATGGGAAAGAAGTTGCAAATGCCTACACCGAGTTGAATGACCCGATTGACCAAAGAGAACGTTTTGAATCTCAGTTGGCACTAAGTGAAAAAGGAGATGATGAAGCCATGTTTATTGATGATGATTTTATCAGAGCATTGGAATACGGAATGCCACCAACCTCCGGAATGGGAATTGGAATAGATCGTTTAACGATGCTGTTAACCAATCAAAGTTCTATTCAAGAAGTGTTGTTATTTCCACAAATGCGACCAGAGAAAAAAATTGTGTTACCCGTAGCTGCAGATTTTGTAGCCTTAGGTGTATCCTCTCAATGGGCGGAACATATGGTGGATTTAGGATTCAAATCAATTACTGAATTTAAAGAAAGTAAAGCCACGCAACTGCATCAAAAATTGAATGGGTTACGCAAGAAAAATATATTAGACATCCCGGCCTTGAAATTAGAAGAAGTAAAAGGTTGGATGAATTAAATTCAATTAAAAAAATCACTAGAAATGCCAAGCAGAAATGTTTGGCATTTTTTGTTGGTAGCTATTAATCGAATTCCGATTATTAACCCATTTCGGGTTATTTGTTAATTCTACTCATCGCTTTAGCAGCGGGAGTATAGTCTGGTTTTAATTTCAAGGTTTCTTCAAAATCGTTGCGTGCTTGCGGAATCAATTCACTCCGTTCAAAAGCTAATCCGCGATTGTAATATCCTTTAAAGTTGTATGGGTTTAGTGCTAATACTTTGTCGTAATATTTAATAGCGCTGTCGTTTTCTTGAAGCATTTCTAAATAAACGTACCCAAGATTAAAATAGGCGTCATGATAATTATCATCTACGCGTAAAATGTGTTGGTATTGATGAATGGCGTCTTCAGCCAGTCCCCAAGTTTGTAAATGCATTGCAAAGGCGTATAAGGCGTCCAAATTATTAGAATCTATACGTAACGCATTTTCATAGAACGCACCAGCTAGGGTGTCTTCAGCGGCATCGAACATGTATCCTAACTGTAGCCAAGCCTCCATATAGTCATTATTTTGTTCGGAAGCAGTTCGGAAATTAGAAACAGCCAATTTAAAATTTCCTAATTCTTTATACGCTAACCCTTTTAGGTAATACGGTTCCGCTAAAAATTGGTCTTGCTTCAAAGCTTTATTTGCGTACACAAAACATGATTCATGTTGACCGGCTATTAAACTAATCCAAGCTAGTTTGATATTTACATGAATATTTGTTTCATCCATTTCTTCGGCTTTTAGGAAAACGTTTTTTGCTTCTACCATCGCCTTGGTATTGTAATAAGCATCGCCCTTAAAAATATAGTAATTCAAATTCGTTGAATCCAGGCTAATGGCGCGATCCACCTGCTCCATACTAGAACGTAAATTGTCTTTGCTTAAAAAGTATCGGGCTTTAGCCATGTACAATTCAGGATCATTGGGCGTTTCAATGATTTGGGAATTTATCCAAGCTAATGAATCATCTAGTTTTTCCTTCACCTCGGTAGGTGCGGTGGTTTGGGTATCTGTATGCTCTTCTGTGCACGCAAATGCACCCATACTAATTAAAACTAAAAACAGAAAATTTCTCATTTGGTATAAATATTAAGCCCCGAAAATACATACGTATAATCGGGGCTCGAAATTAGGTTTTAAAACAGTTTTCTCAAAAGAGAATTGACTTTATGCTGCTTACTTTTTATTATCTGAGATTGCAGCTCTAATTTTTGCTTCCAGTTCATCCGATAACTCCGGGTTATCTTCAATGAGCTGTTTCACGGCATCTCTACCTTGACCTAGTTTAGTTTCTCCGTAGCTAAACCAAGAACCGCTCTTTTTAACGATTTCTAAATCTACCCCTAAATCCAGAATTTCGCCTGATCTAGAAATTCCTTTTCCATACATGATGTCGAATTCTGCTTTGGTAAATGGCGGAGCAACTTTGTTTTTTACCACTTTTACGCGAGTATGGTTTCCTATTACGGCATCACCGTTTTTAATCTGACCAATTCTACGGATATCTAAGCGAATAGAAGCGTAAAATTTAAGTGCATTACCACCCGTAGTGGTTTCTGGGTTACCAAACATGACCCCAATTTTTTCACGCAATTGATTAATGAAAATCACGGTACAATTGGTTTTACTAATGGTTCCGGTAAGTTTACGTAATGCTTGCGACATTAAACGGGCATGAAGTCCCATTTTACTATCTCCCATTTCACCTTCTATTTCGGCTCTTGGGGTTAATGCGGCTACGGAGTCAATTACTACAATATCAACAGCTCCAGAACGTATCAAATTATCGGCTATTTCTAACGCTTGTTCCCCATTATCAGGTTGAGAAATAAGCAGGTTTGCGGTATCCACTCCTAATGATTCTGCATAAAAGCGGTCAAAAGCGTGTTCAGCATCAATCATCACAGCGGTTCCGCCTTGTTTTTGGGCTTGAGCCATCATGTGAATGGCTAAGGTAGTTTTACCCGAAGATTCAGGTCCGTATACTTCAATGATTCTTCCTTTTGGAATACCTTGAACACCCAATGCCATGTCTAACGTAATAGAACCGGTAGGAATAACATCTACTTTTTCAATTGCAGAATCGCCTAACTTCATTATGGAACCTTTACCATAATTTTTTTCCAACTTATCCATTGTAAGTTGCAATGCTTTCATTTTTTCTGTTGATGCGTCTTTTGCCATTTTTGCCATGTTTGTTGTTTTATTAACTAATTACGATGCAAACGTAGAGACGCAGACCGTAATGTATTTGAGGTGTAATAAAATGATGTAAAAAAGTATGTTTTATTTTTGTGGATACTGATAATTTAAGCCGAAAGGGCCTCTAATATCTGCTCCGTATGCGTTTTGGTTTTAACTTTAAGGATGACTTGTTCAATTATTCCATTTTCATTTATAATAAAGGTTTCGCGATGGATGCCTTCGTACTCCTTACCGTATAATTTTTTCAAACCCCAAACCCCATAGGCCTTGATGATTTCTTTATTTTCATCCGCAATAAGGGTGAAGGGTAAATCGTATTTCTCAATAAATTTCTGATGACGCGTTACACTATCGGCAGAAACGCCAATAACTTCAAAACCTTTGGAAGTTAATTCTGCGTAGTTTTCACCTAGATTACACGCTTGGGCGGTGCATCCAGGAGTCATATCTTTTGGATAGAAAAACAAAATCACTTTCTTTCCTTTAAAGTCAGATAGTTGAACAGTGGTATTGTTTTGATTAATACCGGAAAAATCTGGGGCTTTATCGCCTGTTACTAAATGTGTCATTTCTTATAATTGATGAGGTCAAAAGTAGGTGATTAATGCTACCAATCATCGGTATAAGTTAGAAAGATAAACATTTGTTAAAATATTTAGCAACGATTGTTAAACGGGTGCGTTGATTGAGAATAATTTAAGGATTTTAGTTAAGGGAAATACGCAATTCTTTTCCGAATTGATAAAAAAATAGCCTTTCTGCATCCGAAAGGCTATTTCTATTCTTAAGTTGATTTAGTCGATGATTACTTTTCTAGTGTATTGAAATTCTTTGGAGGTTACACTTAAAACATATATGCCCTTTGGCATGTAAGAAACATTAATTTGATGCTCAAGAACTAAGTCTAATTGTTTGGAATAAACTTCTTTTCCAGTTACATCCGTTAAAGTTACTTGCGACTGAGCAACAGTCATTGGTAATGTGAAATTCAGAACCCTACTTGTTGGGTTTGGATAGACTTGTAGCTGGTTGTTGTCGACAATAGTTTCAACGCTTAGGTTAAAATCTAGTTCAATAAGCCAGATGTCTCCAAGTCCTTTATTAATAACTGATTTATTTCCAGTAATGCCAGAATGAGAAATTCCGATAACTTTAAGTGTGTTATTGGCGGTTTCTATGATTTGTCCAAAAACTTCTTGTTGGTCTCCACCTGCCACAAATTCGAATTGTTTGTCTCCAAGTGTGTCAAAACCAACCATCCAAAGGTCTCCGTAATTTGAGTCAAAAGAACCAATGGTTTTATTGCCAGAAATATCAGATAATGAGCTACCCGCAACAACATATTGATGGATAGCGGAGTAATAAACACCGCCAACATCTCCAAAGTTGGCCTCTGTATCCAACCCTCCAAATACGGTTTCCCTTTTTCGGTTTAAATTAGTATCTAAAGTGACACACCAATAGTCGTCCCATCCATAATTTACCGAAGTTTTTGAACCGGAAATATCGGAACTTGATGTTCCAAATAGCACTAATTCATTATTTTGATAAATAACCCTTTTCACTCCTTCGAAATCGGCTCCTCCTTCTGTGGAGGAATTGAGAATAGTACCACTATTATCAATAATTATTGTCCAAATATCAAAAAGTCCGTAGCTATTTTGAGCTTTATCGCCAGATGTATCGGAATTTGAGACACCTGTTAATATTACCTTTTTACCCTGTACAGTCGCACTTTGTACGTATTCATCTCCTGATCCACCATATACCTTTTGGTCTAGAATTGTACCTGAAGGAGATATTTTTATGGTCCAAAAGTCTAAGCCCCCTTTAGAGGGTTGAGTTTTTGATCCAGAAACTCCTGATTGGGATGTGTTGCATATAAGGTAATTACCATCAGCTGATGGTACTAAGGATATTCCGTAATCAGGGTCTTGTCCTCCGAAACTTTTTTGCCATTCAATGACCCCAGTGGCAGATAGTTTTACTATCCAAGAATCCCAATCTCCATTATTTGGAGAGGTTTTATTACCAGAAGCGGGTGAATTAGAATTTCCATTAATCAAAAAACCACCATCTGATGTTTGCAAAATGCTATTAGCTCTATCAATTCCTGTTCCTCCAATGGTGGTTTGCCAAATGATAGCACCGGATGAGTCAATTTGTAAAATCCAATAATCTTCTAGGCCAAAACCGTTATCCGTTTTATTACCAGATATATTTGATTTGGAAAATCCACAAATCACTAAATCCCCATTTGACAATTGAATTAAGTCTTTAACACCTTCATAATCATCGCCACCGTAGGTTTCTTGAAACGAAATAGTCGGGGTTTGAGCGTATGAAAGTTGCGCAATAATGAATAGGAAGATTGCAAATATCGAGTTTTTCATTTTTATTAATTTATTGATTTTAACGTTTGGGTAGTGATGGATGAACCGTCTTCCAAACATGTGAATTTATTCACTAATATATTACTAGGGAAAATTCTTCCTGATGGTAATGTTACATGATAAATAACCTCTTCTCCATTTAGTATCTCAAATTCTGATTGGTTTACTAATTCTCCATTTATATCAAAAAGTTCATACCGTACAATCATGTTTTTGGTACTATTTAGGCTAACATTGAAGGAATTATTCACTACTGGGACTTGATAAATGTTAGTAGATAAAAAATTTGATAAAGAATTAGTTAAATTTCCTTGTGCTCCAAGACTTTCAAAATAAACGGAGTATAAGGTGAGGTCAGAATGAATTACATTCATGTTATACAACCCTACTGGTAAATCTAAGCTTGAGAATGAAAGACTACCGTCTACTTGTTCAATAGAATTAGGGTATATAACAATTGAAGAGTTGGGATCTCCTACTTTTTGAAACTCAAATTGAATAAAATCAGAAGAGGATACCCCATTTGTGTAAGTTGTGGCTGATTTTAGTTGTAGCTGGGCATTTAACTCATCAAATGAAAGAACTCCTTTATTTGTTCCGCAAGTGCTTTCAGCACTCCAGTAGCCATCAGGATACCATAACCATCCATTTAAAACATGCGTATATCCCGGGTGATCATGATTTGTTGGATCTGTTGTGAAGATAACACCGTCATTACTCATCATGAAGTTATTAGGGTCGCTGTCGCAAACCAAAGTAGGTACAAATGGCACTGTTTGAGTTGGAGACACCAATTCGTTATATAAATTAAAGATTGAGGTGAAATTTGCTAATTGTGGTAGGCAAGGTTGCTTAGATGCAAGCATAACAGTTTTTTTCCCAGATAAAACTTCAAAACCATTGAGAGGAGAATAACCAATGCTACCCATTTTTTTTTCAATTCCAATAATATTATCCTCAGCAATTCCGTTTCCTTGTGAAGTTTTAATAAAATTCAACCCAGGAATTCTAGATTTTTTGAATCGGATTGTTTTAATTCCAGGAATATTCCAAGGATTGGATGATGCAGAATTAAGGGTGTTCCAACTAGTTAAGCCAATATAGTGATAATATGGTGTAACGGTTCCTGTAGTTTTATCAACCCAAGCCACAGCTTGAGAAGCATCCAAATAAGAACTGCCTTCTGTGCCATTTATAATCAATGTATTTTGGGTAATTCCATAGGCAAAACTTGAACCTTTACATTTTTGCTCGCAACCAGTCACAACCGTGGTGTTTCCTGGAGCTGTTGGAAATGGCCCATTATCTGTTACTATTAATATGTTGTTTATCAACACCTAGATAATATTTGTTCTGAAAAAATTGTACTTGCGTTTTATAAGTAACTTGACCGTTTACTAATACTTTTTTAAGGATATCTACCCTCCATCTAGCTACGTTTTGATTTGTTGTGTTTTCCCACGCTAAAATTTGATTAGATCTTTCGGGTTGCAATAAGGTGTTAATACCAGATGTTTGACTTTTAACGAATGATGGTAATATGGTTGTTAATATTAACAAGGCTAGAACAAATCCTAGATTAAATTTGTTTTGTTTTGTTTTGTTTTGTAAACATGATTATGATTTTTTAAGTTAAAAATAAGTGAAGCCAAATGTATAAAAATAAATGGATTATTTAGTGTCAAGATTATTATTTATTCTTCCTAATTAAAGAAAAAGTTGGAGGAATGCTTTGCATCGTGTTTTTGAGTAATAGATAATCACTCTTTTTTTTCAATCTGCACTGTAATTATTATCACCGTAATGACGGTGGATACACGCTACTTTTGTCTTTACAAAAACAACGAGTTATGAGCTATTTTATAGAGAAAACAGTAAAAATGGGGTTTGAAGAAGCCATTGCAGCTATTACTGGTACGCTAAAAGAACAAGGTTTTGGAATAGTTTCGGATATTGATTTTAGTGGTTCCATAAATAAAGGGTTAGGTAAAGAAATTGCTCCCTACCGATTATTAGGTGCTTGCAATGCGGGGTACGCCTATGAAGCCGTATCAGCCGAGCCACAAATAGGGGTGTTATTACCTTGTGGGGTTGCAGTGCGTCAGTTGGATGGAAATGCGGTGAGTATTTCTGTAATCGACCCATTTGCTGCGATGATGGCTGTAAAAAATGATAAGTTGGAATCGTTTGCAACAGAGGTGAAAGGAAAGCTAACCGTTGCTATTGAAAACTTGTAGGCTATGAAAAGTATTCGGAGTGTATGCGACTCTGAATTTTATTCTTCCTCTTTCTTAAGCGTATAAATATCGGCAATAAGCTGTGCGAGTGCGGTTTTGTTCAGTCCGTTATAAATACCTCTAATGTGACTGTGAGCATCTACTAGCACAAAGTTTTCGGTATGAAGAAAATCGTCATTGGTTTTGGAAATTCCGAGGTCTTCTTCCACGAAATAAAAATGACGTCCCAACTCATAGATGGCATCTCTATTACCGGTCAACAGTCGCCAAGTGCGGTAATCAACGCCTTTTGCCATGACATATTTTTGAAGTATTTCAATAGAATCCTTTTCGGGTGTTACCGAATGAGAGATTAGCATCACATCCGTATCTGTGAGGAATTCTTCTTGCAGCAAACCCATATTGGCGGTCATTTTAGGGCAAATTCCGGGGCAGGTAGTGAAAAAGAAATCAGCTACATAAATTTTACCCGTTAAATCGTTTTGACTAAATGAATTCCCGTTTTGGTCGGTTAGATGAAAATCTTTAATAGTGTGAAAATTGGCCAGTGAATCACTATCAGAACCTAACCAATGAGGTGTAAATGTTGCTTCGCTGTAATAAGGTAGTGCATTTACACGGCTTTCTTTTTTGGCGGGTGTAGGTTCATTTTGACTCGTACACGAAGTGATAAAAAGCGCGAGAATAACCCAAATGATATTACTGTTTTTTTTGTACAATTTCATCTTCCAATTCATAACATAATGTTGATCGTTTTAGTCCAAAAAAGCGACCGTTTTTAGCTTCGTAATTATTGTAAATTTTCCCGTTTTCTCGCCATGCCTGCTGCATTCCTTCCTCTTTGCCATTAACATATTGGAGTTTTTTAAACAACGCTCCAGATTTATACCATTGCAGTTGTTCTCCATTGGCTTTGCCTTGGTCAAAATGGTTTAGCGAACGATTAACTCCAGATGCCCACCACGTTTGATTAACACCATGCAACTTCCCGTTTTGGTACTGCGCAGAAAAGCTCTTTATTCCGTTTGGAAACCACTTTTCTAACGTGCCATTCTTTTTTCCTTCGGTATACTGAATGGTTTGAGAAATGGAGTTATTTGCGTAATACGCGATAGAAACTCCCGAAAAGGGCTCGTTTTTGTACAAAACGAGCCCTAAATTGGGTTTATTTACCAATTCAGATGACGCTATGGTATCCGAACTAGCCCCGCTAAATGAAATGGGAAATGCTAGATTGGCGTTGCCATCGGTACACGAAATGATACCGATGACAATTATGCCTGCTATGAATTTATTGAATCGCATTGGGTGTTCCTTGGTAATCACCAGGGAATAAAATGTAATATTGACTTAAATATAACTCGTTTTCAATGTGGTAATGATACTCTGCCGTAGAAGAATGCTTTGTAGTAGAAGTATGTCCACCAGATGCATCTAAGTCGGTAGGATAGGTTCCTGTGGAGGTACATTTTCTTCCATATAGAAAAAAGCCATCTGAAATAATCCCAATTAAAGCATCGTCATTATCCGACCATGATTTTGGCTCTAAATGGTAGTGGTAACTTTGCGGACCGGTATGCGCACCATTAAAATCTAATGATGGAGCAGCATCATCTAACGGTACATTTGGACCTTCCTCATCATTGTA
Organism: uncultured Flavobacteriales bacterium; assembly: GCA_963974475.1. GTDB lineage: Bacteria > Bacteroidota > Bacteroidia > Flavobacteriales_G > Salibacteraceae > CAJXZP01. The sequence continues at coordinate 162,011 of CAXBCR010000004.1, forward strand.
AATCATGGATCCACTCACGGCTATACCAATAGCTCCTAAACCAGTGCTAGATGTTGCGCTTGCTTTGGTTGGTGTGGTAGGTACACGTAAAGTATACATTCCGTTAAAATCATCAATATTACCCGGAGCCATACTAGCATACGAGGTAACGGTTGGCTCTACAAAAAGTGGGTGATTTACACTTGCTGCTGGAGTAGTCAACGTGTTTCCCATAGGGTCGGTAGCAGACCTTGCAGTCGTATTTGACCAATATGGAGAGGTGTGGTTTGGAAGTCCGTTAGACTCAATGACCACTTCGGTACCATCTAAATAAATATTGAGGTTGTCTGCATCAAATTCAGCATAAGCTGCATGTAATTCTGATGTAGTTCCCGAACCCGATGTGGTAGTGGTAGTGGTTGTTTCGTCCTTTTTACATGACCCTAAAAAGGTCAGAAATGCCAGTCCTACTGGCACAAATTTTAGATAATTCATAGCTGTTTTATTTGATTGATTTATTTGATTGTTGATTGAATGAGATTTTTATCTCGGTGGGCGTTGCCCTTGTTTTGGTTTTGGTGCTGCTTCAATTTCTTCTTTCGACAAGAAGCCGTCACCATTCGTGTCCACTTTAGAAAAATCCTTTTTTAGGGGCCCTTGCACTTCTTTTTTACTCAATTTACCATCTTTATTTGTATCCAATTTGACAAATAGCTCCTCTACACTTAATGGGCCTCCCTTTTGTCCTTGAGGTTTCTGAGGTAGATTTTGTTCGTTGGAGTTTCTTGATGGTTCTTGACCGTTACAGTTTGAAAAACTAAAAGCCAATATTACACCTAAAATGAGGATGCTTTTCTTGTTCATATTTTTACCGTTTAAATTGATTAATGGTGAGATATAAAAAAAGAGAAAAGGTTTAATTAGGGAATGAAATAATTTTAATAGAGTTGAATACTATGATAGCCACTTCTAATTTAGTAACTGAAATTCAATTAGTTATATTCTGTAATCAAGAGTTACATTAATTTTTATTTTCTTTATGAATCTTAACTTCTTCATGTTTCAGTTTTTTGAGTTCACCATTTTGAACGATTAAGAAATTAAGAAAAAGTGAAGAGTTTTTTTCTTAATGCATCTTAACTTCTTAATGTTTGATTCTTTTGCATTGCCTTTTTGAACGATTAAGAAATTAAGAAAAAGCGAAGAGGGTTTTGCCGCTATTTTTTGGTTAGTTTGGATTCGATTTTCCTTTTATTCATAAACTAAACGCACATAAAAATCGTGTAGATTAGTAATAGAATTCCTAATTTACACGATTTTGGATTTCTTAAGGTATACGGATTTATTGTGTTAAATAGCTGATTTTTTTGGAATTTAGACTCTTAATTAACCTTAACTTCTTAATGTTTCAGTTTTTTTGCATTTACCATTTTGAACGATTAAGAAATTAAGAAAAAGTGAAGAGGGTTTATACCAATATACCCTATTAATAAACGGTCAGTACATAAAAAAAGGGCTAAAAACAAATGCTCTTAACCCTTCTCAATACGTTTGTTTAAGCCTATTGGCTCATCATTACTCTTTTAGCTTCCGCTTCTAAATCAACGTAAGGTGTACCCTCAACGGTTACTCCTACAAAGTCTATAACACCATCATGAAATCTACTTGGAGATGGGTATTGTTCACTTACCGCATCACCGCCATCGTATCCAATACATAAGCCGTCACCCGATAAAGTAAATTTAGCAGGTTGCGTTTTCATTGGCCCTTCGGCTACTAATTTATCATCTATATATAGTTTAGCAGTTCCCACTGACTCTCCTTTATCGCCCGTTTTTTCTCTGATGAATTCCATACCTACGGTATGTTTTCCTGGAGTTAGGGTGATAGAAGATTCAAACACTTGCTCTGGTTTAATTCCTAAGAAATTATACACGTAATACAACTTGTTGTTTTTGATAAACAAAGAGTGTCCACCAAAACGAGAACCATGTGCAAACACAATTCCTGATGTTTTACTTGTAGTTTCTACATTCGCTAAAATCTTGTACGAACGTCCTCTTATATTTACTGCGTTTCCTTCCGGAACTGGTGCTGCAAATGGATAATAAATGTATCTATCGCGCGCTTCTTCTTGCGAAGGCCTTTCGATAGTAAATAATTCTACCGCATTCCTATCATCTAGTGGAAGCACATTATTTTTCTCCGCTTCAACAAACCAAGCATCTATTAATTCTTGCAGTTTCTCTGGATTCTCTTTGGCTAAATCTTTAGATTCAGACCTATCCACTGCAACGTGGTATAATTCCCAATCATCTTTATCAAAATTACCTTTTCCTGAAAGAGGCGCGTGAATTGCTGCAGCTTTCCATCCGTCTTTCCAAATTCCACGAGAACCTAACATTGCATAATACTGCACATGTTTTTGAGTAGCATCATTTGGCTGAGCGTCAAATGTGTAAGCCATTGAAACTCCCGAAAGAGGTACTTGCTTCACACCATTATATACTTCTGGCATTTCTAATCCAACTAATTCTAAAATAGTAGGAACGATATCCACCGAGTGGTGATATTGATTACGAATTTCTCCTTTTGCTTTAATTCCTTTTGGCCAAGAAATTACTAATGGGTCGTTAGTACCACCTGCATATTGAGAATAACGTTTAAACATTTTAAAAGGTGCTGAAAACGCAGATGCCCATCCGGTTGGGAAGTGCTCATAAGTTTCAGGTCCTCCTAAAACATCCATATATTTCATATTCTCTGAAAGCTCATCTGGGTATCCGTTAAAGAATTTGTTTTCGTTAACCGAACCGTTTGGAGAACCTTCACCCGAAGCGCCATTATCAGCAGCATACATAATAATGGTGTTTTCTAACTGACCGCTTTCTTCTAAGTAATCTATTACTCTACCTACTTGCGCATCGGTATATTCAGAAAAACCTGCATAAACCTCTGCCATTTTAGCGAATAATTTTTTCTCGTCATCATTTAACGTGTTCCATGGGCGAACCATGTCAATAGCTTCCGCCATATCTTCACGCATTGGATTCATTGGAGTGTTTACCGTTCCTTCTGGTAAAATTCCTTTTTCAATCATACGACCTGTAACCCAATCTCTGTAGGCATCATAACCAGCATCAAATTTACCTTTGTATTTTGCAATGTATTCTTTAGGTGCATGGTGAGGAGCGTGATTTGCTCCTGGATTGTACCACATATACCAAGGTTTTGAAGGATTGGTAGCTTGTTGGTCACGCAACATACCTAAAGCATGGTCGGCTAAATCTTTAGAAAGGTGATATCCTTCTTCAAATTCTCTTTCTACAAAATGGTTATCTTCAATTAAATCAGGATACCATTGATTGGTTTCTCCACCAATAAATCCGTAAAAACGGTCCCAACCCATTTGTAAAGGCCATTGTTTTTTACTTCCACCAGAAGCTACATCTTGTTCAGGTACGTTATGGTTTTTACCAATCCAAAAAGTACTGTAGCCATTGTCTTGCAATATTTTTGATAATGGAGTTACTTCCGCACCCATTCTACCGTTTGCGCCAGGGAACCCATCTGCGGTTTCGGTAATTGCAGCCATTCCATTTAAGTGGTGGTTTCTACCTGTTTGAATAGTAGAACGCGTTGGCGAACATAAAGCTGTAGTATGCCATTGGGTATACGTTAAGCCGTTGGCAGCAAGCTTATCCAAAGTTGGCATATTTATGCCTCCACCGTAAGGCGACCAAGAGCCTAATCCTGTATCATCATACAATACAAATAAAATATTTGGTGCGCCCATTGGGGCAGCTTTAGGCGTGTAAGCCGACCAATCGGATTTAGAATCTCTTACGTCTAAAGCTATTTTACCATTAAATTTAGCTGCACTTGAGTTATCAGTTTCTACTGTTTCTTTGGGTGTATTGGGTGATTGATTACATCCCGATGCTACTACCACTAAGGCACTAAATGCCATAGAATGAAGTAGGACTTTAAATGTTCTTTTATTCATGTTATTAGTTGGAATTTATGAATCAACGAAAATAAGCGTTTTATACGTGAAAAAAAATATCATTTGATGTCATTTGAATTGGTGCTTTTCCGTTGCTACCTGGGGACAATTTGTCCTTATAGAAGTGTTCTGCTTTTGAAAATGGAATAGACAGGATGATTCTAAAAACTCCTTCTCTATTGGAACAATTAGAAGTGTTCTTTTTCCATCTTTTGATTCTGATTTCAGTTATAGGCAATTTGTCGACAACTGAAAAAATTCACGAAAGTGGGGGTATTTATACAAAATACTACTCTCTACTAAAATACTTCTGTAACTCCATCAATCGCTGGTTATTTGGAGCAAACTTCAACGCATTCGCTAATTCATTTTTCGCCTCTTTTTTACTACCCGAATTGTACAGCATCAAAATATAATTGTAGCTGTATTTTGGGTTTCTGGGTTGAACCTCATAAGCCTTTTTCAAGTACGCTAATTGATTCGGAGTATTTCCTAACGCACCTTCATTCAGCCCCATGAAGTAATAAAAATCTGCATTTTCAGGAAATTTAGCTAAGGCTTGAATTAAGATGGCTTGCACTTTTTTGGATTCATTATTACCACTGTATAGAATGGCTAAATTGGTGTACGGACTTATCTGTAACGAATCCATTTTCAATGCTCTTTGAAATGCATTTACCGCTCTGGTGTAATCACCTTGTTGCTGATAAAATTCACCTATTAATGTTTGCCCATTCGGGAAATCTGCATTGCCTTTTAGATACGTGAAATACTCTCCGTTTACCTTGTTCCATGCGCTGCTTTGTTTTGGGTTTAGCGTGGTTACATTCACCTTGCTTACCGTTCTAAACGCCATCATTCGAACCGCTTTTACGGGGTCATTTAGGCCTTCTAAACCCGGTTGAAGGCGAATATTTTCTGGGAAAGAAAGTAAAGAAGAAAAACCCGCTTGCCTTACCAAGGCTTCTGGGTTTTTTAGTGATTGCAAAATCAATTCAAAGGCTTTCGGGTTATTTAAATACTGTAAATATTCTAACGATGTGGCTTTAATAATGGTGGGTACAGAATCGTTTGTTAATAGGTTCTCTAAATGAATTATGGACTGCGCATTTAATTTAGAACCCGGTAATAAATCGTCCGAAAAATGGTAGGCTCTCTCTTTTCCATACCATTTTATAACGGCACTTTCTGCCCATTTTGCATCCTTGTCTTTATGACAGCTATTACACGCATTTGAAGTGTTGTATTTTACCGATTGGTCAGGTCTGGGGATTCTAAAACTATGGTCTTTTCGGTAATCATTACCCATGTAGGTCTTTCCATCCATGTGGCAGCTTACGCATTCAGCTCCTTTCGTATTGGGTACGTGATGATGATGCATTTCAGTATCGTACTTTTGGGGTTCATGACACTGCAAACAAAGTGCGTTTCCTTGCATTTTAACCTCTCCCGAATGCACATTGTGGCAGTTGTTACACGCTACATGATTTCGGTACATCCTACTGGATAAAAACGAGCCATACACAAAATCTTCCTGGTCTATTTGTCCATCTGCTTCGTAAAAAGCATTGGTTAAATTTTGCGGAATAAAACGGTGTAAAAACTCGTTGGATGGGTCGCTTAAATCTTCTAACATGGTCCTGCGCGCATGACATGTTCCACAGGTATTAATTTGCGATTTTTGGTCGGTTAACAATCCCTCTTTATACGGGTCGGTTCCTGTTTTATTTACTTGGAAATCTAAGTGTTTTCCGGCTGGTCCGTGACAGGATTCACAGGCTACATTTATTTCTTCGTAAGTGGTATTAAAGCTATCGGTAACTTCGTTGTAATTCTTTTTCAAATGGGTAGAGTGGCACGATGAACACATGGTATTCCAGTTTTGCCCGCCTTTGCTCCAACTCAACCAATCGTGAGGTTCAACAACGTTTCCTTGATTTTGATGGAACCATTTGTTTTGTTCGGTATCCCATGTGGCTCGAAGGGTTTGAAACTTACCGTTTTCGGTTTTTAGCAAATACTGTTGTAAGGGATGCCACCCGAAGGTGTAAGCTACTTCAAATGTTTGAGTAGGTTCTTTTTGGTCGGTGATTTCTACGAAGTAACCGGTATCGTTTTGGGTGAATTTGTATTGGATTTCATCTGCAGAATAGGTGGTGTTAAAATCGGCTTTTACGTATTCTTTTGTAGCCAATTGCATGGAGTAGAAGTGGTCTGATTTTTTCCAATCGGCATGTTCTTCTTGGTGGCATTCTTTACAGGTTTCGGCTCCTACGTATGAAGGATGTGAAACTTGGGTATTAACCTCTGAATAGGGTTCTTTATTTGAGTCAGAACATCCAGTAAAGAAAACTAACCCGATTATAAAAAGAATAATAATGTGACGCATGTAAATTTATTAGTTGCCAAATATCGGTTAATATTTTTTTGAATCATTAGCGATTTAAAGAAAGTGAAGAGGCTTTTGCTTAATGCCTTAATGTTTCCGCTTTTTGCATTGCCTTTTGAAACATTAAGAAGTGAAGAAAAAGTGAAGAGGGCTTTTGCTTAATGAACCTTAATGCCTTCATGTTTCAGCCTTTTGCACTGCTTTTTGAAATAGTAAGAAATGAAGAAGAAGTGAAGAGGACTTTGCTTAATGAACCTTAACTCCTTCATGTTTCAGCCTTTTGCACTGCTTTTTGAAATAGTAAGAAATGAAGAAGAAGTGAAGAGGACTTTGCTTAATGAACCTTAACTCCTTCATGTTTCAGTTTTTGCGTTTACCATTTTGAAATAGTAAGAATTGAAGAGGTTTAATCATCCAATTCTTTAAAAAAATCATTTACAAAAGGTTTCATTGATTTTGTGATGTTATCGGTAAAAAAATTAATGAGTAATCCTTGAGGCTTTTCTAAGAGTTTCATGTAAGTCATGAGTTGCGCTTCGTGCACTGGTAATACATATTCAACGGTTTTCAACTCCACCACAACTGTGTCATTGACTAACAAATCTAAACGCAAATCTGAATCGATACTAATTCCTTTGTAGCTTACGGGAACACTAACTTGTTGCTGTACTTTAAAACCATGGGATATTAATTCATGTTTTAAACATTTTTCGTAAACACTTTCTAAGAGACCTGGCCCAAGTTGTTTATGTACCTCTATAGCGCATCCAGTTATTTTGTAGGATAAATCTGTGATTTCTGATTTTGTCATGAGTTGTTTATTAATTGGTTATGGTTTTTCAAATATAAGTTAAAGAACGGAAAAGTGAAGAGACCTTTGCTTAATGAATCTTAACTCCTTCATGTTTCAGCCTTTTTGCTTTGCCTTTTGAAACATTAAGAAATGAAGAAAAAGTGAAGAGGCTTTTGCTTAATGGGTCTTAACTCCTTTATGTTTCAACCTTTTTGCATTGCCCTTTTTGAACCCGTTAGAAATGAATAAAAGTGAAGAGGACTTTGCTTAATGAACCTTAACTCCTTCATGTTTCATCCTTTTGTATTGCTTTTTTTGAAACATTAAGAAATGAAGAAAAAGTGAAGAGGACTTTGCTTAGTGAACCTTAACTCCTTCAGGTTTCAGTCTTTTGTATTGCTTTTTGAAATAGTAAGAAATTAAGAAAAAGTGAAGAGGACTTTGCTTAATGAACCTTAACTCCTTCATGTTTCAGTTTTTGCGTTTACCATTTTGAAATAGTTAGAAAAGTGAAGAAATTTTCTCGGTGCATAATAAATTCTGCAAAAGTACTATTGTTCGCCAAGTTTGGTTAAGAGTAATCAGTTTCCCATTCCAAAACGGTAAAAGAGAGAATTCCTAGAATTACGGTCCGTTGTTGTTTTAAAACCATCCTTTTCTTTTAAAATACCACAACATTCCAGCGGTAATAGTGGCCATAAACCCTAAGGTGAAAAAGTAGCCATATCCCCATGCTAATTCTGGCATATGTTCAAAGTTCATCCCATAAATTCCTGCAATAAAAGTTAGCGGAATAAACACGGTAGAAACAATGGTTAACAATTGCATGACCTGGTTGGTTTTATTGGCCACGCCAGATTGGTAGAGCTCCATAACGTTCTTCAACATTTCTCCTTGGGACTCAATGGCATCTAAAATTTGTCTCACATTTTCATGTACATCGGCAAAGTATCGGATGCAATATTGCGTAATGAATTCATTAGATTCTTTCCCAAAATAGCCCAATCTATCTCGTAAAGGAAACACCAATTTTTTAAAATTGATGAGTTGCTTTCTAAGCGTCAGAATTCTTTCTCTTGAGTCTTCGTACGAGTTGTCAATCACCTCTTCCTCAATACTTAATACTTGGTCGTTAATGCGTTCCACAATAAATAAATAATTATCTATTATGGTGTCAAGGATTCGAAACATTAAATAATCCACACCGTTATCCGGAATTTTACCTTTGCCCAAGCGTGTTCTTTCAATTAGATCATCAAATATTTTACAAGGCTTTTCTTGGATGGTAATCAACCAATTACGACCTAAAATAAGACTAACTTGATCTACCGAATGTAAATTTTCATCTTGTTCCACTTTTAGTATCTTCAAACTCATGAACAAGTAATTTTCATATTCTTCCACTTTTGGACGGATGGAGGTATCTAATACGTCCTCTAACAATAAAGGATGAAGATTGAAAATCTCTCCCATTTTTGAAATCAAATCGGTGTCATGCAAACCATTTACATTAATCCAACGCATTTGGTCTGTTTCAATAGGGCCTTTAATTTTTTTTAGGTCCTTATACGACTGTTCAGAATATTTATCTCTCGAGAAAAAGACCTCAGTTACCTCGGTTTGATCTGTCTTCTTATCTCCAATGTGAATTAAACTACCTGGTGGAAGACCCGCTTTGTGTGACTTTTTTATCATGTATTGGAAAAGGCGAATAAAGCTATTCAGCCTAGATTTTTATGTGTTTTTATTAATTCTATAGTCTAACATTTGTGGAATGCAGATTTTTGTAACGAATTGTAACCTTGTAAAAGGTTTAGTTGGCGGGTAAAAATAAATAATTCAGGTCGGATTAAACTTTTAAGTTGTCATTATTTGGTGCCATTTGAGCTAAAACTCCTTTCCAAAAGCAACAGCCAATGACCAAGTATCATAGCCTTCTTTAATGTCGTAAAAAAAGGCAGGACCAAGAATCCATCCGTTATTGAAATAATGAATATACTCGGTACCAAAACGAAAAACAGCTAGGTTATGATGATTTTCCAACTCTATTCCTCCTCCTGCAAAAACATTGATATGTTTCGTGAGTTTGTATGCTCCTAACACAGCCACCACCAACGCTTTTTCTCTTTCTAAATCCTTTTCTAGTATTAAATAGTCGCTCAACTCTAAGTCAATCATGGTTCCAATTTCCCATTTTGGTGCTATTCTATAAAAATAGTCAAACCCGATAGAGGGAACAAAAACACCTTTTGCTTCTGTGCCACCAATTTCGGTTGCTTTAGGAATAAAAGTGTATCCAAATGAGGCAGAAATCAAGTGTTGTGTTTCTGGCTCTTCGGTTGATTCTTGTTCTTGAGAAATGATGGATGGGGTAACACCTACAAGAAATAATAAACTTAGAAATAGGCTTTTCATATTATCTGAATTCTTTTGTTTTAGGACCTAGGAATCGGTAGTTTAATGAAACTAATACAGATTTTCTATCTCCAATAAACCCTACTTCACTCCGTAATTGCCATGCTTTATTTAATTGAAATTGTGCGCCAAGAGCCATGTTCCAAAGTTGTTTGGTTTGCTTATCCATTCCGTACCGAATAATAGCATCTCCGTTGGCTTCATCAATTTTTTCTACTATTGGGGTTAGGGTATTGTCTGCAACTTCGATTTTTTTACGATCCACCGGATTGTTTGGATTTAGGCCGTTATACCACTCGTAATAGTCACTTACCAATTTGTCTTTGCTATCCCATACATTTTGAGAAATGGCATCACTAATCTTGATTTGTCCCTTGGTTTCAGATGCCATGTGAACGCGCATTCCCCCTACCCACACATTGATATTTCTGTCTGGTTGTTTCTTAAAAACAAAGCTATGCCCCATTCGAACTCCAAGCACATTAACTTTGGTAGCTTCGTCCAATAGTTCTGGTTTATTCCATGTAAAATTGGCATCTACAGATATCCAAATCGGCCCAATTCCTCCTGCACCCATTACGCCAAACCCTGTTGTTCGTAGACTTTGTTCTACTACCGATTTCAGCTGAATGGGAGCAACTAAATTAACTTCCGTGCTCGTATTTCCGGCTCCAAATAACCCATACACATTCAAAAATGGAAGCACCCAAATGTCGGGTCTGAAGTTATAGGAAACGGAAGTGTTAGTGTTTTGTCCAAACTCAATAAAGTCTACACCGGTAAGCGGAATATCTTGGTTTTTAGATTTTAATCCCAATTGCATATTGTCTATGGTAATGCTTTGACGCATCCAAATTACGTTAGCCATAACTCCTAATGGGTACGGAATATCAAAGCCTTTTTTATACGCTCCTGCCCCCATATAGGAAGAATCCTTTCGTAGGTATGTGCCTTTAAGCTATCCGTATATTGTTGATGTTTCGGACGCACTTTGGTACTAGCGTATTGCGCTTTAACGGAAAATGTGCCCGAAAGTGTAAGGATGGAAATAATCGTTATTATTCGTAATTTTTCAACCATGAACTAAATTATTTTTCGGTTTTATCTGTTTTCTTATTTGCTCCAATTGGAATAAATCCTGATACAAAAAAACCAGAATTTTTGGTGTTTTTAACGTTCTTGTAGACGTCCACAAATCCTTGATAATACTTTACGGATACAGACCACCCAGGCCCTTTTTTAAATTTGTATCCAGCACCCACTACGGCACCCATATCAATGCGATTAATGTCGTCTTTATTTTGTTCCACAAAATCGGAAGTGATGTCTTCCACTTTTGCATGGAAATTTACATTAGCTTTATACATCAGTCCAAATTGAGGTCCGGCTTCCACAAAAAAGTGACTTTTATGTCGGTACTTAGCCAAAACAGGAACCCAAAAGTAGTTAAGTTTTTGACTGTACGAGCCAGCTAAATAATTTCCATTATTGTCGGTATAAATAGATGCTCCAATACGGTTTAGATCTGCATATTGTAATTCGCCTACACCCATGTTTGATTTAACTAGTACACCAGTATAAATGAAAAAGTCTTGCTTGATTTTAAAATCAAAATAAAACCCTAAATTGAAATTAGAAAGGGGAGTGCCGGTTTGAAATCCTGATATTTGAGACCAGTTGTAGCCACCTTCTAAACCGAATTCTAAATTGGGGGAATTGAGTTTATCTCCAAAAATAATGGAAATTAGTATTTGAGATTTTCCTTGAAATCCTAGGAATAATAAACTGGCGAGAAGGAGTATTTTTTTCAATATATTGGTATTAGTTGCGTGAATTTGTAGTAATAATGTCCTTAAATTAAGGGGAGGCTAAAGTAACTATTTAGCACGAATATTGCGCGCTTAATATGATTCAAATCAATTAGTAAACACATTTATGATCGCTTTGGTATGGGATAAATATTGCATGGAATTAATCGTTTTTAACCAGTAGACATGTCCAATAGATAGAAGACTTTAAATAGATAAAATGGTAGAGCTCACATTGAAAAGTGCGTCTCCTTTATTTACTATTGGTGCAGTATTTAAGCCAAAAACGAAACAATCAAATGGAGCTTTAACAAGCACTTTAAACTCACCATACGGATCTGTTATTCTGGCAAGCGGAGTTTTTTTGGTTACCCAGCTTCCATTAGTTATTAGTAATCGTACCATTCCTGAATGAGAAGCACGAAGCCATTTGGAAGTTTCAATTATTACAGGGTCGTTTTCTATTTCCACCTCTCCTTTTCGCATACCCAAAAAACGAAGGACATTAACGGCTCCTTGAATGCCACAATTGATGATAGATTCATCTAAATTTTTAGATTTTCCACCTTCAAATAATATCATAGATTTACCTAGTTTATGAATAGCATCTCGAATAGATTTTGGTATGGTATTAGAATTTATTATGGCTGGAGCTCCAAATACTTTCGCTAAAGTGAAAAGTTTTTCATCCTTAATAACACATCTAATTTGTGGAAAATTCTCTCTATCGGAACCACCGGTATGATAATCGATAACATAGTCCACCAATGGGGCGATTTCCTTAATAAACTCGTAGGCAAATTGACTTGCCAAAGAACCGTTTGCGGATCCAGGAAACATTCGGTTTAAATCTCTACCATCTGGAAATTCTCTAGACAGATTTAGATATCCAAATACATTAAACACAGGGATACAAATAACGGTTCCATGCGTTGGTTTATTGATTTTGTTTTGAATAATGTCACGTACTATTGCCACTCCGTTGACCTCATCTCCATGAACCCCTCCCATTATTAATACGGTGGGGCCGCTTTTCTTAGCGCGTTCCACAATAATAGGGACCGAAATAGGAGTCCTAGTGTGAAGTTTTGCGACCTCTAAATCTAGTGTAGCACTTTCTCCGGCTTTAATAGTCTTGCCAAGAATAACGATGTCCTCGTTATGCATCTCTTTCGATGAATCTAATGATTTCTAAAGCGATATCTTTGTTGGTTGCTGCCTCAATACCTTCTAACCCCGGAGAAGAATTTACTTCCAATACCAATGGGCCAGAAGAGGATTGTAACATATCTACCCCTGCAATACCTAATCCCATTGCTTTGGCTGCTTTTCTTGCAGTTGTATCTTCCTCATCGGTTAACTCAATAATTGTAGCAGACCCACCTCTATGCAAATTGGATCTAAATTCGCCCTCTTTACCTTGACGTTTCATAGCACCTACAACCACTCCATCCACAATAAATGCACGAATGTCTGCGCCTCCAGATTCCTTAATAAATTTTTGGGTGATTACACGGGCTTTTAGTCCGTTAAAAGCTTCTAAAATAGAACTAGCGGCATTTTTAGTTTCTGCTAATACTACGCCTAATCCTTGTGTTCCTTCTAGTAATTTTATTACTAATGGTGCACCACCTATAGAGTCAATAACATGATCTACATCTTTAGCATAGTTTGTAAATACCGTTTTTGGAAGACCTACTCCTGCACGTGTTAATATTTGCAAGCTTCTTAATTTGTCTCTTGAACGTACTAATGCTTGAGACTCAACTGCTGAAAATACCTTCATCATTTCAAATTGACGAACCACTGCCGTACCGTAAAATGTAACGGAAGCTCCAATTCTAGGAATAATAGCATCTATATCATTCAAGTACTGTCCTTTATAAAATATTTTCGGACTCTTTTTTTCCAATTCAATGATACATTTGGAATGATCCACAACAATCATTTCATGTCCTTTTTTCTTTCCAGCCTCAACTAGTCTTCTGGTGGAGTATAAATTAGGATTTCTGGATAAAACGGCAATTTTCATAAGTTTTTATTTTTTTAAATATTTCTTTTGTAAGATAGATTTTTTTTAGAGGTATCTACTATAAACCTTTTATTTAATAATTTTCTACCAAGCAAAATTGGGAATTTCATTTCACTGCGCTCATTCAAAGAAAGGTCTATGGGTATTACTTCTCCAAAAATAAGAATAGTTGTGGTAATAATGAACCGTTCTTGAGAACTACCAGAAGAATTTTTTATGCGTTTCTTTTTGTAGTTTTTTGAGGTAAATTTCTCATTATTATATTCTGGATGCGATGGATCTAGTAGAAAAAATTCAATTTGTTTAATTCCATCTATTTCGCATTCGGAAATGTCGTGACAATGAATAGATGAGGTATATGCCCCAGTATCCACTTTTACCTGAATATCTTGAAGGTTTAATTCTGGAAAATCAGCCCTATCGTTACGCCCAATTGTTATTTTCATACGTGAGAAAAGTTGTTTCGGCAATGTTATACAAATTCTTGACCTGCAAGTATTTTTTTTTCAATAATCAATGAAAATATTGGATTTATTGCCGTTTAATTCATGAATTTGATGATTTTATGGCAAAATGGATGGAAAATGGATAAAAACCTCAAATTATTATGAATTGTGCTTTACGTAAGAAATAGTTCTCATAAACTAGGGAGATGGCATTTCCATGTCTTCCCATTATTTGATTAAATGAATACCGATTAAGACTCTTTTTTCTGAAAATAGAGCCACACAATTTTGGCTTTAGCCTCTCCAATAACCAAGGAAAGTTCATCTAAAGTAGCTTCTTTAATTCGTTTTACAGATCCTATTTTAGTAAGTAATTCTTGCGAGTTTTTAGGGCCAATTCCTTTAATGCTATGCAGCTCGCTTTTTACGATGCTTTTTCCTCTTTGTTGGCGATGATGCGTAATTCCAAAACGGTGCGCTTCATTTCTTAAAAATTGAATGATTCGCAAACTTTCCGACCGTTTATCTAGGTAAATAGGAATAGAATCTCCCGGAAAATAGATTTCTTCCAATCTTTTAGCAATACCTACAACGGCAAGTTTCCCCATTAATCCAAGTCGCTCTAGGCTGTTAATGGCCGAGTGCAATTGCCCCTTGCCTCCATCAATAACGATGAGTTGCGGTAAGGGTTCTCCCTCCTTGATTAACCGACTATATCTGCGATATACCACCTCTTCCATAGAAGCAAAGTCGTCCGGTCCTACTACGGTTTTGATATTGAAATGGCGGTAATCTTTTTTAGAAGGCTTTCCATTTTTAAAAACCACACAAGCGGCTACCGGAAATTCTCCTTGTATATTAGAATTGTCAAAACATTCAATATGGGTAGGTAATTCCTTTAATCTCAAATCTTTTTGGACCTGTTTCATGACCCTGTTTTGGTGATTTTCTGGATCCACTTTTTCCATGGCTTTGTAGCGGTCCATCATGAAATATTTCGCGTTTCTTAGCGACATATCAATCAGTTTTTTCTTGTCGCCAATTTTAGGGACACTGATTTTTAGGCCTTCTATCTGAACCGATATGGGTTGAGATAAATATAATTCTTTCGATTGACTTTCAAATTTTTGACGAATTTCGGCAATACCCATGGTTAGTAATTCCTCATCCGATTCTTCTAGTTTTTTACGAATTTCTAAGGTATGTAATTGTACTACCGCACCGCTATTTATTTTCAAAAAATTCACATATCCTGCGTAGCTATCCGATACAATACTAAATACATCTACATCGTGAATTTTGTAATTCACAACGGTAGATTTTGCTTGATAATTCTCTAATAATCCGATCCGTTCTTTAAGTTCATGCGCTTTTTCAAATTCCAAATTTTCGGCAAATCCCACCATGGTGGTTTTCAAATCGCGGGTTAAATCACCCAAATTACCCTTTAAAATATGCCGGATTTCTGAAATGCTTTTGTCGTATTCGTATTCCGATTGTTTGCCTTCGCATCCACCCAAACAATTGCCAATATGGTACTCCAAACACAAACGATATTTTTTATTCGCAATATTGGTTTGTGACAAATTATAAGCGCAAGTCCTTAGTTTGTATAGTTTTGAGATGATACCTAATACCGTATGCATCATTCGAACGGAGGCGTAGGGGCCATAATATTCCGACCCATCTTTAATGATGTTTCGGGTAGAAAACACACGTGGAAAAGGTTCTTTTTTAATGCAGATCCAAGGGTAGGTTTTGTCATCTCTAAGTGCCACATTATAATGGGGCTGATGCTTTTTAATTAGCGAGTTTTCAAGTAGTAAAGCCTCATATTCGGTTTCCACTACGATGTATTCAATATGGTCAATTTTCCGAACTAGAAGTTTGGTCTTATGATTTTCGTATTTAATTTTATTGAAATAGGATGAAACTCGGTTCTTTAAAAACTTGGCTTTACCTACATACAGAATTTTTCTATCCTTGTCGTAAAACCTGTAAACACCTGGCTTTTTAGGCAGATTTTTAACTATTTCTTTTATGTGAGGAGGTGTTACCATTGATGCGTTACAATAATATGGAATTTAGCAGGTACGGATGGAAAATAGGGCAAAAAAAAACCGTTCTTTTACATCGTAACAGAACGGGATTTTTTATTTAATCGAGCGTTTACTTTCACTAAAAAGTGAAACATCGTAATTTTTGGTCAACTATTCACCTTTATTTTCAGATTTCGCATCACTTCCGTTATCCAAAATTTCAAATAATTTATCCAAATTTGGAGTTAAGATAACCTCAATTCTACGATTTTTAGCTTTATTTTCTTTGGAGTTGTTTTCCGCTATTGGACTAAATTCACCACGACCAGCAGCAGTTAAAATAGCCGGGTCTAAGTCACTATTAGCAAGCATGATTCTTACTACTGATATCGCTCTTTTTGAGGATAATTCCCAGTTGTCTTTAATAGCGCCTTTGCCACTCATTTTGTCACTATCCGTATGGCCTTCAACCAAAACGGTAAGGTCTTCTTGCCCTTCTAAGGCTTTGGCTAATTGCACAACTGCGGTCTTTCCTTCTGGGCCTACAGCGGTACTTCCACTACCAAAAAGAAGTTGAGCTTCCATAGAAACATAAACTCTTCCGTTTTTTTGTTCTACGGTTATTCCTTTATCTTCAAAACCCACCAAAGCTTCCTTCATTTGATTTTTAAGTTGGTTTACTGCGGCATCTTTTTGTGCCAATAAATCTTCCAATTCGTTAACTCTTGCCTCTCTAGTTTTAAGATTTGTGTTTAACACGCGTAATTCACCTTGTTGTTGTTTTAAGTCATAGGCTAAAATTTTCAAGCTATCTTCTTTCGATTGCAAATCCTCCTGCGCTTTTAGAAGTTGAGTCATTAATTCGGTATTTTCTTTACGAGAGCCAGAAATGAGCACATCCTGTTTCGCTAAAATAGCCACATTCAAATCTTGTAATTTCTTATGTTGGTATTGCAATTGTCGGTATTGCTCTCCCAAGCGAGCGGTGTCTTTTGCCAATTGTTCCATCTTGGCAGTAGTTCTTTTTAAATTGGCTGAATTTTCTGTGTTGGCTTTGTCTAATCGAGCGTTTTCGCCTGCTAAATACGAGCGATTTTCTTCACATTTTTCATAGTTGTCTGTAATCTCACTAACTTTTTTGGCTGGAACACAAGCCGTAAATGAAGCGGCTACCAAAGCTACCATTACTCCGTTCAAAATATTTTTTAATTTCATCTGTTGTGTGTGTTTTTTTTGATTTGCCATTTCGTACGTAAAGCATTACAAATAAGAATTTTACGAGAGGAATGATTGTGCTATTTCAAAAATGTTTCTATACCGTGTTTATCAACTTACAAAGTTCAGAATGATTCGGAGTACTGCCGATACCTTTCCTAATAGTTTTGAACAAATAACGCGTTGATAAATGGATTGTTTTCTATGAATTGAATTTATTTAAGAATAGTTAACCAAAATGGAGAAAGCGGAATTAGGATGGGTCAACTATTTGAATCTATCCATTCCAAAGAAAAGTGATTAAAAACTAACATTTGCCCAATACCTACACCCACTAAAATCACTCTTTTTGCATTGATGTTAGTGTAAATTTGCAGATTAAATATATCACCATGTACACCGCTGTATCGCCTGAGCAGGCATTAAAAATAGTAAAGTCAAACGACCGAATTTATATTCATACTGGAGCCGCAGCTCCCCAAGAGTTAATTAATGCGCTGACTGCCCGAGCTGATGAGCTTAGAGGAGTAGAAATTATGCATCTGCATATTGAAGGAAGTGCGCCTTATGCCGATAAAAAATATCGAGATAGCTTTTATGTGAATTCCCTATTTGTAGGGCCAAATCTTCGAAAAGCCACACAAACGCAAGGAAACGCATCCTATGTACCGGTGTTTTTAAGTGAGGTGCCCATGATGTTTCGTAGAAATGTGCTAAAAATCGATGTGGCTTTAATTTCGGTGTCGCCTCCCGATCGTCATGGATTTTGCTCGTTGGGTGTTTCGGTAGAAGCCACTAAAGCAGCCATGGATTCTGCTAAATACGTGATTGCCCAGGTAAATAAACAAATGCCCAGAACACATGGCGAAGGGGTGATTCATATTTCTAAGTTAGACAGTTTTGTAGAGGTAGATACGCCATTGCCATCGCATGGAAGACCGATACCTACCGAAGCCGAAATTCAAATTGGTAAGTATATAGCCGAAATGATTGAAGATGGTTCCACGCTTCAAATGGGTATTGGAGCCATTCCGGATGCGGCATTGAGTCAATTAATTCATCATCGGGATTTAGGGGTACATTCAGAAATGATTTCGGATGGAGTAGTAGACCTTATTCAAAGAGGGGTGATAAATGGAAAATGTAAGAAATCGCACCCCGGAAAGGTAACTTGTGGGTTTGCTTTAGGCTCCCAAAAATTGTACGATTTTATTGATGATAATCCGATGTTCTATATGGCAGATGCCGAATGGGTAAATGATGTAGCAAATATTCGTCAAAACCCAAAAGTAGTAGCAATTAATAGTGCCATTGAGGTAGATATTACCGGTCAGGTATGTGCCGATAGTATTGGTACAAAAATGTATTCTGGCGTTGGTGGACAAATGGATTATATTAGAGGAGCGGCCTTGTCGGAAGGGGGAAAACCAATAATTGCCTTACCATCGCAAACGCATAAAGGAATAAGTAGAATTGTAGCTACTCTACATGAAGGTGCAGGTGTGGTAACCACCAGAGCACATGTGCATTATGTAGTTACCGAATGGGGTGTAGCCAATCTATACGGAAAAAATATTTATCAGAGAATCAAAGCATTAATAAATATAGCACACCCAAATCATCGCGAAGAATTATGGGAGACAGCCGAGAAATTGTATAAGATTAAAGAAAGCGTTTTTTAGGAAAACAATTAAATAATAGTTGAAATTGGGTTGGCGATTGGATCTTCAGGACCAACACCCTTAGCGAGCTTAGCGCTTCTTAGCGGTTTTTGCGTGAAACAGCAGCGCAAAGTCAAGCACAGAAAAGAAGAGTAAGCAACAGCCATCACCAAAAGTCTTCATCAAAAAGCCAGCGATAAAAGCCCTCGTCACCCTCCAATTTCTATTTGAAAAAAAGCGCGAAATTGCCTGAGCCGTACTATATTTGCGCTCTTAAATCAAACAAAATAGAATGACCACAAATCCAAAAAGACATCTCGTAACATCGGCCTTGCCTTACGCAAATGGCCCGCTTCATATTGGTCATATTGCTGGGGCCTATTTACCAGCTGATATTTATGTGAAGTTTTTGCGCATGAATAAAGAGGATGTGGTTTTTGTTTGCGGTTCGGATGAGCATGGGGCAGCCATTACTTTACGAGCTAAAAAGGAGGGGATTACTCCTCAAGAAATTGTGGATAAGTACCACGAAATTAATAAGCAAGCGTTTCAGGATTTTGGAATTGACTTTGATATTTACCATCGTACTTCCTCCGCGTTACATCATGAAACAGCGTCCGAATTCTTCTTGAAATTAGCCGAAAATGACGTGTTTGAAATTGAAGAATCGGAACAGTTTTATGACGAGGAATATAATCAGTTTTTAGCCGATAGATATGTTACCGGAACATGTCCTAAATGTAGTAATGAAAATGCCTACGGTGATCAATGTGAAAAATGTGGGTCAGCGTTAAGTCCAACCGAGTTAATTGACCCAAAATCTACCTTGTCAGGGAAATCTCCTGAAATGAGAAAAACCAAGCATTGGTATTTGCCGATGAATCGGGATGAAAAATGGCTAAAAGAATGGATTAATGAGGGGAATTTAGAAGGTGTTCAACAACATTTACCCAAAGAATGGCGAAACCAAGTAATTGGTCAATGCAATAGTTGGATTGATGGTGGATTGGGTGCGCGTGCCATGACACGTGACTTGGATTGGGGTGTTCCTGTGCCGTTAAAAGATGCAGAAGGAAAAGTATTGTACGTGTGGTTGGATGCGCCAATTGGCTATATTTCAGCTACCAAACAATGGGCAAAAGACCATGGAAAAAACTGGGAAGACTATTGGAAAAAAGATGAAAACACACATTTAACGCATTTTATTGCGAAGGACAATATTGTGTTTCATGCCATTATTTTTCCGATTTTATTGAAAGCGCATGGTGAATATAATTTACCATATAATGTGCCCGCCAATGAATTTTTGAATTTGGAAGGGGATAAAATTTCAACGTCCAGAGAATGGGCGGTTTGGCTACACGAATACATTGAAGAATTTCAAGGAAAAGAGGATGAATTACGATTCGTATTAACCTCCATAGCTCCTGAAAATAAGGATAGTGAATTCACCTGGAAAGACTACCAATCTCGAGTAAATAATGAGTTGGTTGCAATTTTAGGAAACTTCATAAACAGATCTTTGGTACTTACCAATAAGTATTATGAAGGTGTAATGCCAGCCCTTGGTGAGTTGACAGAATTGGACCAAAACGTTCAAAAAGAAATCGCTGAAATTCCTGGTAATATTAGCGAAAAAATAAAATCGCATAAGTACAGGGAAGCCTTGGCCGAAGCGATGAAAATGGCTCGATTAGGAAATAAGTATTTGGCAGATACCGAACCATGGAAATTGGCGAAAACAGATCCAAAAAGAGTGGAAACGATTTTGCATATTTCCAACCAAATAGTAGCGAATTTGGCTATTGTATTGCAACCTTTTTTACCGAATACCTGTGATAAAATAAATCATTTTTTAGGGGAGCCTAAACGAGATTGGTCATTTGCTGGAAACGTTGATTTATTGAAGACTGGGGCCCAATTTGAGAAGCCTGCGCTTTTGTTTTCTAAAATTGAAGACGAAATTATCGAAAAACAGGTGGAAAAACTGAACATTCGGAAGGCTGAAAAGGAAAAAGAAGCCCAGAAAAAGCCCGTTTTATCACAAAAAGAAAACATCAGTTTCGAAGATTTTCAAGGAATGGATTTGAGAATTGGAAAAGTAGTGGAAGCTATAAAAGTAAAAAAAGCGGATAAGCTATTGCAACTTAAAGTAGATACCGGAATTGATGTTAGAACCATTGTTTCGGGTATTGCTCAGCAGTTTACACCCGAAGAAATAGTGAATAAACAAGTGGTGGTTCTAATGAATTTACCTCCTCGAAAAATACGAGGAGTCGTTTCTGAAGGCATGCTGTTAATGGCTGAAAACGAAAATGGTGAGTTGAGTTTACTACACGGTTCACCGTCCTCCAACCCAGGGAATTTAATCGGTTAGAAAAAAATTTTTATTAACAATTTTTACGTGTATTTTAGTGCCTTTATATTTTGGCAACTAATAGGTGCGTTTGTGCGTCTATTATTTGTACAAATTGTGAATAAACAAACTAAACGAACGAAGTATATTGCACCTATTCATATCGCATTCTATGAGAAAAATAATACTCCTTTTATCCATCATTAGTCTTTCATGGCTACTTCCCTCCACCGCATCAGCAACCCATATTGCAGGGGGAGAAATTACGTATGCACATTTAGGAAATGATTCTTTCTTGGTTACCATGACTCTCTATCGGGATTGTAGTGGTGTGGGAATGTCGAGTTCCATGAATATCCGTATAAATAGTTCTTGTACCGGTACTCAAAACCTAAATTTACCATTGCAAAACTCGGGCGGATCGGAAGTTTCCCAAATTTGTCCAAGCCAAATAAATTTGAGTACGTGTAATGGAGGTTCATTACCCGGAATGCAGAAATATATTTATAGTGCTATTATTCAGTTATCTACCCATTGTTCGGATTATACTTTTTCGTATCGCCAATGTTGTCGGAACACAGCCGTTAATATACCAGGAGGTACCAACTTCTATTATATCGATGCTACCTTAAACTCTACGTTGTATCCAAACAACAGTTCTCCTGAATACACAGCGCCTCCCATTCCTTACGTATGTTTAAATCAGTCCGTGAATTATAACTACGGAGTGGTAGAAAATGATGGAGATAGTATCGTTTATGCACTGGTTGGTGCCAGAACAAATACAAATTCCTTTTTGGGGTATAATGCTGGTTATTCATCAGTTGCACCAATTCCAGGAATAACTATTAATCCAGCTACAGGGGAGTTGAATTTCACACCTGTTCTTACGGGAAATTTCATTATTGTAACTCAAGTAACGGAATACAATGGAGCGGGACAAGTAATTTCAACGGTAGAAAGAGATATTCAATTTGTGGTATTAAATTGTACCAATACCATTCCTTCCAACCCTGCTGATGTGTCCAACTTAGTCAATACGGTGGGTACTGCCTCTAAAACCGGAACACTTCAAATTACCGCAAATGTGGGCGACCAATTTTGTTACGATGTGTCGTTTTCAGATTCAAATCCATTAGATACTTTAACCGTTGTAACAAATGCAGCTTCTGCTTTGCCTGGTGCTACAGTAACCATGACTGGAACAAATCCAGTGGTAGCTACCGTTTGTTGGACAGTTCCTGCAGGAATGAATACAAATAACACTGTTACTTATCAAGCCAGTGATAGTGCCTGCCCAGTATCGGGTGTGAATTCTTTGGCGGTTCAAATTATTATTCCGCAACCAAATAGTTTAACAGGTGCTTTAACTACTACCAATATATCTTGTAACGGGGTGTGTGACGCAACCGCTGATGTGATAGCTTCTGGTGGTGTGGGGCCGTATGCTTACACTTGGGCTCCAACTGGCTCTTGGTGTTGTCAAGGGTTGCCAAGTATTACGGGTTTATGTGCTGGATTTTATGGCTTACGAGTAACAGATTTAGGTGATCCCGATCCGTCTACAAATACATGGGATACGTTATTCATTATTCAAGATGCATTTCCAATTTCAGTCTCCATTACCAATATTGATGATGATGATTGTTCTACTACCTGTGTGGGTGGAGTTTCTACCTCTGTTTTTGGAGGTGCCTCACCACTAACTTATTTATGGAGTAATGGTGCAACAACAAAAGATATAGCCAATGTTTGTGCAGGTTCATATACCCTAACTGTTACCGATGCAAATAGTTGTACAGGAATTATTAATGCAGTGGTTCAAGCACCAACACCTCCTACAATTGTAGTAGACAGCACTGATTCTGTAACTTGTTTTGGAGGTTCTGATGGGGCGATTTATGTGAGTGCTAACCCAGCCTGTGGAGTAAGTACAGATGCGTGTGCTTCTCCCGTTTCTGTAGAATTGGGAACAGGCACAGGTACAAATTTATTTACCACATATCCTGCTCCGTACGGGAACAGTAATAACGGTGCTCGTCATCAAATACTTTTTACGGAAGCAGAACTTACGGCTGCTGGTGTGTTGCCAGGAACGATAAGTTCATTGGCTTTTTATGTGGAGTCTATTGGAACCACGCTTAATTATGCTAATTACACCCTTCGAATGGGATGTACTAGCGCCACAGATTTAACTACAGCTTGGCAAACAGGATTGACTGAAGTGTTTACGCCTAAAACACACTCCGTATCTACGGGTTGGAATACCCATGTTTTTGATGTGAAATATTCATGGGATGGTATTTCAAATATTGTGGTTGAAGTTTGTTTCAACAACCCAACTGCCACAGGTAGTGGTAATGCAACTACCAGATTTACACCCACTACAAATCAATCGGTAAGATATTATCACGATAATACAAGTACGGTTTGTTCAAGTACTAGTATGACAGGTACTTCATCTAATCGTCCAAATGTTCGTTTTGGTAATTGTGCTAGTACTTTTACTTATGCATGGGCTCCTGCTCCTGCGGCTGGTCAGGTTACTGCAACGGTAACTAACTTAAGTGCGCAAACATACACAGTTACCGTTACTTCGGTAGGAGATGGATGTACCGCTACAACCACTGCAACTGTAAATCAACCGGATTTAATTGTGCCTACAATTACCTTGACTAATGCAATTTCTTGTCCAGGTGTTTGTGATGCGAGTATTTCTATTGCTTCGGTAGGAGGTCAAGCACCTTACACCTATACTTGGGATAATGCCTTGCCGGCAACTTCTACGCATAGCAACTTATGTGCAGGAACGTATAATGTAACGGTTACCGATGCAAAATCATGTACTGTTACGAGTCAAATTATTATTTCTGATCCACCTGCAATTACATCTTCAGCTACTATTAATTCACCTATTTCTTGTAATGGAGTTTGTGATGGTAGCGTAACTATTAATGGTGCCGGTGGTACTGCTCCATTAACCTATGCATGGCCAGGAGGTTTAACAGGTGCTACCCAAACAGGACTTTGTTCTGGTGTTTATGATGTTACCATTACCGATGCTAGGTCTTGTTCTATTGTTCAAAATGTAATTTTAATAGAGCCGGCTGTATTGACGGTTTCATTAGCAACAGTAGGAACTATTTTATGTAATGGAGATAACACGGTTACCATAAACTCCACCGTTTTAGGAGGTACAGTAGCGTATTCATACGCTTGGTCTACCGGACAAACATCTGCTAATTTAACCAATGTAGGTGCTGGAACATATATTCTTACCGTAACAGACGCGCACAATTGTACGGCTACCGATCAGGTGGTAATTACTGAACCAACTCCGTTAGTTGGTGCAATAACTCAAACGGCATTTATTCTTTGTAATGGAGATTTAACGGCTAGCCTTACCGCAAGTGCTTCGGGTGGAACGGCAGGATATACTTACGCTTGGTCTAATGGCGTAACCATTCCCGTAAATGCAGGAATCGGTGCTGGTAATTATTCTGTTACCGTGACCGATGCAAATGGATGTACGGATGTGAAAAGTTTAACAGTGACTGAGCCAACACCAGTTGTTGCTAATTTAACTATTGATACTCAAATATCTTGTAATGGAGTTTGTGATGGTCAAGTTACCGTTGCTCCTTCAGGAGGAACTGCGCCATATACCGTTACTTGGCAAGCTGGCATGACCACTGCAGGTAATACGGCAACAAATTTATGTGGAGGAACAGCCTACAGCGTAACCATTACAGATGGTAACAATTGTCAAATAGTAGAACCAATAAACTTAACAGAACCAACTTTGTTAACTGCCAGCATTTCTGTGGATCAGGCCATTTCTTGTGGTGGAGTATGTGATGGTCAATTAACAGCTACTGCTACGGGCGGAACAGCTCCTTTTACATACGTTTGGTCAAACGGTTCTACTGGTGCTAGCATAAATTTATTATGTGGTGGAGCTACCTATACTGTAACCATAACTGATGGTAATAATTGTACCGCTACAGCAAGTCAAAATTTAGCAGAACCAACTCCGGTTACTGTAACTATCAGCACAACTGGCACCAACCTTTGTGCAGGTGATGCAAATGTAAATTTAGTGGCTGCCGCTGCTGGAGGCACGAATACATACACGTATTTATGGTCAGACGGAACAGTAGGCGCAACCAACGCAGGTCTTGGTGGCGGAACATATACCGTTACTGCCACCGATGGTAATGGATGTACCGGAACGGCAACACAGATTGTCACTGAGCCATCTGCAATTACCGCATCAAATACCATCAATACACCTATTAGTTGTAATGGCGTTTGTGACGGAGTAATAACCATTGCAGCTGCAGGTGGTACTCCAGGATACACTTTTGCTTGGCCAGGCGGGTTGACCGGAACTTCTCAATCCAATTTATGTGCAGGTACTTATATGGTAACGATTACCGATGGAAATGCCTGTTCGATTATTGATACTATTGTTTTAGTAGAACCCACCGCATTGGTGATGACTTCTACGGTTACTTCACATGTTTCTTGTAACGGAGTTTGTGATGGAAATGCAACAGTGGCTGCTACTGGTGGTAGCGCTCCTATTGTAATTACTTGGCCTGGTGGTCTTACTGGTGGAACGCAAACCGCTTTATGTGGCGGAACGTATACTGTTACGGCAACCGATGGTAATAACTGTAGCAATACTATTTCTGTAGTAATTAATGAGCCGGCTGTGTTGGCGGTAACATTAGCTCAAAATGGTAGTATTCAATGTAATGGTGATTTAACCGGAAGTATTTCAAGCACCGTAACAGGTGGAACGACTAATTACACCTATTTATGGTCTAATGGTGCGGTTACTGATAATTTAACAGGCGTTGCTGCTGGTAGCTATTCAGTTACGGTTACGGATGCAAATTCTTGTACTGCTACAGCTACAATAATGATTACTCAACCTACTGTATTGGATGTAACAATTTCTCAAACCGCATTTATTTCTTGTGGTGGTACACCTACCGCTGAATTAGTAGCTGCAAGTACGGGTGGTACTCCAAATTATTCATACGTATGGTCAAGTGGAGCAACTACGCCAACTATTTCCAATCTTGGAGCGGGTACATACATTGTGACCGTTACTGATGCGAATGGATGTACCGATACGGCATCATTTATTATTACACAACCAACAGCTATTGTAGCAAATCAAACGATTGTATCGCCAATTACTTGTAATGGTACTTGTGATGGGTCAGCTACCTACACGCCAACAGGAGGAACTGCTCCATACACCATAGCTTGGCCTGCCGGGGTAACTAACGTAAATGATACCGCAACTGCTTTATGTGCAAATACGCAATACGTGATTACTATTACCGATGCGAACACATGTACCATTAACGATACTATTACCTTAACAGAACCAACGGCTATCGTGGCAACCATAAACCTAGATCAAGGAATTTCTTGTGGTGGTGTATGTGATGCACAGGTAACTGTATCGGCATCAGGTGGAACAAGTCCTTATACTTATGCATGGTCTAACGGAATTGCAGGCGCAACGAATAATAATTTATGTGCAGGTCAATATATTGTAACAACTACCGATGGAAACTCATGTACTAAATTAGACACCATTGTTATTACAGAACCAACACCGGTGGTAACCACCATTACCCAAACAGGTACCATTCTTTGTTTTGGTGATACAACGGCTACCTTGACGGCAGCAACTACAGGTGGAACTGCACCTTATAGTTATGTATGGAGTTCTGGACAAACAACCGCTATCATTACCAATGTAGGAGCAGGTAATTATAGTGTAACCACTACCGATGCTAATTTATGTTCAGTGGTGACCACGTTTGATATTACCCAACCAAATGCAATTGTACTAACGGCCAATATTACTCCGATGTCATGTGGAGGTGTATGTGATGCGGCTGCTACCATAATTGCTTCAGGAGGTACTCCGGCAATGACGTTTGCTTGGCCGGGTGGATTAACTGGTTCTACACAAAATAATTTGTGTGCCGGTGATTATGTTGTTACCGTAACGGATGCCAATGCGTGTTTCGATACCATTACCGTTCGCATAGCAAATCCAACTACCATTGTGATTATTACAAATGTGACTTCTCATGTTTCTTGTAATGGAGTTTGTGATGGAGTTGCAGATATAACTTTAACAGGAGGTACAAATCCACTGACCATTGCATGGCCTAGTGGTGGAAATGGAACAACGGAAACCGGATTATGTGCCGGTTCGCATACCGTAACCGTGACCGATGCAAACGGTTGTTCAAGTACCGCTACTATTGTTATTAATGATGCATCTCCTATAGTTGCCAACTTAGTAGAAACCGGAGCAATTTCTTGTAACGGAGTATGTGATGGAGTGGTTAGTGCAACAATTACGGGCGGAACAGCTCCTTACACCGTTATATGGCCAGGAAATGATACAACAGCCGTAAAAACAGGATTGTGTGCAGGCACTTACATTGTAAACATAGTAGATGCAAATGCATGTAGCACATTGGATACAATAGTATTAGCAGAACCAACTGCTATTACAAATACGCCTACCATTGTGAATGCTACTTGTAACGCCAATTGTGACGGTCAGATTACAGCGGTACCAGCAGGTGGAACGTCACCTTATTCCTATGCATGGTCTAATGGAGCTACAAGTGCAGCAATCACCAATTTGTGTGCTGGAAATTATACCGTAACCATTACCGATGCAAGAGGTTGTAGCTTGGTAGAAACAGATACTATTTTTGAGCCTACACCAATTACCACTACATTAGATGCAAGAAATGCTTTATGCGGAATTTGTAATGGTAGAATTAGAGCTACGGCTACTTCTGGTGGTGATGGCGGACCATATACCTATGCGTGGAGTGGTGGATTCCAATTACCTCCATTTCCAAATACAGTAATTTTATTATGTGCTGGAACTTATACCGTGACCGTTACCGATGGCTCAGGTTGTTCAGCCGTATTTACCCAAAATATTAGTAATAGAGGGGGTCCAAGAAATCCAGTATTTACATCCACTAATCCATCTTGTAATGGAGGAAGCAATGGAACTATATCAATTACTGCTACCGGTGGAGCAACACCTTACACCTATGCGTGGTCAAGTGGCGGTTCTTCCGTAACAGAAACGGGATTATCTGCAGGAACATATACCGTAACAGTTACCGATACCAATGGTTGTGAGTTAGTAGCAAGTGAAACACTTACTGACCCAGCACCAATGGTTACAACAGAAACGATAACGAATGCATCTTGTAATGGTGTCTGTGATGGAGCTATTTCATTAGTTACAAGTGGAGGAAGTACTCCTTATAGTTATGCTTGGAGTTCAGGTACAACTGGTAATTCGGTATCTTCTTTATGTGTTGGAACCTATACGGTTACCACTACCGATGCAAACTTGTGTACCAAAATTGATACCTTTAATATTACAGAACCAACCGTGATTGCGGTTTCTCTAGTTATTACTGGAACGATTTCGTGTAACGGAACATGTGACGGAGAAATGACGGCAACTGCTACAGGTGGTACAGGTCCTTACACTATGACTTGGTCTAATGGAGGTGCTGGAACTATTGCCGTAGGATTATGTGCCGGAAGCCATACCGTTACGGTTACCGATGCAAATGGGTGTACCCAAACAGCCACTATGGCAATTACAGAACCAGCAGCGATTACGTCAACTGCCACACCAACAAATGCGACATGTGGTGCATGTGATGGTTCTATTGCTATGACCGGAACCGCAGGTGGTGACGGTGGTCCTTATACTTATGCTTGGTCAAATGGGCAGTCTACACCTACGATTTCTAATTTATGCGCAGGTACCTATACGGTTACCATTACAGATGGAAATGGATGTAACACAATAATATCAACACCTATTAGTAATACAGGCGGACCTTCAACGGCTCCAATAACTGTAGCAAACCCATCTTGTAATGGCGTTTGTGATGGTAGCATGACCGTGGTTCCAACCGGAGGAACATTACCTTATTCTTATGCATGGTCTAGTGGTGGTTCAACCGATACTGAAAATGCACTTTGCGCTGGTATTTATTTTGTTACCGTTACTGATGCAAATGGGTGTGTGTTTATTGGAACAGATACTATAGTAGAACCAACGTTGATTATGAATACCGAGGTATTAGTTCATGCTACATGTAATGCTACTTGTGATGGGTCAATTACGTTGACCACAACGGGTGGTGCAGGTACATACAGCTATGCTTGGAGCAATGGGTCAACGGGTAATTCTCTTACCGGTTTATGTGCTGGTTCTTATACCGTAACCACTACCGATGCAAATTCTTGTTCTGCCATTGATACCTATGTTATTAACGAGCCAAGTGCAATTTCTTTAAGTATTGTAATGACTACTCCAATATCGTGTAACGCGGTTTGCGATGGAGTACTTACTGCAATAACAACAGGGGGTTCTTCTCCTTACACTTATTCTTGGTCTAATGGAATCACAACCGATGTAAATGGATCTTTATGTGCCGGTACTTATACAGTAACCGTAACGGATGCCAATGGTTGTACTAGCAATACCTCAATGGTATTGGGTGAACCAGCTGTTATTACTGCAACCCTAACACCAACAAACGCTACTTGTGGTATTTGTGACGGACAAATTGCCGTAACGAATGTTGCTGGCGGTGATGGTGGACCATACACTTATTTATGGTCCAACGGAAGTACGTTAGCTACCATCATGAATTTATGTCCAAGTTCATATACCGTAACTATTACGGATGGTGCTGGTTGTACTGTGGTATTGTCATCAGCAGTTAGTAATACTGGTGGACCAACATCAGCTTCATTTACGGAAACTTTACCAACTTGTTTTGGAACTTGTGATGGTTCTCTACAAGTAATTCCGGCAGGAGGAACAACTCCATACTCTTATGCATGGTCTAACGGGTCAACTGCTGACACTGCTAATATGCTGTGTGCAGGAATTTATACCGTAACTATTACCGATGCTTCGGGTTGTATCATGATTGTATCGGATACATTAACCGAACCAACGAAAATTACCAATACCGAAACGCTTGTTAACGCATCTTGTAATGGCGTATGTGATGGGTCAATTTCTTTGACCACTACGGGTGGTTCAGGAACCTATACTTACGCTTGGGATAATGGCGCTTCGGGTTCAAATATTACTGCACTTTGTGTAGGTACCTATATAGTTACCACTACCGATGGAAATGGGTGTACTAGTTTAGATACCTTTAACATTACCGAACCTACAAACATGACAATATCGGCAACGGGTACCGGAGCCAACTGTTTCAATGTTTGTGATGGTTCAGCTACAGCCACTGTTGTAGGTGGTTCGGCTCCATTTACTTTTGTATGGAGCAATGGTACTGTTGGAGCCACCGTGACTGGTTTATGTGGCGGTTCATCGTATGATGTTACCGTGACTGATGCAGGCGGTTGTTCGGTTTCTACTACTGTAAATATCACTGGCCCTCCAGCCATTGTAATTGATAATATGGTAGTGGTTGACGCTTCTTGTGGAATGTCTAATGGTAGTGCAACAGCTACTGCTTCAGGCGGTACAGGTGCATTAACGTATACATGGAACGGTGTGGTGGGTAATCCATTAACAGGAGTTGCAGCAGGGGTATATACACTTGTTGTTTCAGATGCCAACGGATGTTCCATCTCGGTGAACGTACCTATTAATAATGATGTAGGTCCAACGATATCTGTTACCGGAACTGATTTAACATGTTTTGGAGATAATTCAGGTAGCGCAATGGTTACAGTAACCGGACCAAATACCTATTCTTATTTATGGAATACGGGTAGTACCAATGCAACCATTACTGGTCTTGCCGGAGGTTCATACTATGTGCAAGTAACGGATGATGTGACCGGTTGTATCTCTTCTGATACGATAACGATTGCTGAACCTACCGAAGTAATTATTAATAATGTAATTACCCAAAGTCCTACTTGTGCATCGCTTAATGGAGGTGCCATGGCATTTGCCTCAGGTGGAACAGGAACCTTAAGTTATTCTTGGAATGGTACCGTTATCAATCCATTAGTAAATGCAGGTGCAGGTACGTATACCTTGGTGGTGACAGATGCGTCAGGGTGTTCGGCTTCACAAGTAATTCCTTTATCTGATTCGGGTCAATTTGTTGCGACAGCTACGAGTACCGATTTACTTTGTTTTGGAGATGCAAATGGAACGGGTGCGGTTACCGTTAATCCAACCGGGACTTATACGTACCAATGGACAAGTTCAACTTCTGATATCATGGCAACAGTCTCTGGATTGAGCGCTGGTTCGTATGGTGTTTCAGTAACCGACCCAGCAACGGGTTGTACCGCTGCCGATACCATTACCGTTAATCAACCATCCGAATTGCGTATTAATAATGTGAATATTACCAATCCTAATTGTGGCGCTAGCGATGGTGCATTAGATGCAATGGTATTAGGTGGTACTCCTGGATATACCTATTTATGGAATGGAACTACCACAGGTAATCCAATCATTAATATTTCAGCAGGAACTTATAATCTAGTGGTTACCGATGCGAACGCTTGTACTGCTAGTACAACAATTCCTTTAAGTGACATAGGTTCATTAACGGCTACCTTAACAAGTACCGATGTGCCATGTGATGGAAGTTGTACCGGAACAGCAACTGCTACTCCATCTGGAGGTACAGGGCCATTTAATTACAACTGGTCTAATGGAGATGTAACGCAAACCGCTACGGCTTTATGTGCTGGATTGGTAACCGTTACTATTACCGATGCCGCTGGAGGTTGTACCACCGTGGATACCATTACGGTAAACCAAATGCCAGGATTAACATTGACTATGAATTCTACCAATAACACCAATTGTGGAGGCCTTTGTGATGGAACCGCGGAAGCCATTGTGGCAGGTGGAGGAACCTTGACCTATGCTTGGTCAAATGGAGGTAGCACGGCTCAAATTAATGGACTATGTGCCGGAACCTATATTGTTACAGTTACAAATACATTAGGTTGTTCGGGAATTGATTCAGTAACCATTGTAGATGGATTAGCCATGACGTTAGCGGTAGATACCGTGTTCGATGCAAATTGTGAAAACACAAATGATGGAAGTATTCAAATTATCGTAGCTGGAGGTTCAACTCCGTATACGTTTAGTTGGACAGGTCCAAACGGATTTACTGCTTCCAATCAAAATGTGACGTTCTTGTTTACCGGTACGTACTATGTTACCGTTACCGATGCCAATGGATGTGCACAATCGGATAGTGCTACCGTGAAAGCAATAAATTCTATTTCGGTCGCTTTAAACAATCAATTTGTGTGTGATGGTTCGGGTACTGTTACATTAAAACCAGTGGTTACAGGTGCGAATGATACCGTAACGTATCAATGGTATAACACCGGTGGAGGAGTTATAGGAAATGATTCTACATTAGTTGTTCCTGTTCCTTCAGACACGACTTATTATGTAGTTGGAATAGTTTCAGGAGGTTGTTCTGCAACTGATACGGGTTATGTAGCTCCAGGTCAAATTCCAGATGTGGATGCAGGTATTAGTCAAACCATTGTGATTGGACAGGAAGTTACCTTAGGAGGTAATCCAACCACCACTTGGGGAGGAAGTACTTTTGAATGGACACCAGATGCCACAATATCTAATCCAACGGTAGCAAATCCAATAGCTACCCCAACGGAAACTACCATTTATCAAGTGAAGGTAACAAACATCTTAGGTTGTTCTAATACCGATACCGTGATGATTGTAACCACCAAGAAACTTAATATTGTTTCGGGTTTCACACCAAATGGCGATGGAGATAATGACCTTTGGGAATTAGATTTCTTAGAAAAATATCCATCCGCAACGGTGGAAGTATATAACCGATGGGGCGATTTATTATACAAATCTACCGATGGATATAAAACTCCTTGGGATGGTGTGTATAACGGAGAACCCGTTCCGGTAGGAACCTATTATTACGTAATTGACGTGAAGAGTAGTGATTTTCCTGAGCCAATCAGTGGACCAGTAACAATCATTAGATAAAACAAGAGATATGAAAAAGATACATTTAATAGTAGCGATTGTTTTAGCTTCCTTAACAGGTGCAGCTCAACAACTACCGCAATACTCTCAGTTTTTCTTTAATAAATCGCTGTTAAATCCCGGAGCAACGGGTACAGAAGATTATTGGGAAGCACAAGTAACCAATAGATTGCAATGGGTAGGAGTAACCGATGCTCCCAGAACGCATGTGTTGAGTGCCAATGGACCTATCAGTAATTACAAAATGGGTCTAGGGGGTAAAATCTATGTAGATATTACCGGACCTACGCGTAGAACAGGTTTTTCATTCAATTACGCCTACAAATTAAAAATTTCTAAATCCATTAATTTGGGTATGGGATTAAGCTTTGGTGGACTGCAATATGTTACCGATGGGGCACAAATTAACCTGAAAAATCCGGGCGACATTGCGTTGAGTGGTCAGCTACAATCCGTTTTTGTGCCTGATGCTGGAGCAGGATTTCATTTGTATTCGAAAGACTTTTACGTAGGGGTTTCAATGCCTCAGATAATTGGTAATAAGTTGCAATATTTTGATAATTATAGAAAAACGGAATCGGTATTAGCGCGTCACGTTTTTGCCTATGCGGGTTATAAGTTTAGAATAGGCAATGATTACGTCATCGAACCAGCAGTGTTAATGAAATGGGTGAGTCCTATTCCAATGGCATTTGAAGGGAATTTACGCGTTACCTATAAAGATATGCTTTGGATTGGCGGTTCTTACCGAATGGATGATGCCATCGTGATGATGGCTGGTTTTACTGTCAATGAGAGTTTAGTATTTGGGTATGCCTATGATATGACTACCTCCGGGCTTCGAACCGCAACATCTGGTTCGCATGAACTTATGGTGGCCATTCGATTTAGGAAACCAACTAATATAGATCGCAGATCTAAACAACAATAACAAAAAAGCTGGGTGTCATTACCCAGCTTTTTTGTTTCCAATCGCACCCTTCAATTACGTATATAATTATTCATATATTTGTAATCTTAAATTCTCCAAAATTGATAGACTTAGAAAAAGTAAACGCAGCAACCAATCTTTTAAAAGGGATAGCTCATCCTATTCGATTAGCCATAATGGAAGTGCTCAGAAATGGAGATAAGCTTTGTGTAACGGATATTTACGAGCAAATTGAAGTAGAACAAGCCGTAGCTTCGCAACATTTAAAGATTTTGAAGGACAAAAATATATTGGCTTCCGAAAAAAAAGGAAAGCAAATATTCTACAAGATTAAAAATGATAAGTTCAATAAATTGCTTGATTATATAGAGGAATGCAATGAATGTGATTAACACGATTATAAAAACCCCTTGGGGTAAAGGAAGATGGATTCGTTTAGGCCTAGGAATCGCTTTTTTGATGGATGCCTATGCGAAACAGTCGGGCTTAGTGGCTTTGATGGGAACATTTTTAATTTACCAAGCAGCTTTTAATACAGGTTGTGGATTTGGAAATACGGACTGTGCACCTACCCAAATGAAGAAAAATGAGAACGATATTTCTCATAATTTTATTGAATTACCTAAAAGAAAATAACATGAAATTATTCCAAACTCACCTCCTTAAAATCGCGGTTTTATTTGCATTATCATTTAATGTAATTGCGGTTTCCTGTCAGTCGGGTGAGAGCAATACTTCCGCTGGTCAACAAGTAGCTGGATCGTTTAGTAACGTAAGCGTGTCCGATTTAAATACAGCCATAGCGAGTGAAAAAAACATCCTTGTTTTGGATGTAAGAACACCCCAAGAAGTAAGTCAAGGCTATGTTGCAAACGCACTGAATATAGATGTAAACGGTGCCACATTTACCCAACAAGCCAAAGAATTGGACAAAACCAAAACCATATACGTTTACTGTAGATCAGGACATCGTAGTCAAAACGCTAGTAAACAACTGGTAAATATGGGCTTTACAGATGTTAGAAATGTGGAAGGTGGGTTTATTGCCTGGTCCGAAAAAGGCTACAAATCTGTAAAATAGCAGACAAGAAAAACCTCGCCAATCTTTGTTCGAAATTCAACTTGAATAATGAACGCTGAATACCGAACAAGGAATGAAGAAGTGAAAAAGGTTAGAATTGACTAGGCATTTTCAGTTCTAAAATGAAAAATCACCCATTTACCCATTCATTACCCAAGGATACGTCATAACCAGTCATTGATATGGCAGTATGGCAGCCGAAGGGCTATTTGGCAACCTATTTGAAGGGATAATTACAGAAGTTTTAATGAGAAATAAAAAGTAATTGATATGGCAAGTTTTGGTTCAATAATTAAAAGTGAGATTCCTGTATTAATCGATTTTCATGCCGAGTGGTGTGGGCCGTGTAAAACGGTATCTCCCATTCTCAAATCCTTAAAAGAGGAAATGGGCGACAAAGTGAAATTGATAAAGATTGACGTGGATAAAAATCCGGAAATAGCGTCCAAATATCAAATAAGAGGCGTGCCTACCCTAATGATTTTTAAAGAAGGAAATCTAATGTGGCGTCAATCGGGTGTAGTGCCTATTGAGAATTTACGCACAGAGGTAAATAAGCACGTATAACGAAATAGCTAAGCATTTCCTTGCCCACGTACTTCGGTACTATTTTGAAGCTGATACGGAATGCTTTTAGAGATAAAGCCTTTGGCTGATAACTGATTTAAAACCTCGGGAAGCGATTCTTTGAGGTTTTTTTCTGCCTTTACGCTATCATGAAACACAATGACCGAACCCGGCACAGTATGATGAATAACGCCCTTTATTATTTTGGCCGGCAATAATTTTCGGTCGTAATCACCACTAAGCACGCTCCACATAATGATGCGGTACCTTTTAGCTAGTCGATGATATTGCGCCCGAGTAATTCTTCCATAAGGAGGTCTGAATAGGGAAGATGAAAAATGTTGTTCGCATTTTAGCGTATTCCTATAATATTTATAGGCAGATGTATTCCAACCTTGAATATGATTAAAAGTATGATTGCCAATATGGTGTCCTTTTTCAATAATCAGTTTAACAATGTCGGGATAGCGTTGTGCATTTTCTCCTACCAAAAAAAAAGTGGCTTTCGCATTGTGCTTATCCAATTCATTTAATACCCAAGGGGTAATCTCCGGGTGAGGTCCGTCATCAAAAGTGAGGTATATGTCGGAGCCTTTGGATTCAATCTCCCAAATCAACTGAGAACTAATTGGTTTTAAAATACGCGGAGCTCTATGAATAAGCGACATGTTCATGGCTGCAAATGTAGGCCGAAAAAAATCAGAAAAGTAATTGCATAAAATGCAAAAAAAACTTTTTGAAATTCAAATTTATTATACTTTTGCAGTCCTTTACAGGAAATGTCGTTTAGACATTATAAATTGTCCCATGGTGTAACTGGCAACACGTCTGTTTTTGGTACAGAAGAGTCTAGGTTCGA